>JAWKMN010000002.1:680000-791966 GCA_041392165.1 Flavobacteriaceae bacterium
ATATCTAATGAGCCTGGTATTCTGTCTAGGAATTATGAATACAATTACAGGTCAGACCAAGGGAGACCAAATAAATGGAGGTTGGATTTCCTTGTTCAACGGTAAAAATTTGGATGGATGGAAAGTGGGGGAAAACGCCCAAACCTTTTCCATTGAGGACGGGGCTATTAAAGTAGCGGGGCCAAAGGCACATTTATATTACGTTGGAGATGTGGAAAACCATGATTTTGACAATTTTGAATTTAAAGCATCCGTGATGACCAGGCCAGGCTCTAATTCGGGTATTTATATCCATACACGTTACCAAGAGGCGAGTTGGCCGGTATATGGTTATGAGGTGCAGGTTAATAACTCCCAAGGGGATTGGAAGCGTACCGGTAGTCTATATGATATAGTGAATGTTATAGAAACCTATGTTGGTGACGATGAATGGTATACGGAGTATATTAAGGTGGAGGGCAAAAGAATAATTGTTAAAATAAACGATATTGTGGTAGTGGACTATACCGAACCTGAACATCCTATTCGTGATGCTGGGGAACGCCAGCATAGGGTACTAAAGGGAGGTACCTTTGCGCTGCAAGGACATGATCCGAAAAGTATTGTTTACTACAAGGATATTATGGTGAAACCTTTGCCTTAGTACGGATAAACTTTGAATGTAAACCGCTTGCCAAAAATCTTGGCCAAAATTATTTGTTGCCTTTTATCCGGTTTTCTTTTCCGCTAGTGATCTTTCTTTAAGGGGAAAGTGAAGTAAAGTATATTTCTTCTATTTGGGTAAAATTGTGATTGTGGTGCGGCACGGCCCTATTTCTTTTAGGGAGTAAGGAATAGGGTGATAAGCATGGCAATAATGAAAATATGTATTAAATTATCGGTAGCTTCCGATCTGAGATAGGCATAGGCCCTTTTCATTTGGGTCTTAACGGTATTGATAGAGATACCATGTGTTTTGGCAATTTCTGCGTAACTCTGTCCGTTAATAATGGCAGAAATAAATATTTGTTTCCGGCTTTCGGGCAGCTCGTTCAGTAGTGCCTGTATTTTCTTGCCATTTGTATTGGGAGCATCAAGAGGTTCTGGGTCGTTGTATTTCGGAGTATTAAGACTTTGAAGAAGCGACTTTTCTTTTTTTGCTTTTCCAAGTGAAAGTAGGCTCAGATTCTTTACGGCCCCAATGGCATAGGATTTAAAGGATGTGGTAATGACTACAGATGATCTTCGGTGCCAGAAAGAGATAAAAAAATCCTGTACAATATCTTTCGCTATATCTTTATCCTTAACAATTCCAAAGGAAACTAAGCACAACATGGGGAAATGCTCTTTAAAGAGTTTCTCCGTTTCTTGTGTATTTAGTTTTTGATCTGTGGTCATTTCTCTTTAGCTTGGGCTTATTTTCCAACGTCCGGACAGTTGTTTAATCGTTTAAACAATGTCAATTATAATGATTTAATTTCATTTATCAACGATATTTATCAAATTCTTAAAAAAAATATAATTTTCTTGTCACCCTAAGAACGTAATATGACAACTTAATAAAAAAGAACCACAAAGAAGCCTTATGCAAAAGTTGAAATCTGTTTTGCAAAGTATTGAACGATCAGGGCAATTAGAAGTTGGCCAATTTCAGGATCTTACCCAAGATGAGAGGGAGATTGTGAATATACTTTTTAATGAAAATTTGGTATCGGAGGCCTTAGTGTTTCTGAAAGGGATGGACACGGAGGTAGAATGGCAACAGTTTATGGCGAGGGTTACTGCTTCCAAAAAACAAAAGTCTCCCCTATGGCGGCCATTGTTAAAGTATGCAGCAATTTTTGTTGGAGTTATAGGGGTGGGCTATGTGATGTTGAGGCAAAATGATATACCCGACCAAAATCCTATTTCAGAAATATCCATAAAGCTCAAAATGGATAATGATAATGTAAAAGTGATCCAGGAGGGGAGCAGTCAACAAATAGTTTCCACTTCCGGTAAAGTATTAGGGGTGCAAAAGGGCAATAGGATAAGTTATAAGGTTGATTCGGAAATGGGGGAACTGGTGTATAATGAATTGGAGATTCCGTTTGGGAAGGTATTTGAAGTAGAACTTTCCGATGGCACCTTGGTTCATCTTAATTCTGGAACGAAGATCAGATATCCTGTCAAATTTTTGAACACAGGGAAGAGAGAAGTTTTTATTGAGGGGGAAGCGTACTTTAGGGTGGCGAAGGATAGGGATCGTCCTTTTATTGTGCATGCCGATGAAGTTGCCGTAGAAGTGTTGGGAACCATGTTCAATATGTCATCCTACAATGAAGACCCGGAAATCAATACAGTACTGGTTGAGGGCTCAGTTAGGATGAGCAACGATATGACGCCCAATGACCATGTGGTCCTTAAACCAGGGACAAAAGGTTCCTGGCATAAATCTGATCATAACATTTATGTGGAAGAAGTAGATATTGAGAGCCATACTAGCTGGATCAATGGAGAACTGGTATTTCGTAATTCTTCTTTTTTTAATATGATCAAAAAACTGGAGCGAAAATATAATGTAAGAATTCAAAATAACAATTTACATCTGAACGATATTAAGTTAAATGCCAGATTTAGTCCGGAAATTGAGAATATAGATGACGTTCTTAAATCTATAAGTGAAATACATCCTTTTAATTACAAAATAATCGACCGTGAAATTGAGATAAACTAATACATCATTTTTTTTAAAACGAAATGCCTATGATATAAACCTTTTTTAACAGGAAATAAAAAAAATCGGAAAATGCTTGAGACCATTTCCCGATTTAAGAATTAATTATTAAACGACCTTTTCTAAATCATTTAATCAAACCAAAATTATGAAAAAATACTTCATTAAGTATTTGCTGTCTTGGCAAATTCCTAAAATGGACTTAAAAATGAAATTAACAACTCTTTTACTTATAGTTTCGTTCCTGGAAATTCATGCAAATTCTTATTCGCAGACTACTAAATTAACCTTGAAGGCAGATAATTTCACAATTGCCCAAATTTTTGAGGAGATTGAAGAAATTTCGGAGTTTCGGTTTTTGTATGAAAGTAACCAAATCAATCTTGATCGTAAAATAACGATTAATTTAAAGAACAAAAGAATATCGGAGGTGCTCGCACTGCTATTTGATGGTGCCAATGTAGATTATAAGGTTCGGAACCGGCAGGTAATCCTTACGAAAAGGGAGCTTGCCGGTCAGATAGTGGAACTATCGGATAAATTAAAGGTCAAGGATCTCGAAGTCTTGCAGCAACAGGTTTCGGGTGTTGTTACCGACATAAATGGAGAACCATTACCAGGGGCCAGTATAGTTGAAAAGGGGACCACTAACGGTACCCAGTCTGATTTTGATGGAAATTTTTACTTGGATGTTTCAAGTAGCGATGCCATATTGGTTGTGTCCTATGTAGGTTTTGCAACTAAAGAAGTTAATGTAAGCGGACAGGAAAAGTTGTCCGTTTTGTTAGAAGAAAGTATGGCCGGTTTGGATGAGGTGGTCATTACGGCTCTCGGAATATCAAGGGAAAAGAAATCATTGGGATATTCCATTTCCGAAGTGGATGGGGAAGCTGTAAACTTAACACCCCAGGAGAATGTTCTCAACTCACTGGCGGGAAAGGTTACCGGGGTAAGTATCTCCCAAATGGATGGTTTGGCCGGATCGTCAGTAAATATGGTTATTAGAGGGGCCACTTCTCTAAGTAGTGATAACCAGCCCTTATTTGTGGTTGATGGTGTTCCTATAGTAAATAGGCTTAATAACTTTTATGAGGGTGCGGATATGGGAAATGCCATATCTGATTTGGATCCCGCGAATATTGAAAATGTTTCGGTTTTAAAGGGGCCAAGTGCTGCTGCTTTATACGGTTCAAGGGCTGGAAACGGTGTAGTTTTGATCACTACCCGTACTGGAGGAGGATTAAAAAATGGTATTGGTATTAATATAAGTTCTGCCGTAACCTTTGACCACCCCTATAGATATATAAATTACCAGACTCAATTTGGACCGGGAAAGGCCGGGGTCCATATGTTTGAAGAAGAGGAGAACGAAAGTTGGGGTTCCAGATTGGACACAGGTGAAGAATGGGTGCAATGGAATACCAATGGGCAAAAGGCTCCCTTGGTTTCTTATGATAATAGGTTGACAGATTTTTTTCGAACAGGAATTACATATACCAATAATGTTTCACTTGGGGGTAATTATGAAAAAGGAGATTTTAGGATATCTGTAGGGGATATGGACAATACGGGAATTGTTCCCAATACAGATTTAAAACGACAGTCCTTTAATGTAAATGGTAGTTATAAATTGTCCCCTACATTTAAAATTCAAGGAAATGTAGGGGTCTCTGAGACTAGTTCGGATAATAGGCCCGTGGTAGATGGTGGGCGTAATACCGTAGTGAGAAGTGTTTATGAAATGTCTGCCCATGTAAATATTAATGACCTAAAAGATTATTGGCAGCCAGGTTTGGAAGGGGTTGAACAGGTGAGGTACAAAACTAAACAGAACAACCCTTGGTTCCTTGTCAATGAAAATACGATTTCATTTTTAAGGGATAGAACAGTAGCCAAGTTTCAATTCGATTGGGATATTATGGAAGACTTAACCTTAACGGGAAGATATTCCAGAGATAGTTATACGGAAGGAAGGCAGTCTAAAAAGGCCTTTAGTACTTATGGGCAAGTAGATGGCGGGTATAATGTTGAAACGGTTTACAGAAAGGAGTCAAATTTTGATCTTATTCTGGCATATAATAAAAAAATTAATGATTCCTGGGATGTTAATTCCCTAATTGGTTTAAATGATTTAAACATATATGGAAACTCCTTGGGTACTGTGGCAGATGCCTTGGTAGTTCCTGATCTGTACACTATATCCAATGCTGTTCCAGGAACGGTTAGGTATAATAGTGAATACAACGAAAAGGAAATTAAGGGTGTTTACGGTATGTTGTCTGTTGGTTATCGGAATATGCTATTCTTGGACGTAACCGGCAGAAATGATTGGTCCAGTACCTTGCCTGCTGAAAACAATTCCTATTTCTATCCCTCGGCTTCCTTAAGTATGTTGGTGTCCAATATGTTTGATATGCCATCCTGGTTTCCTTATGCAAAACTTAGGGCAGGATGGGCCAAGGTAGGTAATGATATAGCACCTTATCAATTGCAACAATATTTTTCCACAGCGGCCGATTGGGGGGATGCCAAACGGATGTATCAGGATGGGATTCTTCGCAACAGTCGTTTAAAGCCCGAAATTGCTACATCCAAGGAGATAGGGTTTGATGTTAAACTGTTGGATTATAGGTTGGGATTGGAGGCAACCTATTACGAGGTTGAGAATAAGAACCAGGTTCTAAATATTTCTGTTCCAGTAGAATCGGGGGCTACCAATAAATTAATTAATGCGGGGTTAATTTCCAGTAGTGGTTGGGAGATCGGATTAAATTCAACTCCAATAATTGCCGGAGATTTTAAAATGGATTTTGGTATAAATGTCTCTAGAAATAGGACTAAGATAGAGGAGCTTGCAGATGGAATGGAATTCTTCAATTTTGGGCAAGAGGGAGATGCCATTGTTAGGACCTATGTGGGGGAGACCATAGGGGATATTTATGCCAGACCGGTATTAACGGTGAAGGACGAAAATTCGCCTTATTTTGGATATCCGATAATTTCCAATGGAGGTTTGTTACAAAAGGATAACGACCCGGAGAATCTGAAGAAAATCGGTAATTTCAACAACGATTTTATCATGGGATTTCAACCGAAATTTACCTATAAATCACTTTCCTTATCGGCAAATATTGATTGGAGACAGGGAGGAGAGTTCTTTTCAGGGTCCATGAGGTTCTTTAGAAATAATGGACAGCTCCAAAACACGTTGTCCGGAACCCCTTATGATCCCAATGTTGATATTGTATCACAGATCAAAGAAAATCCAGATGCTTATTTTGGGTATTGGGTAGGTGGAAGAACAGAGGAGTTGGGAGGCTTTGATTGGGGCGATCCATCATTGGGCCGGGAAAATGACGCCAGCTTTCATCCGGGAGTTAGGGAAGAGATCGTTAATGGTGAGAAAGTTTATGTTGAAAACTTAGGGGGACCGGGAACCATATGGAAAACCCCTTTTGATGCCAATAAGAATTCAGCAAGAGAATTTGCGGAGCATAATATGTATAGTGCTACTTATGTGAAAGTAAGGGAATTGGCATTGACTTATGATGTTTCAAAGAACCTTATCCAGAAAGCAGGACTGCAAAAAGTATCAGTTTCTTTAATAGCCAAGAATTTATTTGAATGGACTGAGGCGGGCATCAATTTTGATCCGGAAAGAGCTTTTAAGGGAGGTAGTAATTGGGTGCAAGGAATTGAATACTACAATACGCTTCCATGGGTAGCTTCTTATGGGTTTAAATTGAATATTGAACTTTAAATAAAAAACCAATGAAGAAATTATATAGAATTTTATGGATACCATGTTTCTTATTTATAGTGGCATGCGATAATATAGAGGATATTAATGTAAGTCCTAATAATGCAGAAGAAGTATCTTCCAATTATGTGTTAACCTATGTCTTAACGGAAACCGCTAAGGCATATCATAATCTCGGTACAGAAGGCAATAATATTTCGGGAGCAATGCAGTACACCCAAAGAGGAACGGATTTTCAGGCATTACGCGTAAATAGTTATGATTGGGCCCCTGAAGCCTGGGGTAAATATTATGAAATTCTCAGAAACAATGAGGTTATTTACAAAAAGGCTGTAGAAGAAGATCATAAATTTTTTCAAGGGGTATCTTTGGTGATGAGATCATTTATTTTTGGTCTGGTCACGGATTTGTACGGAGACTGTCCATATTCCGAGAGCTTGTCCGCAAATGAAGAAATATTTTTTCCTAAATATGATGAACAAAAATTCATATATAAAGGAATTTTGGAAGATTTACGGAAGGCCAATGAACTTTTGACCAACGTTGATTTAAGTAGTTTTCCAATTGCATCATCGGCCGATGTTATTTATGGCGGTAATCCTGAAAAATGGAGAAGGTTTGCCAACTCCTTGAGACTTAGGTATGCTATGCGATTGGATAATAAACGCTCCGAGATGAATGCTTTGGGTATTAATATCGTAGCGGAGTTTACTGCGGCCAGCGAGTTTGTTTTTCAGGACGGTTCCGATTCTGCCATTATGGAGTTTTTGGGAGTAGCTGATTATAATGCTGCCCCGGGCGGACCCCTGAATGCTGCAAATCCAGGATTTAGCAATAAACCATGTGCTACTATCGTAGATGAATTGGTGGGTCTTCAGGATCCAAGACTGGAGCGTTGGGTATTGCCCGTAGTAAGACAATGGGATGCTTCCGTAACGGAACCTACGCCTTTGGATTACACCAATATTTATGGGGAACCACAAGATGTGACACTTGTGCCCCCTATTGCCGGAAATACACTGCCTATTAATTATTCGCTTTATGTTGGTTTGCCTCCTGGTTTGGCAGGGAGTAATGCACTTGTTTACAATAAGGGAGGGGATACGGGTCAATTTCCGTCGGAAGGAAGTCCCTTTATTTCTTATATTCATGGAAGGTACCGGGAAAACGCTAATGAGTATGCAAATGTAAAACTAATGACATTTAGCGAGGTTGAATTTTTGTTGGCCGAGGCAGCTTTAAAAGGCGATTTTGGCATTTCGGGTAGTGCAGAGGTGCATTACCAAAATGCAATCCAAGCTTCATGGGATGATTATGGTGTGGATCTGGCAAATTCTGGCAATGATTTTTCCAGTTACTATAGCAATCCTGATGTGGATTTAAATGGAACCACCAATAAATTGGAGCGTATCATTTTTCAAAAATGGATTTCTGGTTGGATGGGTATTGAATCGTGGTTTGATTGGAGAAGAACTGGTTATCCCAATCTTCAAACCGGACCGGTTGCGCTGTTTGGTGATAAACTCCCTTTGCGATTTATGTATCCTTCACCCAATTTGGATCCTAAATATCTTGCCAATTATGACGAAGCCGTTAATCGGTTGGAATTAACGCCTAATGTTCCATCGGGCCAGAGTGCAGATCATTCGTATTCAAAAATTTGGTTACTGCAGGGTACCGGGAAACCGTGGAATTAATAACTAGTTATAAAATTTCCCTTTAATTGGTTGGGAAGCTGCTGCCTATTTTCTAAGGATGTCCAATTAGGATGTCCATGCGGATATGGCGAATGCAAACCTGTGAAGTTAATTTCACAGGTTTTTTTTATTCTATAAATGTGACGCGATCTATCCCATTGCTAAACGGTAGTGAATGTAAATGCTTTGCATAAAAATACTTAATGGGTTTGCCTTGGGGAAATTTATTATTGCACATTAGTACTGGGAAAAATGCATGTTTTCCGGTAGGGGTAAATATTGGGAAAAAGATGCTTTGTATTGCCAATAGCTAGGACTTGATATATAGTAATACATGGCTTATATTTGGTGGTAAAGAAAGGTTTTTTGCGTTTATTGCCTAAATAATAGGAAGCCGAGGGGTCTGGATTACGGTTTTTGGTCAAATGAGTTCGAAAAAGAGCCTTGTTTCTCAAAATGTATTTATGTTTGATGATTAAGTTTATAAAAAGGTTCTTGTATAGAATTTAATAGGATTTTCATCTATTGCGGGAGACTGTTGGGATTCATTTTTTGGGCGCGTAACTTTGTCCAAGGATTGACGGCGATTTAACTTAGAAACTGTTTAAATTTTGTTTTTGGAATATTTTATAGTGTATTTTTTCGTCAGGCGAAGGTATTTTAAGGTGCATAGCCATAGCTGCGGGCCGAAAAATAGCTGAAGAATGGTGGAAAAAGACGCCTAAAAGAACCAAAGGATAAAACTTAATCAGTTTCTTATAAGGAGATCCATGACATTGAACAAAATTATCGAAGGAAAGTCCTGATCTTTTTAATAAAATAACGGGTCTTCTACTGTATTGAAAATTTCTACACGGAAAGAACCTAAAGGTTTAATAATGGCATCTTGCTTTAAAGATAAATGTTCTATATGAAATTGGTTAAAATCTGGGCTATAATACATTACTTTTAATGGGTTGTTCGGAAGGTTTCAAAAAAGCGAAAGACATTTCTCAGGAAAGAGAAAGGCCAAACATCATCCTACGATGGCCGATGACCAGGGCGCTGTGAGATATGGCGTATAATGGCCATCCCTATTTGGAAACGCCCAATTTGACGCCATGGCTGCCAATGGGGCCGTTTTTGAACGGTTTTATTCGGCCTCTGCCGTCTATCTGTTCCCCAACACGTGGTAGCGTAATGACGGGCAGGCATCCCCTTAGATATGGAATTTGCCATGCCAATTGTGGCCATATAAGGCCTGAGGAAATCACCTTGGGGGAAATGGTAAAGGATCTGGGTTATGCACACGGGCCATTTCGGTAAATGGCATTTTGGGCACTTGACCCGTGATATTGTTGAGGCCAATAGGGAGGGCGGGAGAAATTCGACGGCGATTACGCGCCAGCTCCTGGGGAGCATGGTTTCGATGTAAGTTTCGTAACGGAATCCAAGGTACCTACCTGGAACCCTATGGTAACCCCGCCACGATCATCCGGTGACGTGAGCGGAGATTTAAAGGAAGGGGAACCTTTTAATACCGCCTACTGACCGGGCCGGGCCAGATGGCCAAAGAAAATTTGAAGGGTCGATTCCAGGATCATTATGGACCGGGCCATTCCGTTTATTGAAAATGCCGTAAACAATACCCCGTTTTTAAGTATTATTTGGTTTCACACGCCCCATTTGCCGGTTCGCGGGAGAAGGTGACAGGGTCCCCTACGCCGGTCTTTCCGAAGACCAGCAACATTATTATGGGGTTATAACCGCTTTGGACAAACAAGTAGGGCGTTTACGGGATAAATTACATGAATTGGGAATTGCCCAAAATACGGTTCTTTACACCAGTGATAATGGTCCCGAGGGAACATCGGTGTCCGGACGTACCCAGGGACTTACCAAAGGGCTCAAAGGGAGGGAAAAGAAGCCTCCATGAGGGAGGAATACGCGTACCTGGCATTATGGAGTGGGCAGGAAAGGTAAAAAAGCGGGGACAAAGGTGGATGTTCTTGTTTTACTTCTGATTATTTTCCTACCATCGCCAATGTTTTGGGGTGGACCTTGGTAAAAATAACAGACCTTATGATGGGGTGGATATATTGCCCATAGTAAATGGGGAAGTAAAGCGTAGGCCGGAACCTTTGGCCTTTGATTTTCAGGACCAGGCGGTATTGATGGATGGGGAATTCAAAATTTACAGTGTTGATAAGGGGGGCAATTCTTGAGCTATACCATATTTTGGAGGATACTTCCGAGTAATGATCTGGCGACTGAAAACTGAAAGGCTAACGAAATGGTAGCCAAATGGCGAAAGTGGAAGGCTTCTGTGGAAAATAAGTGCGGAAGGTAGATTATTGAAACGGATACGGTAATCGGAACATTCATAAACAAATATTGACCATCATAATCCATATCAAAAAATAAATAGAAAATGACCATTATGGGAAAGACCAAAAGTTTTATTGTGCTATTGATATTTGCAGTCGTTGCCTGCAAACAGGGCCCTAATCGCAAAGGAAGACCTGGGGAAATATCCGACAGGCCCAATATCGTATTTCTCGCCGATGACCAGACCTTTGAAAGTATCGGGGCCCTTGGTTTTGATGAGGTAATACCCCTAATTTGGACCGCTTGGTAAAGGGGAACCCTTCCTTTACCCATGCCTACAATATGGGCTGGAACGGCGCCCATCCGTGTGGCATCACGGGCCATGATCATTTCCGGCTCTTATATTTGGAACGCAGAGAAAAAGCAAGTTATGGGCCAAGGGGGATTCTACGGCACTGGACCAGACCTGGAGCCGGTTGCTTCGGAAACAGGGTTACGATACCTATATGACCGGAAAATGGCATGTTCAGGCCCTGGCAGGAACTATTTTTGACGATGCGAGGCATGTTCGTCCCGGTATGCCTGGGGATAGAAGGGATGAATTACGCCGCCGTTAAAAAATGGAATGAAGAATCCGGGGATATGAAAGATTGGAACAGCTATATGCCACTGGGCTATGGCCGGCCAACGGGCCCGACGATACCGAGTGGTCTCCCACAGATACCCCAGGCGGCTTTTGGGAGGGGGGCAAGCATTGGAGCCGAAGTGGTGCGCGATGATGCCCTGTCCTTTTTGAAACCGCTAAGCAAAAAGACGCTCCGTTTTTTATGTACCTGGTCTTTAATGCAACTCATGATCCACGGCAGGCGTTTCTAAAGATTTTTTGGATATGTACCCTTTGGAAAATATAATATCCAGGTGCCCGAAAATTTTACCGGAATAACTTTATAAGGACGATGTGGGCAATCCTCCCAGTCTTAGGGATGAGGCCCTTGCCCCATTCCCAAGGACGGAATATGCAGTGAAGGTACAATTCGGCAGGAATATTATGCCCTGTTGAGCCATATGGACGAGCAGATAGGATTGTTCTGGATTTTTTGGAGGCTTCGGGAAAAATGGACAATACCTATATCTTTTTCAGTGCGGACCATGGCCTGTCGGTAGGGCATCACGGGCTTATCGGGAAGCAGAGCATGTTCGACCATAGCGTTCGTATCCTCATATGATGGTAATGGGGACCTGGTATCCCGGAGGGGAAACGTCTGGACCAGGATGTTTATCTGCAGGATATCATGGCCACCTCCTAGATCTGGCAGGTGGAAAGGCCTTGACTGTGCAGTTTAACAGTTTTATGGATATCATTAGGGGCGAAAGGCAGCAAAGCCATTACAATAACGGGGTCTACGGAGCCTATATCGATGTACAGCGCATGATTCGCAAGGATGGGTTTAAGCTTTTGGTCTATCCAAAAATATTGCCGCTTTTGTTCGACATGGACAAGGATCCGAACGAAATGAACGATCTGGCGGATAGTCCGGCCTACAGGGAGAAGGTCAGAACGCTGTTTGCGGACCTGCTGGAGCTTCAAAAGACAATGGGGGACAAGTTGGATCTTAATGGGCTGTATAATAAAATGTACAATTAAAATAGGATGGCCCTTATTGTATATTCAAAAAAATCCAACCCGTTAAAGGGGTTGGATTTTTTTGCCATACTTTCTTTGGGAAATATATTATACCCTTGGTAGGTCTCCCTCTCCTTTTAAAGGTAAATAGGATGTTCCCATGAGATAGGTGTCTATATGATGGGCCGCTTGTCTGCCTTCGGAAATGGCCCAGACTATTAAGGATTGTCCCCTTCTTTGGTCGCCCGCCACAAATACCCCGGGAACATTGGTCTTATAATTTGCCTCACTGGCCTTAATGTTGGTGCGTGTATCTATTTCGAGGCCCAACTGCTCGGCAACGGTCATTTCCGAACCGGTAAAACCCATGGCTAAAAGTGCCAATTCGCATTTCCATTCCTTTTCCGTACCCGGAACTTCCTTAAGTATGGGGCGTTTGCCCGGTTGGGAAACCCACTCTACCTCAGAAGTTATAAGTCCTTTCAAATTACCATCTTTATCGCCAATGAATTTTTTGGTGGAAATACTAAAAAATCGTTCTACACCTTCCTTGTGCGAAGAACTTGTTCGTAAACGCATGGGCCAAAATGGCCATGGTTGGTCTTCAGGGCGCCCTACGGGAGGCTTTCCCAATATCTCAAAGTTGGACACCGAGGTGGCTCCATGCCTAACGGAGGTTCCGATACAGTCAGATCCCGTATCTCCCCCACCAATAACAATAACGTTCTTGCCGGTAGCCTTTATTTCTTCGCCCAGATCTTTAATGCCATCTACACGCTTATTGTTTTGTTTTAAAAAATCCATGGCCTGTACCACGCCGATAAGGTCTGCTCCTTCTATGGGCAATCCCCTCCTAACGGTGGCACCACCGGAAAGTAGAATGGCGTCAAATTGTGCTTTAAGTTCCGTAGCCAAAACATCAACGCCAACGTGAACCCCCGTCTTAATGATGATACCTTCTTCCTCTAATATTTTGACCCTTCTGTCAATGATATTTTTTTCCATCTTAAAATCGGGAATACCATATCTAAGAAGACCCCCAACTTTTTCATCCCTTTCAAAAAGCGTAACTAGATGTCCTGCCCTGTTCAACTGCTGGGCCGCTGCAAGACCGGCAGGTCCCGATCCAATAACGGCAACGGTTTTACCTGTTCTCTTAAAGGGAGGTTTTGCTACTACCCAACCTTTTTTAAAAGCCGTTTCAATAATATTCTTCTCAATATTCTCTATGCTTACCGGATCCTCGTTAATGCCCAATACACAGGCTTCCTCGCAGGGAGCCGGACAAAGCCTGCCGGTGAATTCGGGGAAGTTGTTGGTGGAGTGCAATATTTCCGCCGCTTTTTCCCATTTGCCAAGGTAGACTGCGTCATTGAAATCGGGTATCAGGTTCCCTAAGGGACACCCGCTATGACAAAATGGAATGCCACAGTCCATACATCTGGCACCTTGTTCCTTTAGTTCCTTTTCTTTCATTGGAAGGGTAAATTCCTTGTAGTTTTTTACCCTATCCTCTACGGGGGCGTATTCTTCTACCTTTCTATCGAATTCCAAAAATCCTGTTATCTTTCCCATATTTCGATTATATCGTTTCTAATTTTTCTTTTTCTAAACGTATCAATGCCTGTTTGTATTCTTCAGGGAAGACCCTGATGAATTTTGGGAGGCAATCTTCCCAATTTTCTAGGATCCTTTGGGCTATAGGGCTTAGAGTGGCATTGTAGTGGTTTTCAATAAGGCCTTTTAATTCGGCAATATCGTTATCGTCCTCTACCTTTAAGAGGTTTAAGGACTCGGTATTACAGTTTTTTCTAAAGGTATTTTTCTCGTCAAAGATATAGGCAATACCTCCACTCATTCCGGCCCCAAAGTTCCTTCCTACTTCCCCAAGGATAACTGCCGTACCCCCGGTCATATACTCACAACCGTGGTCACCTATACCTTCTACAACGGCCTGTGCCCCGGAATTTCTTACGCAGAATCGTTCCCCGGCCTTTCCGTTTATATAAGCTTCTCCGGAGGTGGCGCCATAAAGCGTAACATTTCCGGTGATTACGTTTTCCTCTGGTTTTAAAGTGGATTTGTAGGGTACTTTTATAATCAACTTGGCTCCGGAAAGACCTTTTCCTAAATAATCGTTGGTGTTTCCGTTGACGATCATGGTAAGGCCTTTGGTGGCAAATGCACCAAAACTTTGTCCTGCGGAACCTGTGAAATTAAGTTTTAAGGTGTTTTCTGGTAAACCATCTGCACCGTAGATCTTTGAAATTTCATTGCTGGTAATAGCTCCAACCGCCCTGTCTGTATTATGGATTGGGAAATCCAAAGAGATTTTTTCTTTTCTGAACAAGGCAGGATGTGCCTTTTCCAAAATCTCGAACTCAATGGATTTGTCAATATCGTGCTGTTGTTTCTGGGTGTTGTAGAGCTTGGTTCCTTTGGGTACATCAACCTGATATAATATTGGAGTAAGGTCTATACCTGCTGCTTTGTAGTGGTCCACGGCCTTTTTTCTGTCCAGTTTTTGAACTTGCCCTACCATTTCCTCGATGGTTCTAAAGCCTAACTGGGCCATTATTTCCCTAAGTTCTTGGGCTACAAAGTACATATAGTTTACAACGTGCTCAGGTTTGCCTTCAAATTTCTTGCGCAGTTCGGGATTTTGTGTGGCAATACCTACCGGGCAGGTGTTTAAATGACATACGCGCATCATAATACATCCTGAGGCTACCAAGGGTGCTGTGGCAAATCCAAACTCTTCTGCTCCCAATAGGCAGGCTATCGCTACATCCCTTCCGGTTTTTAACTGGCCGTCACATTCCAGGACGATTCTGTTCCTTAGGTCGTTGAGCACCAAGGTTTGTTGGGCTTCGGCAATTCCAAGTTCCCATGGAAGTCCGGCGTGTTTTAATGAGGTTAGCGGGGAGGCCCCTGTACCGCCATCATGGCCGGATATGAGCACTACGTCCGCCTTTGCTTTGGAGACACCGGCGGCTACCGTGCCCACTCCAACTTCGGAAACCAATTTAACGTTGATCCTTGCTTCGCGATTTGCAGATTTCAAATCGAAAATCAATTGGGATAAATCCTCAATAGAGTATATATCATGGTGGGGCGGTGGTGAAATTAATCCTACATAAGGCGTGGAATTTCTGGTTTTGGCTATGAACGGATTTACTTTTGGTCCGGGCAACTGCCCACCTTCACCTGGTTTGGCCCCTTGTGCCATTTTGATCTGAATCTCTTGGGCGTTGGTCAAATAATTGGAGGTAACCCCAAATCTACCGGAAGCCACCTGCTTTATGGCGCTGTTTTTCCAATCCCCGGTCTGGTTCTTATAGAAGCGTTCCGCATCTTCCCCGCCTTCGCCGGAATTACTTTTCCCGCCAATCCTGTTCATGGCAATCGCCAAATTTTCATGGGCTTCCTTACTTATGGATCCATAGGACATGGCGCCGGTTTTAAAGCGTTTTACTATTTCTGTCCACGGTTCCACTTCATCCAAGGGAATGGGGTCGTAATTGGAGAATTCAAAAAGTCCGCGTATGGTCATCAAAGCCTTGGATTGTTCATTCACCATTTGGGCAAATTCCTTATAGGATTCCGGTTCGTTGTTTCTGACCGACTTTTGCAGTTTGGCAATACTCAAAGGATTGAAAAGGTGTTTTTCCCCATCCCTTCTCCAACGGTATTGTCCGCCAATTTCCAAATCTAAATTGGCTGCTATTTCCGTGTCCAAATAAGCTTTGTGATGGCGCTTTGCAATTTCCTTCTCTATTTCATATAAGCCTATTCCTTGAATTCTGGTGGGGGTATTTGGGAAGTATTTGTCTACGGTTGAGGTGTTTATGCCGATACATTCGAATAATTGGGATCCGCGGTATGAATTTAAGGTAGAAATTCCAATTTTGTTCATTACTTTGAGAATGCCCTTGCCTACGGCCTTGTTGTAGTTGTTGATGGCTTCCTCAAAAGTGTATTCGGTAATATCGTGCTCTTCAATTTGTTCCGCAATAATTTCATTGACCAAATAGGGGTTGATGGCACTTGCGCCAAACCCAAATAGTAGGGCAAAATGATGTACTTCCCTAGGTTCCGCGGATTCAATGATTACGCTTAGTTTGGAACGTTTGCCCAGCCTCTGAAGCCCGCTGTTTACATATGAACAAGCCAACAATGCAGGGATAGGGGCTTTTTCCCTACTAACGTTTCTATCCGATAGAATAATGATATTGGCACCCTCGTCAATGGCCTGTTCCGCCTGTTGTAAAATAGATTCCAAAGCATCTTCTAGGCCATTATGCCCCTTTTCAATGTCATAGAGCATAGCAATGGAAACTACCTTATAGTCCGGACTGGCATCATAATTCTTTATTTTGTCAAGATCTTCCTTAGATATGACCGGATTCTTAATTTTTAATTTCCGGCAATGCAGTTCGGAAAATTCAAAAATATTATGGTCGCTGCCCAAGGTTAGGCTAATATCTGTAATTAGTTCCTCCCGAATACCATCCAAAGGTGGGTTGGTGACCTGGGCGAACAATTGTTTAAAGTAGTTGTATATTAGTTGCGGACGATCGGATAAGATAGCGATCGGTGTGTCCGATCCCATTGATCCCAGAGGTTCTTTGGCCGTTTTTCCCATGGGAAGTATAATGGTATTTATATCTTCCAAGGTGTATCCAAATACCGCTTTGCGCTTTTGTACCGTCGCCTCATTTAAGAAAAGGGGACAATCATTGTACGGGATATCCTTAAGGTGCACCAAATTCTTGTCCAGCCATTCCTTGTAGGGGTGCCTTACCGCAATTTCTTCCTTGATTTCCTCGTCATTGACAATGCGTCCCTCTTCCATGTTTACCAAAAACATTTTTCCCGGTTCCAGTCTTCCGTGCAATTCAATGTTTTCGGGCTCAATTTCTACCACTCCAACTTCAGACGACATAATAACATAACCGTCTTTGGTCACTGAATATCGTGAAGGGCGAAGTCCGTTCCTGTCCAATACGGCACCAATGTAGTTTCCATCGGTAAAAGGGATGGATGCAGGCCCGTCCCATGGTTCCATTAAGCAGGAATGGTATTCGTAGAAAGCCTTTTTGGCTTCGGACATATCATTGTTCTTTTCCCAGGCCTCAGGTACCAGGATCATCATTACCTCAGGGAGCGATCTCCCTGTCATTAATAATAGTTCCACAACCATGTCCATGGTAGCGGAATCCGACTTCCCAGGAAGTATGGTAGGGATAATGTTTTTTATTTCGTCCCCAAACCAATCACTTTTCATGAGTTCCTCCCTAGAGCGCATTCTTGAAACATTGCCCCTAAGGGTGTTTATTTCCCCATTGTGGCACATATAGCGGAAAGGTTGCGCCAAATCCCAGGTAGGGAAGGTATTGGTGGAAAAGCGTTGATGTACCAGAGCCAATCTGGTGACCACCCTAGGATCCATGAGGTCTTTATAGTATAGGCTAATATCTTCAGGCATCAAAAGGCCTTTGAAGATTATGATTTTGGTGGAAAGACTCGGAACATAGAAAAATTTGCTTTCCGACAATTTGGAAGCGTTTACGGTATGTTCGGTGACTTTTCGGGCAATGAAAAGTTTTAGGTTAAAATGGAAGAAATCCTGTTCGTCATTTTCCCTTGCAACAAATACTTGCTTCACAAAAGGTTCTGTCTCGGCGGCTATTCTTCCGGGAATGGATTTGTTTACAGGGACATCTCTCCATCCCAATAATTTTAACCCTTGTTTTTTGATATTGGTTTCAAAAACCTCTATACAGTAGTCCCGCTGGTTTTTCTTTTGGGGCAAAAAAACATTGCCCACAGCATAACTGCCCGGTTCGGGAAGTTCAAAGTTGCATACGTCCTGAAAAAAATCATGTGGAATATCTATTAGGATTCCAGCACCATCCCCGGTTTTTCCATCCGAACTTACAGCTCCCCTGTGCTCCAATCTTTCCAATATTTCCAAGGCCTTATGGATAATGTCGTTCGACTTTTTTCCTTTTAGGCTACAAATAAATCCTGCACCACAGTTGTCATGTTCAAATTCTGGTAGGTATAATCCTTGTTTTCTCAGCTTCATAAATTATCATATTTGTTCAAAAATATCAAAATATTTGCATTTAATGCAGTGCAATACTAATTAGTAAGAAAGAAATCCAACGTTTATAATTCAACGTTAAAAAAAATGCATATTCCGATATTTGAACCCGTTAAATTGGGATTTCCTCAATATTAAGGTTTGTATATTGATTTTATTCTTAATAATAGGGGGTAGGCAATATATAAATTAATATTTTTATACGCACCCCTGTTTGTTTTTAGGGGTGAGTGTTGTTTGTATTGTGTTTTTTAGTGTATGTCTGTAAAAAATAAGGGGGTTAAATAAATTATGGATCTTTATTCTCTTAAGATGCTTCGTGATATTACAATTTTCTGTATTTCCGAAGTGCCTTCGTAGATTTGGGTGATTTTGGCGTCGCGCATCATTCTTTCCACATGGTAATCCTTTACAAAACCATTTCCGCCATGTATTTGTACCGCTTCTACGGCAGTATCCATAGCTACTTGGGAAGCGTATAGTTTTGCCATTGCTCCCGAGAGATCGTAGTCATTACCTTGGTCCTTGTCCCATGCCGCCTTGTAGACCATATGTCTTGCTGCTTCAATTTGGGTGTGCATATCGGCAAGTTTAAAGGCTATGGCCTGATGGTTGCTGATTTCGGTGCCAAAAGCCTTTCGTTCCTTGGAATATTTTTTGGCCAGTTCGTATGCCCCGGCCGCAATCCCTAATGCCTGGGCTGCAATTCCTATGCGGCCGCCCGCAAGGGTCTTCATGGCAAATTTAAAACCAAACCCATCTTCTCCTATTCTATTTTTCTTGGGTACCTTAACATCATTGAAGATCAGGGAATGGGTGTCACTTCCCCTAATGCCCAATTTGTTTTCTTTGGGGCCTATTTCAAAACCTGGGGTGCCCTTTTCCACAATCAGGGCATTTATGCCCTTATGCCCTTTTGAAATATCGGTTTGGGCAATTACCAAATATATTTCGGCCGAATTTCCATTGGTAATCCAGTTTTTGGTGCCATTTAGAACATAGTGGTCCCCTTGGTCCAAGGCTGTGGTTTTTTGGGAGGTGGCATCGCTGCCCGCCTCGGGCTCGGATAGGCAGAAGGCCCCAATGCTTTGCCCTGAGGACAAACGAGTTAAATATTTTTCTTTTTGTTCTTCGTTGCCGAAAGTTTCCAAGCCCCAGCAAACCAAGGAATTGTTGACGGACACGATTACCGAAGCCGAGGCATCCACTTTGGAAAGTTCTTCCATGACAAGCACATATGAAATAGTGTCCAGACCACTTCCCCCGTACTTAGGGGCCACCATCATTCCCATGAATCCCAGTTCCCCCATTTTCTTAACTTGTTCTGCAGGGAATTTTTGTGCGTCATCCCTTTCTATGACCCCGGGCAGTAATTCATTTTGAGCAAAATCCTTTGCCGCCTGCTGTATCATCAACTGTTCTTCCGAAAGTGTAAAATCCATTTATATTGAAAAAAATATGAGAATATTACAAATATAATGGAATGGAATAATAATGGGGAATAATAACATTAAAACCTAATCTATATTTTTATATTTGTTCGGTTCTATAATTTTTTCTTTGTAAAATAATTTAACAATTATGAGGCAACATTAGCTAGGCAGGTAAAGTAAGCCAAATGGATATGAAATGTCCCTAATTAGCAAATGAAATCAATACAATAATTGTGAGGAGCAATGAAAGAGTTATTAAAAAAGTATGAGGACAAGGCCCCTGAAATTGTTTTTCACTGGAAGGACCGGGAAACGGAGGCGGAAGGATGGACAGTGATAAATTCGCTGCGGGGCGGAGCCGCTGGTGGAGGTACCAGAATGAGGGATGGGCTGGATATGGACGAGGTCTTATCCCTTGCGAAAACAATGGAGGTGAAATTTACGGTTTCGGGACCTCCGATAGGGGGTGCAAAATCCGGTATCAATTTTAATCCGAACGATCCCAGAAAATACGGAGTGCTAAAAAGGTGGTACCATGCAGTGGCGCCATTGTTGAAAAGTTATTACGGTACGGGAGGGGATTTAAATGTGGATGAAATTCACGAGGTTATCCCCATTACGGAAGATGTGGGGGTCTGGCATCCCCAAGAAGGGGTTTTTAATGGTCATTTTAAACCCACTGAAGCAGATAAGATCAATAGGATAGGTCAGTTGAGATTGGGGGTTGCTAAGGTTTTGGAGGGGGAGGACTACTCCCCTTTGGTAGCCAGAAAATTTACGGTTGCGGATATGATAACCGGTTTTGGGGTTGCGGAAGCGGTGAAGCATTATTATGACATATATGGAGGCTCAGTTAAAGGCAAAAGGGCCATTGTACAGGGTTTTGGCAATGTAGGTTCCGCAGCGGCCTTTTATTTGGCCAAGATAGGTGCGAAAGTGGTAGGGATTATCGATAGGGCCGGAGGGGTGATTAATGAGGAAGGATATACCTTGGAGCAGATAAGAACCTTTTTTCTAAATAAAAAAGGGAATGAGCTTTTTACTGATAATAGTATTCCATTTGCTGAAATAAACGATAGAATATGGAATTTGCCCACCGAGATCTTTGTACCTTGTGCCGCATCCCGCTTGGTACGGGAGGAACAAATTTCTAAAATGATCCATACGGGATTGGAGGTAATAAGTTGTGGGGCCAATGTGCCCTTTGCGGATAAAGAAATATTTTTTGGACCGATAATGGAGTATACGGACGAACGGGTAAGCCTAATTCCGGATTTTATATCCAACTGTGGAATGGCCAGGGTCTTTGCTTATTTTATGGAGGGAAGGGTGGCCATGGATGACGAACTTATTTTTAATGATACTTCAAATACCATTAGAAACGCAATTTTAAATATATTTGATCAAAATAAATCAAAAGTCAATCTCAGTAAAACCGGATTTGAGATTGCTTTGGGACAATTAATTTAAACCAAATTGATAGCATGGAGACCATTATTATTATCTTATTCGTTGCCGGTTATTTTGCAATAACCCTGGAGCATAATCTTAAAATTGATAAATTGATTCCCGCTTTGGCTATGATGGCCCTGTTGTGGGCCGTAATTGCTTTGGCACATATGCCGGTTTTTGAGGTCAATGCCGAGCTTCGGGAGCTGGAGGCTACCCATATAGATGAGATTTTATTGCATCATCTTGGAAAAACGGCAGAAATATTGGTTTTTCTTCTTGGTGCGATGACCATTGTGGAAATAATAGATTACTTTGATGGTTTTGCCACCATAAAAGGTTTTATAAAAACTAGGAGCAAGAGAAAATTATTGTGGTTGTTCTCCATATTGGCTTTTATACTTTCCGCTATTATAGATAACCTTACCGCTACCATTGTTTTGATTACCATACTTCAGAAGGTGATCAACGATAGGGAAACAAGGCTGTGGTTTGCCGGTTTGATAATCATAGCTGCAAATGCCGGAGGGGCTTGGTCCCCAATTGGTGATGTTACCACCACCATGTTATGGATTGCCAATAAGGTATCTGCCGCCCAATTGATAGAGCACGTTCTACTGCCATCTATACTATGTATGGTAGTGCCCACCTTTATTGCGAGCAGGTATAAGGCGTTTTCCGGGAATATCGATACCGATCTGGATGAAGGGGAGCCGAATAAATCCAAATACGGGGCCATTATGCTTTATTTGGGGTTGGGGGCCATTATATTTGTTCCCTTTTTTAAGACCTTGACTCATTTGCCGCCTTATGTAGGTATGATGCTTTCTTTGGCCGTGGTAGCTACATTTGCCGAAATATATAGTAGATCCAAATTCAGTATTTCCAATATTGATGGTGAAAGTGAGGCAGAATCGCACCACAGCCCGGTACATAAATCCCTTTCCAAAATTGAACTGCCAAGTATTCTTTTCTTTTTGGGTATTTTAATGGCCGTGGCCGCCTTGGAGTCTTTGGGGATGTTGTTCCATTTTGCCGGGACATTGGATGAGGTAATGCCAATGTTGGGCACGGAATCCAATGGCGAGTTGGTATCGGATTTGGTGGTACTGTTCCTTGGTGTAGGGTCTGCGATAATAGACAATGTGCCACTGGTCGCAGCTAGTATAGGAATGTTCTCGATAGGGATGGATGATCCCGTTTGGCATTTTATCGCCTATTCCGCAGGAACAGGCGGTAGTATGCTTATTATAGGTTCTGCAGCAGGTGTTGTAGCCATGGGAATGGAAAAAATAGACTTTTTTTGGTATTTGAAAAAAATAGCATGGTTGGCTTTCATAGGATTTGCTGCCGGCGCCATAGGATTTATATTAATTAGAAATTTAGTGTTGAACGCATAATTTAATCGATAAAAGACCGTTATTAAGGCAAATTAAATAAAGAAAAAATATGTTATTGATACAAGACCTGGCTCAGGAGGCTGGATTGGATGGAGTGGTGTCCGAAGAAAAGACACTTTCTGTTATAGATTTAATAGTAAATGGAGGAACAGGAAGTATCTTGATAATAAGTGTATTGTTTGTAATGCTTTTTGTGGCACTGTATATTTATTTTGAAAGGATTTTTGCGATCAAGGCGGCTTCGAAGATAGATAGTAATTTTATGAACCAGATCCGGGACCATGTTACCAATGGTAAATTGGACGCGGCCAAATTATTGTGTGCCCAAACAGATTCGCCTGTGGCCAGGTTAACGGAAAAGGGGATATCCAGGATAGGAAAACCTTTGGACGATATAAATACAGCCATAGAAAATGCCGGTACCCTAGAGGTGTATAAGTTGGAAAAAAATGTGAGTGTACTGGCCACCGTTGCGGGAGCAGCACCAATGATCGGGTTTTTAGGAACCGTAATTGGTATGATTTTGGCATTCCATGAAATGGCAAGCAGTGGCGGACAGGCAGAAATGGGGTCTTTGGCCTCAGGTATTTATACGGCCATGACCACTACCGTAGCCGGACTTATTGTGGGTATTATTGCGTATATAGGATATAACCATTTGGTGAACAGGACAGATAAAGTAGTGCATAAGATGGAAGCCAATGCCGTGGAGTTTTTGGATTTATTGAACGAACCTATTTAGAACATAACAGATGAAACTGAAAGGCAGAAATAAGGTTAGTCCAGATTTTAGCATGTCCTCTATGACGGATATCGTATTCCTGTTGCTTATATTCTTTATGTTGACTGCAAATTCACCAAATGCATTGGATTTGTTGTTGCCCAAGGCAAAGGGGAAATCTACCAATACCCAAAATGTATCTGTAAGCATCAATAAGAACCTGGAATATTTTGTAAACAACCAAAAGATTAACGGACAATATATAGAAATTGAATTAAAAAAGGCACTGGAAGGACAGGAGAAACCTACTATTATTCTAAGGGCGGAAGAGAGCGTTGCCATTAAAGAAGCGGTCAACGTGATGGATATTGCCAATAGAAATAATTACAAGGTTATTTTGGCGGTGCGACCAAATTAATGTCATTACTGAACACGAGACACGAGAAAAAATCATTTACACTTACTACAATCCTGTTAAGTGTACTATTGCTGTTGCTTTTTTATATTGGACTTACTTATATGGATCCTCCAATAGAAAATGGTATTTCGGTAAATTTTGGAACAACCGATTTTGGTAGCGGTAGGGTACAGCCCAAGGAAAGAATTAAATCGGAACCCCTTAACACCCCTATAAAGGAACCCAAGGTTCAAGAGGAGAAGGTGGAAGAAGTAGTGGAAAAAGTGCCTGAAGAAAAGGTGGCCAAGGAAAAACCTGCCGAAAAAATACTTACCCAGGAAAATGAGGAATCCATATTAATTAAGCAGCAGCAGGAGGCCAAGCGCAAGGCGGACGAGGCGGCCAAAAAGGCCAAGGCCGAAGCGGAGCGATTGGCTCAGGAAAAGAGAGAGGCAGAGGAAAGGGTCAGGAAGGAACAGCAGGCGAAAAAGAGCAAATTGGATGAGCTTATTGGAGGGATAAATAAATCCGAAGGAACTGCTTCCGGAGGGGAAGGGGATGATAATAAGACTGGGGACAAGGGTCAGCCGGACGGGGATCCCTACGCCACAAGTTATTACGGAAGCCCGGGGTCTGGCAGTGGTACAGGGGGTTATGGACTCAACGGGAGATCTTTGGTGAACAAGGGCAAGGTACAACAGGAATGCAACCAGGAAGGTAGGGTAGTCGTGAAGATTGTAGTGGATCGGAGCGGTAAAGTGGTCAGTGCTACACCTGGTGTACGGGGAACTACCAATACCCATCCCTGCTTATTGGAACCTGCCAAGGCAACTGCCTTGACGCATAGATGGAATACGGATTCCGAGGCGCCAAGTCAACAAGTTGGCTTTGTGGTGGTGAACTTTAAATTGGGGGAGTAATTTTTTCCCGTAATTGTCAAAAATTAATTTTCCTAAAGTAATTTTACATTTCTTAATTGGATGATCGGAAGGTATGTCAACTGTCCTATTTCCTAATTTCAACAGACGACTATAAATGACCTATCAGGAAACTTTGGAGTGGATGTTTACGCAACTGCCCATGTATCAACGAAAGGGGATTTCCGCTTTTAAGGGCAAGTTGGACAATATACAGGCCTTTTCTGCATATTTGGGCCATCCTGAACGAAAATTTAAAAGTATACATGTGGCGGGTACCAATGGGAAAGGGTCCAGCAGCCATATGTTGGCCTCTATTTTACAAGAGGCCGGCTATAGGGTAGGCTTGTACACCTCTCCCCATTTGAAGGATTTTCGGGAACGTATCAGGATCAACGGAAAACCGGTAGGCAAAAAATTCGTAGTCGATTTTATAAAGAAAAACAAACCATTTTTTGAGGCACATGAGCTTTCGTTTTTCGAAATGACAGTGGGAATGGCCTTTCTGTATTTTGAAAAGGAAAAAATTGATATAGCTATCGTGGAGGTCGGATTGGGAGGTCGTTTGGATTCTACCAATATAATAATTCCCGAAGTGTCATTGATAACGAACATTGGTTATGATCATGTGGAAATGTTGGGCGATACCATTGCCAAAATAGCCATTGAGAAAGCGGGTATTATTAAACCTGGGGTTCCGGTGGTCATTAGTGAACTTCAGGAGGAGACTGCTACTGTGTTCAACAATATAGCTAGGGAGAGAGGCGCTAAGATTAGCTTTGCTGGAGAAGTAGTTCCTGGGGTCTATAAAACATCCTTATTGGGGAGTTATCAGGCCAAAAATGTTAAGGGAGTAGTTGCTGCCATAAAGGAATTAAAGGGTTTTGATGTATTAGAGAAGCATATCGTAGATGGTCTGCTGAATGTTTCGGTGAATACGGGACTGCTGGGGAGATGGCAACATATTGGCAAAAACCCGACAATTGTTTGTGATACGGCCCATAATACGGAAGGTCTGACCATTGTTTTGGATCAAATAAAGCAACAGGAATATACCGATCTCCATTTGGTCATAGGATTTGTAAAGGATAAGAATTTGGAACAAATTCTACCTCTTTTTCCGAAAAATGCCCATTATTATTTTTGTAGGCCTAATATTCCTAGGGGCCTGGATGAACATGTCCTAAGAGCCAAGGCTTTGGAATTTGGTTTGCAAGGTGAGGTTTATGCTTCTGTAAATGAAGCGGTTAATGCTTCTTTGGGCGTTGCCGATAAAACCGATTTTGTGTTTGTGGGGGGCAGTACTTTTGTGGTTGCGGAAATAGTATAAATTTTTCTATTTTTTCCTTTGGGAAAATTAAAAACTGTTCTATATTTGCACCCGCCTACCGTTAGGCGGTATAGCTTTGAGAGAGATCAACAAGCAATTAAATACTGATTTAGGGCTCTTAGCTCAGCTGGTTCAGAGCACCTGCCTTACAAGCAGGGGGTCACTGGTTCGAACCCAGTAGGGCCCACAGTAACAGACACAAGGCCTCCAAGAGATTGGGGGCTTTTTTTATTGGGGGCGGGTACAACATAGGTACAACAAATTTTCGCTCTAGTATTTCTGATAATTGAATGACATAATTGGGATCATACCCAATTGTTGTGTTTATGCAAAAATTGTAGTTAATCTATAAAGGAAGAATTCTACATTTTTCACTCCTCTAAACTGTGCTCTGAACGCTTTTATTTTAGCATTGAAAGATTCAGCCGAAGCATTGGTGCTCCTGTTTATAAAATAATTCAAGATCGATTTATAGTTCATAGTTATCGTATTAGCTATGGTGTTAAAAGCTTTAAACCCTGTTTGTTCTACATCCTTATACCAGTGTGCTAACTTGGTGTAAGCAGTTTGTATAGAGGTAGCTGTATTGAATATGTTTCTTAATCCTTGTACTAAATCATATGCTTTTTTGATGTCGGGGTATTGTTGGATCAAGAACAATTGTTGTGTTTATGCAAATATCGTAGTTAGGAATACAATAACCCGTTTCTGGTTTCTAAAAAAGCTATTGCTCATAAAAATTGGTTGTCGGTCCCTTTACTCCCGGACGGGAAAAAAAGAGGGAGCCTCCTAATGTATCTCCTTTTTTTTGAGCAGAAGTAATGTAAAGAACGTCCATTTTTGGACCGCCGAAAGTGCATGAGGTTGGTCGTTGTACAGGTGTTTCTATTTTTGTGATTTCAGTGCCCGTTTTGGGGTCAAAGCAACAAACCTTTGAACCGTCGTAAAAACATATCCAAAGATTGCCATTTTCGTCAATAGTCATTCCATCAGGATACCCCATTGATGCTTCAAAAATGATTAAGGCTTTTCCATTCGATAGGAAGCCTGTTTTTAAGTCGAAATCAAAAACCAGAAGTTTGTATTTCAATGTATCAATGTAATACATCTTTGTATGGTCCAAAGACCAAGCAATTCCATTTGATCCGTATATGCCATTAAGCTTGTTGGTAACTTGGTGTTTTGTTAAACAGTATAAATTTCCGGAGTTTTGTTGGAATTCAATTTCCATGGTACCTGCCCAGAACCTTCCCATTGCATCACATTTTCCATCATTGAACCGAAAATTGATCGATTCCAACTGAAGATCTCCAATTGGTAATAATTGTTGACTGTCAGGATAGAACAAATAGAACCCCTGATGTCCGGCAAGAACCAGTCCATTGCCCTTACAGGGAATAGCAGCTCCAATATATTGACCAATTGAATAGGTTTTATGTGCATTGTTTTCCTGATTGAATGAATGTAAGTGACCATTTAATATATCCACCCACCATAAGGTGTTGTTTCTATGGTCCCAAACCGGACCTTCGGCTAGTTTGGATTTTGGTATATGTTTTAAAAGGTCTGCTTTTATTTTTTGCATTTTTTTAGTGTTAAAGTTGTTTGAATAGTACAGTGGGCTTAGTCTTTATTTTAATGGAAAGCGATTAGATCTGAAAGAGGTTCTCGTTAGGAAGCTCTTAAAACTGGTCATATACTACGGACAACCACCTACGATTTTTTGATTGTTATTTTTTTGAATAATGAATTTTACAAATTTATAAAAAATGTTTACATAAAAAATAATATTATGTATACAAATATGTGGTTATAATGTATATATTTGTAAAAATGAAGGAAGCCATTTATTGAAATGGGTGACAATCAAGCCTGTTTAATTTAGAATTAAAATGCGCTATTTACTTAAGTTTTGAAATTAGGACGGGATTGAATCCTTTGAATTGAGGATAAATTGGTTTTAGGGTTCGCCAAAAGGCAATTTGCAGAATTGTGTTGTTATTGATAAAAATTACGTAGATATTGTTTGGCCAATATTTTCAATGTAAGCGCCCAATATCCGGGGATATAGAATAAACCCAAAATGTAGTGCTTAAATGAAAGTCGCTCAATGTATTGCTTGGTCAAGATTACACTTAACGGAAATGTTGGAACTAATATGTTTTTATGGGAAATTTTAACATAGCTACAAGCGGGTTGTTTTCGCTTCATTATTGGGACTGGATGGCGATTGGAGCCTTCGTATTGATATTATTTGTGATTGGAGTTGTCAACGGAAAAAAAGAAAGAAACAATGCCGAGGACTATTTTTTGGCTGGAAGAAAATTACCATGGTATGTGGTAGGTACTTCTTTTATTGCGGCAAATATTAGTTCTGAACACCTTATAGGTATGATAGGCACTTCCTTTATATTTGGTATTTGCACGGCCTTATTCAGTTGGGCCAATATAGGGGCGTACACGTTCATGATTTGGTTGTTTATTCCTTTTTTAATAGCCTCGAAAGTATTTACCATTCCGGAATTCCTGGAAAGGAGGTTCAACCCCTTTACAAGACAGTATTTTGCCGTTGTAACATTAATTACCAATATATTCGCATTTTTGGCGGCGGTTCTCTATGGGGGAACAATTGCTTTTCAAGAAGTCTTCGATACGGAATTTTGGCCAACACTTATTGTGATGGGTGTACTGGCGGGAAGCCTAGCCATCTATGGTGGTTTATCGTCGAGTTCCTGGTCGTCCCTTCCAACGGTTATCATTATAGTTCTGGGTGGTTTTATGGTTACCATATTTGGGCTCAATAGCCTCGCGGACGAAGTGGGCGCTAGTGGTATTGTGGAGGGTTTTAAAGTTATGGTAGAGAGGAATCAAGCCACATCGGGACAATGGAAATTAGCAGCGGAAACAGCTGCAGGGCATATGCCGGAACAATACAATAGGATGTCCGTTGTATTGCCTGTCAATCACCCAATAGCACCTTGGATCAACTGGTTTTTTATTGTATTCTCGGTGAGTATTTGGTATAATGCCCTTAATCAGTTCATGATCCAAAGGGTGTTAGGGGCCAAGAATGGGTATCATGCTAAAATGGGTGTAATACTAGCAGGTTTTCTGCAGGCCATTATGCCTGTTATTATTACCATTCCAGGTCTTATTCTGTTTGCCATGAAGCCCGAAATAATGACTCAGGAATGGACTGTTGTTAAGACGGAAGCGGATCAGGGATTTATTTATTTGGTCAAGACCCTTCTTCCCGTTGGGTTCGCTGGCCTGGTATTGGCCGCCTTATTTGGGGCCATACAATCTACGGTCAGTGCCGTAGTGAATTCTACTTCAACTGTTTTAACTATGGATATCTATAAGAGGATGTTCAATAAGAATGCCACAGAAAAACAGTTAGTGCGATTCGGGATTATTTCCTCCTTTGTTATTCTTGCTATTTCAATAGTCATCGCTGGATTTATAAATTCCTTGAATACAAGTTTGTTTGTTTATGTACAGCAGTTTTTTGCTTTCTTTGCGCCGCCTTTTGCAGCGATATTTTTATTGGGCATTTTGTGGAAAAGGATCAATGGGAAAGGTGCTTCATCAACGGTTGTTAGTGGATTTGTTCTGGGGATTATCTTAAAAACATGGGAGTTAAAGGCAGATCTGCCCGAGTACCTAACATTTTATCTTCCAGGAAATATGCCGGAATGGCTATTGCCTTTTTATAACCAAGCCGCAGTGGTATGGGTGTTTGCGATGTTGGTGTGTGTTATAGTCAGTTTAATGACAGATCCGCCGGCCCCTGAGGCGGTAACGGACCAACTGGTATTCAATTGGCAAAAGATTAATATTTTTACTGACCTTGGGGATAGGTGGTATAAATCCATTATTTTTTGGTGGTTATTATTGGTCTTTGTTGTCCTTGCCATGATATTGGCTTTTTCTGGATTATTTTTTTGAGACCCGACTTTGCCCAATTTTGATATAAATTCCTTTATGATTATGGATAATGTTTTGAAGTTGCCGTGCTGGGAATAGCGTCTAAATAACAGGATGCTTGTTTTTCGGTATTTATTTCTTTAAACGTATTGGGTCGTAAACGGAATGTTAAAACGTATTTGTATTGAAAAAAGGCAAAAATTTCAAGTTGATTCCGGTCTCTCGATCAAATATGAATTTTGTAAAAATGAGTTGGAATACGAATGTTTAACTTTCTAATTTATGCCCATTGAAAGGGTGTAAATGCTCAAGGTTACTTTGTTGGTGCCAGGATATTTTTGCAGACAAAGGTTTGCAATGATCTAAAGGTATTCTATATTTTGATTGGGCATGATGAGAGAAATCAGGATTTATAAGGGCACTTGTCCGTTTTTTTTTTTTTTTTTTTTTGACCTAAAGGCTATAGTATATTTTTTAGGTTTATAGTGCAGTTAATCTCTGTGTATTTCCAAATGTGCGTTTAGGGATGCTTTCCCGGTTACTTTCATCCATAATTATAGTCGGCCCAATAGCCCCATCATATGTGACCCTTTGAAAACCTAGGGCAACCCTTTTCTGCCGTCATGTCATCCATTGCCGTCCCAATACTACGGAAGTTTGGAGATGGCGGTAAATCCACACCAATAGCCATAGTCCTGATGCCAGGCCCAGCCCTCTTACAGGTGCATTTGAGCGAATCATCTTTGAACGATAGTGGTAGGCTTCATCATCGATGGGTTGTTCAATACTATTAACAATTTTCTCCCACCGGGAAAATGTACCAGTTCCATTTCCAAGTGGGATCCATAACGATAGTCTTACAGGGTTGCCTTAACCGTCATCGTAAGCGGACGGGGGGGGGCTTGTCCATAGCTTGGTCATTGCGGGCCCATTTTGACAAGGCTTCCATCTCTTGTTTTAAGAAAAATTTTTGAGTAAAAATGTAGCCATTGTTGTGATAACCCCTCATTTGGGAAGAATTAAAATAATTATTATTTATCATATTCATTTTTTTAATTATATTTATAAACAAATTATATATTTATTTGTAAACAAAAATATCATAAAATGCGCGTGATTTATAAAATCAGCAAACTTGGATATGGTGAAAACGGAGAGGGGGGGGTAGATTGATAGGTCCTTTATGTACATACAAAATAATTAGGATGTTATAATGGATAAAATGACAATGATCCGGGAGGGTGCAAAGTGCCGACGTACAGCGGTATGTACTTTTATTGCAAAACAAGCCCCGCTTATTATGTCTATATTAAAGAGCGTATGTATGTAATTTTAGTTATTAAAGGATCATACCTACCTTGGTCCCCGGCTTTTCTATAGATCAACATATGGCTTCGGGAAAGACCATTGTAAGTGAATTTTTTTAGGGATATTTTGCAAGGAGGGTATTCTCGGTTACTCCCCAAGGTTCTTCCTTAGGGCACGGTAAAAAAAATGCCTGCGTATCACCCCTATCAATGGCTGGGTGACATTGGAAGGGAATCCTGATATTTTGTACTAAATTAAAGAGTTTGCCCGGGTAAAGGTAAAGTTTTGGCAATGGCGCCATAAGGTGAGGCATTTTGTTATGATCTGCTGAGGAACCCTGCGGTTGTTTTAAGGTCGGATGCGGTTAGAAAATAAAGTAAAGAGCCTCAAACGATCGTTGCAGCTCAGGAGGTTGAATTTGTACTGTCATTTTTGTCGATCACCAATTAAGGGCACAAAAAAGTAAATGATAAAAAATATAGTTTTAACAGTAAACAGTATATAGTTATGAATAATAAAAACAGATCGAATCTCGACCGAAGAAATTTCATTCAAAAGCTTGGTGCCGGCGCGGCGGCCGTTGGGGCATTTTCACTGGCTTCCTGTGGAGGGTACAACAATCTGCCTAAAGATCCTAACGGCAATGTTATACCCGGGTTCGGAAAAGAAGATAATAAGGAGCCAAACCAAACGATGGCGAAAAGTACAGAGGTCTGGCAATCCAAATCGGACCGAAAAATCCGTGTGGGTATCGCGGGTTACGGACTATGTAAATTTGGGGCGACTTTTTTCTATCAAAATCATCCCAATGTTGAAGTGGTTGCGGCAACAGATCTTGATCCTGCACGTTGCTCGGCTTTGGCCAAGGCTGTGGGCGCCCCCAAGACTTACCCTTCTTGCGAAGAAATGATCAAAGACAAAAGTATTGAGGCTATCTATATTGCGACAGACGCACCGAGTCATGCACGTTTGGCGATTATGGCGCTGAATCATGGCAAGCACGTAGCCTCTGCGGTACCGGCAGTCTTTGGTTTTGAGGCAGAGGAACAAGCCGAAGAATTATTTAATGCCGTGCAAAAAAGCGGTATGAAATATATGATGAACGAGACATCTACATTTCATGCAGATCTCTACGAAAAAAGGATACAGTACCAGGCAGGAGCGCTAGGAAAAATTATTTATTCCGAAGGGGAATATTATCATGATTTCAGCGAAGGACTTCCCAGCTATAATCCACAGAATGGCAAAATAGATATGATGGGATGGCGAAGAGGTTTGGTGCCGATGTGGTATCCTACGCATGCAACGGCTTATTATGTCTCTGTAACCGGTGGACGTTTAACCGAGGTGTCGTGCCTGGGTACTAGGAATGACTATGAGGAATTTCAAAAGGAAAACAACAGTTATCAAAACCCTTTTGGGACAGAGGTAGGAATGTTTAAAACAAGTGAAGGTGGTATTTCACGTATGGCCATGAGCTGGGATATGAAAAATGCCCACGGTGAAAAGGGCCGTGTATATGGTCAGAAAGAACATGATGACACCATTAACGGCGCTCGTCCTGCCTTGCCACCACTTGGTTTTGATCCGGGCCATCACGGAGGTTCACATGGGCATCTTACCAATAATTTTATAGAATCCATTCTGCTGGACCAAAAACCAATCGTAGATGTAAGTGAAGCCCTTAACATGACTCTTGCAGGAGTAGTTGCACATCAATCTGCGCTAAAAGGTGGGGAGTGGATGAAAATTCCCCAGTATTAGTTATAGTGAGGGTTGAACAACTATATTTCATAGAATTAAACCATAGTTTTAAGGTTGGAGCCAAGATCGATCGTATTGAGGCATTTCGGACTCCTGTTGATAATCCTCATTGAAACATAAAAAATACCGGATGTGCCGCCGCCGGGCAGAGCCCATGCGGTATTCTTCCCTATGGTAGCAATTGCCTATTGTCCGGAGGGTACGCTTATTTCTTTGGTGCCATGCATGATGGATACTTCCAGGGGTTTCGTATTGGGTGTGGACATTTTTAAAATAATGGTAAAGTGTGCCCGGTCCATGTTGACCATGGGAACGAGGACTGCGAGCCATGTGAACACGCTCTCTTTATGTCAAACAGACAGTACATTGCCGAAGAACTTCTTGGCCGGTAGAACCACTGTGATATTTATTCTAAATCGGACATATGATAATGTAAATAACAGGGTTGAAAAAGGAAAGGGCCCCTGGAATGTCCGTAACTTTGGTTTTCGGGATACTAGAACCTCCGGGCAACCTGATATTATTCTCAAAAAAATCAGAGTAAAATCTTAAATAATTATAATAATTCGATATTAACATTTTCAGAAATATTTATTCTATATTAGCCTACATTTGGTTTACATTTTAACATGAAAGAAGATTCGTTAGCACTTAAGGTGTATGTAGAGATAAGAAGAAAAATCCTTTCCAGTCAAATAGCGGCAGGTGTACGGTTGAAAGAGAATGATTGGGCAAAGAAATTGGATGTTAATAGAATGGCGGTCAGGGAAGCCTTAACTAGACTTTTAGGGGAAGGATTGGTGGAATCAGGCAAAAAAGGAGGCTATTTTGTGACCACCTTGACGGCTGATGATGTAATGGAAATTAAGGAATTGCGGGAGATTTTGGAATTAGGTGCCCTGAAACTGGCTTTTCAAAAAATAAAACAAAAAGACATTGAACTTTTGGAGTTGATAAGTGAGGATTTTACAATAATGGTGCAAAAGGGCTATTTGGAAGGTGCTTGTGAAGCTGATGTAAAGTTTCATGAGACTCTAATTTCCTGTGCGTACAATAAGAAACTTGTAGATATATATCAATTGAGCAATATTCCGCTTTTTCATCAAAAACTCGGAAAAACACAGGTTAAATTAACGGATTACGAAGAGACGGATATAGAGCACCGAAAGTTAGTCAAAGCCATTAAAGAAAAAAACTTTAAACTTGCCAAGGAGACCTTGCTTAAACATCTGCATCGTGGTGCGGAAACCGTCATAGAGCCATAGGAATTGAAGGGTGTGGCTTGAAAATGGCATTGTGGTTAAATAGGAATGTCATCCAAGTAGTTCCTGAATAGGAAATAAGTATGGTGTAATGGTAAATTTACCTTGTTTTGCCTTTTTCTAGTATTTCAAATCACTATTTTTAGATTATTATGGATTTATTTGGCTTATTCAGGGTTAAGCCCCGCAGACCTTTTCCCGTTAATTTCCGCGTTGCGGTAACCTGTTTTTAGATATCCTTTTATCAATATTCTTGTATCGGTTCTCTTGGTCGTGGCAGGGGGTGTAGGGTTATGCATTTTTCTATAGGCTTATTTTTGAAAGTTGGTTTGCGGCAAATGTGCAATTATACTGTCCGCTAAATAGAGTTTGTTCCAAATGTAATTGATGGGTGCGTGAGTCCTGGAGAAATAGAAAATTTCTGCTAGTAAAGGACTATAATTCCTATTTAATTTGTTTACATAATTAAGTATATATTATGTGCATTATATAGTATATATTGTTGTGACGGAAATAATATACGTTGTGTGTTATGTGTAAAAGGGAAAGTGTCCGGTCCTTGTTCTTTCCATTGAGCGACCGGTCTATAATGCACTCTAATTACATTAAAATTTAGAGTGCATTCGGAACGGGAATACTATTGAAAATATTCCAACGGGCAATAATTCAGTATTTTAATATTCCCTTGTTCAGGGGGGGGCGAGCAACTTCAAAATCAACATTGCTGATCTGTACTGTGGGCTTATGCAGTAAAAAGCATTAAAAATTTTTTTGTTTACAAAATATAAATTATATTGCTAACATTATTGTATAAAATAAGTATACATAAATTAATTGTACCAACCTAAATTATAGATCAAATGAAACATGAAGTATTATTCTCATTCCGGAGAAAAGATTTATTAAAAATTAGATTCTTATTGATGGTTTTAATGGGCTTTGTTAATTGTCCATCTTTTTCACAGGGTCCAGTTTCGCAAAACAATGTTGTGACGGGAAGTGTTGTTTCAGAGGAAGATGGGCTGCCTTTACCAGGAGTAAATGTTTTGGTCAAGAATACGCTGACCGGTGCGGTAACCAATTTCGATGGGGCTTATACTATTAAAGTACCTGAAGATGGAGTTTTGATATTTTCCTCTTTAGGGTATACGACCATAGAAACTCCTGTTGATTCAAGATCGGTGATCGATATAGTGATGATCGCCGATGCACAATTACTGGATGAAGTGGTTTTGACGGGTTATTCAACTCAAAAAAAGAAGGATATTATAGGTTCTGTAGCTGTTGTGGATGTTGATAATATGAAATCAATTCCCGCAGGTTCAGCGGCCCAAGCCCTTCAGGGACAGGTTTCCGGGGTTAATGTTGTTAATAATGGTCTGCCCGGAGCAGCACCTTCTATTAATATTAGGGGTGTAAGTTCTTTTGGTGATAGTCAGCCGTTGGTCCTAATTGATGGCGTACAGGGAAACCTTAACGATATTAGTTCAAGTGATATTGAATCCATGCAGGTATTGAAAGATGCGGGAGCCGCTGCAATTTATGGGGTTCGTGGTTCAAATGGTGTTATAGTGGTAACTACAAAGAAGGGAAAGGCGGGTTCCGGGCCTACCTTTTCATTGGATTCTTATTATGGGATGCAGATGCCACTATCGGGAAATCCATTTGATTTAATCATTGATCCGGAAGAGTTTGCCCGCTTGGCGTTAATTGCGGATCCTGACAATTCACTTTTTAATACAGGAATCAAAGATTTTATGTATACGAGTCCAAACGGTGCTGGTATTGCCAATGCCGGTGATCCTGTGGTTGACCCGTCTTTGTATAATCCGGAAAATTATTTGATCCAGAAGACAAATAAATCAGGAACAAACTGGTTTCAGGAAGCTTTCGATCCGGCTCCAATGACTGAACATAACCTAAATGTGAGCGGTGCAACGGACAAGGTGAACTACATGTTCTCCCTAGGGTATTTGGACCAAGAAGGTACTTATGTTGGGACATACCTGAAAAGATATTCATTGCGGGTCAATACAGAGTATAAGCTTAGTGATAATGTCCGGATCGGGCAGCATTTAAACATATATTTCAAAGATAGTCAAGGAGGTACCACAAACGGCCAATTTGGTGGTATTTCCGAGTTATATAAAATGATGCCGATTATACCTACCCATGATATAGTGGGAAATTATGGCGGGACCCGTGCAGGAATAAACTTGGGAAGCAATAGCAATCCAATTGCTTCCCAGGAGCGTAGGGCCAACAATATAAATGAGTCCAAAAATCTAATTGCCGATGTGTATGCAGAGGTTGATTTCCTTAAAAATTTCACCATTCGTACTAGTCTAGGGGGGTTCTTTACGGACACTTATAACACCACTTTTAGAATTACACCTCAAGAAAACATACAAGGATTTCTATCGCCAAACGGCTTTTCGGAAAGTTCTGCTTTCCAAAGAAGGACAATGTGGACCAATACCCTTAATTATAACGGCCAATTTGGCAAGCACCATATAAATACGGTTTTAGGTACAGAGGCAATTAAGAATTTGGGCAGAAGTGTTGGAGGTAGTCGTGAGGCGTATTTTATATTGGATCCCAATTATGTAACCCTGAGTAATGGAACACAAAACGTAACTTTTTATAGCAATGCCTTTGAAGATACCTTGATTTCGCTCTTTGGTCGTTTGGATTATTCTTTTAATGATAAATATTTGTTGGGTCTAACGGTTCGTAGGGATGGTTCTTCCAGATTTGGGAAGGAAAGTAGATATGGTACATTTCCTTCCGCTTCTATTGGATGGAGGTTAAGCAACGAAGGGTTTATGAAAAAAATAAATTGGCTGAATGACCTAAAGTTGAGGGCTAGCTACGGCGTTTTGGGCTCCCAGAACAATATTGACCCAATGAATCAATATGACTTATTTGGGGGTAGTTTAAGTAATGCATATTATGATATAACGGGATCGCTTAATACTGCACAGCAGGGGTTCTTCCAAATCCAAAATGGCAACACCAAGACAGGATGGGAAAGAAATAAAATTACCAATACCGGGTTCGACGTTACTTTGTTCAATTATAGACTGGATGTGTCGATGGAGTATTACAAAAAAAACATTGACGGGTTATTATTTGCGCCTACCTTGCCCGGAACAGCTGGTGGTGCAACACCTGGAACCATAAACATAGGTGACATCCAGAATTCAGGGTTGGATTTTTCTACCACTTATCGTGGTAACATTAATGAGGCACTAGGGTTTTCGATAAGTGCAAATATCACTTCCTATAATAATTTGGTGAAGAGAATCCCAGATCCGGGTTATTTTGATACCGGATTCCATCAGCAGTTGGGCAACATGGTTCGGAACATGGAGGGAGAGGCTGTAAGTTCGTTTTTTGGATATGATGTCATAGACTTATTCGATTCAGATGAGGATGTAAATAGTTCGCCAACCCAGTCGGGAGCTGCACCCGGCCGTTTTAAATATAGGGATGTAAATGGAGATAATGTCATCAACATTGACGATCGCACTATTATTGGAGACCCTAATCCGGATTTTACTTATGGCATCACTTTTGGGCTAAATTACAAGGGCTTTGATTTCTCTACCATGCTATTTGGCTCCCAAGGCAATGACGCAATCAATACGGTAAGGACGTATACCGATTTTTTTAGTACGTATGTTGGTGCCAAGGGCAACCGTCTACTGAATGCCTGGAGCCCTCAAAATATGGATACCAACATTCCAAGAATTGAAACTGCAAATAGTTTCAGTACCGCCGGTGTCATGAATTCCTATTTTGTTGAGGATGCTTCCTTTTTAAGAATGAGGTCCCTTATTTTAGGGTATTCATTTAATCCTGATATAATTGATCAGCTGGGATTGAACAAATTCCGGGTATATGTACAGGGGTCCAATTTATTTACCATTACGAACTATTCCGGTTTAAACCCGGAGCTGACAGGTTCAAGTTCCAGTTTTGGAATAGACTATTCAACTTATCCAACCAATCAACCAACATTGGCCTTGGGTTTGAATCTTACGTTTTAAGAATGTTTTTTTAAAAAATGAATATCATGAAAAATTCAATTAAAAAATTAGTACTGTTTGCGCAAGTTGCTGTCTTTGTTTTTATGTTTTCTTGTGCGGATGATTTTTTGGATGTACCGGCAAAAGGTGCTTTCTCATCAGAAACTTTAATGAATGAGGAGGGATTGGACGGTGTACTTATTGGTGCATATTCCTTGCTTGATAATGGTGGTTCCGCTGGAGGAGGTTGGCCATCAGGAAGATGGATTTTTGGAGGAGTGACCTCTGATGATGCGCATACAGGCACGGAAGCGGGCGCACTACAACCGGTACCTCAATATGAGAGTTATTCGGCGACCTCGGAAACCCCTGGTTTTAACGACAGATGGAGGTTTCTGTATAGCGCCGTTCAACGATCTAATGATGTATTGCGTTTGCATGCCCAGGTAGTTGAATCAGGAAATATATCCGAAGAGAAAGCGGAACAAATTGAAGCGGAAGCAAAGTTTTTAAGGGGGCTCTATCATTTAGAGATAGCCATGATGTGGAGGAATGTGCCTTATATTGACGAAACGATAAGTTCTTCCGCCGGTAATTACCTCGTTCCCAATACAGGACCTATCTGGGATAAAATTGAGGCAGATTTTCAGTTTGCAGCTAGTCATCTTTCCGAAACCAAGGCCGATGTTGGAAGGGCCAATAGTTGGGCAGCTAAAGCATTTCTGGCCAAGACCTATATGTTTCAGCATAAATTTACAGAAGCAAATACTCTGTTGACAAGTATTATAGATGAAGGAATGACCCCAAATGGCTTAAAATATGATTTACTGGAACGGTACTATGACAATTTTAGGTCTTCAACACAGAATGGTGCTGAACAAGTATTTGCCATTCAGCATTCCGTTAAAGACGGAGGTAGTAATTCAAATACATCCAGTGGGGAAGGTTATGCCGGGCCCTTTGGAGGCCCTTTTCCGTCCTTCGGATTTTACCAGCCCTCGTTCAGCCTGGCCAATTCGTTTAAAACAGATGCCGTTACAGGTTTACCTTTGATCGACACCTTCAATGATTTCGATATTGATAATGATCAGGGCATTCCATCTACAGATCCGTTTACGCCTTATCAAGGTACATTGGATGCCCGTATAGACTATACCATAGGCAGAAGAGGGATTCCTTATTTGGATTGGGGGGTAAACCCTGGAATGTCCTGGGTAAGGCAGCAAAGTACGGGTGGCCCATACCTACATATGAAGCATGCGGGTCTTCAGGCAGAACCAGAATCAAGGGATGCGTATGCAGGGGGTGTTAATTATAATATGATACGATTTGCCGATGTGTTGTTATGGGCCGCAGAAGCGGAGGTAGAAGTTGGCAGCCTTGCCCAGGCAGAAATTTATGTAAATCGTGTAAGGGCGCGTGCGGCCAATCCGGACGGATGGGTAAAAACATATATTGATCCAAGTAATCCGCTAGGCGGTTTACCGATACCCCTGCCGCAAATTATAAAGTAGGGCTTTATAGTGGCCAATTTGAAATACAGGGCAAGGATTTTGCCCGGGAAGCGGTCCGTTTTGAAAGAAAGCTTGAGCTGGGAATGGAACACCACCGATTTTTTGATCTTCAACGCTATGACAATGGTACAGGCTATATGGCAGATTTGTTGAATGAGTATATTGCCCATGAACTGAACGTGCCCAATTATAATATGTTCTATATGGAAGGAGCTTCGTTTACCAAGGGACAGGATGAGATTTATCCAATACCCCAAGCCCAGATTGATTTAAGTGTTACGGAAGGAGCCGCTACTTTAACTCAGAATCCAGGATATTAAATTATAAAATTACATTATTATGAACACAAAAAACAATACGGCCGGTGCCGGCATTAATCGCAGAAAGTTTATCAACACAACCATACTTGGGGCCGGAGCCCTTTCCATAGCACCTCGTTTTGCTTTCGCAGGGGGAGGAAACTATAATCGAAAGGTTCGTATCGGTATTGTAGGGGGAAGATTTGGGGCCACATTTTTTTTTCACGAACACCCGAACTGTATTGTAGAAGCAGTTAGTGATTTACGTGCGGATCGTCGTAAACACCTTATGGAGGTCTATAATTGTAAAAAAAGTTATGAGTCCTTGGAAAAATTGATTCACGATCCAAAGGTAGACGCCGTGTTTATAGCAACCCCGGCACCAGACCATGCACGTCATGTTCTGGCATCGCTAAATGCGGGCAAACATGTGCTGTGCGCCGTGCCGGCGGCATGGACCTTGGAAGAGTGCGATGATTTAAAGGATGCTGTAAGGCGTACTGGACTAACTTATATGATGGCCGAAACCAGCGTATACCATCAGAATACCATATCTGTTAAGAAATTTTATGAAGAAGGGGCGTTTGGGGAAATTTTTAGCGCGGCTTCCGAGTATAATCATCCAGGTCTGGACGTACTCTTTTTTGAAGATGGGAAACCAACTTGGAGACATGGGATGCCCCCCATGCTTTATCCTACCCATTGCACTTCGTTCCTAATTGCCGTAACCGGTGAAAGGCTTACGGAAGTATACGCTATGGGATGGGGCGACGACAGTCCGCTCTTGAAGAACAACCCCTACAATAACCCTTTTTGGAATGAAACCGCCTTTTTTAAAACCAATAAAGGAACGCCATTTCGGGTAGAGGTAAATTGGAAAGGAGCTTTAAGAAATGCCGAACGCGCAGAATGGCGGGGAGATAAGATGAGTTATTATATGAATCAATCCAGTGCCGAAACGGCTACAATTGTCCGGGCATCCAGTGAAATTGGGCAGGACGATGCTGGATTTAAGAATCATAAAAGCAAGATAGAAGATTACAAGGCCCCACATTGGTGGAATACGGATATGTTGCCCAAAGCTCTTCGGCATCCAAGTGGTCATCATGGGTCACATACCTTTATTACACATGAGTTTATTGATGCAATTGTCAATAATAGGGATCCTGAAATAAATATATATGAATCATTGGCTTATACGGCACCCGGTATTATAGCACATGAATCAGCTCTAAAAGGTGGTGAATTAATGAAGATACCCAGTTTTGATGAGTAGATAATAAGTAGAAAATAAATATTTTTAAATAATGAAGAACTGGATAAAATCGTCTGAAGTATTAAAGAACAATGAAAAATGGATACCTGGAGGTGTTGTCTCCCTAAACAGAAAAGCAGAACCTTATATTTGTTTTTCAGAGGGAAGGGGAGCACATATTTGGGATGTTGAAGGGAATAAGTATATTGATTATCAGGCAGGGTTTGCCGCCTCTTTTTTAGGTCATAATGATCCAGATGTAAATGATGCGGTACATAAGGCACTGGACAATAATACACTGCTCATTGGCTCAGGTCCATCCGAGTTGGAAGGGCAAATGGCCGAATTGTTTGTCAATTGTGTTCCTACGACCGATAGTATGCAGATAACGAACACTGGTTCGGAAGCTACCTACCATGCCATACGTATAGCGCGCGCGGCCACAAATCGCGATCATGTCATTATTATCCAAGGAGGTTATAATGGTTGGCACAATGACGTGGCTGGAAATGTAATTAGTACGTATGATGCTGTTGGCAAAAGAGTGGGTCCGGGAGAATATCCCTTCGATCCCATATCCGCCGGCATTCCCCAAGTGCATAAATCATTGGTGCACGTAGTAAATTTTAATGATTTGGATTCCATTCAATATCTTCTTAAAAGGTTTCCAATTTCATGTATTATTCTGGAGCCAATATTACAAAATGTAGGTATCGTCAAACCAAAAGCAGGTTATTTGCAAGGCCTGAGAAATATGGCGGATGAACATGGGTTTCTTCTGATATTTGATGAAGTTAAAACTGGTTTTAGACATGCATTGGGCGGCTATCAAAGCATTTGCGGTGTTACTCCGGATCTCAGCTCCTTTGGAAAGGCAGTTGCCAACAGTTATCCCATGGGTATTATTGCCGGTAAGAAGAAGTATATGGATTATTTTAATCATCCCGAAAAATCAAAAAGCGTATTGCTTGCCGGTACTTTTAATGCGCATCCTATAACGACCACGGCCGCAATAGCTACTTTAAGAAAACTAAAGTCAGGGAAACACAATGTTTACGGGCATGTGGATAATTTGGGAAAGGTACTTGAAGATGGGTTGAACGAGATTTTCCAAAAGTATGATAATCCTTTTTATATTGCCCGTCAGAACTCGGCTTTCTGTGTTTATTTCATGGACCATGCGCCCGTGGATTTTCATGACATTTTGGAAAATCACAATTTTGATCTAGATAAAAAATATCGTTTAAAACTTATTGAAAATAATATTTTTAATTTCCCTTTACCCATTAAACAAGGGAGTATATCTTTCGCCCATTCCCTAGAGGATATTGAAAAGACACTAGATATTACCAATAAGGTCGTCCATGGGTTATTTGAGAAATACAAAGTGAACGATTGAAAAGTTAATAGTTTAAGAAAGATTCGGTTTCCAGATTAAATTGGAGTCCTAATAATAGATTTGCAATGTTGCCATAAAGTACGTTGATCCATCAAATAATGATGTAGGATTAGGACGGGGGCTTTTAACAGGTTTTTTTTGGAATTACATATTTGCTGAAGAAGTAAATTACTTGGGAATTTTGCAATTGAAAATAATTTAGTACATATAAATCCTGGTGCCCTATAGGGGTAGGACATTAAACAACAATAGTTACCAATGAAAATCACATCTATAGAAACATTAATCTGTAACGCCAAAATGCGAAATTGGATTTTTGTCAAAGTCAATACGGATCAACCGGGTCTCTACGGTTGGGGAGAGGCTACCTTGGAATGGCATACGCGTTCGGTGGTAGGAGCCATTGAGGATTTGTCTACTTTGTTGATCGGGGAAGATTTTAGACGTATCGAATATTTATGGCAAATGATGTACAGACAACATTTCTGGCATGGCAATGGTATTGTTCGGGGAACTGCTATTAGCGGAATAGATATGGCCCTTTGGGATATTCTTGGAAAATTTCATGGGGTACCTTGCCATCATCTATGGGGAGGCCGTGTTCGTGATTATATTCGAATGTATTGTCATTTAGGGGGAGGCAAGATGGAAGATTTTTATCAGACAAAACCCGATGATGCCAAACGTTTTGGAGAACTTGCCCAACAAGCGGTGGCCGATGGATTTACTGCCTTTAAATCTATGGCGGTACCGGAAACTATGCCGTTGGAAGGACTTAGGCCCATTCATTATGCGGAAGAATGTATAAAGGCAATGCGGGAAGCGGTAGGAAATAAAATTGATATTATGGTAGACTGCCATGCACGGCCAAGTCCAAGAATGGGGATGCAATTCGCTAAGGCCCTTGAACCTTATGGGTTGTATTTTTTTGAGGAACCTTGCTGGCCGGAATCCATGGAGGATATTGCCTTGATCCAACGTGCCGTAACAACACCTATCGCCAGCGGCGAAAGGCTGGTAGGGGTTCACGCCTTTAGGGAATTATTGGAAAAGAGGGCGGTAAGTGTCATTCAACCGGATATTACCCATTGCGGTGGCTTAAGTGAAATACGAAAAATTATGGCTATTGCAGAATCATATCGTGTATCTATAGCTCCGCATAACCCACAAGGACCTATTAGCACAGCCGCCTCATTGGAATTCGGATTTTCGGCTCCGTCCTATATAATTTGTGAAAGTGTACACAAGGATGTTCCATGGAGGGAGGATATTGTCAACGAAGGATATACCGTCGAGAAAGTGGGTAGGATTGTCAGACCCAATGAAAGGCCAGGTTTAGGTATTGAGATCAATGAAAAGGAGGTAAGGAAACATCCCTTTCAACAAGAGGAACTCCAAAGAACTTTCTATAGTGACGGGAGTATAGGTGATTGGTAAAAATTAACTATTTATGGAAAAAATTTTTGATGGTCAAACCGTTATTATCAGTGGTGGTCTAGGTGATATAGGCCTTGCCGTAGCACAAGAATTTGTAGCCCGTGGCGCCTCCATTGCCATTGGTGATATCCATACCGCTAAGGAGGCTCATAAGGTATTGGGATCATTTGTTGATCGGAATATTAAATTTCATTATAAGCAGGTCGATGTTACCGATGTAAAAGCGGTCGAGGCTTGGGTAAATGAGGTTGAAAATATTTTAAGCATACCAAGTATTATTATCCCCAATGCGGCAATCGTAACGGTTGCGGGCGTCTTACAGGTTAAACCTGAGCAATGGGTACGGGAACTGGATGTAAACTTAAACGGCTCATTTTTTTTGGCCCAAATTGCGGCAAGACGTCTAGTGGAACACCAGTTACCGGGAAGGATCGTCTTTGTAGGTAGTTGGGCGGCACATAGCGTGCATGCCAATTTGGCCCCATATTGCGCATCCAAGGCCGGTATTCGGATGCTTTGCAAGTGTATGGCATTGGAACTGGCCCCCCATAATATTCTGGTCAATGAAATTGCACTGGGTTATGTTCAGGCCGGTTTAAGCGGTCGTATATGGAAATCCGATCCTAATTTGGAAAAACAGGCCATTGAAAAAGTCCCTGTCAAAAAGTTGATTCAAGTGGAAGAAGTGGCGCGTCAAATGGTTTATGTGTGCCATCCACAAAATGAACATATGACAGGTAGTACCATACTATTGGATGGGGGTTTGTCCCTGCATTCAAAGTGATTTATAATAATTAATCAATTATAGTTTAGATGTACAACCAAGAATATGCTGATTTAAAAAATTCCTCTTTTAATGGTTTTATTGGCGTAGCCTCAGCAGATATTACACCTCCGGAAGGAATTTATAGCAGGAACTGGGGTGCTTCGGAATATGATGTTTCAGAAGGGGTCCATCGGCCTATTGAACTAACTTGCCTTATTTTTAAGTCTTCCCCATCTGAAAAACCTTTGGTTTTAATATCGGCAGATCTAGGTTGGTGGAAGTCCTCAAAAGATGAATTGTTTGTACGTGAAGGTATTCTAAGGCATTTCTCATTTGAGCCGTCACAGCTTATGTTCTGTCTAACACATACCCATGCCAGTGCCGGAATTTGTAGTGAAGATATTACCAGACCAGGAGGCCATCTTATACCAGGATATCTGGATCAAATCAGAAAGGCGGGAATAGATGCAGTTGAAAGCGCACTATCTTCAATTTCTCCCGCCAATTTAACCTGGTCCTATGGAAAATGTGATTTGGCTACCAATCGTGATTTGCCGGATAGAAATAAGGATAGGGAACTGGTCGGTTTCAACCATGGACGCGAAGCGGACGATACACTCTTGGTTGGGCGCATTACCAATAAAGAACAACAGATACTTGCCACGATTGTTAATTATGCTTGTCACCCCACCACTTTAGCTTGGGACAATCGTCTTATCTCACCGGATTATATTGGCGCAATGCGTGAAACCGTTGAATCCCATACTTTCGCACCCTGTTTATTTTTACAGGGAGCTTCAGGGGAGTTGGCACCTGCGGAACAATATGTTGGGGATTATGAAGTTGCGGATAAACACGGAAGACAGTTGGGTTATGCAGTAATGTCGGTATTGGAAGGTATGCTGCCCCCAGATGTAATGCTTGCGTATCAGGAGGTAAAGGAATCAGGGGCTCCACTGGCAATATGGGGCAGAACGCCTTACGATTCCGATGTTGAATTCTGTTCCCAAATAGTTGAGGTCACATTGCCATTAAAACCTTTGCCCTCTTTGGCCGAGTTGCGCCATGAATGGCAAGTTTGTACAGATAGGGTTTTGAAAGAAAGGCTGCTGAGAAAACGATTGATCAGAGAAGCTGTTGGCGATGGTGAGGTAGTAAAAATACCCGTATGGATATGGCGATTGGGGAATTCCCTGTTAATTGGCCAGTCAAATGAGGCCTATTCCAATTTTCAATTGGAATTGCGAAAGGAATTATCCTCATATGCGATAGGAGTGATGAATATCGTTAATGGTAGTGTTGGTTACCTTCCTCCAAGAAACCTGTATGATGCAGATATTTACAGTGTGTGGCAAACCCCTTATGCGGCCGGTTCGTTGGAATTATTAATCAATACTACCGTTAGAACTTCAAAAAAGATAATGAAAGGCACAATACTATAATTTGGAGATAAATCATATCTAGGATTTGGGACGTTGTTCCATTTTTACATTTAAAGAACCATAAATGGTTTGTGGAACGCTGCCCATAAAATTTTCAAGATCAAGCGGTCTTTATTTATAAACTGTCTTCTTGGTCAAAAATCCAATAAAGGAAAACACTATATTTGAAAGTGCTTCTATTTAGGGAGCCTTACGGCTTATAAAATGAACTTTGTTTGCCTTATCCCCGAATACAAAATATAAAAGGATTAGGGTGAAAACAAACAGATTTCCATAATGCCCATGTTTCAATTATCCCCTCATGTCTTGATACCAAACGTGATGCATCAACAAAAAGAACTAAACTAAAAAGAATAGACATTTAAAAACCAGAACCATGACCTCATTGTGCAGCCCTAAACAGGTTTGATCCTCTAATAATCCGAATCCATTATTTAGACTGGACATATCCCTTATACCCAAAAAAGTAAAATCCATAACAGTGAAAACCATATTCATTTTTCTTAGTGTATTATTTCTGATCGGTGTTGTTATCGGCTTTACAACTGGCGCAAATGATAAAAAGGAAAGGGAGTTGGAAAAAGAAATTATAAATTATATACCGCAACCAGGTATTTCTTTAGTAAATGGAAAATTAGTTTGGGAACATGATCATTCTCTCCCAAACCCCTATGCTTATAATGATGGCTCTATTATTGCCACTACAGGAAAATGGGAAGTGCGCAGGGATACACTACTTCGAATGATGGAAGAATACGTTTATGGCTTGCGGCCCGATCTTAAAATTGACCGCGTGGAAATAACTATTCCGGACTATCATGATAAATTGGTTTCGGACAATGCCATATCATTCCATGCACAGGTTTACTATGATCTCTTACGCAGTTTTAATATAAGGGTTACACGTCCTCGGAAAAAAGGAAATTACCCTGTTATCATACGTTATGAAAGCAATGAAGATTTCCGGTTTCCAATTGAGGAGGACTGTATTGGAAATAATAAGTATATTATAGTGGCGTTAAACCATATGAGTGTTTCTCCGGACAATGATGAGGTTACCAACGATCATATGTATGAAACCAAAGTTCTTATGGCATGGGCTTATGCCGCATCCCTTACGGTTGACTATCTGGAGACACTGGATTTTGTTGATGCAACAAACATAACCATAACAGGAATGTCCCGCACAGGAAAGGCAGCGATATGTGCGGGGGTGTATGACAAAAGATTTAAAGTGGTAGTGGCCAATAATTCCGGTGCTGCCGGAGCCTCAGGCTTACGGTCGTTCGGAGAGGCCAAGACGCAGGCTATAAATATTGCGAAACACCAACCAACCTGGGTTTCGGAAATACTTTTAAAGTATCTCGACGATGAAAACAGATTGCCATTGGATATGCATTTTGCTAGGGCATTGATCGCCCCAAGGGCAATTTTTACTACGGAGGCATCGGATGGCGGTGATGCAATATGGGCAGGTCCCGTGAGTACATTTAAAATGTGGGAAGCATCGGACTATGCTTTTCATTTATATGAAGAAGCAAAACATAATCTGATCCATTTACGAAAAGGCCCACATGATCAACTTGATGAAGACTATGAACGGATGATGCTCGTTGTGGACCATGTGTGCTATAACCAACCTTTAGATACTTCTTTGTTTCGTGTAAATGCGTATAAATAAGAAAGCTTAATATTCAATTTTGCTTGAAAGCTTTTGCAATAGCTAGTGCACTGCCTTTCTTCACAACGGTGCCGATTCTATTGGGGCTTATGACCAATTGTTGTGTTTATTAGAAAGATTATGGCCAATCTATAAGGGAAGAATTTGTATTTTACACCACCAGAATGTCGTATATTAATGCTCCTTAAATTATGGTGTTAAAATTTCACGAACATATTCACAATTAATTACTTTTTCAATCAAATCCTGGGGAACGTAATAATACTGATTTGTAGCTTCATACCCGATACGGGAATCGCGGTTGGCAATTTCAAATAGCTCCTTGGCTAAGGTAATTTCATTATCCAGGATTGTGTTGATCCTATTTTTGAACCTGAGTTTATTATCTTCTGAAAGATTATTTGAGAGTAAAGTATCTCTAGCCATAATAAAATGACCTTGGTTGGCGACCGAGGCAAAATGAAGGTATGCCGCTTTGGCAATACCTTGGTCATTTTTGGCAATATCATTTTTTTCGTTACTAACTTGGATTACTTTCTCAAAAAAATCCAAGCCTTCGCTCCAACCTTTAATAACTTTATCAAATTGTGAAACAAATACTTTTCTTGGGTATGGACCTCTCCAGCCATCCAAATCATCATAAGGAAATCCTACCATGGTCGCTGAGAAGTTAGAGGGTTTTGCAAACAACAAATTGGCCGGTCCATATTGCTGCGGACCTCTGTAAAGTACATTGATGTGATATGGAAATTGTTTAAAAGCATTGCTAAAGGCAGTCCAAGCTTTTCTTGCGAAGGGGGCCGCCTCTTCCCCATAGCGCTTAACGGCTATGGCATTCAGTATGGCATCGGGTTTGGCATTAGGGTATTGTCCAAATTGCTGTGATATTTCTAGGTTTGGAGATGGATATCCCCCCAAGGTCCAACTGAGCATGGTTCCATCAACTTTGGTATCTGTTAGATTGGCTGCATGCTCGGCAACAAGGTCGAGTGTTGGCAGCCAGGGAACAGAGGATAATTCCCAAGTGTTGTTAATTTGGACTTTTGCCACTGTCTTTAAGCCGACAGATTTGGCCAATTCCCAATGACTTTTGGCACGCGGGCCAGGGCCAACAGCTGAGATTGAATATTCACCAACTTTCGATGATACACCCCCCCGTTCAATTGGTTTGGCCCATTCGCTTACCGACATGAGCCAAACCGATTCTGGTAATTTGGAAATAATATCATGGGCATACCCATGCCTGTTCCAGCCCCAATCCCAGACAATCACTTTGGCATCCGGATTTCCTTTATGAACACCTTCAGCTATAGCCTTGTTTATATCGGCGATAATATCGGCATAGTCGCGTTTGCTGCATCGTGGGCAAGCTTCTTTATTATTATGGGATGCACAATTCGTAAAATTTTCAGACGCAGTAATTGTAAATACCCCACCTAAATCAGGAACTTGTTGAAAAACATATGTAAGTGAATTACTGACCCAATTTAGTACCTTATCAGTGCTGGTGCACATTGCTATATAATTGCCTTCACGCGCACCGGCTATCTCCTGTCGTTTTTCGAAAAATGATAATGGCATAGCCCGTGGTTCGTTCATATATAAATAAATCTTAATGCCATACTTTGCAGCACGTTCTACAATTTGCTTTAAATTGGCAAGACGTTCACTATGTTGTGTGCCAAACTCCGGGAAAACTTCCCCATCAGCCAATTGATTCAATACAACATGCAACCAAATTCCGTTTACCCCATTTGCAGCAAGCCTGGCCAACAAACCTTCAGGCAAAGGATCAATTTGAGTATCAATTAGTGGATCGCCAAAAGCAGTAAAATAGGAATAGATAAAGCGCAACCCTTTTTCCTTAGACTCGTAAACAGGCAGTTTTTCAGGCAAATTATCCATTGACCCGAGTTTCTGTACAAAGTCAAAAAGCGGTTCTCTTGGATGATATTGCACATCATTGAAATGCTTTTTCACAAGTTGTTTAATTTCATTTGCGCGGACCATAGCTTTTTCATCTGGTTTGGTATATATAAGGCGAGAACATTCTGGCTTAAGATTTCCTAATTTCTGAAATAGAAAATCATCTTCTTTAAGGAAGAATTCCAATTCTTCAGCAGATATATTTAGCAACGTTAACAATTGATCATAATTCAACAAGTGCCAATTCCGTCGTAATATGGTAATATAAATTTGTTTTTTTAAATCTGGGGAAACTTGTTTGGCTGGCGGAAGCCCCATGGAAGCAGCTATTTCATTGATGTCATTTACACTGGAACCAATGGTCTGGGCAATACGCGCTGGTTCCACTAGATTCCAATTGCGCCAGACCAATGCGTAAATGCGGTTTGGGAAGTAATTAAATTCAAGCGCTGTAGGATGGGTCCCTACCGGAAGTTGTTCTTGGGCTATAAGCTCATTAAAAAATAATAGTAGTATTAACAGTATTGTGCTATAATTTTTTTTCATCTGTTTATATTTATTGTTTTTTACCGGTCAGATGTAATATCCAAGTAATCATTTTCGGTGGGTTTGAAAATTTTGCTAATGGATATTTCATACGTCTTTTTTTTCGGCTTATAATGTTAATATTTTCCATCGATAGTGAAATCATTTGCGACTGCAAGCTTGGAGTTGGCTTGGCGTGATTTTCAGACATTGTGTAAACCTTTCACAAGTAGTATGTAGTAATTGTGTTTTGGCTACCATATTTTGCGAATACATATTGATTTACAATTTTTCGGCAGTTGTGAAGATATTGGGCCCACTTAGTTGAATCGAATATTATATGGTTACCCAATATAATTATAATAATTCTTATTACCAATAAGCAAGATGGGAAACAAGATCTACCTATACTTCACGATTTAGGAGGGCAAGGTCCGAACAATATTAATGTACATTCCCTTATGGGCATGATATGGTATAGGGCAGGGAAAGAGGTCGCCTATATGTGCAATACAGTCACTAAAAAGTGCACGGTACAAAATTATTGGGAATCGGACCTTTGTAGATGAGATTTATAATGCTTGGCGTATACGGCACATAGAATGGATGACAAAAGGGGGGATGGGAGCGAAAAATAAACGTTAAAACTCAGCGCAAATCAATCCACCTTGAACATTTGGATTGTTATGCCCACTTTTATCCAGACATAGCTACTAACTTTATTCGCCTGTTAAGGCTACACTATAACTTTTTGTTTAGATATTCTTTTTTTTGCTGTAAACGTGTCTCCCTCCGATAATGGTTTCCTGAATTTGTATGTTTTGGTCAAAAACAACGATATCGGCATCCTTTCCAACGGTTAGGCTTCCCTTGTTTTGGTCGATGCCCATAATCCGAGCAGGAGTATTGGTCATCATTAAAATGGCATCCAGTAGCGGAACATCGCCCATTTGGATCATGGTTCTTACCAAGCGGTCGGCAGTAGCAACACTACCGGCAAACGCGCTGCGGTCAGGAAGCTTGGCCACACCATCTTCCACGATTACCTTTAAGCCATGTTGCCGATGTCCCAAAACACTTTCACCGGGGGGGGTTCCGGCAGCCCGCATGGCATCCGTGATCAGGGCTGTTTTATGGGGCCCCTTTACCTTGTAGATCAATTTTAATAAGGGAGAGGGGAGGTGTACACCATCGGCAATTATTTCTACGTCCAACTCGTCCATTAGCAAGGAGCTTTCTATTACCCCTGCATAGCGAAAGGCATTCTTTCTGCTTACGCCGGACATGCCCGAATAGAGGTGGGTAGACAAAGAGTACCCGTTCTCTACAGCCTCTACCACCTCTTCGTAAATGGCATCCGTATGGGCAATGGAAGCCAGCACCCCGTTTTTTCTAAGATAGCGCCCAAATTCCAGGGCCCCCTCTAGTTCGGGTGCGGCGCTCCAACGTACAATATGCCTGGATCTTTGTAGGATTTCCTGATACTCTGCCGGGTCCGGATTCCGGATGTACCTAGGATCCTGCGCGCCCTTTTGGTTCATGGCAAAATAGGGTCCTTCTAAGTGCAAGCCTAAAAATCCGGCACCGTTTTTATTGCGTTTATGGGCTTGGTCATAAACGTCCAGGGTATGTAACAAATGATCTTTGCTTCCCGTTAATGTTGTGGGAAGCATGGCCGTAGTGCCATATCTGGCATGTAGTTCCGCAATTTTTAGGAAACCTTCTATGTCCCCATCCATAAAATCGTGCCCTCCGCCACCGTGAACGTGGATATCAATAAATCCCGCGGAGATGTACTTATTTTGGGCATCGATGACCAAGGCATTATCTACCTTGGCATCTCCTTCATGTATTGCGGTGATCTTGCCCCCAACCACCTCTAGGGAGCCCCGGGGGATTATTTTATAGGGAGTGATGATCTTCCCGTTGTGTACCACTAGTTTTTGCATAGTTTATTTATTTATATCCGCTATGGCCGCTTCCAGATCTTTTACTTCTTGTGGGACGGGTTTTCGTAGCGTCCAACCAAGAAGCGAATAGACCAACATACTAACGATTACCGGCAAGCCCACTTCCAAGGCCATGCTATTCATAGGGATTGATTTTGTTATACTAAAGGCAATTAATCCCGCCAAGACCGAGGAAATGGCGGCTATGGGGCCACAGGATCTAAAAATAGGGATCAATCCAAATAATAAGGGTACGGCAATAGGTCCCAATAGCGCACCGAACCAAGTAACAATGAGCCCCAATACCCCTCCAAAATACTCATACTGGAATGCGACCAGAATGGTGAGGGAGGTAAATACGAAGGTAGTGATCCTGGCGGTAAGCAAAGAGGTCTTTTTACTTTTAAACTTATGGGATACTACCGGAAGTATATCACGTGTAATTACGGCAGAAATGGTATTGACGTCCGAGGAGGTCATGGACATGGTATTGGCAAACAAGGAAGCGATGACCAGACCGATGAGCCCGTTGGGCAACAGTTTTTGGATTAAAAGGCCATAGGATTCCGAGGGATCCTCCATTCCGGGTAAAATTAGGGGAGCCGCCCACATAGGGAAAAATAGGATCAGGGGCCATATAAGATAAAGGGTGCCCGAAAGGTAAGCTGCTTTTGAGGCCTGCTTTTCAGTGTTGGAGGAGATATATCTTGTAGCCAGGGGCCAACTGCCACCGTTATAGCTTAGGAAATTTATGAATAGGAACACCAGGGCGAAACCTACGGTATAGGGGTCATTAAATAGTTGACTGTTCCCAGGGGGAAGTTGTTCCCATATCCCAAAAATGGAATCCCAGCCTCCAAAACGGCTCAAAACCACTATGAACATGGTAATTCCGGCAATTAATTGCACCACGAATTGGGCCAGATCGGTCAAGATTACGGCCCAAAGCCCCCCGATGGTTATATAGATCAAAGAAACACCGCCCGATATTAATATCCCGTAGGTAAAGGAAATTCCCGTGGTAACGTTAAGGAGAATGGCTATGGCGGCCCATTTGGCCCCAACATCAAAAAGTTTCAGGGTTACACCTACCCAGGCAATAAGCTGTTGTGTGAGCACATTATAGCGAATGGCCAAATACTCCAGAGGGGACTGTATTTTGATTTTTTTTCGCAAACGGACCCAGTGAACGGGAAAGATCTTTGCGGTCGCTATCACCGCTGTACCTATAGTAAAGGCCCACCATACATATAAAGAAAATCCATAGGTGTATGCCAGGGCTGCATAGGCAACAAAAACAGCGCCACTATACCCGGAAACATGATGTGAAATACCGGACAACCACCAGGGCAGATTGCCTCCTGCAACAAAGAAATCTTCGGAACTCTGGTTTTTAAAATAGGCATAGGCGCCAATGAGGATCATTGACAAAAAGAAAATGCCTATGACTAAAAAATCTATATAGTTTAATTCCATGGTTGTTTTATTGAGTTTATTATACTGATTGTTTTAACTGGCGGCCGCCTTTATAATTCCATTGCTTTTTTTTCTTTGGAAGAGGTATATATAGCCGCAATGAGCTCCAAGGATTTAATGGCTGTTTCCCCATTTACGATAGGTTCACGATCATTACGGATCGCATGGACCATATCCTGTATTTGGGCCATGTGCAGCCGGTAATCCACAGACATAGGATCCGAGGCGCCACTGGATGGGATTTCAGGGGAGTCTTTGGCACTATTTTCCCCTCCTTTTAAATTCCAGCTTGTTATTTGGCCCCCTTCATAGACAACGCTGCCATTTTCTCCGTAAATTTCCAAACGTTCCTTGTAACCTGGGAACAGGGCAGTACCTCCCTCAATGGTACCTAGGGCGCCACTTTTAAATTCCAATAGGGCAACTCCCACATCTTCCCCTTCTATATCGTGTACCATTGTTTTTACCTTTCCAAAAACACTTCCTACATCCTGCATGATATCCAATAAGAGATCAATGGTATGGATGCCTTGGTTTATTAGGGCGGCGCCTCCATCTCCTGTTATGGTACCTTTCCAGTTGCTGCTTTGATAATAGTCCTTGTCCCTATACCATTTGATATAGGCATTCCCCAAAATCAATTTACCCAAAGCGCCTTGGTCTACCGTTTGTTTTAGTTTTAAATAGGAGGGGTTGAACCTGTTTTGAAAAATAACCCCCAGTTTTACCCCCTGTGCCCTGCATACCGAGATAATACGGTTGGCCCGTTCCAAACTCACCTCCAAGGGTTTTTCGGTAATGATATGCTTGCCGGCCTTGGCCGCTGCGATTATTGGTTCCATATGGTTGCCACTTTCCGTACAGACGCAAACTACATCCAGATCTTTTCTGGACAGGAAGTTGTCCAAATTGGAGTAGGCCTGTACACCGTATTTTTCAGAGGCTTTTTTGGCCCTTTCCTCTGTAGAGCTACAAACGGCAACCAATTCACAGTCCTCCAACTCTTGGATGCTCTTGGCGTGATGCGATGCAATGGCGCCTGTTCCTATAATCCCAAATCCAATTTTTGTACTGCCCATAATTTGTAAGTAAGTATTTGTAGGTGTGTAATAGGTGTTTTTGTTATATTTTGGATGCCGAACCTTTCTCTAGAAACAATCTGGTGTCCGGGTGCTTTCTCAATATAGTCGCGGGGCATTCGGTGCCGATCGGAGCGTAAAGGGTGTTGTGAACAGCTTGGGCCTTTCTTTGATCGGGAACCACACAGCTGATGGTTTTGCAGTTCATGATGGCCGTAATGGTCAATGTTAGGGCTTGTTTGGGCACATCGTCCATGGTGGGGAACCATCCCTCACCAATTTGCTGGTTTTTACATGCCTCGTCCAAGGTGACCAGCTTTACCCATTTTGAATCGTTAAAATCGGCTACCGGGGGATCGTTAAAGGCGATATGGCCGTTTTCCCCAATACCGATACAGGCAATGTCTATAGGGTGTTTTTTTAGCGCATCGGTATATCCTTGAATTTCTTGTTCCACATTTTCGGCATCTCCGTTCAGAAAGTATATTTTTTTTGGAACTACGGCATCCAGGATCCTTTCTTTTAGATACCTGCGAAAACTGGCGGGATGATCGCTCGAAATACCCTTATATTCATCCAAATGAAAGACTGTTATTTTCTGCCAATCCAGCTCTTTTCCCTTTAAAGCTTCCAAAAAGGTAAATTGGGAAGAACCGGTTGCCAAAATGAGATTGGCAAACCCCTTGGAGTCAATTGCTTCTTTTAATTTATGTGCAACAAAATCGGCTGCGGCGATTCCCATGTCGTTTGGGTTTTCATAAACGGATACGGGGATGTTTTCAATGATCAGATTAGTTTTCATTATAGTTTTGTGTTTAATTTCATTTTTTAAAATAGGCTTGGTTTTGGATTTTAGGGGACCTTATGGAAAGGAATCCCCCATGAAAATAGTAAATTTATAGCCATTGGGAACGGATCGTTTTGTCCAATGGGAGCATATGGTTCAATTGCCCGTATCAACTCTTATAAGGAGAGCTTTCGTATTTTGATGTTTTTAAACCAAGCGTCATCCTTATGGTTCTGTAGAACAATATGCCCTTTTCTTTTATTCAAAAATTGTGGGATATCCTTGAATTTACTGCTTTGAAATAAGGAATCCAGTTTAGGGGAGCCCAATTCGTAGGAGAGTACCTTGGTTCCGTTTAACCAATGTTCCACCTGATCGCCATTCACAATTATCCTACTGGAATTGTATTCTCCCACGGGCCTGATCTTGGTATTCTTAGGGGTTACCAAATCATAAAGTCCCCCAGTATATTGGGAGGGTTTTAATTTGCCCGCATAAGTACTGTCCTTGTCATCGAGCAATTGATATTCAAACCCCAGGGCGGCGTATTGGGAGCCGTATTTTTGTGACATTTCTTCGGACACATTATATTTTAGTCCTGTATTTCCTTTTTTGGTTATTTTCCATTCAAAATACAGTTCATAGTTGTCAAAAGCCTCTTCGGTCATTAAATCGCCGCCTTCTATGGGCTGCCCGTCGGGAAGGGAGGGCACTTCGCCACTGTTCAGTTTTCGTATAGTACCGTCCTCTACCCGCCAATGTTCTTTTTGTACGGTATCCCGGCCTAGGCTGCGCCATCCGTTAAAGGTTTTTCCATCGAACAGCAGCTCCCATCCTTCGCTTATATCCTTTTCGGACAGTACATTGTCCTTACTTTCGGGTTGTTGCGCAATTTTTTTCTCCTGTTCCGTACGACAGCTTACTACAATTAAAGAGGCTATTGAAACCCCAAGAAGAAATTTGTTCATTTTTTTATTTTTAGACGGTTAATATATTTTTTAGAAGTCGGCAGCTAGTTTTTATACGCCATCGTTTGTGTCAATACTCTTTGGTGTACGTGTAATTCTTATTATGGGGGGTATTTTCAATGGTGGTCCACATTCGTTTTGGGGTTTTAACCAGCTCCTGGAGCTTTATCAATGGGGTTAATAGTAGTGGGTTCTTGGAACTTTATGTAATAATCGATGTTTTCCTTGATAATGATGTCAAGGGGTACATGCTGTATTTTAGGCGGTGACTTTTTTTGGACAAAATAGTCAAAAAGTGATTTAACGGCAGTGGCCCCTTGGGAAATCGGTCGCTGGGAAATAAGAAAATCGATGTTTTCTTTTTTCATTTCAAGAATATTGGCCTCAAGCATATCAAACCCTATTAGTTTCATAGGGAGGTCGTGCATGGCGTGGTACTTTGCAATGATATGGGCCCTGGAATTGGTGACAAAGACACCTTTGGTCCCTGGATTGTTAATATAGTATTTCGTTAATTCCCGGGTAATGTCGGCCTCTTCTATAGAGGGGATGGTTACAGAACTTATCTTTCTGAGATCCTGCCCTTTTGAGGAATTAAAAAAATCACGAAACCCTTTTTCGATCATGTTGATATGGCTGTTTTCAAGTCCTTTGACAAAATTCAGGATAAGGATGTCGTCGGAATCGTTTAAAATTGAGCTCATGAGCTTCCCCGCCACATGGCCACTTCCATTAAGGTCCGGTCCTATATAAGAAAGGTTCTTTTGATCGGGGATGATCGCATCGATAAAGACATAGGGGATTTTTTTGTCATCCAGTTTTTTAATGAACAAACGGCTCTCCTTTTCAAAAAGGGGTGCCAGGACAACGCCATTGGGATTGATGTCGATAATGGCATCCGCACTTTCCACAAAACTGGACTCGTCAAAAAGACTGTATTCCATGGAATGGCACCTAATGCCAAAATCCCTGTAATCGACAACGACCTCATCAATTCCCCTTTTGGGCAAACTCCAGTAACTATTGGGATGTGTAGGTCTTGGGAACAGACTGCAAACAACAAATTGCTGTCCCAAAGCCAAGGTTCTTGCCAATAGGTTTGGGTTGAAATTAAGGTTTTTTATCGCCTCTTCTACTTTTTGCTGTTTAAGCAAAGAAACCTTTCCCCTTTTGTGGATCACCCGGTCAACGGTTCCTATGGAAACATTTGCATAATTGGCAAGATCCTGAATCGTTGTTTTTTTCTTTGTATTCACTTTTATGAAATAATATAGGGTGTGCCCAATATTGTGTGTAGGCACACAAATATAGATATATTATACTTAAATGAAAAAATTAATGGACAATTTTTAGGTTTTGTGGCTTAAATATGATTTATGTTGGGCTTTTTGACTATAATTATGTGTACCTACACATTTTTACAAATTTTTGTTTGTCCGTTTAAAATATTTTGCTAATTTCGAAACCCAATACCTGATTATTTCTTTCTATCAGTGGCTTGTAATAGCTTTTATATAGGATGTTTTATGATCTGCCCTTTAGATGTCAACATCAGATGGGTGATATGCAAGGGTTTTGATTTGACAAAAAATGTGTGCGCACACATTTTTATTGAAGGTTAATGGGGGCCCATGGGGTAGGGAAAGTGTTTTAGCCTGCTGTTTGGGGGACCGTTTGTTTCTGAATGTAAACCAGTAAAAATAACCAATTGTAAATAAGATAGTTATATGGATAAATTAAAATTGATCATAGGGGGCGGTATAGCCGCCATAGCCTTGTTTTTTCCGGTAAATGGCGCCTGTCATAATGCAGTCAAGGTTCCTTATGTTCCGGGAGTGGTGGAAACAACAGTTAGTGGGGCGTTAGATAGAAATGGAATGGCGGGTTCCGGGATGGTTCAGACATGGGAAGTTACAGGCGGGGTAGTGGATAAGACCGGCCTGCCTTTGTCGGGGGCAACTGTTATGGAGAAGGGTACTTCCAATGGAACCATAGCGGATTTTGATGGAAATTTCTCGCTGCAGGTTTCCGATGGGAATGCTGTGCTCCTAATATCCTATATAGGTTACGTTACCCAGGAAGTGGCTGTTAAAGGTCAGAAAAATATAAATGTGGTTTTGGAGGAAGATGCCGAAAAGTTGGATGAAGTGGTCGTGGTAGGGTACGGCACCCAAAAAAGAAAGGATCTTACCGGTGCCGTGACCAGTGTTAATATTGATGATATGCCTCCATCGGCAAATACCAATGTGGTACAGGCAATGCGGGGGCAAACGGCCGGTTTGAATGTGGATGGGGGGTCTATGGCGGGAAGCGAGCCCAGTTTTTCTATTAGGGGAAAAACTTCATTGTCGGCCAGTAACAGTCCTTTGATCGTGTTGGATGGAATAATCTACAATGGAACCATGTCTAGTATAAATGTTGCCGATATAGAGAGGGTCGATATTTTAAAGGGGGCCAGTGCGGCGGCGGTCTACGGTTCTAGATCTGCAAACGGGGTGGTGCTCGTTACCACCAAAAAAGGAAAAAGGGGAGAAGGTCCCAAGGTCAATTTTAGTACGTATGGTGGTTTGCAGGACTATACCAATAATCCTGTGAAGTATATGAACGGAGAGCAATATGCGAAAAGGTTGGTCGACTATAATTACTTTCAGAGTTTGTACAACTGGTACGGAAATAATCCTACCGGGCCCAATGATCAGGGGGCAAGACCTGTTCATCCCGGGTATAGTGAGCAAAGTGTCCTCACTGTTTTAAAAAGTGATGATGAAAGGGCCAATTACTTGGCTGGAAACCAAATCGATTGGATCGATCAGGTAACCAGAACGGCACCTATAACCAATTACGACCTTAGTATTTCCGGCGCGGGGGAAGGGTTCTCTTATTATGTTTCAGGGTCTTCCACAAATCAAAAAGGGGTATTGGTAGGGGATCAATTTAAAAGGAATACCTTGAACAGCAGGGTGGAAGGGGACTTGCTGGATTGGGTTACCGTTGGCACCAACATATCGTATTCCCATCAGGACCATTCGGGTTTGGCAGCTCCTTTGGAATCTGCTTTGAATGCCAGTCCCTTGGCCAGTAAATTTGATGAAAATGGAATGTACCCTACCCGATTCAATCAAGAATTTTTAATGGCCCATCCCTTGCGTTACGAGTATGTGGAAAACGACGATATCCGAAAAAATTTGTTCGCTACGGCTTATGTAAAGGTGAAGGTACCCGGTATTCCAGGGTTGAATTATGATTTTAATTATTCGAACAACACCTCTACTCAAAAAAATAAAACTTTTTATCCTAGTATTGTAGAGGAAGCCTCTGCTATAAACGGTCGGGGAAGAATCCAAAATAATGAACGGACAAACTGGATATACAACCATATTTTAAACTACAGGAAGAGTATTGCCCAAAAGCACAATTTAGATATGACTTTTGTGTACACCAGGGACCATACTTCTTGGGATGGATCCGATATGGATGCCAATAGGTTTACCAGTGAAATCCTTGGGTTCAACGATATGGGATTGGCAGAACAGTACACTATTGGCTCGGGAGCATGGGAAGAAAGTGTTCTTGGTTATATGGGTAGGATAAATTACGGGTTCGACAGTCGTTACCTCTTAACGGGAACTTATCGTAGGGACGGTTATTCCGGGTTTGGGGAGAAAAATAAGTTTGTAGGCTTCTTTGCGCTTTCTGCGGCATGGAATATTACCGAAGAGGCTTTTATGAAAAGTACATCTGAGTGGTTGAACACCTTGAAATTACGGGTCTCCCGTGGTGAAAATGGAAATCAGGGTATAGGGGCCTATTCCAGTTTGTCCAGACTAAGTGCCAGGTATTATGCATTTGGATCGGGGTCTGCCATTGGTACGCTTCCTACTTCTATGGGGAATGCCGGATTAAGCTGGGAGACTACACTGTCTACCAATGTTGGTTTGGATTATTCCTTTGCCAACAACAGGATTTCAGGTTCCATTGACGTTTATAAGGCGGATACGAAAAACGTGTTGGTAAACCGTTCATTGCCAGGAGCAACAGGGTATAACAGTGTATGGGCCAACATAGGGGAAATTGCCAATAAGGGAATCGAAGCCGAGTTGTCGACCGTTAATCTGGACGGCCCGTTAAAATGGGAAAGTAGGTTGGTGTTCTCCTTGAACCGTAACAAAATTATTGAACTCTACGGGGATGGAAGGGACGATGTGGGCAATAGTTGGTTTATAGGCGAACCCATAGGGGCCATTTACGATTATAAGCGAACCGGGGGCGTTTGGTCTGAAGAAGAATTGTACAACGGGGAAACGCTGGACAATTTTTATCCAGGTCAATTTAAATTGGCCGATCTCAACGGAGATAACAGGATCACTGCGGAAGATAGGACCATTGTAGGGAATACTGAACCTAAATATAGGTTCAGTATCAACAACAGCCTGTCTTACATAAACCTATCGTTGTCCTTTTTGATCAATTCCGTTCAAGGGGGGAACGGGTACTATATAGGAGATCTGAAATATCTGCTAGAGGCCACCTCGAGTTTTGATTATGCACAAAGGGCCAACCAACCTGCAATTCGGGAAAATTGGACACCCGAAAACGGAGTGGACAATGCCCCGGCCATTTATAACTATCCTAGCGTGTCCTCTGGGAATTATCAGGACAGAAGTTTTGTAAGATTACAGGATGTATCTATTGGCTATAGATTCCAGAAGCCCATTTTGGACGCCATTGGGGCGCAGGCTTTCCAAATCTATGCCAGCGGTCAAAATCTGTACACTTGGACCAATTGGGAAGGATACGACCCCGAAAGCGGATATTCCCTGATGATCAGGAATATCAGTATGGGGCTAAGGTTAAGTTATTAATGTGAATGGAATTCAATTATAAAATAAAAAAAGCGATAATGGGAAATATAGATATCTTAAAGGTTTTGGCCAGTGGCAGAACAATGGCCGCAACATTAGTGCTATTGGTTCTTTGTTTTGCCTGTAATGAAGAAGAGTTTCTAAAAGAGGAGCCATTGGATTTTTTAACTCCGGTCAATGCCTATACAACACCTAGTGGTATAGAATCGGGGCTTATCGGGATGTATTCCGATATACGGGACAGTTGGTTTCGATTGGCCAATCAGGCACATACCTTGCACGGGAACGGTACGGATGTGGGCTATGATGGGGAAACCCCGGGAGGGCAACGATTTTTAACAAATTATGAAACCAGTGTAACACCCCAATCGGCTGAGATAAGGGGATGGTGGAATAGTGCCTACAGGAACATTCAGTCAGCGAATGTACTTATTAGGGCAATTGAAAATGTAGATCCGGACTTGTGGAAAAATGAGGCCGAAAAGAATTCATTAATGGCAGAAGCCCTTTTCTTTAGGGCCTGGGCCTATCGTTTTGCGGTGACCCTCTGGGGAGATGTGCCCCTTATTACCGAGGTCATAGAGGAAGCTAAAGTGGATTTTACCAGGACCCCTAAGCAGGAGGTGTACAAACAAATAGAGGAAGACCTGATTTTTGCCGGGGAAAACTTGCCGGCTCCCGGATCCGAAGTTTCACCAGGGCGTTTAACCCAAGGTGCGGCTTTACATTTACTGACCGAGGTGTACCTTGCCCAGAACAAATGCGATTTGGCCATTACTGCGGCAAATAGGGTCATCGATGAGCTGGGTTACGGGCTAATGACGGAACGCTTTGGGGAGCAAAACGATGTTCTGGGATCTGGGGACGTCTACTGGGACCTTTTCCGATATGGGAACCAAAACCCTCCGTTAAACAGTGAGGCAATTTGGACCATCCAGTTTGAGCCTAACCTTGAATTGGGAGGCTCGGACCACTATTGGTCCGGAATCTATGGCCCCCGTATATTTAGTTTGGGCGCTGCTCCTGACGGAAAACCTGCTTTTATCAACACTTATTCCGATACCTTGGGTAGACAGGTGGCACGGACACGAGGAACAAACTTGGTTTTTTATGACATATGGAAGGGCAACTGGAACAACGACATACGCAATGCCGAGCACAACATAAAGCGGAATTTCTATTATGAAAACCCGGAGTCCGAATACCACGGCAAGAAAATTGATCTTTCCGAATATCCACCAGGTACCAGAAATCAATTAAAGGATACCACCAATTACATATACCCTTTTTTCATGAAAGGCTGGGAGCCCGTAGTACAGGCGACCATCGCAGATCCGGCCCGTGGTGGGGGAGGTGCCATTTCTACGGATTTTTACGCAATGCGTTTGGCGGAGACCTATCTTTTAAGGGCAGAGGCCCATTTGTGCCATAATAACGATCAAATTGCGGCGGCCAATGACATTAATGAGGTTCGGGACCGCGCAAATGCCAATCCTGTTTTGGCCGGAGAGGTAGATTTGGATTATATACTGGATGAACGTATACGGGAACTTTATTTTGAGGAATGGAGGCTATTGACCCTCATGCGAACGAACAAGTTGATCGAAAGGACCAGGAAATATCACGATAATCCCATGTTGCCCGGGGCCAATATTCAGGATTACAATAATTTGTTCCCCATTCCCCAGAGCCAGATCGATTTAAATATAGAAGCCGAGTTTAATCAAAATCCCGGCTATGAATAGTAGCCCGGTAACAAAATTGATCAAAACGGGAAAGGAGAACAAAAAATAACTAGTATCTTAGAAAAAAACTAGAACTCAATGGAGAACAAGCGGCGTAATTTTATAAAATCGACCACATTGGCAGGGTTGGGAGTGGGTTTGGCAGGAAACCTTTCCTTGTATGCGAACGGTATGGGAAAAACAGGGGGCAGGATCGGGATCATTGGATTGGATACCTCCCATGTAACCGCCTTTACCAAGGCGATCAACGACCCGGAAAGACCCGAATTTAAAGGCTTTACGGTAGTTGCTGCCTATCCGACCAAAGGAAGTGCCGATATGCCGGCCAGTATAGATAGAATAGGCATGTTTACGGAGCAGGTCAGTGCCATGGGAGTGGAAATTGTGGGTTCTATAAAAGCGCTTTTGGCCAAGGTGGATTTTGTTTTATTGGAATCCGTTGATGGGAGAAGACATCTTGATGAAGCACTACCGGTACTAAAAGCCGGGAAGCGTATGTTTATAGACAAACCCATATCCAATTCCCTCGCAGGGGCCATAGCGCTTTTTGAGGCTTCAGAAAAATATAAAACCCCCATATTTTCTGCTTCCAGTACCCGTTTTGCGCCAGAATCGGTAGAAATTGCAAAGGGAAAGGAAACGGTGGGAACGGTATTGGGAGCACATACCTATGGTCCTGCTGCTAAGCAGGATGGGCATTTGGAATTGGCCTATTACGGGATTCACGGTGTAGAAGCGCTTTTCACTTTAATGGGTACGGGTTGTAAACAGGTAACAAGATTTGATACCCCTGTATCCAATGTGGTCACCGGGGTTTGGGAAGATGGCAGGATCGGGGTTTTTACGGCCACGCCCGAAGGTGGAAAAGCTGCCTTTGGCGGAGTGGTCCACGGAAGCAAGGGCGTCGCGGAAAAGGTCAAGATATTGGATGGGTACGATCCGTTGATCGTAGAGATCATCGCTTATTTTAAAACGGGAACAGTACCGGTGAGCAATAAGGAAACCCTAGAGATCTTTGCTTTTATGGCGGCTGCGGACGAAAGCAAGCTGAGGGGAGGAAAACCGGTTTTATTGGAAGAGGTCATGCAGAAGGCCAAGGCCGAAATAAAGAAAACATAAATGTCCGGCATGGAGGACAGGGGCCTTGTTGCTATAAAAGACCCAAAAGGACTCCCGGGGTTTAACGGTAGATTATGCATTTTAAGGTTACATTAGGGATATGCGCGTTCTTATGGATGAATTGTATAGGGGCATATGGCCAGTATAACGCAACACAGGATACCGATCTCTTATGGGATAAGATAGCCCGGAACTTTTTGGTACCCGATGCCTTTGTGGGGGATTATGGAAAATATAGGTCCCCTTTAAAGTTCTACAACGGAAAAAAGGTAAGGACCGCTAAAGACTGGCAAAAAAGAAGAAAGGAGATCCGGGATAGATGGCAGGAAATGATGGGGGTTTGGCCCGAGGTGATTACCGATCAAAAATTGGAAATCCTGGATACCGTAAAACGCGAAAACTTTGTGCAGCATAGGGTTCGGTTTTATTGGTTGCCCGGAGAACGGACAGAGGGGTACCTACTGGTTCCGGAAGGGGAAGGGAAAAAGCCGGCGGTCGTTACCGTTTTCTATGAACCGGAAACCGCAATAGGCTATTCGGATAAGCCCCAACGGGATTTTGCCTATCAATTGGTAAAGCGGGGGTTTGTGGCGTTGTCGATAGGGACGGCAGAAGCGTCCAAAAACAAAACGTTCTCACTGTATTACCCCAATATCGATAGTGCACGGGTACAGCCACTTTCCATGTTGGGCTATGCTGCCGCAAATGCATGGAACGTACTGTCCAAAGTCGATAAAGTGGATGCCGCCCGAATAGGTCTTTTGGGACATTCGTTTGGAGGCAAGTGGGCCATGTTCGGGGCCAGTTTGTACGATAAATTTGCGGCGTCGGTATGGTCGGATCCGGGGATTGTCTTTGAGGAATCACGGGAATCGGTAAATTATTGGGAGCCATGGTATTTGGGATACCATCCTAAACCATGGCGGAAACGTGGATTGATTACAAAGGAAAATCCGGCAAGGGGATTGTATCCAAAACTGGTGGAACAGGGGTATGACCTTACCGAGCTGCATGCCCTTATGGCCCCTAGGCCATTTTTGGTTTCAGGAGGGTCGGAAGATCCGGTAGATCGTTGGAAGGCCTTGAACCATACCATTGCGGTTAATAGATTGTTGGGATACGAGCATCGTGTGGCGATGAACAATAGACCGGAACATTCCCCCAACCAAGAATCGAATGAACAGATATACCTGTTTCTGGAATATTTTTTAAAGCCGGATATCGTTCATAAAAAATAAGTCGGGATTATTCCCAATGTTGAGAGAGGGTATCAATGACGCGCAGATTGGCACAATCGAGGAGGTTATATATTAAACGAGTTGTCTTAATTTAATACTATCAAAAGAAAATTACATGGAAAACAAGAGAAGATCATTTATAAAAAAAACGGCAATGGGAGTATCGGCTGCTTCTATTGGAGGGATATTGCCCGGTTTCAGTGCCCATAGTTATGGGAATATATTAGGTGCCAATGAACGCCTTAAGGTGGCGTGTATGGGGGTCAATAGCAGGGGAAATGCAGTAGGGTCCAATTTTGCCATGCAGCCCAATTGCGAGGTACTGTATTCATGTGATGTGGATAGCAGGGCATCTGAAAAGTTTATCGCCAATATTGCCAAGATTCAAGACAAAAAGCCCAAACACAGTACCGATTTTAAAAAAGCCTTGGATGATAAGGATGTGGATATTTTAATAGTGGCCGCACCGGACCATTGGCATGCACCGGCAGCGATTATGGCATGTAAGGCAGGGAAACACGTCTATCTGGAGAAACCGGCCAGCCATAACCCGCACGAGGGGGAAATGGCGGTGGCCGCGGCCAAAAAATACAATCGGGTGGTCCAGATGGGAAACCAGCGCCGTTCATGGCCAAATGTGATGGCTGCCATAGGGGAACTTAAACAAGGGATTATAGGCAGGCCCTATTTTGCCAAAACTTGGTATGCCAATAACAGGCCTTCTATTGGAACCGGAAAAATCACTGAAGTGCCTTCATGGCTGAATTATGAGTTATGGCAAGGTCCGGCTCCTCGAGAGGAATTTAGGGACAATATAGTTCATTACAACTGGCACTGGTTCTGGAACTGGGGTACCGGAGAAGCCCTTAACAATGGCACCCATTTTGTTGATTTGGCCAGATGGGGACTAGGGGTGGATTATCCTACCAAAGTGAGTTCCAATGGGGGCAGGTACCATTATAATGATGATTGGGAAACTCCGGACACACAGATCATAAATCTGGAATTCCCCAATAATACCCTAATGACCTGGGAAGGGCGCAGTTGTAACGGCCGCTCTGTTGAAGGAGGAAGTGTAGGGGTAATGTTCTACGGTGAAAACGGCTCTATGGTCATAGAAGGGGGCAACTCATATAAGGTATACGATCTAAATAATAAATTGTTGAAGGAAGTAAACGGCAGTCGCAAAATAGGAACAGGAAATTTATCGAACCCTTCCCAAGATCTGGACGTTTTACATATTCAAAACCTGTTTGATGCCATCCGAAAAGGAACAACTTTAAATTCGGATATTACGGGAGGGCACCAAAGTACCTTGCTCGTCCAATTGGGCAACATAGCCTTGCGTTCCGGAAGTACATTGAATATTGACTCCAACAACGGCCGTATCCTGGGCAATGATGCGGCAATGAAATATTGGAGAAGGGATTATGCGCCAGGATGGGAAAGTATATTGACATAATCCAAGGTTTTTAAAGCAGTCCGGCCTATATTTATGGGGAATAGGAAAGGATTTGTTGCTATTTCTAGACATTGTACGTGGAATTATTAGTATCCAGATGAAAAATAATACATACGACGCTATTGTAGTAGGGTCTGGCATAACGGGTGGATGGGCTGCCAAGGAATTAACGGAAAAAGGACTCAAGACCCTGGTTCTGGAAAGGGGAAGGGAAGTAAAGCATCCCGAAGACTATACCAATACGTTTAAGGCTCCATGGGATTATAAGTACATGGGCCATGTTTCCCTCGAAGACAAAAAGGCCTACCATGTGCAAAGCAAGAAGTACAATTTCAATGCCGGGAGCAAATCTTTTTTTGTAAATGACCTTGAACATCCCTATGTTCATCCCAAAGACAAGCCTTATAGGTGGTTTAGGGGATACCAGACCGGGGGGCGTTCCTTAATATGGGGGAGAGGGGCCTATCGTTTTAGCGACCTTGATTTTGAGGCCAATCTGAAAGATGGTACAGGGGTAGATTGGCCCATAAGATACAAGGATTTGGCCCCTTGGTACGATTATGTTGAAAGCTATATAGGAGTGTGCGGATCTGTAGAGAACATATCCCATTTTCCCGACGGTAGGTTCCTGCCCCCCTTTGAGCTGAACCATGCCGAAAAGGTAATTAAAAAAAGGCTGGAGTCACATTACAAGGACCGATGGTTGATACCTAACCGGGCGGCACACCTTACCCGTGCAAAACCCGGCCAATTTAAAGGAAGGTCCCAATGTATGTCCCGTAATATGTGCCACACAGGATGCCCCTTTGGAGCCTATTTTAGCAGTAACAGTACTACGCTTCCCGCGGCCAGGGATACAGGTAGGTTAACGTTACAATCAAACGCCATCGTTATTTCTGCATTGTACGACCATAAGAACAATAGGGTTTCTGGGGTTCGTGTCATGGACAGTATCACCCAAAAAGAGACCGAATATTTTGCCAGGGTGGTATTCCTGTGTGCTTCCACCATTGCTTCCACCGGAATCCTCTTAAATTCCAAGTCGGAGAGTTATCCAAACGGATTAGGGAATTCAAGTGGGGTATTGGGGCATTATTTAATGGACCATCACAAGGACATTTCTTCTTCTGGAGTACTTGAGGGGTATCTGGATAGGATATATAGGGGGTATAGGCCTACTTCGGTAGCTGTTCCCCGATTTAGAAATGTGAACGGTAATGAAATGAATTTTCTTAGAGGTTATGGTTTTTGGGGTGCCGCGGCCAGGGAAGGGATACATGTGGGAAAGCCCGGGGTAGGGGCTGCATTTAAAGAGGCTTTGTCCTATCCAGGTCCTTGGAAGATGGCCCTTTCGGCTTATGGGGAATGTTTGCCGTACTATGAAAACAAAGTGGAATTGGATCCGGAACTGACCGATAAATGGGGGCTTCCCTTGCTAAAAATAACAGCGGAATTTGGCGATAATGAAATGAAAATGCGCCGGGACATGAAAGAACAGGCGAAGGAATTACTGGAAGTAGCGGGCCTACAGGAAATCAAGGTCAATGAAGGGGCCAGTATACAGGGCGATGCGGTACATGAAATGGGTACGGCGAGAATGGGAAGGGATCCTAAGACCTCATTTCTCAACGCCTACAACCAAAGCCATGACATTCCCAATCTGTTCGTGACCGATGGTTCCTGTATGCCTTCTTCCGGTTATATGAGCCCATCGCTGACCTATATGGCCCTTACGGCAAGGGCGTGCGATTATGCCATTAGGCAAATGAAGAACAATGTATTCTAGTAAAACCAGGGAGATGTTTGTAGGGGTGTGATTTGTGAATGGATGCCCACAAGACCGATAGGGCAATAACACCAATTTAAGATTATGGAAAGAAGAGAGGCAGTTATAAAAATATCATGGATTGTAAAATCTGTTTATTTGGCCCCCGCAGTTTTTACGGGTTTGATGAGTTGCAAAAGTGAGGCTTCCCATTCCAACAATAAGGTATTTAACGATGATCAGGACAAATTGGTCAGGGCTATTGCGGATACCATCATTCCGAGAACGGAAACACCCAATGCCTCCGACGTAGAGGTGAATGTATATTTGGATTTGCTGCTTCAACAAGTTTATGATGATGTATATAAAAGTAGATTTCTAGCAGGATTGCATCAGTTTGATCTAAACTGTATGGACAATACGGGCAATAGATTTTTGGAGCTTAACGAAGGGGAAAAACTAAATTATCTTAATAGATTGGACCAAGAGGTATATGTCCAGGAAAGGGCTGATATGGAACCTTTTTTTCTTAGATTTAAGGAGCTTGTAGTAAGTATTTACTATTCAACTGAGGAAGGAGTGAAACAAAATTTGGATTATGTGCCCATCCCTGGGCCATATATAGGGGATGTTGAGGCAACAGTAGATACAAGAATCATGAAGGGGAATTGATTTCAAAATCAATTTGGGAAACACTTTTGTTTTCTAAAACCAAATAGACTTTGTTGGTTGCCTTTGATGTTTTAAAACAAATGCAAAAAAATACTAGATATTATATGGCAAGAATAGTAATACAAGACTATTTTTTTTGTGCTTGAGCCAATTCTTTATGGCTTGAGTGGCACGACTAATATGCTTTTCCACGGCCTTTTCTGAGATGTCCAATTGAGAGGCTATTTCCTTGTGCTTGTATCCGGATTTCTTGCTGAGCAAAAAGACTTCCCTGTTTTTCTTAGGAAGTTGCGATATGGCCATTTCCAACAATTTCATTCTTTCTTCCATAACCGATTCATCCCTTTCCACAAAATCCATAAGAATAGAGTTTTTTATATCCGCTAATGCAACCTCTTCTTTTTTAAGCTTTTGGTATTCCTTAATAAAAGTGTTATAAACGGATCTATACAGGTAGCTCTTTAAAGAAGATCTGATATCTAGGGTATCTTTTTTAATCCAAATTTTCACTAAGGTTTGTTGCACAATGTCTTCTGCACGGTCTAGATCTTTGGTTAAATTATAACAATACACAACAAGGCCTGTATAATAAATATCGTATAGGTTTTTATAGGCCCTTTCATCTCCTTTTTTAAGGCTTTCCAGTAAAAAAGTGTCTTTGATATGCAAAATTTAAATATGGTTGGTTGGTGGTTAGGCCGGATAAAATTGGTAAATAATTATCGAAGTTTAAAAAAAAGTTGTAAAAAATGTAGGGATTGTAAAAAAATCGGGGTCATACTTGTGTAAGTCATAATTAAAATATGGAAAATAATACTTTGGAACATCTTATTCAAGATTACTTAGATGGGAAAATTGAGGAATCCAAGATGTATGCAGATATTCAGGCGTATTCCCTGAAAGAGGTGAAACAATATTTTTCCGATGCTATGGAAGTGGATTATTTGATGTCCAATAAACATTTAGAGGTAGATAAAGAACTTGCCTACAAGGATTTTCTAGAGCAAATTAAATTACATGCCCTTAATGCACAGAAACCTAAGATTAAGGGCATCCGCACATTATGGAAATATGCCGCAATTTTTATAAGTATCGTAGGACTGGGGCTAGGGGTAATTTTCTTGTCCAAATCCAACAGTGGACAGGATAACATAACCATAGCCAATGAAGAGGTAAATCTACTGTTGGGCAACGGTAAGTTGGAAATCATCAAAGAGACCGGTAGTACAAATGTTTTGGATTCCGAAGGAAATGTAATTGCTGTTCAGACCGGGGATAAAATTAAGTATAATCCAGAAAAGCAATCCAAAGTAGTACAGTATAATGAATTAAGTGTTCCCTACGGAAAGAAGTTTGAATTGGAATTGTCGGATGGTACTGTGATATATGTTAATTCTGGATCTGTTTTAAAATACCCTACTAGTTTTTTAACAGGGAACAATAGGGAAGTTATTCTGAAAGGGGAAGCTTTTTTTAAGGTAGCCGAGGATAGGGAACATCCGTTTATAGTGAATTCTGGATCTGTTAACGTAAGGGTGCTGGGTACGGAATTCAATATATCCGCTTATAAGGAAGATATGGAAATCAGTACCGTTTTGGTCTCGGGCAGTGTACAATTGTACGACTCCTTGTCGGTAGGCTCTCAACGGTCAAACATACAACTGCTACCTGGAGAAAGGGGAACATGGAGCAAAAATCAGCAGAGCTTTAAAACGGATAAGGTGGATACTTCCATTTTTACATCATGGGTGCAAGGGAAACTTATTTTCAGGGATTTGCCCTTTAAACAAATCCGTTCACAATTGGAAAGACATTACAATGTAACCATTGTTAATGCCAATACCGAGTTGGACAACAATACCTTCAGTGCCAATTTTGAGGAAGAAACCATAGAGGAGGTATTGGAAATTTTGGACAGGACTTACGGGATAGATTATTCTATAAAGGAGAATAAAATAATTATTGATTAAATAATAAACCAAAAACAGCCTATGACATAAACGTGTAAAATTAATAGTACGATCAACCTCAAAAAAAATCGGAAAATGCTCGTAACATTTCCCGACTTAAAGGATTGGTCAAAAATAGTGTAACCATTTAATAACCATAACAAAAGTATGAAAAAACTGATTAATATCGGGTGTACGTTCATGTGCGCTCTAAAGTGGGATCTTAAAATGAAGCTGACTGCCCTTTTTCTTTTAGTTTGTATGCTACAGATCAATGCCACCACCTATTCCCAAAAAACAAGAATATCACTGGATATGAGCGATGTACAGTTAAGTGAGGTGCTTAATAGAATAGAGACTATTTCCGAGTTCAAGTTTTTTGTGGACACACAGAAAATAGATGTAAAAAGAGAGGTAAATATAAAGGCGGAAAAGGAAAGGATTTTTGATATACTGGATAGGCTTTTTAGTGGAACCAATATTACTTATGAGGTTTATAAGAAGCAGATTCTACTCAAAAAGGCAGACCTTAAACCCGCAACGTCCAAGTCCAGCGGTTCCGGCCAAAATGTTATTGAGATCGATAATTATCAACAGGCAATTACGGGAACCATTACCGATGAAAATGGCACTCCTTTGCCTGGAGCCAATATTCTTGAAAAAGGTACCACCAATGGAACACAGGCCGATTTTGATGGTAATTTTTCAATTGAAGTAGCCGATGAAAATGCCACTTTAGTGGTTTCCTATATTGGGTTTGCAACCAAAGAGGTTCCCATTATGGACCGATCCAATATTTCAGTGATTTTGGAAGAAAAAGTGGTAGGGATGGATGAAGTTGTTGTTGTGGGCTACGGAACGGTAAAAAAGGTCGATTTGACCGGTTCCGTTTCCTCCGTTGATGGCGATGATCTTTCGCGCAACAAGTCGTCTTTAAAAATAACGGATGCCATGCAAGGGTCCATGGCCGGGGTTACGGTTACCAATAACAATGCCGTTCCGGGATCCGTTGGCTCTATTAGGGTTAGGGGGGTAACAACAATCGGGGACAGTAACCCATTGGTAATTATTGACGGTGTTCCCGGAAATATTTCCAATATAAGATCAACCGATATCGAAAGCATTTCTGTTTTAAAGGATGCGGCCGCTGCCTCTATATATGGTTCAAAAGCTGCGGCCGGGGTTGTCGTGATAACGACCAAAAGGGCAAGGTCCGGGGAACTGAGCCTTTCCTATGATGCCGTATCCGGTTATAGTAGGCCAACAACATTGCCCAAGTATTCGGGTGCCTCAAGGTATATGCAAATGGTCAATGAACTAATTTGGAACGATGCCGGTAATGTAGGGACGGAATATCCCAGGTTTCCTAAAGAACTTATAGAGAATTATGAATCGCTGCATGCCGCCAATCCAAATTTATATCCAGATTCGGATTGGAATGATTACATAAATGACTTTGCCCTTCGCCAAAGCCATACGATCGGTTTTGCTGCGGGCCAGGACAAGGTCTCTACCAGAGGTACCGTGTCCTATGACTCTGAAGAGCCCGTAATGGGCAGTAATCCGTACAAACAAATTACCACAAGGGTCAATAACGATATCGTTGTCAATGAAAAATTGACGGCCCATATTGATATTCAATACATGAATTCCAATGTCAAGCGTCCGCCCATGGATATAAATATAAATCTTTTGAGCAATGAGCCAACGGAGATTGCATATTGGTCCGATGGAAGAGTGGCCAATTACAGAAATGGCGATAATTTCATAGCCTTGGCATTGAGTGGTGGTACGGATGAGATTTGGACCAATGAAGTCAGTGGAAGGCTTGCCCTTGATTTTATGCCAATCGACGGACTGAAAATTTCCGGGATAGTCGCTCCCAACTTAAATTTTTACAAGAGAAAGAATCATCATATAGCACTTCCAATGACCACTTGGGAAGATCCAAATATAATTACGGGATATGTTGGTGGTGTTCAAAAAACAAGTCTGAGCGAGCAGAGAAACGATAGTTATAGATTAACTACGCAGTTGTTGATCAATTATTCCAAAACATTCGGGAACCATACATTGAATGCACTGGGGGGCTTTGAAAATTTCACTTCGTTTAACGAGCAACTCGGTGCCTCCCGAAAGCAATACGAACTTGATAATTTTCCGTATCTAAATCTAGGCCCTATCGATTTAAGGGATAACTCGGGAACCGCTTGGGAATATGCCAGTAGATCGTATTTTGGAAGGGTCGATTATAACTACAAATCCAAATACCTAATCCAGGCGAATGCCCGATATGATGGATCTGCCCGTTTTGGCAAGGGCCACAGATGGGGTCTGTTCCCTTCCCTTTCCGCGGGATGGGTAATTTCGGAAGAATCTTTCCTGAAGGACTTTAGGCCCCTATCATTTTTAAAGTTCAGGGCATCCTGGGGAACCTTGGGAAATGAAAGAATTGGAAATTATCCTTATCAAGCAACCCTTGCATTTACCAATGCCCTATTCTATAATGGATCCAATGTAGCAGCGAGTCAAGCGGCCTATGTCCCAAGATTTGTTGTTCCGGATATTTCATGGGAAACGACCCGTACGGCCAATTTTGGAATTGATGCCAGTTTTTTGGACGACAAATTGTCCATAATCGTCGATTATTATGAGAAAAAGACCAGTGACATGTTGCTCCCCTTGGAGATACCCGATTATATCGGGCTGGACAATCCCAATCAGAATACCGGTCTAATGGATACCAAAGGATGGGATTTGGCCATAAGTTATAATAACAATATAGGTGATCTGTATTATAAATTTTCCGGCAATGTTTCTGATTCCAAAACCAAAATGGGCGATTTGGGCGGTACCCAATTTCTTGGTGATCTTGTGAAATATGAAGGAAGTGAATTCGATGAATGGTTCGGGTATAAGGCCGAGGGTTTGTACCAAACTGCGGAGGAAGTGGCCAATTCGGCAACGATAAACAATAGGGTACAGCCCGGCGACCTTAAATATACCGACATTAGTGGTCCGGACGGCATACCGGATGGAATTATATCGGCAGAATATGACAAAGTATTATTAGGAGGTTCCTTGCCCCGATTTGAATATGGCGGAAATCTTTTTTTAAGATATAAAAATTTTGATTTCAACATAGTTGTCCATGGCATTGGCCAACAGAACAAATATTTGAACAATTATGTAGTTCAGGCAGTTAGAAATGGAGGATTGGGATCTCCTGCCTATATTGATGGAAATTATTGGAGTGCATACAACACTCCCGAGGAGAATGCAAATGCCTTTTATCCCCGATTATCAGTGATAGGTTCGGGAGGACTGAACAGGAACAATGGGAACAATTATGTCACATCCGATTACTGGTTGATCAATGGTGGTTTTCTTCGGTTAAAAAACCTCGTTTTAGGCTGGTCATTGCCCGATTCGATCATTGAAAAGCTAAAGATTCAGGATTTCAGAATTTACGGGAACGTCACCAATCCCTTTTCCATTGATAAATTCCCCAAAGGATGGGACCCACAGTTTTCAACATCGGGATATTTCGTTACAAAATCCTTTGCATTGGGTATTTCCATAAAACTTTAAACATATAAATGTTAAGATATGAAACATATAATTAATAAAATAAATAGTGCTTTATTACTGGCTTTTCTATTAATGGGATGTGATGACAGTGCTCTTGATCTAAATCCTTTGGCGGAGGTTTCAAGTGAAACTTGGTTTTTAAACGATCAGGAAGTTGAAACGTCATTGAATTATTTGTTCGATATTAGATTTTGGAACCCCAATCCAGACCCCCTATATTTCGAAGGAGGTGGCTGGTTGGATAGTTTTTCCGATGATTGGGCCAATAGAAACAGTCTGACCTCTGTTACCGGAGGTACCATCAATGGTCAAACTTCTTATGTGGAAGATTGGTGGTCCATTTATTATAAGGGCATTTCCGCTGCAAATCGGTTATTGGAGAACTTGGATTCCCCAAAGTACGGGATTGCGGAAGATAAGTTAAACATTTATAAGGCGAATGCCCGATTTGTAAGGGCCAGTATGTACTCAAAATTAATATTTTATTGGGGAGATGTTCCCTACATAGATCGCACCTTGAGTATTGATGAGGCATTCGCTATTGGTAGAATTGACAAAATGGACGTTTTGAAAAATATTTATGCCGACTATGATTATGCGGCGTCTCTATTGCCCGAAACCTATTCTGGTACACAATATGCCACCAAAGGTGCTGCCTTGGCCATGAAATCGCGTATTGCCCTGTACATGGAAGATTGGGAAGCGGCCCGGGATGCCGCAAAGGCATGTATGGATCTAAACCAGTTTGGTCTTTATCCCGATTTTGAGGAACTTTTCCGATCCAAAACCCAAAATACCAGTGAATCCGTTTTTTCCATTGCGCAATCGGTGTCTTTGGGCCGTTGGGAAGATGGGGATTTTATAAGGCCGGCGAATACAAGACATGTTTCCCCTCGGAGTAACGGGGGCAATATGTTCGTATGGCCCTCTTGGGACCTGTTCAACTCCTTTCTGTGTACGGATGGTCTGCCAATAGATGAATCCCCTTTGTACAACCCTCGGAAACCATTTGAGAATAGAGACCCAAGATGTACCGCAACGATCATAGAATTTGGAACCCAACATGGAGGGGTAATCTATCAACCTCATCCTGATTCACTTCAAACAACCAATTACCTTACCGGGGAGCGTGTTCTCAATTCCGATTCCAGAGGCGTTATCCAATGGGCGTCGTTCAATGGCTTGGGATGGAAAAAAGGGTACGATTCGGATTGGTTCGATGATTTTACTGCGGCGCCCGAACACCATGTAATTCGCTATGCCGATGTTCTGCTCATCTATGCCGAAGCCATGATCGAATTAAATGAAATAGACGCATCGGTATTGGAGGCAATTAATCGCGTTCGGGCCCGTGCCTATAAAGTAGACCATGCCCAAACATCCGATTATCCTGCGCTTTCTTCTACAAATCAATCAGAACTAAGGAGGTCGCTAAGAATTGAAAGACGAATGGAGTTTGCGTGGGAAGGGTTAAGACATGCGGACATTGTTAGGTGGAGATTGGCCGAAAAAGTACTTAATACCAAAAACTATGGTATGATCGATCCACCGGAGCAAAGAATAAAAATAATTGAACCAGGGTTGTGGTTTTTTCCCGAAACTCCCCCTATTGATGAAGATGGTGTAACCGATTTTACCTCCATGTACAATAATGGCTATATTAAAATCCTGACCGAAAGGTATTTTGATAAGAATGTCCATTATTTATGGCCAATTCCTTCAAAGGAAATTCTCATTAACCCGAATATGAAACAGAACCCGGGATACTAATTAAAAAATGGATTGCATCTGGTAGTTTTTAACCAGATGCAATTCCATATCCCTAACCATTTGCCCGTATTTAGCCCAAAGCTTGCGATTGAAGTATTTTTGGTCAAAATAATCAGGGAGTGCCCTCAAAATATGTAAAAATGGTGGTTGTATAGGAGAAACAAGGGTTAAAGCCCAACTGTTACATGAAAACTTTAAATAGTAACAGTTACCGGGCTACTGGTATCCCGACAATCAAATGGCTGAATGGGAAACCTAATTCACTAGGTAAAATGAAGAACTACTTAAACATATGTGGGGCGCCACCCTGGAATGGATGAAGAAATGTATGCAGAAGGTCGAAAACCTTGAGTTATCCTATAAAATTCGATTGGCCGTTGTTATGCCTTCAAGTGAGGATATACATATATTTTTAAAATAGACCTGATTTTGTATGTATGGCGATGTTTGGTTTTCGGTTCGTCGAGAACGTCCGTATCATCCTTTGAAATCATATCCAATTCAGTTTAAGGGGAAAGACCATAGGGTTGATTTTATAATAGCGGTACAAGTTGGAATGATGTGATTATAGGACTCAAATATCAGTAGGCTCCTTTATGGGCAGAGTTTAACACAGTGCTTTTGTTAAGGGGGTGACTATTTTGGAGCAATGGTCAATTTACAAGTGTAATTAGTTAATAGCATTAGTAAAAGTTTAATTGGAATTTTAAATACTATTTAAAATAGAAAAAATGAAACGAAGAAAATTTTTCTTGATGGCATCTACCGGAGCTGTGGGGATAACCCTAGCCCCGTCATGCGAAAGGTTAAAAAAAGAGAGCGGCCTATCCGGTTCAAAAGAACCCGCAGGTTTAGTACCGGGAGAGGAACCTCCCTATCGAAAAGTTATCAAACCATCTTTTGGTAGTGGAAAAATTAAAAGTGCGAACGATACAATTGTCGTGGCCCTTATTGGTGCCGGCTCCTGGGGATCCCATTTGATGTTACAGGCAGCCGAGACAAGTGAGAACTTCAAGGTCAAATATGTCTGCGATGTTGACGACACCAGGGGTGGACATCTGATTTTAGAGCTTGAAAAAAAGCAAGGCTTCAAGCCCGCAAGGGTCCGGGACATGCGAAAAGTATTCGACGACAAAGAAGTGGATGCAGTATTTATAGGAACACCTGAACATTGGCATGCGTTGGCCACCATCTGGGCCTGCCAAGCCGGGAAAGATGTTTACGTAGAGAAATGTATCTCGCACAATATTTATGAAGGGCAAAAGATGATCGAGGCTGTCATGAAATACGAGCGGGTCGTACAATGTGGAATGCATAACCGAAGTGAAACGGCAGCCCTTTCGGCAAGGGATTACGTCGGTAGTGGGGAGCTTGGGGAACTTGTGGCGGTCCATGTAAAAAGTATGCTTCCCGGACCGATCCCCTTTAATGAAAAAGAAGACTCGAGCACACCCAATACCATAGATTGGGATATGTGGCTAGGACCGGCACCTAAGGTTCCCTACAATGTTTCAAGAAACAAGTCATGGCATTATTACTGGGACTACGGAGGAGGAAATGCGTTAAGCAATGAAGCGATCCACCAACTGGACATGGCTAGATTAATCTTGGGCAATCCTGGCTTGCCATCTTCCGTTTATGCTGCCGGGGGCAGGTACTTTTTTAACGACAAAAGGGATTTTCCAGATTACCAAATGGTGACTTATGATTTTGGCAAGTATGTAATGAGCCTTGAGGCGGGGGATTGTGCACCCTATCTGGGGAAGTCTGGTGACGATATCCGTTTTGGCAATGCTTTCCCCAAATGGAGCCATAACGGGACCCGTATAGAAATACTCGGAACAAAACGAATGATGCATGTAGGACGCATGGGCGGAGGCTGGCAAGTCTTCGATAAGGGAGGGGAGATTGTCGCACAACAATCTGGTCTGTATAATCTTAAAGGGCACATTCAGAATTTTTTCGATTGTGTGCGTTCCAGGAAACAGCCCAATGCCGATATTGTTGAAGGGCATAAAAGCTCCATCTTTATACACCTTGCGAATATGTCGTACAGGGCCGGTTGTAAACAATTGCTTTTTTCCCCTGAACACGAAACCGTATTAAACGACCCCAAGGCACAGGAATTGATTTACGGTCATTATCGTAAAGGGTTTCAAATTCCAAAGGAGGTCTAATAAAAACAATTTAAGAAGATGAGATCGAATAAAATGAAGGCAAGGTTGACGGTTGTTTTGCTTACCGTATTGTTTGCTGCAGGTTGTTTTATATTTATTGCTTATGCCCGGACCTGGGGAAAAACCGATTTAGAGTTCAAAATACACATTAACGAACAATTGGTATTACAGTCGGTTTTCGGGGAGCCACCTACATTTGCCATCTGGATTGAAAACCCTGATACGGGAGAAACCCAGACCATATTCGTTACCAAACGAGCCGGATTGGATGACTGGGAAGGGAAGGCCGATGTTCCGTCGGCCCTTCCCCATTGGGATAGGGGAAGTAGGAAGGAAAAGCAATTAGTTAAAGAGGGAAGGGATATTGACGCAATTTCGGGGGCTACCCCGCTACCGGGATATTTCACGACCAGGGTCCAGGTAGAACCTGGGAGCAATTGGGTTTGCTGGATAGAAATGAATCTTTCCGGAGATTATAATGAGCATTACCCTGAATATGATGAGAAAATTAGAAAGACCGATGAATATGGTACAGGACAGCCTGCATTGGTTTACAAAGCCAATATTACGGCTGTAGAAGGCAATATGGTTGTCCCCGAAGCCATTGGCATGAGTCTTTTGGATAAAGACGGAAAAATTAGGCCGTTGGAGGGCATTACTACGGCACTGGATATTTTTGACGAGATCACAGTTACGGTAGTAAAACCCAAACCTAAAGTATTATAGGGTCGTCCGTACGGTTGGACGCCTTATCATACTCCTTGAATAATGATATGATTGCAAATAAGACCTGTTTGCTATACGAAATTATAGTGGGAAGCCTAAGATGACCATGTAAAACTTGTAAAAATAGTAATGATATGAAAAGAAAGACCTTTATAAAGACAACGGTTTTGGGCAATGCCGGTATCATCATGGCCCCGGCCAATCTTCTGGGAGCGGAACGGAACGGTACCAATGGAAACGTTAAAAAAATCAAAATAGGGCAGATCGGCATTTGCCATGAACATGCGGCGGGAAAAATCAATGCACTGAGGAGATTACCGGAGCTGTATGAGATTATTGGGGTTGTTGATGACCGACATACCTTGGCGGCAAAATTCACTGGCAGTGGAGACCTAAAGCCTTATGAAGGGCTTAGATGGATGAGCGAAGAAGAGCTGTTTAACACTCCCGGTCTTCAGGCTGTTACAGTCGAGACTCCGAACACGGACCTGGTCCCCACTGCAATGCGCTGTATGGAACGCAACTTGGCGATGCATATGGATAAACCTGGGGGCGAGGACCTTGAGTTGTTCGGTAAGCTACTCAATGGGTGTAAAGAAAGAAACTTGCCATTTCAGATGGGTTATATGTTCCGCAACAATCCGGCGATGCTGTTTTGCCAGAAAGCGGTCCGCAAGGGATGGCTCGGGGATATATTTGAAGTCCATGCGGATATGAGCCATAACTATGGGGGCGAATCCTATCAGAGGTACCTCGGTAATTTCAAAGGCGGTATAATGTTCAACCTGGGCTGTCACCATATTGATATAATCGTTTCGATCCTGGGAAGGCCTGAAAAGGTTACTCCGTTTTTGAAGTCTACACCTGGAGCAGTAAACGGGGCCAAAAATAATTGTTTGGCCATACTGGAGTATCCGCACTGCATCGTGTCCATATCGGCATGTGGCCTTAAACCTGAAGGCCTGAAAGGCAGGCGTTTCAAAATCTGTGGTTCCAAAGGCAGGATTGAATTTAGTCCACTGGAACGTTTTGACGGTAAGCCTTTGCAACTGGATTTGATCCTGAATGAGGACAATGAAGAATATGCTGCCGGATCCCATGTCGTTGATTGCACCATTAAGCACGACCGCTATGAGGATCAATTCATTGAACTGGCAAAAATCATCAGGGGGGAAATGGAAAATCCGTACACTTACGAGCACGATTATCTAACTCAGGAGGTTCATATGGCTGCTTCGGGATATATGAAATGGCGTAATTAAATACAAACTATATTGAAACGGGAGGTCTATACCTCGTCTTTCTGACCCATAGGTATAAACTTTCCAAGGAATCCGACCCCTTTACTCTTAAACTTGCCGGCCAGGCAGGTGCTCCGACGCTTGCCCTCCTGTGCCGGTCGTGTAGGCCTGCCCCGAGGTAGTTTGCTAAGAAGAATAGAAATACCGGATAAGATTAAAAGTGTGGCCTTGGCAAGGGGTATAGATATTTTAAAACGGTCAAACTTAAGAGTAAGTTTTTGGGGAAAGCCATTATCGAAATTATTGGCTGTTAATGTTTTGTTTGGGACATAGATCCGGAGGCATTTGCTAAATTAGGGTACGATCGCAATGTCGTTGGCAACCGCATTTTTTCACTAGAGATAAAGGAGGATTCACAACGGTATGTAGTGCTATAACTCCACAACAGGCATGGGAAATTTTACAACGCTGTAGTATAATCATCTTATAGCCGGATTATCTTCATCTTTATAGTTTTGGGAGGAAAAATACAGGAGTATGGTATTATTTAAATAAAAGTGATTATCTTTTATAGGTTAATGTAATATTTGATCCCTGCCGTTGTTGTCTTAAAGGTTGTTTGATCATTTAGGATTGGAATGCTTCAATATTAATTTATGATTATATCCAATGGACATGCAATGAATTTAGATGCTAACTGAAATCATTAATTTTTAATCTAAATGAAAAATGAAAATAAGGCTGTATCGCGAAGAGAATTCATGGATTCCATTGCTACAGCGGCATTTATGGTTCCATTTTTGGCCAATGCCTCTGTAAGTTTTGCTTCCCCTGCCAACAAGTTGAAACACGCTTGTATAGGGGTCGGGGGAATGGGGTGGCATGATCTTCAAAACTTTAAGGAGCATCCCCATGTGCAAATTGTGGCGCTATGTGATGTGGACGCAAAAAACTTGCAAAGGGCGGCGGAAGTTTTACCGGATGCACGGTTATACAATGATTGGCGCGAACTTCTTGAACAGGAGGGAGACCATATTGACTCTGTAAACGTGACCGTGCCGGACCACAACCATTTTGCTATTGCTTATCGGGCAATCCAGAAGGGAAAACATGTTTATTGTCAAAAGCCTTTGTGCCATGACGTGGTGGAAGTACGTAAACTTACCCAAGCCTCAATAAAGTCGGGGGTAATAACACAGTTGGGCACACAGCATGCCTCTGGCCAAGGTGATCGTGCAGCGGTGCGAATTCTAAAAGAGGGTGTGATAGGAAAAATTAAGCATGCCTATCTGTGTTCCAACCGTCCGAAGGCCATAGAAAAATATAGGTTGCCGGGCCCACGCCCATCCGAAGGGCAGGAAGTACCTTCCCATTTAAATTGGGATCTATGGACAGGGACCGCTCCTATACGCCCCTATTCCCCCAACATATATCACCCGGCTATTTGGAGGGCATGGCAGGATTTTGGTACTGGATGGTCCGGAGATATAGGATGCCATATATTTGACGCCGTTTGGAAAGGTCTGGGGTTAACAGCGCCTAAATCCGTAATAGCCCGGGTTCAGGATTCATGGCAGGAATCTTCGGAACGAAATGGGGATACTTGGCCCCAGGGCGACCATATCACATGGATGTTCCCCGGAAATGGGCTTACAGAATCGGATGTACTGCCCTTGGAATGGTTTGACGGCGAGTTTTATCCTCCTTGGGAAGTGCAGGCCCTATTTCATGGAAAACCATATCCGGCAGAATCGGCACTTCTTATAGGAACAGAAGGGGCCCTGCTTATACCCCACAAGGAAATGCCCGTTCTGTTACCGGAAAATAAATATGTGGATTACCAAATGCCCATTTTGGAAGACCGCAATCACTATCACCATTTTGTGGATGCCTGTTTGGGCCGCGAAAAAAATGAATCACATTTTGCCCAGTCCGGGCCCATGACCGAGGCTATCTTATTGGGTACTGTGGCAATTCGGGTTCCGGATACGGTCTTGGAATGGGATCCTGTTACCATGTCGTTTCCCAACCAACCTAAAGCCAATAAATATCTTCAGCGTACCTATCGCCAGGGCTGGAGCATTGGGGGATTTTAATAGTTCTGGGAAAGGATAGGATATAGGTCGTTTAATATGGTTTCACCTACATCGATTTTGGAGCGAAGAAGTATGTTGAAATTGGAATTGGCTTTAACCATTGGAAGGGTGAAAGTTGTAAAGTGCAAAGTTTCAGGTCGAAGGTTTAGGTTTTCGGTCCAGCGGATCCCGATAGCTATGGGGAAGGACCTTTTTGGGGAAGTGGTTAGTAGGCAGGAAAAAAGTTCATTGATCAATAAGCAGTTGGCAATATCCAATATCCCAGTATCTTACTTCCAATGTCCAGCATCTCAATTTCAACATCTAAAATGTGCAATTTTAGATTAACGCTTTTAGCCTTAAAGGTTTAAAACTGATTTTTATAGTCTTCGCCGACTTTTCCTTTTTCCAAATCCGGAAAGGAGTCCATATCCAAGGAACGGGTTTTTTTTGACATGTACATGCCATAAAGGATAACAAAAATAGTGCCTCCTGCGAAGCAAAGATTCAATACCAGTATTATACTTATGATCTGTGACATGATAATTGATTTTAGGTGTTATACAAATCTCGAAACAAGAGGGGAACTATATGATATACAATTTTTTAATAGGTTATGTAATTCTTTTAAAATAGACCATCCCAATATAAAAAAGACATCCTGTTTGGTTTAAAAGCTGGTTTGGTCCGGGGCTGTCAATTTATTTTTAATGAAGATAGGGAGTAAAAACAATCGGCTAAAGGGTAAATGTATGGATGGTTTGGTTTTCTGCACAATCGGTATTATTAATAGGGACTGTTCTATAGATATGGTGATCTTCCCAATGCCGGACCAATGGGGTATGGAATATGGAACTGCTTTCAACTTATTCGGATTGCCTATAAATAGGTAAAATTATATCGCTATTCTATAAAGATTTAAGGCATAGGTATTTAAAATTGATTTTAAGATTTTCGCCCCCATCTTTTTATAATTCTCCGTAAGTTTGGAATAAATGCAAATTATGGATTTTAAAGTTGTTTATGGGTTACTTTATGTAATGGTATTAGGGTTTATTTCCTGTAAAATGGAAAAGAAGCCTTCAGATTTGGTTTCAGGGGAGGGATCAAGAACAATTGGTCCGCCAAATATAATTTATATCCTAGCCGATGATTTGGGGTATGGGGATCTAAGTGTCTATGGACAGAAAAAGTATAAGACTCCCAATATAGATAAGTTGGCTGCGGAGGGAATGCTTTTTACCCAGCATTACTCTGGAAGTACTGTTTGTGCCCCTTCCAGATCCGCACTTATGACCGGGATGCATACGGGACATACCGTGGTAAGGGGAAATTATGGAATTAAGCCTGAAGGTCAATTTCCAATTCCCGATAGCACCCTTACCATAGCTGAAGTGTTAAAGAAAGCAGGGTATAGCACCGGTGCTTTTGGAAAATGGGGGTTGGGGTATCCAGGGTCTGAAGGGGACCCCAACAACCAAGGATTCGATACTTTTTATGGGTATAATTGCCAGACTATGGGGCATAATTATTATCCCTATCATTTATGGTCCAATCAAGATTCCATAGTGCTGCCAGAGAATTCAGGTAAGAAAAAAGGGGTATATGCCCCTAGTTTAATTCACGACAAGACCTTGGCGTTTATTGAGGAGAATAGGGATAGGCCATTTTTTGCCTATGTGCCTTCTATAATTCCCCATGCGGAATTGGTGGCTCCAGAGGAGGAACTCAATAGATTTAGGGGGAAATATGTGCCGGAAAAAGTGTTCAAGGGTACAGATGATGGCCCAAAGTATAAAATTGGAGGATATGGTTCCCAGACCGAAAGCCATGCGGCGTTTGTGGCTATGGTGAGTATCTTGGATAGGCAAGTGGGGGAAATTGTTGAGAAGGTCAATGAGTTGGGAATAGCGGATAATACCATTATAATTTTCTCTTCGGATAATGGGCCACATTTAGAGGGCGGGGCGGATCCCGATTATTTTGATAGCAATGGCTTGTTAAAAGGGTATAAAAGAGATTTGTACGAGGGGGGGATACGTGTCCCAATGTTGGTCAAATGGCCCAACAAGATAAGTCCAGGAACCGTTACGGACCATATTTCGGCGTTTTGGGATGTCTTTCCAACCTTGGCTGAAATAGTGGAGGCAAAGGAAACTCCAAGTTTAGACGGGATTTCGTTTTTGCCTACCCTGTTGGCCAAGTCCATTGAACAGAAAGAACATGACTATTTGTATTGGGAATTTCATGAAAAAGGGGGGAGGCAGGCAGTTAGAAAGGGGAGCTGGAAGGCTGTAAAATATAATGTTCTGGAGAATCCTGAGGCCCAAATAGAATTATATGATCTGTCCAAGGACATTGGTGAGGAGAATAATGTGGCAGCCTATTTTCCAAAGGTGGTGGCTGAAATGGAAAGCATTTTGGGAAAGGCCAGGACTCCTTCGGAAGTGTTTGTATTTGGAAATTCTAATTGAGGAAAGTAAGCAGGCAAGGAATTCCGTTCCATTGGGTCTGAGGTTGATTTTTATGCCTAATTAGGCGTTACATCCATAACCTTCGGTCCATTCAGATTGTTATGGTTTTTGCAGTTGGGGTATCCATTTTGGGTCCAAAGAAATATGATTTCTTGAAAAAAATATCGAAAGGTTGTTTTAAACTCTTAAAATTGGTGTAATTTTGGCGGACTATTTTTCTGTTGTTACAGATAATTGGGGTATTAGCTCAGTTGGTTTAGAGCGCTGCCTTGACAGGGCAGAGGTCACTGGTTCGAATCCAGTATGTCCCACTAAAGGTTATAATAAATCTAGTATTCTTTCCAAGGCCATGCCTCTGGATCCTTTTATCAGGATAGTGGCATTTTTCAATGTATTGCTGTTAAGGGCTTCTTTAAGATGGTCAAAGGACCTGAATCTGTTGAAGGTATCTTTTGTTCGGAAAAAATTCTCCCCAATTAGGAACACCTGATCAATATTCATATTAGCGGCCATATTGGCAATTTCCTGGTGTTCTTTACCTGCCATTTTTCCCAGTTCGAACATGTCTCCCAAGAATGCAACTTTATGATCTGCCTTTAATTGCTGAAAATTTTCCAAGGCGGCCTTCATACTTGTGGGGTTGGCATTATAGGCATCAAGAATTATATGATGCCCATTTTTGTCGATTATTTGGGAACGGTTATTTTGGGGGATGTAATTTTCGATCCCTTTTTTTATTTCGTTCAGCCCAACATTAAAGAATTTTCCGATCAATATTGCGGCGCAGCAGTTGGTGAAATTATAGCTGCCTACCAGTTGGGTGGTAATATGGACATCATCTACGGCAATTTTAACAAATGGGTCAGCGCCGATAAGTTTTATTTTAAAGAATTCATTATTGTTTTGGCTAAACCCGTATTTTTTGGAGACCTTGGTCAATCTATTTTTTTGAATGGGGTCGTCCGCATTAAAAAAAATGAATTTATCATGGCTTGTCAAAAAGTCGTAAAGTTCACTTTTACCTTTTATTACTCCTTCCTCACTCCCAAAACCCTCCAGATGTGCCTTTCCGAAATTGGTAATATACCCATAATCCGGCATGGCCAGCTTACATAGGAATTCTATTTCCGTAAGGTGGTTGGCTCCCATTTCTACAATGGCCATTTCCGTATCCGGGGCAATGGAAAGTAGTGTTAATGGGACGCCTATGTGATTGTTCAGATTTCCCTTGGTGGCAATAGTTTTGTATTTTCTTGATAGCACTGCGGTGATAAGTTCCTTTGTTGTGGTCTTTCCATTACTTCCGGTAAGGCCAATTACCTTGGTTTTGCAATAATTCCGATGAAATTGGGATAGGTCTTGAAGCGTAGTAAGTACATTCTCAACAAGTATGGTCTTATCGCTCCCTGCAAATTCCCTTTCATCAACAATGGCATATGAAGCACCCTTCTCCAAAGCTTGGGCGGCATAGGAGTTGCCGTTAAAGTTATCTCCCTTTAAGGCAAAAAATATACAGTTTGGGCTTATCTTCCTTGTATCCGTGCAAATTTGGGGGAACTCTAAAAAGAGTTGGTGCAATTGTTCTAATGTCATAAATCTAAGGTATAAAAAAAGCCCTTTTAAAAGGGCTTCTTCCTATTTATTTTCTAGGCTTAATTTGCCTTATTTGCTTCTTGGCGTTTTGTTTTTAGTTTTGGATTTGGAGCCTACTCTGGACATGGCGCATCTAAATCCTATATAATCCGTGGACATATACTGTGGTAAATACCTTCTTTGGGCCGGGTCCAACCAGTAGGCCCTATCTCTCCACGAACCTCCTTTGAAGACCCTTACCTCGTCATTGATCAATGAAGTTCTGTTGTTGGATTTGTCGTAAGCTCTTATTATATTCCCCGAAGAGTCTACCTGTACCTTGCTTACAGGGGCATTGTACATTCTCTTTTGGTCTTTTTCACCTTCCTCTTCATCACTAAATCTATCGTAAAATCTGGTAGACCCCGGTTCACCGTCCCTGTACCCACGGTTGTCACTGGACGAGAAGTTGGTTCTCAAGAAGGTTTCTTCTTCGTCTATGGGTATCATTTTTATCTCTCCAGGTAAATTTACCGCAACTACTTTGCCGTTGGGCAAGGTGTCGTACACAATGGAGTCGCGGATTACATTCACTTTTCCGTCTTTTCCAATGGCCGTTTTCATATAAACATTTCCCCGGTAATAGTTGAAGTCGCTTACTTCGTCATCTACTATTGGTCTATATACATCCGCAACCCATTCGGCTACGTTTCCTGCCATATCGTATAATCCAAAATCGTTGGGCTTGTATGATTTTACCTCTGCAGTTATATCGGCACCGTCATCGGACCATCCTGCAATTCCCCCATAATCTCCCTTTCCTTGTTTAAAATTGGCCAATTGATCCCCTCTGCCGACTCTTTGTCCATTTCTGGTATAATCCCCTTCCCATGGATATTTCTTTCTACCTCTGTAGTTATTATATTCCCTACTGCCAATCTGTGCCTGTGCAGCGTATTCCCATTCCGTTTCCGTAGGCAACCTGTACTCCGGCAAAATTACCCCTGAACTTCTTTTGGCAAATACGGAAACCGAATCTTTTTTCTTTTTCCCTTGCAAAGAATCTATTTGGCCGTTGTATACGGATTCCGGTCTGTTTAAATAGGCTTCTGTACTAAAACCACCTTCTGCCTCGCCATTAATTACTTTGTATTTGGCATCTTCGGAAAGATAGCCCTCCCTTTCCAGCATTACTTCGTTTACACGATCTGTCCTCCATTCCGCAAACTGGGTGGCTTGGATCCAATTTACACCAACTACTGGGTATTCTGCATAGGCAGGATGGCGTAGGTAGTTATTGGTCATAGTTTCATTGAATCCCAACCTATTTCTCCATACCAATGTATCTGGTAAGGCCCCGGTGTAAATATGTGTATATTTAGGGTTTTCCGGAGGATATACACTCTTCAGGTAGTCCAGATATTCCAAATACATAACATTGGTTACTTCGGTCTCGTCCATATAAAAAGACTGCACATGCTGTGAGGTAGGGGTGTTGTTCCATTCGTGCATTACATCATCCTGCACTTGCCCTTTTGTAAAGGTTCCACCTTCCACAAACACTAGACCTGGTGCGGTTTCCTGTTCTTTAAAGTCTGAATTGTACTGAAATCCACCTTCCTTGGCGTTAATATTCCAGCCCGTAGCCCTTGAAACATTTTTTGAGGATGATGAGTTTTTACAGCTTGAAAAACCACCAGCTACAATGGCGCAAGAGAGTACAACTTTGATGAATTGTTTTTTCATAATTAGGACTTGAGTTCAAAAGACAAACTGCTTGTTAAGAGAGTTTGCGATTCATATTTTATTAATATTTTGTGTCGCTTTTGGCATTTAGAACGATGATTAAGACATAATATTTTGTTAGACGAAAAAAAATTGATCATTTATTGCACTGCCAAATAACATCGCTTAACATGAATAACGACTTAAATATTAATATAGTATGGATAGTTGATAATTCTTTATAAAATATCATGTAAAATCAATCATTGTAAAATGATGTTAAATTAAGGATTATGCCTTTATACATTATCTTAATTGTAAAAACTGTTTAAAAGCAGATTTTTTTTAACGGCTTATATAAGATATTACGAAAAAGGACGTTTGCATAATAATGAGCCTAATAATAATTTTATTTAGGTATTTTTGGATAACGGTGGTGGCCAAATCTTAACTTTAACAAGTACAAATGAAAAAATTATCAACACTTTTCTTGCTTTTTTTGATGTTTAAAGTTGTTGCTCAGGAAGATAGGGTGATTACGACCGCTGTGCCATTTTTGACCATTGCTGCAGATGCCAGGGCATCGGGTATGGGGGATATGGGGGTGGCCACATCTACCGATGCTTTTTCCCAACAGTGGAATCCGGCAAAATTTGCCTTTGCGGAAAGAGAAATGGGGGTTGGACTTAGCTATACACCTTATTTGGAAAGTATTGTTACCGATATTGCATTGTTGAGTGCAAATTTTCACAAGAAGATCAGCGACAGAAGTGCCTTTGCCTTAAGTATTAGGTACTTTACCTTGGGGGAAATAGAACTTAGGCAATTTGCCGGGGACCAGGCAAGATTGGCCAAGCCTAACGAACTGGCTTTTGACGGATCCTACTCCCTAAAACTTAGTGAAACTTTTTCTATGGCGGTTGCAGGTAGGTTTATTAGTTCCAATCTTAAATTGCCGGATAACGGCAGCGAGGATTCCAAGGCGGCAAGTACTTTTGCGGTCGATGTTTCAGGGTTCTATCGCTCTCGCGAAATTGCCTACAATAATTTTGATGGCCGTTGGAGGGCAGGGTTCAATTTTTCCAATTTAGGAAGCAAGTTAAAGTATGACGATGCGGGACAGGAGAATTTTCTTCCCACCAATATGAAAGCGGGCCTGGGTTTTGATTTTATATTGGACCAGGATAATGTGCTTGGACTTACCTCTGAATTTAATAAACTGTTGGTGCCCACTCCCCAGGATTATAATGGTGACGGTGTTATTGATGGTACGGATAACGATGAATATCAGCAGACTACTTTTTTTGAAGGGGTTTTTAAATCGTTTGGCGATGCACCCGATGGCTTTAGTGAGGAGCTAAAAGAGTTTACGTGGGCACTAGGTGCGGAATATACCTATCAAGATGCATTTATGTTGAGAACGGGATATTTTAATGAGAGCGATTTAAAGGGAGCAAGAAAATTTTTCACTTTGGGTGCCGGGTTTAGATTTAAATCGGCCCAGGTAGACCTGTCCTATTTGTTTTCTACTTCCCAGGTGAGGAACCCTTTGGAGAATACACTTAGGTTCTCACTGACCTTTAATTTGGGAGAAGAATTTTTGAACTATTAATCTGCTAAAACGAATGCGGCGTAGCTGTAAAACCTGCCCAAGGCAGGTTTTGTTTATTTTTGCTAAATGGTATAACATCAATTATCTATGAAACTACGCAGGGTCGTGTTCGATCTAATAGTCTATGAATCCGTTCATGAATTGGAAAAGGAGGATCAGGTTTTAATGCGCGAAGCAGTGAAGGCCAGGAATAATGCTTATTCCCCATACTCAAAGTTTAATGTTGGGGCTGCGGTATTATTGGATAATGATGAAATTATAATCGGTAATAATCAAGAAAATGCCTCCTATCCTTCCGGTTTGTGCGCAGAAAGGGTGGCCTTATTTTACGCTTCCGCAAAATTTCCTGGCATTCCCATAAAAACCATTGCCATTAGTGCTACTTCCAAAAATTTTGTGGTGGATAAGCCTGCCGCCCCTTGTGGCAATTGTAGGCAATCTATTTCGGAATATGAAATAAGACAGTCGAGGCCTATTGCTATAATCATGTCCGGGGAAACCGGAGAGATTTTAAAATGTAACGCTGTTTCAGACATTCTTCCCTTGGCCTTTAATGGTACGTTCCTAGGGTAGGGCAAGAAGTAGGTATAAGGATTAATGCCCTGCCTTTGTCGGTAGGCAGGAATGTAATTTTATGGCCAGGTAGTTTTGTTTTTGAGTTTTGACCAATATTCCATGACTATTCCCAACTTTGATTTATACGATCGCTTTATGGGAAGCTTTTGATTTAAATTTTTTTCCTATTGATTTATATATGTATTTTTGTTTTCCGTTTTTGTCTTGAACTGGTTTTCGGGCAAAGTGAATTACTACATAAATTATCAATTAATGGAAAAAATAACCAAAGAGGTCTACCTTAAATGGTATGAGGACATGTTGTTCTGGAGAAAGTTTGAAGATAAACTTGCAGCCGTCTATATTCAACAAAAAGTTCGCGGATTTTTACATCTTTACAATGGGCAGGAAGCTGTTCTTGCTGGGGCATTACATGCAATGGACCTTACCAAGGACAGAATGATAACGGCGTATAGGAATCACGTTCAACCAATTGGTATGGGAGTTGATCCTAGAAAGGTTATGGCGGAACTTTACGGTAAGGTTACGGGAACCTCCAAAGGAATGGGTGGATCCATGCATATTTTTTCCAAAGAACACCGTTTTTACGGTGGCCATGGTATAGTTGGTGGCCAGATTCCATTGGGTGCCGGATTGGCCTTTGCCGATAAGTACTTTAAAAGGGATGCCGTTACCTTATGTTATATGGGAGATGGGGCGGTAAGACAAGGATCGCTCCATGAAAGTTTTAATTTGGCAATGCTTTGGCAATTACCAGTGGTCTTTGTTTGTGAGAACAATGGGTATGCCATGGGAACATCGGTAGCCAGAACCTCACATTCAACGGAAATTTGGAAACTGGGATTGGGATATGAAATGCCTTGTGGACCGGTAGATGGGATGGATCCCGTAACGGTTGCCAAAGAAATGAGCAAGGCCATTGAACGTGCCAGATCGGGAGGTGGTCCTACCTTCTTGGAAATGAAGACGTACAGGTACAGAGGACACTCCATGTCCGACGCACAGCATTACAGGACCAAAGAGGAGGTGGAAGAGTATAAGAAGATAGATCCTATAACCCAGGTATTGGCTACGATCAAGGAAAATAAATATGCCACAGATGCTCAGATAAAGGAGATAGATACCCGGGTTAAAAAGTTGGTTTCAGAATGTGAGAAATTTGCGGAGGAATCGGATTATCCACCTGTTAATCAATTATATGATATGGTATACGATCAAGAGGACTACCCATTTGTAAAACATAAAATATAAGTAAATGGCAGAAGTAATAAATATGCCAAGACTTAGCGATACCATGGAAGAGGGGACCGTTGCTAAGTGGCTAAAGCAAGTAGGTGACAAAGTTGAAGAGGGTGATATTTTGGCGGAAATCGAAACCGATAAGGCTACAATGGAATTCGAATCCTTCAATGAAGGAACTTTGTTGTATATAGGTATTAAGGAAGGGGATACGGCTCCGGTGGATTCACTATTGGCCATAATAGGGGAAGAAGGAGAGGATGTTTCTGGATTGATCAATGGTTCTCCATCAGATGCCAATGAAGAAAAGGAAACAGAAGCCGTAGCCAACAAGGAAGAGGATAGGAAGGATGCACCAAAAGCTGCCGGGGGAGCTATCCCTGATGGGGTAGAGATTATAAAGATGCCCCGCCTTAGCGATACTATGGAAGAAGGTACCGTGGCAAGTTGGTTGAAGAAAGTGGGGGATGAAGTGGAAGAAGGGGACATCCTTGCAGAAATTGAGACCGATAAGGCCACTATGGAGTTTGAATCCTTTTATTCGGGGACCTTATTGTATGTTGGTATCAACGAAGGGGAAACGGCAGCTGTAGATTCCGTTCTTGCCGTTATAGGGCCCAAAGGAACAGATGTTGATGCCGTATTGGGTGCGGGATCAGGTTCTTCTCCAGACGATGAAAGGGCTCCCGAACAAGTTAAAAAGGCTGAAACCCCTTCTAACAATGATCCGGAAGCAACATCTATCACCGCAAATGACGGTCAACGTATTTTTGCATCCCCCTTGGCCAAAAAAATCGCCCAGGATAAGGGAATAAATCTAGAGGATGTTAAAGGCAGCGGTGATCACGGAAGGATCATAAAGAAAGATATCGAGGAATATCAACCTAAACAGAAGGACGCCGAGAAAGCACTTCCTGCCCAGGAAAAGGCTTCTCCACAAGCTGCTGTTGCCGCTCCAATCAATTTGCCCGTAGGGCAGGAGGGGACCGAGGAGGTGAAAAATTCCCAAATGCGCAAGGTAATAGCCAAGCGTTTGGGAGAATCCAAGTTTTCCGCACCGCATTACTATTTGACCATAGAGGTCGATATGGATTATGCCAAGGTGTCAAGAGAGCAGATCAATGGCTTGCCGGATACCAAGGTGTCCTTTAACGATATGGTGGTAAAAGCATGTGCAATGGCTTTAAAAAAGCATCCGCAGGTAAATACTACATGGAACAACGAGACTACCAGATACAATCATCATGTACATATTGGAGTAGCCGTTGCGGTAGATGAAGGTCTTTTGGTCCCTGTATTGAAATTTGCAGATCAAATGACATTGACCCAAATAGGGGCTTCGGTGAAGGATTTGGCCGGGAAGGCAAGAAATAAGAAAATAAGTCCGGCGGAAATGGAGGGCAGTACCTTTACCGTTTCCAATCTGGGCATGTTTGGGATTTCTGAATTTACCTCCATTATTAACCAGCCCAATTCGGCAATATTGTCTGTAGGGGCCATAGTTCAGAAGCCAGTGGTCAAAAATGGACAGATCGTGGTAGGCAATACAATGAAAGTAACTTTGGCCTGTGATCACCGTACTGTGGATGGAGCAACTGGTGCCCAATTTTTGCAGACCCTTAGGGCGTATTTAGAGAATCCGGTTACTATGCTGGCCTAAATTGGATACGATAAACATTTATGTAAAAAGCATCCTGATTTTCAGGATGCTTTTTTATCTTTAGGCGGTTTGTAGTCCTTGGTTAGAGTAATAATTGGAGCTTGAAAATCTAAAATTACAGGGGTCTATAGGACGAATAGTGAAAATCTACAGTTTGGTTATATGACAAATAAAAATCAATTCATGAGAGGAGTATGGAGTCTTGCAATAGTACTAATTGCCTTTGGCTGTGGTGGAGCTAGAATTGGAGGATCCGCCGGTTTGGAAGACCTGGCCAATGGATCCGGTTTTTCCACCGAAAAAACGGTCGGGGAAGTAATTTCCTATTTGGCTTCGGATGAACTGCTGGGGCGGGAAACAGGTGGGGAAGGAATAGAAATGGCCGCTGAATATATTGAAACTATTTTCAAAAGTAATGGGGTGGATCCCTACTTTAAAAGTTATAGGGATACGTTGATCAATTTTGAAAAGCCGGCATACAACATGGTTGGCTTTATTGAAGGGACGGACGACCAATTAAAAAACGAATTCGTTATCATTGGTGCCCATTATGACCATATAGGAACTGCAGACCCGGTGGCCGGTGATCATATTGCCAATGGGGCCAATGATAACGCATCGGGTACTACTGCTGTTTTGGAGTTTGCCCGTTATTTTGGCAGGTCCGGAAATAATAAACGCAGTATTATCTTTGCCTTGTTCAGTGCAGAGGAAAAGGGTCTCCTGGGGTCGAAACACTTGGCCAAAAAGCTAAAAGATCAAAATTTGGATCTCTATGCCATGTTAAATTTTGAAATGGTAGGGGTTCCCTTGATCGGGAAGGATTATTTTATGTATGTTACGGGCTATGAGGAATCCAATTTGGCGGATATATGCAATTCCTATGCCCAGGACAAGCTGGTTGGATTTCTTCCAACGGCAAAGGAATACAATCTTTTTAAAAGATCGGATAATTATCCGTTTCATTTGGAGTTCGGGGTTCCTTCCCAAACCTTTTGTACCTTCGATTTTACCAACTTTGATCACTACCATAAGGTAGGCGACGAGGTTGGTATAATGGATTTTGAACATTTGGCCCTATTGGTAAATAAGACCGTTCCGGTTTTGGAAGATATTATTAATGCCCCGGAGCGGGAGATAGAATACAGATAATGGCGAATATTGTAATTACGGGAAGTAGTAGGGGAATTGGTTTTGAAATGGCACGGTTGTTTGCAGATGACGGACATAAAGTATTGGCCCTTTCCAGAAATAATGCCCCTATTGCCGCATTGAACCATGAAAATATATCCAGTTTTTCATTTGATTTGGCCAATGAGGCCCACTACCTCGATTTGGACGAGTTTATTAAAAGTAATTGGAAACAGGTCGATATTCTCATAAACAATGCGGGTAAATTGTTGAACAGACCTTTTTTGGAAACTTCCATGGAAGCCTTTGAAGAGGTGTATAAAGTGAATGTATTTGGAGTGGCCAATATCACTAAAAAAATAGTTCCCTTAATGCCAAAAACTGGTCATGTGGTAACTATTAGTTCTATGGGTGGGGTTCAGGGCAGCATGAAATTTGCCGGATTATCTGCCTATAGTTCCAGTAAGGGTGCTGTAATTACCATGACGGAATTGTGGGCGGAGGAATTTAAGGCATCGGGGCCATCATTCAATGTATTGGCCCTTGGAGCCGTACAGACCGAAATGCTGGAAGAGGCTTTTCCAGGTTATAAGGCCACTGTTACCGCTGCGGAAATGGCTGCTTATATCAAGAATTTTGCACTTACCGGCCATAAACTTTACAATGGAAAATTATTGCAGGTATCCAACTCAACACCTTAATTTTAATAGGATCCATGAAAGATTACAACTGTGTTATTTTCGATTGTGACGGGGTGTTGGTAGATAGTGAGGTATTGGGAAATCAGGTTTTTGTGGATATGGCCAATGAACATGGTGCAGGGATAGACATATCCTATGCCATGAAACATTTTAAAGGAGGTTTTTTATATGATAGTATTAGGCAGGTAGAGGCCATTATACAAAAGCCATTGCCTTTGGAATTTGAAAAGGAATATAGAAAAAGATCCTACGAAACGTTTTCGAACTACCTGAAACCGATAGATGGTGTTGAACAGGTCTTGGGGAAATTAAAAGTCCCTTTTTGTGTTGCGTCTAGTGGGCCACAGGAAAAAATCAAAAGGAATTTGGCAACGGCCGGCCTGTCTTCTTTTTTTAAAGGCAATATTTTTAGTTGTTATGATATTGGAAAATGGAAACCGGATCCTGCAATTTACCTGCATGCCTCAAAGACCATGGGTTTTTTTCCAAACGAATGCCTGGTAATAGAAGATTCTTTAAAGGGGGTAAAGGCGGCAACTTCAGGTGGATTTGATGTATATGGCTATATGCCGCAAAGCGGGGAACCTGAATTTGAAAAGGAAGTAACCAAGACCTTTGGGCAAATGGAAGAACTTATTTCCTTGCTGAAATTGTAGTAGATATTTTTTTTGTTTTTAGGTCTTTGCCGGTTTATTGCCCGAAATAAGAGTGGCTATTATTTTGGTTTGGGGGAACTGTTCAAAAATTATCTTGAAAAAAACAGTAATCGGTATGGCCATAATCAATCCGGGAACACCCCAAATATATCCCCATAGCATCAGCATGACCAATACGGTTATGATATTAATGGAAAAAGATTTTCCCATAAATACGGGCTCCAATATTGATCCGAACAACACCTGTACCCCGGTAATGGACAGCACAAAGAACAAGAGCGTGCTTGATGGCTCCAATTCTACAAATGCAAATAGGGCCAATAATACAACGGAAATAATGGAGCCGACCATTTGGACAAAATTTATGGCAAAGGCGAACAATCCCCAGAAAATAGGAAAGCTTACATCAAAAAAGACACAGGCCAGCCCTATTCCTATCCCTGTAAATAGGCTTACCAGAAATTTGACCTTTATAAAGGTAATGAGATCTTTTTCAACCTTTACAAAAGTTTTGACCGAGGTATGTTTTTGTTTTAGAATGGTATTGTTCATTAATTTCTGAACATTTATGGATTCTGCCAGCCATAGCACAACAAAAAATACGGTCATTAATATCATGGTGACCGTATTGCCGATAAAATCCAAGGTCGTCCCAAAGTTCTTCATCATACTTTCTTTGGGAATAAAATTGTTAATGATGTTTTCCTCTTTGGAGTAGGGTATTCCAAGATAATCTTCCATGCTCAACAATAGGGATTCCAATTTGGTCTCCGCTTTTTGGAAAAAGGCATTGTCCGAGGATAGTATTTCCTTACTGGTAAGTTGTATAAGTTCCCCGCCAATTTTTAATGCACCTATGAAAATGAGTATTACTATAAAAATGCTGATGGGTTTGGATACCTTCTTTTTATCCAACCAGCGCATAATAGGTAGGAACAATAATGCTATGAACATGGAGAAAATAAGGGGGATAAAGATAAACGACAGAAGTTTGAGCAAGTAAAACACTAAGGGGATTACTATGATAAGCAATAACTTATTGGTGGTTCTTAACTCGTTCATAATTATAGCAGTTATTTATTTTTCACCGTATTCATGGGAAATGCAAAGTTAGTGGAAAGAAGTTGTCTTTGATCATTAATAAAAGTGTAAATATTCCTTAGGATACATTTTTTTTTGGTTTCGTTAATTGTTTTTTGGACAAAAATTCTACTTAAGGGTATGTGGAATCTTAAAATTTCTAATTTTGTCACTATGCAGGACACTTTGGAAAAGTATCTTCCTGAAAGGGCGGTAAGTTTAAGTATAGAGCTTATTAAGGAAAATGGAGTACACCTTAAGATTGTAAATCAACGGGTTACCCGTCATGGGGATTATAGGAGGATGCCCAACGGATCCCATCAGATTACCGTGAACGCCACTCTAAATAAATATCGGTTCTTGATCACTTTGATCCATGAAATAGCGCATTTGGTCGCTTTTGAAAAATATGGACATGGTATAAGGCCCCACGGATCGGAATGGAAAAGAACATTTCAATACCTCATGTTGCCATTTTTAAGGCCGGAGGTTTTTCCATCCAATCTTTTGCCCTTGTTGGCCAGACATTTTAGAAATCCGAAGGCCAGTAGTGATACGGACGCCGGCCTATCTCTGGCCCTAAAACAATTTGATGTACAGGATAGTGAAAAATCTTATATTTTTGAATTACCGCACGGCAGTGTTTTCAGGATCTATAATGGCAAATTATTCCAGAAAAGGAATAAAAGGGTAAAGCGATACGAATGTGTAGAAGTGGCTACTGGAAGGGTCTATCTTTTTCAGCCCAATGCGGAAGTAGAATTAATAAAGGATTAAAAGGACAACCTTTATGAATAAAAAATTATTATGCAGTTGTAATGGCAGGTGGGGTAGGGTCCAGATTTTGGCCAATAAGCACCACTGCGTATCCCAAACAGTTTCACGATATGTTGGGTACAGGGGATACCTTGCTTCAAAAGACATTTAAAAGATTGTCCAAGTTTATACCGGTCGAAAATATTTTGATCTTGACCAATGAAAGATATAACGAACTGGTCCTGGAGCAATTGCCGGAGGTAAAACAAGCGCAGGTAGTCTTGGAGCCGGCCATGCGAAATACCGCTCCATGTATTCTGTATGCGGCCTTAAAAATACTAAAAGAGAACCAGGAAGCTTTAATGATAGTGGCCCCCAGTGATCACTGGATAGAGGATGAGGATGCCTTTGCCAAGGATGTTATTACCTGCTTTGATAAGTGTGAAAAGGAAAATGTGCTGTGTACTTTGGGCATAAAGCCTACATTTCCCAATACGGGCTTCGGATATATAGAATTTGAAAAGAAAGGGGAGGAGCTTATTAAGAATGTTCTACAGTTTAGGGAAAAACCCGATTATGACACTGCCAAGGATTTTATACAACAAGGGAATTTTTTGTGGAACGCCGGGATCTTTATGTGGAGTGTAAAAACTATTGTGGATGCTTTTAAAAAATATAGACCGGAACAATATAAGTTATTTCTGAGTGGATCGGAATACTATAATACCGTTCAGGAACGGGCATTCATAAATAAAAACTACCCAAAAGCGGAAAATGTTTCCATAGACTATGCTATTTTGGAACCGTCCAGTAATATTTATGTGCTACCCGCTACTTTTGATTGGAACGATCTAGGAACCTGGGGTTCTTTGTACGATAAACTGGAAAAGGACGATAACGAAAACGCCTTGGTGAACTGTCAGGTTTTGGCAGAGGACTCCCAAGGAAATATGATTCGTTCCCCAAAAGGAAAAATTATCGTTATTGGTGGATTAAAAGACTATATTGTAGTGGACAAGGAGGAAGTTTTACTTATATATCCCAAATCCAAGGAACAGGATATTAAAAAGGTACTGGCAAAAATTAAAGATAAATTTGGAGATCAACTGGCTTAATTATGGAAGAAAACTTAAATAGGGACCAGCATCAGGAAGTTCCGCAAGGCAATGAACAGGGCATAAAGAGAGATTTCAGAGGCCTTTTGGAGGGTGTAAGGGTATTTCTGGCCGATTTGTTGGATATACGTCAGAATACGGATCAGGAGGCTACCAAAGAATCCATTGTTGCGGATATTCCCTTTAAAGGCCACACTTCCTGGATTTTAATATGTTCTATTTTTATTGCATCGGTGGGCCTTAATGCCAATTCTACGGCGGTTGTCATAGGTGCCATGTTAATTTCTCCTTTAATGGGCCCCATTTTGGGTATTGGACTATCGCTGGCGATCAATGATATTGATACCTTGAGGCGATCGCTCAAGAATTTTGCCGTTATGGTGGCCCTAAGTGTTATTACGGCTTTTTTATTCTTTTATCTATTTCCCTTGAGGGATGAATCATCGGAGCTGTTGGCAAGGACCGCTCCGGATATTAGGGATGTTCTTATTGCCTTTTTTGGTGGTTTGGCATTAGTGATCGCACGTGCCAAAAAGGGTACCATTGCCAGCGTTATTTATGGGGTGGCCATTGCAACGGCCTTGATGCCCCCTTTATGTACGGTAGGTTTTGGCCTGGCCATAGGTAATTTTGGCTATGCCACCGGTGCTATGTACCTCTTTACCATAAATACTATTTTCATTGCACTGGCCACGTTCTTGGTTTTAAAATTATTGCGTTTTCCCATGGTACGCTATGCCAATTCACAGCGAAGAAGGTTTATTGCCCGTATGGCATCCATTGTAGCTATTTTGGTTATGATCCCTGCCGGATTTACCTTTTACGATGTGTTTCAGGAGTCCTTGTTCAAAAAGGAGGCCAAGCAATTTGTGGTCAATAATATTGTGCCTTATGAACTGCCGGGAGAGGGCCGGTATTTGGACAATTTGACGGATATACAATACAATCATGGGGAGAATGGGTTTATTGAATTGGTGTTTATGGGGAACGAACCTATACCCGATAATGTTGTGGCTACATGGAATACGCAAAAAAATGCCTTTACCAAGCTTAAAAATGTAGAACTAAAAATAGTACAGGGGTCCAAAAACGAGGAGTTGGATCAAATGAGGTATGTCAGCGAACTATATGAATCCAAAAAGGCCGAATTATTGAGCAAGGAACAGCAGATCCAGGTTTTAAAGGAGGAGGTTGAAAAAATGGGCAAGATTGTTGAACGGCAGATTCCTTTTCGGGAAATTAGTGCGGAAGCCAAAACCAATTATGAGAATTTGACCGGTTTGGGTTTTTCCAATACCATAATAACGGATTTTAATAAACTGGATACCATTCCGGTGTTCAATGTGCAATGGAAAAAGGGCATATCTGCCCAACGGATAAAAACAGATTCCCAAAAACTAACGGATTGGTTGCGCCTACGATTAAAGAACTCCAAGATTCAGGTCAGGGAAGAACAGCCTTAATTCCGTTCCTCTAGATACATTTGCCGCACTTTTTTAAATAATTCCGAGGAATAGACAAAATCGGTTACGGCTTCGTTTTCCGTTTTAAAAATTTCTTTATTACTGCCTTCCCATTCCTTGAGGCCGTTTTTAAGGAAAATTATCTTCTCGCCAATTTCCATTACGGAATTCATGTCATGGGTATTGATTACCGTTGTAATATCGTATTCTTTGGTAATTTCTTGGATAAGGTTATCTATGAGAATAGCCGTTTTGGGATCCAGCCCAGAGTTGGGTTCGTCACAGAACAAGTATTTTGGATTCATTACAATAGCTCTGGCAATGGCAACCCGTTTTTGCATTCCTCCAGATATTTCCGAGGGAAATTTATTATGGGCATCCACCAGATTTACACGTTTTAGTACAAAATCTACCCTATCCTGCATTTCCGAATTCGATTGTTTTGTGAACATTTCCAAGGGAAACATAACGTTGCCCTGCACGGTCATGGAATCGAACAGCGCGCTGCCCTGGAATACCATTCCCATTTCCTGTCTTAGATTGCGTTGTTCACTTGCCGATAGTTCGGAATAGATCTTTCCATCATAACTAATAGTACCTTCGTCCGGTGCAAAGAGACCCAAAAGACATTTTAAGAACACCGTTTTTCCGGAACCGCTCTGTCCTATTATAAGGTTGGTCTTGCCCTTTTCAAAATTGGTACTAATGCCCTTTAAAACATGGCTTTCCCCAAAGGATCTATGTATGTTCTCCACTTCGATCATTAGCCCAATAGTAATTGTGTTAAGATATAATTTACAATGATGATCACGACACTTGTCCAAACAAATGCGGTAGTGCTGGCCTTGCCAACTTCCAAGGCACCTCCTTTCATGTAGAATCCGTGAAAGGAGGGTATAGTGGCAATAATGAGTGCAAACACTATCGATTTAATAAAGGAATAGGTAACGTGAAAGGGAATAAAGTCCAATTGCAAACCTTCCACAAAGTCTGCACTGGAACTGAATCCTCCAAAAACACCGGCCATCCATCCCCCAAAAATGCCCACATACATAGCTATCGCAATTACAAAGGGATAAAGCAACATCGCTATTATTTTCGGAAAAACCAGATAGTTCAAAGAATTTACCCCCATGATCTCCAAGGCATCAATCTGTTCCGTTACCCTCATGGTGCCAATACTGGAGGTAATATAGGAACCCACCTTACCGGCCATAATTATAGAGGTGAAGGTTGGTGCAAACTCAAGTATTACCGATTGCCTGGTGGCAAACCCAATAAGATTTCGGGGGATCAACGGATTGGTAATGTTCAGGGCGGTCTGTATGGAAACTACGCCCCCAATAAAAAAGGAAATGAAAATAATGATCCCCATGGAACCATAAACCAGTTCGTCTATTTCCTTTAATATTAGGGATTTCATAATGGACCATTTGGTGGGTTTTTTAAAAACCTCCTTGATCATTATAAAATAGCTGCCTATTGATGCTATGTAATTCATTCAATATAAACTATTGCTTAGGAATGTAAAAATAACAATATTAAGAATCATTTAACTTCCAATTAAAATTTAAAGGGTTTATTTCTATATTTTTGTTTTCCTAAAAATAAAAAGAAATGCAAAATAAGAATTTGCTACTGTTGGTTTTAGTGCTTTTAATAGGATTTAATCCCCTTGGGGCAAATGCCCAGAGAAAATCAAAAAAGGATAGAGAAGAATCCATATCCAATACAGGGGTGGCCACTGATAAAGATATTGCAACCACACCTAAATTGGTGGTAGGCATAGTAGTGGACCAAATGCGCTACGACTATTTGACCCGTTTTTGGGACCAATATGGGGAAGGTGGATTTAAACGTTTGGTAAACGATGGGTTTAACTGTAAAAACAATCATTTCAATTATGCGCCCACGGTTACCGGTGCCGGCCATGCCTCCGTGTATACAGGTACATCCCCATCCGTACACGGTATCATAGGTAATGACTGGTATGATAAATACAAGGGTGAAAGTGTGTATTGCGCGGGAGATCCCAGCTATAATTCGGTTGGAACGTCTTCCGATGCCGGAAAAATGTCCCCGCACAGGATGCAGACCACCACGATCACGGACCAGTTGAGGTTGCATACCCAAATGCGCGGTAAGGTAATCGCCATTGCGATCAAGGATAGGGGCGCCGTTCTGCCCGGGGGCCATGCGGCCAATGCCGCTTATTGGTTTGATGGCGGGGCAGAGGGCAATTGGATAACCAGCTCTTATTATATGGAGGCATTGCCCCAATGGGTCATTGATTTTAATGCGCAAAAAAGTGTGGATAAGTATAAAAAACCTTGGAATACCCTCAAGGATATCAATAGTTACATAGAAAGTGGTGCCGATAACAATAATTATGAAGGGCTTTTTGAAGGTCTTTCCACTCCAACCTTTCCTTATGATTTGGTTGGCCTGTGGGACAATAACGGCAAATATAATATTCTAAAAAGTACTCCATATGGTAATAGCCTAACTACAGATTTTGCCTTGGAGGCGGTGGATAAGGAGTCGCTCGGAATAGATAATTTTACGGATTTTCTGGCAATAAGTTTCTCAAGTACCGATTATGTGGGACATAAATGGGGGGTGAATTCCAAGGAGATACAGGATACCTATCTGCGTTTGGACCAAGATCTGAAACGTCTTTTTGATACCTTGGATAAGAAAGTGGGAATAGGGGAATATACCGTTTTTCTAACTGCAGATCATGCAGCTATCAATGTTCCGGCCTATTTAAGGGATCAAAAACTTCCCGGTAGGGTAGTGGCGTCTAAAGAATTGGACGATCGACTTACGGAATATTTGAAATATACCTATGGAACTACGGATATTGTGAAGAAAACCTCCAATAATCAATTGTTTTTGGATTATAAGGTAATCAAGAGTTTGGATCTGGATATAGAAGATGTTGAAGAAGAGTTGGCTATGGAGCTGATTCAATATGATGGTATTTATAAGGTGTTTACAGCCCATCAAATGTGGCAGAACCAATATACCGGCGGCATTCCATCCATCGTTCAGAATGGATTTAACCAAAAACGTTCAGGCGATGTGTTGATGGTGTTCGATCCAGGAAGCGGGAAATACGGAAATACGGGTTCTACACATGGATCGCCATGGAATTACGATACGCATGCGCCCTTATTATTTTATGGTAAGGGCATTAAGAAGGGGAGTACTGTGAGCCGGACGGTAATTCCGGACATTGCTCCAACAATAGCCGCCTTAATGGGAATGAATGCTCCTTCCGGAACTACGGGAGATCCAATAGTGGAGGTGTTGGAGTAATAACATGGGTTATTATAATCGTAAAAAGGCCAAACTTTTCTTATGTAAAGAGTTTGGCCTTTATTTTTTTCCATCTCAACTGGCGAATAAATTTACCCTCAGCCGGACTTACCAAAAAGGCTGTTTTTTCTTTTTTGGCCGAAAAATACCCATGAAGGTTATCTATAAACACCCTTGGCCTTTTTGTTTCAAGGCCATCTTTAAGGAAGCGATCAGGCTAATAAGAATGCCGTATCTCATGGTAAACATGGCCTTCCCCTGAAGTAGTTTGGCTTTTTGGTTATAGGCCTTTCCCAAAGGTCGTAGGTGTTTAAGGTGTAAGTTGCTATCGGTATGGATATTGAAACCGTTATATTGGGCAAGTAGTTCGTCCACGGTATCCCATCCCATGGCCGTTTTGAGTCCGCCAATGGCCTGGAAGCACCTCTTTCGGTAAGCTTTAAAGGCTCCGCGAAGATGGTCTTTGTCCATAGGGTGATTTAATTTCCATTCCCCGTTCTTGTCCTGTTCATATGCAAACCCACCTGCTATCCCAATTTTTGCATCGGTTGAAAATATTTGGGCCACTTTTTCAAAATAGGAATTGGGAAGAATTATATCGGCATCCAACTTCACTATAAAGTCATAATCGTCATCCAATTGTTCCAAGCCTTTGTTAAAGGCCTTAATGACCTTACTCCCCGGCATATGGGTGGTGGACGATTTTACATTGATTTTTGAGATATAATTATGTTTGACCGTGAAGCTATCTATTATTTGCTCGGTATTATCCGACGAATTATCATTTACCACCACCACTTTTGTAGGAGGCAAGGTTTGTACAACCACAGATTGCAGGGTATCCGTTAAGAATTGGCCTTCGTTGTGTGCAGGGATAACAATATAATATTTCATCTGTTTATATTTATTGTTTTTTATCGGTCAGATGTAATATCCAAGTAATCATTTTTGGTGGATTTGAAAATTTTGCTAATGGATATTTCATAAGCCTTGCCCAGTCCCGGGCCTATATGGATTTGGATGTGGGATCGGTCTTTTTTTCTGCGTAAACTATATAATATCTTGGGGTAAAACTCCTTAGTAAAGGTCTGATTCCTAGTTTTTTTACGGGATTGGTCCATTTTGCCCGATCTTTAATTTCCCATCCCGCCTTTTCCAGCAACCAATCGAACTGCCAGTCTTCAAATTCGTGATAGTGTCTGTCCCAAGGATCGGTCTTGCTCTTGTAGGCCGACGAAAACCATAATCTTAGGGGAATACTTGCCACCAATTTATCAGGTTTGATGTGACTAAGAATATTATACGGGGCCAAAAGATGTTCAAAGATTTCAAAGGCAGTGACAACATCTGCCTTAGTGGTCCTGGCTGCGGAAAAATCCAGATCCAAATCCTCGCCTCCTGTGTTTTCTACTTGGTACCCATTTTTTATCATAATCTTGGAAAAGGGATTTTCCACGCCAAGATCTAGTATGGGTTGGTCTGTGGATATATGTTTTTGCAGAAATTCCAAGGTGTGTTTAAAACGTTTATTAGGGAAGCTTTTTTCGTACATTGGCGGTAATCGGGTTAGTTGTTTAATATGTTTTTGGGCATATTGTAGGCAAGGGTCCTATAACCGGAAACATAGATAATTGAAAAAGTGTATGTCAGTCCAATGATCATACCCTATATACAATGGCGTTTATGTTCATGCCTGCACCAACACTGGCAAATATAACAACATCTCCCTTTTTTATCGATTGATTTTCTATTTTTCCATTTTTCACCATATCAAATAAGGTGGGAATGGTAGCCACCGAGCTATTTCCCAATTTTTCTATACTCATGGGCATAATGCCATTGGGCATCTCCATATCGAAAAGTTTATAGAAACGTTTTACTATGGCCTCGTCCATTTTTTCATTGGCCTGATGAATGAATATTTTTTTTACTTGGGCAATAGGTGCCCCGCTTTTGTCCAGGCTGTCTTTCATGGCTTGTGGAACATGGGTTACGGCAAATTCATATATTTTTCTGCCATGCATTTTAATGTATCTGGTATCGTCTTGGGCGGTTTGGGAATAAGATTTGCCGTAGAAGAGAAAAAAGGCTTCCCCATTGGCATAAGTAGCACTGTTGTGCGATAGGATCTGGCCGGCATTTTCCCTAGCTTCAATAATGGTGGCCCCGGCACCATCCGAATAGATCATGGAATCCCTATCATGTTTATCAACAATTCTGGACAAGGTTTCCGCCCCTATTATAAGACATTTTTTGGCCATCCCACTTTTAATAAATGCATGTGCCTGGATTACTCCTTCTATCCAGCCCGGACAGCCAAATAAGAGGTCGTAGGCAACACATTTGGGGTTTTTGATCTGCAATTGGTGTTTTACCCGTGTGGCCAAACTGGGCAAGGTGTCCCCCTGCGATTGGCCCATGGAGACATCGCCAAAATTATGGGCAAAAATGATGTAATCCAGTTCTTCCTTGTCAATTTTGGCATCGGCTATTGCCTTTTCCGCCGCAAAAAATCCCAAATGGGAAGTGTTCAAACCCGTTTCGGCATAGCGTCTTTCGCTAATTCCTGTAATGTCCTTGAATTTTTGGATGATCACATTATTTGGATGCTTAAAGGGGGTGCCGTCCCCATTTAAAAAATCATGATCTTTAAAATCCGAATTTTTAGTGATAATGGAGGGGAGATAAGAACCAGTACCGGTAATGCCAATATTCATGGTAATGAGTATGTTTTAGCATAAATATATGGCAATTGGATAGGGGCAAATGGTGTTCTTTGGATTGGATATGATGTTCAAGATAATTCCTCTTTTGCATTTGTTATAAGAAAAGCCTTTCATTATATGGTGAAAGGCTTTGAAATGCTTGATTTTATTACGGTCGTTAGGCTTCCATATAGGCCTCGATAGGAGCGCAGGTACAATATTAAATTACGGTCTCCATATGTGTCGTCCACCCGTCTTACACTAGGCCAAAATTTGTTTTCATAAATATATGGCAAGGGAAAGGCGGCCTTTTGTCTACTGTAAGGATAATTCCATTGGTCCGCGGTAACCATTTCCAAGGTGTGCGGTGCATTTTTAGGGCGTTGTTGTTGTCCCCGGCGGAAGCGGCATCAATTTCTTCACGAATGGAGAGCATGGCGGTACAGAATCGTTCCAATTCGGCCAAACTTTCACTCTCCGTGGGTTCTATCATGAGCGTGCCCGCTACCGGGAAAGAAACCGTAGGGGCATGAAATCCATAATCCATTAATCTTTTTGCGATATCCGTTACTTCTATGCCATTTTCCTTAAAGGGCCTACAGTCAATGATCATTTCGTGGGCAGCCCTTCCCCTTTCCCCGGTATAGAGTACCTCGAATTTTCCGCTTAGCCTATTTTTAATGTAGTTTGCATTTAGAATGGCAGTCTTTGTAGACTGGGTCAGCCCACTTTCCCCTAACATTTTTATATATCCGTAAGAGATCAAACATACCAACGAACTTCCCCAAGGCGCTGCGGATATGGCCGTAATGGCCTGGTCGCCACCTGTTTTTATTACGGGGTTCCCCGGTAGAAATGGTACCAATTGTTCCGCTACGCAAATAGGTCCGACCCCTGGGCCACCACCACCGTGTGGGATAGCGAATGTTTTATGTAGGTTTAAGTGGCAGACATCGGCCCCGATGGTGGCAGGATTGGTCAATCCTACCTGTGCGTTCATATTGGCCCCGTCCATATAGACCTGCCCGCCATTATCGTGGATCAATTTTGTAATTTCCTTTATGGAAGATTCGAATACACCGTGGGTGGACGGGTAGGTTACCATTAAGGCGGACAGATTCTCTTTGTACAGCTCGGCCTTTTCTGCCAGGTCCGCCACATCTATGTTTCCATTTTCATCGGTTTTTGTAACCACTACCTTCATGCCCGCCATAACTGCGGAAGCAGGGTTGGTGCCATGTGCCGAGGCAGGTATTAAGCAAATATTTCTATGGCCTTCGCCTCTTGATTCGTGATAGGCCCTTATGACCATTAGGCCCGCAAATTCTCCTTGGGCCCCGGAATTGGGCTGTAAAGATGTCCCAGCAAATCCAGTAATGATATTGAGATCTTTTTCCAGTTCCTTAAGGATGATCTGATAGCCCTCGGCTTGGTTAACAGGGACAAAGGGATGGATATTTCCCCAACGCGCCATACTTAACGGTAACATTTCGGAGGCAGCGTTCAATTTCATGGTGCAGGAACCTAGGGAAATCATGGAGTGGTTCAATGCCAGATCCTTTCGTTCCAATTTTTTTATATATCGCATCAATTCGGTTTCGGAGTGGTAGGAATTGAATACGCTATTTTCCAAAAACGTTGAAGTACGGGAAAGCTTGTTATCAAGAAGGGATGATGGTAAAAGGGTATCGATTTCAATTGACTCTTTCTTCATAGCCTTGGCAAAAATAGTTGTTATTTGCTGTAGATCTTTCAGGGAGGTGGCTTCGTTCAATGCGATGGAAATGGTATCCGCATCAACATAGAGGAAATTAACCCCATGTTTTTCGGCAATAGGCCTCACTTTGGTAGAATCCGCCTTGATGTTTATCGTGTCAAAATAAGCAGTGTTGGTTTGATATAACCCTAATTTTTCAAGGCTGTCCGTTAAGGTAACGGCTGAGGAATGAACCTTGTTGGCGATATGCCTTAGTCCTTTTGGGCCATGGTATACGGCGTACATTCCTGCCATAACGGCCAATAGGACCTGGGCGGTACAGATGTTGGAAGTAGCCTTATCTCGTTTTATATGTTGTTCCCTTGTTTGTAGCGCCATCCTTAGGGCCGGCTTGCCATCAGTATCCTTGGTAACTCCTATTATCCTGCCCGGGATACTTCTTTTATACTCTTCCTTGGTGGCAAAAAAGGCGGCATGGGGTCCGCCATAACCTAGGGGAATACCAAAACGTTGAGTAGTTCCGACCACCACATCGGCACCAAATTCACCTGGAGGAGTCAATAATGCCAAACTCAAGATATCTGCAGCAACGGCAACTTTTATGTTTTTTGCAACGGCTTTGGATACAAATGAGGCATAATCATGTACTTGGCCGTGTTTTCCCGGATATTGTAGCAACGCACCAAAAAAATCTTCACTAAATTCAAAGTTTTCGTGCTTGCCGATGATCAGTTCAATTTCAAGAGGGATCGACCTCGTTTTTAATAGGGATAGTGTCTGGGGCAATATTTCTTCGGAAACAAAGAATTTTAAAACGTTATTTTTCTTTTGTTCCCTACTGCGCACATCAAAAAGCATGGTCATCGCTTCTGCGGCGGCGGTGCTCTCGTCCAAAAGAGAGGCATTGGCCAATTCCATTCCGGTGAGTTCCGCTATTACGGTCTGGAAATTCAAAAGAGCCTCCAAGCGCCCTTGGGCAATTTCAGCCTGATAAGGGGTGTATGCCGTATACCATCCTGCATTTTCCAAAATGTTTCTTTTTATCACAGAAGGGGTTATACTTTCGTGGTAGCCCAGGCCAATATAGGATTTAAAAACCTTGTTCTTCTCAGATAAAACTTGGATATGGGACAAATACTCATGCTCGCTCATAGGGGTATCCAAAGCCAAGGGTTTTGCAAGGCGGATATCGTCCGGAATGGTTTCATTTATCAATTGGTCCATAGAACCGGCATTGATGGTTTTTAGCATCTGTGGAAGGTCTTCTTCTCTAATACCGATATGGCGCAAGGCAAATAAGTCTGTCCTCATAAATTCAAACAATTTTGATCTAAAATATAGGTGAGCAAAAATACTTATTATTTATGTTTATTTTGTAGCTTTTAACTCCAACCCTCTTCAAAGTTTTTAACCAAAACAAGAGGTTATGAACACTTTATTTACTTTTGATTATGAACTGGCGTAGCTACATATTTCATTTTTATTTGGATGCCAGTATACATGTAGCATTATCTGTTTTTGCATTTATTGAGATTACCTGCGTTTTTTTTGGATTGCCCAGGGACAACCATATCTCCTATCTAGTATTTTTTGGAACAATTGCCTGCTATAATTTTGTGAAGTATGGAGTGGAGGCCAAAAAGTATTATTTGGTATCCAATACCTACCATAAGAATATCCAAGTAATAAGTTTTATTTCGGGGGGCTTTGCACTGTACCACTCTTTTTTTATATCCTTTGAAGTGTGGATCGGTATGGTGATATTGTCCGTTCTTACCAGTTTATATGCGATTCCATTGTTGCCCAATGCGAAAAACCTTAGGAGTTTGGGGGGACTCAAAATTTTTATTGTGGCCTTGGTTTGGGCGGGAACTACGGTAATTTTGCCTGTTGTAGCCGCGGAGGCAGTCTTGGATTGGGATGTTGCCGTGGAATCGATGCAACGATTTCTAATGGTCCTGATCTTAATGGTGCCATTTGAAATTAGGGATTTGGATTTTGATGATCCCGAACTAAGGACTCTTCCCCAACGATTTGGTTACCGAAAAACAAAATTATTGGGTGCTGCCGGTGCGGTCATTTTTTTCTTTTGGACCTTCCTGAAAGACCACTTTACGTATTTGGAGGTGATGGGCAAAGGACTGGTATTTTTGGTTTTGGGAACGTTAATGTTGGTGACCAAAAGAAATCAGTCCCCATTTTTTTCTTCTTTCTGGGTCGAGTCCGTACCCATATTATGGTGGGTCTGTATTTTGGTAATGGATGTTTTTTTAAGTCTTTGATTTTAATTCCGTTTTCATCTTTTCCTTCTCTTCAACGGGCAGTGTCCTAATGTTGGCTTGGGAGCATAGAGAGGTTAGTTCGGTGTTTTTTTTGGAAAAGGTTTTACAGGTTCTGCAAAAAAATAGGTGCAGTCTGATTTTTATTTTCTCCAGAAAAGAGGCTTCTTTATACTGGGCTTTAGTACAGATTATTTCAACGTCCTTACAGTTTTTCATCTGTTGATATTTATTTGTTTTTTAATGGTCGGGCCTGCCTTTGCCAGCGGGCAGGTGCAATGTCTTATGAATCATTTTTGTGCCGATAGTTATCGGGAGTTTTGTAAGTTGTTAACCCATCTTGCCCGCAGGCAGGTGGGCATTTCATATCTTGAACCAGTTGTTGTTTAGGCAATCCATAAGCACCGTTCTAGCCCTATGGAGGATGACCCAAAGGTTAGACGGATTGATGTCCAGCTCCTTACATACCTCCTCGGTACTGAGTCCGTTTATGGTCTTAAGGGTAAATGCCAAAGCGTGTTTTTTTGGAAGCTTGGAGATACAATCCTGTATGGCCATGCCCAATTCTTCGTTTTCTATTTGGCTGTTTTCCAATAAACTCATCGGATCCGCAACCTGTTCCTCCAGATAGTTGCCATCGGTCTCGTTATTTTGGTTTTGGGTGATGCGGATCATGGACTTGGCCTTTTTGGAATTTATTTTGCGATAATGATCAATTACTTTCCTTTTTAGGATAGAAATGAGCCAGGTACGCTCTGCGGCCTCCCCTTTAAAATTTTTGGCCGATTTCAACCCGGCAAAGAACGTTTCCTGTACCAGATCTTTGGCAATCTCGGAATCGCTTACCCGGCTTACCGCATAGTTAAATAGGTAATCGGAATAACTATCCACCCAAATGTCCGGATTTAATTCTTGCTTTGCCATACCTGTTTATAGTTTCAAAAGTAAGTGATTTTTTTCTGAAGAAGAATTCTTATTTTTGATCAAGCAAATATGTTATGGGAAAAATATTTCTTTTTTTGGTAGTACTGATTCTGCAAACGGGCTGTTCCCAAGAAAATAAGGGCAAAATGCCAATAAGCGACTTTAAGCAGGAAATGTTGGATGGTGCTATTTTGGTAGACGTCAGGACCCCAGAAGAGTTTAGTGCCGGACACT
>JAWKMN010000020.1:0-2041 GCA_041392165.1 Flavobacteriaceae bacterium
AATATTCCCCAGGGGAAACCAATCCTATTTCCCAGGCCAATTTTGAACCCTATGTTATGGACCGTTGGAAAGAAATCTGGTTTCCTTTCAAGGAAATAGGTGGCATGGTTGATGCAACGGAATATGGAGTTCTTAACGTTAGGGAATCGGATACCGGGCTCTATATCGGCATCAATGCCCTACAACACCTAAAAGATAATTTAAGGGTATACATCAATGGAAAAACAATCTATTCCGAGGAAATTAACCTAAAACCTATGGGGGTTTTCTCCAAAGAGATTGCATTGATGGACCAAGGGGAAATAATAGTGCAATTAGGGGATAAAAAATTATTTTACAGCTCCAATGGCGAAAGCACCCTCATAAAACGTCCGTTCATTAATGACGAATCTGTAAAGATATCCATAAGCCAACAATTGTATCACGAAGGTTGGGAAGCCTTAAAGTTTAGAAATTATGAACTTGCCTCCAAAAAACTAAATGAATTGGTGGATCTTGATCCCTCCCATCAGGACGGCTTACTAAAGTTGGCGGAATTGGAATATCGAAAAACCAATTATGATAAAGCCCTGGATTACGTAAATAGGGTTTTAAAGTTGGATACCTATAATACGGCAGCCAATTACATGGCCGGAATTCTATATCGTTCCCTAAATGATACTGTAAATGCTTTGGAATCTTTGGGCTGGGCGGCCAGAAGCATTAAGTACAGATCCGTATCCTATGCCCAAATGGCAGAAGTATACCTGTTGCTGCACGATTTGAAAAAAGCGGAACAATACGCCGATAAGGCCTTGGACTATAACACCTTCAATATTAATGCAAGAAAAATAAAATTGATCGTACACCGAAAAAACAAGAGCGCTGCGGAATTTGATAACGAATTCAATACCTTGTTAAAAATGGATCCACTGAATCATTTTGCCCAAATAGAAGCACAGCTATTTAACCATGGCGGTTCCCTGAGCTTGCCTACGGATATTACCAATGAGTTCCCAGACGAAACCGTGTTGGAATTGGGCGTATACTATAAGGGCATAGGACTTGAAAATGAGGCGGAAGCTGTTTTGAACCTATTCCCTACCCATGTAAAAACAAGTCTTTGGAAGGCTTATCTCCTTAAGAATACCGCGCCCGAAAAAAGTAAGGAATACCTAAACCCAGTTCTGGACAGGCCTATAGATTTTGTTTTTCCCTATAGAACAGAAACGATACCGGTGTTACATTGGGCCGTATCCCAAAATGCACATTGGAAATTAAAATATTACTTGGCACAGAATTATATTGCCGTAGGACAAAAAGCTTTGGGATCGAAGTTTCTAAAGGATTGTGGAAATAACCCCGATTCTGACATATTTTATCGCTTTAGGGCAAGAATGTTCGAAAATGGAGATTTTGAAACCAATGAAAAGGATTATTTAAAAGCATTGCAGTTGAACGGTACCGACTGGAAACTCAGGGAAGAAATAGTCCAATTTTATTTAGACAATGATAAAATTGAGCAAGCGTATACTATGGCGAAAAAGACGTTCTCCAAATATCCCGATAATGCCAATATTGGCTTGATTTATGCCAAATCCTCCTTATTGATGGGAAAATATGCCACTACCATTAAAGTGTTAAAGGATATACACATATTGCCTTTTGAGCATGCCTCGGAAAGTAAAAAAATATATACCGAGGCCCATATTTCAATGGCTTTGGAACACATGAAATCCAAGAATTACAATAAGGCCGTATCCCTTTTGGAATCGTCAAAAAAATGGCCGGAAAACCTGGGAGTTGGAAAACCTTACCATGTAGATGAAAGACTACAGGATTACCTCCTTGCCATAAATTATGAATTCCTTAAAGATGCCAATAAAAGTGAACACGTATTGACAGGTATTATAGCGTATCACCATAAAAATAAGCAAAAGACGGTATTGCCCAATGACTTGATTGAACTAATGTCCCTTAAAAAATTAGGAAAGAACGCGGAATTGGAATCTTCCATGCATCGAATTTCAAAAATCAATACCAGCTTAATGGGCGAATTGGT
>JAWKMN010000003.1:0-519640 GCA_041392165.1 Flavobacteriaceae bacterium
CTTCTGAATACGCCGAAGTACACTTAAACGCCCCATATAACATTTAAAAAAATAAAAGTCGCCAATAGGCCTGTGCGAATCCTATTGGCGACTTTTACCAAAAAGCGAAGGGTAAGCCGCTATTTGAACTCTGGCCAATACTCCTTTACTTTTTTTCGCAAAAATGCCACACTGCGTTCCAATTGGTCCATACCGTCCACACCATCTTCGATACTGATCCAACCATCAAAGCCAACTCTTTTCAATTCCTTAAAAATGGCATCATAATCATTTAATCCTTTGCCTATCTCACCATGGCTGAGTCTTTTGGCATAGCCCATGGCACCGCCTTCCTCCTTGCGCAGATCCTCAATGGTTCCTTCTTTCAGATAACGGTCACTGGCATGCATGGTCACTACCCTATCGGACACCCGATATAAAAGTTCCAAGGGATCCTCCCCTGCCAAAAAGGTGTTGCTGGGATCGTAATTAACCCCAAAATTGGGATGGTGGATACGATCTACCAACATACAAAAAATGTCCATTTGCTGGGCAAATTCGGGATACTCCCAAAAGTCGTCCTTATAGTGGTTTTCTAAAATTAAGGTAACGCCCAACTTTTCCGCAGTGGGAAGACATGCTTTTATGCAATCTGCAGCAAAACCAACTCCTTCTTCAATAGTCAGTTCCGGACGGCGTTGTCCGGACAATACCCTACAATAGGAACCGCCCAGGGCATGGGTCATTTCTATCCATCCAATCTGTTTTTTTATTTCTTTTTCCCTAAATGCGGCATCCGGATGGGTAAAATCCGGAGAACAGCAAAGCATGGGTATTGTTTTTCCATGACGCTCTACCTGTTCCCTAAAAATAGTCCAGTTGGATCTGTCGGCCATCTCCAGAAATCCGGCGTACCATTCCAATCCGTCCACTGGGAGTTCAACGGCCAGGTCGATCCATTCGGAAACCTTCATGGTTCCATCCTTGCAAAGTTCGTGCATAAATGCTTTGGGAAATACTGCTAATTGTGGCAAATCTTAGTTATTTTAATTATTAATAAATTATTTCTTTTTATGGGAACCTTCCCAATTTTTGGGAAGATTTCTTCCAATTAGGGGAAACTGTTCCAGATCCATTACCTGTGAACTGACCGGACCACATTCATCCGAGAGCCAATAAAGACAAGCGGATGCAATTTCCTCCGGGGTAAAAATTCGGTTGGCAGGGGCAAAAATATCCGGGATGTCTTTGTACCAATCCGCTTTCATTCCCTGTTCCTTCTTGTTCAATATTTCCTTTTCCGTAAGTACCCAACCTGGGTTGATCTGATTTACACGTATTCCATTTTCCCTAAATAGACTATCGCCCAAGTTTCTTGTCAAGGTCATCAAAGCCCCTTTGGACATGCTATATGCCAAGAGATCCGGTTCCCCGCCCCATGCATTGATAGAGCCTATATTGAGGACACAGCCGCGAACCTTGGATAAATACGGTAATGCCGCCTGGATGATCATCAGGGGTGCAATGGAATTAACGGCCAGCATTTTTCTTATAAACGGTTCTTGGGTCGTTGTAATATTGGAAGAGGCAATATAGGCCGCGTTGTTCACTACGGCATTCAACTGTCCAAATTTGGATATGACCCCGTTTACCAATAATTGAGGGGCGTTTTCCCCTGTTATATCCACAGTAATATGGGCCGCATTATCCTCTCCCAGTTCCTTTACCAGTGCCAGGCCTCGCTCTTCCTCCAATCCGTTGACCATTACCTTGGCCCCTTCCTGTACGCAATGTTTGGCAATGGCCTTGCCTATACCGGTATATCCTCCCGTTATTAATATGACCTTATCTTTTAAACGCATACTCTTAACTTGGTTTTAATACACTTTTCACCACCTTACCGGTATGCATTTGTTCAAACGCCTCGTGCCAGTCCTTCAATTCCCAAACGCCACCTATAATGGGCTTTACATCCAAGGTGCCGGAAGCCAGAAGGGACAGTACCTTTTCCCAGATAGGCCAATTATGGCTAAAGCTACCTTGAAGGGTAACATTCTTTTGTACCAAGGGATCCAAAGAAAAGTTGAGCGGTTGTGGCCCCCAACCAACCTTGGTAATATGTCCGTTGGGACGTACCAGTTGCAAGGCTATTTTTAAGGTGGCACTTGCCCCGGCCGCATCTATAATGCAATCCGCGCCCAAACCATCTTTTTTGTTGGCCCATGCACTTGCATCTCCTATAATGCCCTCACATCCATATTGCTTGGCAATATTTAATCTTTCCCTATCTGCTTCCAATCCAACAATGGCCACTTCCGCACCACATAAACGTGCCATGGCCGCACATAAAATACCTATTGTTCCGGGGCCCAAAACTATGACCCGGTCTCCTGGTTTGATTTTGGAGTTCGTTATAACGGCACTATAGGCCACCGAACAGGGCTCTGTTAAACAGGCCTGTTCAAAAGGCAGGTTTTCCGGTACTGCGTGCAAACATCTTGCAGGTACCTTAACAAAACGCGTCATGGCACCATTTACCCCGTAGCCAAACCCTTTTCTTGTAGGGTCGAGGTTATAAAGTCCCTGTCTGGTAAGTGGACTATTGGGGTCGATAACGGCAGCCGTTTCGCTTACTACCCTATCCCCTTCTTTCCATCCGCTTACCTTACTTCCCAATGCTGCAATATGTCCTCCAAACTCGTGTCCGAGTACGACCGGATAATTTACATGCCAGCTATGGTCGGCCGTCCATTGATGAAGATCACTTCCGCACACCCCAACGTTGGCTACTTCCAATAACACATCGTCCTCCCCTATAGTTGGTTTTTCTATTTCCCTAATTTCGACACTTCCCGGTTTGGAAGAAAAATTTACTACTCCTATTGAACCCATTTGTATTGTTCTATTTATTTTGAATTTATTGATTAACGTGTTACTTCCCCGTAGGCATGGATCTTTTCACAGATTAACCGCAACGAACTTTCCAGATCGCCATCTGCAGTCTTAAAAGAATCGGCATCTATGGTCAATGGTGCTCCCAGAACCACCATTGGCGCTCCGTACTCCGGACAGCGCACGGCCTGTTCCAAGGTAAGTCCGCCTACCGCCTGTACCGGTACCTTAACGGCGTTGACTACCTCTTTCAACTGATCCATCGGGCTTGGCATTTTTAAGCCTTGGGCGGCAATTCCACGACGTTCGTCATAACCAATGTGATGGATAATATAATCACAGCCTAGGTCTTCCAGCCATTTGGCCCCTTCTACCATATCCGGACATGCCAGATTATCGCCCATCACCTTTACCCCGTAATCTTTACCCGCCTGAACTATCACCTTCACGGTTTCCGCATGTGCCCTGGCCATTACCACTACATGGGTAGCACCTGCCTTCGCCATCATTTCGGCCTCCAAATATCCGCCGTCCATAGTCTTGAGATCGGCTACGATAGGGATTTTTGGAAAGGCCTCCCTTAATTTTCGAACTCCGTGCAAACCTTCTGCCAAAATAAGTGGAGTCCCTGCTTCCAGCCAATCCACCCCTGCACGCAATGCCATGGCGGCCGTTTCTAAAGCTTCATCTATATTGGTCAGGTCTAAGGAAATTTGTACGATTGGTTTCATAAATGGTCAATAAATTTTTAAATTATAAGTTGAATTCTTTGATTTGCCATTAGCCGAAAATCAATTTAAAATACCCGTTAAGGGTTTCAGAAAACATTGATTTTTTAGACTAAAAAACGAGTCCAAAGATAAAGAAACACAATACATAAAATTTATCAATTATAAATCTAATATTACCCTTTTCCAACTTATCTATACCGGTTTTGTCACAATCTGTAATAAAAACACCCCATAGTTATCAATTCCATATATTGTCCTTTTTATTCTCGGAAGAACTATTATTATTGCAAAAGATAAATATTAATTAATACAGATTTAATATTCAGCAGAATCTAATAAACCAATTTTGGGCCCTATGTTTTAAAGGTGAAATTAATTATGATTTCTATCCAACAAAATTTAAGTTTTGTGTACCAATATCTTGGTTTAATCAATTGACCGTAAAATGAACTTATCCAAAAATCGTCCTTCAAAATTACTTATCACCTTTATTATTGGTTTTACTACTACATTTTCCTTTTGCCAGGAAAATCCAATATCCCCCAAGGATTCCTTGGCCACGTATGGCTTGGATGAAGTGGTGGTAACGGCAAATAGGTATGGTTCCTTTTTAAGTAAGACCCCTGAAGCCATAGAGGTCGTTAATGAAAATTCTATTGAAAAATTTCAATTGCGTACGGCTCCAGAGGCGCTGTTATTGGCCCCAGGAGTGTTTGTGCAAAAAACAAACCATGGTGGGGGATCTCCTTTTATAAGGGGGTTAACGGGAAATCAGACCTTGTTGTTGTATGATGGGATCCGCCTAAATAATGCCACGGTAAGATCGGGACCCAACCAGTATTTTAATACAATTGATCTGTTTAGCGTGGGGAGGATGGAGGTTTTGCGCGGTAGTGGTTCCGTACAATACGGTTCAGATGCCGTAGGAGGAACCATCCAGGCTTTGAGCAAAGAATTGAAATTGACCGAAAAGCCGTTATGGGGTACGGACCTTTTAACTCGGTTTATGACACAGGGAATGGAACAAACAGCCAATGCGGCCTTGACATACAGTGATAAACGAAAGGCCTTCAGAGCCAATGCCACTTGGCGTAATTTTGGAGACATTGTAGGCGGTGATACCACAGGACAACAGACTCCAACAGGCTATCGTGAATTGGCTTTTGACCTGAAGGGAAAAATAGAACTATCCAACCATTCCAGCCTAAGTGCGGTTTACCAGCGCATGCACCAAAAAGATGTCCCCGTGTACCACAAGATAGCTTTGGAAGACTATGCCATAAATAAAATGGACCCGCAAAAAAGGGAACTGGCCTATGTTAAACTCCATCAAGATCTTGGAAAAAATGTTTTTAAAACTGTGGTAGTCACCACTTCCTATCAGCATCATGAGGAAGGTAGAGTATTGCAAAAAAATGGCTCAACTTCCCTGCGTACGGAAAATGATAAGGTCAGGACCTTTGGATTTGCAGCCGAAACTTTTTCAAGCCGTGGAAAAATATGGTCGGCCAATAGCGGGTTTGAGGTCTATAACGACAAGGTAAGCAGTTATCGCACCGATAAAGATCTAAGTACGAATACAGAAACTGCCCATAGGGGATTATATCCTGATGGTGCTACCATGACCAGTATTGCCGCTTTCAGCATGCACACCTTCAATATAAAACAATGGAAAATTACTGGAGGTCTACGGTACAACATCTTTATCAACCAAGTTGCCGATTCGGTTTTGGGCGCTACCCAACTTACACCCTCGGCATTAGTGGGTAATTTTGCCGTACAGCGCAGATTGAATGAAGTATCCAATATTTTTGCTTCCATTAATTCAGGTTTTAGGGCTCCAAATATTAATGATCTTGGATCTTTGGGTATAGTAGATTTTAGGTACGAAACACCAAATTTTAATCTTAAACCGGAACACTCCCTACAATATCAGCTAGGCTACAAATTTCGTAATCGTGTCGTGAAAGCCCAAGTATTTTTTTATCGCAATAAATTGTACGATTTAATTGTGCGCAACAGAATAGCTGGTGATAGCATTGAAGGTTATCCCGTCTATCAAAAGAAAAATGTGGAACGCGGCTATATTCAAGGGGTGGAAATAGGGTTGGACATAAGTCTGGATCCCAATTGGAATCTTTCAGGGAATATGACCTATACCTATGGCCAAAATAAAACAAATAAAGAGCCCGCCCGGCGAATCCCGCCTTTATTTGGACGATTCTCCTCCTCCTATACCATAAAGAACTGGAATTTTAATGCCGATTGGCTCTTGACCGGCAAACAGGATCGTTTGGCTCCAGGGGATATAGATGATAATAGAATCCCGATCGGGGGTACTCCGGCCTGGAATATACTTAATATCCATAGTAGTTATTCGATCAGTGACATTACTATCGTTGTTGGGCTGCAGAATATCTTCAACAAAGATTACAGATACCATGGCTCCGGGGTAAATGGGTATGGAAGGTCCGGAGTGCTGTCGGTTTCAGCGAGGTTGTAGTGTTTATCCATAATTATTATAGGACTTCCCCAATGTATCCCAAACCCCCTCTTAAGGGAGGGGGAATGTAATATAGGCCAAATTAAGGATTCCACAACGCAGTGCTGGCAATGAAGGCTTTAGTTACATCACGGGTCCAGGTGCTTCCCGATATAATTTTTCTACTCTTGGTTAACATAGAAACTCACGTTGGTTAGGCAAAAACGCTCTAAGTGACCGGCGATGGATTTTGTACCAATAACCAAAATAATACCCGGGGTTTTCCGCCCGATATACGATCCTCTTTGGTTGGATAACTCGAAGCAACAGATTAAAACTTAACCTATCGTCTGGTTGCTTACATCCAAAACTTGAATACCGAATTTTCACCCCTTAATCCCAATCACCAATTCCAATCTTACTCCCTACTCTTCATTTGTCTTGTTCCTATAATGGTTTACCCTTGCATCATCTTCATCATCCATTGGTGGACCTTGTTCAATTTTCCGCCAATCTATGGTTTTGTTATACTTCTTCATGGAGAGTTCGGCGTTGTAAAGGCGTTCATCATGTCGTTCCAAGGTATACGGCGTATAATCTGGCTCTGAAGTGAAAAAATCTTGGAGTAAGGACGCAGTAACATCAAACTGATTTACATAGGGCACATCTAAAATGTTGTATATCGTCTTTAAGATGGCTCCAAAATTAGCATGGGTATGGGAAACATGGCCCTTTTTAACGTAAGGGCCTGCCATCATAAGAATGGATCTATGGGCGTCCACGTGGTCCACGCCGCCTTGGGGATCATCCTCGGTTATGATTACCAACATATTTTTCCAATATTTGGTCCTGGACAGAAAATGCAATACCCTTCCCACTGCCAGGTCATTATCAACCATAAAGGACTGTGGATAAGGATAGCCATCCTCTGGGCGAACCCTTGCCCCATGATCGTTGGGCAACATCATGGTCACCAATTGCGGCATTTCTTCTTCTCCCTGGATCCACTTTGCGGTAAATTCCCTTTCAAACTGATCCATTCGGTATTGATCAGGAATATTCATATTATAACCGGCATAATCGTGACTGGTTCTTGTAAACAAAGCCTTTTGCATAGGTACCATCACACCGTGGGCGGCCCCGGTATTGGTATCGTACCATTCTTCCCGTACATGTGCCGTTTCGTTGGCCTGTCCAAAATTGTAGAAAGAGACCTTTTCCCTATCCAGAGCTTCCCAAAGTCCGCCAATCTCCGCATAATCCTCGGGGTCAACACTTCCAATGGTTCCAGGGTGACGGCGCCCGGGAGCATCCGAGAATATTTTAGCGGTCTTGCTTACACTGGCGTTGGCCTCCACCCATTCATTGGGAATAACCCCTACCAGCCAATGATGGCCGTGAACCGAAGCATCACTATCACAGTAGAAATTATCCGAATAGGCAAATTGTTTTGCCGCCTTATGGTGGTTGGGCGAAATCCTTAGATTTGGAAATTGTACTTGAACGGAATCGGGCAAGGTATAGGTATTATTAACACCATAGCGGGCCAAGGTACTGTCTCCCCTTCCATTTTTAAGTTGACCAAAAACCTCATCATAGGTCCTGTTCTCCTTGGTAATATATACCACATGTTTTATTGGACTCTGACGTAGTTTTGGCAAGGGAGGTAAGGGATTGGTGCCATCATCGGTTAAGGTACTTTCCCTGAAGGTGTTGTCTATGGACATTTTGGTATACTCGGCAAGTTTTTCATCGGTGGGCATGGCTACCCTTTGAAAACTCCCTAATTGAATATCACCTATGTAATCTCCCTGCGGGGGTTCTACAAAGTCTTTCCCTCCATTGGGTCCGGCCCCAAGGCCCCTACAGGTAATGATATAAATGTTTTTTTCATCTTTGGACAATTCCACCCTGGTCGGTCCCCATCCACTGGGAATAAGCCCTTTGGTTGTTTGGGACGGAATGTCTATTACTGCTACGGCATTGAACCCCAACAAGGCCACGTAGAGTGTTTTTTCTTCTTTATCCATGGTGATGCCAAAAGGTAGGAGACCACGGTATTTATCAATACGGGAATCGACTTTAATGGGGATATGGCCTACAATTTCTTGGCTCAAATGATCAATGATGGTGATATTGTCATTAGTGGCATTGGTAATATAGGCAAATTGTTTCCCTACGGCAATGGAATTGGGACTGGCTCCCCTACCACTTCGGCATCCTCCACGGTCTGTCCTATTTGATGCCCGGTCTTAAATTTTTTGATCACCTTATTGTTGTCGAGATCTATTGTAAAGACACTCATTGCATCCGGATGCAACGGACTCCCCAGGCCTGGAACCTTTCGCCCCTCCACTACAGTACCCTCAATAGATTCCTTGGTATTATCCCCATAAGGATGATGGGAAATCATTAAGGAATCGTAATTGGCAGGAGTGGCACCCTCAATCAAAGGATAGGAATATACCCCAACATTGGCCACAAAAGCCTGCTTTTTATCCGGACTGATTGCCAAACCAAAGGGCTGCCTTCCTACATTGACACTCCCCTTTATTTTTTTTGTATCCAGATCGATCCTTACCATCCTAAAATTGGCCCGATCCAAAACCAACAATTCATTTTTAGCTTCATTAATCCGCAAATCGGAAGTAAAACTATCTTGATAATCCTTTCCGTTAATAATTCCGTTCAAGGAGATGGAATCTATTTTTGAAAGGTTTTCCACATCGTACTGGATAACAGCTCCCGTATCTCCCCCACTTAAATAAACCGTTTTCGAATCCTGGGCAAATTCAACCCCCAAAAAAGAACCTTTGGCCAAAGGTGAGGGTATACTGCCATCATAACTGGGAATCCTGACCGACTCCAAGGAAGCAACATCAATTACTGTAAAGACCCCATTGTGCAGTGTAACCGCTTTGCTCCCATCGGGAGATACGGCCATCCCAAAAGGATCATGTGTAATCCGTAATTTATCTCCCACCGGAGTTACATACCTGCCACTGGCCAGAATAGATATTCCATTTTCATCAATAACACTGTACTGGTCCTTACCGGGGACCTGTAAAATGGAAACGGTGTTTTGGCGTGGATTACATGAAATAAATACAAGAATTAAAAGGAGGACAATTAGCCGATTCATTAGGTTGAATTTAAAGGGTAAATAGTTATTTTGATTATTTAAAAATAATATTACGGATTTTTGATCAAATGAAAACGGTCTTAACCATAATTTTACGCAATGTTAAAATAATTTAACTTAAGTAAAAGTGTTAAATGGTCAAATCCAATTAAAATCTAATAGATCTCGCCATAAATAGGCGCTATGAAATTTCCGTTCAAAAAAGGCTTGGGGTCTATACTACTTTGTAAAATAATTCCTCTGCGATCCGATTCAATCAACATAAAAGCAGCCTGTACCATGGGCGCCGCCGTAGTTGTCTGTATGGCCCTCAGCCTGTGTATCCCCACTTTTTTCGGAAAAATCAGCTTGGAAACCTCGTTCCTTCTTAGTACCCCTTGCCTGTCCCGGCCCTCTACAGCGGCATACAATATAATTTTATCGTTCTCTATGTGGGGAATCCCACTCTCCATTTTCTCTTGAAGTGTCTTTATGGAAGCATCATTATTTTTTAAACCTGTAATCTGTTGTTGTACCCAGGCATAGTTCCCCGGATATCTCAAGGTCTTATAATCCAAGTTGCACACCTTGCCCGCTAAGGCATCTGGTAGATCGGCGGCCCCACCTGAAGTAAGGTCCTCCTCATAGGCCCTACCATCTATAATGATCCTTGCCCTTTCGGAAAGGGATTTAAGGGATACTTTTTTATAATCCCGGACTACTTCCGCATCTTTTAGATATTCCGTTGCCACTCCTACCGGACTCCAGGTAAAACCATAAAAGTGTGGTGCCAAGGCATGGTCCGTCAGGGCCCCTACTTTAAACTGTAGTTTATCTACCTTTTTTACCTGGTGTTTTCTACAAAATTCCTTAAAGAGATGGTGTGCCAACACATTGATATATCCCGGGGCCAGTCCGGATTGCAGTACAAAGCCGGTTTCGGCATTCTTGGCCAATGCTATTATTTTGTTGGTCTCCTCCACATATTCCGTGAGGTTTACATAGTGGAGTTTAAAATCTTTGGCATACATGGCCATTTTGGGCGCCAAGCTACCGGGAAGGCAATCCAACAGCACATCTCCCTGTGTGAAAATCTTTTCCATTTCTTTGGTCAGGCCTTTTTCCGAAAGGCAAAACGCCTTGACCGCTCCTGGGTTGTCAGTGCCCTTATCTATCCAATGGGCTACCTTTTCCGCCTTTTCTAGGGTCCGATTACCAATAAATATATTTATGGGAACATTGCCCCAATCCGCCATTATTAATCCAACGGCCTGGGCAATACCTCCTGCTCCTGCAATAACCATGTTATATGTCATAAATGGGAAGCTGATATATTATAAGAAAGATACTGTTTTTTATCCAGATTTCTAAAGATAATGCGGTATAGTATTTGGTCTTTTGCGATAACTCGGAACTGGCCTTCGCCAAAAGGAGGTACACCCACCCCCGTCATCAGGCGAGGACTTGTATTAAGAGCGGATATTGTTTTTCAATGCAGAAATTTGCCACATCTTGTGAGATATCGTTCAGGGGAGGGCACTTTTTGTTCGTGTAGCCCAATTACCAACATAAATCCTTCGTTCAGTTTCTAGTATTCTAATATCCAGTTTCTTCATTCTCTCCATTTTCAATACTAAACAACAAAGAATTGATACTAATTTTTCACTTCCCAATACACAATTGACCCTATACAACATTCGACCATTAACATTGAACAATTTCTAAATCTTTTTGGCTAAATTACACCCTTAAATCATATTAACATTTTAGCTTTTGTATTATCATATAAAAGCTATAAAATGATAACGATCAATCATATCGACCAAAAAACAAAAGAACAAAACGCATGAAATACATTGTTTGCGAGGAACCTGGGAACTTTCAGTTAAAGGAAAAAGAGGCCCCGATCAGAAAAAAAGGGGAAGCACTGCTGAAAGTGAAGAAGGTGGGCATCTGTGGTACCGATCTGCATGCCTATACCGGGAACCAGGCCTTTTTTACCTATCCAAGGATATTGGGCCATGAACTGGCCACCACTGTGCTGGAGATAGACGAAAACGATAAGGGCATAGAAGTCGGTGACAATGTAGTGATCATGCCCTATCTAAGTTGTGGCCATTGTGTAGCCTGTAGGAACGGCAAAACCAATTGCTGTACCCAGATTCAGGTTTTGGGCATACATACGGATGGTGGCATGCAGGAGCAGATCACGGTTCCCGTAGATATCCTTTTGCCTGCCAAACATCTGAGTAATGAACAGATGGCCATCGTGGAACCTTTGGCCATAGCGGCACATGCCATCCGTAGGGCACAGATTGCTCCCGGGGAAACTATAGTGGTGGTAGGCTGTGGCCCCATTGGTATCGGCATCATGAAATTGGCCCAGATTGAAGGGGCCCAGGTTATTGCCCTGGATATGAATCTGGACCGACTCCAGTATGCCAAGGAAAGGATTGGGGTAGACCACATTGTAAATGTCACTGAAGACCCGGTAAAGCAGATTTCGGAGATTACCAAGGGAGATATGGCTACGGCCGTATTCGATGCCACGGGACACCGTGGAGCCTTGGAACAGGGACCCTCCTATATGTCGCACGGCGGAAGGTATATTTTGGTAGGACTTTCCAAAGGGGAACTTAGCTTTGCCCACCCGGCCATCCATGCCAAGGAAACTACCCTGATGTGCAGCAGAAATGCCACGGTAGCCGATTTTGAACGGGTCATTGCCCTATTGGACCAGTTTCCCACAGATTCGTTCATTACGCACAACGTCCATTTTACCCAAATGAAAGAGCATTTTGATGGCTGGCTAGAGCCCGCTACCGGTGTAATAAAAGCCACGATAGAATTTTAATATCAAGTTTAATCCATTATGTCCAAGAACTTTATACGGATACATTCCAATGACAATATTCTGGCAGCATTGCAGGATATGAAAAAAGATTTTATAGTAACCTTTGAAGGAGAATCCTTTTCGCTCAAAAACGATGTTACGGCCAAACATAAATTTGCCCTTCAGGATTTTGAGGTGGATGATCCCATCATTATGTACGGTACCCTGATAGGGAAAGCTACCAAACCCATTTCCCAAGGAGAAAGTATTACCATAGACAATGTGGTGCATGCCTCCTCCGATTACAATGTAGGGGAGCAACAATCGCATTGGATGGCTCCGGACATATCAAAATGGAAGAACAGCACTTTCAATGGATACCACCGTGCAGACGGCAGTGTGGGAACCGCCAACCATTGGTTGGTCATCCCCATGGTATTCTGTGAAAATAGGAATGTAAATGTACTCCGAAATACCTTATTGAACGCCTTGGGCTATGAAACGGCCCAAGATTATATTATAGATGCCGAAGTCTTGGTGTCCCGATACAAAAAAGGAGCCAGTACAGAGGACCTGATGGCCTCGTCTATAATTAAAACGGCCGAAGACATTAAACGGAACCGTACTTTTCCCAATGTGGACGGCATTAAGTTCCTTACCCATGACGGAGGCTGTGGCTGTGACCGGGGGGATTCGGATACTCTTTGCAACCTATTGGCAGGATATATCACCAATCCCAACGTTGCGGGGGCAACCATTCTAAGTCTTGGCTGCCAGAACGCCCAGGTGAAAATTTTGGAAGCTGCCATTGCCAAACGCGACCCCAATTTTAGCAAGCCGCTCCATATTTTGGAACAACAAAAAAGTAAGAGCGAGCGTCATTTTATAGAGGAAGCGGTAAAAAGGACCTTTTTGGGACTTATTGAAGCCAATAAAATAACACGACAACCGGCCCCGTTAAGTAAATTGGTGTTGGGACTGGAATGTGGAGGGTCTGACGGATTTTCCGGGATTTCGGCCAATCCGGCCCTGGGCTATGCCTCCGACCTCATAGTGGCTTTGGGCGGAACTACCGTACTATCGGAATTTCCGGAACTGAACGGAGTGGAACAGGAGTCATCAACCGTTGCGAATCCCCTGAAAATGCCGAAAAATTTGCCGGTATCATGCGGGCTATTCCGCCAAGGCGGTGTCCGTAGGCTCTGGTTTTGAAAACAATCCATCGCCAGGAAATATAAAGGACGGACTCATCACAGACGCCATGAAATCCGCAGGTGCGGCAAAAAAAGGGGGCACTTCTTTGGTACAGGACGTGTTGGACTATACGGAAAGGGTTACCAAAAATGGTTTGAACCTTCTCTGTACCCCGGGCAACGATGTGGAAAGCACTACTGGCCTGGCAGGATCCGGATGTAATGTCATTGCCTTTACCACAGGTCTGGGCACCCCTACCGGCAATCCCGTAGCTCCTGTCATAAAAATGTCGAGCAATAATACTTTGAGCGAACGTATGAAAGATATCATCGATTTTAACACAGGAACTATCATTACCGGAGAAGATACCATACAGACCAAAGGAGAGGAATTGTTGGACTATATCATAGAAGTTGCCAGTGGAAACCAAATTCCCGCAGCGGTAAGATTGGAGCAGAACGACTTTATTCCTTGGAAAAGGGGGATCTCCTTATAAAAGGACTTCACCCAGAACTGCTTTTTAGCAGTTCTTACCTCTCCAAAGGAGAGGTAAAAGGGCATTGAAACTAGAAAACTTTCAACATTATAATATTAAACCTTCTAATATGATTATAGATTCCCATCAACATTTCTGGAAGTACGACCCTGTAAAGCATTCATGGATCAACGATCAGATGAAGGTAATCCGTAGGGATTTTTTGCCCTCGGACCTTAAACCTGTCTATTCCAAAAACAATGTAGACGGTTGTGTGGCGGTACAGGCGGACCAGACCTTGGCGGAAACCGATTTTCTTTTAGAGCTAGCCCACAACAACGCTTTTATAAAGGGCGTGGTAGGTTGGGTAGATCTACGAAGTCCCGAGGTGGATCAAGAACTGGAAAAATATGCCAAAGACAAACATTTAAAGGGATACCGACATATTGTACAGGAAGAGGCGGACCATAATTTCTTATTGCGCCCTGATTTTTTAAGGGGCATCTCCAAATTGGAACAATACGGTGCCGTTTATGATATCCTTATCTTTCCACATCAGTTGGGGGCTACTTTGGAATTTATTAAAAAATTCCCTAACCAGAAATTCGTCATCGATCATATTGCCAAGCCCTATATAAAAGATGGCTTTTATGACGGTTGGGCCGTTATGATGAAAGAGGTGGCCAAGCACGAAAATGTATACTGCAAAATATCGGGCATGATCACGGAGGCCGATTTTAAGAACTGGACCCCGGAACAAATACATCCTTATATGCTTTTAACTCTTGAAGCTTTTGGTTCTGATCGCTGTATGTACGGTTCTGATTGGCCGGTCTGTCTGGTAGCGGGGTCTTACACACAAGTAAAAGACCTGACCGCCAATTTTATTGCCGGCCTTAGCATTGTGGAGCAACAAGCCATTATGGGGCAGAATGCGATAGAGTTCTATGGGTTGGAATGAACAGTAATCAGTGAACAATTAGCAGTAATTAGTAGTCAGTGGTTAGTATTGATAATTGAGAAACTAGATTCTGGAGACTAGACTAAATTGTTCAGTTCAAGGTTTAATGGCTCTTTCCTATAGTCCTTCCCCTAGCCCCAAGGAGAGGGGGAATAATTCCTAGGTATAAATTATTTAACCTCCCAAACTAATTCCCACACCCGTTGGCACGAGCGTCACGCTCGTGTCCCCCGGTCACTTTTCCCCTTAACCCTCCCGCCCAAAAGCGGGACAGGCACTCCTAAAGAAGGGAATAATTCCTGCCTTAAAAATCATCACTTACCACCGTCCAAATTTCCCATTTATACATTTCTACATTAAAACCATTTCACATTTCCAAATCAACCAATCATCAAATTTTCAAACTAACCAACCCATTTTCACATTGCTACATTTTCCCATTACCATATTAACTCATTCTCAAATTTTCAAATCAAAAAACCCCCATCAATTGCTTGTTGGGGGTTTGCTTATACTAAGGGAAGTATTTATTTTACTTCCTCAAAATCTACATCCTCTACATTATCGGCTTCTTTGGCCTCTCCATTGGAAGATGCGGTATCGGCACCACCAGCAGGAGCACCTTGTTGTGCTTCGGCCTGTGCCTTGTACATTTCCTCGGAAGCTACCTTCCAAGCCTCGTTGATCTTATCCAAGGCCGGAGTAATCAAGGCCAGATCTTTGGCTTCATGGGCCTTTTTAAGTTCTGCCAAGGCATCCTCTATCGGCTTCTTTTTATCGGCGGACAATTTATCGCCAAATTCGGTCAATTGCTTCTCGGTCTGGAAGATCATTCCATCGGCCTCGTTCAATTTATCGGCAGTTTCCTTGGCTTTTTTATCGGCTTCCGCATTAGCTTCCGCTTCTGCTTTCATTTTCTTGATCTCTTCCTCCGTTAAACCTGAAGAAGCTTCAATTCTAATATCCTGCGTTTTATTGGTAGCCTTATCCGTAGCCGATACTTTTATAATACCATTGGCATCGATATCAAAGGTAACTTCAATCTGTGGTGTTCCCCTTTGTGCCGGTGGAATACCATCCAAATGGAAACGGCCTATAGTCTTGTTATCCTTTGCCATGGGGCGTTCTCCCTGTAATACGTGGATCTCAACCGAGGGCTGATTATCAGCGGCAGTAGAAAAGATCTGCGATTTTTTGGTAGGGATGGTCGTATTGGCCTCAATTAATTTGGTCATTACACTGCCCATAGTTTCAATACCCAAAGAAAGTGGTGTAACGTCCAACAAAAGAACATCTTTTACATCCCCGGTCAATACTCCACCTTGAATAGCGGCTCCTACGGCCACCACCTCATCAGGGTTTACTCCTTTGGATGGTTTCTTGCCAAAGAATTTCTCAACGGCATCCTGTACGGCAGGAATCCTGGTAGAACCACCTACCAAAATAATCTCATCAATGTCGCTCTTGCTTAATCCGGCGGCTTTTAAGGCAGTAGCACAAGGCTCAATGGTACGTTTAACCAAATCATCTATCAATTGCTCAAACTTGGCTTTGGTCAAGGAACGCACCAAATGCTTGGGACCTGAGGCCGTAGCGGTAACGTATGGAAGGTTTATCTCTGTCTGTGCAGAGGACGACAACTCAATTTTTGCCTTTTCCGCAGCTTCCCTTAAACGCTGCAATGCCATGGCATCCTTACGTAGGTCAATTCCTTCTTCCTTGTTGAACTCATCGGCCAACCAATCAATTATTTTTTGATCCACGTCATCACCACCCAAATGGGTATCTCCATCTGTGGCCAATACCTCAAAAACACCGTCTCCCAATTCTAGGATGGAAACATCATGTGTTCCTCCACCAAAATCAAAAACCACTATTTTCTGGTCCGTATCCTTTTTGTCCATCCCATAAGCCAAAGAGGCCGCAGTAGGCTCGTTTATAATTCTTTCTACGGTAAGTCCGGCAATTTCACCGGCCTCTTTGGTGGCTTGTCTTTGCGCATCGTTAAAGTAGGCAGGCACGGTAATTACCGCTCTACTAACAGTCTGTCCCAAATAGTCTTCGGCCGTTTTCTTCATTTTCTGAAGAATCATTGCTGAAAGTTCCTGAGGGGAATACAAACGCCCATCTATATCTACCCTTGGGGTATCATTATCTCCTTTTACCACTTTATAGGGTACCCTTTCGGCTTCCTTATTGGATTCGGAGAATTTATTTCCCATAAAACGTTTTATGGAATAAATGGTTTTGTTCGGATTTGTAACAGCCTGTCTTTTGGCAGGATCCCCAACCTTGATCTCGCCACCTTCTACAAAAGCAATGACAGACGGAGTAGTTCTCTTACCTTCTGCGTTTGGGATTACAACAGCCTCATTACCCTCCATTACTGAAACACAAGAGTTCGTTGTTCCTAAATCTATTCCAATAATTTTACTCATGTTTATATATTTACTGTGTTGAAAAATCTTTTTAGCACTCGTGACTACTTAGTCAATGATTGTGCCATGACAAAAAATATGACAAGCTGTCAGGACCCTTCCCAAAATTGACCGGGAATTGGTAGTCATATGTTTTTGGGGCATTCCCCCTTGCCAAAAATATGTCAAGGGGTCGTGCTTTCCATTGCTAGTCCCACAAGTGTCCCTTAAAAGGTCCCCTTTTGGGAGCTATCCATTGCAATCACTAATGCACTCTTTAGTTGAAAATTTCTAGTTTGGAACGTGTAGGGTATTTAGAAACAAGAATCTAGATTCAAAAGCCTAGGCTAAAGGTAAAGGCGGAAAGTTTGGTTTTTTCAACAATAAGGTTTATCTAGAACATTGTCGTTTTCGTGTTATAGTAAAGGTTGGGACCTTTTTAACCATAAATAAGTAACTGTTAGGTGTTTTAATAGCGTAAATTAGAAGGGTTTCTTAACCACATTATTTGGATATTAAAAACTCCTTCCAGCCCATAATGGCCGATAATCCCTTTAAGTGGGCTTGATGGGAATGGTAATAAATTCTTTTGTTGAGATCCAATATTACCGGCCATTGAATATGTTCCACCCCTTGGCCCATTACATTTATAATGGCCGTCTCTACAAATTTTGAACCAATGGCCCCTATGAGTCTAATTTCATCATGATAATCGGGGCCGGACAAACCTATATAATAATCGGCAGGTTCGCCTGAAAAGGAGCATATTGGTATTTCTGCCACAAGGTACATTACGTCTTCCTCAGGCCCTTCCAAAGGTTCGTTAGTTGTAATCAAGGTATTTACGGCATTTTTCATTTATTTGAAAATGAGAGTAATAAAAATTTTATGTATAAATCAACCGTTGCGCTTTCGCATAAAAAATTTAATTATTTTGGTTGGTATGCAAAAAAATAATTTTGCTTATGCTCATTTCATAATACCAAATCTACCACATTTTCATTCTGGATGATAAATAGACCAAAATACTTATCCCCTAAATTATTAACGATTGAATCTACCTTATTTTAAAATCATTACCGCAATGAACAATAAAAATAACAGGTAATATAACGGGAAGGTAGTATCGCGAAGTGGTTGTCCGGATGGCTATTAGGATTCTTAACCTGCCCGACTAGTCGGCAAGTCTGTAATTTAATTGCTCTCGATGGTTATTGGGATTGGTTTCAACAAACTTTGCTGGCCCACAGTTGGCAACAGGCAGTGTTCGGTAAACAGTTTTCGGCAGGTAATTTTTTGCCAATAGCTTATTGCCCCTTGCTAATGTCCATGCCTTATGACTCATTGTTTACGGCCAATGGCTTTTTGCTTACATACTAGTTTATTTTTCTTCCGTCCAAAAGATTGATTATCCGTGATCCGTAAGTGGCATTCTTTTCTGAGTGCGTTACTTGAATTATGGTAACCCCTTCCTTGTTCAGTTGCCCAAAAAGTTCCATTATCTCCTCCCCTTGTTTGGAGTTTAGGTTTCCTGTGGGCTCATCGGCCAAAATGAGTTTGGGCGATGAGATCAATGCCCTTGCAATACCTACCAATTGTTGCTGCCCTCCGCTTAACTGTGCCGGAAACAGATCTTTCTTGCCTACAATATTAAATCGGTCCAAGGTATCGGCCACCAGGGATTTCCGTTCCGAACTGCCCACTTTTTTATAGAGCAGGGGCATTTCCAGATTTTCCTTGACCGTAAGGTCGTCCAGCAAATGGTAGGATTGAAAAACAAAACCAATGTACTGTTTGTACAAATTGGCCCTGTGCTTTTCTTTTAGGGTATGGACAGGCTCATCCAAAAAATTGTATTCTCCCTCGTCAAAATTATCCAACATGCCTATGACATTCAGCAGTGTGGATTTCCCCGAACCCGATGGCCCCATGACCGAAATAAATTCCCCTTCTTCTACAGTGAGGTTGATATCCTTTAGCAAGAAGACCCGTTGTCCCCCAGAGTTTACCCATTTATAAATGTTGTTGAGTTGTAGTAACATATGTTTTGTTTAGAGATTAGAATTGAGATGCCGGTTTTGAGATGTTAGATTTTAGAATTGTGATGTTGGTTATTGCAAATTGCATAATTGTTCCATTTTTTCATTGCTAGATTGTTTCATTGATTCATTCATCCCTTAACGCATCCACTGGATTATTGGTGGCCGCCTTAAAACTTTGCCAACTCACCGTGAGAAGGGCAATTGCCAAAGCGGTGCATCCTGCCAGGGCAAAAATCCACCAACTCAATGCCGTTTTAAAAGCAAAGCCTTGCAACCATTGATTCATCATATACCAGGAAATTGGAATAGCAATTACAAAGGCCAGGCAGACCCATTTCGCAAAGTCCTTGTTCAAAAGGGCCAATATCTGCCCAATGGTGGCCCCGTTTACCTTTCGGATCCCTATTTCCTTTTTCCTACGTGCCATGCTATGGGACGCTAAGGCGAACAGCCCCATACATGATAAGAGTCCCGCCAATATGGAAAACCAAGCTACCAGGGTTTCTATCTTGATATATTCCTTGTAGTGTTCGTTTAGTTTGTCATCGGCAAAGAAATAGTTCAGATTGGAGGAAGGGTCCATTTCTTTCCATTGGTCCTTCAATGTCTCGAGGGCCTGAATACTTGCACCCGGTTTGGTCTTGATAAGCAGGAAGGATCCCCAATCGGCAAGATTTTTCTTATCCCTAATAAAATGGACCAAAGGCTGTACTTCCCGTTGTACTCCCTGATAACTAAAATCCTCAATGGCCCCTACTACCCTATAGGCAGTGCCGGTTTCCGAGCTTTCATGGAGGATCTGACCTTTTGCCTCCTTATAACCCAATGTTTCCATGGCTTTTCGGTTCAGTACGATCCCCTCTTCCAGGGAAGCCAAAGCCGGATCGAAATCGCTCCCGCTCCAAAGTTCGATCCCCAAAGTTCTAAAATAGTCTTTCCCTACATAGGCTTTTCTTAACCCAATAGTCTCTTCTTTACTTTTTTCCTCCGGATAGAACGCATTATAGTTTTCATTATAGGTGCCGGGAACACTTTGGGAAAAACTGATGGATTCCACATGGGGGCCGGTTTCCATCTCCTTCGCTATTCTATAAAAATTTTGGTAGGCCTTTTCCTGATCCTCATATTGCCAGTAATCCAGTTCCACAACGATTACGTTCTCAACGTCAAATTTAGGGTCTTTTTCGATCATGGCATTCACTTGTTTCCTGACCAGAAAAGTACCGGCTATCAATACGATCGCAATTACAAATTGCACTACGATCAGGGCATAGCGGGAAGCGGAGGCCCTATTCCCTGAAAAGGTAGTGCCCTTTAAACTTTGAGCCGTTAAGCCCCTGGTCCAAAATAAGGAAGGTATCAGGCCCGATAGAAGACTAACAAGTCCCCAGATTACAAAGAGGGCAACTGTCAGGAGTTGGTTTTGAAGGGGATCGAACCGTAATTGGATTTCAAAAAGCCCGTTGAATACGGGAAGTAGCAGGAATATTAATACTACGCCCAGCATCAGGGCCACGAAACTCGTCACACAGGATTCTGTCATGATCTGAAAGGACAATGTTCTTTTAGTGGCACCATGGATCTTTTTTATCCCCACTTCCCGAATCCTGGTTATGGCATGGGTAATGTTGAGATTGATAAAATTAACGATTGCGATCCCAATGATCCCCAAAGCGATAATGGCCAGAATAACGATCAGGGTCTGGTTGGATTCCTCTGTGCTATGATAGTCCTTAAAGGGCAAGAGATTAAGTTCGGTAGTATTTTGGCCTACCGGAAGGAATTTTTCGGTTACGATACGTTCCAATTTATGCTGTAGGGCTTCCGGTTTTGAGCCCTCTTTCAACAAGACGTAGGTATTGGAGAACGTATTGTACCAATCATGTATCTCCTTCATCCAAGGATTAATGGCCTCCCCTGTTTCATAGGAGGCCACAATATCAAATTGTATGGAGGAATTTGTAGGGATATCGATTACTCCGTTAATGGTCAGGTATTGATCTGAAAAATCTACTTGGAGCTGTTTCCCCAGGGCGGGTTCCTGCCCAAAATATTTTTCAGCCATTTCCCTACTGATCACCGCCCCGAACTTTACCAAGTTTCTTTCATGGGCAGCCCCTTCCGCAAAGGGAAAACTGAACACCTTGAAAAATCCCTGATCTACATAATGTATGTTTTCAAAGAAGGCCTCGTTACCATGGTTTAAACGATTTCTACCCCAATCAAAAATCCGGGTTCCGCTCTCCACTTCCGGAATTTCCTGCAACATTTGGGGCAGCAACGGACCTTTGGTCTGAATTCCTTCCCCTTCCCTTACCCGATAGATATCGGAAAGGTTTTTATGGAAATGGTTGTAGGTAAGGTCATTTTGGACATATAGAAGAAGGACCATAAAGGAGGAGATCCCTATTCCAAGACCAAATACATTGATAAAAAAAGTACCTTTGTTTTTTTTGATATTCCTAAAAAATAGTTTGATGCCGTGTTTTAACATGATTCTTAGTTTTTAGTGGCCCCATTCTAGCCAGATAGTCTGTTTTTATTAAGTTAAAGCTTAAAAGCCCGCCAATTTTATTTCTCCAGATTGTTATACTGTCTACTTTTTGATTTACATTATGCGAGCAAGGGGATGACTTGTGCGATTTAGTTCATAACATTTTTATTTTACGGGTATTCGTGAACCCTCGGTTTAGCTTCGCTGAATCTTCGATTTCTCCCTTTGGGTCGAAATAACTATAGGGGCAAACCAACAGCGTACAGGCCCATTATTGATTGTCTACTGTTCATTGCTCCATTGTTACATTAATACATTGTTTAATTTTTCAATTGCTACATTAATACATTGTTACATTTTTTCATTCATCCTTTAATGCATCTATGGGATTCGCTATCGCTGCCCGAAAACTCTGCCAACTTACTGTTAATAGAGCAATAAATAGAGCTGTAATTCCTGCCAAAGCAAAAATCCACCAACTAATTGAGGTCCTATAAGCAAAGCCTTCCAACCATTGATTCATCGCATACCATGAAATTGGAATGGCAATGATGAAGGCCAGGCCTACCCATTGTACAAAGTCTTTGTTTAAAAGAGAGAGGATTTGGGTAATTGTAGCACCGTTTACCTTTCTGATGCCAATTTCTTTTTTGCGTTGCACTACGGTATAAGACGTAAGGCCAAACAGCCCCAAAGAAGCAATTAAGATAGTTAAAGAGGTGAATAGGCCAAAGGCCTGGCCAAATTTCTTGTCCTCGTTGTACTGGGATTCAAATTTTTTGTCCAAGAACGTATAGTTGTATGTACTATGTGGAAAGACCGAATTCCATGTCTTGTTTAATGTTTCCAGTACCGTTGCCAAACCTGGGTTCTGTAACACCGATTTATCTATTTTGACCAAAAGGCTGTTGCTGGTGGTTCCCGCTCGTATAAGCATTGGCTGTACTTCGGTTTTTAGGCCGAAATGGTGATAATTTTCCATGACCCCTACTATCTTCCATTCCTGACCCCAGAATTTTACCCCCTTGCCTATTGATTCAGCTGTTTCCGGAATGCCCATTTCCTTTACAAAGCGTTCGTTTACCACTATGTCGTTGCCATATCCTTTTGCATTGGTGCTAAATATGTCACCAAATAAAATTGGTATGCCCATCACCTTAAAATAGTCAGGCTGTACTTGATATTGATAATATACTTTCTGCTCCTCAAAACTGCCATCAGGTTTGGTAATCCCCATAAAGGAAGATAAATTATCGTATCCGGCACCCGGATAGGTCTCGGCTGTTGAGGAGGCCTGGACAAAGGGCAATTTTTTAATTTCTTCTTTTAGTAATTGAAAATCTTTGACCCGCAAGGAATCTTCCGTTCTATCCAAGGATTGGCCACTTAAGGCCACTACTCCCTCCAATTGGGTTCCGGTAGGTTGCTTTTTTAAGAACCAAATCTGTTTGCTGACTACGAGTGTGCCGATCAATAAGGTAATAGTAGCCATAAATTGCACGGTTATTAGTCCTTTGCGCAATAACAGACCCTGAGTAGAGGTCTGAATTTTTCCTTTTAAAACCTTGGATGGGCGATAACCGCTTAACACAAAAGCAGGATATATATTTGAAACAAAAGTACCAAGGATCATAAAGGTAAAATAAGGCCAAAAGGTATAAAAATGGGGTACGGCAACCATTATTTCCTTTCCCATATAGAGGCTGAATACTGGCAATAAGGAGGCTGTAATCGTCAACCCTAGGGCCAATGCAACGATATTGATCAACAACGATTCCACAAAGATTTGCCATACCAACTGGGGCCTTTGTGCCCCCGCTACTTTCCGGATTCCTATTTCCTTTGATCTTTCGAGGGATTTTGCCGTTGCCATATTAATATAGTTCAGCCATGAGAGAATTAAGATAATTAGGGCAATGGCCAATAAAAAGCGTACTCTGCTTACACTTCCGTTTGCTTCCGCCTCATAGGGTTTATCGGAATACAGATGAATATCTTCCAAGGGTTCAATATTGTGTCGTTCGTCATCCTGTCCGTCGGCATCGTTTTCCTGGATTTTGGTTCTAAGGGCATCGATATCGGCATTTTTATCGATTTTTAAATAGGTGAAAAAATTATTTTGGTCCCAGTTTAAACTTTGTTGCCCTTGAAATGTATCCCAAGTCCAAAAAGTGGCGAATGAAATCAAAAAATTATTTTTCATATGGGTGTTGGAAGGGACATCCTTCATAATGCCTGTAACCGTCAGTAAGATTTTACCTCCCCATAGCACAGATAACGTTTTTCCAATGGGATCTTCTTCGCCAAACAATCTTTTTGCAAGGGATTCGTTCAATACAATAGTATTGGGTTCTTGTAAAACCGAGTTTTTAGCCCCCTCAATAAGGGGATATTGAAATATATCGAAATAGGAAGGATCGGTCAAGGCACCTTTAACATTGGGCAAGACCATATCATTATGTTCCATGGTAAGGTTGTTTCCAATATGGTACAGACGGACCTGCTCCAGAACCTCTGGAAATTCCTTTTTAAGGGTCGGGCCACTTAAATTATAGGTTTGTGCATCCCCAGGTACAAATTTGTCCCCTTCCATATAATCCAAATAGACACGATATACATTTTCAGATCCTTCGAATTTATCATAGCTACGCTCATAATTCACATAAAGCATGATGACGATAAATGAGGCTATCCCTATAGCCAGCCCAAAGATGTTGATAAAGGAATACAGTTTGTTCTTAAGCAAATATCTGGTTGCAATTTTTAAGAATAGTGTGTACATAATGTTCTTATTTGTCCTCCCCCTCCTGAGGCTGGCGGGCTAACTCTTTCCCGATCGCGATAGCATCTTGGAGGGGAGATTGGTTCGATCCGTTAATTTTTTTCAATTCAATTATAACCCTTCATCTCCATCCCCAAAGGGGGAGGGTCCTCGTGGGGCCTATTCTGTTCGTAAACTCTTTAAAGGTTCCAACAATGCGGCACTTATTGCCTGATAACTAATGGTCAAAAGGGCAATGAACAACGCCATACTACCGGCAATAACGAATATTTCCCAACCTATGGTAATGCGATATGCAAAATCCTCCAACCAACGGCTCATTATATACCATCCTATAGGAATGGCAATCAGGATAGCGAAAAGTATTAATCTCAAATAGTTCAGGGTCAGTAACCGATAAATACTTTTAAACGGTGCCCCCAGTACCAAACGGATACTGATTTCTTTCTTTCGCTGTTCCGCCATAAAAGCGGACAGTGCAAATAGCCCCAAGCATGCTACGAAAATGGCAAAGAGGGCAAAACTGTTGAAGATTTTCCCCATGCGTTGCACCCCTGCATGCATCTTTACAAAATCCTGGTCCAGAAAACTGTAATTGAAGGCCAAAGTAGGTACGTTTTGGTCCCAGAGTTCCTCGATAGCCGCTATGGTACGCATGGTATTGGCTTCATTGATCTTTATGGAAAGTGTGCCCGAGTTCTTTCCAATGACCAGGGCGAGGGGTGTAATATCCTCTTTAAGGGATTTAAAATGAAAATCCTCCACAACGCCCACGATTACCCAATCTTGGCCATTGTTCAGATAGGTTCCCAAAGGATTTTCCATTCCCATTTCCTTGGCCATTTTTACATTGATTATCATAGAACTAACGGAGTCGGAGGCAAATTCCCTTGAAAAGTCGCGCCCCTGTTGCACATGCATGCCCATGGTCTTTATATAATCATAATCTACTCTCCAGATCTGTGAGGCTATGGAACGGTGGTTTTCATTATTTATCTTAAAGGTATTCCCGTTCCGCTTTTTGCCTTCCACCGGAAGGTAGTCACTATCGGTGACACGTATGACCCCCGGTATATTTCGTATTTGGTCCTTAAAATTTTCCAATCTGCCTCCCAAAATCGAGGCCCCTTCCATGACTAAGACCTGCTCTTTGTTGTATCCCAATTCCTTGTTTAGGATATATTCCATTTGTTGGTAAATGACCAAGGTGCCAATGATGAGTATTACGGAGGTGGCAAACTGAAAGACTACTAGGCTACTTCGCAGGTTCCCGCTTTTGTTTCCTATAACCAATTTCCCTTTTAACACATTTATAGGGCGGAAAGCGGAGAGGTAAAAGGAAGGATACAAACCAGCTATAATGCCTATTAGTAATGCCGAGGACAATAGAACAGGGAAAAACCAAATTGTTGTCCAGGGCATGACAATAGTCTTGTTGGCCATGGAATTAAATAAAGGGAGCAATGCCCAGGCCAGCAGGGTACCCAGAATAAAGGAAATAAGACTAAAGAGTACCGATTCGGTCAGAAATTGGGCCACTAGATCGGCCTTAAAGGCACCAACGGTCTTCCGCAGACCAACTTCTTTGGCCCTGTTGGCAGATTTGGCAGTGGAAAGATTGATGAAATTGATACAGGCCAATAGTAGAATAAAACAGGCTATGGCACCAAAAAGCCATACAAACCGAATATCCCCGTGGTCCAGCCCGTCGCCCATCTTTAAGTCGGATTTTAGGTGGATATCGGATATGGGCTGTAGTTTATACTCAATAGTTTTTAAGACCTCGATAAAATCCGGTGCCCGGCCCCTTTCTATTTGGGCTGGAATAATGTAATTTTCTGCAATGGCATACATTTTCTTTTGCAGTTGGTCAATGTCCGTATTTTTATTGAGCAGGACATAGGTAAAATAATTTTGATTGGTCCAGCTCATATTGGTATCCTCTATGGAAAGTAAAAAATTGAATTTAAGGTGCGAATTTTTTGGAAAATCGGACATAACCCCTGTTACCGTGTATGGGCGGTTTGTATTATTATCCAGCACAACGGTCTTTCCCACGGCATTGCCATCGGGGAAATATAGGCTGGCCTTGGTTTCTGAGATAACGACGCTCCGAGGGTTGGCCAAGGCATTGTGGGTACTTCCCTCCATTAAGGGAATTTCCAGAATATTGAACAATTCCTGATCCGCAAAGACAAAGCCTTCCTCTATATTGTTCCGTATTTCCCCTGTATGACGCATCGATCTGTTACCGGCGCCAAAAAGTTCGGACATGTTCATTTTTCCCGCTTTTTGAATTTCCGGAAAATTGGATTTCAGGGCATCGGCAAAGGGCAATTGAAAATGTACGCTCTTCACCACCTCTCCATCCATGATCCCTTGCATTACGACCCTGTAGATACGATCGGTATTTTTGTAATGTTGATCATAACTTAGCTCGTCCCTAATGAATAAAGCAATAAGGAGACAGGCTGCAATCCCTATGGCAAAGCCCCCTATTTTGATACTGCTGAATACCTTGTCCTTTGATAGGTTCCTCCAGGCGATTTTAAAATGGTTTTTTAGCATGATTTTTCTGTTTTTTGACCTCCCCCTAACCCCCTCCCAAGGAGGGGGAATGGTTTGTCCATTATTTTTCAATTCTATTACTTCCCTACTCCCTCCCCTTGGGGGAGGGCTGGGGAAGGGACTATTCCGTTCTCAAACTTTTTACCGGGTTGACCAAGGCTGCTTTGATGGTTTGAAAACTAACAGTGATCAATGCAATAATAATGATCAGTAAAAAGGGCAGTACAAAATAGGTCCAGTGCATACCAATGTGAAAGGCATAGCCTTGTAACCAATTATTGGCAATGAACCAAGAAAATGGAATTGCCAATACAAAGGCGAGGGACAGTAAGACCACGAACTCCTCATACAAGAGCTTCAAGATTTCCGTCACAGAGGCACCCAATACTTTTCGCACCCCTATTTCTTTGGTCCGTTGTAAGGTCATATAGGAGGCAAGGCCAAACATTCCAAGACATGCGATCAAAATGGCCAAAAGGGTGAAAATTCCGAATACTGTCCCGAATTGCCGGTCGGCCCTGTACTGTTCATCAAAATTATCGTCTAGAAAAAAGTATTCATAAGTGTTACCGGGGAAGAATTTATCCCATTGGGCACGTACCTGGTGCATGGTCCGGTCCAATTGATCGGTACCGGTCTTTAAGGAAAAATACCCATTCAGGTTGGGATCCAAACGCAGGATGAGCGGGTCATAGGCTTCTCGTAAGGATTCTTGGTGAAAATTTTCGGCCACCCCAACAATAGTACATTGGTCCCCCAAAATTCGATCTGTTTTCCGATAGCCTCTTCGGGCTTGTCAAATCCCAATAAGGTAATGCCCACCCTATTAAAAATAACGGCTTGTTGATCCGCTCCAAAATCTTTGGAAAATGCCCTTCCGGCAATCATTTTTATATTATAAAGTGGAACAAAATCATAATCCACCTTTAAAAAACGATACTGTTTTTGTTGTGATACATCCTGATCCACCAAACGTATCCCACCTGCATTGTTCCCTTCTCCCTCTCCAGGTACCAGAGAGGATACGGCTACATTTTTTATAGAAGGATTTTGCAATAATGTCTGTTTGAAAGCCTCTTTCTTCCGTACAAATGTAGAATCGGAAACAATAGGTGGCCGTAAAACAAGGGTTTGATCCATATCCATTCCCAAAGGTTGATTGCGCATATATTGGATCTGTTGATAAACGACCAAAGAACCGATCAGCAAAAACAGGGAAGCTGCAAACTGAAAGACTACCAGCGATTTTCTAAACAGTGTACCTTGTTTGGTAGATACCAACTTTCCTTTTAAGACTTCAACCGGTTTAAAACTGGATAATATAAAAGCAGGGTATAGACCTGAAAGAAACACTCCAATGGCGAACAACCCTATTAAACCAAGCCAAAAACTACTTTGGCCAAAGAGGGAATACGATAAATGCTGACCGGAGATTTGATTGAAAGTCGGAATTACGAACACTACCACAAGCAATGCCAGTGTCAATGCCAGTCCATTAAAAATGGCCGATTCCATAAAGAACTGTACCATAAGTTGTTTTCGTCCGGACCCTACTACCTTGCGTACACCAACTTCCTTGGCACGACCAACGGCCCTGGCAGTGGCCAGGTTTATATAATTGATCCAGGCTATTAAAAGAATAAAAAAGGCAATTCCGATCAAGAGATAAACGGTCTTTCCGTCGCCATTGGGCCCAGGTTCCATAATATAATTGGAATAGAGATGTATATCCGTAAGTTTTTGTAGGGAATAAGTAACGGAAGTATTCCACCGCTTCATGAATTCACCAATACCCTGATCCACAATAAGTGGGAATTTGGCCTCTACCTCCTTACGGTCCGCCCCTTCCTGCAACAGAAAATAGGTAAGGCATCCATCGGATGTCCACCATGTTTCCGGATCTTGGATGTCATCTCCCTCACTATTGGCCTTAACCTGTTCCACGAAGCTGGCATAGGAAGCTAAAAAGTTGGGCTTTAATTGGGTATTGGAAGGCATGTCCTTATAGACACCGGTTATTTTGTAGGTATGCCCCCCACTGATAAGAACCGATTTGCCGACGGCATCCCTAGTTCCGAATACTTTTAGCGCCGTTGTTTCCGAGATGGCCGCTGTGTAGGGCTCTATGAGTACGGTATTGATATCACCATCAATAAGGGGATAGGAAAAAATGGAAAAAAAGGAACTGCCCGCAAAGTACACTTTTTCAATTTTCAGGACCTCATCCTTTACCTTTACAATAAGATCTCCGGTTTCCACCACTTTCACATAATCCTCAATTTCAGGAATGGCCTCCGCCAAATTATTGCCCACGGCAAATGCCCCGGCCGCCCATTCCGTGGAAAGCTTGCCATTGTCATATCGGTCCTGTTTTACGCGATAAATTCGGTCTTTTTTAGTATGAAAGTCTTCATAGCCAAGTTCAAAAGTAACATACTGTAAAATTAAAAGACAGGCAGCGATACCAATGGCCAACCCTCCAATATTGATAATGGAATACCCCTTGTTTTTACTAAGGTTCCGCCAAGCGACTTTCAGATAGTTTTTGATCATTATTGTTTTACTTTTTGACCTCCCCCTAGCCCCCTCCCAAGGAGGGGGAATGGTTTGTCCATTATTTTTCAATTCTATTACTTCCCTACTCCCTCCCCTTGGGGGAGGGCTGGGGAGGGGACTATTCCGTTCTCAAACTTTTTACCGGGTTCACAATGGCCGCTCTAATGGTATGGAAACTTACCGTAACCAATGCCACTATCGCAACTGCAATGGCCACTCCAATAAATGTGAGTGGATTTATGGTAATCCTATGTTCATAATTCCCGATCCAGGTTTGCATGGCATACCAGGCCAAGGGCAATGCAATCAATAGACCCAGCAGTACCAATTTTAAAAAGTACATGGATATCAGTCCCACAATACTATTTACCGAAGCGCCCATTACTTTCCGGATCCCGATTTCCTTGGTCCTTAATTCCAGAACCATCAATGAAATGGCAAAAAGGCCCAGACAGGAAAGAAATATGGCTATGCCCGATGCAATACCGAAAACAGTGGTCATAATTATTTCGCCCTCGTACCAGGCTTGTAGGTTCTCATCCAAAAAGGAAGCATTGAACAGGGCATTATCCGTTAACTTTTTCCAGAGAGATGAAATTTGTTCCATTACTATTTGGGGGTTGTCCGATCTAATCTTGAGAAAGATATAATTGATGGGTTCCGAAGCTGATAAATGTATAGCTATCGGCTTGTATTTTTCTGAAGGCGAATAGGCATTAAAGTCGGGGATTACCCCAATGATGCGATTACCCAATCCGGTTTCCTCCCCCCCAAAATATTTACCGACGGGATCGGTTTCGCCCATGGCCCTTACAAAACTTTCGGTAACTACAAAGGCATTTACGGTATCGGTAGCAAAAGCGGGATCAAAATCCCTTCCTTCCAAAATGGGTATCTGTAGGGTTTTCAAAAAATCATAATCGGCCAAGAGCCAATCTGCAGAAACCTGGTGCTGATTATAATCAAAGCCTACGGTGGACCTAACGGTTACCCTATCCAGGCCCCTTCCCAAATTGCCCCCTGTACCGGTAATGGACACAATATTGGGCTCATTGGCCAGCTCGTTCCTCATACGGGCCAAAATTGTTCTGCCATCTTGCTGGAAACCAACGGGAATGCTTATTACCTGTTCTTTTTCGAAACCAATGGGTACCTCCCTTAAAAAGTCCAATTGTTGGCCGGCTATCCAGCTTATACAGATCAATAGGCTGGAAATGGCAAACTGGCTCACCAATAGGCTATTGCGAAGTGCTCCCGGCTTCTTTGCGGATACCTTGCCCTTTAAAATCCCGACCAAGTTAAAATTGGCCATTTTTAAGGCAGGATACCCTCCGGCAATAAGGGTGACCAGTAAAAAAACGCCTGTCATGATGGCCATAAAAGTAGGTTGGAACAGGGCCGAAATATCTATTCCACCTCCAAACTGTGCATTAAAGACAGGTATCAATTGGGAAGCAAGCCCCAAGCCTAAAATAAATCCAACAAAGTAAAGCAGAAAGGCCTCCCCCCATAACTGCATAAAAAGTTGCCACTTATAGGCCCCAAGTGTTTTCCGTACCCCCAGTTCACGACTTCTTTTAAAGGAACTGGCCATGTTTAGGTTCACAAAATTAAAACAGGCGATCAGGAGAATAAAGGCCCCAAGGGAAAGAAGGGCATATACCAATACTTTTGGTGCGCTCCTTTCCCCGAAAAAATGTACATCATCAATATTGATAAGGTCAATACGCAATAATTCGGACGTTTCCTTTATTTCTGGACGATCGGCCTTGAGCTGTGCCAATTGATCTGCATAGTACTTTTCCACAAAAGGATCTATTTTCTTGGCCACTTTTTTTGGATCACTATTTTTATGGAGTTTTACAAAAACACTGGATCCATTGGAACCCCAATTATTTTTGAGGGTTCCATAATCGGGGAGCGATTGTATCCGGGCAACGGCATCAAAACGGATACTGGAATTCTTTGGACAGTCTTTGGCCACAGCGGTAACCGTATAAATTTCCGCGTCCTTCCCCCTCCCTACTTTCAGTTCCTTCCCTATGGGATCCGTATCTCCAAAAATGGCCTTGGCCGTGCTTTCACTTAAGACGATGTCCTGAATACCGGAAAGGACCGAACCGGCACTCCCATGTACAATCGGAAAATTGAACACTTCAAAAAAAGTGGGATCTGTCCTGATGATTTCCCGTTCCAGTTTTTTTTCATGATAAGCAACATTTTCGGGCATTCCCATATGTACCACTATAGCGGTCTCCACCTCTGGAATATCGGCCATTAAAGCTTCAGCGGAGGGCAATGACATTTGAGAACTCATTTCGGGCCCTTGGGTACTATTTATAAAACGGGAAGTTTTATAAAGCTGGGCCCTATGTTTATGGAACGAATCGAAACTCAGGTGAAAATAAGCCGTTAAAAATAAGAGGATACAAATGGAAAAGGCTATGGCCAAACCAAAAACATGGATTGAGGAATGTAATTTATTTCTCTGAATATTCCGCCAGGCAATTTTTAGATGGTTTTTTAACATGATTATCGTTTTTTTGACCTCCCCCTAGCCCCCTCCCAAGGAGGGGGAACAGTCGGTACATTGTTTTTTCAACTTAATTCTAACTTTTTTCTCTCCCTTTGGGAGCGGGCCGGGTGGGGCCTATTCCATGTTCATTGTTTTACTGCTCACTGCCACTGCCAACTGCCTACTTTTTATTTTACTTTGTTCAAACGCGAACACAACTTGTGCGATTTCTCCCTGTGGGTCGAAATGACCATGGAGCCAACCCATCAGTTCCCAAGCACATTGGTAATTGTCTACTGTTCACTGCTCACTGCCAACTGCTCACTGTTTACTAACCATCGCCCTATTATGGCTTTCTGTGGCAATCTGACCATCGAACAGGTTTACGATGCGATGTGAATAATGCGAATCCCGGTCCGAGTGGGTAACCATCACAATAGTGGTCCCTTCCTGATTTAACTCTGTCAATAAATTCATCACTTCGATCCCATTTTTGGAATCGAGGTTTCCGGTAGGCTCATCCGCCAAGATCAACTTCGGATTGGTTACTACCGCCCTTGAAATGGCAACACGCTGTTGCTGCCCCCCGGAGAGCTGTTGCGGAAAATGCTTTTCCCGATGTGCAATTTTCATTCGTTCCAATACCGCTATAACCTTTTGTTTGCGCTCATTTTTATTCATTTTGAGATAGATCAATGGTAATTCTACATTTTCATATACGGTAAGTTCATCTATCAAATTAAAACTCTGAAAGACAAAGCCCAAATTCCCCTTACGCAGTTGGGTACGTTGGTTTTCCTTTAAGTGCCCCACCTCATGGCCTGCAAATTGGTAGCTTCCGGAACTAGGGTTGTCCAGCATGCCTATTATGTTCAACAAGGTAGATTTGCCACAGCCCGAAGGGCCCATTATGGCCACGAATTCCCCTTCCTGTACCTTGAGGTTTACATTGTTCAAAGCCAAGGTCTCTACCTCTTCGGTCCTAAAGCTTTTTTTAAGGTTTTGTATTTGTATCATTCTAAAAGGATTACTGGTTAATGTAAGGATGCTGTTACCACCCCCTTTGTGACAGTTTATTCTTATGTCTCTACTCTTATTTCTTTTTTCCTTCCTAATATTAAAAGTCCCCTCTCCCTTGGGGAGGGGATTTAGGGGTGGGGCCCCTTATTTCAGTACTATATTATCGGCATCCCCAAAACTATCATAATTGGATGTGATTACTTTTTCGCCATGCTCCAATCCTTCCAACACCTCATAATATCTGGAGTTTTGTTTGCCTATCCTTATATTCCGCTTTAATGCCTTATTGCCATCCGGATTTACAACAAAGATCCATTGTCCGCCCGTACTTTGAAAAAAACTTCCCTTGGGCAACAAAAGCGCATCATTGGATTCTCCCAACTGCAGTTTTATAGTATAGCTTTGCCCGGCCCGAATATTCTGAGGCTTTTCTCCTGTAAAGACCAGGTCTATCCTAAATTTGCCATTACGTACCTCCGGATATACCTTTCTCAACCTAAGTTTATGTTCTGTACCATTGCGATCAAAAGTGGCATTTAAATCTCGTTTTACCCGATCTATATAATGTTCGTCTATATCCGCCTCTATCTTGTAGTCCGTGAGTACATTTACCTGTCCAATACGTTGGCCCTGACTAATATTCTGTCCTATTTCGGCATCCAAAAATCCCAATTGCCCATCTGCCGGTGCCCGCACGTTCAGGTGATCCAAACGCTGATAGACCATGCCCAAAGTTTTTTGCATACGGCTTAGATCGGTCTCCAGAACGGGAAGGGAATTACTTCTCAGTTCGTCATCATTTTCTGTTTGTACTTTTACAATTTCATATTGTTTTTTGGAAAGTTCATAGTCTTCTTTTGAGGTAAGATATACTTCTTTGGAAATTAATTCCTCCTCATAAAGTGCCTGGTTTTGCTCAAAATTCCTTTCCATACGCTGTAATTCGGTCCTGGCGGTGGCCAGGGCCTTTCTACCTTCCACCTGTCTGGAGTCAAAAGTGAGTTTGGTAGATCTAAGATCGTTCTGCTTTAAGGCCAGATTACTTTCACTGTTCAAAATCTGCTCATAAAGGCCAATGTTGTCCAGTTTAAGAATAATATCCCCCTTTTGCACCATTGCCCCCTCCTCTATTAATTTTTCGGTTACCCGTCCCCCTTCATAGGCATCCATATATATGGTAGCAATGGGGGCCACCGTACCATTGATGGTAATATAATCGTCAAATTTTCCATGGACGACCTCGGCAATGGACAATTTGTCCTTCTCCGTTCTAAACGTATTGCCTACACTTCCCGTTATCATTTTCCAGCCTACAAACAGTAGCAGCCCTCCAAGCGCAATGTACCCATAGTGTTTTGGCCTAAGTCCTTTCTTTTTTTCTAATTGTATATCCATGTTAATTGATGCTATTAATGTTAAAAACTGGTAGGCCCTGGTAAAAAGACAATGTATTCCTATTGATTTGAAGTAGCAGTTTTACCTGTAAATTTTTATTCTGTGCAGTGGCATACATCGATTTTGCAAGGCCTAGTTCCATAAATGTAAACAATCCCTTCTCATACTTTTTTTGGGCCACTTCAAAGGCCTGCTCCTGTGCCATGATTTGCTTTTCGCTTAGGAGGTGTTCCACCTTTAAGGCGTTGTTTTCCTGAACAAGTTGCTGTATGGCCTTAAATATTTCCTGTTCTTGGATCTTTAAATTATTTTGCTCCCGGGCCAATGTTATTTTTTGCTGCTTAATGGCGGAACGGGTAGACCAGGCATTAAAGATGGGAACATTAAGTGAAAAACCTATATATCTGGAGGCATTGTCCGTGATTTGATTTTTGAACGGGATGGTCAGCCCCATAGTATCCCTGGTAGTTTCGTAATATCCGGTACCATAGCCCGTGGCAAAGGATAGTGAAGGATAAAGCCTTCCCCTTGTTACGGCCAGTTCCTTTTTGGCAGCCTCCGTTCTATATCTTTGTGCCTTTAATAAGGGTACAAAGTCCTTAGCCGATCCGTAGATACTATCCGTTTCCATTTCGGATTCGGCCATATTATTGGGAAGTATAGGGTTAAGTTCCAAAGTGTTGGTATTTTTCAAATTCATTTCCTGTATCAGGCTCAGTTTTGCCGCCTGTAATAGATTTTCATTTTGGGTAAGGTCCAATTGATCGGTATACAGTATGGATTCTGCCTCATATAGATCGGCCCCTGCCTTTAATCCCAGTTCTATTTGCTTTTTTGCCAGTTTAAAATTGGCCTCGGAGATGGCCAACTGCTCCTGTGAGATGGCCAATAGTCCCTCATAAAATTGAATGTCATGATAGGCCTTCATCACCCTCAGTGCCAAAAGGAACCTTTGTTGTTGGGCAGTTTCCTTGCTGGCCCTGAACAGAAGCTTTCTTGCCTTAATGTTGTTGATTTTTTGAAAGCCTTTAAACAGATCAATGGAAGCGCCCATGGAATAGCTATTGGAAAAGAAATCGGTATTTATAATGTCATTGGTATAGGGGTCGGTAGATCGGCCATAACGAATGTTGTAATCGGCAGACCCGTTGACCCTAGGGAGCAAATCCCTTATGGACTGCTTATAACTTTCCCCATCGGAACTTTCCAAGTATTGATAATCGAGCAGCGTAAGATTATGTTCCAAAGCATAGGAAACACAGTCGTCCAAGGTCCATTTCTCCTGGCCGGTGACATACATAGTGACGATCAACAGTAAAAAAACTAATCTTCCTTTTTTAAAATTCATAATTGAAATCCGATTACAAAGGCACTAATATGATGGTGTGCCCAGAACCTAGACCCAAGTTTATGCCATAAATCTAAGTCATTGATTAAAAAAAAGTTACAAATATTATAGATGATGAAATAAATTTAATTGTAAAATAGTTGTACAATTATTGTCCAAAATTTTGACACTTTTTATGATATGCTAATTCCATATTGTAGCTTTGGTTATAATAGATCAAAAAATATACTTTAACCAGATGTCGGACCATATTTGGGAAGACTAGGCCGAAATTCCTGTCTTTACCTTAAGAAAGGAAATATAAAATGTAAAACAGCCCAATTCAATTCTCATGGTCCAAGGAAAAATTTTGGTAGTGGACGATAACAAAAGTGTACTGACCGCTTTGGAAATACTCTTACAATTTGAATATTCCAGCGTATCCGTTATTTCCAACCCCAATCAAATATCTTCTTTCCCTGATTTATCCCAAATTGATGTTGTATTGTTGGATATGAATTTTTCTGCAGGGGTAAATTCGGGCAATGAAGGTTTGTACTGGTTAAAGGAAATTAAGAAAAAGGCGCCTCTTACCGCCGTCATAATGATGACCGCATATGGTGGCGTAGAATTGGCCGTACAGGCCCTAAAGGAAGGTGCATCGGATTTTATACTCAAACCCTGGAACAATGACAAGTTCTTGGCCACCCTAAAGGCGGCTTATATGCTACGCAGGTCCCAGAAAGAAATATCCCAATTAAAACAAAAGGAAAATAATTTAAAACAGTTGATCAATCAGGACAGGAATTATATTATTGGTAATTCAAAAGCCTTGACCGCTGTATTGAATCTGACCAACAAAGTAGCCAAAACCGATGTGAATGTTTTGATAACAGGTGAAAATGGGACAGGAAAAGAGCTTATAGCCAGACAATTGCACAGAATGTCCCCAAGACAGAAAGAAGTCTTTATTTCGGTAGATATGGGGTCTATTTCGGAAAATTTGTTTGAAAGTGAGCTGTTCGGACATCTTAAGGGATCCTTTACGGATGCCAAGGAAGACAGGACCGGTAAATTTGAAGCGGCCAATGGAGGTACCTTGTTTTTGGATGAAATAGGTAATCTTTCCTTACAAATGCAGGCCAAATTATTGTCGGCCATTCAAAATAAAGTCATTGTCCGCGTGGGATCCAATAAGGAAATTCCGGTAGACATTCGATTGATCTGTGCCACCAATGGCAATTTGGAACAAATGGTAGCCGATGGCCTGTTTAGGGAAGATTTATTATATAGGATAAATACCATTCCCATAAAAGTACCGGCATTACGGGAAAGAGGCGATGATATTTTGGTGCTTAGCGATTTCTATTTAAAAAAATTTAGTGCCAAATACGGCAAACACGGGCTTCGAATAACCGATCTTGCCGAAGATAAATTAAAACAATACCCCTGGCCGGGAAATGTAAGGGAGCTGCAGCACACTATGGAAAGGGCCGTAATATTATGCGAAGGCAGCACTCTAAAACCGACAGATTTCATACTAAATACAAGATCGTCCCCATCTTTGGAGGTGGGCCCAAAAACCTTGGAGGAGATGGAGCATTATATGATTGTGAACGCCTTGCAGAACAATGATGGCAATTATAGTGCCGCTGCTGCACAATTGGGAATTTCAAGGCAAACGCTTTACAATAAAATTAAAAAGCAGGAAAATAATGGTGAGTAAAAATTTTTATTTTCAGACTATTTTCCGAGTTGGCCTTATCACTGTTTCGGCCATGTTGACAGGATTTCTTCTTGTTCATGAAAAGTACCTTTTTGGTATTTTGGCATTGGCCGTCCTGATACTGCAAACCTATTACTTAATTAGATATGTCAATGAGACCAACAGAAAAATAGCCTACTTTTTTGATGCCATTAAAAATGAGGATTTTACCTTGCGTTTCCCTGAAAAATTAAGTTTGAAGTCTCTTGAAGAGCTTAATCACAGTCTGAATATGCTCAATGATATGATTCAGAGGATACATTTAAAAAATCAGACCCAGGAACGATTTTACCAAGAGATCTTAAAACAGGCGGACATGGGTGTTTTGGCCGTTAACAGCAAGGGACATATACTTTTTGCCAACCCCAGATTGGAACATATGTTAAATTATACGCCACTGAACCATATAAAGCAACTATCACAGGTTGATGAAAATTTATACCACATATTTAGAGAATTAAGACCTTTTGAGCGTAGGATGTTCCAATTGACCAATGAGCGTGAAAAAATTGATCTGGCCATAAAGTCCTCCTGCTTTAATATGGACGGACAAGAATTGCTATTGGTGGTGATCCAGGACATACATCAGGAACTGGACGAAAAGGAAACCGAATCATGGACCAAATTAATAAGGGTCCTGACCCATGAGATTATGAATTCCATTACGCCCATAACGTCCATTTCCGATTCCATTCTAAAATATCATGAACCAAGGGATATAAATATGGAGGATGGTTCCGAATATCAAAAACGCATGGAGAGTACTATAAAAGGATTGGAGGTCATAAAGGATCAAGGGGCCAATTTAATGAGTTTCGTACAATCGTACCGAAGTTTTTTAAACATTCCCGTGCCGGACAAAAAAATTGTCGTGGCCCAAAATTTATTGGAGAAAGTGAAATTATTGGTAGGGCAGGATCGGGAATTTTCCAATACTTCCATTGAACTGCAAGTGAAAACCCCCGAGCTGGAACTTTTCATTGATGAAAAACAGATTACCCAGGTATTGATCAATTTGTGCAAAAACGCTCTACAGTCTCTCGCCAATCGAAAAAATAGTTTTATCAAATTAATCGCCGGGATCAATCAAGAAGGACAAAAGTTTATAGAAGTGCAGGACAATGGCCCGGGCATTTCCCCGGAATTGATGAACGAGATATTCGTTCCTTTTTTTACTACAAAAAATACCGGTACAGGGGTTGGCCTCAGTTTTTCAAAGCAGATATTGCGCATGCACGGGGGGGGGCTAAAAGTAATTTCAACGCCCGATAAGGAAACTTCATTTTTGTTAATTTTTTAATCTAAATACTTCTTCTAAGCCTGCCCTCCGTTCGGACGGGGCTCTGCCTTGGGACAACCAATTCACCGCTTTATGGGAAATTTTAAATTGCGGTAAAGAATAATGTGTAAGTTGTTTATTTTCAGTTATTAATATTTTTATAGCACGGTCGGGGAAAAACTTTAACAGTATTCACCCTAAAATAGTTTGATATTAATAGAATAAAAAGTCAAATTCGAGGTTAAAGAATAATACCTAAATCCGATAGAATTTTAACCGTATGAAAATAAAGAATGTTCTGTTGATAGAAAATAGTGTGCTGGATGCCCTATTGATCAAAGTATCCCTACAACAAAATGGAGAGCTTTGTAACATCCACTTAATGGAAGACGGTTTTGAGGCCGTGTTGCATACCCAAAGCCTTTTGGAACAGGGAAGTAAGGAGGTGCCCGATTTGATTATTGCCAACAAGGATCTGGTAATGATCAACGGGGAAAATATATTATCTAAAATGGAGGGCTTGGGCAATTTTTATATCCCGGTAATTATAATGACTTCCAGTGGGGATGAAGCCCTACCTCTATTTAACGGCCAAACTTGTTGCATTATAAACAAACCTTTGGAAGTCCAGGAATTTATAAGCATATTCAGGGACATCAAAGATAATTGGTTGACCGTTGTTCATTAGAACATTATTGCTTAAAGATATTGAAGGACCATCAACAAAAAAATAATTGAATCTGTACATCCATTAAGGAAATAGTATCCAATTCCGAATCGGTAATTTTAAACGAATAGCCTATAGGGTCCCATAGTTACACTATCCCCCAATAATAAAAGGACGGCCTTGGGCCGTCCTTTCTGTATGTTATCGGAGATTAAGAATTATCCTCGATCTCTGCTTCAGGGGCATTGTTCTTGACGGACGCAATTCCATTTTCCATAGCTGAAGTACTGGAATACATTTCACTTGAACCAATTACCTGACCATTGGAAGCCTTTAAGTTAAAGTAAGGGCTGCCATCCTTGGCGGTCTTTCTTTCAAATTTACCATCATCTTTGGCATTTGTCTTAACGGACGCAATCCCATTTTCGCATGAAGATTTGGTCTTATAAGCTTCACTGCTCAAAATCACCTGGCCATTTGAGGCTTTTAAATTAAATCTAAACTGGTCTGACTTATCTTTTTTAATTTCAAATTTACCCATTGTAAATATTTGTTAGATTGGACATATACTTATATAAGTTATCAGGATACAATCTAGTGATTTTTTTAAAAATAGTCGGTCTTAAACTACCAAAAATAATATTAATTTAAAGTAGTAGGGTATTTTTAGTGTTGAACAGTAGGTGCTTAGCACTCCAACAGGTTTCTTTGAGTGTGGTATTCTTTCCTCATTTTTTTGGCCACTTCCACCATATGGACCAAGGCCAATTTGGTTTCGGGCCAATCCCGGGTCTTTAAACCACAATCGGGATTGACCCATATATTATCTACTGGCAAAAGTTTGGTCGCCTTTTGCAGTAATTGCTCCATTTCCTCTTTTCTGGGCACCCTTGAAGAATGAATATCGTATACTCCAGGTCCTATTTCATTGGGATATTTAAATTGGACAAAGGCGTCCAATAGTTCCATTTCAGATCTTGAGGTCTCTATGGTAATAACATCGGCATCCATATCTGAAATGTCCTTTATTATATCGTTAAATTCGGAATAGCACATATGGGTATGGATCTGTGTCCTGTCCCCTACTCCACTCGAAGCTACCCTGAAACATTCAATGGCCCAATTTAAATAATTGCTCCAATACTCTTGCCTTAGTGGGAGCCCCTCCCTTAAGGCAGGTTCATCAATTTGAATGATCTTTATTCCAGTGCTTTCCAAATCCAAAACTTCATCCCTTATGGCCAATGCTATTTGTCTACAGGTAGTGGACCTAGGTTGATCGTCCCTTACAAAGGACCATTGTAAAATGGTTACAGGACCCGTTAGCATACCCTTTACCGGCTTTTTGGTCAAGGATTGTGCATAGGACGTCCACTTTACCGTCATGGGCTTATCCCTATGTACATCGCCATATATTATAGGGGGCTTTACACAACGACTGCCATAACTTTGCACCCAACCGTTCGTTGAAAATGCAAATCCCTGAAGCCTCTCCCCGAAATATTCCACCATGTCATTCCTTTCAAATTCGCCATGGACCAGAACGTCCAATCCAATATCTTCCTGAAAACGGATGGTACTTTCAGTTTCTCTTTTGATAAATTCATCATATTCCATTTGGGTAATCTCCTTTCTTTTAAGTTTCTTTCTCCAACCTCTTACCTCTAGGGTCTGGGGAAAGGATCCAATAGTGGTCGTAGGAAATAATGGAAGATTCAGCTCTTGTTTTTGATGTTCCTTACGAATATGGAAACTGCTTATACGTTTCTTGGTGTCCTCCGTTAATGATCGTACCCTTTGTTTGGTCTGGGAATGATGGATTAATTCCGAAGTGCTTTTTTTTGTAAAAAGTTGTCTATTATTGACAAGTTCAAGGGCAGCCTCCTTTTGTGGATTATCGGTCGCTAATTGGCTTAGAAGGATCAATTCCTGAAGCTTTTGTTTGGAAAATGCCATCCATTGTGCAATTCTTGGATCAAGACCCTCTTCATTGCGCTCCTGTTCCAGATCATATGGACAATGCAAAAAGGAGCAGGAACCTGCAACCCATATCTTATCGCTGGCAACACCTTGCTGCGCCCTGTTGATCATGACCAGGGAATTATCAAAGTTGTTTCGCCAAATATTTCTGCCGTCCACCAGCCCTAGGGAAAGTATTTGTTTTCCTTTGTACAGCGGAGACTCCAGGATATCATCCAATTGCAAAGGACATCTTACCAGATCCAGGTGCAGTACATGCACCGGAAGCTGCAATACAGTTTCCAAATTGTCTCCGTAGCAGTCAAAGTAATTGGTAAGGATTATTTTTAATCGGGGAAATTTTAGGGCAATGGTATTATATAGGTCCTTCACCATCTTGCGCTCCCTGTCCTTAAGGTTTAATGCCAAACATGGCTCGTCCAATTGAATATATTCCGCTCCTTCCGCGGATAATTGCTCCAACAGTTCATAAAATACCTGCGATAGAGATTCAAGGAGATCCAGCCTGTGGAATCCCTCTTCTTTCTCTTTTCCAAGATAGAGATAGGTAAAGGGAGAAATCAACACGGGTTTGGTCCTTATTCCTAGACTGAGGGCCTCTTTGAATTCATTTATGACCTTATTGGAATTAAGATGGAAGGATTGGTCCTTTATGAACTCTGGTACTATATAGTGATAATTGGTGTCAAACCATTTGGTCATTTCCATGGCCTTTAGGTCGTAACCATCCTTTTGGAGGCCCCTGGCCATGGCAAAATAGAGGTCTATTTCCGATCTGTCCTTTTTAATTTCAGCATATCGTTCTGGAATACAGCCATAGGTTATGCTGGCATCCAATACCTGATCGTAAAAGGAAAAATCATTGGAAGGAATTAAATCAATACCGTATGACTGCTGTATCTGCCAGTTTTTCTGACGGATATTCCTACCGGTCATATGTAGTTCCTCTACATTGATATTGCCCCGCCAATATTTTTCCAAGGATTTTTTTAACTCTCTGTTGGCCCCAATTCTAGGATAGCCCAAAAGGTTTGTCTTCATGTTTTTTAATTTTCAAAATTTCCTACAAAGCTTATAATTTTGTTTTAATGTTCTATATATTTATATATATTTGAAATATTATACTTAATTTTTATATTTATTTAGAAAATAATTCTAAATAAAAAGATAATGGTTTCAATAAAAGAATAATATTCTATGACCAATTTGGATGAGATCGATATTCAGATTCTAAAATTATTGCAGGGCAATTCCAACCTTACCACCAAGGATTTGGCCAATAAGGTGAATTTGTCCACTACCCCGGTTTTTGAAAGGGTAAAGCGACTCGAGAAAAATGGCTATATAAAAAAGTATGTGGCGGTACTGGATGCGGCGAAATTGGACAGAGACCTCACCGTATTTTGCAATATTACCCTGAAACAGCACACACGGGAAATTGGCAATAAGTTTGTTAAGGATATTATGGCCATCAAGGAGGTTACGGAATGTTATAATGTTTCAGGGGATTATGATTTCTTACTAAAGGTAATGGTCAGGGATATGAAACACTATCAGGATTTTGTACTGAACCATCTTGGGGAAATAAAGAATATTGGTAGCGCCCATAGTACTTTTGTTATGGGGGAAATTAAAAATACCTATTCGGTTCCTTTATAGCCGAAATCCATAGGCAAAATTATAAAACCACGCATATCTCTATTTACACAACGTATAATGTACCGTTCACATCATTTTTGAGGGTTTGGGGGGCTATTTAAGTATTTTCATCCAGTATTTAAACCCACGAGACACCTAATTATGAAATTAAAAAGTATCATTGTAGACGATTCGTCTATGCAGCGGATGGCGGTAGCACAGTTAGTGAACAGGAATCCAAACCTGGTTTTGGTAGCCGAGTACAGCAATGCCATTGAAGCCAATAACGGAATAAAAAACAATGACATCGACCTTATTTTTCTTGATATTGAAATGCCGATCGTCAATGGTTTTGACCTTTTGGAATCCCTGACCAATCCACCACAGGTTATTTTGATTACCGGTAAACCGGACTATGCCCTGAAGGCCTTTGATTATGACGTAACCGATTACCTCTACAAGCCCATTTCCTCTTCCCGTTTTGAGGCATCTATAAAGCGGGCAGTGGCCCGACATGAACAAATGCACAAATTGGGCGAGGAAGAAGAATATATCTTTGTGAAGAGCAATCTAAAAAAGCGTAAGGTTGTTTTGAACGATATAAAGTGGGTAGAAGCCCTGGGCGATTATATCAAGGTGGTTACGAATGAGGGCAATATAGTTATTCTCTCTACTATGAAGGCCTTTGAAAAACAGCTGCCCGGGGATAAATTTTTAAGGATCCACAAATCCTACATTGTGAATCTGGAAAAAGTGGAAAAGTTCAATAGTAAGAATATTGAAGTAGAAGGAAGACAGGTGCCGTTGAGCAGGAACAAAAAAAACGAATTGATGGAGGCGCTTTACAACGTATAACGCTTTCTCCTGACATTGATTAATTAGAGTTGTACATTCGCCTAAACCTACCCGTCATTTAAACTTAGATTTAATCTTTATAATTCCCCGACGGCTCTACCCCGGGGTTTCTGATCATACCTCCCTTTGGGGGAGGCCGGAATTGCTTTTTCGCAATTCCAGGTGGGGCAAAATACAAAACTTTTATAGATTGGAGACCGTTTTTTTCAAAATGGCCTTGACCCGATGTTTTAGAACTTCGGGTTCTATAATCTCTGCATAATCTCCAAACATCATATACCATCTGGGGAATCCGTGTTCCAAATCGGATGCCATAAAGGTCATCTCCACCCTGTTGCCGTTAACCTTTTCAGAAATAAAGCCATAATGCTTCTTGCTACTATTAATATATCTGGCGATGTCTTTATCCACAGATATTCTCACTTTTATTTTTTGAATATTCACGTTTTTACTTAAGTGCCCATCGAAACTCCCATGCTCTCTTGTAAAGGTGAGCGCTGTTCTTGTAATGCCCAGCATCCGGTCTGTTCTAAATTGTCTATAATCTTTTCTATGGTGGCAATATCCCAACACATACCAAAAATTATTTTCATGAAACAGTCCTACGGGTTCAATATACCGATCGGAAGGATGCTCGCTCTGCAAAGAGTGGTACCTTAAGAACACTTGTTTTTTTTCTGCTATACTTTCAATAAGAATTTCGAGTGCATTCGGCAAATCTTCATTGAACAGTTGTTGTGAAGGGTCTACTGAAATTTGGGATTCCAAGGCGGAAATCAAATCTTTTTCACGCCCCCTTAGAACCGACTTTAGTTTGAACATAGCGGATTGATAGTAGCCGCCAAGGGACTTGTCCATAAACTTTTGCATTAGTTTTTCGGCCGCCACAAAACTCCCGACTTCCTCACGGGTGAACATGACAGGAGGTAGCCGATAGCCTTCCATGATGGAGTAGCCAATACCGGCTTCACTGATTATAGGCACCCCCGAAGCTTCCAGAGTTCTAATGTCCCTGTAAATGGTACGCAGACTAACCTCAAATCGATCTGCCAATTCTTGGGCCCTCACAATGCGTTTGGATTGTAACTGTACCAAGATGGCTACTATGCGATCAAAACGATTTACCGTATCCCTACCCATAACTACCTGACTTAAATTCCAAAGATAGGACTTCAAATGAAAGTAAACTTCAAAAATCGATTTTGCTCTGTACATAGGGTTAGTGGTTTCACCTGTTAAAATTTCACCTACCGATATTTTCAAAATCAGCTTACAAATTAAAGGGGGCCAGGTGACAACCTTATGTCAACATGGTTTGTGTTCAGCGCAGTTTTAATGGTAATCATCTGGAATTAAGTATTTTGAATTATTTTTTTAATTGTTTTTTTCTACTGACATAGGGCTGTCACACCCCATACTTAATTTTGATCCTGAAATATTAATCACTTAAAAAATAGAACTATGCACACTACATTGAACAAGGCCCCACAAGTTGTTTCATCACAGGAATTGTTGGATCATTGGCAAGGGCACAGGGCACTGACCAAGAGAGTTATTGAAGCATTTCCCGAGGAAGCCTTTTTTAACCATACTATTGGTGGAATGAGAACATTTTCCGAAATGATCATGGAACTATTGGGAATTGCCGGACCTGGCATAAAGGAAATTGCTACAGGGAATACGGCTCCTCTCAACGAGCATATGGAACACGGTAACAAGAAGGATAGGTTGCTGGAACTTTGGGACCAGGCCACTGCAGAAATAAATACGTATTGGCCCCAGATCAAGGAGGAACAGTTTCAACAAAACATCAAAATTTTTGGGCAGTATGAAGGTACGGTACGGTCTTCCATCTTCTATTTTATAGATAATGAAATACACCATCGGGGACAGGGTTACGTCTATTTAAGATCTTTGGGCATAGCACCCCCTGCCTTTTATGAACGTTAATGGCATTGTGGCATGAAAGAAGTATTGGTATTTAAAACGTCAATTAACACTAGGCGGAAAGTGAAAGTTTTGAAACCGGATTTGAACAGATTGATCGCCAATAATGGATGTTGGAATTTTGATCTGGAGGATTGCGACAATATCCTCCGGGTCGAAACCCATATGGTCCCGGCAATTTCCATAACAAATCTGTTGAACGGTCACGGATTTCTTTGCGAGGAATTACATTGATAAAGGGACGTTGAATCGGTTTTTATTGGCACCTCCAAGGGGTATAATACCCAGAGGCTTGCTTCGAAATTAAAAATTTGATTCCGACCAATGCCTCGTGTGCTTGCACAGAGGTAGTTTACTTGTTAATGGGCTGTTTGGGGGTTGCGTTGTCACTTCGACAGAGCGAAGGATGAGCGACGGGAAGTCGCACATATATTTTTTTGCATTGTACATTATTTCTTGCCCAATGACAATAAATTATTTTGGCATTTGATGTTCACAATGTGCCATAAGTGTGATTTGACTCATTCCCTATATTACCCTCAGAGTTAAGTTGAGCCATATGTGTGATTTAGCTCATTACATATTTATTTTAGGGGTATTCGTGAACCTTCGGTTTCTCCCTTTGGTCGAAATGACTGGTGTTGTCACTTCGACATGAGCTGCTTTTTTGCAACGATTGAGAAGTCGCACATATTGGTTTTTAGGTGGGCAAGTGGTTTTGGTTAATAAAACCTACTATAATCCGATCTTCCCCTTTCTTTGAACCTTGAAATATCAAAGACTAAAAATAATTCCAGCGAATTGGGAATATATTGCTTGGCTTCTCCACCAAAGGGCAGTCTATAGTTGAGACCAAATTCAAAGGTTTCCAGGGTAAGGCTGGTGGCAAAACCAATTTCGGAAAAGGAGGCATTTTCCAAATAGTTGAGATGTTCGTTTATGCCAATGCTAAAGTTGCCCAAGGTAACGTCCTGATAAAAATCCAATCTGGTATTTGGACCTTGTATGGATACCGCATTAAAGAAGTACAAATAGGAATGCTCGGGCAATTTTGCCTGTCCGTATTTATTGATATCCAGTTCATATCCAAATTGCCCGGAAATGAGCATGTTTAAATTCACGTTATTTTCACTCTGCTTGGAGGATATCCGTGGCTGGTTCAAATGTTTGAAGGAAAGACCAAAAAGCGTATTGATATCATTATGAATAAGTACCGATGCGCCCATGTCCAAATAACCTATATTTTCGGAGGCAGTAATGGGGTCTATGGTATTGGCACTGATTTGGCCCGTAAAGATGTTTATCTGATCCTGAAAGGTAAGATTGTTAAAATCATATCTGTAATTGCTATAGCCGGCCGTTATTCCAGGATATATGATCCAATCGTTTTTCAGGACCAATTTATACATATAGCTCAATGCGGCAGAAGTGTAGTTATATCCCGAATTGTTCAGGTTGTTATTGAACAGATCTACGCCCAGTTGAAAATTGTATTCCTTAAATGCAGTTGAGCCAAAGGCATATTTATGTTGGGATTGGTTGCCTTGGTTTTGACTGGCAAATTCGGCCAATACCCCTATCCGTGTTTTATCCTTAAAAGCATGAAAACTGGGATTTAGGGATGCCGGAACCTTACTAAGGTTATGTACAAATTTTTCCTGGGCGTTGGTCCCCAACGAAATAAGAACAATTAGTAGGGTTATTAGATCAAGTCTTCTCATCTCTATCTTAATATTGAGGCTTCGCCCGTTTTGGTTATTTGGTTATTATCTCTTGTGGTTCCTACAAACAGATATCTGAAGGAGGTGTTCTTATAGGGTTTCCCAGAACTATAATTGCCGTTCCAACCCCAGTTTACGGGCATATTCCCATAGTCATAGGCAACGTTATAGACCAGAGCGCCCCACATATCATAAATCTGAAAGGTAAAGGAGGCTATTCCCGTAAACTCCCCTTGGAAGTAATCGTTTATGCCATCGGTATTGGCAGAGAAAACATTGGGGAACATTACGTCGTAACCGTTGCCCACCTGTACATCCTGTTGCACCGTTTTACTACAGCCCTGATCGTTGAACAATGTTAGGGTGGTGGTAAAAATGCCAGGGTAGCTAAATACATGTGTGGTCATTATTCCGTCCGCAGTGGGATCTACATTGATAATGGGGCTTCCATCACCAAAATCCCACGAAGCATTGCCATAACCAGTTTCACTGGTTATGCTGAACCGTATGTCCTCTTTGGCCAATAGAAGGCCTGTAATTTCATATTCGTCCGAACTATAGGTAAATGAAGGATCTGTTACCCCGGCACTTATCGGCATGGTTATTCCGCATCCTTGGTCATTTACCACATTAAGACTGGCATTGTCCAACGGATTTCCAATTTGAACGGCATAGGTATTGGTTCCCGTTTTTAGGGAAGGTACCAAGGCGCCTTCATAGTAAAAGCTCAGATCTCCAGGTTGGCTGTTAAAAACGGACACCGTAATACTTCCCGGATCTCCCAAACAAAGGGACTGGTCCAAATAAGGTCCGTCCAATAGTTGTAGCGATTCCGCTTTGTTGATGGTGATGATTTCCTGATAATAATAGGCCTGGTCGGCATTGGCACAACCATTTATATTACTGGTAATGGTAAGCCTTAACCTTCCTTCCTCCAATCCGTTCAATTGTGTTATGTTCTGGCCCAAAGGAGTAAACACCGGGTCGGGATTGTTGGTTGTACCGGCAGTTTCCTTCTCCCATATAATAGAATACGGTCTTAGGCCACCACTTACCGTAATGGAAATGGCCCCGTCATTGGTAGCACCACAGCTTACCGGGGTGATCGTCCTGTTTACGGCTATCGGGGCATAGGTGGTATTGAAGGTAAACTCAATTTCCTCGGAAGAACAATCATTACTGTCGGTGACGGTCAACCAATATGAGCCCGGTACCGCATCAAAACTGGTAATGTCCTGGGCCACAAAATTGTTGGGACCCCTCCAATCATAAAAGTAATATGGGTTGTTGTTTCCGTCCATAAAGGGTTTTCCCCCAGTTATTAAATTGGTATTGAGGCTAAAGGCGAATTCAGTTTCGCAAGGTGGAATGGTATATGATTTGGCACCGTTGTAATCCATGGCTTCATAACTGTCCATGGTAAAGGTTTGTACAACACACTGATTGGCATCGGTTACGGCTATCACATGACTGCTATTGGAAAGCGAGCTAATGGTAATTTGCGTATTATTGAAGATTACAGCTGTTCCGTTATCCAGTGTATATTGATAAGGTGCCGTACCGCCCTGTACGCTAAAGGTAAATTCACGTCCTGCACTGGCGTCCACACAACTTCCGTTGCCCGTAGTAATGGCAGTGGCACTAAAAATGGCCGGGGCCGTGATATCAAAAGTCTGTCTCACCGTACACGGTGCATTGGCATCGCTATTGGTATCGATAATGACTACTTCATAGCTGCCTCCCCCCAAATTGGTAAGACTGGTATTATTGGTGGCATAACTGGTTCCGTTCTTGTACCAGTTTATCTGCAATTGACTGCTAGGGTCGGCACTTATCTGTATGCTTATTTCGGCATTGGCATCCCCGGCACATTGTAATTGCTGGTTGATTACCTGGACGCTACTTATTTCCAATTGGGCCTTGGATGCTACATTGGCCGTATAGGTCGTTGAACAGCCAAGTTGGTCCGTTACGGATAGTACATATACTCCGGGGGCCAGATTGGAAATGTTCTGTGTGGTAAAGTTGGCATTATCGGGACCCGTCCAACTAAAGTTATAGGGAGGATAGCCTCCTGTTATCGTTGTAGCCCCTATGTTTAGACTGATACTACCGTCGTTTTGACCAAAACAAGTGGCATTTTCCACTACCACCGAAGCCTGGTTAAATTGTAGCCCTAACGGCAAGGTTACGGATTGCGATTCCTGTATTCCGCAAGAGGCATCCTGTACACTAATGTTGTAGGTAGCTCCCCCAATTAAATTGGTATAGGTAATATTTGGATTGTTGGATGTCTGTACCAAGGTAGTACCATTGGGCCTTGTAAGCGTATAGGTGAATGGGGCAATACCTCCGGTGCTATAGGCCGTAATGGCCGCATTACAGGTATCCCCTATGTTCAGGGTCAAGACCTCCGGTTCCGATACTATAAATGGGGAAGAAGTAATTCCACAAAATTCATTGTACACCGTTAATTGGTAAACTCCGGCCGTAAGATTGTTTATGCTCAGGGTAGAGGCCGTAAAGCCGTTGTCCCCTATTTTGGACCATACATAGGTGTTTGCAACCACATTGGATTGTGTAATTACATTGGAAGTACTAACATTGGGGTCGGTTCCGGTACTGACATAGGCCGTAAATCCAATCCCCGCAACTTTGGCAGTCAATATAATTTCATTGAAATTGGTCGTTGCCACCACCGGGCTTAAATTAGGTCCGATTGCCGTGTTTATCTGTTGGGCAAGTGCTGTGGCCACTTCATTATTGTTCTGGGGCTGATTAATACCGTTCAGGGTAACCTGATGATCATAGACCTTGCCATCGATAATGATACTATAGGTATTGTTCAGGGTTGGGGTGCCGAAAAGGGATATGGTATTTATTTGCTTTTGGGCCGTATTACCTCCGGTAATCCTAGAGTTGGGAATTACAATACTTCCGTCATTTCCACCATTACAGCTTACAGGACTAATATCATTGGCAATAATAGCATCATTATCTATAATGGCATAGGGAATAACGGTTACAATTTTTGGAGAAGTTTCATCCGTACAGGCCACTCCGTTCAATGTACTGGTAACCAATCTTTTAAAATAAGTAGAGGTGGCAAGGGTACTTGGAGGGGTATAATTTGGCTGTGTGGCTCCGGCTACGGCAGTATAGGTCTGATTGTCCGGGGAAGACCACCATTGGTAGGTGAGTACTCCCGCACCCGTTGCCGATTCCTGTTCCACAATGGCCAAAGGCTGACTTCCCTCGCATACGGATTGATTGTCCGTTATCTTACCTGCATAAACGGAATTAAGGGTAACCTGGATAGGATTGGTCTCCACCACGCAGGTCTTGTCTACCAAACTGGTCCTGGTAATGGTCCGCTTATAATGCATGGTAGAAGTTGGGACGGGTGGCGTATAGGAAGCGGAATGCACCTCTAGATCTGTCCATACGCTACCATCAGGAGAGGCATACCAGTCATAGGTCTGGTCCACAAAGGCACTGCCACCGCTTACGGTCAATGCTCCGGGTACAATCCCTTCGCATATGGTTTGATCGTTCACTAAGGTCCCTGGCAATAATTCTTCGGCAACCTGTACCACAACGGTATTACTATCTTCTGTACAAATCACATTATTGAAGGTTGAAGACGCAGTCCTTTTGAAATAGGTAGTAGGATAATTGCCGGCAACCGGGTCATAGGTACTGTTGACAGCTCCGCTAATGATACCCCAGTTGCTGTTGTCCGTAGAGGAATACCACTGATATTTCAGTACTCCTCCTGGTTCTGCAGTCCCGTCCACGGTATTGCCTAAAACGGCAGGATCTTCTCCAAAACATATTTTTTGATCTCCGGATATGGTACCTCCGTCCACATCATTGACAATAATTCTAATTATATTACTTGGAGCATAGGGAGCACATATAATAGCATCCACTGTAGCTTGATAATCCCTACGGTACCATTTATCGGTGGTAAATGGGGCTCCAGGGGTATAGATTGCACTGGTTGCTCCGGGGATGGAATTAAAAGTACTTCCGTCATTGGATTCGTACCATTGAAAATCCAAATAAGGGAGTCCTTCTATGGCGCTGGGGTTGCCCAGGGCCGGGGCCATGGAATTGAGGCAAAGCGTGATATTGTTGCCAATATTGTCCGCTTGGGGCACCAATACGGTCACTGGATTGCTGTCCACTACACATTCTACCCCGGAAATATCCGTGCTCGTTGTAGTTCTGATGTAGGTTGTTGTAAACGTTATGTTGGATGGATCATGGCTTGTCCCAGTAGCACCTGGAATCGGGGCTCCATTGGCATACCATTGATAGGTCAATGTCTGGCCCGTAGACGGTGCAAGCTCCTCTATAGGACTTGGATCGTCTCCTTTGCATATTACTTCTTCATTGGTTCCATTGGTGCCGTTGGCATGGGTGGTACCAATGGTACCCCCTGTGGCATTTCCACCGTTAATGATGGTCAGGACATTACTGGTTACACTGCAGGATAGGCCATTTAAGGTGGAAGTAGTAATTCTTCTGTAGTAGTTGTCCTGTGTTACGGCAGGAGGATCGTAGATAACGGAGGTTGCTCCTGGAATATCCGAAAATAATACATTGTCACTGGAAATCTGCCATTGGTAGCTTACGGTTCCGGAGGCGATCAACGGAAAGTTGGCGCTAAAAGGCTGTGGATCCCCACCGTTGCATACTTCCGTAGTTCCGGTGGCCCCGGAAGAAAAAGTTATATTATGTCCGGCTGCATTGTCAAATTTGTTTACATACACTATAACCGCTGTGGTTATGGCCTCACAAGTGATGCCTTGTAAGGTTGCACTGGCCTTTCTTCTGTAATAGGTCTGTAAGTCCCCGCTATTTACGGGAGTATAAGTAGCTTGATCGGTATTGGCAATATTGGACCAGGTGTTTCCGTCCGGGGAATTCTGCCATGTATAGCTAATGGTTCCGTTGGAAACGGCATTGGCCGAACTTGTAATCGGGGCTATGTTTTCATCCCCACATACCGTTTGGGTCTGGGAAATGGATCCCTCGTTTAAAGTTATTAAGGTAACCAAGGTTGGAAGACTTGAAGCTTCACAAATATTTCCATTATTGGTGTAAGTAACATTTCGCCTAAAATAGGTAGATGTAGCCAATCCGGTGGAAAAACTTAGGTTTTCCCCTGTTTCCCCGTTCATCAGATTGTAATTGATATTATCGGTAGAGGAATACCATTGGAAATTTATGCCCACCCCGGCCGGGGTACTATTGGAAACAGTAATGGTTGCCGGTGCCTCACCTTCACAAACAGCCTGGTCTGCCGATCCCTCACCACCTGAAATAGCTCCGGCTACGTTGATGGTAACTTCGTTGGTGTAATCGGAACATACCTTGGCATTCAGGGTTGTCACGTCGGATCAAGATTAAAACTTGGGTCTGAAGTGAATAATTTATTTCTTTGCACTTTAAATTTAAGGGATGGACAAAGGAACCGATTTATCGTTATTGAGCTTATTTTTACCAGAGGGATTACTCGACTTTTTTGATATCGTCGGCTTTGAACAAAAACCGATAAAGAATCCCTTGTACGACAATCGGTTGACTGTATTTTTAGAGGAGAAAAAGCAGATACCGGAGCGTTACAAAGAGCACACCTTTAAGGCCAGTGGCTTTATGGAGCCCAGGGTCATCGATGATTATCCGATCCGCAGCAATCTGGTCAGCTTGAGCCTCAAGCGCAGGCGCTGGGATGTCCTGGTGGATGGAAAGTGGACCAAGACCAGCCGTGATTGGGATGATTTTATTGCACAGGGGACCCGCATGTCAAAGGAGTTCGCTGCTTTTTTAAAAGAGATCAACGGATAATACGGCCCTGAGCGGCCAACAACTGGGGTCTCTCTTCGGGGTAAATGGCAAGAAACTCCAGCGACAGTACAGGGATTATCTGAGCGAGTTCAAGGACTGGGAGCAAAAGGGACATGCCAAACAATGGCTCGTCTTTCCCGAAAATATGGGACCTTACCTGTCCATTGACGAAACGGCACTCTCCAAAGGGGAGCTCTACACCATAATCACCAACAAAAAGGCCAAGGGAAAAAAAGGGTCCATAGTGGCCATATTCTCCGGCACCAAGGTGGAACCTATCATAGAACAACTAATGAAGATACCCACCAAGAAAAGGGCCAGGGTCAAGGAAATCACCCTGGATATGGCAAACTCCATGAAGACCATCGCCAAAAAATGCTTCCCCAAAGCCGTACAGGTCACCGACAGGTTCCACGTACAGAAACTGGCACTGGAGGCCCTTCAGGACATCCGGATCAAGCATAGATGGGACGCAATAGACCTGGAGAACGAACAGATAAAACGGGCAAAAGAAAAGAACAGGGCCTTCGTCCCAAAAGAATTCAGCAATGGGGACACCAGAAAACAACTCTTGGCCAGAAGTAGGTACCTCCTTTATAAATCACCCAACAATTGGACCCCGAACCAATCTGAAAGAAGTAAAATATTGTTCTCGGAATATCCGGATATAAAGCTCGCATTCGACCTGGTCCAAGGGCTTAGGCACATATTCAATACGGCAACGACCATAGAGGTAGCGTACACAAAACTGGCCCATTGGTACAAGGACGTGGAAAATACAGGGTTCCGGGCATTCAAAACGATTGCCAATACCATAGCCCTCAACTACAGGTCTATCCTAAACTATTTTATAAATAGAAGTACTAATGCATCCGCTGAATCCTTCAACGCTAAAATAAAGGCATTCAGGGTGCAATTCAGAGGCGTTAGAAATACAGAATTCTTCCTGTTTAGGTTAACTCAGTTATTTGCATAAATATCCAAATACCCAGAAATTAGGCATGATCCGTCACGTCCAAACGTCTAAATTTGGTGGATACACCAAGTACTCCTGGGGTATAGGTTGCACCTGTTGCGGAAGCAATAAGGGTCCAATTGGCGCCATTATCGGTTGATGACTCCCAACTATACGTTATATTTCCTGCCGCTGTGCTGTTGGATAGGTTTACCAAAGTATTTGGTGCCTGTCCGTCACAAACGTCCTGATCATTTCCGATGATTCCGGGATTCAAGGTATTTACAAAAACAGTACTTTCGGTAGAATTCTCGAAACAAACCGTAGCGTTATTGGTGATTACCGTTTGTCTTCTGTATTTGGTCGTTACCGGCGGGGCTACTGAAAAATTATAAACGGCATTGGTTTCTCCGCTAATATTGGTAAAATTGCCTGTGGTTGCGGATTGCCATTGATAGCTTATGTTGGGGCCTGCCGCTGTGTCATTGCTGACCGTTATGGCATTGGGGATTTCCCCCGTACAGATTGTTTGGTCCGCACTGGCGTTGCCCCCGATAATTTGACCAAGGACAGAGATCTGTATTTCATTGGTATAATCCGAACAGCTGTACCCGTTCAAGAGTATATTGTCCTGCCTTCTAAAGGTTGTGGTCTGGGTCTGGGCCCCTGGCTGGTAATCGGCATTGTTGGCCCCAGGGATTGTGGTCCATAAACTTCCGTTATATTGTTCCCATTGGTACGAAATAGTGCCCGTTCCGGAGGCATTGGTATTGGATGTTATGGCATTTGGAACCTCATTGTAACAAACAGTTTCGTTACCGGTAATGCTTCCAGCGGTAAAATTGGTATAGGTAATGGTAGCTATGGTACTGACACCTTGGCAACTTGCCCCTGAAACCGTGGTAACCCTTCTAAACTGCTCTGTTCCAGGATTTAGGTTGGCACTGGCATTGTAGTTGCTTTGGGTAGCACCACTTATGTTTACCCAGTTGCTTCCATCGTATTTCTGCCATTGGTAGGTTCCATTGTTTTCCCCATTGTTTATGGTCAGCAATTGCAATTCACTTAATGAACAAATATTTTGATCTGTAGCAGTACCCCCCAGTACAGTAGCATTTACTACAATGGAAACCGCAGGGGTCTCTTTAAAGCAGCTAAATCCGTTCAGAACGTTGGTCACCCTTCTTTTAAAAGATGTTGTGGTGGATAAGGCAGTAGGTTGATAAAAATTGTCCGTTGCCCCGGGAACAAGATCCCACGGACCTGAATCGTTTTTGTACCATTGATATGTAGTGGTACCGGCCGGAGTAACTGCCACATCGCCAGACGTACTCAATTGTCCCGGTATTTGGGTTGCACATACGGTTTGACCGGTCCCATCCGTAATGGTTCCGGCATATATTTCATTTACGGTAATGGTTGCAACGGTACTGATCTGGGTACAGGGCTCCCCGTTGAGCATGAAGGTGGTCAATCGGCGATACCTACTTATTCCATTAGGGAAAGAAGGTTTATCCACAACCAGAATTTCCGTGTTGGAGTCGGCAATGGCGGTCCAGGTTCCGTTAATATCACTTTCCCATTCAAAAGTCCTGTTTTGGGTAATATTGGAACCTGTAATACTGATGTTCTGTACATCGTTGATGGCACATACCTGTTGATCTACCCCTGTTCCTCCGGTGAGGGCAGTGATAGTGAGGTTGGCAAGGGCCTGATTGTCGGTAAGTCCGCTTAACCTATTGGCGTTGCCTGCCAATACATAACTTAAAGTACCATTGGTGGTCGTGGAACCGGGTATAAGTTGAATTCGTATATTTTCGATGGTAAATACATCCAACGAACCTTGGGCGTTAGTGGTTAAGGTAACTTCCAATCTTGAAGCATTGCCCGGATCTTGGGTTACGGAAGCATTGCCAATATCGGTACCTGTTTCCGTAAATGAAGTTGCCCTTATTTCAAAATTAGAGGGAGCCTCTATATAAAAGGTAAAGGTACCTGAGCCAAAATCCGTAGCCAAGGTTTCCGAGAACATCAGGTTTCCAAGATTTAATTCGGTTTGTGGTAGGTCGCTGCCGCAGGAATAGAAATTGGTATTTTGCACACTGTTGGTAACCTGAGCGATGCCATACCAAGTATTAAAACTAAACAGTAGAATTAACAGCAGTAATCTTTTGGTAGATTGTATCATGATTTTGCCCCTTAATATTATAATACAAGTGAATTGATCCACTTTGTAGGAAAGACCCTATAACGGGGCGACGCTTAGATATATTGCGGATATCCATATCCATTAATAGGGACGGGAACGGTTTTGTTGTGAAACCGCTTTTTATTGTGGTGAAAAGTAATTTAGGAAAATCTTTGGTCCGGTAAGTTTATATCGGGAATTGTTATCCAAAAGCAGGTACTTTATTTATTATTGTATGGCAAGAGGGTACATAATATTGATGGCCGTACTGTATTTCGAAAAAAAGTTTCGCTGTATTTTAACGGTTTTATTTGCCGAGAGCAATGGCCATTCCTTTAAGGTAGTTATTGCCATTTCATCTGTTCCAGGCCGTATTATGGTTTGTAGGATAATATTCAACTGCAATTTGAAATGGGATTTGAATCCCATAGCAACTTATCCGGATAAAATAGAGAGCGACTTTGTATATTTTGGTTTTTCTGAATAGCTTTGAAAAAACTAAGTGAATTATGGCCGTAGAAAAATTAATAAACGCCTTCCGCCTGTTTGACGGGGCAAATGCCGAAGACCCCAATGTGGAAGTTTGGCAGGGAAAGGAATATCCCAAGGAGTTGTTGTATGCCATGAGAATGACAGAGAAATTAAGCGCATTTGAGCCTGAAGCATCGGAAGCACTACAGCTTACAGCTAGGTGTCAACATATCCGTAGGTGGGAAATTCCAAGAGAATCCTATGAAATGAACAGGGTCGGCTATTTAAAATGGAGGCAGGACCTTAAAAAATTTCATGCAGAAAAGGCAGGAACCATACTCAGGGAAGTGGGCTATGATCAAGAAATGATAGATAGGGTAGCTTTTTTATTGGAAAAAAAGCAGCTTAAAAAAAATGCGGAGACCCAGACATTGGAAGATGTAATTTGTCTAGTGTTTTTGGAATTCTATTTTGAGCCGTTTTCACATAAATACCCAGAGGAAAAATTAATTGATATCCTGCAAAAAACATGGGGGAAAATGTCCCCAAAAGGCCATGAAGCCGTTTTAAAACTGCCCTTGTCCAAGGACTCCTTGGAAGTGATCGGCAAAGCGCTCAAAACATAAAATCAAATTTATTGAGCAATATCATTTGGGAAATGGGCAAGGACAAATATCTTGCATCCCTAAATACTGTCACTTTACAAAGTGTCCGACCCGTGTAAGGAAATAGAAATCATGCCTTGATCTAAGGGTATGCCCTATCAAATTCTTGTTGATTAAATTTTTAATCCTTTTTATCTTCTTTTTCTATCTTAAGTGCTTTATAGACTTCGTCTATTATTTCCAATCTATCCGCGAGAACTATAAGGGTATCATCAAGTTCAATTTTTGTTGAACCGTTAGGGGTAATATACTTATCGCCTCTTTTGATCATAGCAATAATGGCATTCTTTGGAAAACCCAGTTCCACTATTTTTTTATTGGTGGCAAAGCATTCCGGGCCTACTAAAATCTCCCGCATTGTGGTCTTTGGATTTTCAGAAAACAACAAATCTGTAGGCGATAACCTTTTTGCCTTTTCTGGAATGGCCACATTTAACCATTTAGCCACCACGGAGAGGGTAGTTCCTTGAATTAAGATAGAAGTCACCGAAATAAAAAAAACAATATTGAATATCATGTTGGCCTTGTCTATTCCCGCCAAAAGAGGGTAAGTGGCAAAAACTATGGGAACTGCCCCCCTCAAACCGACCCAGGAAATATAAAATCGCCTTTTCATCCGCATTTTGAAAAAAATCAGACTGAGAAACACACTAATGGGTCTGGCCACTACAATAAGAAACAAAGAAATAAGTAGGCCTATCCCTATATACGGAATAATTTGGGAGGGAAAAACCAGCAAACCCAAAGTTAGGAAAAGTACAATTTGCATTAACCAGGCCAGACCATCGAACATTTTTAGAATGGTTTTCTTATGGATCAGATCCTGATTGCCAAGATATACGGCACATATATAGATGGCCAGAAATCCATTGCCTCCAACAAAGTCGGTTGCAGAAAATGTAATGAACATCAGTGCTATTGCCAAAACGGGATAGAGACCTTCAAAATCCAGTTTAATGTTGTTGATTATATATTTACTGAGTTTTCCAAAACCGAACCCTGCCGCTCCGCCCAAAATCATTTGTTGTAAAAACAATGGTAGAATGGAATATATGCTTTGGTCCTGATGCACTACCAGGGTCAAGAATGCAAGGGTCAGGACATAGGCCATAGGATCGTTGCTCCCGCTTTCCAATTCCAAGGTAGGCCTAAGATTGGTTTTTAAGGCCATACTTTTGGATCGTAAAATAGAAAAAACGGCTGCCGCGTCCGTTGAGGATACAATGGAACCCAACAACATACTTTCGTATATGCTAAAATCGGTAATCAACCAAACAAAGGTACCCAAGGATAAAGCGGTCAATAAAACGCCCAAGGTGGAAAGCACCAAACCTTCCTTGATAATTGGCTTAACTGCCTCCCAGTTGGTATCCAATCCACCGGAGAACAAAATAAAATTAAGGGATACTATTCCTATAAACTGGGCAATTTTAGGATCGTTAAAATGTATGCCTCCTATACCATCGGAACCTGCCAGCATCCCTATGGCCAAGAAGAGCAATAGGGTGGGCACCCCAAATTTATAGGAAGTCTTACCAACAATTATACTTATAAAAAGTAGTATGGAGCCGACTAAAACTATATTTTCTATGGTTAAATTCATTAAACGGAACTAAATAGTATTTACATAAAAATAAGGGTTCTTTTTTAAGATTGAATATAAAATATAATATTGATACTACTTCAAAGCATCTCAGGATTTAACCTAAAATATTTTGAACCCTGTTTTAGTGGCCGTTAATCTTTATTAATCCTAGACGGCTCTGCCTCGAGGATAGTCGGTTTCAAGAAATTTTTTATTGGCTTAATTTCATTAAATTGGGAATATCTTTTGGATGTCCAAGTATCGAAAATGAACAGTTAGGATTTTGTTCTGTGGAATACCCCGTGTCCCGGTATCCCGGGACCGTCCAGGAGGGTGGCCGGTCCTCTTAATGATATTCCCTATTTCTTGGCGGCCCAATCCGCACTGTTCCCCAATATGGTCCTGTACGCCTTGTGCCCGTGCGCCCTTTCATCGTGCCCCAAGGTGTTCCCCACAATTTTCGCCTTGGGATGTTTTACGGTCCAGACCACGGGGTATTCCTCCCCGGATTCCAGACCCCTGCCCACGGCCAGTACCTCTATCTCCGCTCCAGGGTCCTTTTCCCATCGGTACAATTCGTCCACGATCCTGAATTTGGAAGGCACGCCTTTCATAATGGGATGATCTGGTTGAACCACCCTTACTTCAAATTCCTGAAGGTCTTCATGGGATCTGGAGCCACCGCCAACCAAGGTCTTATTGTATTCCGGCCAGTCCTCCCAATTGTACCAGGTACTTGGATGGAAAATAAGCATATTCATATCCCCTGCATCTACCCGGGACATAATGGCAATTCTGGTGCCCTTGTCCAAAGGCTTGTTGTTGCTCAGTACCAGTACATCGGCCGTCGGGAGCAAGGTTCCCAATTCCATTGAATTTTCCGTGTACATAAACGTGTTCTTACCGCCTTCACTGAGGATCTTTCCATCCGCGATGCCAAAAAACTTTAGGAAGTCATGGGAACCGCCCCCGCCCATTGCAGCTATTTTTAGAGCTCCCTTATTCTCGGAAATATAGGATCCAGGTGCCGTTACTATGATCACCCCCTGCATCATCCGCCAATGCCCGGGAAAAGTACAGACATAGGGATATATACCGGGAGTATCCGGAAGTTTGAACACTACAGACCCTGTTACGCCCGGGGTCAACATGTCCGTTGCTCCAAGTACATATCTCGATTTGGGCACATAGCCCATTTTTTCCGCTTCAGGATTCTTCAGGAAGCCGTCCACCATGGCCCCAAAAGTATCCAAACTGCCAGGCTGGATGACCACTAAATTATGGGACATCTGATCTTTATTGTTCAAGACTATCTCTACGGTCTGACCCGCTGTGGCATAAAGTGTCTTTTTATCATAGGCCATTTCCTGGTCCAACGTATTGAGCACAAAGGTTACATCGGCCTTTACCTTGCCTACCTTGCCAATGCCCATGTCTATGTGTTGATTTCCACCGGTATTTACACAGTGGACCGCAATTAGGTTCTTTCCTTGTTTAAACAGATTACCTTTGTCGCTATCGAGCTTTATGTACTTGTAAGACTCGCTGGAACCTGCTTCCGATATCAAAAGTTGCCCATTTACAAAAACTTCATAATCGTCGTCATGGGCTATTTTGATTACAGGTTCCGATATTTCATCAGTAATGATCACTTCCTGTCGCATCCAAATATCAGAGCTGCTCCAAGGGGTGTTCACCTGTTTCATGTTATTGCCTCCAAACTTGGCTGTTCCTTTTTTCCAATCGGAATCATTGAATTCGGTTTTCATCCAGTTATCGCTGGGCTTGTCGGTGGTATATTTCCATGTAGATTTTTTTTCTTCGGCCGAGGGTACTATCATGACTACCGTAGAAGGGTCTATCTCTTGGAAGTTCAATTCCCTGAAATAGATTTTTAATGCGGCCTTGAGCCATTTGTCCGAGGTACTGGCATCGTCTTTGGATAATTTTTCAATTTCGGTGTATAGTGCGTTGGATTCTGGAAGCTCTCCTGCACGCAATATTGCGGCCAGCTTGATCTGCGGGTCCGGACTACTTAACAGGCCGGATTGCGCCAAGATTTCACTACTTTCTTTGGTAGCAGGCAACAAAGCCAGTGCGGCCCGTTTTACGCCATAGGAACTACTGGTCAATGCTTTCCGGACCACCTCGTTGGTTTCTGCATTGGAACCATTGAGTGTGCCCAGGCCTTTTAAGGTCCATAGGGCGTGCAATGCGCCTGCATTGAGACCGCTTTTGTCAACATTATTGTTGCTGGCCAATTTGATCAAATCCGGGATAAGCGATACTTTTTTGTACTCCACGATCAAACGTTGGGCCGTAGTTCTCCAGAACATATTATCGCTCTCAAGCGCTTCCAGTAGTGCTTCATCATCCTCGGGGTCCAAGGAGGTAATTTCTGAATCATCAGCATTTTCATGGGTAATTACGTAGATCCTACCGTGCCCATAATCACGCAGTTTATTTAAATGGGCGTTGCCCTCGCCCTTGTCCGCGTTCCAGATCTGGTTGTCCATCCCCCGTTTGTCAGGGTTGTGCTGTATCACCGGGTTGTACCAGTCCGCCACCCATAGGTTCCCGTCCGGGCCCGTTTCGGCGAAGACCGGGGCCGTCCAGGCATCGGTGCTGGCAAAGATATTGCCGCCGTCCACCTCTTTGTAACCTGCACCATCCCTGACGATCTTGGCAATGTGCACTAGATGGCCCGTAGGTTCGCAGACGTACATCTGGTTCCTATACTCTTCAGGATAATTTCCTGCCGTATAGAAATTGGCCCCGGAGGCGGCGGTATATCCGCCACGCACATCCACCTGTTGCAGGGGAATAATGGTATCTGCAGGAGTAATTTCATAATGCCCCTGGATAAAGTCGGCATTGACCGCCCAAGAGGGCAGTTTGTTTAAGTAATCATAATGTTTTAAAGGAATCCCGACGTAACAGCAGTGGTTGTTGTTGGCGGTAGATCCGAATATTTCAAAATTCTCATTAAAACCGAGTCCCCAGGTATTGTTGTTGAACTGGCCCACCGGCTCGAAATAGGAACCGTCCTTGGCAAATTTGTAGACCCCCATCTTGAATTCTACAGGCTTGCCCTGAAACTGGTTTTCAAAGCCCGAATACCCCACGGAGCCCCAGATCATGTTGTCAAGCCCATAGCGCAGGTTGGAAGGCCCCGCATGGGTGTCCCAGGTTCCGAAACCATTGAAGAGCACGGTCTTTTTGTCCATTTTGTCGTCCCCATTGGTATCCTCCAGGAAAACCATATTGGGAGCCTGCGACACAATGGCACCGCCTTTTACCAAGGTAATCCCCGTGGTCAGGTTCTGTTCCGTGGCAAAATCGGTGAACCTGTCGGCCCTGCCATCGCCGTTGGTATCCTCGCAGATGGTGATCCTATCGCCCCCCACATCGTTACTTAGTCCATGGGGATAGTCCTTGGACTGTACCACCCAGAGCCTGCCCCTTTCGTCCCAGGTAAAGGCGATGGGGTTGATGATATCGGGCTCGGCGGCGTACAGCTCCGCCCTGAAGCCCTCCGGGAGCTGGATGTGCCTTTGGGAATCCTCGGGGCCCAATGGGTCCTGGACCCTTGGGTCCTCCCCCGTATAGGTCAGCGGCGGAAGGGGCGCTTTTTCCCCTGAACAACTGGACATGAGCGCCATTCCGCAGAACAGCATTGAAAGGTAAGCGGTGATATTTTTCATTTTTTGGATTTCTGTTTCGGTTTCGATATTTCCGTTATAGGTTGCCGCGGCCCTGCCGAAATGGAGGGGCCGCGCCAAAATAATGCCTTTTTTTGCCATCAGGTCCGGGGGCGGTACCCCGAATAGGGGGCGTTCCCGCTCACGTCCACGGTACCGGCCTCCCAGCCTTCCGGGGGCGACAGTATGGCCAGGAATTCCAGATCCCCCTTTCCCGCATTGAAGGTGCCGTGGGCCACGCCCGCACCTATATGGACCGAGTCGCCCGGGCCCAGCAGCCGCATTTCTCCCTCTACCCACTGTTCGGCCATCCCCTTGAGCACATAAAGGATCTCGTGCATTTCCGGATGGACGTGGAAGTCGTGCCCCCCGCCCTCCGGCATCGACACCTTCACCATATAGGATCCCGCCCGTTGCGCTGTCCCGGGATGGTAGTGCCAATGGTGGTCGCGCCCGGAGGCCCTCTCGAACATCAGCTCCCCTTCCCCTACGAATTTCCAGTCCTTTTCCATAAGCGGGCTATAGCGTCAATGTTTTGAACTCTCTGGTCAGGTCTGTCAGGGACCGTTCCACTCCCATCCGCTCCAAGGACGAGGCCCCCACAAAGCCGTGAAGGCCATTGCAGTGCTCCAGTACGTACCTCACGTCCGAAGGGGTGTTGATCGGTCCCCCATGGGCAAGAAGGAAGGTATCGGGGTTCGCTTTCTTTACGGCGTCCACGATCTTTTGGGTGCGCTCAAGGGCATCCTCCATCGAAGCGGTGGCGTTGGTGACCCCTATGGATCCGCCCACAGTTGTTCCTACGTGCGCGATCACGGCATCCGCCCCCACGTCCGCCATCTGTACGGCCTCTTCCGGTCTGCCCACATACACGATGGAGAACAGGTCCATCTTCGTGGCCAGATCCACCATATCGACTTCTTTTTGGAAGCTCATCCCCGTTTCTTCCAACACCTTCCTGAAATGGCCGTCGATGATGGAGTGCGTAGGGAAGTTGTTCACCCCGGAGAACCCCATGTCCTTCACCTTTCCCAAGAAGTGCCACATCCTTCTTCGCGGATCGCTGCCGTGGACCCCGCAGATCACCGGGACCTCCTCTACCACGGGCAGCACCTCGAATTCCCCGATCTCCATGGCCACGGCATTGGCATCACCATAGGCCATCATGCCCGCAGTGGAGCCGTGGCCGGACATACGGAACCTCCCCGAATTGTAGATGATGATCAGGTCCGCACCGCCCTTCTCTATGAACTTGGCACTGATGCCGGTGCCCGCACCGGCCGCGATGATCGCCTTTTTTTGGTCCACCACGGCCTGTAGCCTTGACCTAACTTCCTGTTTTGTGTAGGGGTTTCCCTTCCCCGTCCATCGATTTGGCATAACTTATACTGTTTTATTGTTGGTTTTTATCAGACTTTTTAATCTTAATTGTTCTTAAAGCTCATTACGGCGGCCATTATATTTTTGGTACAGTCCTGAATCAATTCGGGAGCGTTATCCATAGCCTCTTTTAGCTCCATCGGTCGGTTTACTATGGAAAATACTGAATGGACGCCTAGGTTATAAATTTCATCAATCCCCTCCCCTATTTTTCCGGTAATCACAATAACCGGTACTTTATGTTTTTTTGCCATGGCGGCAATCCCCAAAATAGTTTTTCCATGTAGGGTTTGTACATCAATTTTTCCTTCGCCGGTAAATACCAAGTGGGCCCCTTTTATATGTTCCTCAATTTTAAGGGTATTCAAAATTAATTCGATCCCATTTACGAGGGTTCCTTTTAAAAAAGCCATTAATCCCGCACCACTCCCTCCGGCCGCTCCCGCTCCCGGTACTTGGTCGATATCGATTCCCAATATGGCCTTTATGCAATTGGCATAATGGGCAAGGCTGTTGTCCAAAATTTGCAGGTCTCTTTTGCTGCCCCCTTTTTGGCCTCCGTAGACCATGGAGGCACCATATGCCCCGGTAAGGGGATTGGACACATCGCAGGCAACGATTACCTCGCAGTTTTGAACTCTCTGGTCAAAGTTGGTCAGATCTATGGTCTTTAATCTACCTAAACTACCACCTCCCTCAGGGATTGCTTCACCCTTTTCGTCCAAAAATTTGGCTCCCAGGGCCCTCACCATTCCGGCACCCCCATCATTGGTGGCACTTCCTCCGATACCTATAATGATCTTATTACAGCCCTTATTCAAGGCATCCTTGATCAACTGCCCCGTTCCAAAGGTGGAAGTAATCAAAGGGTTCTTTTCAGATTCCCTGAGCAATTCCAGGCCAGAAGCCCTGGCCATCTCTATAACGGCCGTTCTCTCATCTTCTAAAATACCGTATTGGGCCATCATGGGCCGCATAAGGGGATCCATAACGGAAACTGGGATCCTTTTGCCCCCGGCCCCGCCCAAAAGGGTATCCAGGACTCCTTCCCCTCCATCCGATATGGGGACTTCAATGATTTCGGCATTTGGTTCCATTTTTCGTATACCTATTGCTATATTACCGGAAACTTCCCGTGCCGATAAACATTCCTTAAAAGAGTCGGGGGCTATTACGATTTTCATTATATGTGGATTGGCTCCGATTTATTTTTTACTTTAATTAATTACAAGAGGATGATTCCAAAATATTGGCGGGTAAAAAATAATACCCATTTCTTTAAACATAAAGGCCTTTTATTTCTCATTCGTTTTGGATTTTATAAAATCAACCAATAAGGGAAAGGCGGGTCCGGTCATATTATGTCCATAACCATCCATTTCGTACAAGCTAATGTCCTGGTGTCCTGAAACTTTCATCATCCTATAGAAATAGGCATTTTCCTCATAACGGCCCAGCATTTCCTTTTCCCTATCCCCGGTAATCAATAAGGTTGGCGGGGCATTTTTTCTAACATGGTAAAGGGGCGCCAGCTTATCGATAATAGGTTGTTCCCCCGGTATGCCCTGTTCTTGCCTTATCGTAAAATGGGTAATGGTATGACCGCTAAAGGGCACCAGTCCGGCTATAAGATCGGAATCCAAATGGTATTTCCCAAGCCAGCTTTTGTCCATCACGGCCATTAAGGCCAAATACCCGCCAGCGGAATGTCCTGAGACAAACAACTGATCGGGATCACCACCATAACGATCAATATTTTTATATACCCAGGCAATGGCAGCAGCGGCATCGGTAATGCAGGTGGTGCCCCTAACATTTGGGGATAGCCTATAACCTACCCCGATCACACAAAAACCTTTATCTTTCAAAGCCGTTGGAATTTCTTTTTGACCGGCTGTCAACCCTCCTCCGTGGAACCAAATAATCACCGGGACTTTGTGATCCGTTTCCGGATAATAGATGTCCAGGAGATTTTTTTCTTTCATATATGCTGTCTCATCAACGGTTTTGGAATCGTAGTAATATATATCCTTTAAGGTCTTGTAATTAAAGGCCTGGCCATTGGCATACAAGGGCAATACTATTAAAAATATGTATATGACCAGCTTTTTCATGCTTTATTCCTGCTTAGGTTGATTTTGGCATCTTGAATATTCGACTAATATCTTAAAAACAGATTAAAAAAATATTCTTTTCCATTAAATGAGGCAAATAGCTTTAAAACTGACACTTTTTGCTGAATAAATGCAACATTCTGTAGAAAATAATTTTAAAGAGAACCACCCCAAAGGGTACTGATGCCTTTACAAAATGAGATACCATATAAGTATATTATGTATGATATAAAGGTAAAGTCAATATTTCATCTGAATTCGATAATATTTAGGCTAATAAACCCCTGTCTTATATTTTATATTTGTAGAAAACAATTAGTAGATCCAGATAGGTCTTTGTAAAATTAAAGTTGAATATAAGATAGGGGTCAATGGTAACGGCAATTGGATCGTTATATGTATTTGGTGGCATGTTTATGTTGGGTCAATGATAGTGTTTTGATGAGTTTGATTAGTATTTAAACAAATGATAACCAATTATTTAATTTTGTTTATGTAAATTTTTAGTTTATATATATGCAGGCTGATGGGTTGACAAGAAATTGGTTTTTTTCATGGTTTTAGGTTTTATTTATAGATCTCCTGGTTCCATGTTTACAAAGTATTGATGGTATAAAATTTAAAAATAAAAGATGAAAATTGTTGTTCTGGACGGATACACTTTAAACCCAGGAGATCTTAGTTGGGAAACACTTGCAAAAATAGGGGAACCCACGGTCTATGACCGTACGGAATATGAAAACGATAAAATTGTTGAGGCCATAGGAAATGCCCAAATAATTTTTACCAACAAGACCCCCCTCCCCAAAGAGGTTTTGGACAAAGTACCATCGTTAAAATATATCGGGGTATTGGCAACAGGCTATAACATTGTGGATGTGGATGCCGCCAAATCACTGGGAATCGTGGTTACCAATGTGCCCAGCTACAGCACAACGGCCGTGGCGCAGATGACCATGGCCCTCCTCTTGGAAATATGCCATCAGGTAGGGGAGCATAATCGTTCGGTCAAAGAGGGGGAATGGTCCAATAGCAAGGATTTTTGCTTTTGGAACTATCCGCTTATCGAATTGGATGGCAAAACCATGGGAATTATCGGTTTTGGGAGAATTGGACAAGCTACCGCCAAGTTGGCCCAGGCATTTGGTATGACTATATTGACTTCCGGAAGTAGCTACAAACCTGAACTGGAGAGCGATATTTGCAAACAGGTTGATTTGGACGAACTCCTCTCAAAATCGGACATAATAAGCCTGCATTGTCCGCTCACCCCTGATACCGAGGGTATCATTAACGCCGCCAATATTTCCAAAATGAAGAATGGCGCTATCATCATTAATACCTCTCGTGGACAGTTGATTGTAGAACAGGATTTAAAAGAGGCCTTGGACAATGGGAAATTGGCCGGTGCAGCCCTGGATGTGGTATCCAAAGAACCTATTGAAAGGGACAATCCGCTGTTAACCGCCAAAAACTGTATCATTACCCCGCACATAGCTTGGGCCCCAAAAGAGTCTAGAAAGAGATTGTTGGACACCGCCCTTGAAAATTTAAATGCTTATTTAAAGGGCAGACCAATTAATGTGGTAAATAAATAATACGATCTCCATTACAAATAATCTTCTAAATAATTGCCAATGCCGATCAATCTTAAAAGAAAATTAAGTAATAACCAAAATATCTATGGGACATGTATTTTATCTACCTCGCCTATTTGGTCCAAAGTAGTTAAGGGCAGTGGATTGGATTTTGTTTTTTTGGATACGGAACATATTCCTATGGATAGGACGGAACTCACTTTTTTATGTCAAATATATAGTGCTTATGGATTGTCCCCAATTGTCCGTATTCCCAGTCCCGATCCTTTTGCGGCCTGTATGGCCAAAGACGCCGGTGCCGTGGGGGTACTTGCCCCTTATATCGAGAATGTTGAGCAGGTAAGGCAAATGGTGGGAGCCACCAAGTATAGGCCTTTGAAAGGGGAGCGACTGCAAAGTGTCCTTAACGGCGAAGAAGAATTATCGGCAGAATTGAAAACCTATCTGGAGCAATTTAATGATGGAAGTCTTTGTTTGATAAACATTGAAAGTACTATTGCTGTGGAGCGTTTGGATGAACTTCTGGGCGTTCCGGGATTGGATGGTATTGTGATAGGCCCACATGATCTTTCCATAAATATGGGTTTGCCCGAAAAATATGGGCATCCTGATTTTGAAAGTATGGTAAGGAAAATTATAAAAAAGGCAAGAAGTAAAGGTGTAGCCGCCGGAATACATTTTCCCGCCCATCCAAATTATCAGATAAAATGGATAAAGGAAGGGGCCAATATTATATTGCACGGTTCGGATCTGAGACTTTTTGGCCAGAAACTTTCCGAGGACATGAATAGTATTAAAGATGCTGTAGGAGACGGTCGAAATGTATCGGAGGGCGGCGAATTTACCATTTGATTGATTATCAAAAATGTATTTAATAAATTAATAATGAATTGATTAAAATGTTTTATATGAACAATATATTTAAATTATTTTTTATTTCGTTTTTTTTGATAGGATTTTACCCGTCCCTCCTTCTTGGACAAAAGACAGATTTGGGCAAGACCAAAATTATTTGTTCCGAGAAGAAAGATCCCCTTGTACAGAACGCCATTTCGATACTTCAAGAAGAAGTAGAAAAAAGGAGCGGAATCTTCATCAGTCGAGAAAACAAATTTCCTAAACAACCAAAAAATGCTATAATTATAGGACTTGAAGGGAGTTTAAATAAATTTCCAATAGAATACCAACATCTTCTGGGCACTATGTCCGCAACCCAGGCAGAGGGATATAAAATAGTGGTGCTGGCCGAGGACAATGTTGTTTTGGTGGTAGGCCACGATTCCAGGGGTGTACTATATGGGGTTGGAAAACTTTTGAGGAAATTGGAAATGTCCCAGGGACAGGTTTTGGTACCTTCCGGCCTAAGCATTGCTTCCAGTCCGGCCTTTCCCATACGGGGCCATCAATTGGGCTACCGACCAAAGACCAATTCCTATGATGCTTTTTCTGTACAGCAATTTGATGATTATATACGGGATCTGGCCATTTTTGGCGCCAATAGTATTGAGATAATGCCTCCCCGTACCGATGATGATTTTACCAATGTCCATATGAAACTTCCAGCCATTGAAATGATTGTGGAACAATCCAAAATCTGTGATCGCTATGGAATGGATGTATGGATGTGGTATCCCAATTTGGGGTCGGACTATACAAGTCCCGACTCTTTAAAGGTAGAAATTGACGAGCGCCGTAAGGTATTCAAAGCCCTGCCCAGATTGGACGCCCTATTTGTTCCGGGAGGAGATCCCGGGGATCTGGAGCCGGATGAATTGTTCGGCTGGCTTGAAAAGGAAGCAAAAATATTACATGAATACCATCCCAAGGCCAAAATATGGGTTTCCCCTCAGGTTTTTAGACCTACCAAAGCGTGGTTCGATGCTTTTTTTGGGTATGTCAATAAAGAGTATTCCTGGTTGGGGGGAGTCGTATTTGGTCCGTGGATCAAAATGCCGATCAAAGAGATAAGGGAACGTCTTAATCCAGGAATACCAATAAGAAGATATCCGGATATAACACATAGTCTAAGCAGTCAATATCCTATACCGCATTGGGATTTGGCCCATGCCATTACCCTGGGCAGGGAGTGTATTAATCCAAGGCCCAATGACCAAAAAATGATTCATAACACCTTTGACCAATATGCACAGGGCAGTATAAGCTATTCCGAGGGTACCAATGATGATGTTAATAAAATAATATGGAGCGATCAGGATTGGGATCCGGAAACACCCGTTATGGAAACCTTAAGGGATTATGCACGCTACTTTATTGGTCCCCAATATAAAGAGTCCGTTTCCCAAGGCTTAATGTCTCTGGAAACAAACCTTCAAGGTCCTTTGCTTACCAACGATGGTGTAATTGAAACCTTGCAGCAATGGCAGGATATGGAAAGAAAGGCCACAAAGGAGGTTTTAGGTAATTTCCGCTTTCAAATGGGACTTATAAGGGCCTATTTCGACGCGTATCAATATAGAAGATTGATTTATGAGACCGAATTGGAGCAGAAGGCCAGAGAAATTTTATCCGATGCCAAAACTTTGGGACCAATAAAGGCCATGGAGGAGGCCAAAGCCGTTTTATATAAGGCGAAGCTGAAACCTGTTATGCCCGAATGGAAAGACCGTTGCTATTCTTTGGCCGATGACCTATTTAAGAGTATAGGTGCACAATTAACGGTAGAAAAACATTTTGCCGCCGGCGGGCGCGGAAATTTTATAGATAATATTGATGTGCCCCTGAACGATGGTATATGGCTTTTGGACCAGCTCTCCATTATTGAAAAAAATGGAAATGAAGCGGATAAATTGGAAGCAATAACCGGTTTGTTGGGCAGGAACAATCCAGGTCCGGGTGGATATTATGACAATTTTGGCACATCAAGAAGTTGGAGCAGGGTAGTTTCCAATTATAGTTATGAAGAGGATCCTGGAGGGTTAAAATCCCCGAGGGTCAGTTTTGGAGTGGGGCTAAGGGGTAAGGAATGGGTACATGAGATAACGGCCATAGGTTTTGACGGCCACACTACTCCCCTTTCTTGGATGAACCAGGTTACGACCTTATATGACGAACCTTTAAAAATAGTCTATCCTAATTTGGACCCCAATGGTTCTTATCTGATAAGAGTAGGTTATACAGGGCGTTTTCGTTCAAAAATAAAATTGATGGCAGAGAATATATTGATACACGACTTCATAACCACCGGAAATCGGCCCATCCATGAGTTTCAGGTTCCCGCCCATGCCTTAAAGGACGGAGTATTAGAATTGGAATGGAGCTGTGGCGAGGGAGAACGGGGATCACAAGTTTCGGAGATTTGGATTATTAACCAAGATGAATTGAATAAAGAGTAGATCGTGCAAGACAATAAGAAGAACATGGGCGGTAGACGAAGGTTTTTGCTTCAATCCGGTTTAGCGGTGGCAGCCATACCATTTACACAGATTTCCTGTCAAAATTCCAGTGAAGGCAAAGCAACCGAAGAAAATGAAGACTCTTTTGAGTTTGCATTTCTTACGGATATACACATAAAACCGGAAATGAATGCGCCCAAAGGGTTCCAAATGGCCATAGATAGGGTAAATGAATTGAATCCTGATTTTGTGATTACCGGAGGCGACCTGGTATATGATTGCATGCGTGGCAATTATGACCAAAGCGAATCATTGTTCATGCTCTATAAAAATATGTGCAAGAGCTTCAATATGCCGGTCTATAACTGCATCGGAAATCACGACCTTTTTGCCATCTATGAAGAAAGCCCTGAATCCGAAGATCATCCCGATTATAAGTATGGCATGTGGGAGCGACATTTTGGGGATAGCTACTATTCTTTTGATCATAAAGGCTGGCATTTTATCACCTTGAATTCTTTGGACGTTACAGAAAACAAAAGATATAAGGGCATTTTTCACGAAAAACAGTTGGCATGGCTAAAGGAGGACATTGCCAAAGTAGAAAAAAGTACCCCTATCATTATTACTACCCACATCCCCATGATATGTACCTATTCCCAATTGAATGGCAGCGAAGGTAGTAGAACGGTCAACAATGCCTCAGATGTATTTAATATATTGGAAGACCATAATCTAAAACTTGTTTTGCAGGGCCATATCCATTGGAAGGAATACGGATTTATCAACGACCGGTTTCATTTCTTAACGGGAGGTTCCATTGCAGGGAACGGCTGGAAAGGAAGAAGACATAATACCAAGGAAGGGTTTGTTAAAATTAAAATAAAAGGAAATGATTTTTCTTGGGACTACATAGACCATGGTTGGGAAGCCGAAAGACTTAGATTGGCCGAAAACAATGTTTAGTATTGTAAAATGATCGGTGATATATAGTTACCTTTCGGGGCTAATTTTCAAAATGAAGTTTATGTTAGGTGGCGATTTTACCACTATTGTTGAAGAAATATATAAGCGTTGCGGTCTAAAGGTATCGAACCATGTACAGGATGGGGAAGGTAGGGAATATGAAGCCTCCTCATTTCAATTGAATAGCTTATATGTTATTGCCAGAAAGGCCAAGATCACTCCAAAAAAAATGGGACAATTCGTGACCTTATGGAAAAGAAATTCCAATGGAGGGACCACTCCCTATGAAGAGTCGGACAAGGTTGATCTATTCGTGATAAATGTCCAGGACGGACTATATACGGGACAATTTATTTTTCCCAAAGATGTCTTAAGGGAAAAAGGAATAGTATCTGATTCCAAAAAGACAGGAAAACGGGGTTTTCGTGTATATCCCCCTTGGTCCCAACCTACCAACAAAACGGCCCTATCTACCCAAGAATGGCAGGTGAAATATTTTTTGGAGCTAGGGCATCCACCAAAAACGGACCTTCATAAAGCAAAAATCCTTTATCTACTCCAGTGAAAATAACTAAGGGATAATTGGCTTTGGTTTTTAGTGGTCATTTTCCTCTTAATTTTACGTATGGAAAAGGCTATGACAGTTTAAATTTTGCTACCTCACCTCTTTCCGCAACACTTCCAAAGGCGGGCTTTTAATGACACCTCTACTATTTGACAAACCTATCAGCAATACCAATAAAGTAATTCCCGGAAACAGTACCATAAAAGGAAACAAGGATGGGGTAAAAACCGATTCAAATACGAAAAATGCCAGTAATTGACTACTCACCAGGGACAGTAAAATTCCGGATAAACCTCCCAAAATACCCAAATAAAGGTATTCCAGGGTTACTATCTTAAGGATTTGTTTACTTCTGGCCCCAATAGTCCTTAGCAGCACGCTTTCACGTAAACGCTGATATTTACTGGTCCTTACCGCGCCCATAAGTACAATTGTTCCTGTAAGGATACTAAAAAAAGCCATAAAATTAATGATCCATGAAATCTTGTTCAGCAGGCCCTCTATGACCATCAGGATTTGCCTTATGTCCAGAATGGATACATTGGGAAATACCCTTACCAATTCCTTCTGTAGCCTGGCCGAAGCATTTTCATCGGGTACATTGGTGGTAAGCACTGTAAATTGCGGGGCCTCTTCCAAAATACCTAAGGGAAATACAATGGTAAAGTTCAACTGCATCCTGCCCCAGTCCACCGTTCTTATACTGGCTACAATAGTATTCATAATTACCCCTTGCACATTAAAGCTAAGCCTATCCCCTACCTCTCCCTTGGCATCCCTTGCAAAGTTGTCGCTCACCGATATGGGTACCTCATCCTTGGAAATTGCTTCGTGGACCCATTTTCCGGATTCCAATTCTTCCGAAGAGATAAGGCTGTCCCTATAGGTTACCCTAAATTCATGGTTCAATACCCACGAATTAATTGTGGAAGTGGTGTCCTTTCTAATGTCGTTCACAGACTTTCCCTCTATACTGTTTATTCGCATGGTAACTATTGGAATATCCGTCAACACGGTATGACCGTTGCGCCGTATGGTGTTGGCCACGGCTTCCTTCTGTTCCGTTTGGATATCCAAAAGAATGATATTGGGACTATTGGCATCCGTTCCCATAAATGATTTCGCCAATAAAAAATCCTTGGTAAAATATAGGGTACTGATCAGAAAAGTGCCTACCCCAATGGCCAATACCAAGGTTAAAGTTTGGTTCTGTGGCCTAAAAAGATTGGATAAACTGTGCCTGGCGGTAAAACCCCAGCTAGTGGGAAAGTATTTTTTTATGGCCTTCATGGTCAGGGAGGACAATCCGGTCATTATGGCAAAGGTTACTACAATGCAGGCAACAAAGGACAAGGAATATTTCCAATCCTTTAATAACCAATATGAAAAAAGAAACAGGAAGGTTAAAATGGCCAAAGAGACCAAAATAAGTCCCTGTCTGGACCTTGACCCATCCACTTCCCGTACCCTTAAGGCCTGAAGTGGCGAAACGTACAAGGTGCCCATCAACGGGTACAAGGCAAAAAGTACGGACATGAAGAGGCCCAATAGTAGTCCCATGGCTATGGCCTTGGGTGCCATGGATAATTGTATGTCTACCGGTAACAGATCTCCCAGGAGTAATGGAAATATTTGCTGTAGGGCTATACCCAGTGCAGTACCGATTGCCCCTCCCAATAGTCCTAGTCCTGCAATTTGTAGCAAATAAATTAAGAAAGTCTGCTTTTTGGTTGCCCCCAGACATTTTAGAACGGCTACCGATCTCAACTTTTCTTTTATATAGATATTAATGGCGCTGGCAATTCCAATACAGCCAAGAAGCAGGGCAATAAAAGCTACCAGATTGAGGAACTTTCCAAAATTGCCATATCTTCTGCCCAAATTGGCACTTGTGGAGGTATGGGTATCCAAATCGGCTCCTTTTGCATCCAACATGGGGTCCAATTTCTTTTCCAGCAATTCCAGATCTGTATCCGGTTGTGCGAAATAAAATTCATAATCCAGCCTACTGCCCTTTTGTATCAATCCGGTTTTGTCAATAAATTTATAGGGAATCACCACGGGCGGTGCTACGGAACTGAAAAGCCCCGAGCTTCCGGGGATCGATATTAACGCGCCTGCAATAGGAAAGGTAAGCTCCCCTATTTTAATACTATCTCCTGCCTGCAGGTTATATTGCAGCATAACCGTGGCATCTACCAAAGCTTCCCCTTTTTGTTGGTAATTTTCCGCTGCCGATATAGGCTCTGTATCCAGCCTGCCATAAAAAGGAAACGCTCCTTCAATTCCACGGACTTGAACCAATTTGGAAGCTCCGGTTTTTGGGAAAGCGGCCATGGAAGGAAAGTTGATCTCCTTGGCACTGGCTCCGCCAAGGGAATCCATTATTCCCAAGACCGTTTCATTTGGTGGGTTTCTACTATCAATTATATAATCCGCACCCATTAAGGATTTGGATTGTAGGGAGATGTTTTTTTTTAGGTTATCACCAAAAGACTGGATAGAGACTACCGCTGCAATCCCTATAATAATGGAAGCCATAAAAAGAAAAAGTTTTCTTTTACTCGCCTTTCCGTCTCGCCACGCCATTTTTACAAGCCACTGGAATCCGGACTTTGAATTTCCCTTATGTTCGTTCACGATACTATGGTTTCTTGATCGGCAATTATTCTCCCGCCTTTTAATTTCAATATGTGCCGGGTCTTGGCAGCCAGTTCCAAATCATGGGTAACTATGACCAGGGTAGTACCAGCTTCCGCATTCAGTTGAAATAGTAATTGCTCCACCCTTTCCCCTGTTTCGGCATCCAAATTACCGGTAGGCTCATCGGCAAATAATATGGAAGGTTTGTTGGAAAATGCCCTGGCCAGGGCAACACGTTGTTGTTCCCCTCCCGAGAGTTGCGATGGGTAATGATGGAAGCGATTTTGCAGACCTACCTTGTCCAACAGCTCCATTCCGCTCTTTATCGCATTTTTATCCCCTCTTAATTCTAACGGAACGGCCACATTCTCCAAAGCGGTAAGTGTAGGCAGCAATTGAAAATCCTGAAATACAAAACCTACGTTCCTATTTCTCAATATGGCCCGTTCATCCTCGTTCAAACTTCCCAATTCCGTGCCACATAGGACGACCGTCCCCGAATCCGGTCTATCCAGACCCGCACATATGCCAAGTAATGTAGTTTTGCCACTCCCGGAAGGACCTACAATGGAAAAAGTATCCCCTTCCTCTACCGTAAAGGTAATATCTTGCAATACCGTAAGTTTTTTAGGGCCATTAATATAGATTTTCCCTAAATTGTTTACGTTTAATATCTTTGCCATTATGATTTTTGTTTCATAGTTTTCCTAAGAGGGCAAAATACAGAAATGATTTTGATTTTAATCCGATATCCCATGCGAACCTTGTTAAGATTTTCTTATTTATTATTTATTTTTTTCAGTTCCTGTGGAAATATGGCCACACAGAAGACCGAATCAGGGGAGAATGGGAAAACTGCTGTTGAAAGTACGGCTGGGGAGAAGGGCAAAAGTAAAGTGATTTTGTTCTTTGGAAATAGTCTTACCGCAGGTATGGGCCTTGACCCCAATGAAGCTTTTCCCGCTTTGATCCAGGAAAAGGTAGATTCCTTGCAACTGTCCTATAAAGTGGTGAATGCCGGTTTAAGCGGGGAAACTACGGCCAGTGGAAAAAACAGGCTTGGCTGGGTGCTTAATGCCGATATAGAGGTTTTTGTTCTGGAACTTGGCGCCAATGATGGGTTACGTGGTATCCCCTTGGAAGAGACCCGTAACAACTTACAGGAAATTATAGATAGGGTACAACAAAAAAATCCCCATACGACCATTGTTTTGGCGGGAATGCAAATTCCTCCCAATATGGGTCAGGACTATACCAGTGAATTCAAGGATATATTTCCCGATCTCGCCAAAAAGAACAATATTGGACTTATACCATTTCTTTTAGAGGATGTGGCCGGAAATCCCGAGCTGAATCAACCGGACGGGATACACCCTACTGCCGATGGACAAAAGATCATAGCCAATAATATATGGCCCATCATCGCAAAAGTGATCAATAAATGAGGTTTGTTCATTAGTATGTATCACTATCAATATTACAGGGAAAGAGATTCTTTTTTGTAAATTCTTGTCCCTTTGGTTAAAATACATTGTTGAAAATAGCGTTTGTATCTATTTATCCATGGAGTTGGTATATTCATTAAGTTCAGCCATGGATATGACCATTCTATCCAATACTTTATCCAACCTATAATGACAGACTATCAGGATCAAATAAACGCACTCTCGGAAAGGCTACAGCAATTGTTGCGCAGACAGGACGAGTTTTCCCAGGAAATAAACTTGCTCCGTAAGGATATCCATCTCCTAAGGGAGGCCAATGGTGGTCAAAACCTCTCCGGTACCATTTCTACGGTAGACGCCGAACAGACCGCGGTTTCTACGGAACAGGTGTTGCCAGACCCGGTAATCGTTTCCCGGCACAAAATTATCCAAGTAGAAAAAAAAACCTCCGGAACAAAAAAAACACTGGGATTAAAACGGGATATCGAAAAATTTATCGGTGAGAACCTAATTAATAAAATTGGAATTATCATTACGGTAATCGGGGTGGCCATTGGGACCAAATACTCTATAGAACACGATCTTATCAGTCCTCTTACCAGGATAATTTTAGGTTATTTGGCGGGTGCGGGACTCTTGGGGTTTGGTATATGGCTAAAACAAAAATTTGAAAATTACAGTGCTGTTTTGGTAAGTGGAGCCATGGCCATTTTCTATTTTATAACCTATGCCGCCTATGGTTTCTATAATCTTTTTCCCCAGGGAATGGCCTTTGCCCTTATGGTTGTTTTTACCATTTTTACAGTAATTGCCGCCATGAATTACAACAGGCAGGTGATTGCCCTCATCGGACTGGTGGGCGCTTATGCCGTCCCATTTTTGTTGAGTGAAGGTTCGGATGAAGTTGCGGTGCTTTTTGGTTATATGGCGATTATCAATACAGGTATCCTTTTCATCGCTTTTAAAAAATATTGGAAACCACTCTATTATTCCTCTTTTGGATTGACTTGGTTGGTATTTTTTGTTTGGTTCCTATCAGAATATGAAACCGAACAGCATTATGGAACGGCCCTGACTTTTCTGAGCCTGTTTTTTCTTATATTCTATATGGCCTTTTTGGGCTACAAATTACTGCAAAAGGAAAAATTTGGAATTACGGATGTGCTACTCCTATTATTTAACTCAATGATATTTTTTGGGTTGGGATATGGTATTCTAAATCAACACGAGGTAGGGAAACAGCTTTTGGGATTATATGCCCTTATAAACGCCCTAATCCACTTTGTGGTAGGTTTTATAATTTATCGTCAGAAATTGGCAGACGTAAATTTGTTTTATTTTATTATTGGCCTGGTACTGGTATTTATTACGATTGCCGTGCCTGTTCAATTGAACGGAAATTGGGTAACCCTTCTGTGGGCTGCGGAGGCCACCTTATTGTTTTGGCTCGGACGTTCCAAACAGGTGGCCATTTATGAAAAGCTTTCCTATCCCTTAATGTTGTTGACCGTATGTAGTATTTTTGAAGATTGGTCATGGATTTATGATGTTTACGATCCAATAGATAGCGAAACTAGGATTGCCCCCTTGTTGAATATAAATTTCCTTAGCTCACTGTTCATCATCTGCGCTTTTGGGTTCATGTATTGGATAGATTTAAAACAGCATCATTCGCAAGCCAATAAAACCAGAACCCCTTTCTTAAGATTAATATCCGGATCCATTCCAGTGATTTTGTTGCTGATATTATACTTTGCCCTTAGGTTGGAGATCATTACCTACTGGAATCAATTGTATTTGGATTCGGCACTTGTTATTTCCCAAGAGGGTCAGGATTACCCAGATTACCTTTGGAATTACGATTTAAGGAGTTTAAGGGATATTTGGATCATTAACTACACCTTGTTATTTCTGTCGGCACTCGCTATCATCAACATCAGAAAAATTAAAAGCCATCAACTGGGCGTCATCAATATAGTGATCAGCACCCTTGTTCTTGTTTTCTTCTTATTTATAGGCCTTTATGGGCTTAGTGAACTCCGGGAAAGTTATTTGGACCGTGGCAACAACGACTATTACCATATTGGTATTGGGAATATTATAATGAGATATGTCTCCTATATTTTTGTGGGAATTTCGCTATTTACCATTTATTGGTACAAAGGACAGGAGTTTTTAAAGCTGCGCTTTAACATTGGCTATGATCTGCTGTTATACATTTCCCTGCTCTGGATTTTAAGTAGTGAATTGATAAATTGGATGGATATTCTTCAATTTGCACAGTCGTATAAATTGGGACTTAGTATTCTTTGGGGAATTTACGCACTCCTTTTAATAGTTTTGGGTATTTGGAAAAACAAAAAGCATCTTCGTATCATGGCCTTTGCCCTGTTTGGAGTTACTTTGATAAAACTTTTCCTTTATGATATATCACATCTCGATACCCTGGCGAAAACTATTGTTTTTGTTTCCTTGGGTGTGCTATTATTGATTATTTCCTTTTTGTATAATAAATATAAACACATTATATCCAATGAAGCAGAGGAATAAATGCCTTATTTCTTTAATCCTAATGTTTGGTGTACTTTCCTATGGCCAAATGGATCAGTACCGTTATAAGAGATTGATAAAAGGGGTAAACCATCAATGGCACAAGCTGCCATTGCCCGATTCCATTTTTGGAAAGGTTTCTGGTAATTTAGCGGATTTTAGAATATATGGTTTAGGGAGCAATAACGATACTATAGAGGTACCCTACCTACTCCGCATCCATTCAGAAAAAATCAATAGTACGGCTATCAATTTTGATATAGTGAATGCATCACATAACCATAATGGTTATTATTACACCTTTGAAATGCCTGTCGAAATGTCCATAGACCAAATAAAATTGGAATTTGAGGAGAAGAATTTCGATTGGAAGATAGAATTACAAGGTAGTCAGCGGCAACAGGAATGGTATACCTTAGTGAATGATTACCGTATTTTATCCATTAAAAATGAATTGACGGATTATGAATTTACAACCATTGCCCTCCCAAGTTCTAAGTATCGCTTTTTTAGACTTTTGATCAAAAGCGATAAAAAACCCAACTTAAAAACCGCCAAGATTTTTGACAATAAAATCATTGATGGGGAATATAAAAGCTACCCCGTTAAGGAAGTAAAGATCCTTGGAAATCCTACGGAAAGAACAACGGAAATTACTTTGGACCTATCCCAACCAGTACCAATTAGTACTATTTCCCTTAGAGTCCGTGAACAATTTGATTATTATAGGCCAATTACCATATCCTATATAAACGATAGTGTCAAGACCGATAAGGGATGGAAATATAATTATACCTCTTTGTTCTCCGGAACATTGAGTTCATTGGAAGAAAATAGTTTTGATTTTCCCAGTACCATTGTAAAGAAAATGAAAATTACCGTCCATAATGGGGATAATCAACCGCTAACCTACCCAAGCATTGACGTGAAGGGTTCTTTGCATGAGTTGGTGGCCCGGTTTACTACAGAGGCCGCCCATTATTATCTCACTTATGGAAACAGTCGTGCTTCATTGCCTACATATGACATAGCACAGTTTTCCGTAAATATTCCCAATACCCTTACATCTTTAAAATTAGGGCTAGAACAAGAAGTAAAAAAAACACCATTGGCCGAAAATTCCCCTATTTTTAAAAACAAGGCATGGCTATGGGGAATAATTGCCCTTATCATTATAGTTTTGGGAGGATTCTCTTTTAATATGATCAAGACGAAGAATCGATAGACAAAAGTGCAATTCTAATAGTCCTTTAATACCATCCATAATGGCAGGAAGATATTATTGCAATAAGCAATACACTTTTGGTATAAAACGGATTTCACTACCATTGTATTCTAATTTATTATAGGCAAAATATAAATAAAGTGTTTTAAGATCGTTTCTGGAGTGAAACGAAAACCCGTATTGATATAGATCGGCTAACTTGTTGGATAACCTTTGCAACTTATTTTGGTTATATTAGCTCTATATAATTGCTATTTATAGGAAGACTTCGCTCTCAAATAATAAAAATCCAAATACCATATATCAATACAATATCGATGATGATCAAAAACAGAATTGCTTATTTATTTACATTCTTAATTGGGGTAGTAACTTTGGTCAACGCCCAGAAAAGTAACATTTCATCGGAAGAAAAATCGGTTCCGATCTTTAAGCACGGGGAAGCCCAGGTCGTACCCGGTTTTAGTGACCAATCCAAATGGATAACTCTTGATCTATGGGTGGAGACCGAATTTGATACCGATGGGGACGGTCTCAAGGATCGGATGCACGTTTCGGTTACCCGACCGGGACAAACGGAAACGGAGGGACTCCAATTACCGGTCATATACATTAGTAGTCCTTACTTTGCCGGTGTGTCCCCCAACTTAAAGGAAATGTTTTGGGATGTACGTCACGAATTGGGGGCAATGGCCAAAGAGCGTTTACATCCCGAAGTGGTAAGGACTGGAAAAAGACCTATTATTTCCAAATCGCATATACAAACATGGGTTCCCCGTGGTTATATTGTGGTACACTCTTCCTCCCCGGGTACCGGGCTATCCCAAGGGTCCCCTACCGTAGGAGGGGATAATGAGTCCTTGGCACCAAAGGCGGTAGTAGATTGGTTATGTGGTAGGGCCAAAGGGTATACGGAACCTTACGGCAAAAAAAGGGTAAAGGCTTATTGGTCTACCGGAAAAGTGGGCATGACGGGAACTTCCTATAATGGCACTATTCCTTTGGCGGCGGCTACTACGGGAGTCAAGGGATTGGAAGCCATAATTCCGATTGCCCCGAACACCTCCTATTATCACTACTATAGGTCCAATGGCCTTGTGCGTTCTCCTGGAGGTTATTTGGGTGAGGATATAGATGTGCTTTACGATTTTATACATAGTGGGGACGAGTCCAAACGTGCCTACAACAATAGAGTGGTTAGGGATACTGAAATGAAAACTGGTATGGACAGGATTACAGGGGATTACAACGATTTTTGGGCCAGTCGTGACTATTTGAACGATATGGGACCCATGAAAGCCGCCTTATTGATGGCACACGGATTTAACGATTGGAACGTAATGCCGGAGCACAGTTATAGAATTTATAAGGCGGCCAAGGATAAAGGGTTGCCCGTTCAAATTTATTATCATCAGAACGGACATGGAGGAGAACCGCCACTTACAATGATGAACAAGTGGTTCACCCGTTATCTGCACGGTGTTGAAAACGCCGTGGAAGAAGATGCCAAAGCGTGGATAGTTAGGGAGAACGACGACCAGGAAAATCCGACCCCCTATAAGGATTATCCAAATCCGGAAGCAGCCCCGGTTACGCTATACCTTCAAGGAGGAGCACCTGCAAAAGGAAGGTTAAGTACTGAAAAAAGAGCCGTTCAAGGTACGGAAACCTTGGTGGATAACTTTTCGTTTTCCGGAGAAACTTTGGCCAGGGCCGAGCATACCGATCATCGCCTGCTTTATATTACACCTACGCTTAAGGAGGATTTACATCTATCCGGAACCCCCAAAATCAGTATTTCCGTGGCAAGCAATAAGGCAGCCGCCAATTTATCGGTTTGGTTGGTGTCCTTGCCCTGGAACGATAATAAGAATGCAAAAATAACCGACAATATAATAACGCGGGGTTGGGCAGACCCACAGAACCATAGTTCACTTACCCATAGTGAACCTCTGGTACCGGGACAGTTCTACCAGGTAACTTTTGACCTGATGCCGGACGATCAGATCATACCCAAAGGCCAACAAATTGCACTCATGGTTTTCTCAAGTGATAGAGAGTTTACCCTTTTGCCCGATCCGGGAACGGAATTATCGGTAGAGCTGGATGCAACTACTCTGACCTTACCGGTTGTAGGGGGGCTAAAGCCTATAATAGTGCCACCGAGTAAACTATGGATCATTCCCAAAAGTTGTATGTGAATCGGAAAAAGATAGAATTTGCTGTTCCAAATTCGTGTTCTGTTCATTTTTTGCACCGCCCAAATACAGAGCATCAATACCAATAAGAAGCAACTCCATAGCTACTCCATAGTTAGGCCGTATATGCAAATAGGGAAAAAACAGGCTGGATCCACCCCTTTATGACATGCTAAATGATTGTCATTTCTACAGAGTGAGGAACGATCGAAGAGAAATCCCATTGTTGTGGGATTCCTCCCCGTACCTTGTTCGGAATGACGTATTTTTTATGATATTATTTTATAACTATCTAAAAAACAACATTTTTACATAGAAACTCAGGTTAGATTAATTTTTGGGTTTCAAAAAGAGCTGTTGCAGCATAATCAATAAAAAAACTCCCTTTTCCATTCATTTGGAAAAAGGAGTTTATTGTTTTCATGGGAGTGGATTGTTTCCACTGTCCATAAATCCGGATTTACTTGCTCAAGTACATCTTACGTCTGGAATACAGATTGTAGAATTCATCGTCCTTAAGACTGTCTATAAACAAAATGCTCTCTCCCGTACTCTTCATTTCAGGTCCCAGATTCTTATTTACGTTAGGGAATTTGTTAAAGGAAAATACAGGTTGTTTTATGGCATAACCCTCCAATTGGGGATTAAAATTAAAGTCCTTCACCTTTTTCTCTCCCAACATCACCTTGGTGGCATAGTTTACATAAGGCTCTTTATAGGCTTTGGCAATAAACGGTACCGTTCTTGAGGCCCTAGGGTTGGCCTCTATAATATAAACAATATCATCCTTGATGGCAAACTGAATATTGATCAGTCCCACAGTATTTAGGGCCAAAGCAATTTTCTTGGTATGGTCCTTTATCTGTTGCATGACAAATTCGCCCAAATTAAACGGCGGCAAGGTGGCATTGGAGTCCCCTGAGTGGATACCACAGGGCTCTATATGCTCCATAATTCCAATAATATAAACCTCTTCCCCGTCACAAATGGCATCGGCTTCGGCCTCTATGGCACCGTCCAAATAATGGTCCAACAAGAGCTTGTTATTGGGGATTTTTCTCAAAAGATCTACAACATGCTCCTCCAATTCTTCCTTGTTGATCACAATTTTCATTCCTTGTCCGCCCAAAACATAGGATGGCCTTACCAGTAATGGAAAGTCCAACTCATCCGATAGGGCCAAGGCCTCATCGGCAGTTTCGGCCACACCAAACCGTGGGAACGGAATATTGTTTTCAGCCAATAAATTGGAAAAACTTCCCCTGTCCTCTGCCAGATCCAATGCCTTAAAACTGGTACCTATTATTTTAATACCGTATTTATCCAGTTTTTCCGCCAACTTCAGGGCGGTTTGCCCCCCTAATTGAACAATAACTCCTTCTGGTTTTTCGTGCCGGATAATATCATAAATGTGCTCCCAAAATACGGGCTCAAAATACAACTTGTCGGAAATATCAAAATCCGTGGAAACCGTTTCTGGATTACAGTTGATCATGATGGTCTCATAACCACATTCCGAAGCGGCCAATACTCCATGTACACAGCAGTAATCGAATTCTATACCCTGTCCAATTCGGTTAGGGCCAGAGCCCAGTACCACAACTTTTTTCCTGTTGTTTACAACACTGTCGTTCTCCACATATTTTTTACCGTCCGGGGTTTCTATTTCCGCCTCAAAGGTAGAATAATAATAAGGGGTCATGGCCTTGAACTCGGCCGCGCAGGTATCCACCAGTTTGTAGACCCTATTTATTTTAAGGGCAACACGTTTATTGTACACCTCGCTCTCATAACAGTCCAACATATGGGCAATCTGTCTGTCGGCAAACCCTTTCTGTTTGGCTTCCAAAAGAAGGTCCTTGGAAAGCGATTCAATACTGAAGTTGGAAATTTCCTTTTCCAATTGATATAGCTCTTCGTATTGTTTTAAGAACCACATGTCTATTTTAGTAATTTCGTGGATCCTGCTTAAAGGAATCCCCAATTGAATGGCGTCATATATTACAAAGACACGGTCCCAACTGGGAATGGTGAGTTTACTGATAATCTCATCATAATTGGTATATCCCTTGCCATCCGCTCCAAGTCCGTTCCTCTTGATTTCTAAAGACTGGGTGGCTTTGTGGAGGGCTTCCTGAAAGGATCGGCCAATACCCATTACCTCTCCCACCGATTTCATCTGTAGTCCCAGAGTTCTGTCCGAACCCTCAAATTTATCAAAATTCCAGCGTGGTATTTTTACGATTACATAATCCAATGTAGGTTCAAATAAGGCAGAGGTAGATTTTGTAATCTGGTTGCTCAGCTCATTTAAATTGTATCCTATGGCCAGTTTGGCGGCTATCTTGGCTATGGGATATCCGGTGGCCTTTGATGCCAATGCCGAAGATCGTGAAACCCGGGGATTGATCTCTATGGCAATGATATCCTCTTTTTCATCCGGACTAACGGCAAACTGTACATTACAGCCCCCTGCGAAATCCCCGATACTGCGCATCATTTTTATGGCCATATCCCTCATTCGCTGAAAGGTGGTGTCGGATAATGTCATAGCCGGTGCCACCGTAATGGAGTCTCCGGTGTGTATCCCCATGGGATCCATATTCTCAATGGTACAAATAATGACCACGTTATCATTTTTGTCCCTTAGCAGTTCCAGTTCATATTCCTTCCAACCCATTAGGGCCTTGTCTATCATGACCTCGTGTATTGGGGAAACTTCCAGTCCAAGACTTAGAAGTTCATCAAAATCCTCCGGCTTGTAGACTATGGAAGCACCGGCACCACCAAGGGTATAGGAAGCCCTGATCACCAAAGGAAATCCAAATTCCTGGGCAATTTCCTTTCCTTTAAGAAAGGAGGTAGCGGTTGCTTGTGGCGCCATTCCAATGCCTATTTTAAGCATTAGCTCACGAAATTTCTCGCGGTCTTCCGTAATGTTGATGGCATCTATATCTACACCTATGATCTGTACTCCGTAATCTTCCCAAATCCCTTTGGTATCTGCTTCTATACAAAGATTTAATGCTGTTTGTCCCCCCATGGTTGGTAAGACCGCATCTATATTGGGATGCTTATCCAAAATTTCCCTAATGGATTTTGTTGTCAAGGGCTTTAGATAGACATGATCGGCCATGGTTGGGTCCGTCATTATCGTGGCAGGGTTACTGTTAATGAGGATCGTTTCTATACCATCTTCCCTTAAAGATCTCAGCGCCTGTGTACCTGAATAATCAAATTCACACGCTTGACCGATAATGATGGGTCCGGAACCAATAATTAAAATAGAGTTTAAATCTTTTCTTTTGGGCATTTTACTAGTTGTTTATTATATAAAAAAAGGCAATTGGACAAAAAAAAGGTGCTACTTCGGAAAAAGTAACACCTTGTTATTTCAAAAAAACAATTCTATCATTATTTTTTGTGCTTCAGCTCCGAGGATACAGATAACTTCTTTCTTCCTTTAGCTCTTCTTCTAGCAAGTACTTTTCTACCATTGGCAGTAGCCATACGTTCCCTAAAACCATGTTTGTTTTTTCTCTTTCTTTTGGATGGTTGAAATGTTCTCTTGCTCATCGTAGCGTATTTTTATAGTATGCTTAAATTTCGTTTTGTCTATCCTTAATTTTGCTTTACCGACAGCAAAATCCGGCTGCAAATATACAAAGAGTTTTTGCATTGGCAAATCTAATTAAAAAAATATTTTTTTGGGATTGCCCCCTATAAGGCCCACAGGATTTTACTACTTTTGCATCGGCTTAACCGGAATGACAATTTAACATGAAACGCTTTATTTTTTTAATGGTCTGTATCCTTTGCAATATGGGTGTTCATGCACAAACCACCTTGCAATACCATTTAAAAAAGGGGGCTATCTTTAAAATTAAACAGAATGCCGAGCAGATCATAACCCAGGAATTGGATGGGGCAACCCATGAAATTACGAACCACATAGATGGTGTATTGGAGTTTAAAGTGCTTGGGGAACTAAGTGATGGATATGAAATTGCATTGACGTTTAAGGACCTTAACCTAAAAATGACCTCCAGTATCCAAGGGGAATTAATGAATGTCAGGGCCAAAGAGGTAAATGATGGGAATGTGCAATCCAAAGTATTCAATACCATATTGAACAATCCTGTAAAAATGGTTTTGGCAAGGACCGGAAACATATTAAAGGTTCAAGGAGGTGATAGTCTGGTCTCCAAAATGGCCAGGGCCTCCGGTCTGGAAGATGAATTCTCTATCAATATGATGAAAAAATCCTTGGAAAATGAGTTTGGATCCGAAGCATTGTCCAATAGCTACAAACAATTGACCTACATTTATCCTGATAGGAAAGTCAACATAAACGATAAATGGGAAAATATCTATAATGGTAAATTAAGGACTACCAATGTATGGACCCTTAAAAGTATTGTGGACAACAAAGTTAATATCAACGGAAAGGCCGCGGTAATCATGGACATAGAGGATGCCAATACTATTATGAAGCTTAAGGGATCCCAAACCACTACCGTAACGGCAGATACCAATACAGGTTTTATTATACATATGCTTGTAGAGGGCATATCTACAGGGGTATCTACCATGACACAAATGGGCGGACAAGAAATACCGACCACTATTAAATCTAAAATTACGTACGAATCAATTAAATAACAATATGTTCAATAAAAATTTAAAACTAGTTATAGCAGGGCTCATTATAGCTTATGCGGTATATCAATTTGTAGAAGGAAATATAGGCAATGGGATTTCCTTGATCCTTCTTTCCTCAATTTTTGTATTCCTATACTTTAGGAATGAGGTTATTTTATTGGCATTTCTTAAAATGCGAAAGCAAGATTTGGCAGGCACAAAAAAATGGCTCGATAAAATAAAAAATCCGGATGCGGCCCTTACCAAAAAACAGAATGGCTATTATAATTATTTGAATGGGATCATTTTTTCACAGACCAACCTTACCCAAGCTGAAAAATACTTTAAAAAGGCATTGAAATTTGGTTTGAACATGGATTACGATGTGGCCATGGCCAAATTGAGCCTTGCCGGTATTGCCATGCAAAAGCGCAGAAAGAGGGAGGCTACTACCTTATTGAACGAAGCAAAAAAGCTGGATAAACAAAATATGCTTGCGGAACAGATCAAGATGATGCAGCAGCAATTGAAAAAAATCTAGCTACCATCCAAATTATCGGCCTGGACATCCCGCCCTCATAGCCAACATCTATAGTAAAGGAGCAAAAAGTCGGCTAAAGGACTCCTTTAGCCTTCTTATCAAGTTTCTGTTTTCCCAACGCCCCAAAATAATTTTTTCACATTCCTGAAGATCCAAATGGAATTGGCTTCGCATTTGCTGATTGATATCCTTGTTATAGATCAAGGCGTTTATTTCAAAGTTCATGGAGAAACTCCGATAATCCATATTGGCCGTTCCAATACTGCAGAACATATCATCTATTACCAAAGTCTTGGCATGAATAAACCCTTTTTTGTAACGATATATAAAGATGCCGGAATTTAGACATTCCTCTATATAGGAGTCGGTGGCATACTGCGCTACCACTGAATCCGATTGGTAGGGAATTATAATTTTTACCTCTACCCCACTTCTAGCGGCTGTTGTCAAGGCCGTAAGAATAGCTGAATTGGGCATAAAATAGGGCGTGGTGATAAGGATACTTTCATGTGCCGAATTAATGGCACAAAACATGGCTTCCATAATATTGGCCCAATCACTGTCAGGGCCACTTGCCGCAATTTGTACCGCTACGGGTTTTTGGGTAATGGATTGTTGTTTTGGGAGTAAAATTTTCTCAATTTCCATAGCATCATTGGCGGCAAAATTCCAACTTAAAACAAAGGAGGATTGAAGATCGCCTACGGCACCTCCCCTAATACGCAAATGGGTATCCCTCCAGTACCTTTCATTATCAAAGGTATTATCGTATTTCTGATCTAGGTTTATACCTCCAACATACCCTATATCACCATCAATTATTACAATCTTCCTGTGATCCCTGTAGTTGAGTTTACTGGTAGAGTTGGAGAACATAACGGGCATGAACGGAAAATGCTTTACTCCGCTATCTGTGAGCTTTCTTTTGAAAACTTTCGAAATATCGCTCCCCACATCATCATAAATAAGTTTTACACTTATTCCTTCCCTCGCTTTTTTGCATAAAATTTCAATAATTTCGCTTCCCAAACCTTTATCGAAGAGCACAAAATACTCCAAGTGTATGTGGTGTTTGGCATTTTGAAGATCTTCTCTTAAATATTTAAACTTTTCCTCTCCGTTTATAAGGATCTTCACCTCATTGTTAAAGGTAACCAAGGCCCTTTCGTTATTTCGAATTAATTGGTAGACTTTAAAAATACCTTCTCCCAAAAATTCCTTTAAATCCTCCCTTTCGGAACGATCGAGACTAAAGTTGTCGCGCCATTTTTTTAGTTGATCATTGTCCCCTATGTATTTCTTTTCAAAAATCTTATCCTTTCTGTAATCCTGCCCAAAAAAATAATAAACGAGCAGCCCAATAAAGGGTAATGTGGCCAAAACAAATATATAGGATAAGGTCTTGACCGGATGCTTATTTTTAAGCACGATCAAAACTGAAAAAAAAATGACCAACAAATAATTTATACCTAAAAGGACTTGCCAAATATTATCCCTTAGGTAGGAAACCATTATTTGGAAATCTTATAGTAACCTTTGTTCGGAATTTCTATAGTATACTTCTTTTTGGAAGCATTATTTAAATGGGGTTCCCTCAACCAGGGGTTATGTCGCTTTAAAATTTTATAGTTGATTTCATATTGTTTCGCAAAATCGGCAAAATTGCTTACCGGTTCGTTAATTTCAATGTTAAAGGTGGGGACAGCGGTATACATATCCTCTTTTTCGATATGAAACCCGTATTTTTCAGGATTGGAAAGTATTTCCTTAATGGCTAAAATCCTAAACACGTAACGACCTGTTTCCTCACCCAACAGCAAATCATAGTAGCCATCTGCTTTCTGGATTCCCATATACTTTTGGATACCCCCTGCTCCGGCATTGTAGGCTGCGGCAGCCAAGGTCCAACTACCAAATTTTTCCTTGGATTTTTTTAGGTATTTACAGGCCACTTCGGTCGATTTCTCAATATGGTACCTTTCGTCTACATTGCTGTTTATTTCCAGACCGTATTCTTTTCCAGTAGCACTCATTATCTGCCAAAAGCCAGTGGCCCCTGCAGGGGAAACCACGTTTTGAAGTCCACTTTCCGCCAAGGCCAAGTATTTAAAGTCGTCCGGAATTTCATTTTTTGCCAAGATAGGTTCTATAATGGGAAAGAACTTATGGGCCCTTTTCATAAGTAAAAGAGCATTTGATTGCCAATAGGTGTTCACCAAAAACTCTCGGTCTACCCGCTCCATTATTTCCGGATCGTCAAAGGGAACAGGTTCTCCGGCAAAGTTCAAATCATCCGGTATCTCGATGGCCGTAATCCGATAGCCTGTTTCTTCTCCATCATTAGTTTTGTGTTGCGGCTCCTCTACCAGCATATTAGTTTCCTTGTGCTGGTTTTGTACTGCAAATATTAAGGTACTTCCTACGAAGAAAACTCCCAAAATCATTAAGATATTCTTTATAACCTTCATCTGTTATTTTTTTTAAATTTCTAAATTATCTTAAACACCAACTTTATTGGCTTTCACATTCCCCACCCAGACATCCCAAGGCCTGGAGGTATTCTACTTCAAATATATTAAATAGAACTGCCTTATTGCAAAATAATTGTAGGTAAGTGGTCATTAAACCATTTTGATCGGTGAATAATCATCGTATGCGTCCCATTTTTGACCTTGATACAATTCTTTATATGGGATATGGGAAAGACCGGATCTTTTTCGCCATGAATATGGATTACATTATCCATGCATGTTGTTTGTTTCCAGTTTACTATGGCGTTTATGGACCAATCCAGATAATATTTATCACGGACGGATAAATACTGTTCGTAAAGTGCCAGACGTTTGGGGATGGTTTCGCCAAAGGCATACTTGGCCAGCAGTTCTATATTGTTTACCAGACCGGTAGGCAGTAATTTGTGCACTTTGGTATACTTGGCAAAAATCATTCTTTTGGGCAGTTCGGCATTGCTCTTTACACTTGAAATGATAATGACCTTTTGTACTTTAATATGTTTTGCCATCTCCTGAACCAGTATACCCCCAAAGGAAACACCAATTAAGACAGCATCCTTGTGTGTAATTCTCGCGCACATTTTTAAGGCATAATCCTCCAGACTAATATCCTTCTCGGGAACTGACCAATCCAAGAAATGTTTTTCGAAAGTTTCCGCAGGCAAATCTATATGGTCAAAAATAGAAGGGTTAGCCGCCATGCCGGGCATGAAATAAACATGTTTCTTATTTTGGATCGTCTGGTTTTCAATCATAAATAGGATAATAACGATTTTTTTGCTAACTTTGTTTTCTTGGCTTTTTCGTCCCTGCTTAGGTATTTACTTGGTTTATGGACCTAGATTATAATTTGAGAACGTTATGATCCAAAATTAGTCATTATTTAAAATCAAACTATATGAATGGAGTAGAAATTAAGGACAATGGTTTCTTGCGACAATTTGAAGCCAGGGTTGATGGCCACTTGGCTAAAATTGAATATTCTTCCCAAGAGCGCAAAGTTTTTTTAACAAAGCTTGTTATTCCTGAGGAAATAAAGAAGGAAGGTTTTAAAGAAGAATTCATTAAAGGTGTCTTGAGCCATATCCAGGAACAAAATTTACGAGTTGTACCTACCAGCCCTCAAATTGCGGGTTTTTTGAGAAAAAATCGACAATACAAGGAAATGCTTCCGGTAGGGATAAGAATATAGTGATATTAGGAACAACCTCTCTTCATTGAGAGGTTTTTTGTTTTGTCCCTGTGGTTTTCAAAATATCCCTAAAAGTAATTTTGGTATATCTATACAGGTACCATACTGCCCACTTCAACACCCCTTACCATACCATCATCGTCAATTTCCGTAAGTTGTATTTTGTGCAAGGTGTTTACCAAGCTAGGGTTCCAAGGTGCTTTTACCTTTACGTAATTTTCCGTAAAACCATGTATGTAACCTTCCTTGTTTTCGGCTTCGTACAAGACCGTTCTGATGCTGCCCAATTGTCCTTCGTAGAAGGCCCTTCTTTTTTTTACGGAAAGCCCCCTCAACATCTTACTTCTTTTATTTCTCACTTTTTTAGGGACGACCCCGTCCAATTCCGTTGCTTTGGTGTTATCCCTTTCAGAATAGGTAAATACGTGCAAATAAGAAATATCCAGCTCATTTAGGAAATTATAGGTTTCCAAAAAATGAGCTTCGGTTTCTCCCGGAAATCCAACTATGACATCGACCCCTATACAGGCATCCGGCATCACCTCCCTTATTCTTTTAACCCTATCCACATACAAATTGGTCAGGTATCTTCTACTCATCAATTTTAAAATGGCATCGCTACCGCTTTGCAGGGGAATGTGGAAATGGGGAACAAAGGAATTGCTTTGCGCCACAAAATCGATGGTTTCATTTTTCAATAAATTGGGCTCAATAGAAGAAATTCGCAAGCGGTATATGCCTTCTACCCTATCCAGTGCTTTTACCAGGTCCAAAAAAGTGTGTTCATGCTTTTTATTGCCAAATTCCCCCTTTCCATAATCGCCGATATTCACGCCGGTAAGTACAATTTCCTTGATGCCCTTTGATGAAATTTCAGTGGCATTGTTAAGAACATTCTGAAGGGTATCACTTCTTGAGATCCCCCTGGCCAAAGGAATAGTGCAATAGGTGCATTTATAATCGCAGCCGTCCTGTACCTTTAAAAATGCCCTGGTGCGATCTCCAATGGCATAACTGCCCACATAAAAGTCGGCCTCTTCTATTTCACAGGAATGTACCTGACCAAAATCATTCTTGGAAAGATCATTTACATAATCTGCAATCTTAAATTTTTCCGTGGCGCCCAATACCAGATCAACACCGTCTACTACCGCCAGTTCTTCAGGTTTAAGCTGTGCATAGCACCCTATGGCCGCAACAAAGGCGTTCGGATTGCTCTTTTGCGCTTGTTTAACTATAGACTTAAATCGCTTATCGGCATTTTCTGTTACGGAGCAGGTATTAATGACATACATATCTGCATTTTCAGAAAAATCAACACGCTCAAAACCCTCCTCTACCAAGTCTCTGGCTATGGTGGAAGTTTCCGAAAAATTGAGCTTGCAGCCCAGGGTATAGAAAGCAACTTTTTTCTTCATCATGGTTCTTCTTGGACCGAATCCAATCCGGTTTTTAATACATTGGTCCCAAACGTGTGCAAATATACCAATAAATAGGAATCCATATGGATTTGCTGGGATTTGATAGGTTCATTAAATGAAGGTCAATCTTTGCGCCACCTTTTGGTTTCCTCAAAAACGTGGTCCAATATCTTAACATCCATTTCATTGAATTCCACGCCCCTACGCGCCATCATTACCCTTGCAGCTTCATAGGCCTTTTGGGGCTGGTATGTAGTGAAACCGGAAGCACCTCCCCAACTAAAACTGGGAACAAAATTCCTGGGAAATCCTGGAACATAAATATTACAGTTAACACCAATTACCGTTCCTGTATTGAACATGGTATTTATAGCTGTTTTGCTATGATCGCCCATCATTAGACCACAAAATTGTAGTCCGGTCTGTTCAAATTTCTCGGTATCATAATTCCATAGGCGCACCTTTGCGTAATTGTTCTTTAAATTGGAATTATTGGAATCTGCACCTATATTGCACCATTCCCCTAAGACCGAATTGCCCAGATAACCTTCATGGCCTTTACTGGAATATCCTATAAGTACGGAATTGGAAATTTCCCCACATACTTTACTATAGGGCCCCACGGTAGTAGGTCCATAGATCTTGGCCCCCATTTTCACTACCGCCTTTTCACACAGGGCGAAACCGCCCCGAATAAGGTTGCCTTCCCATACTTCGGAGTTCTTCCCCAAGTATATGGGGCCTTCGGAAGCATTTAAAATACTGTATTCAACACTGGCACCTTCCTCCAAAAATATATTTTCAGGGTTTATTAAGCTATTGGTCTTGGAAATAGGTGCACTTTTTCTACCTTTGGTCAACAGTTCGAAATCGGCCTGCATGGCCTCTCCATTTTTTGAAAATATATCCCAGGTATTTTCAATTCTCAATACGGGGCCTTCGTATTCAATATGGGTATAGGTTGAAAAATCAACTTCTTCCTGGGTTTCCTTGGCAAAAAAGGCTATGACCTCCTCGCCGTAAAACACAGCTTCTTTTTCTTTTAAGCTGGCCACTATGTCCACTAGCCCCGGATTGGGCAAGAAAGAAGCGTTTATAAGCACGTTCTCGTCCATTTCCACCATGGGAAATCTTTCGGAAAGATACTCTTCAGTTATAGTGGTCAGGGTGTTTCCTAGATATTTTTCCCACTTTTCCCTTATGGTAAGGATTCCGATCCTTATATCTGCAACCGGTCTGGTAAAGGTGAACGGCAACAAGGCCCTTCTCACCGTACCGTCAAAAAGAATATAGTTCATACCACTAAATTATAACAAAAAAAGTCACGCTACTGCGTGACTTAATAACTCTTTTGTGAAGAAAATATTATTTTTTGAACTTTTCGTATTTGCTTTTAAATTTATCGATACGCCCCGCAGTATCCAAAAATTTGGCCTTACCAGTATAGAATGGATGTGAAGTTCTAGAAATTTCCAACTTGACCAATGGATATTCAACCCCATCAACATCTAAAGTTTCTTTGGTATCGGCTGTAGATTTAGTAATAAATACCTCTTCATTGGACATGTCCTTAAAGGCTACCAATCTATAATTCTCTGGATGTATATCTTTTTTCATGTGTTTATATTTATTTTTTTTCAAATGTCACATGCAACCTTCGATGTTTAAAAAATAATCATTTCCCTGCTGGTTTAAAGATTATTTATAACATGTCGGTTTCATTATAAAAACATTTGTTCCTGCTTAATTTCGAGGTGCAAATTTAAATATTTTTCTGAAAAGAACAACTTAAAACATCAAAAAAGAAAAATAAAAATTACCTATCTTTAAACGTAACAAAGTTAAGGACTTTACAACTGATCATAACAACAATTCAAAAATTTAATCAACATGGAAGAAACCAAACCAAAAACAGGAAAATACGCTTTAAACTATGGGCTTATCCTTGGTGCAATAAGTGTAGTATTTATATTGATGTTGTATTCGTTGGATATGCATTATCAGGGAGGGGCCATGGTAATGGGTGTTAGCCTTCTAATTACCATTTCCGTGATCGTTATCGGTATGATGCAGTTTAAAAAGGACAACAATGGCTTTATGTCCTTTGGGGAAGGCCTAAAAATTGGTGTAGGTATTGGCCTGATCGCCGGTATCATTGGAATTATTTTTAACCAGATCCTGGCGGGGGTCATTGATCCCGAAATGATGGACAAGGCCATGGAATATCAAAGGGGCATGTTTATGGAAACTACCAAAATGACCCCAGGGCAAATTGATGCACAAATGGAAACGATTAAAAAATATAGTGCACCCTCCATGCAAATCGTATTTGGACTAATTTATAGTATTGTGGCAAGTCTTTTATTATCACTTATTCCAGCATTAATTTTAAAAAAGAAAGAAACTATTCAGTAATTTGTACTTTTGAAAAGATTTTCCATTAGTACCGAATGAATATATCCATAATAATCCCCTTACTAAACGAAGAAGAATCGTTGACAGAACTGCATGATTGGATTGTACGCGTAATGCAATCCAATCATTTTTTATATGAAATACTTTTTATAGATGATGGAAGTACCGATGGTTCTTGGGACATTATCACCAAGTTGGGCGCTTCCAATCCCAATGTTAAGGGAATCCGCTTCTTAAAGAATTTTGGGAAATCGCAGGCCCTACATGCCGGATTTAAGGCGGTGCAAGGCGAAGTGGTAATCACTATGGATGCAGACCTTCAGGATAATCCGGAGGAAATTCCGGAATTGTACCGAATGATCTCTAAAGAAGGCTTTGATCTGGTTTCCGGGTGGAAGAAAAAAAGATACGATTCCATCCTAAGCAAAAACCTTCCGTCCAAATTGTTTAATTGGGCTGCCCGTAAGACTTCCGGGGTGCGCTTGCACGATTTTAACTGCGGTCTGAAGGCCTATAAAAAAGAGGTCGTAAAAACAATTGAAGTCTCTGGGGAAATGCACCGGTATATTCCCGTTCTGGCCAAAAGTGCCGGATTCCATAAAATAGATGAAAAAGTAGTACAGCACCAAGCCAGAAAATATGGGAAGACCAAATTTGGTATGGACCGCTTTATCAATGGCTTTTTGGATCTGATCACCATTTGGTTCGTTTCCAAATTTGGAAAACGCCCCATGCACCTTTTCGGTGCTTTGGGGGTCCTCATGTTTACCATTGGTTTTGGATTTGCCCTGTATCTGGGTATCGACAAAGTCTTTATCAACCCTTTTGGGCGACTCATTACCGAGCGGCCACAATTCTATATTGCATTGATAGCCATGGTAATAGGAACACAGCTTTTCCTTGCCGGTTTTTTAGGGGAAATTATGGTAAGATCCCGCAAGAATGAAACCCGTTACAATATCACCGAAGAAATAAATCTCCCCGAATAATGATTGAATATTCTTTGTATTTTTAAGAACATATAATACCAGACTACTATGGAAGCCATATTGAAAAATGCCAAAAATTGGTTGACCGATTTTTTTGATGATAAGACCAAGAGCGAGATTCAAGAGTTGATAGATAACAATACAGAAGAGCTAAAGGACCGCTTTTATAAAGATTTGGAATTTGGGACCGGGGGGATGCGCGGAATTATGGGTGCCGGTACCAATAGAATAAATAAATACACCTTGGGAAAAAGTACCCAAGGCCTTAGCAACTACTTAAATCAGGTATATACCAAGGAACAGGTTAAGGTGGTCATTGCCTACGACTGTAGGCATAATAGCGATACATTGGCCAGGACCGTTGCCCAGGTATTTGCCGCCAATGGCATTAAAGTATATCTTTTTTCGGAACTGCGTACCACCCCGGAACTATCCTTCGCCGTAAAGTATCTGAACTGCCATGCAGGAATTGTTTTAACGGCTTCGCACAACCCGCCGGAATACAATGGCTATAAGGTGTATTGGACCGATGGCGGACAGATAGTACCCCCTCAGGACGGAGCCATAGTGGATGAAATAAATAGCCTTGCCTTTGAAGAGATCAAATTTAATGCTGATGAAAGCCTAATAGAATTAATAGACAAAAAGGTGGATGAAGCCTTTGTTGAAGCTTCTGTTAAAAATGGGAACTTCAATGCCAAGGGGAAGGACAATTTTAAAATAGTCTTTACCTCCCTTCATGGAACTTCCATTACCGTTATCCCAGAAGTACTCCAAAGGGCCGGTTATAAAAATGTGACCATTATTGAGGAACAGGCCAAGCCCGATGGCAATTTTCCCACTGTAGTATCTCCAAACCCCGAGGAGCCGGAGGCCCTGTCCTTGGCGATTAAAAAAGCCGAGGAAATTGGAGCGGATATGGTGATTGGTACCGATCCGGATAGCGACCGTCTGGGGGTGGCGGTTCGGAACCTTGAGGGAGAAATGGAAATCCTGAACGGCAACCAGACCATGATCATGATGACCAAGTTTTTGTTGGACCAAAGGAAGAAAAAAGGAATTACCGGAAAGGAATTTATTGCCTCTACCATAGTTTCCACACCCATGATGGACGCTCTGGCCAAGGGCTATGGAGTAGAATGTAAGACGGCCTTAACAGGCTTTAAATGGATTGCAAAAATGATCAAAGATTTCCCGGAACAGCCTTTCATTGGTGGTGGCGAGGAAAGTTTTGGTTTTATGGTAGGCGATTTTGTACGTGATAAGGATGCGGTTACCTCTACCCTCTTGGCCTGTGAAATTGGTGCCAATGCCAAGGCCAATGGCAGTTCGTTCTACAAGGATTTGATAGATTGCTATGTCGATTATGGATTCTTTAAGGAAAGATTAATCTCCTTGACCAAGAAAGGTATGTCCGGAGCGGAAGAAATTAAGCAGATGATGATCGATTTTAAGGATAATCCCGTTGAAACCATAGATGGTTCCAAAGTAATAACGGTGGAAGATTACAATACGGCTACCTCTACAAATGTACTGACTGGCAAAGTATCCCCAATAGATATTCCAAAATCCAACGTCCTAATATACATTACAGAGGATGGTACCAAAATGGCGGCCAGGCCCAGTGGTACGGAGCCTAAGATCAAATTTTATTTTAGCATCAATGCCAAATTAAGTAAGGCCACGGACTTCAAAAAAGTGGATGCGGAACTGGATGCCAAGATTGAAAGAATCCTTAAAGAATTGAATATAGGTTAATGGAATATTTTAAAAAGATTCTTCGCTATGCGAAACCTTACCGTAAATACGGTTTTTTAAACATTTTTTTCAATATTTTATATGCCCTATTCAGTGCCCTTTCCTTTGCGGCCCTGATCCCCATGTTGGACGTGCTTTTTAAACCGGAGCAAAAAATTTTGGTAGCACCGGAATATAAAGGTATGGGGCAATTAAAGGATTATTTACAGGAATACATTAATTATAGGGTCAATGTATATTCCGGAGACGATGAAATGAAAGGACTGGTCTTGGTCATTGGATTGGTCTTGATTCTTTTCCTTTTAAAAAATCTTTTCAATTATCTGGCCATGTACTTTATTACCTTTCTAAGAAACGGGGTGCTAAAGGACATTAGGAACAGAATGTACGCCAAAATAGTGGATTTGCCCATCTCCTATTATTCGGAGAAGCGCAAGGGCGATGTTATTGCCCGTATTACTTCGGACGTTCTGGAAATCCAACATTCCTTCCTCTCCATATTGGAACTGATCGTTAGAGAACCGCTTACTATCCTTTTTACTATTTTGATCATGTTCGGGATAAGTACAAAATTGACCCTCTTCGTCTTTATTTTTATCCCTGTTGCAGGTATGATCATTTCTAGGATCGGAAAATCCCTTAAGAAGAAATCGGATCGGGTGCAAAGGGAACAAGGGGAATTTTTATCGATAGTGGAGGAAACCTTGGGCGGTCTTAGGGTAATAAAAGCCTTTAATTCCGAATCCAAGTTCTATAAAACCTTTACGACTTCTACCCATAGGTTTTTTCATTTTTCCAACAAGCTGTTGAACAGACAGAATCTGGCTTCCCCAACAGGGGAGTTTTTGGGCATATTGGTCATTGGGGTATTGCTCTGGTTTGGCGGAAAAATGGTCTTGATAGACAAAACCTTGGATGCCTCCTCCTTTATTGCCTATATGGGGCTTGCCTACAATATACTAACTCCTGCAAAAGCCATTAGCAAGGCCTCCTTTGGTGTAAAGAAAGGAAATGCTGCGGCAGAACGCGTACTGGAAATTTTGGAAACCGAAAATCCAATTGTTGAAAAGAAGGAGGCCCTTGTAAAAACTACATTTGAAAAGGGAATAGACATTAACAATGTTTCCTTTAAATATGAGGATGAATATGTATTGAAAAAATTTAATTTAAAGGTGTCCAAGGGCCAAACCGTAGCCCTGGTAGGCCAATCGGGAAGCGGGAAAAGTACCATAGCCAACCTAATGACCCGCTTTTATGATGTTAATGAGGGGGAAATAAAAATTGATGGTGTTGATATTCGGGATTTTAGTAAAAAATCGCTCCGTAATTTAATGGGACTGGTAACCCAAGATTCCATTTTGTTCAACGATACCGTTAAAAATAATATTGGACTGGGTAAAGAGGGTGCCACGGAGGAGGAAATAATGGAAGCTGCCAAAATAGCCAATGCACACGATTTTATTAGTGGGTTGCCCCAGGGGTATGACACCAATATAGGGGATAGTGGAAATAAACTGAGCGGAGGGCAAAAGCAGCGGTTGTCCATTGCCAGGGCCGTTTTAAAAAATCCGCCCATTATGATATTGGACGAGGCCACCTCCGCCCTGGATACGGAAAGTGAACGTTTGGTACAGGATGCCCTTGAAAAAATGATGCAGAACAGGACCTCCATTGTAATTGCGCACCGACTTTCCACCATACAAAATGCCGATACGATTGTGGTATTACAAAAAGGGGAGATCGTGGAACAAGGTTCCCATACAGCACTTATGGGTAAAGACGGGGTCTATAAAAGATTGGTCACCATGCAGTCTTTCTAAGGCCGATGATCTTATCGGGACGCTTGTTGTTCCAAGATCTCGTTCTGTGATAATCGGTATTTAAGGATATTTAGATATCTTAGAGCTTCCTTGTTATTATAATCCGTATAAGACTTTGAAGCCCAATCCATGGCGGTATTCAGATCCCCGTTGATCTCATTTATTATTGCCATATTGTAACAGGCCCTTCCTGCTATTTTGGATTTGGAATTGTCCAATTCTTTTTCCCAAAGTTGGGCGGCCCTGCCAATCCCCGGTCTGCGCCCTTCTTTTGGCTACCATGAAATTGTCGGTCCCACGTACAAAATAGTCCCTAGAGATTCTATGTTTGTAAGGGGAAAGCCTGAACCATAGGCATACCCCATATTTTTGCTCAATTCTTCAACAGCCTCGTTTCTACGGGCTACGGCCTCTATTGCTTTTACCGGATTGATACCTTTCCCCGAGGATACCAACTGATCTGTGTACATAAACTCGTCCACAACTTGTCTATTACGGGGATTATAGATTCGCCACCCATTTTTAATAAGGGTATTCAGCATAACCTCATGGGCCGGTACAGCTACTTTAACTCCCAAATTGTTGGGTAGTTGCATTACGGATGGTTTATAGAAAACCTTTGTGTCCGTATCATAAAATGCCAAGGAAAAAATGACATCAACTCCATTGGACTCACAAATCTCTTCTATAACTTCCCAAGACAGACTTGCTGGAAATACATCCAGTCCTTTTCTTATTTCAGTTTCCTGATCCAAAATAAGTATTTCCTCAAATCTTCCCGTACCCGCCAGTTCATCCGATAGGGCATTAATGGCCATTTCGGCCCCTTTTCTGTCCAGATCAAGTCCTTCGGCCGATAGTATTTGGTCTATTTTGTCGATTGTCCTATTGCCTTCGGAAGGCAGGCTTCTATTAATAATACCTATTCTTTGTATCTCTTTGGGAAGATGCACTATGGCCGGCTCCGTAGCTCCCATCGTTAAATTATTGGTGGCACTGCATGACATTAATAAAATGCCTAAAACAATATATCCGAGTATTAATTTATAGTCTTTCATCTGGTCGTTTTAAATGGTTACAAAATAAAGCTATGTCAATAGCCTAGTTATAAAACATTTACTATGCCAAAAATATTGTTCCGGGGGCCAACATTCCTTTTCTTTTTAATCTTTATAATTCCCCGATGGCTCTGCCTCGGGGTTTCCGATCATACCTCCCCTTGGGGGAGGTCGGAATTGCTTTTTCGCAATTCCGGGTGGGGCAAAATACAAAATTTCGGTTTTTGGCCCTAAGGCCAAAATGATACCGATAGCTATCGGTACGGCGAAATACCTCTACGGTTCTGCCTCGAGGATAGTCGGTTTCAAGAAATTTTTTATTACTCAGGTGGGTCTTTGGGGCAAAAAAAGGTACATCAAGGCAATAAATTCATGTATTTACAGTCCTTCCATATTGCACCTATTCCTTACCTTTGAAGGCCGTACATCCTTAAATGGGAAGGAAAATTGAATAAATGAATAAAATAAGTTCAAAAACACTTCAAGATCTCGAATTTAATACCGTCCTACTGCAATTGGCCGCCCGATGTACCACAGAACTCGGAAAGGAACAGGTTGCCCATTTGGAACCGATAACAGATAAAACCGGGTTGTTGAATGTTTTGGGGCAGACTTCCGAGTATTTGGCCTCCTACTCCAACGACAATAGGATTCCCGGTCATAATTTTGACACTATTGGCCAAGAGTTAAAACTCCTTAAAATTGAGAATACCACATTGGAAGTGGGCGGGTTCAGGAAAATAGGTTCCATTTGCACTACAGTGGCCACCCATATTAAATTCTTTATAAAATTCAAGGAGTACTACCCCCTTCTTTTCGTTGTTTCCGATGGCATTAACCTTAATTTGGAAATTCCCCGTAATATAGAGGCCGTCATTGATAAATTTGGGGAAATAAGGGATAACGCTTCGGCCAATCTTCAAAATATCCGTTCCCAAATGGTGGCGGTAAAAGGTAAAATAAATCAGAGTTTTGCCACGGCACTGAATACCTATCACGCCTCGGAACTTTTGGATGAGATAAGGGAGTCCGTTGTAGATAATAGACGTGTACTTGCCGTAAAGAGCATGTATCGGAAAAAAGTAAAGGGTGCCGTTATGGGAACCTCCAAAACAGGAAGTATTGTCTACATTGAGCCGGAAACTACCCTTAGGTATAGTAGGGAACTTGGCAACTTGGAATTTGAGGAACGGGAAGAGATACAAAAAATATTGAACGATCTCACCAATCGCATACGGCCCTTTGCCCCTGAATTATTTGCTTATCAAGATTTTTTGGCACATATGGACATTACGGCCTCCAAGGCCAAATATGCTCTGGAGATGGATGCCCTGTTGCCGGAAATTAGTGACCACAGAGAGCTATACCTTAGGGACGCCTACCATCCCTTACTGTTTTTAAGCAATAAGTACAAAAAGGAAAAAACATACCCTCAAACCATTGCCCTACATCCCGAAAACAGAATTATAGTGATATCCGGACCCAATGCCGGAGGGAAAAGTATTACCCTAAAAACCATTGGTCTGCTTCAGGTGATGTTGCAGAGCGGTTTATTGATCCCGGTACATGAACGGTCCAAAGTTTGTTTGTTCGATAATGTCCTTACGGATATTGGCGACAACCAATCCATAGAAAACCATCTCAGTACCTATAGTTATCGCCTAAAGAATATGAACTACTTCTTGCGCAAATGCAATGACAGAACCTTGTTTCTGATCGATGAGTTTGGAACAGGGAGCGATCCGGAACTGGGAGGAGCCCTGGCCGAGACATTTTTGGAAGTTTTTTATGAAAGGGGCGCCTACGGAGTTATTACCACCCATTACGCCAATCTTAAGCTGTTGGCCAATGAATTGCCCCATGTTACGAATGCCAATATGCTTTTTGATGGAAAATCGCTGGAGCCCACCTATCAATTGGTATTGGGCCAGGCCGGTAGCTCCTTTACTTTTGAAGTGGCCCAAAAAAACGGTATCCCCTATAGCCTTATCAACAAGGCAAAAAAGAAAATAGAGCATGGCAAGGTCCGTTTTGACGCCACCATTGCCAAACTTCAAAAGGAACGCAGTAAAATGGAAAAAACGGGTTCCAGACTTCAGGAGGAGGAATCCAAGGCCAGGACCGAGGCTCAAAAACTGGAAGACCTCAATTCCAAGATCAAATCCAAATTGGAAAATTATCAGGAACTGTACGATCATAACCAACGGATGATCTATTTGGGCAATAAGGTAAATACGGCCGCCGAAAAATATTTTCAGGATAAAAAGAAACGGAGTTTGGTTTCCGAATTGATACGTATTGTGGAAACCGAGAACAGCAAGCGTAAGAAACAATCGGTAAAAGAAGTAAGGGCCCAAAAGGAACGGAAGGCCAAAGTAGAACAAGAGGTGATCAAAAAAGTGGAGGTGATCCGCGAAAAGAAAAAAGTTGAAAAAAAGAAGGCAGAAGTAAAGGAAAAAAATAAACCAAGACCGGTATTTAAAATTGGGGACCGTGTGCGCTTAACGGACGGAAAGGCCGTGGGCAGTATAGACAGTCTGGAAAAGAACAAGGCCATTGTAAACTATGGTATTTTTACCACCAATGTTGCTGTAGATCAACTGGAACTGGTTGAAAGAAAAATGTAATAAGTGGTTAAACCACTACGGAAATGATTGAAAACAAGAAAATAATTCTCTTTGACGGTGTTTGCAACCTATGCAATAGTGCTGTGCAATACGTTATTGAACACGATAAAAACAATATTTATAGGTTTGCGGCCCTGCAAAGTGATATTGGGGGAGAATTAATGAAGGAGCGGGGAATGGATGCCTCCCAGATCGATTCTATAATTCTCATAGAACAGGGGGTGGCCTATTACACCAAATCTACCGCTGCCCTTAAAATTGCCCGGTCTTTTGGTGGAATATGGCAGCTGGTGGTGGTGTTCCAATGGATCCCCGAAAAAATAAGGGATCGGGTGTACGACTACATTGCCCATAACCGATATAAATGGTATGGGAAAAAGAATGCCTGCATGGTTCCTACCCAGGAACTAAAATCAAAATTTTTATAAGAGGTCCTTATTCATTTGTAAATTTTATTAGCTAACGAGATAAGTATAAATTTGTAATTATCAATAAACACCATTTAAATTATGGAATACCGTATAGAAAAGGATACCATGGGCGAGGTTAAAGTGCCGTCCAACAAATATTGGGGAGCCCAGACCGAACGCTCTAGAAATAATTTTAAAATTGGTCCGGAGGCATCAATGCCCTTGGATGTTGTTTATGGATTTGCCTATTTAAAAAAAGCGGCGGCCTACGCCAACCATGAATTAGGTGTACTCTCTGAAGAAAAAAGGGATCGTATTGCCCAGGTATGCGATGAAATTTTAGATGGGAAACACGATGACCAATTTCCCTTGGTGATATGGCAGACCGGCTCCGGTACCCAAAGCAACATGAACGTTAACGAGGTCATTGCCAATAGGGCCCATGAATTGGCCGGAAAAAAAATTGGGGAAGGTGAGAAAACCATCCAGCCCAACGATGATGTTAACAAATCCCAATCTTCCAACGATACCTTTCCTACAGGGATGCATATTGCCGCCTATAAAAAGATTGTTGAAGTTACCATACCGGGAGTTAGGCAGCTAAGGAATACCTTGGATAAAAAATCCAAAGAATTTGCCCAGGTGGTAAAAATAGGAAGGACCCATTTAATGGATGCCACTCCCCTCACCTTGGGACAGGAAATTTCAGGTTATGTTTCCCAACTGGATCACGGACTAAAAGCCTTGGACAACACCTTGGACCATTTGAGCGAATTGGCACTTGGCGGAACTGCCGTAGGAACCGGTTTAAACGCTCCCAAAGGTTATGACGTATTGGTTTCACAATATATTGCCAGATTTACCCGACTACCTTTTAAAACTGCCGAAAACAAGTTTGAGGCCCTGGCTTCCCATGATGCCATAGTGGAAACCCATGGAGCCTTAAAACAATTGGCGGTAAGCCTAAACAAAATAGCCAACGACATTAGGATGATGGCTTCAGGGCCCAGATCGGGGATAGGTGAAATTATTATTCCGGCGAACGAACCCGGGAGTTCCATTATGCCCGGAAAAGTGAACCCTACCCAATGTGAGGCCTTAACAATGGTCTGTGCACAAGTAATGGGGAACGATGTGGCCATAAGTGTTGGTGGAACCCAAGGGCATTACGAACTAAATGTTTTTAAACCCATGATGGCGGCGAACATATTACAATCTGCCGAATTATTAGGGGATGCCTGTATTAGTTTTGACGAGAATTGTGCCATAGGTATAATGCCCAATCACGACGTTATTAAGCAGCTTCTAAACAATTCTTTAATGTTGGTTACGGCCCTTAACACTAAGATTGGGTATTACAAGGCCGCGGAAATTGCCAATACGGCCCATAAAAATGGGACTACTTTGAAGGAAGAGGCCATCAATTTAGGATATGTAACTGCAGAAGATTACGACGAGTGGGTAAAGCCCGAGGATATGGTGGGCAATTTAAGCTAATATTGGTTGATGTACTAAAAAATAAAAGGCCGATCTTAAAAGATCGGCCTTTTTAGTTAAATGGATAGTGTTATTTATTTCAATTGAAACTTAGATGTTCCCAACAACTTTAGATTGTTGTCATAAACATTTACCATATAGTTCCCTTTCTGGAATTCTCCTGCCGGTTTGTCAATAAAATCGCATACGTCCAAAGAACGGTTCTCATAGTAGAAATCGGTTCCTTTGCTGTAGGTTACCGAAGCTCCGGAATCATTTGTTTTGGAGAAACTTTCTCCCAATACATTTCCTTGTGGGTCCAACACCTCAATTAAGAATTGTCTGTCTCCAGCTTGGGCAATTACGTTGTCCGCAATGGTAAAACAAACTTTCAATTTATCAGTGGCCCTGGCCCTAGCGGTAGACACCAATTTACCACTGGTCCTTTCCTTAACGGCATCTACGGAAAATTTGGATAAATTTAGGGCCGATCCTTTTTCTACAGCATCTGCCAATTGCGTATTTTGTACTACCAAGGAATCATTGAAAACAGTCTGTTTTTCCAACTCTACATAAGTACTGTCCCTTTGCATGGCCAAGAAAGTATTGGATCTGGTCAATGAATCTACTTTTCTTAACAACTGCTCCCTTTCTTTGGTCAGGATACCTACCTGCTTTCTGTAGCGGTAAAGACTGGCAATATCTGCCTTCATTGTCTTAACGGAATCAATATACTTTGCAATATTGTCCCTGGCGGAAACCAATTCCTCGTTGGTAGCGTTGCTTTCCAAGATGGCCTTGTCATACTCCGACTTTAAACTGGTCAGATCCTCAACGACCAATTCTTTTTCTTTTGTAAGTAATGCAGTGTTCTTCTGTTTATCCTGATATAAACTTACTGTGTATATGATTACCCCAAGTAAAATTACACCTAATAAGCCTGCAATAACTTTCAATCCATTATTACTTTTTGTTTCAGTCATGATTATAATTATTTATTTTACCTTTAATTTTATTTGTTCGTAACACCCGTATATACGATCTGGTTTGGATTTTAGATTTTTTAAGTTAAAAATAATAAAATTACGGCCTTAGATTATAAAATGTTAGCCTTAACTTTAGGAGAATAGTGTTTTTATCATGATGTCCCTAAGTATATTCCTTTAAAATCCGGCTGGCCAACCAAAATTTAAGAACTTTAATCCGGCATGGATGGAAATATTTTAATGTAGGCCTAAGGATAAAGGATGGATAGAAAAGTATGATTTTTTACCCATTGAAATAGAAAGAGAGTTGGCTCCATGATAGGGACGATTATAAAAGGGGAATTATTAACAATTTAAAATACGTTGATTATGTACTGTTCAAACTACCTTATAAAAGCAGCCCTATTTATGGGTCTAGTGACTATGGGATGCAAGGAAAAAGCAAAGTCGGGCCCTGAAAGCGTAGAGGCCATTAACCCCAACACTGAAAATGTAAATTCCGTTATTGAAATTACCCCCATAGAACACGCCACTGCAGTTTTGAATTGGGATGGTACCGTGATCTATGTAGATCCCGTGGGGGGCAAGGAGGCTTTTGCAGCCGTTGCGGAACCGGACCTGATTTTAATTACCGACATCCATGGGGACCACTTTAGCCTGGAAACTTTACAGGTTTTGGATACCCAAAAAGCCAAAATTATTGTTCCACAGGCTGTGGCCGACAAAATACCTTCGGAATTTACGCCGCAGTTGGATATTCTGAACAATGGGGATACCAAAGAGCGCTATGGTATTTCCATTGAGGCGATACCGATGTACAATCTTAGGGAGGAGGCCAAGGATTTTCATACCAAAGGAAGGGGAAATGGTTATGTGCTCAGTAAAAATGATCAAAGAATTTACTTTTCGGGCGATACAGAGGATATTCCTGAAATGCGTGCCTTACAAAATATAGATAAGGCCTTTGTTTGTATGAACCTTCCCTACACCATGACCGTTGAAAGTGCCGCGGATGCCGTGCTGGAATTTAAGCCCAAACAGGTCTATCCCTATCATTACAGAGGAAATCCCGATGTGGGGATGTGACTAAATTTAAAACCTTGGTAAACTATAAGAATCCCGCTATTGAAGTAGTGCAATTGGATTGGTATCCCAAGGAAGCGTATTAAAATATTTACGGAAGGGATCCAGATTAATTAAATACGCTATTGCCGTAAAAAAATACGGCAACAGCGTATTAATAATTAAGACAAGAAAAATTGAATTAACGTATTAACTTCTTGTATTTTAGTCGCTTGGGAATTAGGTCCCCGCCCAAACGTTTCTTCTTGTTTTCTTCGTATTCTGAGAAAGACCCTTCAAAGAAATAGACTTGGGAGTCCCCTTCAAACGATAGGATATGGGTACAAATCCTGTCCAAGAACCATCTGTCGTGGGAAATGACCACTGCACATCCTGCAAAATTTTCCAGGCCTTCTTCCAAGGCCCTTAAGGTGTTAACGTCCAAATCATTGGTAGGCTCATCCAAAAGTAGCACATTGCCCTCCTCCTTTAAGGTCATCGCCAAATGCAGACGGTTACGTTCCCCACCGGAAAGCATATCTACTTTTTTGTTCTGCTCGCTTCCAGAAAAATTGAACCTGCTTAAATAGGCCCTGGAATTTACCTGCCTGCCCCCCATCATGATCAGCTCTTGCCCATCACTAAAATTTTGCCATATGGTCTTATTGGGATCAATATTGGAGTGGTTCTGGTCCACATAGGCAATTTTAGCCGTTTCCCCTACGGTAAACTCCCCTTTGTCCGGTTGTTCCTCCCCCATAATCATACGGAAAATAGTGGTCTTACCGGCCCCGTTAGGGCCAATAATACCTACAATGCCCGCTTGTGGCAATTTGAAATTCAAGTCTTCATAAAGCAATTTATCCCCATAGGCCTTACTTACGCCCTTTGCTTCTATTACATTGGTTCCCAATCTAGGTCCGTTGGGGATATAGATCTCCAGTTTTTCATCCAATTGCTTTTGGTCCTGGCTCATCAACTTGTCATAATTCTGTAAACGGGCCTTCTGTTTGGTCTGTCTCCCCTTCGCCCCCTGTCTTACCCAATCCAGCTCGCGTTCCAGTATTTTCTGCCTTTTGGAAGCTGTTTTGCTCTCTTGGGCCATGCGTTTGGATTTTTGGTCCAACCAACCAGAGTAGTTCCCTTTCCATGGAATGCCTTCCCCCCTATCCAACTCTAAGATCCATCCGGCCACATTATCAAGAAAATATCTATCGTGGGTAACGGCAATTACGGTTCCCTTGTATTCGGCCAAATGATGCTCCAACCAATGTACTGATTCCGCATCCAAATGGTTGGTAGGTTCATCCAACAATAGAATTTCAGGCTCCTGCAACAACAATCGGCACAATGCCACACGCCTTCTTTCCCCTCCGGAAAGTATCCCTATTTTCTTATCGGAATCCGGGGTACGTAGGGCATCCATGGCCACTTCCAATTTATTGTCCAGTTCCCAGGCATTGGTAGCATCTATCCTGTCCTGAAGTTCGGCCTGTCTGTCCATGAGTTTTTGCATCTTATCCGCATCCTCATATACTTCGGGAAGTCCGAACATATCATTGATTTTATTGTACTCATCCAAGATGGCCACCGTATCCGCCACCCCTTCCCGGACTACCTCTAAAACGGTCTTATTTTCGTCCAATTGGGGTTCTTGTTCCAAATACCCCACCTTATACCCCGGGGAAAAAACTACATCGCCCTGAAAGTTTTTATCCACCCCTGCTATGATTTTGAGAAGGGTAGATTTCCCCGAACCATTAAGACCCAAAATTCCTATTTTGGCCCCATAAAAGAAGCTTAAATAAATATTTTTTAATACCGGGGTATTGGCTGTTTTGTATGTTTTGGTAACCCCGGACATGGAGAAAATGACTTTCTTATCGTCCGACATAATAGTAATTGTTATTTTATTTGACTATTTTAATTTGAAGAAGGATGTTTTCAATGTCCGGCCCAGCAGTGGATTGCTCAATGTAAATCAATTATGCCGCTTAGTATTGTTTTATACCCTCCCTTTAAGGCATTAAAAACCCATGCAATTGCAAAGAAACCTATTCCCACGGAAGCAAACCCCCCATCCTGCTACATCGTCATATCTAAAAGCGCCCAGCGCAATAAGCGCAAGACCTACGATTATCATAATAAAGGTTGCCCATGCAAGCACTGTATTCTTATTCATTCCCATTTTTTAGCTGGTTTGGTTTGTAGCGCCTCAAATATCGGAAATTTTACAAGAAATTCTCACCTAACAAAAAAACTTTATTCTTCAAAAGGAAATACGATTTCATTCTGTTTTCTCACGCTGTCCATTAAGCTTATTAAATCCAGACTGTTGCCATGGCTCCAGAGACCGCTTTCCAACCTTCCCAATCCCAGACAGTGGTGAACCTCATTAATTTCGTAAAAGTACCCCCTACCCGTAGTTGGGATGCTGAATTCTACTTTTTCTCCATTCTTCTCAAGGACATATCCTTGTGCCTCGTGCCATCTTGTTGGCAAATATATACTTCCCCTTTCTCCCGATATTTCGGCCTTCATTTCGGATCTACTGGTAAATCCTGAATATAATATGGCCTGGGCCCCGGGATATTTAAAGATAATTGAGGTCTGTATTTCCGTACCATTGGGATAAAAATTAGAGGCCGACAAAATCCGATCCGGTAGGCCAAGAAGAAAATAAGCAGGAAAATGGGGTAAATACCAATATCCAATAAAGAACCTCCGGCAAGTTCTGGATTTAACACCCGTCCATTAAAGTCCCTGTCCAATGCATAAAATGCAAAATCCGCATGTACATAGGCCAATGGACCAATTTCTCCGTTCCCTATCAATTGTTTTACCTTCATGATGGACGGATTGAAACGGCTCCATAGGGCTTCCATTAGAAAAACCTTATTTTTTTGGGCTGCCGCAATCATTTTTTCGACCTCTGCCCTATTTACGCCCATAGGCTTTTCACACAGCACATGTTTGCCGTGTTCCATGGCCATTATGGACAATTCGCAATGTGAAGTGTGGGGCGTGGCGATATATACGACATCCACTTCCCTGCACTCCAAAAGTTCCCTATAACTTCCAAAGGCATTTGAAATATTATGTGCTGCTGCAAACTCCTTGGCCTTGGCCAAATTTCTGGAGGCTGCTGCATATACTTGAGCCTCGTCCACCAGGGCAAGATCTTTAACAAAATTGCGGGCAATGTTGCCCAACCCAATAATTCCCCAATTAATTTTTTTGCTCATATACCCTATTATTTCGTAAAAGTTAATAAATATAACTCCTTATCTTTATTGCGCAAAAGTAAAGACATCTCAACATGGATATCAACTTCAACAAGAACGAAGATCACAATAAATTACTACTATCGGCATTAAATAATAAACTGGCCAAAGTAAAACTCGGAGGAGGGAAAAGTAAGTTGGAAAAGCAACATGCACTAGGCAAATTAAGTGCTCGGGAGCGCATTGATTATTTATTGGACAAGGACAGGGAAGTTATTGAAATAGGGGCCTTTGTTGGCGATGGTATGTACGAGGCGCACGGTGGATGTCCCTCTGGAGGCGTAATTGTAAAAATGGGTTACGTACAGGGAAAACAATGTATTGTTGTGGCCAATGATGCCACGGTGAAAGCGGGAGCATGGTTCCCTATCACCGCAAAAAAAAACTTAAGGGCACAAGAAATTTCCATTGAAAACCACTTGCCCATTATTTACTTGGTAGATAGTGCAGGGGTATATCTTCCCATGCAGGATGAAATATTTCCCGATAAAGAACACTTTGGTAGAATTTTCAGGAACAATGCGGTAATGAGCAGTATGGGAATTACCCAAATTTTAGCTATTATGGGCAGTTGTGTGGCCGGTGGGGCCTATCTTCCCATAATGAGCGATGAGGCCTTGATCGTGGACAAAACGGGGAGTATTTTTTTGGCCGGCAGTTATTTGGTAAAAGCCGCCATTGGGGAGGTTATAGACAATGAAACCCTGGGTGGTGCCACTACCCATTGTGAAATTAGTGGGGTAACGGATTACAAGGCGAAGAACGACAGGGACGCTTTGGATACCATTAGGAACATTATGGACAAAATAGGCGACTATGATAAGGCAGGATACAATAGGATTCCAGCCGTAAAACCGAAGGAAAGGGAAGATGATATCTACGGTATTGTTCCAAAATCGAGGGCCGAACAATACGATATGTTGGAAATTATTAATCGGTTGGTGGATAATTCCGATTTTGAACAGTATAAGGAGGGGTACGGCAAAACCATACTTACCGGATATGCCCGCATAGATGGATGGGCCGTAGGCATTGTAGCCAACCAGCGGAAGGTGGTCAAGGCCAAGAATGGGGAAATGCAATTTGGTGGGGTCATCTATTCCGATTCCGCCGATAAGGCTACCCGTTTTATAGCCAATTGCAACCAAAAGAAAATTCCTTTGGTGTTTTTACAGGACGTTACCGGATTTATGGTGGGCAGTAAAAGTGAACATGGGGGAATTATAAAGGACGGGGCCAAAATGGTAAATGCGGTAAGTAATTCGGTAGTGCCAAAATTTACCGTGGTCATAGGCAATAGTTACGGAGCGGGAAATTATGCCATGTGCGGCAAGGCCTACGACCCGAGATTGATAGTGGCCTGGCCCAGTGCCGAATTGGCGGTAATGAGCGGTAATTCGGCAGCCAAAGTATTGCTTCAAATAGAAACGGCATCGCTAAAAAAGAAGGGCGAAAAAATAACCGAGGCCCAAGAAAACGAACTTTTCAATAAAATAAAGCAGGGGTACGACGAGCAAATATCGCCCTATTATGCTGCCTCCCGTTTGTGGACGGACGCAGTAATAGATCCTTTGGAGACTCGCAAATGGATATCCATGGGCATTGACGCGGCCAACCATGCCCCTATTGAAAAGCCCTTTAATATGGGAGTGGTGCAGGTTTAGGAATTTGAAGATTTAGTGATTTGATGATGTGAGGATTTGAAGATTAATAAATTTGAAAATGTGGCAATGTATCAATTTGGTTAATGTACTAATGTAGCAATGTACCAATTTGTCAATGTATCAATTTGGTGATTTGAAGATTTTATAATTTGAAAGTTATTGAACGGAGTAATACGCCATTTAAATGTACTATATCAAATTCAGTAATTTTAATGTTTCCGGTCTATTTACCTTCCCACTAGTTGTTTCTACAAACTGGGTTACACTAAAAATTTCTTTGGGAGCTTCAAATTTGGAGATGGTGCCAAGGGATTTGATTTCTTGGAGCAATTGGTTCCCATCCATAGTTCCTTCTATCACCAATACCAATTTTTGGCCCAGGATGGCATCAGGGATGCCCGTCACAAAAAATCTGGGTTTGATCAGTACCGACAATTTGGATTCCAATTGTTCCGGAATCAGTTTTACCCCCCCGGAATTAATAATGTTATCATACCTGCCCAACCACCGGAACTCTTGGGATGATATAAGGTCTACCAAATCATTGGTAACTATAATGGCGTCTGAAACTTTTGGGGCTTCTATCACTAGGCAACCCCTATGGTCCTTGGAAAGGGAAACATTTGGAAGGGCCATGAAGTTACCATCCTCAGGACCCTTGGCAATTTCCTTTACGGCAATATGGGTTATGGTCTCTGTCATTCCATAGGTTTCAAAAAGACGGGTATCCACTTTATCCAGATTCGATTTTAATTCAGGGGAGACAGCGGCACCCCCAATTATTAAAGTATCAATATATTTTAAATTGGAGATCGAACCTTGTACCTGTACGGGCACCATGGCAGCAAAGTTATAATGTTGGGTTATATACTGTAAAGGATTGGAAGAGGGTTCCACCGTGTCCAATTCCCAGCCAAGTACCAAGGTGCGGACCAACATCATTTTCCCTGCTATATAATCGGCGGACAAACATTGAAGGGCTTTCGTTCCGGGTCCCATTTTAAAGAAGGATCCGGTAGCCAGGGCAGAATTGGCCATATGTTCCTTTTTCAAGGCAATTGTTTTGGGGATACCGGTAGATCCGGAGGTACGGACTACAAGGGAATCGGAATGGTCCAGCCAGTCCATCAGAAAATTTCCAATGGACTTTTCAAAATCCTTCCCTTCCTTTACCAGACTGTAGGCCAATTCCTGTAAATCCCCAAAATTATAATGGATTCCGTTGAATTTGAATTTAGGATGGATATGTTTACAGGTTGGAACCATTAACTTCCCCTATCGTTACCGTTTCTGCACTCCGCACATCGCCTGCAAGGCGCTCCTTCCAATTCGTCCATCCGTATTTTCTGGAGAATACATATAAAAGGATGGGGTAAATTACCAAAACTGGAACAAACACATCCCAGCCCAGTTCCGGTTCGGATATATCCCGATAGAGGGATTCGGTCTGGAAGGCGGTCCAATCCGCGGTTACCAAAAGGGCGGTCAATAGATTATTGGCTGCATGAAAGCCAATGGCCAATTCCAATCCTTCATCCATCAGTGTTAATATTCCCAGAAAAAATCCGGTACCGATATAATAGACCATTATGCCATATCCCAATTTTTCAACTTCGGGATTAAAAAGGTGCAACAATCCAAAGATCATTGAGGTGATCACCAAGGGAACCCATCTTTTTCCCGACATCAACCCTATGCCCTGCATCAGATAACCCCTCATAAAATATTCCTCAAAACTGGTTTGGAGCGGAATTAATAAAATCGAAATTACGCTAAGGACAACAAAGGGCAATAGTTTAAAATTGAAGACATAATCCTCCGGACTTAGGTAGATGTCCAAACCCGTAATCAATATGGTAATGAAACCCCACAGGCCAAAAGCAAAAAATACCCTTTTCCAATCAATTTTCTTTCTACTGGTGGTGAGCGATACTATACTTTGCCTATGTACATATTTCACGGTAAGAAAGGTAGCCATAAGTCCGAATACAAAGGAAATGAGCATTAGGAAGAGAAATAGGTTGCTACCTACCAATTTGGACATGCCGGCAACATCCGAGGGATAGGTTTCCCCCCCAAGGGATTTAATGATCAGGATCCCAAGTAGTGGGATGGACCCCAAAAGTTGCCAGCCCATAAATATGATCAATATCCCTACAAGGTATCGCCAAGATTCATGATTTCCTTTATATCCCTGTTCTATATACATATATGCTCAATTAAATTATTTTCCCAATTCCTGTTGTGTTCATAGGATATCGTTCCATTTTTTACCCTTAACGGACATTCAAAATTATTGGTATACAATCCTCCGGTGCCCAATCCCTGTGGTAAAGGGTTACCTAGGGTATAGGCCCATTGTGCTATGGCATTGAGTCCAATATTGCTTTCCAGGGCACTGGTAATCCACCATTTTATATTCAATTTTTCCGCAATCCCAATCCATTCCATACTTCCCTTGAACCCACCTACCAAACTTGGCTTTAGAATTATATAGTGCGGCCTTATAGTTTGTAACAATATTTCCTTTTCCGTTACATCCGAAATTCCTATCAATTCTTCGTCCAATGCTATAGGGACGGGAGCGTTAAAGCACAACTCCCCCATTTCATTGACCTGACCTGCCTTTATAGGCTGCTCTATGGAGTGAATACCAAAATGGGAAAGACATTGTAGTTTATGCATGGCCTCCGAAGGAAGAAATGCCCCGTTGGCATCTACCCTAAGTTCTATCTCTTTTTCACTGTATTTGGCTCGAATAGATCTTAAAAGGGCCATCTCCTTCCCAAAATTGATGGCCCCAATTTTTAATTTCAAACATTTGAAACCATCGGTTAATTTTTGCTGGACCTGTTGGTGCATAAAATGTTCATCTCCCATCCATATTAGGCCATTAATGGCTATGGAACTTTTGTTTTGGGTGAATTTTGAAGGATAAAGTAAAAAGGGATCGTTGGAATTTAGGGATAAAAAGGCTTGCTCCACCCCAAACTGAATACTTGGATAAGGCAACAAAACTTCCCATAATCGGTCTTTCCCCAAACCAATGTTCTCGCAGGTCCATTTCAGTGTTTCCTCATAATCCAGAACATCATCTACACTTAAGCCCCTTAAAATACCACATTCCCCAATTCCGTACTTTTTGTCATGCTCCAGAATAATAAAGAAAGTTTCTTTATGTGTCATTACGCCCCTGGAAGTACCGCTGGGACGTTTAAATTCCAAAATGTATTTTTTGTAGGTTGCTTTCATGAAATACAATTAGGTTATGCCAATATAGACTCCCCTATTTCCAGTAGCAATAATTCCTTTCCGGCTTCGGAAAATTTTTGAACGGCATCTTTATGATCTATTTCTATATAACCAAAAGTATCATAATGATAGCCCATTATTTTGTTGCACTCAATAAAATCGGATGCTGTAATGGCATCGTTAATCCCCATGGTAAAATTATCGCCAATGGGCAATACGGCAATATCCAGTTTAAAGGACATAGGGATAAGCTTCATATCCATGGTCAGGGCGGTATCCCCTGCTATATAGATATGCTTCCCTTGGGAAGATAGGATAAATCCCCCCGGCTGGCCTCCATAGGTCCCGTCCGGAAAGGAAGAGGTGTGAACGGCATTTACAAATTTCAGGGTGCCAAAATCAAACTTCCAGCTTCCACCATGATTCATAGGGTGTGCCTTTATGCCCCTATTTTCATAGTAAGTGGCAATTTCAAAATTGCTCACCACCGTGGTGGAAGTGTTCATTTTTCCAATTTCCACAACATCTAAGGTGTGGTCCTGATGGGCATGGGTAAGTAGGATATAATCGGGTTTTAAATCACTAATTTCTATTTTTCCACTGGCCTTTTCATTTCCTGAAATAAATGGATCTATCAATAATCTTTTTCCTGCTGTTTCTATTAGTAAGGAGGAATGGCCTAGATAAGTAATTTGCATGGCTAGAACTGTTTTGGTTCAAATTTATTTAAAATTGAACCAAAAACGAACTCCTTCCGATGTTTTATCAATATTTAAAGTAGATTGAAGCTGGTTTACCAAACGATTCATCAATCGGATCCCCATGGAGGAATTGGTCCTGTCATCAGTATCCTCGGGCAATCCTACGCCATTATCCGTGTACTCAAAATAGCCTTGTTCCCCATTTTTTCTCAAATGGATGTAGATTTTTCCATTCTCATCATCGTCAGGGAAAGCGTATTTAAATGAATTGGACACCAATTCATTTAAAATCAGTCCGAAGGGAATTGCCCTATCAATATCCAACTCAACGCCTTCGGCATCAATGGTTATATTTATATTATGCCCCCCCTTCTTGTAGACCGATTGTACACTGTTGATAAGGCTTTCTATATATCCCTGCATTTCTATTACGGAGAGATCATCGTTCTGATATAATTTTTGATGGATAAGTGCCATTGCCTTTACCCTGCTCTTCCCTTCCTCCAATGCCTCAATGGCCGCTTTGCTACGCGTATTTTTGGTTTGTAAACTAAGTAGGCTGGAAACCATCTGTAGGTTGTTTTTTACCCTATGGTGAATTTCTTTTAAAAGGGAATCCTTTTCTACCAGGGAAGCCTCTATGATGCGCTTTTGGTCTGCAATGAGTCGCTGGTTCTTAATACTTTTCAAATAGGCAAAAACCAATCCTGCAAATCCCAAGAGTGTAAATATCAAAGAAATGAAAACAATGTTTATCCTTTCCTCTTTGGCCTGTAAATCGCTCCTGGATTGTTCCAGGTCCTTTTTTTGCTGCTCCATCATTTTTTTGGAGTACTCTATCTCTTGTCCGGCCACAGCGGCCAACTGCTGCTTTTTCATGGAGGATTCATTTCTATTCATAGAATCCCGGATACGTACGTTTCTTTTTAAATAGTCGACCGAATTTTTATAATCGCCGATACGGTCATAATATGCCGCCAATAATCTATTGCTCCTGAGGATATTTTCTATTTTCACAGGATCCAATCCGTTTAAAAGGTATTCCCTGGCCTTCCCGTAATCTTCTTTCTGTAAATAACAGTCTGCCAGTTCCAAGGTACTTTCCACCTTTTCCGATGAGAATTTACCCTTATTGTTCTCATTGATCAAATTAATGGAATTCTCCAAATAGGGTATGGCAATATCGTATTCCTTGAGCAGCGCATGACATTTACCTATATTTCCTTCAATACTTGCTTTCAATAAATTGCCCATGGCGATTTCCTGCTCTGTTTTCTCCTTGCTTATATCGTTCAGGTAGACATCTATAAAGCCTTTTGCCTTCTTATAATAGGTTAAAGCGGTGGGAATGGACATATCCAAAAGAAGATAGTTTCCAACATTGCTCTGGTATTCTGCCTGGCCATAATAATCATCCTCCCGTATGGTCTTCAACTTGTCCTTGATATAGTCGTCCATCGCCTTCCTATGAAGTCCGAGGTTGGAATAGATATCATAGAAAATAACCTTATCCGTAAGGCCTAGGTTCTTTTTCTCATTTCTAATTTCAAATTGCCGATCGTATAGCCCCAATTTTGCATAATTATGGTCTATTAGATCCAAAAGTATATTTTTGGACGGCAGGTCCAAATTTTCAATTCTCTTGTGCAGTTGGTTTGCAATGGCCACACTTTTGCTAAAGTCGCCTATATCATAATAAAGCTGGGATTGCATAAGCTCGTATTTTGCAATGCTCATGGAATCCTTTACCTTTTGGGAATTGTTGTGATACACATTTACTGCTGCTTGCCAGTCATAAGCAGAATCTTCCAAATAGCGATTGGGAATACTAAAAAAATAGTTGAATCTTTCATGGACTCCCCTCTTATTTTGGAACTCCTGAAAATAATCGGGTTTGACGGAAGGGTCTTGGGCAGCCGAATACCCTAAACACAATGAAAAAACCATTAATGAAACAAATATTTTATTAAAAGATTTCATCATTGCTCAATTGTTGTCTAAATATTCTAATAACTTCAAGGTCTTTGTTAATAATTTTTAACCCGTTGCGTATAGGAACACATTACTACAAACGCCAAAGCAGGGTTATTGTTGTACCCCGCATATTTAATTGCGATTACCGTTCCCTATCCGATAAAGGCATAAATCAAATAATTTGATTTATGGACAAGTTAATCAATATCATACCTCATGCTTTTCTGTTGGTAATTAAGATGTAAAAATAAAAAAGGCAATACAATTTAATTGCACAGCCTTTTTCTATATGTAATGATAAGATTTGGGACTTATTATCAATTCAAAAATATGCTGTATCCAAATGAAATTTAGAATTTTGTTGTGTAATGCCAAAATCTTGTTGTGAAAGCGATAAATTCAAAACAATTATGTATTTCATCGAAAAAAATAGACATTTTAACGAACAAAAGGAGTATAAGAGCATGTACGGGAATGGATTATGTTGTCCTGTATCTTGGTCTGCAGCGCGACGGTCCTGCTTTCAAAATTTCTTACACTTTGCTTAGAGGCCGTTCTGTTAATTATTTACCTTCTTCAATTGATTTTTGAGTTCATCCATGGATTCCTGCAGTTGCCTTAACAACCCTTTTTCCGAGGTAGCGTCCACTCCAAAGGTTATTTTACTGGCAACCTGCCAAAGTTCCTGCAAATCCTCTGTGTTAACACTGTATGGAGGATAGTTTTCATTTATGGATATTAAGGAAATTATGGCCGGATCGGGGGATTTTTCAATTTTCTTTACCAAAACGGCGTCCTGTAGTACCACAACGTAAATTTTATTGGAACTAATTTCCTTTAGCCCTTCCATGGCTCTGGCCAATACCCATTCCCCTGGCTTTAGATTGGGCAACATACTGTCTCCCTCTATTTGGAAACCCCTATAAGTGGCATTTCTGAACTCCGGCAAGGGAATATCAAAAGCGGGCAATTGTTTATACCAACTGGTGTCCTGAATGTTCTGGGGGTACCCCGCTGCGGCTTTGGCGTTCACCAATACCATATTCTCATTTTCGGACGAATTTACCGTAACCACTTTGGGAATGACACTGATATTGGTAACCGATAGATACTTTTGTGAACTTTCCCCAAATAGCCAAAGCGGATTTATTTTAAATTGTTTGAGCAATTCGGCCACTACCTTTCCGGATAGTTTGGTACGGCCCCTTTCAATGTCCGCAGTGGTATTTGAAATACCGAGCAAATGGGCAAAGTCGGATTGGGTGTACCCCAAATCCCGTCGTAAATCGGTAAAACGCTTGGTCACAATTTCCATATCCTCGTTCATAGTACAGGTTTTAGTTTTATAGTGCATAAACATGGTACCATTGGGTTAAATCGCCATGTCCATTGGTACCAAATATACAAACTTTGGAATATATCCAAAAATATTAGTGGAATATTTCCATAATTAGGAATTAATCCATATATTTGGAATAATTACAATTTTAAGAAAAATGACTTTGGAAGATTTGCATCAAAAATTAAGTAGTCTGGCATTTTCCGGAATGGAGGACAATCACTTTGTCTCGGTTAGTCCTAAGAATGGTATTGGCCTGGCCAAAGGTCATTTGGTAAAAACGGAAAAAAGGCGTTTAAAAAAGGAATCAAGTGTACAACTCAGTTTATTTGAATGATTATGGAAAACCCCAAGATTTTAATATACGACGGTAGTTTCAATGGTTTTTTAACTACGATTTTCAAAATTTTTGAGGAGAGGATCCCGGTAGCGGGCATCCAAAAAAACAAGGAGCTTCAAAAAGGACTGTTTACGGAGGCAATAACCGTATTTACCCAAATGGATAAGGCCAGAAGGGTATGGAATAGTATACAGAACAAAAACAATGCGGCCATTAAGTCCATTTATTTTGCCTTTTTAAGTGAGACCAAAGGCATTGAACTTCTGCTTTACCAGTACATCCGTTCTATGTATGCCAACCCCGATGAAAATCCTATTGAAGGAATATCGGAAATTGTTTTAAAAATTCAGCAGCACTCCAGAATCGTGGCTCGTGAAAAACATAGAATAGAGGCCATTGCCAATTTTGAAATATCACAAGACCAGGTGTACTTTTCCAATGTTTCCCCCGGATTCGATGTACTACCGCTTATTTCCAAATATTTTAGATCCAAATTTTATGGTCAGGAATTCATGGTCTACGATCGAAAAAGAAAGTATGCCATTTATTTCAACCGTTATACCGTAGAAATTATTTCTTTGGAATTATCGATCAATGATTGTACGGGCAACCTTGCCCTTACCAACATAAAACAACTGATAAATAATAAGTTGCGCCCATATTCACCTTATTCTGGACAACACCGGATGTCAATTGCAAATGAAAAGGAGGCTGTATAATCAATACGTTGAAAAGGAATCTGCTTTTCCTAATTATTGGCTCGTTCTTAAGCATTTCCAACCAATGTTACCTTAACCGTGAAATGACTTCTCCACTCAAAGGGACAAAAAACAATAAAAAATTTCTTGAAACCGACTATCTTCGAGGCAGAGCCGTCGGGGAATTATGAAGATTAAATTGATTAATTGATAATCAATTATTTAAACTTCATTCCAACTTAAATCTTCTTTCAATGCCTTCTGGGATTACCCCGAGGTAGTTTACGTGAAAGGATTATAGGAAGTTCTAAATCGGGAGACTTAGCAAAACCGATAATTAAATTTCTTTGAACATTAAACCTGAAACTTTTTCCCTGCCCACTGCAACTGCCTACTGAAAACTATTTACTGCCTACTGAAAACTATTTACTGCCTACTTCTATTTTTTTTCTCCTACAAAATTATCACTCTGATTTTTAAAAAGTACGTTAAATGTGGTCAGGCTTCCATACATCCGGGTTATATACTGTTGCAGGTCTACTTTTTCCTGATCATCCAAATTATTACTGCTGTTTATTTTCTGTTCCATAACCCTAATTCGGTCCCTGATCATGACTATTTTGTGAAAAAAGGTATCCATTGGAATTTCTTTTTCTGATAAATTGGCATCACCAGGTTTTAAGACCAAGCTCCCACCCTTCCATTTATCGGCAATTGGCGTAATGGAACTGGCATCGCTCCAACGCCTTAGTATAGAGATCAGCGATTGTTCCACTTCAGAAAAACTTATGGTATCCACCTCGTCCTCCACTGCTTCTATAACTTCAAAATCAGAATCCAAGTTTATGGTTTCCAAACCATTATCCATAAAAGTAACCCAATAATGTTTGGAAGTAACATTGGTAACGACCCCTTTTCCGTATTCGCTGTGATTAATTCGGGAACCTATTCCTAAAAGCTGCATTTTAAAATATTTTTAAATTTAAGAAAGCTAATTTATAGCTATGCTTTTAATCTACAAAAAACTAAATACTACCTACTTCATTTTTAGAAGTCAAAATCGTAACTTCGCATCTTGCTATGAAAATGATCAATTACGAAGAGAATATCGAGGTTAAGGGCGCCAGAGTTCATAACCTTAAGAATATAGATGTAACCATACCCCGTGAAAAGCTGGTGGTCATTACCGGACTGTCCGGCAGCGGCAAATCATCCCTGGCATTCGATACCATTTATGCCGAAGGCCAAAGACGCTATATTGAGACCTTTTCGGCTTATGCCCGACAGTTTCTGGGCGGGTTGGAGCGGCCGGATGTGGACAAGATAGATGGACTTTCACCAGTCATAGCCATAGAACAGAAGACTACTTCAAAATCTCCAAGGTCTACTGTAGGTACCATTACAGAAATCTATGACTTTCTAAGGCTTTTGTTTGCTAGGGCAAGTGATGCTTATAGCTACCATACAGGAGAAAAGATGGTTAGTTATGACGATGCGCAGATAAAGGATTTGATCATATCTTTCTACAAAGGCAAGAAAATAAATATACTGGCCCCTGTCATTAAATCCAGAAAAGGCCATTACAGGGAACTGTTTGAACAGATTGCCAAACAAGGCTTCGTTAAGGTAAGGGTAGATGGAGAGATCATGGATGTTGTTAAGGGCATGAAAGTGGACCGTTATAAGACCCATGATATTGAGATCGTTATTGACCGACTCAAGATTGAGGATAGTGCCGAACTGGACAAACGTATTTCGGAAACAATAAATACGGCCATGTACAGTGGTGACAATGTATTGATGATTTTGGAGGAAGGAGCCGAGGTACCACGATATTTCAGTAGGGACCTGATGTGTCCCACCACTGGAGTTTCATACCCTTCGCCCGAGCCCAATACTTTTTCCTTTAATTCCCCTAAGGGCATGTGTCCCGATTGTAATGGCCTTGGCCATATTTATGAGGTAAATGAGAACAAAATTTTTCCTGACAAAGGCCTATCTATAAAAGGAGGTGGTATAGCCCCCCTTGGAGAGTATAAAAATTCCTGGGCCTTTAAACAGATAGAGACCATTGCACAGCGATATAATTTTGAACTTACTTCCCCAATTTCCAAAATATCCATGGATGCCATTCAGGTATTGCTCTACGGAGGTAAGGAAAGTTTTGAGGTAGATTCAAAAACATTGGGGGTAAAACGCATATACAAAATAGATTACGAGGGCATCTCCAATTTTATAAAAAATCAGTACAGCGAGGCCAACTCCACCACCATTAAGCGTTGGGCCAAAGAATATATGGACAAGATCAAATGTCCCACCTGTAATGGCACCAGGTTAAAAAAAGAGTCCCTAAATTTTAAAATAGACAACAACAATATTGCCGATCTATCCCATTTGGATATTGCGGAATTGGCCCATTTTTTTAATGGCCTGGAAAAAAAATTGGAGGGCAATCAATTAAAAATTGCCGAAGAAATTATAAAGGAAATTAAAACAAGGGTCCAATTTCTCTTGGACGTAGGCTTGGATTACCTCTCTTTGAACAGAAGCAGTAAGTCGCTTTCAGGGGGCGAGGCGCAGCGCATTAGGTTGGCCACCCAAATTGGGTCGCAATTGGTGGGTGTTCTTTATATTCTGGACGAACCCAGTATTGGTTTGCACCAAAGGGACAATGAGCGTTTAATAAAATCCCTGGAATCGCTCAGGGACCTAGGTAATTCGGTAATTGTGGTAGAACATGACCGCGATATGATAGAACGTGCGGACCATGTTATAGATATTGGGCCCAAGGCAGGAAAACATGGTGGCGAAATAATTTCGGAAGGCGAACCTGATGATCTAAAAAAGCATAATACCCTAACGGCCGATTATATTTCCGGAAAATTAAAAATAGTAGTTCCCAAAAAGCGTAGGACAGGAAATGGAAATTATCTGGAATTATCCGGCTGTTCCGGAAATAATCTTAAAAACGTTTCGGTACGTTTCCCATTGGGAAAAATGATCGGGGTTACGGGGGTTTCCGGCAGTGGAAAATCTACCCTGATCAACGAAACCCTGTACCCTATTTTAAATGCCCATTATTTTAACGGGGTAAAGGTACCCATGCCCTACAAAAAAATCAGGGGACTGGAACATTTGGACAAGGTTATAGATATCAACCAGTCCCCTATTGGAAGAACGCCCCGGTCCAATCCTGCTACCTACACCGGGGTATTCAGTGAAATCAGGTCGCTTTTTGCCATGACACAGGAAGCCTCCATCAGAGGCTATAAGCCTGGGCGTTTTAGTTTTAATGTTGCCGGGGGGCGTTGCGAAACTTGTCAAGGTGGAGGTCTCAGAGTTATTGAAATGAACTTCCTTCCCGATGTGTATGTGGATTGTGAGACCTGTAACGGAAAACGTTTTAACAGGGAGACCCTGGAAATAAGATATAAGGGCAAATCCATAGCCGATGTATTGGAAATGACCATTAACGAGGCTGTGGATTTTTTTGGAAATATCCCCAAGATCTATCGAAAATTAAAAACCATACAGGATGTAGGTCTGGGTTACATTTCCTTGGGGCAGCAATCCACCACCTTATCCGGAGGAGAGGCGCAGCGCATCAAGTTGGCTACTGAGCTGTCCAAAAGGGATACCGGGAACACCTTTTATATTTTGGACGAGCCGACCACCGGACTACATTTTGAAGATATCAGGGTATTGATGCAGGTGCTTAACAAACTTGTAAACAAAGGAAATACCGTTCTTGTCATTGAACACAATATGGATGTCATAAAAATGGTGGACCATATCATCGATATTGGTTATGAAGGAGGTCGCCATGGTGGTATGGTAGTTGCGGAAGGTACTCCGGAGGAAGTAGCCCTTGACAAAAAGAGTTACACTTCAAAATTTCTAAGAAAAGAATTGGAACTAGGAAATTAACTGTCGATTAAGAATAATATTTTCTTCAAAATAACATTATTAGATTATGACAACGATAGTCTAGATTGGCTATGGAAATAATACAACATGAGAAAAGAACAGCATCACAAAGGATGGAACGAGATAAAGACAAACGATTCCTGGGCCATATTCAAGATTATGGGTGAATTTGTCAGCGGATTTGAAAAAATGAGTGCCATAGGTCCATGTGTTTCTATCTTTGGATCTGCAAGGACGAAACCTGGGGATCCCTATTATGAATTGGCGGTCCGCGTGGCCCAGAGTATTGCCGAAGCCGGTTACGGAATTATTACGGGTGGTGGTCCGGGAATTATGGAGGCGGGAAATAGAGGGGCACATTTGGCAGGGGGTACTTCTGTTGGCCTGAACATTGATCTACCCTTTGAGCAACATAACAATCCCTATATTGACGGGGACAAAAGTTTGGATTTTGATTATTTCTTTGTCCGTAAGGTGATGTTCGTAAAATATTCCCAAGGCTTTGTGGTGATGCCCGGCGGTTTCGGTACGTTGGATGAACTTTTCGAAGCCATTACACTTATACAGACCAACAAAATAGAAAAATTCCCTATTATTTTGGTGGGCTCGGAATTTTGGAACGGTCTAATGGATTGGGCCAAGGAAGTTATGCTTAAAATGGGGAATATTAGCCCTAAGGATCTAGATTTAATACAAATAGTGGACACCGAGAAAGAGGTGGTGGAGATTATAGATTCCTTTTACAAAGGAAATATATTAAGTCCTAATTTCTAATCTTAAAATATTTGATGAAGTTGGAATACATTCGAAAACCCATTTTATTGTTGATAATTTTATCCATCAATGGTTTTTCCATAGCCCAACATTCCAACAAACTTACGGCCGCCTTGGATGTAGGAAGTAATACCTTCAACATACAACAGGAAATTAATTACAAAAATAGTTCCAAGGACACTCTGCAATTTATCTACTTTAACAATTGGGCCAATGCCTATGCCAACAAGAACACCGCTTTGGCCAAAAGGTTTTCGGAAGAATTTAAAAAAGGATTGCATCTTGCCAAAGAGGAAGAAAGGGGATATACCAAAATTACAAGTACGGTAGACCATAATTATCAGGGATTGGACTGGGAGTACGGTCCTGGAAACGACATTATTAAAATTACGCTGAACCATCCCCTGCCCCCAGAGGAGTCTACCAAAATATTCGCAACCTATAAAGTAAAATTGCCTTCGGATAAATTCACCACCTACGGATATGATAATAAAGGGGGATATTATTTAAAGGACTGGTACCTTACCCCTGCCGTTTATGACGGGGAATGGCACTTATATTCCAACAAGAATTTGGAAGACCTGTTTACGGATATGGCCAATACCTCCATAGAACTTATTGTACCCGAGAATTTATTTGCAGTATCCAATTTTTATGAAGCGGATAAAAAGCGGGAAGCTAACAATCAGCATTTCTATTTTGAGGGAATCAATCAAAAGAATGGGGAAATATTCATAAGGCCATCCAAGCAATTTGTAAAGCATGTTACCCCGGATATAACCATTTTGACCGACCTGCAATCTTCGAGGTACGATGAAATATCTTCAGGGATATCCATCAATCGTGTGTCAAAGTATATTTATGAGAATTTGGGTGATTTTCCACATCAACAATTGCTGGTCTCCGAATTGGATTACAATAAGGATCCCTTATATGGAATCAACCAACTTCCAAGATTTATTAGGCCCTATGAAGAACAGTTTCAGTTTGAAATGAAATTTTTAAAAACGGCCCTCAATAGCTTTCTAAAGGAGACTATGTTCCTGGATCCAAGAAAGGAAAAATGGATCAGTGACGCCATTTTAAACTATCTGATGATCGGTTTTGTGGAAGAATATTATCCGGATCAAAAACTTTTGGGCAAATTATCACGTATTTGGGGCGTGAGAAGTTTTCATTTGGCCAAAATGAATTTTAACGAACAATATCCTTTGCTCCACATGCTCTCGGCCAGGAGAAATATCGATCAGTCCCTCACCACTCCCAACGATTCACTTATTAAGTTCAATCAAAAAATAGCCAACAGGTACAAGGCAGGACTGGGATTGGCCTATTTGGCAGATTACACGGGCAAGGAACACGTAGACCGCAGTGTAAAGGAATTTTATATCAACTACAGATTAAAACCGTCCACAGCGGCAGATTTTAAGTTTATAGTCGTAGAAAATTCGGACAAGGATATTAATTGGTTTTTTGATGAATATGTTTCTACTACCCAAAAAATAGACTTTAAGATAAAAAAAGTACAAAAAGCCAAAGATTCATTAATGGTCACCTTAAAGAATAAGGAAGGTACCAATGTACCAATTTCACTTTTTGGGATTAAAAATGATACCGTGGTATCCCACTACTGGTTTACCGATATTACCCATGAACAGGCCTTTAAAATTCCAAGGCAGGGGGAAGATCGATTGGTCTTAAATTATGACCAGACCATCCCAGAATTTAACCAACGGGATAATTGGAAGTCACTTAACGGCTTCTTTTCCAGTAACAAAAAACTTAAATTCCAATTTTTTAAGGATGCCGAGGACCCCTACTACAATCAAATCTTTTATGTTCCCGTCCTCGGGTTCAACAAATATGACGGACTTTCCCCGGGCATGCGATTGCACAACAAGACCTTATTGGAGAGGCCGTTCGTTTTTGATCTGGCACCTTCGTATGCCCCCAATGAAAAGACTTTTGTTGGCTACGGAAGTTTTAATTTCCGTAAGTACCACGGTAAAAGCGGATTATACGTCACCAACTACTCTCTAAGGGGCTCTACTTCGCATTTTCAGGAAAATTCCCGCTATAGTACGTTGAGTCCTTCCATAAGTTTTGGCTGGAGGCCCGGCAATCTATTGCTCAACAAAAGGGAAGCCCTTATATTTAGGTCCGTTAGTGTATTTAGGGACATAGATCCAAACCTACAGAGTTTGGGACTGGAATCGGACCCTGATTATAATGTGTTCAATGCCAAATATTATAATACTTCCAATAATATAATCAATTATCTATCCTGGTCCGTGGATGCGCAGTATTCCGATAAATTTACCAAGCTGGCGTATGAATTGGAATACCGAAAATTATTTGAGAACAACAGGCAGTTCAATGTACGCCTATTTGCGGGCAAGTTTCTTAGAAATGAAACGGCCGGAAGCACCAATTTTTTCAGTTTTGCCCTGGATAGGCCCACGGACTACCTCTTCGATTATGAGTATTTGGGCAGATCGGAAGGTTCGGGCATTTATAGTCAACAGATCATAGTGGCCGAGGGCGGTTTTAAATCCAAATTGGAAAACCCCTATGCAAACGATTGGATGGCAACCATTAATACCAGTGTAAATATTTGGCGTTGGATAGAACTATACGGCGATTTGGGTTTTATTAAGAATAAAGGTACCAAGGAACGTTTTGTGTACGACTCCGGGATTCGTCTTAATTTATTGACAGATTATTTTGAACTTTATTTTCCATTGTACTCCAACAGGGGCTGGGAGATTTCCCAGCCGCATTACAATCAAAAAATTAGGTTTGTCATAACCTTTAGCCCTAGGACTTTGACCGGGCTATTTACCAGAAAATGGTTTTGATTATTTAATATATTCTTAAATATTGGATAAATTTTTACGATATTATTAGTATTTAAAAAAACACTTCGATTTTTTTTAAGGAATTATTAATTTTTAACCCCCTTTATAGGTTGCAAAAACCATATTGATTTGATACTTTTGCGAGAAACCATCAACAGCACAATGAACATAGATTCCAAAGCAAGCAACGATATTTCATTTGACGATTTTCAATTACAGATAATGAAAGATTATGAAATTGCGGTTACGAGCAGGGAATGTAGCCTATTGGGCAGAAGGGAAGTCCTGACCGGAAAGGCCAAGTTTGGAATTTTTGGGGATGGCAAGGAGCTTCCGCAATTGGCCATGGCCAGATCTTTCAGGGATGGGGATTTTAGAAGTGGCTACTATAGGGACCAGACCTTTATGATGGCCTTGGGGCTGCTTTCTCCCAAGGAGTTTTTCCATGGACTTTATGCCACAACTGATATAACCAAAGAAACCATGAGTGCGGGAAGGCAGATGGGAGGTCACTTTACCACCTATAGCCTAAATGGGGACGGCAGTTGGAGAGACCTCACCAAACAAAAAAATAGCAGTGCCGATATTTCTTGTACGGCCGGGCAGATGCCAAGGCTATTGGGTTTGGCCCAGGCATCCAAAATATATAGAAACCTAAAAGTTAAGAACAGTGCCAAATTCTCGGAAAATGGCAATGAAGTGGCATGGGGAACCATCGGTAATGCCAGTACCAGTGAAGGTGTTTTTTTTGAAACCATTAATGCGGCAGGGGTATTACAAGTACCCATGGTAATCAGTATTTGGGATGATGACTACGGTATTTCCGTTCATGCAAAACACCAGACCACCAAGGAGGACATATCAAAAATTTTAATAGGTTTTCAACGGGACAAGGACAATGCCGGCTTGGAGATATTGAAAGTTAAGGGCTGGGATTATACCGCTTTGATCCACGCCTATGAAAATGCCTCGGATATTGCCAGGGACGAACATGTTCCCGTAATTATCCATGTAACCGAACTAACACAACCACAGGGACATTCCACCTCAGGTTCCCATGAGCGTTATAAGAGTGAGGAACGTTTGCAATGGGAAAGGGAAAATGATTGCAACAAGCGATACCGGGAGTGGATATTGGAAAATGGGATCTCCACGGAAGAGGAATTAAAAACCCTTGAAAAGAATATTAAAAGACAGGTCAGAAGTGCATGCAAAGAGGCTTGGGAAGAGTTTTTAACACCCCATAAGGAACAGAAAAAAGTATTGGTAAACCTATTGGAAAATGCAGCCAGCTCCAGTACTAACAAAGCTTTTATAACCAAACTAAAGAACGATCTTATTGCCATTGAAGAACCTATAAAAAAGGACATGGCCTCCAAGGCCAGAAAGGCCATGCGCTATCTTTTAGGTGAAAACAGCAGGGAAAAAGATCTTTTGGCCGCTTGGACCAAGAATTTTTTAGAGGAATCCCAGATAAAATTCAGTTCCTACCTGTACAACGAACAAAGCAACAACGCATTGAATGTTTCCGAAGTACTCCCCACCTATGATGCCAATCCCGAAAAAGTAGACGGGCGAATAATTCTTAGGGATAATTTTGATTCCCTTTTTGAAAGGTATTCCCAGGCATTGATTTTTGGGGAGGACAGTGGCACTATCGGGGATGTAAACCAAGGATTGGAAGGATTGCAAAAAAAATATGGGGAACTGCGTATTGCCGATGTGGGAATTAGGGAAGCCAGCATAATTGGACAAGGAATAGGAATGGCACTGAGAGGATTGCGTCCTATTGCGGAAATTCAATATTTGGATTATATATTTTATGCGCTTTTTACGTTGACCGATGATCTGGCCTCACTACTCTATAGGACTGCGGGAAAACAAAGGGCCCCACTTATAGTGAGGACCCGTGGCCATCGTCTGGAAGGAATATGGCATTCAGGCTCGCAAATGGGAGGATTGATCCATGTATTGCGCGGAATGTATATTTTGGTCCCAAGGAATATGACCAAGGCCGCCGGTTTTTACAACACCCTTATGAAAGGAAACGAGCCGGCCCTGTTGATAGAGAGTTTAAACGGATACCGGCTAAAGGAACCGAAACCAAATAATCTAAGGGATATCTGTACGCCTATCGGAATTGTTGAAGTGGTCAGGGAAGGGTCGGATATTACCTTGCTATCCTATGGTTCCACCCTAAGAATAGTATTGCAGGCAGCTGAAGAACTTAAAGAGGTGGGAATCGATGCAGAAGTTGTGGATGCCCAAAGCCTATTGCCGTTCGACATACGTCATGACGTACTTAAGAGTATTAAAAAAACCAGTAGGTTGTTGGTCATAGACGAAGATGTTCCCGGAGGCTGTTCCTCCTATTTAATACATGAGATCATTGAAAAACAGGGAGCATATACCTTTCTGGACAGTGCTCCCCAAACCCTTACCGCAAAGGCACATAGGCCGGCCTATGCCACGGACGGGGATTATTTCTCCAAACCTAATGCCGAAGATATCTTTGAAAAGGTGTATGGCATAATGCACGAATCAAATCCTAAGGATTTTCCCAAGTTGGGATAGTCTTAATATCTTGGCCCAAGATCTTAAAAAATTGACGGTCACAATTCCTTTTGTTTTTAAAAACTAATGTTTACTTTTAGTGACTCTAAATCTTTATTTTTAATCCATTCCCCAAATGAAAGACCTAGGCCTATTATTTCTACGAATTTCTTCCTCCATATTAATGCTGACCCACGGACTGCCCAAATTTCAAAATCTTATCAGCGGTAATTTCGAATTTGGGGATCCCATTGGCATTGGTGCCGCCCCTTCCCTATTTCTAGCCGTTATAGGGGAATTTATTTGTCCAATTCTTGTTATTGTTGGTTTTAAAACACGTTGGGCAACCGTACCCACAATTCTGACCATGTTGGTAGCTGTATTGATCGTTCATGGTGCCGATCCTTTCAATGTAAAGGAAAAGGCGGTTTTATTTTTGATAGCCTTTGTCTCCGTGCTTATGTTGGGTCCTGGGAAATATAGTTTGGACAAAAAGTAGAGCTTACTATAATAAGTAGCGTTAACCTTTGGTATATCAATAATCCAAGAAATTCCTGCCCAGGGTTTCCGTAAATACAAATTAGCAATATTATCCGGTTTTGGTCCCTTCGCCCAAGAGGTCTAAAATATTTTGATCAACAATTCCTTTAACAGGTCTGTTTGGGAAATGTTGGATCCAACACCTTTTCCCTTAACATCCAATTCCCTTAACCCGGAAATAATTTCGCTTACCCGTCTCATGGGGTAATTTCTTGCCGCCGTCTGGATTTCAGTTACAAAAAATGGTCTTATGCCCAGAGCGGTGGAAACACTCTTGGGAGAGTGGTCCTTTAAACCGTGATAAGAAAGTAACTGTATAAAAAAGGAGTACAAAAGGGTTACCGTCAAAACGAACGGATTGTCCTTTGGGTTCTGGGCGAAATAATTAATAATTCTTGTCGCTTTTTCAATGTCCCTCTCCCCTATGGCTTTTTTAAGCTCAAAATTGTTGTAATCCTTACTGATACCTATATTGGATTCTATGGTTTCCGGATTAATTTCAATTCCTTTTGGGACTACCAAACACAACTTCTCCAGTTCCTTATCTATCTTGCCAAGATCAGTGCCCAGGAACTCTACCAAAAGATCGGCCGCCTTAAAAGTGATACCGTAGCCCCGGGAATGTAGGGATTTTTTAATCCAATCCCCTACCTGGTTTTCATATAGCTTTTTACCTTCAAAAATTACCCCCGTTTTATTAATGGATTTATATAATTTTTTACGCTTGTCCAACTTATTGTATTTATAGCATAATACAAGTACTGTGGAGGGTTGGGGCCTATCGGCATAGGGAACAAGGTTTTCTATGGTACGCGATAAATGCTGTGCCTCTTTTACAATGACCACTTGGCGTTCTGCCATCATGGGATATCTCTTGGCATTGCCCACAATGTCCTCCACAGTGATCTCCTTGCCGTAGAGAACCACCTGATTAAACCCGCGTTCCTCCTCCGTTAGTGCATTTTTTTCAATATACTCCGCTATCTTATCAATATAGTACGGTTCTTCACCTGTTAGAAAATATATAGGCGCTATATTTCCTTTTTTTATATTGCCAACTATTTGTTTTACCTCGTCCATTTAAAATAAATCATCAACTTTGCAGTATGCAGGCATTAAACTATCCTTCCTATCCCTTTCGATTCAAAAGTAGGGAAAATAAAATCTATATTTTTGATGTTATACGCAAAAAATTTGTTGTCCTACAACCGGAAGAATGGGTAAGACAGCACGTAGTGCAGCATCTAATTTGGGATAAAAATTATCCTAAAGCGCATATCAATGTGGAAAAACAACTGCTGATCAACAATTTAAAAAAAAGATACGATGTGGTCGTCTTCAATCCGAACGGAAGTATCAAAATTCTGGTAGAATGTAAATCGCCCGAAACCAAAATAGATCAGGTTGTTTTTGATCAGATTGCCCGTTACAACCTTTTGCTCAAGGCCAAGTATTTATTGGTTACCAACGGTTTGGACCATTATTTTTGCTACATGGATTTCGAGAGGGAAGAGTACCATTTTCTTACGGATGTTCCAGATTATGGACAGGGTCAATAGAAGAAAATAGTATGGGGCCGTCCTCCTATATTATAAGGAATTTGGTTGTTTTCCATCAAATTATTCATTGACATTTATGAAATGGGCCATAACAAATCTTGATACCCACAGATATGTTCAATGGCAAATTCCATCTAACCTATAAAAAACAATAAATTTGAACAGATGAAATATTTCTTTACATTGCCGGCCAATTGGATTTTTTTGCACTAACCGGACTGTGCAACGAAATTACAGGGTTTTCACCTTTAATCAAATAATAAATACCTTTATTGGGGTGCTATAGAATATGTTGAGAATAGCCGTGGTCATACTTAATTGGAACGGAGAGGCGCTTTTGGAAAAATTTCTTCCTTCGGTAACCGAATTTTCCGATCAGGCCGATATTTATGTTGCCGATAACGCCTCTACGGACGGTTCTGTCGCCTTTCTAAAAAGGAAATACCCGAAGATAGGTATCCTGCAAAATTCATGCAATGGTGGTTATGCCAAGGGATATAATGATGCCCTTCCCCACATAGACGCCGATATTTATTGCCTTTTAAACTCTGATGTAGAGGTAAGCAAGGGTTGGTTGGATCCCATAATAAAGGAATTTGAGAACAATCCTTCGGCATCTATTGTCCAACCCAAAATATTGGATTATAAAAATAAGACCCATTTTGAATATGCCGGTGCCGCAGGTGGGTTCATCGATAAATTTGGTTACCCTTTTTGTAGGGGGCGAATTTTTAATGAATTGGAAGCCGATAAGGGCCAATACAATGATGTTAAGGAAATTTTCTGGGCTACAGGGGCATGTATGTTCATTAAGAAAGAGGTGTTTTTGGAACTCAACGGATTTGATGAGGATTATTTTGCCCATCAGGAAGAAATAGACTTATGCTGGAGGGCAAAAAATAAGGGGCACCATGTTTTTTATGTAGGGGCATCCGAGGTATACCATCTTGGGGGATCTACTTTAAGTAGCATGAATCCCCAAAAAACCTTTCTTAATTTTAGAAATTCCCTCTATTCCCTTGTTAAAAACCTTCCTGGACAAAAAATATTCCCACGAGTCCTTTTAAGATTGGTTTTGGATGGACTTGCAGGACTTAATTTTATTTTTCAAGGTAGGTTTAGGCACTCCTTGGCCATAATGCAAGCTCATTTTAGCTTTTACAAAAATTTTAGGTCCATCTATAAAAAGCGTGAAAAGACCTATTTTATGGCTAATTACTACACTTTAAAATCTATAGTTTGGGCTTATTACATAAATCATATAAAATTTTTTAACAATTTAGTAAAAGATTAACTAAATTGGTCTCGCAAAATATTGCGTTTTATATATTTTTGCCAACATCAGATAGAACCTATTAAATTTTAAATTATTAATTCTATTATCATAACTATGAGAAAAATCATTTTAGGCTGTTTAGGTATTACCCTTTTATTGTCTTCCTGTGTTTCACAGAAAAAATATGCGGATATGGAAGCCAAAGCGAAAGAAGCACAGGATTTGTTAAATTCCGCGACAGTTAAATTAAACTCCTGCCTAGAGGATAAGGCCGCCGCAACTTCCAAAATGAAGACTTTGGAAGATCAGAATGCCTTCCTTAAAGCCAACAATCAAGACTTGATAAACAATATGGGCAACCTTACCACCCTGACCAGTAAAGGTGCCGATAACCTAGAGAAATCCTTGGAAAGTTTAAAGGAAAAGGATCTGACTATAAGAAAACTTAACGATGCCATTACCAGAAGGGATTCTGTAAACTTGGCTTTGGTACAAAGTTTAAAAGGTGTTCTTGGAAACTTGGATGATGAGGATATCGAAATCAGTGTAGAAAAAGGAGTAGTTTTTGTTTCTATCTCGGATAAACTTTTATTTAGAAGCGGTAGCTTCAATGTTACCAACAAAGCAAAAGAAATTTTAGGCAAGGTTGCACAGGTAGTCAACAACAAACCGGATTTCGAATTTATGGTGGAAGGGCATACCGATACCGATCCATACAACAGTGGGGTGTTATATGACAACTGGGATTTAAGTGTGAAGCGTGCCACTTCGGTCGTACGTATCCTTCAAAAAGATTATGGTGTTGATCCCAAGCGCATGACTGCGGCTGGAAGAGGCGAATATATTCCTGTTTCCCCAACGGACAAGGCTAAGAATAGAAGAACACGTATTGTTGTACTTCCAAAAATTGACCAATTCTACAGCATGATCGAAGAAGGGATGAAAGATCCTAAGATCAACTAAGAATAATAACCTATTCAATCTAAAAGCGACCTTGTGGGTCGCTTTTTTTTGTTCAACATACTATGATTTTTTTTGGAAACCAACAACTTCCTTAAAATATATCCAGACTCCCCTTTCCTTCCCTGACCACTATAGGCTCATCTTCAGATAGATCTATTACCGTAGAGGCCATGTTGTCCCCATAACCACCGTCAATAACTATATCGACCAGATTTCTCCATTTTTCATATATCAATTCCGGATCTGTAGTATATTCCAGTAGCTCATCTTCATCACGAATGGAAGTGGAAACAATGGGATTGCCAAGGGCTTCCACCAAGGTCCGGGCAATGGCATTATCGGGAATACGGATACCCACCGTTTTCTTCTTTTTAAATTCTTTGGGCAGATTGTTATTCCCAGGAAGTATAAAGGTATAGGGTCCTGGAAGGGCCCTTTTTAAAATTTTAAAGGTAGACGTATCAATTTGCCTTACATAATCCGAAAGATTGCTAAGGTCGGCGCATATAAACGACCAATTGGCCTTGGCCAATTTTACTCCTTTTATCCGCGCTATTTTTTCCAAGGCCCTGGTATTTGTGATATCACATCCCAAGCCATATACCGTATCGGTAGGATAAATAATCAGCCCCCCTTTGCGCAATACATCCACAACCTTATTAATTTCTTTGGGATTGGGATTTTCTGGATATATTTTAATAAAATCAGACATATTATAGCTTCAAAATAAACGCTATTAATTTAAGAAATAATGTTTTATGTATACCTTGGCAATATCCTTATTTCCGGATCGCCCTTGATGGTTGCCCGGCTTTTTCGAATGATCCTACTCCCCTGGTTCCAAAACTCCGGATAATAACTTTAAGGTCTAGGAAAAACTGGCCCGGAGCATTGATGATCCTACCACCACTAAAAATAGTTTCCATCTTGGCCCATAGCAATCAGAGTACCTCCAATTTGGCGAACCTTAGCAAAAGTTTTTTAACGTCTCCCTTATCAAATTTAATTTCAGCTTTTCTATCGTTTCCTACCCCTTCAATTTTCAGCACCTGTCCCCTACCAAATCTGGTATGGTTCACAAGGGAGCCTTCCGATAATTTGGGATCTACCGAATGGGTATTTCCAACAGGAGTACCAAGTTCGGGCTTTAATTTACGGAGTTTCCTCAATTGATTTTCATTGGGCCTGATGCCATTAGGGGGAGTTCCCTGTATAGGCTTGTTCTGTCTTAATTTAGACTTGTCCACATCCCCAAAAATATCAACATCGATTAAGGGAGTGTATCCGGATCTCTGAACGGGCGTAAGGTTTTCTATGTACTTTTCATCAATTTCCTCAATAAACCTACTGGGCTCCGCATCTACCAATTTGCCCCAGCGATACCTATTCTGGGTATAGGTCAAATAGGCCTGCTTCTCCGCCCTGGTCAGGGCTACATAAAATAAGCGCCTTTCCTCCTCCAGTTCGCTCCTGGTATTCATACTCATGGCAGAGGGGAAAAGATCTTCTTCCATCCCCACAATATAGACGTATGGAAATTCCAATCCCTTCGCCAAATGAATGGTCATTAAGGCCACTCGGTCATCATCTCCGGTATCCTTATCCAAATCGGTTGCCAGTGCCACATCCTCCAAAAACTCTCCTATATCCCCTTTGGCATCGGCCAGCTCCTTTTGTCCTTCCACAAAATCCTTGATTCCGTTCAACAACTCCTCAATATTTTCCATCTTTCCTATTCCCTCCGGAGTACCGTCTTTTTTGAATTCCAACAAAACCCCGGATTTTTTGGCAATATGTTCGGCAAGAGTAAAGGCATCCGCACTTTCGTTCATAATTTGAAAGCTCTTGATCATGGCAACGAAGTCCCCCAATTTTCTTCGGGTTCCGGCATTGATCTTTAAATCTATCCGTTCAAGGTTGTCCATAACCTCAAAAATAGAGCGATTGTAGTGATTTGCGGCAACGGTAAGCTTATCCAAAGTACTTTGTCCAATACCACGCGCCGGAAAATTGATAATCCGCTTTAAGGCCTCCTCATCCTTTGGATTGATCACCAATCTTAAATAAGACAATACATCCTTAATTTCCTTTCGCTGATAAAAGGAGAGTCCACCATAGATCCTATAGGGTATATCCCTTTTTCTAAGGGCATCCTCAATGGCCCTTGATTGTGAGTTGGTCCTATATAAAACAGCGAAATTGCCATTGGATAATTGGCTTTGCATTTTATTTTCAAAAATGGATCCGGCCACAAATCTACCTTCCTCCGCATCGGTAGGGCTGCGGTGCACCTTTATTAAGGGGCCTTGATCGTTGGAGGTCCAGACCACTTTTTCCAATTGATTCTTGTTTTTGGAAATGATGGAATTGGCAGCGTTCACTATGTTTTTAGTAGATCTATAATTCTGTTCCAAACGGTACATGCCCACGTTGTCATAATCCTTTTGAAAATTTAGTATATTGTTAATATTTGCCCCCCTAAAGGAATATATACTCTGGGCATCGTCCCCTACCACACATATATTCTGAAACCTGTCCGATAGGGCCTTAACGATCAAATACTGGGAATGGTTGGTATCCTGGTACTCGTCTACAAGGATATACCTGAACCTGTCCTGATACTTGGCCAATACTTCGGGAAATCTTGTTAGCAGCTCGTTGGTCCGTAACAATAGGTCGTCAAAATCCATGGCACCGGCCTTGAAACAACGATCCACATAGTTCTGATAGATCTCGCCCATTCTAGGACGCTTGGCCATGGCATCTGCCTCTACCAGATCAGGATTGTTATAATATGCCTTTACTGTAATAAGGCTGTTTTTATAGGAAGATATTCTATTTTGTACCTGCTTGTATTTGTAAATATCCTTATCCAGGCCCATTTCCTTAATAATAGCGGCTAGCAGACGTTGTGAATCCTGGGTATCATATATGGTAAAATTGGAAGGATAGCCCAATTTGTCACCATCAAACCTCAAAAGCTTCGCAAAAACGGAATGGAAAGTACCCATCCATAGGTTTTTGGCTTCTGAACTACCTACAATATCGGAAATACGCTTCTTCATTTCCCTTGCTGCCTTGTTGGTAAAGGTCAAGGCCAAAATGTTAAAGGAATCCACTCCTTGGCTCATTAAATAGGCAATGCGGTAGGTCAATACCCGTGTCTTACCGGAACCAGCACCTGCAATCACCATTAAAGGCCCGTCCTTATGTAAAACCGGGGCCTTTTGGGCTTCATTTAATTCGTTGATATAATTCTCCAAAACGTATGTTGGTGTTAAGCTCTTTACAATCGGTGAATTTAACCATAAATAGCCTTATCAAAAAATCAACTTTAAGATTTATGATAAACCGATCAGGTAAATAATACTAATTTGAATATATTTATCCTGTAAACCCAATTTTATAAAAAGCATCGCTTATTATGTAGTAGACCATCTGTATAATTATGGACCATTTGGTCTTGGGTGACCGTAATTTTAAATCGTAATTAGTTGTATGAAGTCATTTTTAATTCTCCCAATTCTGGTGTGGTGCGTAAATTCCACCGCCCAAAAATACAATTTTGATAGGGAATATAAGGATATTGAACCCAAGATAATAGATTGGAGGAGGGATTTTCACCAAAAACCGGAATTATCCAATAGGGAATTCAAGACTGCCGAAAAAATAGCCTCCCATTTAAAATCTTTGGGAATAGAGGTACAAACGGGTGTTGCCAAAACAGGGGTGGTAGGGATACTAAAAGGCAATAAAAAAGGTAAAGTAATTGCTTTAAGGGCCGATATTGATGCCCTTCCCGTTACGGAAAGAAACGACCTTCCGTTTAAATCTACCGTAACCTCCGAATTTTTGGGACAAGAGGTAGGTGTTATGCACGCCTGCGGCCATGATACGCATACAGCTATCCTAATGGGGGTTGCGGAAATTCTATCCAAAAACAGGGATAAAATTAAAGGAACCGTTAAATTTATTTTTCAACCGGCCGAGGAAGGCCCTCCTCCAGGAGAAGAAGGTGGAGCGCTGTTGATGGTGAAGGAGGGGGTTCTTAAAAATCCGGATGTAGATGCCATTTTTGGACTTCATATCAACTCCGCTACCCCCGTTGGGGTAATAAGGTATAAATCCGAGGGGCTAATGGCAGCCGTGCAACGATTCGTTATTCAAGTAGAAGGAAAACAGACCCATGGGTCGCAACCGTGGAAAGGGATAGATCCCATTCTCATCAGTGCCAAGATTATAGATGGCCTACAAACAATAATTAGCAGGGAAGTGGACCTGACCAACGAGGCAGCGGTAATAAGTGTGGGCAAAATAACGAGTGGCGTTCGTTTCAATATTATCCCGGAAAGTGCGGAAATGATAGGAACCATTAGAACCTTGGACTACGATATGCAAAAACTGATTACCGAGAGAATGAAAGAAATGGTACCTGATATAGCCAGGGCATATGGAGGAAAGGCCACCATTGAAATAAAAAGTAATACGGACATTACCTTTAACAATCCCGATCTGGTACATAAAATGTTGCCTACCCTAGAAAGGGTTGCCGGTAAGGACAATGTGCAAATACAAAAAGCGGTTACCGGTGGCGAGGATTTCTCCTATTTTCAAAATGAGGTCCCTGGATTCTTCTTTTTTCTAGGTGGTATGACTCCTGGAAGTACTTCGTCCTTTCCGCATCATACGCCCGATTTCAGCATAGACGAAAATGGAATGATTCTTGGAGCAAAAGCACTGACCGAGATGAGTTTGGACTTCCTTAACCAATAAAACTATGCTAAACCAATGGTGGTAGATCACTAAGGCCTCGACCGTAATTTGGAATGAATATTGATATAATCACATAATTCCTAAAAATCATTTAAATCATCTTTAAAAATTCCTTTTAGAATATGGATTCAGTGTTAAACATCCTGGCCAGCCTACCATGGTGGGCATGGGCATTAGTAATTTTAATGTTGGTGGCCATCAGGGATATCTTTTTACAAAAAGGGCATACCATTTCGCATAACTTTCCCATAGTTGGGCATTTAAGGTATTGGTTGGAGAGTATCGGTCCGGAAATGAGGCAATATTTTGTTGCCAACAATAGGGAAGAACTTCCATTCAACCGTATTGAAAGGGGATGGATCTACGCTTCGGCGAAGAAGGAAAATAATTATGAAGGTTTTGGAACGGATAGGGACATTTATGCCCATCAACATATTTTTGTAAAGAACCAGATGATGGCCTATAAGCTTCCAAGAAATCATCCCAATATAACCGATCCCTGTTTTTTGCCCTGTGCCAAAGTCATTGGGTCCTATAACAAACGTAAAAAGCCCTATAGGCCCGCCTCTGTAATAAATATCTCTGCCATGAGTTTTGGGTCCCTTTCCGCTACTGCGGTAAATGCCATGAACAATGGAGCCAAAAAATCCGGTGCTTATCAGAATACAGGCGAAGGCGGACTCTCCCCCTATCATAAACAAGGAGGGGATGTTATATTTCACTTCGGCACAGGTTATTTTGGGGTACGAAGTGAAGATGGTAATTTTTCCATGGATAAAATGAAACAACTGGTTTTGGACAATCCTTGCATCAAAGCCATTGAAATTAAAATTTCTCAGGGAGCAAAACCGGGCAAGGGAGGAGTATTACCGGCAGCCAAGATAACCCCAGAAATTAGTGGGATCAGGGGCATTGTCATGGGTAAGGATGTTTTGTCCCCAGCTACCCATTCCGCTTTTAATACCATACCGGAATTAATGCGATTAATTGAAGACATTGCGGAACAAACGGGCCTCCCCGTTGGTATAAAGGGGGCCATTGGTAAATTGGATCAATGGGAGGAATTGGCCAAATTAATGATCGAAACAGGAAAGGGACCGGATTTTATAACGATAGATGGTGGCGAGGGAGGAACGGGAGCTGCCCCCCCAAGTTTTGCAGATCATGTGTCCTTACCATGGGTGTACGGATTTTCCAGTCTTTATAAATTATTTAAAGAGTACGATCTAACCCATAGAATAGTATTCATAGGAAGTGGTAAATTGGGCTTTCCGGCTAAGGCCGCTATGGCATTCGCCATGGGGGTAGACTGTATAAATGTTGCCCGGGAGGCCATGATGAGTATTGGTTGTATCCAGGCCCAAGTTTGCCATACCAATAGATGTCCTACAGGAATAGCTACCCAAAATAAATGGTTGCAAAGTGGAATAAATGTACCCCTGAAATCCGATAGGTTGTCCCAATATTTTAAAACCTTTAGAAAGGAATTCTTGGAAATTACCCATGCTGCCGGCTATGAGCATCCCTGTCAGTTTACTATGGATGATATTCAGGTAAATGTGGACGACAATGAATTGAACAGATCGCTCTCCTCCACTTATGGCTATAATAAGACCGCAGTGCCTTTCGCAACAATGCAAGAACTTTATAATTGCCCTTATTTGGGAGGCAGGGAATATATAAAAAATAGGATAGGTTCTTAATTAAATATAATCTTAAATTTGCAATCAATTTTAAATTATATACCCTAGCGGTATATCAACCAATAAGAATTGCCAAAATGTACCAACAAAAAATTTTTATCTATGAAATGCCCCTTAACAACTTACATACTTGCCAATAATTATGGGGAGGAAAATGATTAATAAGGTATTGCGTTCCTGTACCGAGCGCAATCGAAGCATGACCATTAAAAAACAATAAATATAAACAGATGAAAAGAATTTTTACCCTTTTATTATTAATGGGCATTACCATTACACAGGCACAAAGCAAAAAAGACCTTATCCTTGAAGTAGATGGTCTAAGATCCAAGTTAAGGGAGTCCGAAACAGCACTTGCGGAATCTAAACGGGAAGAACGAATCGCTGCGGCCAAAGCATTATCATACGAAGCACAGGTGAATGAAATGAAAGAGACCAATGCCAACCTTTTAAAAAATCTCAACAGTTTTACGGAAGCCTCCAATAAGAGGTCCGATCACATAAACAGTACTTTGGAAAGCCTTGTTCAAAAGGAAGCACAACTAAGGGTCATCAATGATGCCCTTAGCGGCCATGACTCCATAACCTTGGCCGTTTTTACCCAATTTAAGCAAACACTGGGCAGTGATCCCAAAATAACCGTTAACAATGGCGCGGTGGCCGTAGTAATGGACAACAGTTATATATTTGGGGAAAACTCCAAAAGCTTTAAAGTACAGGACAAGGCAGAGTCCATTATCGCCAAAATAGGAAACGTTCTAAAGGCCAACCCCACCATGGATATTCAAATTGTGAGCAATAGCAATCTGGTGGAATCCAAGGACAATAAATTGAACAACTGGGAGATAGGAACACAACAGGCTGCTGCCATAGCCCGTATCTTGGAAAGCAAATACCAGATAGAGCCAAAGCGTATCCTTGCTACGGGGAAATCGGAATTGGGACTATATAGCATAGAAACGGCCACCGAGATCATTGTACAACCAAGATTTTATGAATTTTTCAAACTGGTCAAGGAGAACATGAAATAATTTTTAATGCCTACTGCTTCTGCTTTGAAAGCTATTTTTGCCATAAGCTATATGCTATAAGCAATTGGCAATGATCCGGATGGATAGCGTCCGTTTCACTTTTTTTCGGGAAGTTAGGGTGTGTATTGATGAAGGGAACAGATTCCAACCGGTATGGAAAAGCCTAATAAAGGAAGACCTGTACGACCGGCACGGGCAGGCAAGTGTTGGACCATATTAAATTCCACTTAATGGGTAAAAAATTATGATCCGCCATAATTTTTAAGGGAATAGGCCGTTACATAATCAACAAACCAAAAATACCGATACAAAATGACCGGAGATGAAATCTTTCAACTATTTGCCTATCTGCTACCCGCTGTTGTAACCGGTGTGGTTGCCTTCTATTTTTTTAGGCTACATACCAGAAACGAAGAAGGAAGAAGACGCTATTTACTACATAAGGACAGTCAAAAAAACACCTTGCCCATTAGATTACAGGCCTATGAAAGAATGGCCCTTTTCCTGGAACGAATAGCCATTCCCAGTTTGGTGGTAAGGGTAGGACCCAAAAACAGCAATAAGAACGATTATGAAAATTTGCTGATCAAAAGTATCGAAAATGAATTTGAGCATAACCTGTCCCAACAAATTTATATGACGGATGAATGTTGGAATATTATAAAGGCTGCAAAAAGTGCCACTATCCAAATGATACGGAAGGCGGGCATGAGCGAATCGGATTCGGCAGACAAGCTCCGTGAGGATATTTTAAATGAAACCATGGAGAAAAGCTCTCCTTCGGCAACCGCTCTTTCCTATGTTAAGAAGGAAATAGGAGAACTATGGTAATAAAAAATCACTGACCGGCACTAGAAAATTTATCCTTGGCGTAGCCATATCCCTGTTGCCACCAAAGTGCCATAAGTTTCTTATTGAAAATCAATGAGTTTTCGGTCAGTTTGGTTGGAGTGTAATATAAATTTAATTGCACCCCGTTGTGTTTTGCCGCCAATACCCCTTCAGAAATGTCGTGATATTCGATCTGGTCCAAAACAAAACCATAAATACTTAACATTAACGAGAAGGGATTTTTACCTAAAACCTTATTGTGTTCCATGTTTTCAGACTCTAGGATAATGGCATCGATCTCTGTAGCTCCCCTCCTTATAGCTTCCCTAATGGGAACTACACACCCCAGTCCCCCGTCACCATATTCAAATCCGTCCCGTTTTACCAATGACATGAATGGAATGTAATTGCAAGAAATCCAGATCCAATCGCAAAATTCATCATAGGAAAAATCCTTAATGGATTTATACTCTATCCTGTTTTTGGAAAGATTGGAAACTGTTACAACTACCTCTTTATGGCTCTTTTTTATTCTCTGAAATTCCCCTTCGCTAAAATTTTTCTTAATGGTCCGTCTCAAGGCTTTGCTTTCCCCAAAAGTGCGCTTTCTCTTTATAAACTGAAGAAATGTGTTAAAAAAATTGATAGAGACATATTCCCTATTACCCTTTTTTCGTACTACAAAAGGGTTAAGGCTAAAAATGGAACGTTGACCTACACTGGTATAAATATCATGTAATTTGCCAATTTGGTTCAGGGCCAGTTGCGGAATTAAAAGGCTACCGGTAGAGGTGCCCACCAAAATATCATATTCCCGCTTTTCAGCTTCCATGAGGTATTGGGCCACGCCACCTGCAAAGGCTCCCTTACTCCCTCCTCCACTAATTACCAATGCCTTCATAAAGTAGCCGTTTCTATAGGGTTGGTTTCAGTGTTTTTATACTTGGCAAAATTAAATCCGCTTTCCCACCAGACCGTCATTTTTTCCTTTTCAAATATCAGGGAGTTTGTTGTGAGTACGGTGGGCGTATAATAGAAGTTGATGATGGCGTCGTTATGGTTGGCAACAAACTTGCCTATCCTAATATTTTGTTGTTCTATCCTATCCAACATAAAAGCGAACATATTGGTAAGCAATGAAAATACATTTTTGGAGGGCATCCTATTTAATTGGGTAACCTCTGTTTGCAGAATAATGGCGTCCACTACCTTGGCTCCCCTTCTAATAGCTTCTTCAATGGGGACCATACTGCCCAATCCCCCATCTGCATATTCACATCCATTCTTCTTGGCCAAGGTCATAAATGGAGTGTAATTGCATGAAACCCATATCCATTCACAAAATTCCTCATAGGTACAATCATTGATGGATTTATATTCTACCTGGTTTAACGATAAATTGGAGACCGTTACCACAATATCCAAGGGACCATTTTTTAAATGCTCAAACTCTTCCATGGAAATAGTATTCTTGATCAATCGCAGTAAATTATGACTTTCTCCAAAGGTCTTGCTGCCTTTTAAAAAATTCTTCATCACATTTATATGATGGACCCCTATGGTCTCTATGCCATATTTCTTTTTTATTACAAAGGGGCAGTTGCTAAAAATATGGTCCTGATCCACAGAGGTATACACCTGTTTTATCTTCTCAATTTTTTGAAGCGCGAGGTGGGAGATCAGGAGGCTTCCGGTGGAAGTACCCAAAAACAAATCGTAATTGTGCTTTAATTCTTGCATTAGGTATTGGGCTACGCCACCTGCAAATGCTCCCTTGCTACCACCTCCAGAAATTACCATTGCCCTCATTCCGAAATCAATTTGTTGTTCATATAACGCAATTCCTCCTTATTAAATTTTGCCCTCAATCCATCTATTCTTTCCCTATACTCCTTTTTTTCCAAAAGTTCGTCCAATAGGGAACGGGCATATTTCCTAAATTGCCAGGAATGATGCTGGGTAGCCTCCACAAGGTCCAACAGATTGCTGTCCGACAAACCTATGAGCTGCTCCAGAAATTGAAACGCTCCCTGCCGAATTTCATTGGAGTACATTGGGGAGAGTATATCCACTTAGTTCCATATAATAATTGTTGGTATTATTGGACTCGTAATCCCTGGTAAGCAAAGCCAAGCTTAGCCATAATAAGCGAATGTTCCTGTTTGAAAAACCAATGACATCTTTGGTCCTATTCAGGTACTTTTCCCTGTCGTTTGGATAATTGGCCCAAAGCTTGTACAGCATTTCCTCTTTGGTAATATAACTCGCATCGTCCAAAAGTGATTCGTATTCAGATTTCATATCCAGGGGCAACTGCTCCATGGAAGTGGCCAATGCCTGCCGGACCAGTACATCTTCATTCCTCAAAATTTCCTTAATAAACTCTTGGGACAGGGATTTATGATAGGTTTTTATTATTTTGGATTTTAATCTATCGGAATCGGTGTTTTGCCAATACCTCTTTATGATGGAATCGTTGTCCATGTTACTGGTCATTAGATCTTTTTGAAGTTCAAAAAAAGTTTTTAAATCCTTGGATTCACGAATAAGGATATTTTTTGCCTCTTCAAAATGAAAATCCTTATCTGCCAACCATCTATTTCGAAAAGTAGCCAGATTACTACCGGTCACCAGTTCCATTTCTCCAATAAAGTTATCTATAGTTACATTTTTAAACCCGTACTTTTTTAAATACCGTTGAATCCCGAGCCTAAAATCCTTCTCCCCTATTCGATCTTTTAGAACGTGTAGGGCCCATGCCCCTTTTTCATAAAATGTAAGGCTGCCCGCTTTGGGATCGCTGAGGGCCTCCCCCTTATTCTTCACGCTAAGTTCCCTTAACTGGATCGCCGTTTCGTACAATTTCCAATAGTAATATTCCTTGCCGAAAATTTCTTTTTCTGCCAAGAGGGCGTAATAAGTTGCGAAACCTTCATGAAGCCAGTGACTGCTGCCATCCACTTCGGTAACCAAATTGCCAAACCACTGATGTGCCATCTCATGGGCGTTTACATTTACATAGTTCCTGTCTTTAAACGCAATGGAATCCATAACATAACTGTCGGAAAAAATTGTGGCTCCGGTATTTTCCATACCTGCGTATAAAAAATCCCTTACAGGTATCTGCTTGTAATTCTGCCATGCGTAGGGCACTCCTATTTCCTTTTCCAGAAAGTTGAATATTCTGGAGGTATACCTATAGGTAGGTTCTACCTTGGCACTATCACTTGGGTAGAAATAAAGGTTTATAGGAACTCCTGTGCTGGATTCAATTTCTTTCTTATGGTAATCCCCAATGGCAAAAGCCAATAAATAGCTGCTCATTGGGCGGTCCATATTGTAGCTCCATTTTTTTACTCCATTCAGCTCTTTGGTCGCTACCAGGGCGCCATTGGCAATTACCTGATATGTTTTATCAAAGCGGATATCCAAATCAAACTCCACCTTTTCGGTCATGTCATCAAAACTGGGAAGCCAGTGACTGGTGTATTTTCCCTGACCTTGGGTCCATACCTGCTCGTTGCCCGGTAGATCGTCCTTCCAACCCATAAAGTAAACGGTCTGTTTGGGATTGGCAGCATAAGAGATATCCAAAGTATAGGTTTTATTGGCCTTAAAATGTTTATGGACTACTATTTTTTTACCGTTATAACTGGTCTTGACTTTTCTATTATTGAGTTTGACCCCAATTATATTTATATTTTGGGCATCTAGAAAAACGGTATCCACTTTTTGTAGGATCTTTAATTGGTAGGTAACGGATCCGGTAATGGATTCGTTCATCGGATCTATATTTATATCCACTTTTCCGTGAATAAAATCGACCTTGTCCTGAAGCTGGGCAGATAGGGAATTGATTATTAAAAAAAGAATTACAAAAAGGGAATGCTTCATATTTCAAATATAAGGCCTTGATATTGTGCTGTTAAATTAATTTTGGCATTTGGACAACAATTTTTTCAGCAAGGTCTATTTCTTATCTGAAGAAGTGCCTTGTACTACTGCACATTAAAAATTATGCCTAAAATAAGAAAACTCCAGGTTCTTTTTATTTGTAAAACAATAATGGTGCCCATATATCCCTTCCCCAATATTTCCGAAACCCTACCCATATCTTTTTCAACTCCTTTGGGAAGCTATAGAAAATGAAAGATAAATAGTTTACTTCTTTTATAAAGGCCAATAATACTAAATCTAGACTTGCAGTTGTTTAGGGGAACAGCTATTTTAGTCCTATCAAAAAATAGCATCATAAAGACCGGTCGTTCCCACTTATTTTGCATCCCATCTAAGTAGGGCTTCCCTTAAGCATGTATATCCAAATGAACTCCAATATACTACAAACGCCTATAGCCTACCTAAAAGGTGTTGGTCCCAACCGTGCCGGGATCTTACAATCGGAGCTTGGTATACATACCTATCAGGATTTAATGAACCTTTTTCCCTATCGCTATATTGATAAGACCCAATATTATAAAATTGGCCAGTTGCAGCGAACCGGTTCAGAAGTCCAAATTATTGGGAAGATCATCAACATAAAAACGATTGAACAAAAAAAGGGAAAACGATTGGTAGCCAAATTTTTGGATGATACCGGAGAAATGGAGCTGGTCTGGTTTCGCGGCCAAAAATGGATCAGGGAAAACCTAAAGTTGAACGTTCCCTATGTTATATTCGGAAAGGTCAATTGGTTCAATGGGGCCTTTTCAATGCCCCACCCTGAAATGGAATTGTGGGAAGACCATGAAAAGGGGCTAAAAATATATATGCAACCCGTTTATCCTTCCTCCGAAAAACTGGCCAACAAGGGCATAACCAATAAGGTGACCAACAAACTTATCCAGCAATTATTTTTGGAGACCAAAGGACGGTTCAAGGAGACCCTATCCCCTTCCCTGATAGCTGAATTACGCTTGATCCCCAAAGGAGAGGCACTTTTTAATATCCACTTCCCAAAGAATCAGGAACTGTTGGCGAAGGCTCAATTTCGGTTAAAATTTGAAGAATTATTTTATATACAACTACAGCTGATTTCAAAAAACCTTTTACACAAACAAAAAATAAAGGGGTATAATTTTGATAAAGTGGGAACGCTATTCAAAACTTTTTATGGGCATCATCTGCCATTTGAATTGACCAATGCCCAAAAAAAGGTGATCAAGGAGATTAGGTCAGATTTGGGCAGCAATGCGCAAATGAACAGATTATTGCAAGGAGATGTAGGTTCCGGTAAAACCATTGTGGCCTTAATGATTATGCTGTTGGCTATAGACAATGGCTACCAGGCCTGTCTTATGGCACCCACGGAAATTCTGGCGAACCAACATTATATGGACATTAAAGAGCTTTTAGGGGATATTGGGGTTACTATAGCCCTTCTTACCGGATCGGTAAAAAAATCGGCTCGCGGGCTGATCCATGAACAGTTGGAAAATGGCGGGCTCAACATATTAATCGGTACCCATGCCCTGTTGGAGGATAGGGTAACCTATCAAAATTTGGGCTTGGCCATTGTAGATGAACAGCATAGGTTTGGTGTGGCACAGCGTGCAAAATTATGGCACAAGAACAATATTCCTCCCCATATTTTGGTCATGACCGCCACCCCTATCCCCAGAACTTTGGCGATGAGCTTATATGGAGATTTGGATATTTCCGTCATAGATGAACTCCCTCCTGGAAGAAAGCCTATAAAAACGGTCCACAGGTACGATTCCAATCGCTTGAAAGTATTTCAATTTGTAAGGGACGAAATCAGAAAAGGAAGACAGGTATATGTGGTCTACCCTTTGATCCAAGAATCCGAAGCATTGGACTATAAAGACCTGATGGATGGTTACGAGAGTATTGCCAGGGATTTTCCAATGCCGGATTATCAAATTTCCATTGTACATGGTAAAATGAAGCCTGCGGACAAGGACTATGAAATGGAACGATTTGTTAAAGGGGAAACACATATTATGGTGGCCACGACCGTAATTGAGGTTGGCGTAAATGTTCCCAACGCCTCTGTAATGATCATTGAAAGTGCGGAGCGTTTCGGATTGTCCCAGCTCCACCAATTACGAGGAAGAGTCGGTCGTGGGGCCGATCAAAGCTTTTGCATTTTAATGACCGGACATAAGCTTTCCTCGGATTCAAAAACAAGATTGGAAACTATGGTAGGAACCAATGACGGATTTCAAATTGCCGAAGTGGATCTAAAACTGCGTGGCCCAGGAGATTTAATGGGTACCCAACAAAGCGGCATTCTCAATTTAAAAATAGCGGATATTATAAAGGACAACGATATTCTTAAAACGGCCAGGTACTATGCCCTTAAAATATTAAGGGAGGATATTAATTTACAAAATCATCCTGATATTCTCCACACCTATACCCAATTGGTGAAGTATAAAAATATATGGAACTATATTAGTTAAGGGTGACCAACAGTATGGGGCAATGGAACAATGTAGCAATTTAACGATTGGGCGATTTGGAAATAGGCTAACGTTATGATGGAACAATGTAGGGTCTAGAAACTGGACGGTATTTTTTGCTCAAAGTATAAAGTTCAAGGTTCAAAGTGTTCTAATGCAAATGTCTAGTATCTAAAGTCTAGTATCCAGCATCTATTGTGAACTGTGTACCACAAAAAAACCCCATCATTTCTGACGGGGCCGTATTTCTGGGTGGAAGACCGGGTTCGAACCGGCGACCTCTGGAACCACAATCCAGCGCTCTAACCAGCTGAGCTACAACCACCATTTGTAAGCGGTGGCAAAGATAAATTTTTAGTTCTATAGCGCAAAATAAATTTCACTTATTTTACATCATCCTATAAAAGAACCATATAGTGGATTACAAATTGATTTTATCTTCTGTTTATCGACCAAATACCCATAATAGTTGATGAAACACACAAAAAACCCAGTTTCACAACATAAATTCGTCTATTTTTTAAAGGAAAGATATTTTTATCCGCAGTATGGATAAATTAAGGATAAATGTCTTTTAAAGTACTAAATATAGGTTCACGGAAAATTAAATTAAAATTGACCGCGTTCTGGATTCTCTCATTCTTTTATGGGGTCAATTCCGCACAGGAAACCTCTATTGGGGAATTGAGGGAAAAAATAGTAACTTTAAGAAGCCATAAAAAACCGGTAGAAAAAGATACCGTATACATTGGGTTATTGACGGATCTTGGCGCCAAGCTAAGGTTCATAAATCCGGATAGTCTCCTGTTACTTTCAAGGGAAGCCCATGAATTCAGCAACAAGATCAATTTTAACAAAGGTGCAAGTGAGGCTTTATACCTTTTAGGAACTTATTATTCCGATAGAGGGGAACATTCCATTGCAATAGAGAATTATGAAATGGCTTTGGTAAATGCCAAAAAGATCGATAATTATGATTTAACATTGAGGATTGGCAATGAATTGGCGGTTGAAAACGTGTATAACGGCAATTATTCAAAAGCCCTGATAGGTTATTTGGAGAATATTAAACTGGCCCAATCCAGTGGCAACAGAATGATGGAGTCCATCCTATATGAGAATGTTGCCGATCTATACGCTGCCCAAAAGGATTATGATCAAGCCTTGGATTTTTACAACAAGGTGGAAAAAATAAACGCTAAAATTAAAGATGATATTAGCTCTGCCCAGACAATGAGCAATATAGCTTCCATATATGCTGAAACAGGGGATTTCCAAAATGCCCTTTTTAAAATAAACCGTAGCATCAAAATTTTTGAACAGGCAGAAGTATGGGATTGGTTGGCCTTTGCCTATGAGGTAAAGGGTAAAGTTTACCTAAAACAACAACAATATACCAGAGCATTATTTTGGTACGATAAAAGTGCGGAACAACATGAAAACCTACAGGACGACAGGGGGATAATAGACCTGTACAACGGAATGGCCGAAGCCAACCTAGGCCTGAAAAAAGATAGTATTTCCCATAATTATGCCATGATGGCCTATGAAATATCTACTTCCATCAAGTCCATGGAAAGTATAAAAAAATGTTCCCATACCCTCTACAAACTATATAAAAATCAGGAGAATTACGCCGAGGCACTTAAATACCATGAAATTTTCAGGCAGATGTCGGATACCCTTTCCAGGGATGAAAACAAAATGAGTATGACGATGTTAAAAACAGAGATCAGTCATAAGAATCAGCAGGAGGCATTGGTACTAAAAAATGAAAAGGCATTGGCCAAACAGCGTCTGTATATTTATGTGGCCATAATTATAGTTATAATTATGGGCGCAATAGCATTTTTGGTGGTTAGGGGACAAAAAATATTAAAAAAGTTGAACAAGGAATTGGAAAGCCAAAAGCACGATCTAGAACAAAGGGAGGCCGAGCTATGGGAAACCAATAATACCAAAAACAAACTTTTTTCCATTATTGCCCATGATCTACGCGGCCCTATTGGCGCCCTGGAGGGACTTTTAAAAATGTTGAACAGTGGTGATATCAAGGAATCGGAATTCAAGGGGTTCATTCCCAAATTAAAGAACGATGTAAACAGTATCTCCTTTACTTTGAACAACCTGCTTACCTGGGGACAATCCCAAATGAGGGAAGCTACCACCAACCCTACCAATGTTGATCTGAACGCACTAATAGAAAACAATATTAATTTGCTAAGTGAATTGGCATTTTCAAAAATGATTACAATGGACAATCTAATCGTTAATAAGGCCATAATATGGTCCGATGAAAATCAAATGGATATTGTAATTAGAAATCTTTTGAGCAATGCCCTGAAATTTACTCCCAACCACGGACATATTACCATTGGGTATGTAGATAGAGCGGATTATTTGGAAGTATTTGTAAAGGACAATGGGATCGGTATGGACGAATACGTTCAGGAACAAATATTGTTAAAAAACACCAATATTACTACCTATGGCACCAATAATGAAAAGGGAACGGGACTGGGCCTATCGCTCTGTAGTGAAATGGTCATAAAAAATGGCGGTACCTTATGGGTAAAAAGTGAAGTAAATGAAGGATCTACCTTCTATTTCACTGTTCCCAAGGGAAAAAAATTCCAAAAATCGGCCTAGTGCAATGACCTGTAAAAAGCAACCCGTTTCTTTCAAATCATCACTCTAAATAAGGCTGTCCAAGCTCTGAACGGTAACAAATCTCTCCGTGGTAAAACCTTCTCCATGTGCTATACCAACCATCCTGCCCAGGTCCCTTGATCTATAAACAACACTATCTATAAAATTTTTGCTGCTGATAGGCGTTTCCGGTTCTTTACTCTTTGGATCATAAAATTGGGAGCTATAGGCCATAATGGCCTTGACCTTGATATCAATAAATTCCGATACGTCCACTACGAAATCGGGTTCAAGGTTTTTCCATTGGATGTAGTGATGAACCAATTTTGGCCTCCAGGCATCTTGCCATTGCTCCTCCCCTTCAATCTTAGTATCGATTTTTATAAGGCCACTCAAAAAGCAGGCATCACTTACCAGTTTGCTCCCCTTGGCATGATCAATATGCCGATCTTCAATGGCATTGCACAATACCGTTTCCGGTCTGTATTTCCTGATTATTTTTATAACTTCCAATTGATGCTCCCGGTCGTTGGTGAAAAAACCATCGGCAAATTCCAGATTCTCGCGAACAGCTACCCCCAAAATATCGGCAGCAGCCGCAGCTTCCCTATCCCTGATTTCGGCCGAGCCACGGGTACCCAGTTCCCCTCGTGTCAAATCTACAATACCAACTTTTTTGCCATTGGCCACTTCTTTTGCTATAGTTGCCCCAGCCCCCAATTCTGCATCATCGGGATGCGCGCCAAATACCAATATGTCTAATTTCATGTGTTAATGTTTATTGATTTTCAATGGTCACATGTAACCTCCACCCGTACCGGTACGAACAGGTTTGATGACCAAAATAACCATTTCGGTGTGTGTCCAATAATTATTAAGTTATGTCGGTTTCATGTGTTCATGTTTATTGTTTTTCAATGGTCACATGTAACCTTCACCCGTGCCGGTACGAACAGGTTTGATGACCAAAATAATCATTTCGGTGAGTGTACAATAATTATTAAGTTATGTCGGTTTCATTTAGTCTATGTCTATTTTGTTTTAGCTCACCCAAGGAGAGGTGAATCCGTCCCTACCGGCAAGGGCCGATTGGTTACCCCGAGGTGTTCACTTTATTTCCTTAAGGTTTCCAATGCTTGTTCAATATCCGCAATTAAATCTACGGTTTCTTCAATGCCAACGGAGAAACGTATTAATCCATCCGCAATTCCCTGTCGCTTTCGTTCTTCGGCACTCAATAGGGAATGTGAGGTCAATGTAGGGGAAAGTACCGTACTTTCCACTCCCGCCAAACTCATGGCCGGTTTTATTAATTTTAATGCCTTTTGAAACTTGGAAGCATTAAAATCGGCATTCAATTCAAATGAAAGCATGCCCCCAAAGCCCTTCATCTGCCCTTTGGCAATATCGTGGTCCGGATGTGAGGGCAGACCGGGGTAGTATACGGCAGCTATATCTTTATGTTTATAAAGGTATTCGGCCATAAGCTGGGCATTGGCATTTTGCGCCCTTACCCTGATTCCCATTGTTTTAATGCTCCTTTCCAATAACCAAACGGTGTAATCGCTAAGACTTCCTCCAAAATTTTTGGCCAGATTATGGATCCTTTTTATATGGGCTTCCGTGGAGGCCACGGCCCCTGCACAAATATCGGAATGTCCGCCCATATATTTTGTGGCACTGTGTATCACCACATCTATTCCAAAATCAATGGGGTTTTGATTTATCGGACTGGCAAAAGTATTGTCGATCATGGATACAAGGCCATGTTTTTTGGAAATATCGGCAACAGCTTTTAAGTCGGTGATGTTCAATAATGGGTTTGATGGCGTCTCAATGTAGATAACTTTGGTATTTCCCTTAATTTTGTCTTCAAAATCCGCTGCCTTAAAGCCATCGGTGAACGAGTACGATATTCCAAACTTTTCAAACTCTTCCACCACCAGATTATAGGTGCCCCCATAAATAATCTTTTGTATTACCACATGGTCACCCGCCTTTAAAAAGGCAAGTAAGGAAGTGCTTATGGCGGCCATGCCACTGCCAAAAATCAGGCCCTTCTGGGCATGTTCCAAAGCAGCTATCTTTTTGGCCAAGGCCACCTGGTTGGGAGTGTTGAAATATCTAGGGTAACGCTTTACATCAATGTCCTCAAAGGCATAGGCCGTCCCCATATACAACGGGGAAACGGCTCCTTTATATTCTTTGTCCTCCAGCTGTCCAAAATGGGTACAGATGGTATTGGGACCTTTTTTTTCGGGTTTCATGGTGTTGTTTTAAACAAACTATAAAATTACAAAAAATGGTTATACCTGGATTTCTTTCCACTTTCCTTTTTTAAACATGACAAGAGTTGCTACGGCCAATATTATCTCAGCAACGGCAATGGCGATAAAAACACCACTAGGGCCATAATCCAAAATAATGGCCATGAGGTAGGCAAATGGCAACTGAAATGCCCAGAAGACCAGAAAGTTGATCTTGGTAGGGGTTTTTGTATCCCCTGCTCCGTTAAAAGCTTGGGTCAATACCATGCCATAGGCATAAAAAACATATCCTGCAGCAATTAGCTGTAAACATAATGTCCCGTTTTCCACCACGCTTGGGACGGCGCTAAAGAGCATAATGATCTCCCTGGCAAAACATAGGTACAGTACAGATATCAAAAACATAAAATAGGCATTGTACCTTCCTGTTATCCAAACGGACATTTCGGCCCTATCGGCCTGTTTGGCTCCCAAATTTTGGCCTACCAGTGTGGCCGCAGCATTGCTCATCCCCCAGGAGGGCATAAGGGAAAACATCATTACCCTTATGGCTATGGTATAACCTGCAAGGACCTCACTACCAAATTCGGACATAATTCGCATCAAAAAGATCCAGCTGGAGGTGCCTATCAGAAATTGGGCTATTCCCCCCAGGGAAACCTTAATTAGGCCCAACATTACCTTAAGGCGAAAAACAAGGTCTGCAAAACCGATCTTGATCTTGCCCCACCCAAAGAACAAGATTGCCAGTTGGAACAAAACTGCGGCACCCCTGCCAATATTGGTCGCAATGGCAGCTCCCATTACCCCGTATTCGGGAACGGGTCCCCATCCAAAAATAAATATCGGATCCAGCACAATATTCAATCCGTTGGAAAGTACCAAAGTCCACATGGCCATAGAGGCATCGCCGGCGCCCCTAAAAATGGCATTGATCAAGAATAATAGTAAAATAGTAATGTTGCCCCCGAGCATTAAACGGGTATACCCCTGCCCTTCTTCTATAAGTTCGGGACTACCACCCATCAATTCCAGAATTTCCCTGGCATAAAAAGCCCCGATACTCCCTGTAATAATGGCTATGGTTATTCCCAATAATATGGCCTGTACGGCCGCTTCCCTGGCCCCTTTTAGATTTTTTTCGCCAATTCTTCTGGCAACCACTGCCGTTGCGGCCATACTCAAACCTATGGACACGGCATATATCAAGGTAATTACAGATTCCGTAAGCCCAATGGTAGCCACGGCATTAACACTCACTCTGGAAACATAGGCTATATCTACCAGGGCAAAAATTGATTCCATTAGCATTTCCAATATCATCGGAATGGACAACATAAAAATGGCCCTTCGAATACTTCCGGTAGTGAATTCGGATTCTTTGCCGGTAATCGCCGTGATAAAATGCCTATATAATTTAGAAAAGCTAAGCTTGTTGTGATTTTGCATGGATATGGAATTATGTTGAACTAAGAAAATGGGTACAATCAATACTGTAAAATCCAAAATGGGATTCCTTACTTGATTGAACCGACATCTATTAAATACATAATTCCTTTACTTCATGATAGTACAAATTTGCATTAATTTTTGGAAACCACAAAGTTACCCTGCATAGTACTTTTTATTTTTCCAGTAACTTATAGCTCCCAATACCAATACCCCAAAAACAGTATAATAAATAAAAGTAGGGGTAATAACCTGTGCCCCACTGGCATAACTGTGCAATCCGACCAGATAAAAATTGACACCAAAATAGGTCATCATTATGCTTGCAAAAGCAACAACACTGAAAAAATTGAACAACCATTTACCCCTTAAACCGGGAATCAACCTTAAATGGATCACAAAGGCATAGATCATTATAGAAATCAAGGCCCATGTTTCTTTGGGATCCCAACCCCAATAACGGCCCCAACTTTCATTGGCCCATTGGCCTCCCAAGAAATTACCAATGGTCAGCATTACCAAACCAACCGTTAAGGACAGTTCATTGATAATGGTAAGCTCCTTGATGTTCAGTTCCATTTTTTCCTTATTGTCTTTGTTCGTCATTATGATCAACAACAAACTTACCACGCCCAGGATCATTCCCACGGTAAGCGGACCATAACTACCAACAATTACCGCAACATGGACCATTAACCAATAGCTATCCAGTACAGGGACCAGATTGGCTATGGACGGATCTACCCAACTCTGATGGGCAATCCACAACAACATGGAGGTTACAAAAGTAGCGGCGGCAACCGTCATATTACTTTTTTTGCTGAACAATAGGCCCATCCCCAAAGTAGCCCAGGAAACGTATAGTATACTTTCATAGGCGTCGCTCCATGGCGCATGGCCGGAAATATACCATCGCATTGCCAATCCCAGCGTATGCAGAATAAAAAATACATAAATCAATATCTTTAATCCAACTATACCAAACCTAAGTGCCTTCCTGTCCTTTATAATCTGAAATACAACGAGAGCAAACATCAATAAACCTATCAAAGCGTAATATCTATAGAGCTTGTTGAATATATCTACCCTATTATAAAAAACTTCCGCCTTAATTTTATTCTCCGATGGCAATACTTCACTACCGTGATTTTCCTGGTTCTTTTTAAAGGCGGCCAACAATTTATCGGCTTCTGAATAGTCGCCTGTGTTTACTGCTTTTTCCAGACTCATTAAATAGAAGGGGACCGCATTTTTTATAAAATTGGCATATAGGGAATCGGAAACCTGGAACTGTCCCTCCCTATATTCCACGGCAGAGATCCACTTATTGTTTTCGTCGTTCAACAAAGGAAATATCTTCACAATTTTCCCTCCCAATGCCTGATCCAATAATACCAATCGTTCATCCAAAGCAATAAAATCCTTCTGAAATTGGTTGGGGGTATTGGTGGCATAGGCCTCCTGAAGATAAGGTGCTAATTTGTACTGTGCTTTTTCATCAAAAAAATCGGTGGCCTTTATGTACTCCCTATCGTGGTCCACTCCCAAAATTTTCCGAATACTATCATTTTGTCCTTTCTTGTCTACCGCTATAAATTCGGCATTGTACCAAGCGGCCGGATTTAACATCATGGAAAGGAACACTTGATCCGAATTAAAATCGGTGTACTTATCCTTAAGGCTGAGCTTTCTCAAAAGTTCCGACAGGTATTTATGGGCTTCATACGCCCTCCGGCATCCTGGACCACCAAATTTCCAAATTTGGCAGCATGTTCTCCTCCGGACGAAGTTGTGCGTGCAAAGGAATCTATCTGCTGGGGTGTGGGCATATTGCTATGGGCATGGTCCTTAGCAGCCTCTCTGTTTGTCCCATAGCACTTGGTCCTGCAATCAGAGCAGGATCATCGTTATCTTGGCCTGCTTCTTTTTAATTTTTCCAAAAGTGCCCAGGCTTTTAAATCTGGTCTTCCCATAAAACATAATCCCATAAGCCCTGCGTACAATAGGAAAGTAGCCAATATAGGTTATCCATGTACCCCAAAGTCGTGGTTTTTACGGATAGTACGGTACCTTTTTCATCGGGATGGAAACTGGCTTGGAAAAATCGACCACCCATATGGTCCAGGATATGGTTCATATAAATATCGTAGTCAAAGGGACGGTCGTCCTCAATGGTCACCTTGCTCATAAAGGACGAGTAGCTTTTCTCGGTTCCGGGATGTTTTTCCGCTATAAAATCGTTTAGTTTAATGCCAAAGGGCAAGGTATGTACCTTGGATCCGTAAGAAAGGTTAAAATCCAATCCCCCTACCTCAAATTCCCCAGAAAAATTGGCCACACCCTTTGCGCCCAATAATTTTTTGCGTACCGTTTCCCCGTTACTACTGATATCCACGATAAGGGCATCCAGGTCATTCTCTGTTTTTTCATTTTCCGGAATGGAAATAACACCATAGGATCCTTTAAGGATGGGTTCGGGAATTACGAATTGCATTCCTGCAATAGTGTACAAAGATCTTAATTGCAGTGTTTGCAGGCTATCCTTCAGCAGTTCTCCCTGCAATTGATCGGCCATTCTCATAAACTGTCCTTCAAAGGGGATTTTATTTGATACCACCATCCCGTTTCAATAATATTGATGGCCCCTTCCGTCATCTTGTTCAAGGAAAACAGCACATTATGTATACTGCTTACCTCGCCACTTTCCAAATAATGTTCATGTCGTTGGCCGTCGCCCGCCTCCACAATTTTTAAATATTCCTTGCCATTGGCATCTTCGATCAAGCCTTCCTTGGCACCTTCCATAAAGTCTACATAGGATATGGTAAACGACTGTCCGTTAAAATCAAGATTCCAGGGCAAATTGGATTTGACAGCTTCGGAAGTGACCAATATATCATCTTCCAAGATCTTCCGTTTGGGTTCGTTGTCTATTTCCCCATCTATATAGACCGTTAGGTAGGTCTTATCGGAATAAAATACGTTTTCCGTATTCCCCTCCCTAATGGGCATCATCCCTTCAAAACTGATATATCGGGTAACAAAAGCACCTACAATGATCAATATCCATGAAAGGTGCAGCAGCAATACGGCCCATTTTTCCTTTCTCAATAACTTATATCGGGAAATATTACCTATAAAATTAATCACAAAAAATACCATGATGGCCTCGAACCATGTGGCATTATATATCAAATTCTTGCGGTTTCCGTACTGTACCAGCTCTCTATAAAAGATTTAAGGCCATAGCGGTAGCAAAGACAATAAATAAAACGGCCATTAAACGGGTAGAAAAGAAAAATTTCTTAAGGAGTTCAATCATCTTGGAAGGAAAGGTTTGGTTTAAAACATGCAAAAATACATTTTTATAAGGGTTTAATTATTAAATGTTTTGTTAATTGAGTAAATCCTTTGCATAAAAATGAGGAAATATCAATACAAGGGTTCTATGACCCTTGGGACGGGCCTTCCCCGCCATTTCCACGGGGGTGTGGAATACTTTTTAGGCAGTCCCTATAGCTATCGGGACAGGTGACGTACATTAAAGAATTCTTGAAACCGACTATCCTCGAGGCAGAACCGTAGAAGTATTTCACCGTACCGATAGCTATCGGTATCATTTTGGCCTTGGGGCCAAAAACCGAAATTTTGTATTTTGCCCCACCCGGAATTGGGAAAAAGCAATTCCGACCTCCGCCAAGGGGAGGCATGATCGGAAATCCCAAGGCAGAGCCGTCGAAGAATTATAAAGATTAAAGATTTTTAATGGGACGGGCTAAAAAACTTTCGCCCTAGCACTATATTTTTGATTTAATAGCTACTTTTGAGTATGATATCATTGGTTTTATTGAGACAGACAGCCTTGCCAAACATTTGTTCAATGCCTTTTTTGGGGTTGATGAAATAAAGGTGTTACAGGTAGTCGGCAGGAATAAGGATCAGCTCCACTATTTTAAGGATAAGGTGGTTACGGGGACGGATTTCACCAAAATTGCGGACGCCGATATCTATATACTTGCCGTAAGTGATGACGCCATTGCCAAGGTGGCGCCATTTCTGAAGGATAAGAAAGGTCTAGTGGCACATACCTCTGGAAGTGTGCCTTTAAAATCCCTTGGGGATCTGCATAAAAGCGGGGTCTTTTATCCACTTCAGACTTTTAGTGAAGGTAGGGTAATTAATTTTAATGAGGTACCGATCTGTGTAGAAGCCTTACACAAACAAGATATGGACCTATTAAAAAAATTGGCGGGCCTTATTAGTTTGGAAGTACACGAAATTACCAGCGAACAGCGGAAATCACTTCACCTAGCGGCCGTATTCGTGAACAATTTTTCCAATTATCTTTTTACGATTGGCCATGATATTTGTACCGAGCATAATTTGCCATTTTCCATGTTGACCCCTTTGATCAAGGAAACCGTGAATAAATTGGAAACTCTGCAGCCAATCGATTCCCAGACCGGACCGGCCAAAAGAAACGATGTTAAGACTATGGAAAGTCATTTAAATCTGTTAAAAAATAAAAATTATCAGGATATTTACAGCTTGTTTAGCAAATTGATAGGAGAAAAATATGGACAAAAGCTATAAGGAACTGCTTCAGGACATAACCACTTTTGTATTTGACGTGGATGGTGTATTTACAGATGGAAAAATCATGATAACCTCCGATGGGGAAATGCTAAGGACCATGAACGTGCAAGATGGCTATGCCGTAAAGGTGGCCATTCAACAAGGGTATAATATCTGCATTATTTCCGGAGGCACCAATGAAGGCGTGAGACTGCGTTTAAGGGGATTGGGCATTACCGATATACACATGGGCGCGCATCATAAAATAGACCCCTTTGACGAGTATTTGGATATTTACAATATTAACCCAAAGCATGTTCTTTATATGGGCGATGACATTCCCGATATTCCCCCTATGGGATTGGTGGGCATTCCCTGTTGTCCGCAAAATGCCGTCCCTGAAGTAAAGGCAATATCCAAATATATCTCCCATAAACACGGGGGCGATGGATGTGTAAGGGATGTTATAGAACAAGTTTTAAAAGTGAGGGGACATTGGGCCGAAAATTTCAACGCTGTGAACGATTAAAACGATGTCCTATAACAAATTAAAGGAATATCGGATCATACTTGCCTCCGCATCCCCTAGAAGGCAGCAGTTCTTTAGGGAAATGGCATTGGAGTTTACGGTGCATCCCATACATGTAGACGAAGTATATCCCAATTATTTGAAAGGCGCCGAAATATCGGATTACCTGGCAGCACTAAAAGCTGAAGGGTATAAGAAAGAGCTGGGAACCAAGGACATCCTTATTACTTCGGATACGGTGGTTTGGCACAACGATATATCTTTAGCGAAACCTGCCGGTCCTGACGAGGCCTTTTCCATGCTAAAGACGCTTTCCGACGATTGGCATGAAGTTATTACCTCGGTGTGCTTCACCACCAAAGGCCATCGGCAAACTGTACATGACCGTACACAGGTAAAATTTAAAGAGCTGACCTTTGGAGAAATTGAGTATTATATACGGCACTATAATCCGTTCGATAAAGCCGGTGGCTATGGCATTCAGGATTGGATAGGACTTATTGGGATTGAAGAGATCCGAGGTTCCTATACCAACGTGGTTGGGCTGCCCACCCAATTGGTTTACAAAACGTTAATGGCCATGGTAGATTAGGTTTTTTTGAATAATTTTAAAAAAATTCAATACTTATGCAACGCCCATTTTCTTTCATTTTTGTACCCCTCCTATTTTTCTTGGTCCTTTTTAACGCTTGCAGGGAACATAAGGGGGAAACGGAAGACATTTCCGAGATGGACAATGAAATAAACATGTCCAAGGCCAAAGCGGTAAGAAATACGTTGCCAGGTGTCTTCAAAGATTATTGGTATTCGGGAAAAGCGGAAATTACATCATTTAAATTGGAACAGGCCCGTTACGGGGAACTTCGAAGCGGTACCGCCGTTTTAATATATGTTACCGAGCCCTTTTTGGCGGACAAACAGGTTAAAGCGGACCATTCGGATCCCCATAATGTTTCCGTACTAAAACTGAACAGTACAAAAAAGTTCCTTACCGGTATCTATCCCTATTCCATAATGAGCAGTAGTTTTTATCCCGTTTCGGATCACCAACATGCCATTAAACTAACCTCCTCCGTTCAGGAATGGTGCGGCCAGGTATTTACCCAATTGAACAACAGGGATAAGTTTGAGATAAATTCCTTTTCCTATTTTGAGACCGATGGGGATCAAACCATCACTTTGGACAAAACGCATTTAGAAAACGAAATTTGGAACAAAATAAGGATCGATCCAAATAACCTTCCAATGGGCAATATTAAAATTATCCCTGCCATGGAATATCTACGATTGGCACATAAACCTATAAAAGCCTATGAAGCCCAGGCAGAAATGAATACGGAAGCAAATCTGAATACCTATAGAATTACCTATCCGGAATTGGATAGAACCTTGGCGATCAGTTTTAGCGTTAGCTTCCCATATACCATTGAAAGTTGGTCCGAGACCTATAATAACGGGTTTGGGGCCAATTCCCAATCCCTCACTACCAGGGCAACCAAAATAAAAACTTTAAAAAGGGCCTACTGGCAGGAAAACAAAAATAGTGATGTATTTTTGCGGGACAGTTTAGGATTATAATTTTATGGAAGCATTTTTTTTGGAGTACAAAAGCGAGCTATTGGGTACCGGAATATGTTTATTGGTGCTATTGATATTGAAGTATATAGGTAGCAAGGCAATACAAAAAGTAGGTAAGATAAGCGATATCAACGAGGTTCGTACCCGATTGATCATTAAGTATTCCACTGTTGGACTTACGGCTTTTGGAATAGTTGCCCTTATTCTGATCTGGGGGGTAGAAATGAAGGATATCGGTCTGGTGTTCTCCTCCGTTTTTGCGGTTATAGGAGTGGCCCTTTTTGCACAATGGTCCATATTGAGCAATGTTACCGCCGGGGTAGTACTATTTTTCTCATTCCCATTTAAAATAGGGGATAAAATTAAAATAATGGACAAGGAAATGGAATTGCCAAATGAAGCATTTCTTATTGAGGATATAAGGGCCTTTCACGTCCATCTTCGAAGGAACAATGGAGAGCTGATTACCTACCCCAATAATATGATGCTCCAAAAAGCAATAGCCTTGGCACAGACTTACGAAGACTCCATGGAAAGCAGTGAAGTTTTATAAGTTGTTAAAGAAGTTGTAAAAATTACGGCTTGGGATTATATATTTTTATATTTGGGTACCAACTAAAACTATGATATATGCGCCTTACCTGGGTATTCTTTTTGGGGATACTGTTCACCTGCCATTATGTTAAGGCCCAAGCACCTAAAAAAAATACTTCTTCGGACATATTTCATTCCATCCAAAAGTTAAATTTTTTGGGTTCGGCCCTCTACATTGCCGCGCATCCAGATGATGAAAATACACGCCTCATTTCCTATCTTTCCAATGAAGTAAAAGCAAAAACGGCCTACTTGTCGTTGACCCGTGGGGATGGAGGACAAAATTTAATAGGTCCCGAACTCAGGGAATTGTTGGGAGTTTTGCGTACACAGGAATTATTGGCCGCCAGGCGTATCGATGGCGGGGAACAATTTTTTACAAGGGCCAATGATTTTGGCTATTCCAAGCACCCCAATGAGACCCTCAAAATCTGGAACAAGGAAGCGGTGCTAAGTGATGTTGTCCGGATCATACGCAATTTTAGACCGGATGTGATCATCAACAGATTCGACCATAGATCGCCAGGTTCCACCCATGGGCACCATACCGCTTCGGCCATGCTCAGTTATGAGGCCTTCGATCTGGCCATCAATCCCAAGGTGTATCCGGACCAACTAAAAAGTACGGAGGTTTGGCAACCGAAACGGCTATTTTTTAATACCTCTTGGTGGTTTTACGGCAGTGAGGACCAATTTCAAAAAGCGGACAAATCAAAAATGATAGACCTGGATGTTGGGGTATATTACCCTTTAAAGGGCGTATCCAACAATGAAATAGCCTCCCTTGCCAGTAGTCAGCACTTGTGCCAGGGCTTTGGAAGATTGGCTACCAGGGGCAGTGAAAACGAGTATATAGAACTTTTAAAGGGCGACCTGCCTAATAATACATCGGATATTTTTGAAGGAATAAACACCACTTGGTCCCGTATTGAAGGTGGGGAAGCGGTTGGGAAAATTTTGTACGCCATTGAAAACAACTTTGATTTTGAAGACCCGTCAAAACACCTGCCACAACTTATTGAAGGATATAAGGCCATTTTGAAATTGCAGGACGGGCATTGGAAGGAGATCAAGAAAAAGGAATTGGAAGCTATTATCCAATCCGTCTGTGGACTTTATCTGGAGGCTTCCGCTACAGTGCCCCATACCTACCCCGGCAGTAATATCCCCATAGACATTGAAGTATTGAATAGATGCCTGGCAGATATTAAGCTCAAAGCCGTTTCCATCGGCACAAACAATCGCATAATTAAAGAAATTACACTAAAGGAAAACAAAAAGGAGTTGTTCCAAATGCACCTAAGCGTCCCCATAAATACGGCCTATACCAGCCCATATTGGTTAAACGGTAAAGGCACTGCCGGAATGTATATGGTAACGGACCAAAATCTAATCGGCAGACCCGAAACCCCCAATGCCTTTGAGGTAAATTTTGAATTGGAATTCAACGGATTTGCCCTCAATATCAAGAAACCCATTGTTTATAGGTATTCCAAACCGGAAAAAGGGGAACTATACCAACCTTTCGGGATTTTGCCCGAGGCGACGGCGAGTTTTAAGGACAAGGTCATTATTTTTGCCAATTCCGAACCTAGGGAAATTCCGATCACCATAAAAGCACATAAGGACCATGTAAAGGGAGAAATACAGCTCCATTATGGAAAGGGCTGGAAAGTGGATCAGGAAATCAAACCTTTTGAAATAGCCAAAAAGGGAGACCAGCAAATTTTACAGGTTCTCCTAACGCCCCCCTCCAAAGAAGATGAAAACTTTATTTCCGCGATCATCAAAGTGGATGGCAAGGAAATATCCAAAGAATTGATAGAAATTTCCTATGACCATATTCCCAAACAATCGGTACTCATGCCTTCGGAAACCAAAGTGGTTCGATTGGACATCCATAGGAATGGAGAGAATATTGGATATATAGACGGGGCCGGCGATGAAATAGCCGAAAGCCTGCAACAAATAGGGTATAAGGTCCAAAAAATAGACCCTACCACCATACAGGCCGGTTCCCTGACCCAATTTGATGCCATAGTTATGGGCATAAGGGCGTATAATGTAGTGGACGAATTAAAATTTAAGCAACGTTATTTATTGGATTATGTAAAAGAGGGGGGCAACCTCATTGTTCAATATAACACGGCCGGCAGAAATGGGTTGGATATGGCCAACCTAGCCCCCTACCCCCTCACCATTTCACGTGACAGGGTTACGGATGAAGCCTCCCAGGTACGCATATTGGACAAAACACACGAGTTGGTCAACTATCCCAATAAAATAACCCAAAACGATTTTAATGGTTGGGTACAGGAACGCGGTCTGTATTTCCCAGATCATTGGTCCGATGAATTTACGCCTATCCTTGCTATGAACGATGAGGGGGAGCCAGCTTTATCCGGCAGTTTATTGGTTGCAGCTTACGGTAAAGGGAACTATATTTATACGGGACTAAGTTTTTTCAGGGAATTGCCGGCAGGTGTAACAGGTGCCTACAGACTGTTTGCCAACATGCTTTCCATGAGACAGCGGTAAACAATTAACAATGGACAATTAACAATTAACAATAAATAGTTATGTACGGTAGGCCCTGATGGAAAATTCCCCTCTTGAGAGGGGTTAGGGATGTGTATTGATGGAGATTGAACCTGCCTGTAATAGTCAATAGGCAATAGGCAATAGGCAAAAATAAAGAATTTGTAACATGGATACCCAGGGTATACAGAAGCTAGTCCTGATAATTAAAAGGAAGGTTTTATCTTGTAACTTGGGAAAAGTTTAAATGAGTACTAAAACTAGAAATCACTATGTTTGAAAAATTTGATTGGAAAAAAGAGTATACGCTGGTAATAGCGCTCAACATTCTCTATATAATTATTTTTTATCTAATAATGACCGGAAACCGATAAAATGGCTGCAATAGATTGGATCATACTTGTCGGAACCCTTATTTTTATTGTTGGATATGGTGTTTGGAAAACAAAGGGAAGCAAAAATGTAACGGATTATGTCCTTGGCGGTCACGATGCCAAATGGTGGACCATTGGTCTTTCGGTAATGGCAACACAGGCCAGTGCCATAACATTCCTATCCACCCCGGGACAGGCCTTTCATGATGGAATGGGGTTTGTTCAGTTTTATTTTGGTCTGCCATTGGCAATGATTATCATATGTATTGTTTTTGTTCCTATTTATCATCGGCTCAATGTGTATACGGCCTATGAATTTTTAGAAAACCGGTTTGATCTAAAAACAAGGACCCTGGCCGCATTATTATTTTTAATTCAACGTGGCCTTGCTGCAGGAATTACCATATTTGCCCCTTCCATTATTCTTTCGGCAGTATTGGGCTGGGACCTAAGGACCTTGAATATTCTAATAGGCATCCTTGTCATTATTTATACCGTTTCCGTAGGTACCAGAGCAGTAAGCGTTACCCATAAACAACAAATGTTCATCATAATGACAGGGATGTTCATTGCATTTTTCTTCATTCTTGGCTATTTGCCGCAAGATATTACCTTTAGCAAGGCGCTAAAGATTGCCGGGGCCAGCGATAAATTGAATATTCTGGACTTTAGTGTCAATACCACAAGTAGATATACCTTTTGGAGCGGAATTACAGGTGGGCTATTTCTTGCACTGGCCTATTTTGGAACAGATCAAAGTCAGGTGCAGCGATATCTTTCCGGCAAAACGGTAAGGGAAAGTCAGCTTGGCCTTATTTTTAATGGCCTGCTAAAAATACCCATGCAGTTCTTTATATTATTGGTGGGCGTAATGGTTTTTATTTTTTTTCAGTTCAACCATTCACCTTTAAATTTCAATCCGGCCGCAACCAATGCCATCATGGAATCTTCCTACTCCGAGGATTATAAGTTGTTGGAAGAAGAACATTTGGTTTTGGAGAGCGCAAAAAGAATGGCACAGAATAAATTTTCCGGAGCCCTTGATCTTAAGGAATACAGCGCCATTGAAGATGCCAAACAACATATTGTACAGATAAACCAGAAGGACAAGGAAAACAGAAAGGCCGCCCAGGCATTAATTTCTATGGCCAATGACCGTGTTGAGACCAATGACAAAGATTATGTATTTATCCATTTTATTTTAAATTTCCTACCCAAAGGTTTAATTGGTCTATTATTGGCCGTAATACTTTCGGCCGCCATGTCCTCTACCGCCTCTGAATTAAATGCGCTGGGCACAGTTACCTCTTTGGATTTATATAAGCGTAATAAAAAAGGGGAATTTACGCAGGAACATTATGTAAAGGTCTCAAAATGGTTCACTCTAATGTGGGGGGCTATAGCCATTGGCATTGCGTGTGTGGCCAATCTATTTGATAATCTCATTCAATTGGTGAATATTATTGGGTCTATCTTTTATGGGAACGTTCTAGGGATCTTTCTGATCGCTTTCTTTTTTAAATTTATAAAGGGAAATGCCGTTTTTGTTGCAGCTTTAATCACACAGTGTATCGTAATTATAGGCTGGAGTTATGAGTGGATGTCCTATTTATGGTTAAATGCCTTTGGATGTTGCCTGATTATAATTTTGGCCACCCTATTGGAAGGTTTTGATCGACTGCTTAAAAAACCGCCGATAGAGGCCTAATAATTTATTTATAACAGTATCCATAATCAACTAGCCAGCAGCTATCTAGGATCAGGAACAATGGTTGTGTTTATGCCAATATTCTTATAGAAAAAATAGCTTCATAAAGACACTGCATTAAGGCTTCGTTTTCCGCAAGGGATCCTGGAGCGTATTTTGCCTTCCATGAAGGGTGAAAAATGCCTTGACATGCAGCTATTTTAGGGATCAATCCCAAAAGTAGGGCGTAAATAAGAAAAGATAGATTTTGCTATTCCAAATTCATGTTCTGTTCATTTTTTGCATCGCCCAAAAAACGAACCAAAAAACGCTAGGCTGATTTTAAATTTCTTTATATCTACGCACTTTCCACGGCCGCACCGTCCAGGCCGCTTTCACTTGGGTGAAATGCTCTATGGACGGCTTCCATCGTCCAATGTGGAAACCACTTGATTTAAGACGAAATCGAAGATTCACGAAAACCTATAAAAAACAATAATAACCACTTAAGTAAATTGAAAATAGACCGTTCCTTAGTGCCGAAAGATAAAGACATTTAGAGCCCAGTTCAGAGGCGTTAGACATACAGAATTCTTCCTTTTTAGATTAACCTAATTATACTAGTAAATATCCAAATACCCAGAAATTGTATTTGATCCTATTTTAGCGCGCCAAAAAAGGGGTGGATCCAGCCTGTTTTTTCCCTATCTGCATATACGGCTTAACTATGGACTAACTATGGAGTATCTATGGAGTATGACCCGTCCTAAAATAACTATACAAGTTATTAAATAAATCCTGATATAATTATACAACTCTTTTTTTTAATCCTAAAATGACTGTACATTCATTTTAGGATTGTTGTAATTTTGATAGTTTTTCCATCGTTTTTTAAGTTTGGTTGTTACCGAATGGGCTTGATCGGGAGTCATGTAATCACAGCTGTCATGTGGTCTTAAACCTGACCCGTCCTAAAATAAAAACTTGAACAAACAACTTTTGATACTGATTCGGTATAATACAAAAAAGGAGGCTGTCTATAAAAGATAGCCTCCTCTTATTGGTTGGGTTGCAAGCAACCTAAGAAGTTATTATATCCTTAGTTTCTGCTTTACCACTGCCCCTAAGGGCTATTTTAATCCTGTAGGTTATATTGAACAGCACAGGTACAATGATCAATGTTAGGAAGGTGGCCACGATCAATCCAAAGATTACGGTCCAGGCCAAGGGCCCCCAGAATACCACATTGTCTCCTCCAATATAGATATTGGGATTGAAGGATCCGAATAGGGAAAAGAAATCGATATTAAGACCAATGGCCAAAGGTATAAGCCCAAGTACAGTGGTAATAGCGGTAAGAATTACAGGGCGCGATCTGGCTTTTCCTCCTTTTACGATAACGTCCGTAACATCCGCTTTGGACAGCAAATCCTTTTCACCAACATCCAATTTCAATTTTTTTCGGTCAATTAGAATTTGAATGTAATCTAAGAGCACCACTCCATTATTTACAACGATACCGGCCAAAGAGATGATTCCCATCATGGACATCATGATGACAAACGACCATCCGGTAATCATTAATCCGCCAAAGACCCCAATAAAGCTTAAGAATATGGCTATCATTATGATTAAGGGTTTGGAAATGCCACCGAATTGAAATATCAGGATAAGCAAGATCAACCCCAATCCGGAGAAAAAAGCACCTACAAGAAACATCATTTGTTTGTTCTGTTCTTCAATCTGGCCCGTGTAATCTATTTTGATGTCTTCAGGAAGGTTTTCAAAATTTTTCATTTCTTCCTGAATTTCCGCAACAATGGCGGCGGCATCCGTAAATCCGGGCTTAAGGCCGGAATACACAGTAACAACACGTTTTCCATCCCGATGTTTAATGGCGCTAAAGGCAGAGGTATTCCTTTCTGTAGCGATGGCAGAGACGGGAATCTCTTTAATCTGTCCGTTGGCAGGGTCGCGGAATACAATATTTTGGTTAAAAAGAGCACTTTTGTTATATCTTAAATCCTCACTAAACCTAATATTGATGTCGTAATCGTCCCCATCTTCCTTGTATATTCCCGCTTTTTCCCCGAACAAAGAACGACGTAACTGATTCCCTACCTGCCCGGAAGAGACCCCTAATCGTCCTGCTTTTTCCCTGTCTACCACCACTTGCATGGAAGGTTTGCTCTTGTTGACATCGATTTTTATTTCTTCTATACCCGCTATATTTTTGGTGTTGATAAAATTTCGAATGTCCTCGGCGGTATTAATAAGTTGGTCGTAGTCTTTCCCTGCCAGCTCAATATTAATGGGATAGCCTGCCGGGGGGCCATTGGCATCTTTTTCAACCGATATGGTAATACCAGGAAACACGCCACTTACGGCATTTTGTACCTTGGCCCGGATATCCTCGGTATTAATTCCATTTCTGTATTTGTATTCACTAAAGTTTACCGTTAACTTTCCACGGTGCGGCATTTCTGCAGAAGAGCCTCCGTCCGTTAAAGGGTTCCCTGCACCTTCACCTACCTGGGAAACGGCAGAGGAAACCATAAAGTTCTTGCCATTTTTTATGTAAGCGGGGTCATTGACTACTTCATAGACCTTTTTCTCTACCTCTAGCGTAATGGCATTGGTTCTTTCTATATCCGTACCTTCAGGGTACTCAATGTACACATAGATTTCATTGGGCTTATTATCCGGAAAGAATTCAATTTTTGTTCTTCCACTGCCAACAGACATGCCAAATAGCATAAATACAACAATAAGGAGGGCAAAAGTGATACCAAAATACCAATATACATTGCTGCCCCGTAGTGCATGTACCAGTCGTTTTTCGTACCAATTTTCAAATCGGGACATGGTGTTTCTTTGGAAATTCAGCGCCCATCTCTTAAGGAAATATTTATAGATCCAGAACATGCAGGCCGTGACGATCATTACCGTTCCCAAACCTTTAACAGCCCCTCCAAAAATCAGGATCAATAGGCCAAAACCACCTAGAATGAGGCTCAGACGAATCAATTGCTTTACGGTCAATTCCTTTTCGCCAATTTCCATAAAACTGGAAACCAGCATAGAATTCATAAAGATGGCCACAAAAAGGGAGGAGCCAAGTACCACCGATAAGGTAATAGGAAAGTATATCATGAATTGGCCAAAAATTCCGGGCCATAAGCCTAAAGGAACAAAAGCGGCAACGGTTGTGGCGGTTGAAATAATAATGGGCACCGCAATTTCGCCAATACCTTTTTTTGCCGCCTCGATGCGTGGCATCCCCTCATCCATAAGGCGATATACATTCTCTACCACTACGATACCATTATCCACAAGCATTCCCAGACCCATTATCATTCCAAAAAGGATCATGGTGTTCAGGGTATACCCTAATAGCGACAGGATCATAAATGACATAAACATGGACATCGGAATGGCAAATCCCACGAAAAGGGCATTACGGAAGCCCAAAAAGAACATAAGCACCCCAACTACCAGAATAATCCCAAAAATAATGTTGTTCACCAAATCGTCTACTTGGTTCAAGGGTCTACTGGAGGAATCATTGGCAATGGAGATGCGCAGGTCACTTGGAAAGTAATCTGCCTGTTCCTGTTTTATGATCTCCCTGATTTGATCTGCTGCCGATATGGCGTTACGGCCGGCCCGTTTTTTTACATCGAGCATCACCACATTTTCACCGAATTCTCGGGCATAGGTGGTTTTGTCCTTTTCGGTAAAATGAACCTCGGCTATATCCTTTAAATAAACGGCGCCATTTTCGGATTTTACCACAAAATCATTTAGCTGTTCGGGCTTTTCTATTTCTCCCAGGATACGTATCGTGCGCCGTTGACCGCTGGTTTTGAAATTTCCTGCGGACATGGTCATATTGCCATTATTGATCGCCCCAAGAATGTCGTCAAAACTTACCTTGGCGGCCATCATTTTATAAACATCTACGGCTACTTCCACTTCTTTTTCCTGTGCCCCTCGGATATCGGCCTTTTTAACTTCGGGGAGATCTTCAATAATATCCTGTAAGTGTTCGGCAAAATCCTTTAATTTCTCCACTGGGTAATCCCCTGTAAAATTAACATTCATGATGGGGACCTCTTCGGAAAAGTTCAGATCAAAGACATTCGGTTCTACTTTGGCACCATTAAATGTGGGCCAATCCTCGCTTGCTTTTTCACTGTCAACCTCATCCTTTACCTTTTGTTTGGCAGCCTCTACCGTTATTTCTTCATCAAACTCTACCGTAATAATGGCATAATCCTCCTGGGAAGTGGATATGATCTCAACTACATTGCTAATGTTCTTGAGCTTATCTTCCAATGGGTCCGTTATCAGTCTTTCAATATCTTCGGCGGTATTACCGGGGTAAGGTGTGCTGATATAGATTTTGGTTTCAATAATTTCCGGAAAATCTTCCCTGGGCATGGCCATATAGGAGTTGAAGCCAATCCATAGAAATAGACCGATCATCACATAGATGACCGAAGGGTTATCTATGGCCCAAGATGACAATCTAAACTCCTTATCTGCGTTTTTTTTGTGTTTGCTCATGGACCGTTTAGTTTACAATTTTTACTTTTTGACCCTCCTTTACACTACGGGCACCCTCTTTTATTATATGATTTCCATCTACTATACCGGATACAATTTCTACCATACCGTTTTGTGTTTTCCCTGTGCTGATAATGATTCTTTTGGCAATGGCCACACCTTCACTGTCCGGATTTTCTGCGATATAGGTATATTGTTGTCCGTCAGAGTTCTCAGAGATGATACTTTGAGGTACCAAGATGGCTTTTTCATTGCTATAGTCGTTTAGCCCAACTTTAGCACTTAGGTTTGGTTTAATAAGCCCGTTCTTGTTGGGAATGGCCACTTCTACACCAAAAGACCTATTTCCCGGCTTTATATAGTTGCTGGTTTGGCGAATCTTTGATATAAGGGTATCGCCCAAAACGGGGAAATAGACCTGCGCTTCTTTTCCCACCGAAATACTGCCTAAATAGGTTTCCGGAACATCAACCTCAATATACATATCGGAAAGATTTACAATTCTAAAGATTTCAGACCCTGCACCTGGGGCAACCACCGTTCCCTGATCTTTAATTACATCATCTATAATACCGCTGAAGGGAGCCCTAATGGAAGATTTTCCCAATTGGCTCTCCAACTGACTTACTGTGTTTTTTTGGGCTTCGTAGTTCGCCTTTGCCTGTAAATATTGAATTTCAGAACCAATTTTTTGATCCCATAAACGCTTTTGGCGCTCAAAGGTGGTTTTGGATAATTCGGCCTGTGTTTTTAATTGTTGTAGCTGACTGCTAAGGCCTCCGTCATCTATGGTGGCCAAAAGTTGTCCTTTGCTAACCTTTTGGCCTTCCTTAACATACACCTTGATTAGGGTTCCCTGCATTTCAGGATAGATAAGAACGTTCTGTTTTGTCATTACATCACCTTGCAGTTACAAATAGTGTACAAATGCTTGCTCTTGGACAGTGATCGTGGTCACTAATGGCAAACGTTCATTTTTATCCAAAATGGCTATGGTAGAATCCAGCAGCTTTATTTGGCTTTCCAACTCTTTTTGTTTTTCGGAAAGTTCATTTTTTTTAGCCCTTATAGTGGTCAGATCGGCTTCCGCAATAATACTGTCAACGGATTTATCTGCTCCGCCGCCACAAGAATATAGGACAAGGGCCAGAAGGAGAATGGAGGTTAATTTTTTCATTGTGTTCATATTTCGGGTTGATAATGTTGAGGTTACTGGTTTATTTGTAACTAAGTTTAGTTTTAAGGACATGGCTAATTTTCATTTAGGATGGTTTCAAGTTCCGTTTTTTTATTGATGACATCTACCATGGATTGCAAGTATTGCTGTTGTGCATCATAGAGCTGTGTTTGTGCCTGCCTAAGCTCAAAACTACTGGCAAGACCTTCTGTATATTTAATTTGATTTTTATTTTCTATTCGTTCTGCCAGGGCAAGATTTTCTTGAGCGGTATTATATTCTTCGATGGAAAACAGATAATTGCTTTTTGCCGTTTTGTGTTGAAGGCGTATATTTTGTTCCGTCTCCGATAATTGTGTCCGGGCTTTTTCAAGAGCAATTTTTGCCCTAGCGGTCTTGGCACTTCTGCCCAAGGAGCTGAATATAGGGATATGTAGGTCCAGTCCCAGGACGGATGAATCAAACCAATCGGTATCATTACTTAGAAAATTGAATTTATCGCTGTAGGAAGTACTGCCGTAGTTTACGAATGCGTTTAGGGTAGGTAGTGCCAAGCTTTTTTGAAGCTTAAGTTCCAATTCTCGCTGTTGGGTCAAATTAGTGCCTATTTTGAAATCAATATTGTTGTCCATTACCATATCTTCCTCCAAGAGGTCCAAGCGTATTTGTTTCTGGGCCAGATCGGATAGATTTTCCTTGAGTTGGGTTGGGGCATCCACATCCAAGCCCATTATTAGATTCAACATTTGTAGGGTGATGGACCGGAGGCGTAAGGAGTTTTTAAGGTTATTTTCAACCGAGGATAGCGTAATTTGTAATTGTTCTACACTTTCCTCATCCCCTAATCCGTTTTCGAAGAGTTTTTGTGTTTCAAAAAGGTTTTTCTCCAAATTGATTTTGTTCTTTTCCAATATGGCTACACTTTCTTGGGATAATAGGACATTGCCATAGGATTCCACCACGGATTTTCGAATTTCCAGTTTGGTCTTTTCCTTATAGTTGTTGCTATAGGCTATAAATGTTTTGGCCGCTTGGATACCTACTAAATAGGATCCGTCAAATATCTGTTGCTTTAAGGTAGCTGTGGCGTTAGCGGTCTGCGGTTGTCCAAAAACTACGGGGATAAAAGTACCGGGTTCCCCACCGGCCAATTCTGCCGGTAATAGGGAAACAGGTTGTTTCAATTGATTTTGATAGCTTATGGCCCCGTCTATTTGGGGTAGTCCGGTAGCAATGGTTTCCCATTTTTGTTTTTGGGCATCCACCAGATCCCTGTCCGCATTAATGGCCCCATAATTATTTTCAAGGGCGAAATTAATGGCTTCCTCCAGGGTGAAACTATAGGTTTGTTCCTGGGCGTAGGACCAAGTAGTTGTATATAGCATCAATAGTGCTAAAAAACGGTTTCTCATAAAATTGGCTTTAAAGTTTTTGGATAAGGTCATTCCGCTGTTATTTATTCATATGTTGCATCAATAATATCATTTAGTATCTTTCTACCTTTTGGCGTTACAATACCGCGCAAATGATACTCAAGAAAATAGTCCTGTAAATCCTTGGGCGAAAAATTTCCTTCCGGGAAGAAGCGTTGGTCCTTGATGCTGGCAACGCCCGAAATATAGATTCGGGATACGAATTCTACGTTTAAATTTTCCCTGTAGATACCCAGTTCCAAACCTTTCTTAATATTATTGATTGTGCATTCCTGCATAAGTTCATATTGCATTTTCGTTAGGTTGGAAAAGATTTTGGGGTAGTATTTCTGCAATTGGTATTGTGGGGAAGATTTTTCATCCTTCAAATGGGAAATGACAAACTTTTTAATTTCATACAATTCTTCAATAGGATTCTTGCCGGTCGTACAGATATGGTCTATTCCAGAATTAATTTGGTTTAAAAGGCTAAAGGTACATTCCTGTACCAATTTGGTCTTATTTTCAAAATGGGTATAGATCGTTTTTTTTGAGATCCCCATTTCGTTGGCCAGATCATCCATAGTAACACTTTTGAACCCAAGGTTCAAAAACAGATCCGTTGCTTTTTCTAATATTTTTCCCTTCATACAGGCAGCAAATATAACCTAGGAAACTTTAAAAACAAAAAAAGTTTCCTAGGTTTTGCGTTTTCTTAACAAAAAGGAGGTCTTTTTCCGTGTTATGGTTCCATTTGCTTGTGCCGTGTTTTAGTGTATTTTTGAAAGAAAATTGCCTATATGTATAATCTCGAACAATACAGGTCGGATTTTATGGCCCATTTGGGGGCTAAAATAAAAATAAAGGAACCTGTTAATTTATATGAGCCCTTTACTTATATTTTAAATTTGGGAGGAAAACGCTTGCGACCCATTTTAACGTTAATGACAGCCGATCTTTTTGGGGCGGAGCCTAAAAATGCCCTGGATGCCGCATTGGCGATAGAGGTATTCCATAATTTCTCACTGGTTCATGATGATATTATGGATGAGGCCCCTTTAAGGAGGGGAAAGATGACTTTACATAAAAAATGGAACCTGAATACCGGAATTTTGTCCGGGGATGCCATGCTTATCTACAGTTACCAGCTTCTGGAAAATTATCCTGCACCCATTTTTAAGGAATTGATGCAATTGTTTACCAAAACGGCATTAGAGGTTTGTGAGGGGCAGCAGTACGATATCGATTTTGAGAACAGGGAAGATGTAAGTATTCCGGAATATTTGTTGATGGTCCGGTATAAAACGGCGGTATTGGTTGCTGCCGCCATGAAAATGGGGGCTATAATTGCCAATAGGCCGGACGAAGAACAGAATTTAATATATGATTTTGGAAAGGACCTGGGCATTGCCTTTCAGTTACAGGACGATTATTTGGACGCATTTGGGGATCCCAGGAGTTTCGGCAAGCAGGTGGGGGGCGATATTATTGAAAACAAAAAGACCTATTTGTATTTGAAAGCCTTGGAAATGGGCACTTTTGCCCAGGCACAGGAGTTGGAACATTTGTATTCCATTAAGCCCATAGATGCCAGTGAAAAAATAGGCACCGTTAAGGAGCTGTTTGAAGAAACCGGGGCAGTATCCAGGACTATCCAAGAAATTGAAAGTTATACTGATAGTGCCTTCAAAACCTTGGAAATGCTACACTTGGAACCTGCTAAAAAAGAAGTATTAAGGCGGTTCGGGACCGCCTTAATGAATCGAGAGGTTTAAAGTATCAAAAAGCTATTTGGGTAGGGAGTGTCCACTATAATATTATCCCACAATATAAATATTAAAGGAATCAAAATTCCGGTAAGGTATCTATCCTATCCGGGTCGATTTCATATCTGCTTTCAGGTAATTCCCTGTTATCGGAATCCCCAAAAAAGTACTGGAACTTATCAATATATTGGTTGAAGATCAGGTCTCCTTCTCCGCGGCGTCTTCAATATCGTTTGTGATAACGGTGTCTAAATTGCGCCGATAGGCTTTCATATCCCCAATAATATTGTCTATGTGGTTGTACTGCTCATCCAAAGCAAGGGACGCATAATATTCCAAACGTTCCTGATACTTTTTCTTTAAAATTTCAAAAAGCGCTCTGGCTTTTTGGATATCGCCCACTTTGAAATAACCCTCTATAAATGGTTCTACCAGTGTATAATATCCAAAATTCTCTATTGGCATGTTTTTAATGGAAATCTCTATGACATTCTTCGCTTTTTCCATTTTATTCTCCTTTATCAAGGCTTCCATCAATCTGGCCAGGTTGACCCTAAAGGTTACACTCTGAATACGTGTTTGTGTATCAAGATAAACATCGGGATCCCCCGAATTCCCCCAATCCCATTTTGTAACAATATCGTACATTACCTCTGTGTCTATACGGCCCAGTTCAAAGGAATTTGGTCTTACCGTACGTATGGGGACCAGTTTATAGGCCAATCCATCCAATTGCAGGTAGTCTTTCATCCATAGATATTCGGCATCATCAAAGCTGCCACCTGAAAAATATAACGGACGCTTCCAGTCGTTATTGGCCAAAATATCCAACATCATCATACTCTTTTTGGAAATGGCCCCCGGTAAATCTATATCAATATAATCAACGATTAGATCCTTATCTTTTTCCCTTACAAGACCATTTTTTAAAACGTTTTGTTTGTTGACCGGCACCCTTATTTTATTAGTGGGATAGTAAACGGTATTCTGCATTTCTTCAGAATATTGGTTAACATCGGTACCATTAAGTTCAAAAAGATATTTAAATTTTGTTCTTGGCTTATCGCTATCCACCCAATTAATGAAATCTTTAATGGGCCACCTGTTTTGAGTAATGCTTTGATGGTAAAGTACATCCCGTGTTCCCGATCTGTACTTTTCATGGGTCAGTTGTGAAGGGATTGGATTACTTTCATAGGCCTTTCTCTTCATTTGGTCTATATACCAATCTGTTTCAAAGTAAGAGGTGACCAAAACCCTTACATCTGTCCGATAGCCTTCAATTTCTTGGACGTTCCATAATGGAAAAGTATCATTGTCGCCAATGGTAAATAGAATGGCTCCGACATTTTCCTGTATTGAATCCAGGTAGGCCTTAGCAGATGAGTTGGCGGTAAAACGATTGGAACGGTCGTGGTCGTCCCAATTCTGAAATGCCATAAGCGAGGGTACTGCTAAAAATGCAATAACGGTCAAAACGGGCGCAAGAACTTTAGGTGCTATCCAACTTTTAATACTATTATAAAGTCCATAAACCCCAAGACCTATCCAGATTGCAAAAATATAGAAGGAGCCAACTAGGGAATAGTCCCGTTCCCTAGGCTGGAATATAGCCGGATTCGTATAAAATTGAATCGCCAAACCTGTAAATAGGAAAAAGACCAAAAATACCCAAAACTGCTTGCCGTCTTTTGAAGATTGAAACACCATTCCAATGATCCCTAAAATTAAGGGTAAAAAGAAATACGTATTTCTACTTGGGTCGTTTTTAATATCACTCGGCAGATTATATTGACTGCCCAAGCGCCAACTATCAATATAGTCGATACCACTTAACCAATTGCCATTATCATTATATCTCCCTTGAACATCGTTCTGTTTACCAACAAAATTCCACATAAGGTATCTCAGGTACATATAATTGAACTGGAATTCAAACATATATAGGATATTATTCCAAATAGAAGGTGGTTCCACTTCTATGTAATCATCGAATCGTTTTAAGAAAGCAATATATTGATTGGCATCGATTTCACCATTTTCAAAACCCGTTTTCACTTTGTCTACTGCTTCTCTAAACTCTTTAATCGGTTGGGTAATCTTAAAATCCAGGGGGCCAAAATAACGCATATAGTCTTCCGCACTTTGTGAGTTCCACATTCTTGGTAAAAGCCCTTTATGTTTAGGATTGGGACCTTGCACCGCATCTACAAACTTGTTTACAATGATATATTTGCCTAGGATATAGTCCTTTTCATATTTAGGTTTACCATCACTATTTTCACCGGGTGAAGCGAACATTTCTGAATAATATGTTCCATAAAAGGGACTGTCAACACCTCCATATTGTTCTCTGTTGTAATAGGACAAAAGGGACATAGCATCTGCTGGATTGTTTTCGTTGATAATAACATTGGCATTTGCTCGAATGGGCAGCATAAGCCAGGAGGAAAACCCCAAGAAAAAAAACATTAAACACAAAATGATAGTGTTCCATGTCCTATAGTTGTTTTTCCGTGTATAATTTAATCCCAAATAAAAAGCGGTTAAAAAGCAGAGTCCGATGATGATATACCCAGAATAAAATGGCATTCCTATATCATTCACAAAGAAAAGTTCCCCCCAAGCAAATATTTGGAGCACACAGGTAAGTGAAAATTTATAGACTAACATTAAAACCGCAATAACCGTTATATTGGCCAATAAGAAATTTTTGACCGTTGTCTTCTTATAGGTTTTAAAAAAATAGAGCAGACCAATGGAGGGAATGGCTAAAAAGCCCATGAACTGAACCCCGAAAGTAAGTCCAACAATAAAGGAAATGAGAACTATCCATTTGTTGCCACGAGGATCCTCAAGATTATCCGTCCATTTCAGACCTAACCATAACAACAGTGCCATAATAAAACTTGCCAAGGCGTAAACCTCTGTTTCCACGGCATTAAACCAAAAACTATCCGAATAGGTAAATGCAAATGAACCAACAAGACCACTGCCAAATACCGCTACGGCACTGTTGTTGGTAATAGGGCCATCCTTTTCTATAAGTTTTCTGGTAATATTGGTAATGGTCCAGAACATAATTAATATAGTAAATGCGCTAGAAACACCAGATATTTTATTCACTATTATGGCGACTTGGCTTGGTTCTTGGGCAAACATGGAAAAGAAGGCCCCGATCATCTGTAATAAGGGTGCTCCTGGTGGGTGGCCAATCTGCAATTTGGCAGCTGTAGCAATTATTTCTCCGGCATCCCAATAACTATTGGTGGGTTCAACGGTTATGAAATATGTAGTTAAGGCATTGGCAAATACCGTCCATCCCAGTAAGATGTCCCACTTTTTATAATTCTTTGAAAGCATGAAAATCGAGTTGACCACTGGTGCGGAACAAACAATAAACCCATCAGTGGATTTTCATGCAATGTTAAATATAACTTAGGTAGAATAGTGATAAAAGGGGTATGGATTAAGTACTAGTACAGGGTGCTAATTTCTATACTTTTGAAGAAGTTCCCGACGGTCCGAAACACGTAACTTATTGTAAATATTGGAAATATGGGATTTTACAGTACTTAGACTAATAAAAAGTTCATTGGCAATTTCCTTGTTGCTTTTACCTTCCAGTATTAAGGACCTTATGTTTCTTTCCTGTTTGCTCAAATCCCCTTCATTAAAAAAAGATCGAGATTCTTTACTTCTCATTTTTAGAACCACGACAAGCAATCCAATAACTGCCAAAAACAAAAACAATATGATAAGGATACTCCTTTGATATTTATTTTCAGTTAACTCCGTAGTATAAAAGGCTAGTTTATTTTCCAAAAAGAGGTATTCCGACCGCTCTATATCGCTTTTTTTCAATTCGGTGAGGAGCCCGATGTAATAAGCTTTGTTCTTTAAAATATCCTTATCGAGCAAATCTTGGTTGTCCAATTGTTTTATACCGATCAATTTCACTATCAATATCTGAAGGGAATCCTTGGTATATGATTTTAAGCTATTGATATAAGCATCGGAAAGACTATCTCCTTTAGTAGGTTCCAACTTTTTAAGTTTGGCCTCATAATGCCTCATACGCTTCCATTCCCTATCGGCATTATTTGTAGTAGAGTATTCGGAAAAAGGGCTATTGGATTTTTTAAAAAATACCGTATCATTCATAGAAAAAAGGAACAATTTATCCCCTGCAAGGGTATCGTTCAGGGCTTTTTCAAATCTATTTGTATATAATCTATAAACGGCTTCCTTTTCATCTATTAGATTCCTTCCAAATTCGAAAAAACCCTCTTCATTAATGGTCGAACTAGCAATGGGTATGGTATTCTCAAAATCTGGAAAATGTTCCAATGCTATTTTAGTCAGGTAAACTTTTCTTTCGGAAAGGTGATTGTCTTTCGTATCAATGTATCCGGAAATGGCTGTTTGACCCGAAAGTTGATATCCCAGAAGAATACATGAAACAAGTAAAAACTTTTTAATCATCCTAAAGTTAAAAAGACACGATTCTATAAAAATAGAAAAATTACTATTACTTCACTTTCTAAATCACCGATTAAAAAAGGAACAAAATATGCGGGTCTATATCGGTATTATAAATTTTGCGGCTAAATTAGAAATATCCTACGTATAAAAGCCAGGATAAACTCTTTTTTGGGGCAGGCCGAAATGATACTTAGATCTTGCCAGATGGTGGATTTTTCATCCAAAAAGGCAAAGATTTTTTGAGGATTGCTCTTTTTGAACAATTGCCCAAAAATGAGTCGCCCCTTATTATTCTCCTTAAATAGAATGTCCAACAAAAGAAGGTCATAATACCAAAAACGGTCCTTTTTAAGGAAGGTGTTTAGGGGCCTATCCTTTTTTAAAAAAGGTATTAGGGCTTTGGTCTTTTGGTGTGTCCGCATAAAAGTAAAGCCGGAACTGGGCTTGGCCCATCCGCCGGCAACCCCAATATGCATGAGGTGCTTACTGTTGTGCACATTAAAATCATAACAACTCATAGGAATGTTTCCCTTTTCCCTATCCAATATTTCATATTGGTTGCAGGCCAGATTATTCTTAATATAGTTCTCTATTGCATCTTCATACTCTTGCGTAGAAAGTGGATTTCTGGAGAATAAGGTGTACTCCACTAGAGCTTCTGTTTCAGAAAAGGGAAGTACGTACATAAATCTAGTGCTTCCTTTTTGAGGGATGGAAAAATCCATAAAAGTCGCTTGTTGACAGTTAAAAACAGGTCTGCTGGATTTTATAAACCACCCTATAAAATGCTGCTGTAGTACCGGATATTTTTTTTGTAGTAACAGGGGTTTGTAATCGAAAATACTATTGAACACTTTTTTTCCAATAAACGAACGGGAATCAGTAGAGATAATTACTTGGTTATCCCTCTCCTCTATGTGGACAACTTTCCCCTTTAAAAAAGTGATGTTGGGGTACCCATTTATTTTTGTATGGTAGGTATGGTAAAAATCCTTGGCCCTTATCATCTTGTATTTGTAGGGGTCAATGGCCATTCGTTTGGAATAGGTGTCATCTGCTACCAAAATCTGATCCCAAGTTTTGTGTAGAATGGCATCAAATTCGCCCTCGCCCTTTTCCCAAAAGCACCAGGTACGATCATTGGGGCTGTCCGTATCCTTGTCCAATAAAAGAATTGATCTTTCCGCAAAGAAACTATCTTTTCCCAACGCATTGGCCAATAGCAGGCCGGAGGCTCCGGCGCCAATAACTATGTAATCGTATGTAGAAGTGGGGATGGATTCTATGGACACGGAATAATACTAGGTTATGTAATGACCCCATATAGGGGATATTTTCAAAAGTACAAATTCTTTGTTGGCAGCGGACATATTAGTATTTTTTCTAGTAGATCGTATACCGCAGGCCCAAAAACCCCCTTATTCCCTGATTGGGGCCGTAAACGTAGCTTGGGTCAAAGGTGAGCGCATAAGGATTGTTGGGCGTGGCAAGCGGGTTGCCGTTGGAATCAAATGCGACATCCTTATCAAAAGGGTCATTGGCTCGGGCAATGATAAATGGATTTCCTCTGTTGGGTGTCCAATCCAACAGATTTTTAATCCCTGTGTAGAGTTCAAAATTGTTAAGGCCTTTGTAGGTAAACTGTATGTTTTGAATGCTCCAGGTGGGGGAATACTCCCTTCTTGGATCCAAATCGCCCAACAAAGGTAACCGCATGGGGCCATAGAGGTTTCCGGTATAGTCTATGGAGAGATGTAAGGAACGAATGGGATAGGAAATGTTCCATGTTCCGGAAAATCTTTCGGTAAGCATCTGCCGGGTCGTAACCTCCTTTTCGGTGACACTTACATCTAGGTAGGTACCCCCTAATATAAGCTTTAGGCCACCTCGAAATGCCACATCCACATTGGCGCTAAATCCTTTGGAAACGGATTTTCCATTCAAATTGGCATATCTGATTTGATTGGGATCGGTGTCATAATCCGGTAGGATCTGATTGCTGAAATGGGTATAGAACAGAGAGGCATCCAATCCGATAAAGGTACCGTTATCGGCATATATTTTTTTTAGATAGTTGAGGTTGATATTGGAGGAACGCTCGGGCTTTAACGCTTCGGCAATAACCACTTCTCTGGCCCCGGTAAGGGCTGCATGCTCTTCCGTAAAGAGGTTTACCACCCTAAAACCGGTACCCGCATTTACTCGAAAAATGTCATTATCGGTTATTTTCCATTTATAGGCCGCCCGGGGGGTAAAAATGGAACCATGTCGGCTATCATAGTCATATCGCAGTCCCAGAAGTAGGGAGTGTTCTTCTGCCAGGGTAATTTCGTTTTGTGCAAAAAGGCTGGGAATCCATATCTTATCCGGTTCATTGCCATCCATTCCGGAAGTGGCCGGAGTACTATCGTCATAATAATTGTAACGAATGGAGGTTCCAAATAGCAAATCATTTTTACCCAAGGTTTTATCCCATGTAAGTTGTCCAAAGCCAATGCGCTGTTGTGCCAAATAAGGAACATCGCCATACACCGAGTTTTGGTCATGATCATTGTACGAAAAAGAGAACAGCATGTTTTCTTTCCAAGGGAGTTGGTATTTGCCCAAAACTTCCCAACGCCTTGTATAGATGCTTTCCCCGTACACTTCATTTCCTCCTCTAAACTCCGGTGTCCATTGCATTTCACCACCCCAACGGTCTTCATAGAAAAAACGGCCGGCAAGGGAAAACAAACGGGAATCCTTCCTTTTAAAATTCCACTTTTGAAAGATCGATATTCTATCTTGTAAGGTTAGGTCCGTAAAATTGTCGTCATTTTGGTCAATCGGATTATCGTAGCTAAAGTAGTTTGCCCCTAGAAGTACATCGGCTTTATTGCCGAGCTTCAACTTACCCCCCAAATCCAAATTGTATTCCCCCCAACTGTTTGAAAAGCCATCTGCGACAAATTCAGGGGCAGCCAAGGTATTTTTGGTAATGATGTTGATCAATCCTCCTACAGCTTCACTACCATATAAACTGGAAGCCGGCCCTTTAATAATTTCTATCTGTTCTATTAAAGAATTAGGAATTCCCGTAAGACCGTAAACTGTTCCTAAACCGCTCACTATGGGCATTCCGTCTATAAGTACCAAGGTATATGGCCCTTCAAGTCCGTTGATATGGATATCGCCAGTATTGCAAACATTACAGTTGATCTGTGGCCTAACCCCATTCACGGTTTGTAAGGCTTCAAAAATACTGGCAGTTGGATTTTTTTTGAAAAAGGTGGGGGAGTAGACTTCCACCGGGACGGGACTCTCCAAGCGACTTACCGGTTTTAAAGTACCTGTAACCACCATTTCCTCCAAAGACTCCATAGAGGGCTGCAAGGAAATATCCAGAACAACAGGTTCATTTTTTCCGAGGAAGGTTTTGGTTTGATAGGGAGCATACCCCAAAGCAGAAACTACCAAGACATAATTCCCGCTCTTTGGGGCACTGATCTCATAGTAACCATTTTCATTGGAAGAAGTGCCTATGTCCGTATTATCGAGGTAAATATTGGCAAAAGGGACAGTCTGGCCGTTAGCGGTTACAGTGCCTTTAATCTTAAAGTTTTGAGCCTGACCGAGAGCTAAGGAAAAGATGACTACTATAAATGCGAACAAGGATCTAATGACGTTCATTATGGAGCTAAATATATTTTTAGACAAAACTAAAAATTTGTTTTTATAAATAAAAATGTATTTTTGTTTAAATAAATATTTCATGACACGTTCGGAAGAAAACTATATTAAAACTATTTTTCATTTAGGAAGAAAAGGCACCCGGGAAGTGGCTACAAACGCTATTGCAGAGTTAATGGAGACCAAACCTTCTTCGGTGACGGATATGATAAAGAGGTTGTCCGAAAAGGATTTGGTGAACTATAAGCGTTACCAAGGGGTCTCATTGACCGCCTTGGGAAACAAAACGGCATTGGGCATTATCAGAAAACATAGGCTTTGGGAAGTATTCTTAGTGGAAAAGTTGGATTTTTCCTGGGATGAAGTGCACGAAGTGGCGGAGCAGTTGGAACATATTAAAAGTGATAAATTGATAGATAGTCTGGATAGGCTATTGGCATTTCCAAAGTTTGATCCGCATGGTGATCCCATTCCGGACAAGAATGGAGGTTTTAAGGAAAGGGATAGGGAGTTGTTGAGTGAGGTCCCCATAAATACGGGAGGGGTATGTGTTGGAGTCAAGGATTCCTCCGCTACCTTTTTAAAATTTCTGGATAAGAATGGTATTGCTTTAGGGAACCAGATAAGGGTAATGGAGATAGAAGAGTTTGATGGGTCTTTAAATATAGAGATCGACGGCAGAAAAATGCAAATTTCCCATGTCATCGCTTCTAATTTATATATTAAAGTCAATGAGGGGCTATGAAGGAGGTTATTGGTTATTTTGAAGCCATAAACCCTATTTTGGCCGCTTTGTATGCTACCTTATTTACTTGGGGGCTAACGGCTATGGGAGCTGCCCTGGTCTTTTTTTTTAAGACCATGAACCGTGCGGTATTGGATGGGATGTTAGGTTTTACGGGGGGCGTTATGGTAGCCGCCAGTTTTTGGAGTCTTTTGGCACCGGGAATTGAAATGAGCCCGGGGGAGGGGTTTGTAAAAGTAATTCCAGCGGCAGTCGGATTTTTATTGGGGGCATTTTTTCTTTTTGGCCTGGATAAGGTCTTGCCGCATTTACACATTAACTTTAAAGAGAACGAAAAGGAAGGCATAAAAACGCCATGGCATAAAACCACCTTATTAACGTTGGCCATCACCTTGCACAATATTCCGGAGGGACTTGCCGTTGGGGTATTGTTCGGGGGAGTGGCCGCGGGTTTTGAAGGGGCCACCATTGGTGGGGCAGTGGCCTTGGCCCTGGGGATAGGACTCCAGAATTTTCCCGAGGGTTTTGCCGTTGCCATGCCATTAAGAAGGCAAGGGCTAAGCAGAAGGAAGAGTTTTATGTTTGGTCAGGCTTCTGCCCTAGTAGAACCCATTGCCGCAGTTTTGGGGGCCTGGGCCGTTCTTACTTTTCAACCCATTCTGCCCTATGCACTTGCTTTTGCGGCAGGAGCTATGATATTTGGTGTGGTGGAAGAGGTAATCCCTGAAACCCAACAGGATAAGCATACGGATATTGCCACTATGGGTTTTATTGGGGGGTTCATAATTATGATGGTATTGGACGTGGGACTTGGTTGAAAAGTTCCATTATATATAAATTAATCGGCTATCTTTACTACTATGGGAAAAACAGAAAAAAGGCATTGGATGCTCAACTTGCTTATTGTGGCCACCATACTTGCTGTGGTCCTGGCTTTTACGGCACATTACAAAAATTGGGTAAAGACAGAAACGGATACGTTGGAAATATTGTCGGGAATATATTTCGTAAAAATTCCGTATGCCGATATGGATAGTGTTACTATGGTGGAAAAGATACCTTCTATGGAGCGTATTAACGGTTTTTCTGTTAAGGAAAGGGAAAAGGGTGTTTTTAAAGAGGATAGTCTAAGTAACAAAAAGGTATATGTTTATGTGGATAAACTATCCCAACAAAAGATCAGGTTGGTCTATCGGGATTCTATGAAATTATTTCTCAATATGCCCGATAGTACGGAAACCGAGTTAATGTATCAGTTTTTGTCCAATAAGATCCACCCAACCAAAGAGTAGCACTATGGTACTAATAGCTCATATAATGGGGTCCCTTTACGGGCTTTTAGCAGTAGTTTTTGGTGCCTTTGGTGCCCACGCCCTAAAAAAGACCTTAAACGAACAACAGTTAAAAAGTTTTGAGACCGGAGTTAAATATCAAATGTACCATGCCATTTTGTTGCTGGTCCTGGGATTTAATTTTAATCTGGAAACTAGCTTGGAAAGGTATATGATCTATAGTTTTATTATTGGGGTGTTCCTTTTTTCCTTCAGTATCTATGGGCTTTCCATTAGTGCCGCAAAGGGAAAGAAAATTAAGGTTCTGGGACCTATTACCCCCTTGGGCGGATTACTTTTGGTAATGGGCTGGACATTATTGCTCTATTCCTTTGTTCAAAATTTAGTGTAGTTGTAGTTAGTACATGATAAAATTTAATCCCCTAATATTTTCCGCAATTTTTGCCCTCTCCCAATAAGGACTATCGGAAGGGAAATTTATTTGTAAACTTGTTCCCTGATCCCTCCGTCCCGCCCTTGGCGGGACACCTCCCTTTGGAAAAGGGAGGAGCTTTTTTTCATTTTGTTTTTAATTCGTCCCTCATTTTCGCTTTTTTCAGCTCCCCTCTTTAACAAAGAGGGGTGGTCAACTTGTTGGCCGGGGAGATTCTGTTCCCCTAAATGTCTCTATTTTATATCTAAAGGTACTAACCTGTGTTCCACCTTCCACTATCGGGACTAAATGGACACCCTTATTAAGACGATTTTTGTCATGTACTAAAGTAGTTGTCAATCGATCACTACTTGAGCCGTAAAATCCTTAATGGCCTGGTTGGGCTCCAAGATGTTGTACCCTTTCCAAAATTCCGGATCGTAATTGGGCATATAGGTGGGAAGTATTGTATTGTTTTCCTTAATGGAATGGAGTTCTTCTTCTGTGATTACCTCGGTATCAAAAAGGATAAGTTCGTGTTTATTTACACCATTGCTGGCCATATCCAATTTCAGGTAAAGCTCATTTTGTTTGTTTCTCCCTTTTACCTTTTTGTTTAATTCAATTATCTTTAAAGGTCTTTTTATGCCAACTTTGGCCCCCAATTCCTCTTCTAGATAGCGCAAATAATAAAACCCATCTTTATTTTTGGCGAAGATCATTTTGCCCCGGTCCATATATTGGTCCAAGGAAATCCCTAAAAGATTAAAGGTTCTCAATGATTTAACATTGTTGTAATCCAAACGGACAATAGCAAAGTCATCGGTGTTTATATACAGCCTTCCCTTATAGTCCGCCCCCCTTTTGGGCTCAAAATCCACGATATACACGGCATCCTCTCCCCAATAGGTAAAGGCGACCATTTTAAAATGATAGCGATTGTCTTTATGGATGAAGTTGAGGTCGGAATCTTTGAGAAAGAACTGCTTCTCCATGATTTTACCTAAGCTGCTCTTTTTGAAGGAGGCAAAGTTCTTCTTTCGCTCTTCTTCTTTTTTTTTCTTTTCCAGTAGCTCCTTTTTCAGGGCCTCGGCATCGGTGGAATCGGTTTTGAAACTCATAAATTCATCGGCGTCCACCTTGGTGCCGAATAAACCTGATTTTATTTTGAAATAGGAGTCGGGCTTGATATTTTTCCTGAGAATATCATTGAACTTTTCCTCCAATGAGGTCAGGTCCAGTTCACTTTGTTTATCGTAAAGGTCCGAAGCTTTTATTAGGGTCAGTTTTTGCTTGTCCTTCTCAAAATTACCATAAAAGTCGCCCAGGATCTCCGTGTAGCGACTGGATTTTTTGGGGATGGAGTTCAATACACTGTCCAAGAACTTTTTGTTGAGGGCGGCTATGGTAGATTCTTTGAACGTATAGTTGTCCTTGGTGAGGGTCTGATGGTAGGAATCCCTAAAAAACACTCTTTTTTTAGTGAGGTTGGGACTGTAATTTCTGTTGATATTGATTTTCACCTGTTCTATAAGTTCTTCCGCTGTATATTGTTTGTTGCTTACAATAACCGGATTCAGCTCTATGGGTTTTGCTTTTAATAGAATGACACTTTCCTTGAATTCGTTCAAGGGCCTGCCCAAGGTTTCATATCCCATGCAGGAAATGAACAGGGAATCGGTTTCCTTGGTTTCCGGATCCAGCAGTAAACTGAAACGTCCTTCCTCATTGGTTATTACCCCTTTCTTGTTTATTTGTACCGTGGCGTAGGGAATGGGTTGTTGTGTAATGGAGTCCACGATCTTGGAACTTATGTTTTGGGCGCTGAGGGTGGAAAAATAAAAAGAGAGGATCAGGGCCAAAAGCCAATATACAATTTTTTGCATGGCGGTAGTTCGTTTAGTAGTAACAAACTAAAGAAAAGAAGCTTAAATCGTATTGGATTTTCTATTTTCTTTATGATAGTTTTATTCTTTCTTTAAGAATCCCTTTAAAGGAGTTGGCAGGAAAAAAGTTTCAGGTTTAATGTTCAAAGTTCAACTCAAAAAGTTGAGTCTAATGCTAAATTCTAGTTCTAAAGTCTAACGTCAAGAATCTAAATTCTAATATCTAACTTCTAGAATCCGGTATCTAGTACAAAGAACAAAACTCTCAATTCTCAATACTTATATCTCAATACTCACTTCTAAATGCTCCTATCCAAAAAACTAATGACAGCCACAATCGCCACTTCCACAGCTTTTGGAGTTTTTTCTTTTTCCTGCAAACAAAGATTTGGGCAAAAGGAATTTCTTTACGAGATACCCAAAGGCTACTGCCACGGTGATATAGACCAGAATGTGTTGAAGTATATGCATTTTTTCTTTAAGATAATAGAACATAGAAAATAGAAAAGAGAATATAGATGATAGAGTGTCTCTTCTCTATATTCTATTTTCTTATTTAAGCACCTGATAGGCTATCAAAGCTACAATATACGCAAAAAGACTCATAAAAACCAGTTGTGCAGCTGGCCATTTCCAAGTATTGGTCTCCCTTTTTACGATGGCCAAGGTACTCATGCACTGCATGGCAAAGGCATAGAAAAGCAATAAGGATATCCCGGAGGCCAGATTAAATAATGGTCTTTTAGTTTTGGGGTCCATTTCGGCGGCCATCCTGTTCTTTATGGTGTCCTCTTCATCGCTTCCCACGCTATAGATGGTAGCCAGGGTACCTACAAAGACCTCTCTTGCGGCAAAGGAAGTAAGTACGGCTATACCTATTTTCCAATCATATCCCAATGGGTTAACAACTGGTTCTATGGCTTTTCCCATATATCCCATATAGGAATTTTCCAGTTTATAACTGGCAATTTCCTGATTGGTGGCCTTTTCGTTTAGGGCCATTTCCTTCATTTTTAGAGAGTCGTTCATTGCTTCTTGGTCCAGAACGTACCCCTGGTTCTTTATACCATCCTGTAATGCCAATTTATAGCTGGCCATGGTACTTTCTATATTGGACTTGTTAAAGTCTGAAAAGCCTTCATTCTTTATCTGCTCCGTAACAATCGCCTCCGCATTTTCAAAATCATCGGAAAAGCCATTGGAGCCCAAAAACCATAGGATAATGGAAATGGCCAATATAATTTTACCGGCACCTAAAACAAAACTTTTTGTCTTTTCCCAAACCGTATGCACCACATTTTTGACCAGTGGTAACTTATAATTGGGCATTTCCATGACAAAAAAGGTCTTGCTCTTGATCTTCATGATCTTGTTCAGGATCATGGCCGAAAAAATTGCTGCCCCAAATCCCAAAAGATACAGGAGCATTAAGGTAAGTGCCTGATAACTCAGGCCCAAAAATCTTCCTTCCGGGATGACCAGGGCAATAATGATCAGATAAACCGGTAGGCGTGCGGAACAAGTGGTAAAGGGAGTAACCAAAATGGTAATAAGTCGCTCCTTCCAATTTTCAATGGTCCTGGTAGCCATAATGGCCGGAATGGCACAGGCCGTTCCCGAGATCAAAGGCACAACGCTCTTTCCGCTTAAGCCAAACGGGCGCATCAGTTTGTCCATTAAAAATACAACCCTGCTCATATAACCGGATTCTTCCAAGAGGGCAATAAAAAAGAACAAAAAGGCTATTTGGGGAATAAAAATGACAATTCCACCTATCCCGGCAAGGATTCCCTCGGCTATTAAATTGGTAAATACACCCGGGGGCAAAGTATCCTTTACCCATTCACTGGCAGCGGCAAAGGATTCATCTATAAAATCCATTGGATAGCTGCTCCAGTCGTATATGGCCTGAAAAATGGTTAATAGAATTAGGAAAAAGATAGCGTACCCGAATATTTTGTGGGTCAAAATCTTGTCCAGGGAGGCCCTGAGTCCTTTGGCTGCATTGATATCTACCTTATAGGCCTGTTTGAGGATGCCATTTATAAATTGATACCTAAGTATGGTTTCTTTTTGTTGTAGGCGTTTTAATTCTGTTTTGGATTTAATATCGAAAGAAGTAGGAATATTGATCGGGTTTTTTTCAATGGGCATGAAATTTACGTCCTGTGTAATTACCAACCATAGCTTATAAAGATCTTCTTTCGGAAAAGTGGTCTTTAATTTTTCAAAATATTCGGGCGCAATTACCGTGGTATCCACATTGGGGGATATGGAAAGATTTTTATAATCGGCGATCAATTCCTTAATGCGGTCTATGCCAGTTCCCTTTCTGGTACTTACCAGGGCAATTTTGGTATCCAGTTTTTCTTCCAATAAATCAATGTCCAAAGAGATGCCGGTCCTGGACATACGATCGGCCATATTGATGACCAGGATCGCCGGAATTTTAAGATCCTTGATCTGGGTAAAAAGTAGCAGGTTTCTCTTAAGGTTTTCAACATCGCTGATAACTACGGCCACATCCGGGAAATCCTTGTCGTTTTTGTTGAGCAGGAGTTCTACAACCACACTTTCGTCCAAGGAAGTGGTATTAAGGCTGTAGGTGCCCGGTAAATCCAATATATGGGCCTTGACCCCTCTGGGCAATTTACAGACCCCTTCCTTTTTTTCTACAGTAATGCCGGGGTAGTTGCCCACTTTTTGTTTTAAACCGGTAAGTTGGTTAAAGACAGAAGTTTTACCGGTATTGGGATTGCCTATCAGTGCAACCTTGATCTGTTTGCTCATAGTGGTAAATCTTCAATAATTTCCAACTCTATTAAAGCGGCCATGGAACGCCTAATAGCAATGTGGGTGCCGTTAACATTGATGTATATGGGGTCTTTAAGGGGGGCTACCTGTACCAATTCTATTTCGTTGCCCGGCAGACAACCCAGTTCCAAAAGTTTAATGGGAAGAATTCCATCGGCAAATTCTTTGATGATTCCCTTTTGCCCTCGCCTTAAATGTGCTACCGTTGTAATCAATTTTTATTTAGATTGATTTTAATTAAGCACAAAAATAAAAGAAAAAGATGAAGTAAACAGCTAAAACCATAAAAAGTTAACGGCATTGGTAGAGGTCTGCTTTTGCTTGTAGAATAACAGGTTAATTCTTGGTTTGAATAAAGTTAATATGGATGAATGGGGTACTGCGCTGTTAATCTGCACTTTGCCTGTGCAATACAGGTTATGTTATTCCTCTTCATAGGAAGATTTTAATATTTCAAGGTCGCCCAACAACTTCTCCATTTCCTGGGAGTCCGTACCATCATAGAAGCCTCTAATCCTCCGTTCCTTATCTACCAGAATAAAGTTTTCGGTATGGATCATATCGTATGGGCCACCATTGCCATCGGTCTTTACGGCCAAATAGGATTTTCTGGCCAGTTCATAGATCTGCTGCTTGTTGCCGGTAACCAGATTCCATTTGCTGTCCAGCACTCCTTTTTCCAGAGCGTATTTTTTTAGCTGGGGAACGGAGTCGATGTCCGGGGTCACCGAATGCGAAAGTAACATCACATCTTCATCGTTCAAAATTTTATCTTGAATGGCGGCCATATTTTTCGTCATAATGGGACAAATGGTGGGGCAGGTAGTAAAGAAAAAATCGGCAATATAAATTTTATTAAGGTAATCCTTTTGGGTAACCAATTTCCCGTTCTGATTGGTCAGGGCAAAATCGGCTATGGTGTGGTATTTTTTTACATGCTGTAGGGTACTGTCCACCAATTCAAAATTTACCATGGCCGGCTGGTAGACGGGCAGCATTTTTTTGGGCTGCAAGGCATTGTAAAATAGGAAGACGATTACTGCCGAAACTAGCAGTAGCACTATGCCGAAGAATTTAAATTTGGCAAAAAACGAACGCATTTTTTTTGGTAAAGGTAGGGTAGATTGCCAAAAATTTCAAGTGCCTGAATAGTAATCGCTACTAAATCTTTCTTAAAAAAACCCTTGTGGGGAATAGTTTTTTTTTAATGACCGCTTAATAATGTACTTTTGTGCGCTTTTAAAGTTTAAAAAATTTACTTAATGACGTTAGCCATACAGATTGTACAGTTTGTACTTATCATATCCATTTTGGTCATCCTCCATGAATTGGGCCATTTTCTTCCCGCAAAATATTTTAAGACCAAGGTAGAAAAGTTTTATTTGTTTTTTGATGTGAAGTTTTCCCTCTTTAAAAAGAAAATTGGGGATACGGAATATGGCATTGGCTGGTTGCCCTTGGGCGGTTATGTAAAAATAGCCGGGATGATCGACGAGAGCATGGATACCGAGCAGATGAAGCAGGAACCAAAGCCCTGGGAATTTAGGAGTAAGCCGGCCTGGCAGCGGTTGATCATAATGACGGGAGGGGTAATCGTCAACTTTTTGTTGGCTTGGGTGATCTATACGGTGATGTTGGCCAGCAATGGGGACACTTATATTCCTTCGGATAGCTTAAAATATGGTATTGTAGTAGATTCCATTGGGGAGCAACTGGGGTTGAAGACCGGCGATCAAATCTTGATGGTGGACGATAAAAAAACCAAAAAATTCAACGAAGCGGTATTGGACATTATTTTGGGGGATGAGGTAACGGTGAATAGGGATGGGCGTGAAATTACAGTGCCCCTGTCCGATGAAGGAAAGGAGACCGTTTTTTCCACTCAGGGAAAGAATTTCATGGGTTACCGATCAAAAGCCGTTATTTCTCAGGTAATAGATACTTCTGTAGCAAAAAGGGCCGGAATAATGGACGGTGATGAAATTGTTGCAATAAACGGAAGTCCCGTTGGCTTTTGGGATGAATTTACCAATATTATAAAATCTTCTCCCAATAAGGAACTTTCTTTGCAGGTTAAAAGGGGCGGGGCATTGGAGACTTTGAAGCTCAAGGTTCCAAAGGAAGGGAAAATAGGAGTATATCCAGATATCGAGGATCTTAGGGTTACCGATAATTATAGTTTTTTGGAAGCCATCCCTGCGGGTTATAAGCGGACCATTCAGGTGTTGACAGATCAAATAAGGCAATTTAAGGTCATCTTTAATACCAAGACGGGTGCCTACAAACAGGTTAAGGGACCTATCGGAATTGTTGAATTGATGCCCGAAAAATGGAACTGGACTTTCTTTTGGAATTTTATGGCCATGTTCTCGGTATGGTTGGCATTTTTAAATATTCTGCCCATTCCGGCTTTGGACGGGGGGCATGTTATGTTTTTATTGTACGAAATAATTTCTGGCCGCAAGCCTAGTGAAAAGGTGTTGGAAACAGGTCAAATTATTGGTTTTGTACTACTTATGGGGCTTATGGCAGTCGTATTCGGAAACGATATCTGGAATATCATCAAGAAGTTTTTATAGTAGGAGTAAATATTTTTAGGAATTGGGGGTAAAACAGTTATTTTTGTTTGGCGAATTTGAAAAAACATTTATCTTTGCACCCGCTTAGGCAATAAAAATACACTCCTCCTTAGCTCAGTTGGTTAGAGCATCTGACTGTTAATCAGAGGGTCCTTGGTTCGAGCCCAAGAGGGGGAGCTTGATAATCAGGCAGTTACATGAAAATGTAGCTGCCTTTTTTAATTTTCAGCGTGCTTTCAGCGTGCTTTTTTTGAAACGGATTTTTTCAATTCTGTAGGTATTTACTAAAAAAAGGGAAAGTGTGTGCGGTATTCTTTTCTTTAATTTGAAAGCAAGACAAGGTAGATTCCTCACAGAATCCAATTCATCGTTTATTAAGACCTTGACCGATTATAATTATCAATTAACGCTTCAGATACGATTTTGGCCTTTTCATCGTCTATACAATCAAAAGTAATTTTTTGGGTGGTTGTATATTCTTTTAGCAGCTTTCTGACATCCTCAGCGGTCAGAAAACCATTATCCCTTAGGTTGCCCACTATATCACTATATCTATGCGACCTAAAACCATCTTCTAACATGTCCTATATTTAAACTTCAAATAGAATATTACTTAGGAAAAACTTTATAAATATCATTGCGTTTCAGAAACCTTGCTAATTCGACACAATCAGTTTCTTTATAGAGTCCTAATCTATAATCGCCCATTCTTATTCGGTAAGCAATGGAGTAGCCCCTCATTTTTTTTACGCCAGTTATTTCTTCTAAACTTTTGGCAGCTTCAATTTCAAGAATCAATTTCTTTATTCTTGATTTTAACCCCTTGTCCTTGACTTTCTTAATGTCACTAAGAAAACTCTTTAGGAAGATAACTTTCATTCGTCTAAGGCATTCATTACATCTTCTCTACTTACTGTTTCAGTCCTGTCTACTTGTTGCATTAGTAGGAGAAGTCCTAAATCTTCTTTTTCTTCATCCGAAAGAGCATTCAAGCGTTCTTTCTCTTTTTGTTCCACAAAAAATGATATTGCTTTTTCCATTAGAGCCTTTACGCTCATATTCTCAAATGCCGATAAGATTTTAAGTTTAGTCAAAATTGTTTCGTCAATGTCTATGTTTTTTTTCATGATCAACATTTTATAAAACAAATATACAATAAATATACCATGTATATAATATACACATTACTTACTTTGAAATAGTCCGTAATTTTGACACTTCTTAAATGATTAGCAAATGTATCCTTCAAGTGAACTTTGGTAAATCATTCTAGATGTCTAAGATAGGCATCGGGATTATTTAAAAATGACCTTGTTATTGAATAATGATCAGTATCCTCAAAATCAACTTTTTTCATACCATCATCAGAAATTTGGTAAATTGTCGCCCCTGGATAGGCCATTAGCATAGGGGAATGAGTGGCTACAATGAACTGTGATATGTTGTGCCTAAGATGTTCCTTGATGAAGTATAGCAACGAAAGCTGCTTGGACGGGGACAGTGCAGCTTCAGGTTCGTCCAATAAATATATTCCACGTTGATTGATTTTATCGTTCATTATTTTAAAGTAGGCCTCGCCATGAGAGAAACCTTGCAGGTCTTGACCATAGTTCTTGTACATATTGTGTATCTGATAGTTCGAATTATCGCGCATTGATCTAAGAACATGGTCTGGGACATCTCCTTTAATATCTTCGAAAAAGGTAGAAAGTCTGTTATCTTCATTTTGTATGCCGTTCAACAAATTTCCAAAATCCTCCGCCCTCAAAAAGAATCCGCGCGGTCTATCTATCGCCCACTCAATAGATAAGTAATCCATTAATATTCTAGCGGCTTCGAAGCCCCTCTTACTATAAGAAGAACCGTCCATGTTCGGTAGTTGAAGTCTAAATGCAATTGTCTCCAATAGAGTCGATTTACCTGTTCCATTATCTCCTATAATAAAAGTGATCGGATTCGAAAAATCCAATTCCTTGGCATATTTAACCGCAGATATGTCAAAAGGAAACGGTTGTTCCCGGGGACAATCAATACTTACTTTGGATATATAAGACACTTTTCAGATTAATTTACAATTTGGTTAATCGTTTATTTAAACTTAGATTCTTCTAACTGGTATCTATCTGACAATTCATTCAATTTGTGAACTATTGGAATAAATGTTTTAGATATTATTACAAACTTACCATTAAACCAAATTTTGAATGCATTATATCCTTCAAGTGTTTTGCCATAGGATATCTTAGCTTCAACCGTTTCGTATTGATCAGTGAAGACAAAGGTTTTGCCGTTTTTTAATTCTAACTCGGACATATTTTCTATCCTTTATTTGAACTTTGGTTAACCTTGGCGTTTTGATTTAATGACCGGTTCCAACTTTTTCTCTAGATACATTTCAACCGAAGCTAACCAATGGTAGTTGTTTGGGTCTATCAAATTAAAAAGTAAGACTTTGGCCTTTTTATTTTCTTTTAAGGACTTCATTTCTAAATATTCATTTCTAGTGTTATCCCTAATATGTTCTAGTGCTCTTTTTCGGCTATTTGTCAAATGTCTTCCAACCTTAATCACCTTATCTTCAAAATAGAAAACATAGACACCTGGGTGATAAATATACTTTTTATCAGAACTAGCTAAATTCAATAGATTTTCTGTGATAATGATGAACCTATCTGATATAGAGCCGAATTCATTATTAAATTCATGTTCAATTTCTTGTAGTGTCATTTTAATCCTTTATTTGAACTTTATTGTAAATTATATCTATTTGAAGCGTATAGTTCAATAGCCTTCAAATAATCTTTAGAACCGTTCATTGTCATATCTTCTACGAAGCCATCTAAATCATGATGATTATTCTTTATCCAACTAACTAGCGAGTCTTTCTCTTGGTTCCAAACTTCCCAATTTACATCAATGTATTCTAATTCCTCAAGCTTTGAAATTTTCCCTGAAGTAAAAGATACTTTGACCTTAAAAACCAAAGGATTGTTCTTTAAAAACTCATTGCGAACATTATCTTGGGCAACAGTCACGATAATATCATTGTTCTTTTCGTCTAATTCAACGATTTTATAGGATGGTTTAAATATGGAATCCCATTTAAAAAAATCATAAAAACTGTCATGGTTATAAGGTGTTTCGTAATCTCCGGAAATTATTGTGACACTATCATTTATTATAGCTTTTATTTCATTGTATTTGCCTGAATCAAAAGCATTGTAATATCTACTTACAGTTTCTTTATGACTTAATTTCTGTTCGTTACATCCCGTTAAGAAATACAAAAGAAATAGTATGAGAAAGGTGTTTTTCATTGATCCTTTATTTGAACTTTATCTATTCCTCAATATTCATTCTAAAATAAAACAAATAAGTGTGGGTCTGGAGTTATTTCGTAAACCCCTCAAATGTTAATAAATTTTGCGACATTTTAGCGTGATATTTGGTAATAATTAGTGAACTTACAGTATATATATTTAATAAAATAGAAGATTATGGGAATTAAACCAGGACCAAAAAGGATTGCGGATTCAACAGGAAAACCAGATAGGCGTCAACGAGATAATAAGGAGACTCCTAAAAATACGCCATCACTAAAACCTCACAAGCATAAGAAAGGTGATTAACCATTATTTTAATGAAGACGTGAAATTGTCGTTTGTTTCAACTTTTAAAGAAACTAAAAATCGCAGAGCATAATAAACTCCTTACAAAAAGTGCATTCCGTAAAGAGGCTAAGTTTTAAAACCCAAATTTACCTACCCCTCAAAGCCCTATGAGTAAGAAACAAGTCAGTGAAAACACCAAATTATTCTACCTTTTTTTATCCAAAAATGACTTTTACAACCCTTCAGCCTATGTATCGATGGCGCTATATTAACTCTATTCCTAATCATAGTATAACTCCATCTCGGAGACTCGTCCTCCATTAAGTTTAAATGTATTACTTTGTCGCACCCACAAGGGCATTTAAAGAACAGCAACCATGAACTCTTAATACTCCCAACAATATAAAGTATTCTGCGAGCGGGATATTCAGGAATGTCTTCGACATATCTAAAAGTATACCTATTCCATGGAAAATGGGTTGAAATATTCTGGATTATATTCCTCAGTGCTCTCATAACCCTGGTACGTCTAAAAAAGGCTTCTGATCACCAAGGCCAACCTTTTTGGCTAGATAATCGTCAGGAACTCCATCACAATCGTGGAAAATCATATCTTCAGATAGAGACAACCAGGTTACCGCTCTTTCACTCGGTGCATACCCCTTATATTGGTGTATCCTATTCAAAAAGTCGTTAACGCAGAAACTGGATACGAACATGTTTACACTGATAACAGCAGGGCTTTCAACATTGACATTGACAATGTACTTTTCCTTAAGTCTCATTTCATATTCATCATTATTTTCACGCTTCAATGTTGCTGCCTCTAGACCCTTTATGCTATAAACACCTCTGGAAAGAAGGGATGATCCTCCGGGCTGGATAAAATGGACAGCGCCATTAATTTGATTAATACCACCAAGGCCATCAGCCTCCAGCTTTATTCCTATATCAAAATATGGGATACAGTAAAATGTGGAAATCTGATTTAACAGATGTCTTCCATCAATGCTGTCAACACATCCAAAAATGACATCACAACTTATAAGCGCTATGATTGAGTCCCTCGAATCATATAAATTATCTGTATAGGATACTACTTCTGTCTCAAATCCAATTTTTTTGATGGCTTCCTTTATTACATCGACCTTAAAGGATTCTGTTTCTGCATGACACTTGTATGTATTTAATATTCTGTTTAAATTTTTAAGTTCTACGATGTCCGGGTCTATCATTATAATCTTGCCCATACCAAGACGTACCAATTGCTCTATTAAAGGAGATCCAGTACCGGAAGCACCTACCACGCCAACTACCATATTTTTAAGCAATTCGCTTGTGCCAAGGCCGAATGATTGAATATTTCTGATAGCCATGCCCGGATTCACATCCGATTTGGTTCGACAAAATATGTTAATAGTATCTCCGGCTACCATAATTCGTTCGAAATCTTGAAAATTGTTGTCTTCACCGATGACCCTACCGAAAAATTTTCCATTGGGCAAGGCAACAACGCTTCCATGAGGATGTTCACCATCAATCCATCCGTAAATAGAAGGGAATAACTTCCAGTCGGAAGTATCATCCAATTCGGAAAAACGATTGAAGCCTCCAGGGTGACTATGGAACTTCACAACACTTAGCTTTAGTTTGGCCGCTTTTTCAATTAATGGAATAAGTGATTCTGTTTTCCAGTTCACATAATCCGGTGAGCGTCTACATTGGTCATATGGGATGTCGAAAACTTCGTGAACACAAAGGATAATTAATTCATCACCTTTATGATGCCCGCACAAAGCTATGGATACTGCCTCCATATTATCACTTGGGAAAAGATGTTTTTTCATTTGTTTGGCATGCTTACCTGAAATTCTAAGCTGGTACTTCATATGGGATTTTATTAAATTCTCTTTGTAGCCAATTTTCGATTAGTGCGAAGTGGGTTGAAATATTGTCAACACCTTCACGCCATGGATTTTTCAAAGTCCTATGTCTGGACCATCTTTGCCAGGTTTTATTATCCAAGGTCAAGGTTGCCAAGGCACCTATGCGATGTCCGTCTTTCCTAGATATTGCAGGTGAAAAATATACCATATCCAATTGGGCCCTTGGATAAGCGGACGGAATGTTAATAGCAGCAGTTACATGTTTCTGTACATAACCATTTGGAAGTTCAAAATTGTGTATTAGAACCCAGAGCTGACCTTTTTCTTTTACAGTTTCCCAAGGAAAACCAAGGGTTTGTAAAAATCCTTGGTCCTCATCGGATAAATCAAATTCATGTCTGGTTTCCATTAGCCCTCGGTTTGATCTAGGGGTATTGTTATGAATTTTTCAATACCTGGCTCTGTAAAATCAACACTTTCGTCTAATCCAATTTTCTTCACAGTACCTCCTCGAAATTTCTGTCTCAACTGATATTGAGAGGCCGGCATTTTTCCTGCCAATTCCAAAATCTCACGCCCAATCTTCGATTCCTCTTCGACAACAAATTTATCTCGGTCTACCTTTATTCTGTACCGCTTGCGCCTTGGGGGCTTCTTGTTGTCTTTTGAAAACTCTTCTAAATCGATAATTTCTATTTTGTCTGTCATAGCATCTAATATTTTATTTTTATTAATTGTGCCTATACTTATTAATGTTAAGAAGTATCAGATATTTTCAATTGAATTTTTTTTATCCTTTTGTTATTTTATTGAACTTTATAACATTAGTACGTAAAGGCCAAGGTTATATGAATTCAGAGAAGATAAAATTGTTTGAAACACAGAATTGGGATTACATTATTAAGGACCTAACCTACTACGCTTATTCCAGATTTAGATTTTGGAATTTGCTGTATGAAAAAGGAATTAAAGGATATTCTCCAGAAGAAATAGCATATGAGGCTATAGAAGCGGTGCTTTCTGGAACATGGAATTGGGACCCAAAAAAGGCAGATTTATTAAGTTATCTCAAATTCCATGTTGTAAAGGGCATGGTTGCCAACTTGGCAAGGAATAAAGAGGTAAAGATGAGCGATGCCAACGACATCCTTGAACTTAATCATCAGGAGAAATATTCAGCCGAAGAAAATATGAATGCTGCCCAAGTCCTAGACATTATTAAGGCTCAATTGGACAAGGAGTCCATCCTATTTAAATTGTTTCTCTTGATCTATGATGGTGCAAAAAGAAAGGACATTTGCGAAGAACTGGACTTAAGCTATGGAGAATACAACAATTTAGTACGAAAACTAAGATCACGTATAGAAAAGATGAATTCGAACCAAATTTTTGGTTCACTGAAACAATAATTATGACAAAAAAAGCAACTGGTAAAATATTAAACAGAATTTTCGAAGAATCTGAAAGAAGTACTCATTCAACAGAAGAGTTGGACAAGAAGTTGGAACAACTTGGTGTAAATTCTAATTTGCTTGTTAAAGAAGGTGTACAACGCATTGAGAAGTTGTTGAAGAAAGAGGGAAAACTACTGGAAGAGAATCAGTTAAAATCAACTAGATTTCTTATGGCAGCCAAAAAGAAAAATCAGGATTTTGATTTAGATAAGGAGATAGGTAACCATAAGAACATGAAGAATAAACGGAAATAAATTTTGTATTTATATTGCTTTATGGTTATATTCGCTGGGAACAAGGAGGCTTTTAGTATACTAAAAGCAAGAATTAAGTGTTATGATTTAATACAATTCATCATTACCATCCCTATTTTTATGTCAAATATACATTCAACCAATTTTCTAACTGCAAAAAATCAGATTAATAGAGTTAGCGAAGCCGATTTATTGAAAGCATTGGAAGAAGTCAAAACCAACAACGACAATTTTCGCAAAAGTTTCAAATCTGATAATGAAGCTATGTCTATTAAAGCTGGAAGATAAGTTTGGACATGTCTTATGAAATCTTTGAGTATACCGACGACAACTTAAAAATCGCTCTGGATAATCAAAGAATACCTCTAAACGTACTAGAAAAGCGTAAGCATTTTAAATACTTTCAAAATTATTTAGGCCCAGATGGTATTGTCGCCAAAACAATATTGGTGGAAGAACCTTATATATCAAAAGCTTATCTAATAGATTATTCGAACTATTATTCTATATGTTTTCAGGACTACAAAAGAGATTGTAAAAGAGTCCATTTTTTTGGGAAAAGTTTTGATGATATCAAATTCGAAAAAGAGCTTTATGATTCCAAGTCAAATTTTCTGAACGATTGCTACCTTGGATATATTGTAGTTAAACCGCTTCCGGATAGCATAATTGGTCCTACATTGTTAAAAACATATGAAGTAAGGAATGATGGTATGGAAAGGTTTTATCCTAGTTGCAGGGAATACAAAGTCAACCTTTTTGGAAAAGTGTTGAAGTTAAAATCTTTAGTATATCAAGAACAAGATACTGTTGTGGCAGCTTGTGCTTCAGTTGCAATTTGGAGTGCATTTCATAAGACTTCCAAACTTTTTGATACCAACCTTCCCTCACCAAGTGAAATCACTAAAAGAGCAGGTAACCTTTTTTTGAACTACGGACGTACGTTTCCTAACCCTGGTCTTGATATTACTCAAATTTGTAAGGCCATAGAATCTACAGGTTTGGTTTCTGAGTATATTATCTCAGATTATTTCCAAAGCAATGTTAAGTCAGCCAAAAGACTAATTTATGCCTATAATAGGGCTGGGTTGCCAACATTATTGTTTCTAAAATTTGCAGACGGACTTGGCCACCTAATAACCATAAATGGGTATTCAGACTTCACTGTCGAAAATGAAAAATCGGAAGAAATTTCATTGCTGGCAGATAATATTGAAAAATTCTACGCCCATGATGACCAAGTTGGCCCATTTGCGAAAATGAGCTTTACTGGGAATGATGATATTCAAACACCATGGCCGGATTCAAATGGTAATGCTATCAATGCTAAAATATACGCGGTAATCATTCCAGTATATCCCAAGATTAGAATTAAGTTCCAAGATGTTTTTGATAAGGTAAGTCTTATTGATCAAATCTTTTTTAAATCTAACCTATTCAAATTAGAAATCGAATGGGATGTTTTCTTAATAGAAAGCAATGATTACAAAAGGACAATTTCAGAAAGTGAAAATAATACTTCTGTAAAAAAGGCTGTTGTAATGAAAACTTATCCCAAATTCATTTGGATAGGAAGAGCAATTATCGAAAATCAGAATCTCTTTGATTTTATTTACGACTCTACCGATATTGCCTCTGGATATTTTTGTATCGACTTTGTGCTTTACTATAAACAGCAAAAATTCAAAGAAAATTTATTAGAAAATTTTGTTCGTTATAAGTCTATTTATGTAGATCATCTAGGTGGTCCTAAACTGGGTGAAGACTTCTACAACAAAGTGATACAAGAGCTTCAATAGGTAATTTTTATGACATTTTATTTGGTCTCCTTCTAAAAAACCGAAACACCACACCGGTACGGAAATCATTTTTTCCCTCCGTAAGGCCTAAGTTTTCCATCAAGCCCCCTTATCCGTAGATATTTATAATAAGTCGCCCTGGATATTTCAAGCCGATCACTTATTTCACTAACCGTCATTATTCCTTCATTAAAATACTCCTCACAAAGTACCGCTATTTGCTGATTTTTCTTGCTAATCCCCGTGGGGGCACCTAATATTTTCCCCCTTGCTCTCGCAGAGGCCAAACCGGCCTTGGTACGTTCAATGATAATATCCCGTTCTAACTGTGCTAGGGCAGCGAACATGTTTACAATGAATTGGGAATGCGAAGACTTGTCCGTCGTATCCAAAAAAGGTTCGGTAATGCTCCGGAACTTGACCCCTTTTTCATTGAGTTGGTTTAAGAAGTTTGTAAAATGAATCAAGCTTCTGGCCAGGCGGTCCAATTTCCAAACAACAATAGTGTCCCCTTCACGGGCAAAATCCAGAAGTTTGCTTAAGCTTTTACGTTCTTCTTGAGAACTGGAAACCTTATCCGTATAAATGTTCTTTTTATCAATACCTTCTTTTAAGAAGGCGTCGAATTGCAGATCCAGATTCTGTTCTGCAGTACTTACCCTAGCATATCCAAAAACCATAACCCAAAGTTCAAATAAACGGTCATTTAAATATACTTATGTAGTTCCGTAAAAGGTTAATTAACGAAACTATTAAAAAGGACCAAGAATGGGACACTTATATAAAAGAATATAAGTAGTCTCAAAACTGACCCATAAAAAGGCCGTTTTACAGGAGTAAGTAATCAGTGCTACCTAATAATTATTCCACTTCTACATATTCAACCACAGAAAATCGCTAGTCATTCTTCTAATAATAATCTGCTTATAGCCTCAGACTCATCAATATTTCATGGGTGCCGTTATCTATGTTACTGATATTATTTTCCAGAGCCATTTCGTAGGCATAACCGATGTCGATCCAGTTAGTTCTGAACATAAATAGTCCGCTAATGCTTTCATTGAGACGATATCCGGCTCCTAGTCCGAATTTTCGATTGAACTCTAAGATACCTGTTATGTCCACTGAAAGAGGGGCCGCTTCGACATAGCGAATGGATGTCGAAGGTTTAAGAAGCATGTTACTGCCCAGATTGAAATCATAGCCACCGACTAGGTACATGTGTGGCTTATCCATTCCCAATCTCGCAAGGCCGTCGTTCTGCTCAAGGCGGTCCGGGGTCAATATCTTTGGTACCGATAATGAAATGAAGTAGGATTCATGCCTGAGAAGAACGCCTGCCCCGACGTTCGGGTTGAACCGCCCGTCGATGTTCATCAAAGAGGCATCCTGCATGATGCCATAGGTCAACAGACCATCGGTATTGGCATCGTAGGAAGTAAAACCTCCCTTTATGCCAAAATAGAGATTATGGCTCTCGCTCAATTTTAATTTATAGGATATATCCAATGCTATCGCCGTTTGGTTTTCTATAAAGGTTTTGTCGTTGATGACCGAAAGGCCGATGCCCACATTTTTCCCCAATGGAGTTCCAAAGATAAAACTCTGTGTTTCGGGAGCTCCTTGCACACCTGACCACTGACTTCGCAGGTTCATGCCGAAATCGGTGGTTTCGTCCGCACCTGCAAAGGCAGGGTTAATGAGATTCATGTTGAATCGATAAAAGGTATAATTGGGATCTTGCTGTGCCGACATACGGCCTACGACAAGTAGCGTAAAAACAATAATAAATCGGTATATATGATTGGTCTTCATTTACGTATTTTTAGTATTAATAGTTGATAAATATCCATCCCTGAATCGGTGCGCTACCATTGCCCAAGTCGATTACGTACATATAGGAACCGGGAGGCAGCAAATCGGAATTGGAGCTGTAGTTACCTCGCCAGTCGTTGCGATAGTTGACAGCGGAAAAGACCTCATGGCCGTACCGGTTGTACACCGTTACCGTTGTATTTGAATAGTTGTCGATACCGGGTATCATCCAACTGTCGTTAACCCCGTCACCATTTGGTGTAAAGGCCTCGGCAGGTCTTAGGACAGGTTCGTTGTTGGTCGGGAAATCGTCTTGTATATCCGTCACCCCATCGTTGTCATCGTCGTCATCGGCATTATCCCCCGTTCCATCCGCGTCCGAGTCGGTATCCTCATTTTCATCCAATGGGAAATCGTCTTCCTCGTCGGTCGTGCCATCATTATCATCATCTTCATCCGAGTTGTCCCCAGTGCCGTCACCATCTGTATCGGTATCCTCATCTTCATCCAATGGAAAATCATCTTCATCGTCAGGGACACCGTCATTGTCGTCATCGTCGTCAGCTGAGTCGGGAATACCATCATTGTCGGTGTCGGTCGAATCGTTCGGCTCGCTGTCCTCGGAATCGGGAATACCGTCGTTGTCATCATCGGTATCGGCATTGTCCCCTGTACCGTCTCCATCGAAATCGGTATCCTCATCCCCGTCCAACGGAAAGTCATCGTCCGCATCCGGTGTACCGTCATTGTCATCATCGGTGTCTTCATTGTCTCCCGTGCCATCGCCATCCGAATCGGTATCCTCTTCGTCATTCAAGGGGAAGTCATCGTCCGTGTCGGGCGTACCGTCATTATCGTCATCGGTATCGGCATTGTCCCCTGTGCCATCGCCATCCGTATCCGTATCCTCTTCGTTATCCAAGGGGAAGTCATCTTCAGTATCCGGTGTGCCGTCATCATCATCATCGGTGTCTTCATTGTCTCCCGTGCCATCGCCATCCGAATCGGTATCCTCTTCGTCATTCAAGGGGAAGTCATCGTCCGCATCCGGTGTGCCGTCATTGTCGTCATCGGTATCTTCATTATCGCCAGTGCCATCTCCATCGGTATCGGTATCCTCATCCTCGTCTAGCGGGAAGTCGTCGTCCGTATCAGGAGTACCATCGTTGTCGTCATCGGTATCCGCATTATCACCAGTGCCATCCCCATCGGTATCTGTATCCTCGTCTTCATCCAATGGGAAGTCATCGTCCGCATCCGGTGTGCCATCATTATCGTCATCCGTATCCTCGTTATCGCCTGTTCCGTCACCATCGGTATCTGTATCCTCGTCTTCATCCAATGGGAAGTCATCGTCCGCATCCAGTGTACCATCATTATCGTCATCGGTATCTTCGTTGTCCCCTGTTCCATCGCCGTCGGTGTCGGTATCTTCGTTTTCGTCAAAAGGGAAGTCGTCGTCCGTATCTGGAGTACCGTCGTTGTCGTCATCGGTATCTTCGTTGTCCCCTGTTCCATCGCCGTCGGTGTCGGTATCCTCGTTCTCATCTAATGGGAAGTCGTCATCCGTATCTGGCGTTCCGTCATTATCGTCATCGGTATCCGCATTATCGCCTGTTCCGTCACCATCGGTATCGGTATCTTCTTCATCATCCAAAGGGAAGTCGTCATCCGCATCTGGAGTACCGTCGTTATCGTCGTCGGTATCTGCATTGTCTCCCGTGCCGTCGGCATCTGTATCGGTGTCCTCGTTTTCATCCAACGGGAAGTCGTCATCCGCATCTGGAGTACCGTCGTTGTCGTCATCGGTATCCGCATTATCGCCTGTTCCGTCACCATCGGTATCGGTGTCCTCGTTTTCATCCAACGGAAAGTCATCATCTGTATCTGGCGTTCCGTCATCATCGTCATCAACATCACAAACATCTCCCTCACCATCTCCATCCGTATTAAGTTGGTCCGCATTGGCAATAGTTGGACAATTGTCCATGTTGTCTTTGATACCATCATCATCGCCATCAGTTTCTTTGGTTGCGGTATCCGTAGATGAGCTTCCTTCATTTCCAACGGTATCCGTTAATGTCACCGCTAATGTTACTATGCCATCACTTAAACCGCTTAGGTCTACATCGCTAATTTGATCGCTAGCAGTGACAATTGTTCCACTGCCCAAAACAGAGGTTCCACCTCCATTGCTAGTAAACACATAGTTGTAAGTTGTCCCGACTTCGGCTCCAGAAAAAGTGAATGATGCAACGGTTTCGTTAGTAGTATCGATTGGGTCTTGGTCAATTACTACGGAGTATCCAAAGGGAGCTGTAGTATCCTTTGTTTTTGTATCTGTTGAGGCATCACCTATGTTTCCGGCGGCATCTGTTAGGGTAACGGAAAGAGTAATTAATCCATCTCCCAAACCACTCAGGTCCAATCCTGTTATCTGATCGGTAGCGGTTGTAATGGTTCCCGTTCCAGTGACAGGAGTTCCGCCTGAATCGCTAGTAAGGCTGTAATTGTATGTTATTCCGATTTCTGCTCCGGAAAAAGTAAAGGATACGTTCGTTTCGTTTACAGAATCAATAGGATTTTGGTCAATGACTACAGCATATCCGGAGGGTGCCTCAGTATCTATTGTTACCGATCCAGTATCGCTATTGGCAGTACCACAACTACCATTTACAATGACCGCTCGAAAAAGGGTGGTTTCGACTAAATTGGAATATGTATATGTACTGTTGGAATTAACTATGTCAGACCAAATTATACCATTATCGGTCGATTGTTGCCATTTCTCAACTGTTCCCGTATGTCCAGTCAACGTTAAGGTTCCGGAATTACTTGTTGAGTCATGTATGCCAGAACTTACTTGACCTCCAACGGGTGGGGTGCCTGAAACAACATTGATTTCTTTCGAATCGGATATAGCTGATGTTCCACACTCGGATATTTCCGTAATGACACGATAGTACCAAGAACCCGTTGTAGGAATAGTTTCTTCTAAGGTAGTTGTAGTATTGGCAATATCCACCCAATTTGAATTGTCGTCTGAACGTTGCCATTTTTGAACATCACCTTGTTGCCCAGAAACGAAGAGTTCAACATTGGATCCAGCGCAAATAGTGGTATTTTGGGCCAATACATTTCCGGCATCCGCTTCCCTTACAAAAATTGGCGTACTGGAAGTGGTCAGATTACTACAATTTGTCGGGGCATTCGTATTCACGATTGCCCTGTAATATGTTGTTGTGGAAATATTATTGACCGTTAATGTTGTCGTTGTATTACTAATAACTGTTGGGTTGTCGATGAAGTTATTATCCGAACTCTCCCAACGGACTACCGAACCACTTAGGCCATTCAGTGTCAGCGTAGTACTGTTGGTGCCAGAGCATACAGACACCTCTCCACCGCTTATATTGCCGCCTGGTGCTCCATTAATTGTGATATCTTTTGTAAAGAAAGGAGTTGCACTTAATTGGTCGTTTGGCATATCGCCAAACTCTATTATTCCAAAAATACTAGAACTATCTGGAAAATCGTTCCAATCGCCGGCACTGGAATATACATGACCGAAAGACTCTCCAGGATTTCCATTATTGTAATCGTTTGGCTCGCCGGACCGCCAGTTTTGGTATACTCCGGGAACTCCATTTCCGTTACCATTATCCGTAGTAATCTGAGTACCCCTTTCTGGGCCCGTAACCCAATAAAATTTTCCTTCAGAAGCATTTGTATCCGCAAATAGATTATATCCCAATGCTTCGTTAATCTGGTTATGGTCGTCCGAAGCTCCCATCCAAGAATTTTGACCAACAATTCTAGTGACAAAAATATTCTCAGCGTTAGAGGTGAGCGTCACCAAATAAGCCTCCCTACCAAAAAATGAAAGTGAAGAGGCGGCCGCCTTTGTTGCTGTCCATGAAGTTTGTGTATCTGTGACCCTATAAAAATGGTCGTTCAAGGGATTATAGAAAGTTTCTTCCGCAACAAAGGTGACCTGCCGCGTTTCTGGCGAACAAATTGGGCCTGAGGTCATCGTCACCGTCCTGAGAAATGACTGCCATTCTGATGCAGATAAAGTTCCTTTGAAGACTATCGACCGCGTATTACTGTTCCAGCCACTTGTTGTCACTCCTAAAGGTAATGTACCGTTGTAACCAAGCTGGTCTGTCGCAGTAAAAGAGTTAGTTATGGAAACAGTAAAATTGGTAATATCGGTACTCGAGGTAATTGTCAAATTGGGTGCTATAACTGTAGATATAGTTGCTTCAACACCTATGGATTGACCGTCGCCGGAAACTTGAATCGTTTGCGCCCGTACGACAAATAAACCAAAAATCAGAGTTGCAAAGGCTAGGTTGGTTTTTATGCTCATTTTAGTAATTTTATTACTGGTTAAGAACACAAACCTATTGAACTAAGTAAGAATAATATTACTTATGTTGTAATCCATATGATTTTTGTTGTGTGGCTTTAATTTTGTGTTGTAAGCATCACCTAAGAATCTATTTTGATAAGGACAAAAACCAATGTAATTCAACCAAAAACTCGCTTTTGCTCAGAAGAGTTCCGAAAAACCAACCCTTAATAAGACTATCTAACACTTCACCTTAACTGACAGGAAGTATGAGTAACCAAAAAATGTTGAAAGAATTGAAGAAAAAGAAGATTTAAACCTAAAATGAAGTGTCATATTGAAAAAACGACAGCGCCTTCAATAATTAAATCAATGCGAGTCCTTAAAATTCTGATTCACTTTAATTATCTATTTAACATTGATGCCTTCAGTAGTGAATGAGAATGCCTGATTATTTACAGCGCCCAGCATCACTGCTTGGAATAATGGTTTAATTGGTCTATTTGCATACCAATCTATTAAAAAGTTTGCTCCAGTACCTCCGTCATCGTCCTTTTCGTCAATTACATAATCAACGGTCTCCATGGGTTTCAAATAAATCGATTGTTCAAGGTATTGCCTTACCAAGGTTCCCTCTGTATTAAAATAGGCCACTCTACTCAGGTATAATGTGTCTGTCTCGCTTGTATTGCGGATACTTAATGTAGCGGTCAATAATACACGGTTTTCCTTGGTGCGATTGTAAATTTCGGAATAGATCGGCACATAAAACGTTTGATTGATATTCCCATCTGTGACGTCCGTTGTGTGCTCGAAGATTTGGCGATTATCAAGTACTTTCTGCGCCTCCTTATTGGGATTTTTCTCACCACAGGAAATCGCAAATAGAAAAAATGTAATTACGACAAGTTTATTGATTGCTTTCATCATAATTGGCGTATTTAGTTTCTTATACCCATATTTTTAGTGAAATTACTTTAAAAATTTTACATAACCCATTACGTAATTGGGTACAAAAGTAATTCTGATATGATCTTTAAAATCTTTTAATAAAACATGTGAATTTTGCACTTGACCTATAAAGACCTTTTTTGGACCACTCATTAAATCGAACTTTATATCGGACAATACAAGTTATCTTATTTCCGTTAGTAGGTTGCACTTGCGTAGATTTGTGTACACCCAACATATAAGGCTGAATTTCCATAACTGAATGTTAAACGGCTAAAATGATCAGTTCTCTTATCCAAGGTTGCCCTATATTTACTGCGCATTAATCCCCCGAAACCATGACAGAATTCTCTAAAAGCAGAGTGAAACTTGTCTTTACACTTTCAATATTGACTACGGCTATTTCCATAATTTGGTTTTTTATGGCAAGAAGCTTGGATATGAATGAATTGAGCTATTATATTGGAGCTGCGGCACCTTTTTTTATCCTTTCCGCTATTATCTCCAAAAATGGAAACCTTACCCTGGCCCGTTTTATCTATTTGATCATCTTTAATTTAAGTGTTGCACTCACTGCCTCCTTCGTAGGAAAGGCCGGTAGTGCAGAATTCATATTGATGTTTTCCATGGGCTTGCCATTTGTTTGGTTTTCCTTTAGAAGGGAAAAATTACTTATCGTATTCTTTTCGGGGTTATCATTGATATTTTGGTCTCTTCTGTACTTTACGGATTTTAACCTCTTTACCGATACCCATATGGATGTTGTACGGGCAGGAAGGTATATTTATCCGATTTCCATTATAACCACAATTTGTCTGGTAACCTTTCAATTGATATATTTCTCATTTATAAATAATGGATTTTATTCGAAAATACATGATCAACGGGAAGAGGCCATTGAGGCATCCAATGCCAAGTCCAAGTTTTTAAGTATGATGAGCCATGAGATAAGGACACCCCTTAATGCGATCACCGGACTTTCATATATATTGGGGGATACAGATCCCAGAGATGATCAAAAGCAGAATATAGAGGCGTTAAATTACTCCGGGAAAATATTGATGAATTTACTGAACAATGTTTTGGATTTTAGTAAAATGGAATCTACAAAAATTGAGCTTGACCCCATTCCCACGAACATTATGGCAGCAGTGAGGCAAATAAAAAAAATACATGAGCCCAGTTGTTTACGTAAAGGGGTCGCCATGGAATTGGAAATTGATGAAGAACTTCCAAATGTTTGGTTGGATATTGTCCGTTTCAATCAGGTAATCAATAATCTCGTTACAAACGCCATTAAGTTTACCGATAATGGGAGCGTGACCTTGAAAATTGTAAAGCAAGGCGAAACTGATGACAAGGTACTTATAGGTACGGAAATCATAGATACGGGAATCGGTATCCCTGAAGAGCAACAAGAAACAATATGGCAGGCATTTACCCAGGCCTCCAGCAGTACAAATCGCCTATATGGTGGTACCGGACTTGGCTTGCCCATTGTTAAAAGTATAGTTGAGGCCATGGGCTCCAAGGTACATGTAGATAGTAAAATGGGGTCCGGAAGTCGCTTCTATTTTGATCTGGAATTAAAGCTGGCCTCCACTCAGGAGTTGGAAAAGATCACGCAAAAAAAACATTATGACCTAAAAGGAAAAAATATATTGTTGGTAGAAGACAATCTGATCAACGTTATGGTCGCCAAGCAGATATTGGAGAAGGCAAACCTGATTGTGGATGTGGCTTACGATGGCCAAATGGCTGTAAATAAAGTACGGAAAAATAAGTACAATGCACTACTTATGGATATTCAAATGCCCGTTATGGATGGCTATACCGCAACCAAGGAAATCAGAAAGTTTAATTCTACTTTACCTATTCTGGCCCTATCGGCCTCGGTATTCCTGGAAGTGAGGAACAAAATACTAGAAAGCGGCATGGACGGTTTTATTTTTAAACCTTTTGACCCTGAAGACCTGCTCAATAAAATAGAGGAAGTCATGGATAAATAGAATTTGATATGCTGGCATAAAATTAAGTAAGCTATATTCTCGACAACGCCATACCGTGCCCTGAATACTTTTATATTGGTCTTAAATGATTCCCCTAAGGGGTTTTTACTTTTTTATTTTATGTTGGGAGGGGATTATGGGCCTTCAGTAAGTTGCGGATTTCAAGTGCCTTAAAATTGTATCACCAAACGTTAAAATGTGAGTCTTGGCGGCGACCGATGTTTTGAGAGGGCAGGTTCTTCTGTCATTTATCGCGGCCAAAGGGTTGCCTACCATACTATTCACACTATCCGGTAACCGACATATATTACAGGATGTTCTATAGTATCCCAGAGGGCAAAATTCAATTCTTTTTGACCCTATAAGTTATTCTTCGGTTGGTAATGACGGTGTTTACCCGAACGGTCAAGGTGGCAGTATTGGATATCGTTGTGCCGCATACATAGCCAATATTGGTCAAAACGACCCTGTACTGATTGCCATTATCGGCTGGGGTCGCATCGGTAATCGATAAGGTATCCGTGGAAGTATTGCTGTGTATCCCGGTATCAGTCAAATCGACCCAACCACTCCCATTGAAGATCTGCCATTGGTAGGAAGTCGCATTGGTAGCCGTAACCGAAATTGTTGCGCTACAACCTGGGCAAGTTGCAGTGTTTATTGGCTGTAAAGTAATTGTTGGCAATGAGGAAGCTTCTTGAAAATCATAAGTGCTGTTGGAATTGTTATCATCGGGTGTAGTATATCCGTCAATAACACTTGTTCCGGTTACCAAACCATTACTATTTACGACTGTTGGCAATGCGGCCAAAATGCCATCATTGTTATTATCAGAATACCCTGCTTCCAGAACATCGTTACAGCCATCGTTGTCCGCATCCAACTCAAACGGGTCATAGATTCCATCGGCATCCGAATCGGTTATGGTGTACGTTAAATTGGCGTATGCCAAATCGTTATCTTCGATATTCGTATGTAGTCCGTTGTTGCCAAAAGCTGATGTGGCCCCATCGATTATCCCATCATTATTTCCATCGTTGACTCCCGCTATAGTAAGAACGCCCGATTCAACTATATCATAGATACCGTCATTGTCCGAATCCAGATCAAGACTATTCATTACCCCATCCCCATCAGAGTCGCACAAGGCACTCGCAAATAATACTCCAGTGAATCCTTCCGGACCGGGTCCGGATTGATTTGTGATAGTAAATACATTATTAAATCCGGGGACCCAGTTAATTGTGTTAAAAGGAGTACTGGCCTGTGCGTGCATAATCTCAAGTGAAGTGGAGGTGGATGTTCTTGTTCCATAAAAAGTCACCTTTCCCGATTCGTCCACTATAAGCCGTAATCTGGGCAATCCATTGGTGTTTGCTACCCAAGGGGCACTGATAAAGGCATTATCCGACTGAAAAAGAAAATATTCTTCCCCAGCATCCAGTGCCCCATTTTCAAATTCAAGAACAGATGGGTGCACTGTTGTACCATTTATATCGAGTTGGAACGAATTGTCCATAGAGGAAAAATCCAAGCGAAGATATCCGGTATCCGTATGGTTTACAACCACCGATCTGGTGCCGACATCTTGCGAAACTAAAAACGTTGTGCTAGCTATTGTACAGTATTCCTCTTCATCGGTCATACCATCATTATCATCGTCCAGATCTACATCATCCAAAATACCATCATTATCCGTATCAGGGGAAGTTGTTGCGGTAATCAGAACGTCATCGATGTATGCGCGATCGTTATTGTCGGTCCAGTTTCCTCCACCCTTTAAGAATCGGATGGTCGTAGTGGCCGATACATAGGCCGAAATATCCTGACTAAAAGTTCCAGAAGTTGTGCCCCCAAAGGTAGTTAGGGTCGTAAAGGAGCTGCCATCAGAGGAAACCTGTACGGCAAGGGTTTCGCCACTTTCCAGACTGGACGTGCTCCAATCGAAAGAAAGAATGGCACCGGTAGCGGTCGATAGATCTGCAGTTCTTCTAATATTTTCTGTCCAAATATAGGCAAACCGTAACTCATTGCCGGTTATTCTAATATAGCCGCTGGATGCCGAACTATCATCACCGGATTCTGTCCAATTTGTTGAAAAGTTGGTGTTGCCATTATTATTGTTATAGGTTACGGAAGAAAAAGTATCGGAATAGGTATTCTGTCCGAAAAAAGGAATCGAATATAAAAGCAAGATTAAAATTAGACATTGGGCCTTCATTGCATTGCTAAGATATAAGTATTGGGACACCCATATGGATCAATGTTGTGAATGTTCCGTATTGTGTTGCAAAAGCATTATTTTAGAATAGATTCTTAAGGCGTGTACACTGTACATCTCATATATTCCGTTGGTAGCATTGAAATGAAAACCGGTGGGAACCATCTCCGGAATTTCTGGCATTGATGTCCTAAGAAAAGACATGATGTAGTTCTCTGTTAATGTTAGTCAGTACCATAAAGCTAAACATTTTGGAACTCTTCCCCTACTTTAAACCAGCATTGATTATTCTCATAATCTCACTTACTAATTTATATCCAGAAAATGTTTTTAAGGATTACCGTTTATAGTTGGTATTTCATTTATAGCAATAACTGGATTTTTAAAACCAATTTATAATACAGTTATTAAAATAAATTAATAGTCGGAATATCTATAATTTCTCGATTTTTCGACAGTTCCTTAAAAAGAACCATTTTTGGTACAACACCATCTTTATTCATTCGCTCTTTTTACGGGCCGTTTTACGTGACTAAAGACCAGGAGAACTAATTGATAGGATAATTAAAGGTTTCATTGGTTTTTCAACGTTGACTAACATACACCCTACCTTAGTTAGAGATTTATTATCTTAGTTTTATAAGTGGGGTATCATCAATGATGCTATCCAATTGTTGGGAACAAGCAAAAACAAACATCGATGAAAAAAATAATATTTGGAATAATTACATTATTAGCTATTTCTTGTAATGAAAAAGCAGAATCTGAATTCTCTCTAAAGGGAACCACAAACGGCATTGAAAATGGAACAATTCTTTATTTAGATATTGGGAACAAAACAATTGACTCAACAAATATTGAGAATAATTCGTTCTCATTTAACTCAAAATTACCAAATTCACCATTACAAGTAATAATAAGAAAAAAAGACTTTTCACAATATAGATTTTTATGGGCAGAGAATAAACCAATGACATTTGACGCAACTAAAACTGATTTTAGAAATGCAAAAATAACAGGTTCTGAATCAGAAAATTTAAGTTTTAGTCTTCATCAAAAAATAGACACATTACCGAGAAATGAAAGACAAAAAGCGGAAATGGAATTTGTAAAAAACAATCCAAATAGCATTGTAAGTGCCTCAATGCTTTCGATTTATTCTACAACTTGGGGAAAAGAAAAAACTAAAGAACTTTATGAACAATTTTCAATAGAGAATAAAAATTCAAAATTTGCAAAGGAAATTACCAAATATATTGAACTGAATAAAGAACCAAAAATAGGAGAACAATTTGCAGACTTTGAATCGGAAGACCAAAATGGAAAACTAAAAAAATTGTCTGAATTAAAAGGAAGAGCTGTTCTTCTTGAATTTTGGGCTTCGTGGTGTGGTCCTTGTCGACAAGAGAACCCTAATCTTGTAAAAACCTACGAAAAATATAATCCAAAAGGGTTTCAAATATTTGCAGTTTCATTGGACGAGGATAAAGAAAGTTGGTTAAAAGCAATTGAAAAAGATAGTTTGAATTGGGAACACGTTAGTGATTTAAAAGGTCAAAGAAATGAAGCTTCACTCATTTATGGAATAAACGGAATACCTGACAATTTTCTAATTGCCGAAAACGGTGAAATAATAGGACGGAATTTACGAGGAGACCAATTAAATGAAAAGCTAAAAGAAATTCTGGAATAATGCCAGATTGCCAATCGAGTGGATGGCTCCGTCATCAAATGACGGAGTGCACCCCTCACACCACCGTACATACGGGTCTCGTATACGGCGGTTCGATAATGGAACTTATCGTTTGTAGTATTCGATTAAACTAACATAACCTTTCTTCTTTAACCGTTTTATGGTAATGGTAGTCGTAAAATAGGACTTTGAGCTACTGCCCAGCCTCCCATTCTTGTGCGACTCCACGCATAGGCATGGTCTTGGTCAATTCCTAAGCGAATCAGATTTTTCCGTTTCCGCACCGGTTTCTTCCAATGATGCCATATGCAATACCGTAATCGGTTTCTTAACCACTCTTCCAGCTTTTTAAGTTTTGCTTGAATGGATGCCGGTCTAAAGTAATCCACCCAACCACGTATCAACAGATTGATACGGCCGATACGTTCTTCAAAACTTGCCGGTATCTTCTTTTTAGTAAGGTATTTAAGCTTTTCCTTAAACCCTTTCCATTTGGACGGTGTTACCACGAGTTGATACGTTTTCGCCCCGATGGGCTTCATACCCCCAAGTAGACATAGGCTTTTAAAACTACTCTTTAAAATCAAGGTTTTTGAAAAATCTCGTTAAAGCAACGTATTTTGGAACAAAATACTAATCCTCAATGGTTTACCTAAATCCACCTTTATATAGACTTTCTGTAGAAGCACTTGTCATAGATTATTCCAAGCCCCTACGGAAGTTGGGAAACCGCCACCTCCAAGCCGACCATGCCGACGCACAGCGCCGATCCGCATTCGGTCGTCTTTCCAGTTACGGTTTCCCAACACCCTCGGAACCGCTCAAAAGTACAAGCGGAAAAAGCCGCTTGACCTTTCCTCTCCCTACACACAAAAAAATGAAACGTTTACCTATTCTTCCATCATTTCTATATAACAAATAAGACCGGATAAATCGGTTATCTGTACCCATTTGGCCTAGTATGGTTCTATATGATTAACGAGATTAAATAACTGATTATTAGTTTGATATAATTCATTTTGATTGCCTATATTTATCTTCAAAGAAGATAGCAAGTTATGTTTTAAGCATCTTAAAACGCCTACTTCTTACGAAGTGAAAAACGATAAAATCGATTTAAAAAATGGTTGGAAACAAAGGCGGCAGAAAACAGTTGGGGGACAGGAAACGGGAGCATGCCATAACGCTTCGGTTCAATGGCAGGGAACTGGAAAAGGTAAAGGCCATCCTGCAGTCCTATAATCTCGATTTTCGGAAAAGGGGAACTATTGGCCCTTTCCTAAGAAAGCTTATCCTTAATAGGGAAACCATAAAGAGGCAACGGATACCCGATAGTATTTCGAACCTCAGTTACCAATTGAACAAGATAGGCACCAACATCAACCAATTGGTCAAGGTGGCCAACTACAAGAACATGCGTAGCCCAAATGCGAACGTAGATGGGGAGATGCAAAAGGCCAGCGAACTGATGCTTGAACTCATGGAGATCATCAACACCAAAGATCAAGAATGATAGCAAGGATTCTATATAGGAAAAGCGTTCAGGGAGTATTGAACTATGTATTGGGCAAGGCCGAAAGCACCATACTCGGCTTCCAGAACACCTATTCTGATACGGACACCAATACGGAGTTTTTTGGAAGGGTCCTCTACTATCTCGGCAATCGGCACGATTCCGAAAAACGGTATGTACATGCCACTATCAATCTTCCCCGTGGCGAACAATTGGACGACAAGGACTTTTTTGAACTTTCCAAAGCTTACATGGAACATATGGGCTATGGGGAACAGCCCTTTATTGTAGTACGCCACCGTGATACGAAGCACGAACATGTCCATATCGTTTCGACCACCATTAAAGAGGATTGTCTGCAGATAAACCTTTCCAACGATTTCAGAAGGAACGTGGCCACCCAGAAATACTTGGAAAAGCAGTTCGGGCTTTCCTCGTCGCCCGATACGAAACAGACCAAGGAACTCCCGAAATACGAAATGCCCCAATTCAAGAACGAGGACATCAACGGGGTCAGGTTCTATTTGCAGGACATTGTAAACAACACTTTGCAAAAGTACAAGGTGAGGAGTTTTAAAGAGCTGTCAGAATTATTGAGGCCACACCATATCCAATTAAAGACGGTGGATCACAATGGTAGGATAGGCGTATCGTTCGGCATCGAAGTAAAGGATGGCTACAGGTCGAGATTTATCAACGGTTATACCGTCCACCCACAATTGAGCGGTCCAAAACTGCAAAAGGTCTTTGAGCTCAACCAAAAATCCAAGTTATTGCCCATGGTCAAAAAACGGCTGGAAAAACAACTGCGTACCACTTTTGGACTTTTCAGGACCATCGGCCCCGAACACCTTCCCGATATACTGAGATGCCATCAAAAATTGGATTGTAGGCTAAACTATGACGGACAGGGAAAAGCAGTGGATTTCTCGATATATGACAAATCGGGATATGTCCTCAATAGCAAAGAAATGGAGAAGGATATAGGAATCCTAGAAAACCCGGCACTGTTCGAATGTGAATATACCCAGATGTATGCGGAAAGCGTTCAGCTGCAATTGGAGCTCCAGCGGTGCATCAAGGAAGCCTATCGTAGCAGCTATCAGGATTCATGGAACAGGACCCTTTTTTCTGAACATATCATTAGGATTCCCATAAAGTCTATAGTTACGGAAATGGCCAAATCGGAACGCTTTAGGTTTCTTAGGAAGTATCTGCATACCGACAACCGAAACCTGGGCGATCTGATACAATTGCAGTTCGATATTGTAAAGGACAAGCTTTATAATATGGAATCGATAAGGGAAGAACGGGAATTGCAGGCAAAGGCCGGACTTATAAAACAGGTAATTGACAAACAGCTTTTTGATCCGCCAGGGCAAAGGGAATTCCTTTTTGAGCTTTTGAAAAGTCTCGGGACCAAATATGATAGGGGAATCCTCACCTATGCGAATTCTTATCAGTACGGAGTCAAGCTAGATTTAGGGCATGAACCGATACCGAACCAAAACGAATTTTATGCCTCCCCGGGCTTTATGAAGGAGAACCAAAAAGTATTGGACGGACTTATGAACGACAGAACAGCCAAAGAAATTGGACTTAGGCCGACCTCGATGTTCCTACCATTGATGTTCCCCAACCTCTATCAAACTATGAGCCAGTCATATAGGCAAATGTTTGACCGGTTGAGCCTGAAGGCCTTTCATAAATATGCAGAGCGTATGCAGGTATCCTTCGAGAAATCTCCGAACGACTATATCACGTTTTTTAATGAAAAAGGCTTTTATTTTGAGAAAAGGGAAGGGAGACTATGCATCGGTTCGATATATTCCAAGTATCCGGTCGATGTTCTGCTTTCACTAAAAGCACAGGCCTATCTGGAATCATCAAACGATCTGAACAAGACCTTGGAGAACCAAGCGAAAATCTTGGAGGATATCGCAACTAACGAGCAGGATAACCTAAAAAACCTCTGGTCGACATACTTGATAGAACGGGGACAATATAAGAAGGCATCCTATCTTTTTGTATTGGATGGGGCCAGGCCAAACCTCCCCATTGAGATATTGGAACACCATATGGAAAACGGGTTAAGGGAAGCACTGCACACCGTTGCCAAAATACAGATTGACAGGAAGCAGGCAAATCTTCTGAGAATAGGTGTCTATGCGTTGGGCAATCTGTTGGGAAGTGATAATCCCAAACCGGAAGAAGCCTTCAACGGCTTTAAGGATGAATTGACAGACTATTCCAAGTATAAGGGCAAAGGTCTTTCTATGTAGGCTTTGGGCAATGGGTACAATACGAAATTTAGCATCTTAGCTCGTGCTTTTTTGTGGATAGGAGGAACAAAACATAAGTTACTAAAGATTGGGAATGTTGAGCACATCATAATCTCATATACCACCATGGGAATTTGGAGGAAAAATAGAAAACCAAAAATTGTTTTATACTTAGACGGATAATCGTGACATCAATCGCGGCATTTTTATGGAAAACCCTTTATAATAGGGATTTAATCTCGACATAAATCCTATAAAAATAGTGGCTTTCTAAAGCTTATAACTGCTAGTGTCGATGATATATTCAGTACCCCTCTCTTTACCATCTTTATTAAATATGGAGAGCTTCATAAGTTCATCAACCTCTCGTGAGACCGTTCTATCGGGAATAGTAAGTCGCATATCTTCTACGATTCCGTGATTTTAGCATTAATCTCATCTAGTATTTTTTCAGTGACGCTTTTGCCGTAGTGTTTTTCAGTTACCTGAACACTCGAATGGCCAAGTCCTGATGATATCTTTCGGATATCGATACCCATGTCAAGACCTATATTGGTCCAGGTATCTCGAAGTGTGTAGGTGGTTATCTTTTTCGAAATACCAGCTAAAGCTGCAATTTTATTGGCATACTTATTAAAGATTTTGACTTTGCCATTATTGACCTTATGTAGACGTTCTGGCGTGGTATTGGGTGGAATAATTGGAAAGAGGTAATCTTCATCTTTTTGATCCTTGAGGTAATGGCGGATAATATTTAAGGACTCTTCATTTTGAAGAACACTAAAATAATCTCCTTCATAATGAGTTTTTTTGCGAAAATATTTGATACGATTATCCTCAAACTGAAACCACTTTAGGATTGCAACATCAAAGAAGTTCATGCCCATATTATTGAACATAAAAAGAAGATAATTCCTATTATGCCAAATCGGAGTATCTGGTTCTAATTCCAATTTTCTGATTTTATGAATATCTGACAATTCAATAGGTGCTGGAGCGTTTTCATGGCTCTGCTTTTTAAAATTGGAGAGTGGCCTATGATCTTTTAAGTCCTCAAATGCTTTTCCCGCATCGTTCATAATCGCTTGAAGACTTCTTAGGTGCATGGCAGGCGTATTTTTGGATTTATACCTGTTGCTCATATAGGCTTTGAAGTCCTTTAAAAATGAGTAGTCTATAGACTTGATTTCCATATCCAAATCTTTGAAGTTCTCTAGAGGAAACAATCCATTTTCCTTAACCTCATACAATGTTTTAATCAACATGGTATCATCCTGACCTTTAAGTTTTTTTCGAAATTTGATTAAGGCCTTCAATGCGTCCTCGTAAGAGCTTGCCGTTGAAAATCGCTGTTCCATACGAAGTCGGTGGAGATACACTCCCCCATAATTAAGGATTGTACGAGAGGGAGATTTTTTAAAAAAGCATTGCTCTATTTCTGATTTTAACCTATCCATATCCCACCTCCTTATTTCTCCCTCGTGCTCATCGATCCATAAATCCACATCGGAAAAAGTTTTTTGGGTCCGTTTAGTATGGCGCACAGAGTTCAATATACCTGTGATTTTCCCTGTCCTAAAATCGTATTGGTTTTCCTTTAGGTGTAAATTGAATGGAATGTAGCGTGTTTTTCGGTTATGATTAATACACAAAACCAACATGAATTTATTATCTTTAGTGGTGTTAGATGCCCGTTTATCGAAGGTTATCTTAATTGTGGCCATGAGGAAGAAGAATTTATTTTCAGCGTGCTTTCAGCGTGCTTTTTTTGGTTTCATATGGTTTAATCTGAAACTAAAGATACGTAAAACACCTGTAAAATAGGCATTTAGGCATATATAAAATCATATGAAACTATAAATGAACCGACTGTTAATCAGAGGGTCCTTGGTTCGAGCCCAAGAGGGGGAGCTTAATGAGAATAGGCCTTACGAGAAATCGTGAGGCCTTTTTCTTTTTGTGGGGACAACATAGGTACAACATTTTTTTATTTATGCATATTTTCTTCGTTGTATAACTCCTTTTGCGCCCTTCCTGTTTAAATAGTAGACCCATAAAGTTCAATGAATGAAACTACTCAAAGAAACCGCGTTTGGGACACTCTGGGATAAACTAAAACGAGGCAATTTTTCTTAAATTGGCGTAAGCTGTTTGATTACAGAATCCTTTTGCTTTTTGGTATAATCTTCACGTTTAGTAGTATTCCATCCCTGAAACATATCAAAATCCAAAGTGTTAATCGGTAGCGTATTCAGAGTAATCAAATTCTCGTTATTATACCAACTACTTGTTGTATGACTATTGCCTCCTTTGTAACCTAATCCATGGCCAAAAAATGCCTTTAGAAAGTCATTTGCTGCATCGATTTCGTAATATTCTTGGGGTCCAAACTCAAAGCTAATTGTGTTTTTTTCAGTTGCTCCGTCATAATTAAATGCTCGACATGGCAAATTATTGAAGAAACCACCATCGACCCACAAACCTTGGAGCTCCATTTTGGACATTTTCCATGATTTGTTCCAAATGCGATCAACATCCGACTCCAATATCGCCATTGGCTTAAAGAAAAAAGGGAATGACATCGAAATTCTTATAGCATCAGCAACAGGAAATGAGGGTGTAGTGTCAACAGAAAAAACGTGATTTTTGGCTGTAATAAAATTACTTCCGGTAATAGCTAACTTTGTCTTGAACACATCATAATGTTGCTCAAATGTGACATTAGCCAATGATGAGCTTTTCTGTTTTAAAGCGATTTTTTTTCGAATCATTCTATCAAAATAATTTCTGGCTAGTGCACCACTATAAAACCCCATGTCAGTCCTAAAAACTTCGACATGTGGTGAAACTCTGGAGACTTGTTTTTTAGTATCTCCTCCGAAAAAAAGATTAAATAAAGGAGTCCAAACAGCGAACCTAGCACCTTGCAAACTAAATCTGTTAATTAAAAAAGCACCAGCATCTTTTTTAACCCATGATGGATTCAGATTATATTTTAGTTCTTTATTTTTATACTTCTTTCCGTTTACACCAGGTATTTCATCCTTCTTAATTGTTTTGGGATTTAACAGAATATCATCAATAAAAGCCTTAGATGAGGTTTCTTTTTCAATTTCATCAAGTGAATACCCGCATGAAATTAGCATTGCGGTAATTGCGCCCACTGAACTTCCTGAAATTCCTTCTAGATTGGAGAAAGTAAAGGAAATCATCCCTTTTGAATTTAGCTCTTCCAAAGCCTTAAATGCGCCAATGTAGGCAACTCCTTTTGCACCTCCTCCAGCAAGTGCCAGATACTTAATGGATTTTTTCTTGTCGGGAATTAAGTTCGGCGATCCTACAGACATATTATGTGGAAATTAAGTTTTCTTCATGGCCCATTCCAGCCAAAAGAATACATTGGTTAGGATATCTAATATTCCGGGCAAATTCTATAGCATTTGTCCGGTTAGGAATTTCAATGGCATTGTTTTTACATCCTAATAGAATATCTTGTCTTATCAACTTTGGGTCTTCCTTTCTGGGATTATCATCGGTTATAATAACCTTATTGGAAAGTAATGAGGCAATCTTGCCCATTCGAGATCGTTTGAATTGATCTCTGTTCCCACCACAGCCTAATACAACAATAGGTTTATTGGAATAAATAATATTTAACTCTCGAAGTATAACTTCCAACGCCTCGGCATTATGCGCATAGTCAACACATATATTTTGATTTACAGGGCCATTTAATATTTCGCCTCGGCCCGGTGGGATACTGAACTTGAAATCATTCAAAAATTTAATAGGTGAGCTTCGTAAAAGTTCATAAAAAAGATAGAGTGCAAGTGAGAAATTGTCTAATAAAAATTTAAAAGGGGAGGGGATACTGACCCTGATTGAATCAAAATTTTCAAACCGGAAAGTTGCATCGATCGAATATCTCTTTCGGGTCCATGACAAACAATTAAAATTCTTTTTTGTGTCGGACAAACATAATCTGAAACCAATTTCAGAACTAGCTTTTAGCAGTGGAGAAATAAGGGCCGAATGTGAAGAAGCTAGAACAATACCATGTCTTGACATACATTTTGAAAATAAGATCATCTTAGAATTTAGGTACTCAGTTTGTGTTTTGTGTACATCCAAATGATCACTTCCAATAGATGTCACAATTGCAGCATCAAATATGATATTTTGATATATTCTCTGACTCAGAGCAAAACTAGTTACCTCTACAATAAGAAAATCGAGATTTCGGGCTGCCATTTTCTGAAGGAAAATCAAAAATCCTTTCCTGCCTTTGTCCAATGGATAATTTAGCAATTCAAATTCTTCATTGGAAAAACCTATCGAATGATATGAAACAACCTTAAATCCTTCCTTCAACAATAGTTGATGCAGCATCCATATGGTTGATGTTTTACCATTTGTCCCTGTAACAGCAATAATCTTCATGAATTTCAACTTTCGTTGGGTTGATCAATCTCATCGTTGACATTTCTTAATTCTTGGCATACTTCTGAGGGGCCATTCAATTTAATTTCATTTTGTCCATCCAATGTTACCAAGTTAGTAGGAACAATAGAATTCCAACAGTCTTCTATTACTTCCTCCTGTGTGTTTTTAGATGATATTTCTTCAGCAATCGACAAAAAGGTTTCGTCTGTAAACAGAGGTTCTTCCAATTCTTTTGGAACTATACCGCCACTCCAGAGAAAATAGTGAACGGCTTTTTCAAATCCAGGTCTAACAGGTATAATGACCCTTGCGGCTCCTGCTTTTAGAAATGATGAATGAAGGGTGTCCTTATGCTGGAGAAGAGCCATTTTGGACCACTCGTCTTTAGCCGCCCAGAAATATGGGTAAAATTGGTATGTCATCTGTTCCCATTCAAAACCAGTTTCGAAAAATCGAATGAATGGAGCAGTTTTCTCAATTTGATCCTCATCTAATACAGGCCATCCTTCGTCAATGGGATATGAACCTGCTCCCCATTCACTAGGTTCAAAATATTCAATGCATCTCCTTTTAAGCTCTTCCTTTTCAATACTTCTAAGAATTTTTGGATTCGGGCCATCTGATTCATGGTCAATAAATTGTTGTGTTTGCTCCCAATCTGAATATTCTGAAACAGTTGATCGATATGCTTCCATTACCTTACTATAGGCACTTTGTTTCCACTCAGCTTCACTTCTCGCCGATAGAGCAGCTTTTATTTCGATAGTATAGGCTATGGCACTATGCATAACTGCCTGAACGAAAAATGGAACTTTTTTGATTTCACGATTAAGATTAATTGTTTTTGTATCGGTGGGTCTTTCAGGGATTAAATATTGGGTTGATTCAGATCCTACAGCGTAGGCAGCATGAGGTAATTTTTGCTGTTGAACAATAGATAACCTTGCTTTGTCTTCATTATCCGATGCTTCGACCAACTTTTCTGCAATGCCCCCTACACTGGTATCGACCCGATAATTTTTAGTGGAATCGATGTATGCATTCATAGGAACAGGTGGAGTAAAATGAATCGTTATTACGGCTGATTCGGCTTGGTAGCCCTCAGGGATATCAATAAATCCACTTTCTACAAACCTTGAAGTGTCCTCATTGGAAGGACTTGCATTACCTCCAGAATGAGAAACCACTATGTTTTTATCTGGTGGAGTAGGAATTGCTATTCCTGACTTCTGTACGGGTTCATAAGAATGAATCAGATCCAGATAGTCATCGATTGTCAGATCATTTTCGCTAAATGGAGGCAACGTTGGCTTCTTTAATTTTTGAGTAGAATTAGCAGAATTGATTTTAATCCACTTGGCAGGTTCCGGAATAATAAATTCAAATAAGAGGCGTTTTCCATAATTAATTAACTGATTTTCATAGACTTTGTCTAGGAATCTGTAGTGCCCAATCACATGCTCCTGTCCCTGTACATTGTCAAACCTGTGTAGATAATTTTGTTCCCGTTCCTTTATAATTATTTTCCTTTCCCTACTAGTTACTTTTTCTTGAATACGCTTAACGGATTCTCTGATTGTGTCTCTGGCAAACTGACTTGAAATTTCTTTTGCTGACGATTTCGCTGTGGAAGTAGAGTAGTTAGCTGACGCAGCTGCTTCCACCGTTACGCCGTATCGGGAAGTTACTTTCAGACTTCCTCCAACTTCGAGACTTGTGTTGTTATTTATAATTTCACTGGAAGTTGATTGAAGTTCATATCGCTCTGCACTTTTAAGATTTTCTTCAGTATCTGAATTTATTTCCTCAATAGATTCTACAAGTTCTTCCGTTTTATCAAGCGATCTGTAATTTCTTTCTCTGAATTCACTTTTAAGTACGTTTTCAATGTATGAGATTTCACCTGGAACATATTTCAATAAATTTTGAGTAACCATTCTCAAATCACCGAATCCGATTGGTCCGAAATGAGGCTTTCGGTATTCTTGCCAATTTACTTCCTCAATATCTACTGTCGATTCACTAAGAAATTCAATTGATGACATTGTGCCCAGTTGAAAATCTATACCGCCTGGCGGACGAAATTTAACAAAAGGGTACCCTGATATGGTCTCAATCAAAATCGGTTTACGAAAAAATACATGTAGTTTGTCATGATTACCGACAAAGTAATGTCCAAACTTTATAACATTGATTAATCTTGGCTGATTAACAATTCTACCACTTAAAATATTGGCTTTGAAATGGTCATAAACATTGGAGAAAAAATCAGCAGTTACATTTGGATCTGCAGTAAACTCTAAATGCAATTCTTGAAGTATGGAATCCTGCTGTTGTATTGATCTCAGATTCTCGTCAGTTAGATTGGATGATAATAGTAGATCATTCCTATACTTATTCAATTTAGTCCATAATGGATTATTGGATAATGCATTTTCTTCATTTTGGAGAAATTCGGAAGCAACCTCATGTGCAATCAATTGGGCTTTAAGCCTGTTGCTATTTCCAACATCTACATTTGTTAAATGATTTGATGTTGTTGAGGGGATACCATCGCCAGATAATCGCTCACTAATTTTTTTATTCAAACTAGTATTTGATGTTCCTGGTACGACAATAGCTTTTTTGTGCTTTTCTTCCTCATTCAATCGTTGTGCTGGCCGAATTGTCATGAATCGGAATACCTCAGTGTTCATAATCTAGTAATTTTAAAAAAAGTGAAATCTTACATTCATAAGTTAAAAAAAACATTATAGATGCCATGTCAAAAAAATATGAGCTTCTTGGTTTTGGATAAAGTGATTAAAACTTTGGATAATAAGTAAGTATTCATAACACTTTAGCCGGACCGTTCGTGACAATTGTTTCTTAGTCTGGTAAAATGAACTTTTTATAGGACCATGTAATATTTACTGAAAACAATTTAATCAATTATTTTCAGTAAAACGTTCCATCTTCCAACAATTCTTCAAATAACACCTCTTTTAAACGTTAAATTTTCTTCGGTTTTCTTTTGTTGATCCACGCCGTTCTAATTTGAAATAAATCTTAAAGCAAAAATCATGGATGAAAACGAAAACGTAGTGGGGCTGCTATCCCATATCAAGGATCTGTTGTTCCACTGCAAGAAAGTAATGAACGCGGAAGATCTGGACGCATACACCGGACTCTCCAAAAGTAAGATCTACAAGCTTGCCCAACCGGAGCTTATGGGAAATTCCGACTTATTATGCCAAACCTTTTATATTTATTTAAGGCGATTAATAAATTTGGGGAGGCACTTAATTTAGTAAGTCTCAATCTTAAAATAGTCTTGAAGAACCAGCCTTAATTCACGATGACACCATTTTTAGACCCCGTTAAATACCCAAATCATAACGAGGAATTTTAACGAAATCAAATAACCCTGTCTACCAACTAGAATACGGTAAAATTTTTAATAGAGGAATTAAAAAGTGTACTAGGTTCTCAATCTATATAAGCTATATAATATTGGGAACTATAACAACCTTGGCTTATTGGGACAAAAAGTATTTTATTATCCATTCTAGACTATCTCCAATCTGGAGATTCAATACAAAATTACCCTTTTTTTAGTCAAAATACACCCCGACCTTAACAACAGATTCGTCTAGTTTTACAAAAAAAATCAGTTACGGAATTTTGTAATTAAAATTAAGATTATTTCCCGGATAAAAACATTGGACAATATGCTTAAACAATCCATTTTGTCAATTGCATTATTAATAATGCAGTTTTGCACCTCATTATTTGCTCAAGGACTTTTTGATGATTTTAACGGATCAAAGATCAATACGGATAATTGGAATATCCTAAACACCAAATGGGGGGAAAACGCATTGAAAGGCACGCATGGAGGGGTTGTGCCTGATAATGTATTTATTCAGAATGGAAATTTAGTGATACGGGCACATGGAGATTATTATATGGGTGATGTTAAGGGGCACGGACAAAATACAAAAGTGGGTGGTGTAATTGCCACTAAAGAAAAATTTGCTTCTGGAAGTTATGAGGTTAGAGCTAAGATTTGTCCCCAACCAGGGGCCTTATCTGCCTTCTGGACCTATTATTATGAGAATGAGGATTATAATCATGAAATCGATTTTGAGTTTCCCGGACGTAATCAACACCCCTACAAACCCGAAGATTCCGATTTAACATGGGGCCTGTTTTCTAACTGGAGAGGGGTTAGTGATGACCTTCATAGAACTGCCGATAAATATTTGGGCAATCAGATCGACGGTGAGTTTCATTTATACCGGTTTGACTGGTACGCCGGTACAAAAACGCAAGAACCTAAAATAGAATGGTACTATGACAATAAACTGATCCATCAATCATATGAGCAGATTCCGGACCATCCTTCCGAATTTTTTGTTGGAATATGGTTTCCATGGTGGATTTCCGAAGCCAATTTTGATATAGATTATATGTATATCGATTGGGTAAAAATTACTCCTCACCAATAAAATAAATCAATTCATAACCTTATACAATAAAGCATCCAAATGAAAGTATTATTTGATACATTTTACAGCCTAACCATAATACTAACGTGTACTTTAACGTTTTACACATCTTTTGCCCAAAAATTGAATTTGCCCACAACTTATGAGCAACTTGATATGAGGTCATCCCCGTTTCAAGTAACAGATTCGTATCTCTCGCGGCACGATATTATTTTTCAGGCTCCAACAGATTTGGAGGCAGAAGGTTTTCCTATGGGGAACGGTAATTTGGGCGGAATGATTTGGAACCATGACAATGGCATAGAAATACAAATTAATAAAAACGACCTTTGGTCGGCCCCAATACACGAAGAAAGTGATATGAGCATCCTAAAACATGCCGCTCGATTAAAAATAGACTTTGGTGTTCCTGTGTTCAGTTGGATCCACCTAGGGGATTTTACAAGCAGACTATCCCTTTCCAACGGAGAAGTGTCTTATAAAGCCACGTCAGGTTTTGCATCTACCCAAATAAATACATGGCTTGCACACGGGAAGAATGTTTGGGTAATTGAATGTAAAAATTTGCCTTTTAAAGACTTCACAACCAATAAATTAACAACTACAATATCTCTGGAACGAATAGGGAGTAGGGCCTTTACTGGTTGGTATGGCGGTGGTTTTCCAAAAGACGAAAAAATCAGCATTGGTAATGCGAATACAGCAATCAGGGAGGGAGATCTAATTTTATATGAAAATGCGGATGGACTGGATTTTGTAGTAGCCTGTAGGATCATAGATGCGCAGAGTAAGCCAACTATTATTGGAAGACATAGGGGAGAGCTTAAGACTGACAGTCCTGAATTGACCATTCTGGTCAGTGTGGTTACTTCAAAAGAGAGCAATAGCCCTGAGAGGGATGCTATTGCCCTTTTAGATGGAGTGGAAAGGCAAAAGATTGCCAATCTAAAACAGGATAAGGACAATTGGTACCAAAAGTTTTGGTCCAACTCATTTGTCAAATTGGGTAATGATTACCTTGAAAACATATATTATATACGCCGATATTTAATGGCGGCCGGTTCACAAGGGCCTTATCCAATTGCTTTTAATGGTGGGTTATGGCGCTGGAATCGAGATGTGATTAACTGGGGAACGCCCCATCACTGGAATACCCAACAACAATATTGGGGCCTAGCAGCACAAAATGACCTTCAGCTCATGTCCCCCTATATAAATACCTATCTTAAAATGACCCCTAATTTAGAGGCTCTGGCCAAAGAAAAAGGAGGGGGTGATAATGCCATATTGCTTACAGAGGCCCATGACTTTGATGGAAAACAGGCCAGCAAGGATTGGGGACCCATGGCCAAAAGCTTTACCCAGGCCAGTCAGGTGGCCCAATGGTTTTGGGATTATTATCAATTTACGGGAAATACCGATTTTCTAAGAGACGATGCTTATCCTTTTATGAAAAAAGCCTCGAACTTTTATTTGAACAAACTTCAATGGGATGAACAAAAGAAACAGTATTCTTTAATATCTACCTTATACGAATCTGAAAACATTAAAAAGGCCAAGAACGTACTTTCGGATAGGGTTGCCATCGAAGCCTTGTTCAGAAACTGTATTTCTGCGGCAAATCAATTAAAAATAGATAAGGCCAAGATAAGGGAATGGGAACATGTGATAGATAATTTGTGGCCAATTGGTTATGAAACAGACGAAAACTGTGGCGAATTGCCAACGGCGGCAGAGGCATATTTTACGGAAAATAGATATACTCCTTTTAATTGGGCCGTTGGTGGTGCACCGGCATTCCCGACAGGACTTATTGGTATTGATGATAGCGAGAGCCGTTTGGGAAAAGCCGTGATCAATTTCGTCAAATGCAATGGTATGGTGAATGCCCATTATCCAACACCTATTGTTGCCGCACGTATGGGTAAGGGCGATGAGGCCCTAACCTACCTATTAAATGGGATAAAGGAACATCAGAATTTCCCCCAAGGGCTGTTGACCAATGTTACTGGGTATCCACATAACATTTACAATCTAAAGTCCGTCCATGATTTGATAGGGGGCTACAAAATACGTTCAAAGCCCTTCTTCCAAATGGGAATGGAACCTATTAGCGACTATGCCACTACGGTAAATGAAATGCTGTTACAAAGCAATGAGGGTAAAATTAGGGTATTTCCAGCGATACCTTCCAGTTGGAAAGATTCGAGTGATGTGGCTTTTACTTTGCGGGCAAGGGGAGCCTTTATGGTGTCTTCTTTTATGGACAAACAAGGGAATATTGCGCAAGTGGGCATAAAAAGTCTACAGGGAAACACCTGCAAGCTTCAAAACCCATGGCCCGGAAAAAAGGTTGTCGTTTATTCCAATAATGAATTAGTTAAGATTAAGATTCAAGCGGGCGATGTAATAAGCTTTGTTACCAAGGCCGATAAGGAATATTCGGTCCGTTTGGCCGGAGCGTCCGCCGATATTGAAAAAGTCAGATATGAGTCAGCACCTAACAATAGGCCAAAAAAATTAGGTTCACGTACATTAGGTAAGATCAGTGGTTGGAATAAAGATTTTTGACCGATTTAAATTCCAATCCAAAGGGTATAGCTTTTATGTTGCCTATATACTAAAATTATAGGTGAAGTTATTATAAATGTGGTTATTACAACTTGTTCGGAAAAGTAAGGAATTGTACCATTGGGTTATGAAGCATACCAATCCAACCTATTGGTTTTGTTTCTTGTTTAAGTGCCCCTAAAGTTATTTTTAGGGGCTTTTATTTCGGGATTATTTAAAAGTAATTGGAAATACTCCATTTAATACTTATACGTACTTCATAGAAAACTAATATGGGGATTTAAAAATCTGCTCCTCTGGAACGTTTTATATTGATTATTGAAATTGGTTCAGGTTAATCTGGTTTAAGGGGCCGATTATAAATTGCCTAGGGGGGCTTTCCCAAATTCGGAAGGGGTTACACCAAATTGTTCCTTAAAGCACAGCCTAAAATACTTAGGTGAGGAAAATCCAACTTCATAGGCGATTTCAGAGATATTCTTATCACTTTTTGTTAGCAATTGAACTGCGTGTTTCATTCGTACCATCCTTATAAATTCATTAGGGGAAAGCCCCGAAAGGTTTTTCAATTTTTTATAGAAAGGACTTCTGCTCATTGCGATTTTACTGGTTATATGTTCTACCTTAAAATTTGAATCCGATATATTATCCTTGATGATCCCTATTACCTGTGTAAGGAATTGCTCATCTGCCGAGGTTGAAGTTATGGATTCGGGTTCCATTGCTATTTCGGTTTTAAAACGGGCAATTAAATTTATTCGGTTTCTGATTAGATTATGGACTTTATGGACCAGCAGCTCACTGTTAAAAGGTTTGGTAATGTAATCGTCCGCACCTTTTCCCATACCTTCAATTTTTTGATTGTTAGAGGTTAAAGCGGTTAAAAGAACAATGGGAATATGACTTGTTGAAAAATTTGATTTTAAATGTTGGCACAGCTCCAATCCTGATAATTTTGGCATTAATATATCCGATATTATGAGATTGGGATTCAAGTCTATTGCCATTTTATAGCCATCTTCCCCATTTGATGCTTCCCATACCTCAAAAAATTCTTTAAGGCTATCAACGATATATTCCCTTAGGTCCTTTTCATCTTCGATTACCAATACCGAATATTTATCTGATTCCAATTCAGGTCGTTCAGTTCGTAAATATGGTTCTTCTGTTTGTTCCGTTGCTGACGGAACATTCTCGTTTTTTAAATCTTCGTTGGAAAAGTGCTTTTCAGGAATTTCCATATTGAAATGGTTGCCACCAAGAGGCAATCGAACAGAAAAGGTACTGCCAGACCCTAATTTGCTTTTTACCAGTATGGTTCCTTTTAGCAATTTTACCATATCGTGGGTCAGGGCCAACCCGATTCCCGTGCCGGTATTTGTATTGCTCTTTACTTGGTAAAAGCGCTTAAATATATGGGGAAGTTCATTTTCAGGTATTCCCTTGCCCATATCTATTACATCAATTACCGCTTCATTTGTATGTTGGTCCAAGTATAGATCTACTTCAATTTCATCATTTTCCGACGAGAATTTAATGGCATTTGCCAAAAGATTGAACATTATTTTTTCAATGGTACCGGAATCCGACCATACCTCAAGGGTATCAATGTGGGGTGTATATTGTATTGAAATGGATTTTTCGTTCGCCATCTCCTTAAAAGAATCACATAGTTCACCAATAAATAGGACTAGATTGATTCTGGACACATTAATTTTAATCTCTCCTAACTCTAATTTTCTAAAATCCAGAATCTGGTTGATTAAAACCAGTAACCTGTTCGTGTTTTTTTTTATAAGGTGCAGTTGTTTTCTTTGTGACAAATCTACCTTGGTATTCGATATGAGTTTATCAATGGGACCAAGAATCAGGGTAAGGGGGGTTCTAAGTTCATGGGTTATATTGGTAAAGAATTGAATTTTGTTTTCGTTGGCCTCCTCTTGTCTAAGTTTATCCAAACGCTCTGTCCTTAGAATTTCCTTTAATTTAATCTGTCTCCATACATACCTATTTACAAAGAACAAGAACAACATTGCCATAATTATCCATAAACTTATGGCCCAAATAGTTTTATACCAAGGCGGAAAAATCCTGATCTTTAGGGTTTTTCCATCGTTGTTCCAGACACCATCATTATTCGAGGCCATGACCTGAAACTCGTATTCTCCAGGAGGTACATTCGTAAATGTCGCCTTTCTTTGCCTGTCGGTTTTATTCCAGAATTTATCAAATCCATGAAGGATGTACCTATATTCATTTTTATTCGCCAGTGTGAAGTTAATGCCTACAAAGTCAATAGAGAAAATATTCTGGTCATGGGCCAACTCAATTTCGTTTTGATTGATGAGGTTTCTTGAATCAACGAAATTAATGGAATCTAAATGGCTCTTATTTTGGTTATATATTGAAATTTTGGAAATGACAACGGGTGGAATTTTATGGTTCTTTTTAATTTGGGTAGGAAAAAAACTGTACACCCCGTTTGTACTTCCGAAATAAAGTTTACCATCGCGGCCCTTTAAAGTGGCATTTTCGTTAAATTGGCCTTCAAACCCGTCATTAAAACTAAAATTACGGAATTTATTTTTTTGGATATTATATTGAAAAAGACCTTGGGTAGTAGCTATCCATAAATTACCCAAGTCGTCGTTCAGCAACCCATTTACCACGGTACAAGATAGACCGTCATCCGCAGTATATTGTTTTATCTCTCTATCCTTGGTTTTATAATGAAACAATCCAGATTTTGTCCCTATCCAAACGGTATCACCCACTTCAAGAATTGAGGTCACAATAGGATTGGCGACCTCTAGATCTACTGTTTTCATAATATCCTGTGAGGGGAGGTATCTTGCCAAAAGGTTATTCGTTCCGATCCAAATGGTGGAATCGGCCATTTCTTGGATGCACATTACCAAACCTAGAGGTACAGGGTTTTCTTCGTCAGTGCTGGTAATGTGCCTTATGAGCTTTCCATCGGAATCATGTACAAATACACCGTTAGAGGTACCGATCCACAGGTTTTTTTTGCGGTCGATGTACAAACTTTTTATTACTTCATTGTGTTTTGTATCCGATGAAGGATGGTCAATAAAAGTAAAAACCGAATTTTTTTCTCGAACCAGATTTAGACCGTTCAAGTAGGTACCTACCCAAATATTGTTTTTGCGGTCGGCAATAATAGAATTTATTACATTTTTATCGTTTTGCGGATGTAGGTAATGTTCGAATAAATTACTTTTTGTATCGTAAACATTGATGCCGCCACCATCCAATCCGACTAAAATCCGACCATCTAAGGTTTCGCCTAGACCTAGGGCAGAATTGCTGCTAAGTCCTGTAGGATTGCCTTTTTCATACCCCCAATGGGTAAATTTGGATTGGTGTGGATCAAAAACCTTTAAACCGGAATTAGTGGTGCCTATCCAAATTATCCCGTTCCGGTCCCTATAGAGCGAGCTAATGGCATAAATTGGGAACTCGCTTTTTAAACGTAAATCTTGTATTTTTTTGGATTTTCGGTTATAGCTCATTAGCCCATGTCCATCCGTGGCAATCCAAATAATAGAATCATTGACTTCTAACAGATCCGAAATAAACAAGGCCTGTTTGTTGTTTTTTGGGTTGGTACCCATTTCCAGTTCTTGCAGCTTCTTATTTTGGCCCAATTGGAATAATCTTTTCCGCGAAGCCAAAATAATCGCGTCATTTTTACATTTTACCCCATTGTAGACAGGCTTATCCCCCAAATTCAATTTTTCTAGGGCCACATCCGGTTTAAATGTCCTGTTGTCCGTATTGAAGGTCTCAAACCGTGAATTTTCGAAACTCACGATCAGTTCATTTTGATAAAGGGGGACTATCGTTGTGATAGGGGACCTATGGGGTGACGGGTACACCATCAATTCTTTTTTCCCAGGGTTATAATAAAGTATTTCGCCCTCACGCGTAGCGAACCAGATATCCTCCCCTTCTCCTTGATAAAATGATGAAACTGAATAAGGGTCAAATTCCAAAGGAGGCGCGATTATTTTTTGGGCCGTGAACTCGAAAATCCTGATGCCATTACTGGTGACAATCCAGATATTTCCGTAATTATCCTTAAAGAGATGTTCAATGTAGAACAGGGAGTCCTTTTCCTCAAACAAGGGTATGGTGTAGGTTGATTGCCCATCAAATTTATAGAGCTCATTTGAGGTGCCCACCCAGATATATCCTAAAGAATCTTGGATGATATGCCTAACGTTGTCACTATTTAATCCGCTGGAAAATTTAAAGGAAGTAATTGCCAAATCTTTTGTTTCTTCTTCCTGCGAAAACATTTCCCAGTAAAAGGAGAAGAAGATAAAAAGTAAAATAACCACCCTGTTCATCTATAGTTGTTTTGTCGTTGTATGTTTTGGCATATGGGACATTAATAAATTTGTGTCATGCCCTATTTTTATAGTAATCATGGTAATCTTACGACTACCGGACGGAAATCTAATTTCCAAGTGCTTGCAAAAATAAACAAGCAACCAAAACCTTTAACAGGAAATACGTTTTCACCCCTATTTAAGTCAATTCTTTCCATTTCAACAATACAATATTGCCTCTTCTTTAATCAAAAAGTAGCCCTCAATTACTTATGGATATGGCTAGTTTTACTCCTTTAAAAATAGCTGTTCCATGATTAAAAATAGATGGGCTGCGAACTATTAAAACTGGATAACATTTTAAAAAATAAGAAATTAAGAATGACTCAAATATTAACTAAATCAATTAACAACCTTAAAATTAAATAGGCTTATGAGAAAATGTCGTTTAATTGAATCCCGCCAATTAAAAGAAAAATTTAAATAATGAAAACCAAAAAGAATCAACCTTATTAATTGACTAAGCTTATAAGAAATGGCATATAATCGACTTGGAATACGTTGATGAAATTTAATCATGATGTCATTTAATTTTTAAACTAAATACTTATTGTAAATGAAGAATTTATTACCACTATTACTCTTAATCTCCACGACCCTGACAAGTATGGCCCAACAACTAAAAGTTACCGGTGAAGTATTCGATGCAGATGGAAATCTATTGCCGGGCGTAAATATTGTGGTCGAGGGTTCAACGAACGGCGTAATGTCGGATTTTGATGGTAAATATACCATTGAGGTAAACACCAATGATAAATTGGTTTTCTCTTATATTGGTATGGCAAATCAAACCATAACCGTAAAGGACCAAACAGTTATCAATGTTACGATGGCGGCCAGTAACGATGAATTGGATGAAGTAACTGTCGTCGCTTTTGGAAAACAGAAAAAGGGAAGTCTAGTTTCCGCCATTACAACAATACGACCCGAAGAATTACGTATCCCTTCGAGCAACCTCACAACAACCCTGGCGGGTAGACTGGCCGGATTGATATCCTATCAACAAAGTGGGGCGCCTGGAGATGATAACTCACGATTTTTTATCCGTGGAGTTACAACCTTTGGTTCGGGTGTTCCCGATCCACTTATTTTGATCGACAACGTAGAGCTTACTTCCCAGGATTTAGCAAATTTAAACCCGGACGATATTGCCAGTTTTTCAATTCTTAAGGATGCAACAGCGACAGCTTTATATGGCGCTAAGGCGGCAAACGGAATAGTTCTTATTACCACTAAAGAAGGACGGGAAAGCAAACTTAGAATCAATGTAAGACAGGAACAATCCATTTCTTCCCCGACCAGAAAATTTGAAATGGCGGATCCAGTAACCTTCATGGAGTTGCACAATGAGGCCGTTGCAACTAGAACGCCGTTGGTACACCGTCCATATTCACTTGAAAAAATTGACAAAACCAGGGAAGGAGTCAACCCATATGTTTATCCAGCTGTGGATTGGCTAGATTTGATGACAAAGGACGTAGCATCGAATAGCCGAACTAGCATTAACCTATCAGGTGGGGGTAGGATTGCCAGTTATTATATTGCTGGGACAATTACAAATGACAATGGTATACTAAATGTGCCTAAAAGCAACGGATTTGACAATAATATCAACTTAAAGAAGTATGGGGTTCGATCCAACATAAATGTAAACTTAACCAATACTACCTTGGCAAAAATAAAGGTAAGTGCACAGTTTGATAATTACAGAGGACCAATCCCTACAGGTAATGATGTGTATAATAGCAGTTTAAATGCCAACCCTGTGTTGTTTCCAGCTACTTATGAGCCAGATTTGGCTTTTTCAAGCGCTTCCCACATTTTGTTCGGTAATGTTGGTAACGACTCCCCTCAATATTATAACCCCTATGCCGATTTGCATAGAGGTTATAGGGACACAAGGTCTTCAACAGTCATAGCTATATTGGAGCTGACTCAAAAGCTGGATTTCATTGCCAAAGGCTTGGATCTGAGAATGCTTATAAATTCTTCCACAAAATCAAACTTCTCAATATGGCGTTCCTATAATCCATTATACTATGAACTGAATTTGTACAATAAGCAAACCAATGAATATACTTTAAGGGAGATCAATCCGGCCACAGGTCGCCAGACCCTGGACTTGGAAGGTACTGCAACCGATGCGACCAATTTGGTGTATATGGAAGGTGCATTGAACTACAATAGGACATTCAATGAGAAGCATGCTTTAGGAGGTGTTCTGGTTTATACTATGAGGGAACAATTGTCTGGTTCTGCAAGGGACTTTCAATCATCATTACCGTTCCGTAATTTAGGTTTGGCAGGAAGATTTACATATGGTTATAACAATAAATATAATTTAAATCTGAGTTTTGGTTATAATGGTTCTGAAAGGTTTAGTAGCAAAAACAGATATGGCTTCTTTCCTTCAGCTGGTTTAAGTTGGACCGTTTCAAGGGAAGACTTTTGGAAAAATTCCAATATCAATGATATTATTACCAAGTTTAGGTTACGTGCCTCATATGGTATAGTGGGCAATGATAGAATTGGGGATGAATCGGAGCGGTTCTTTTACTTGTCAGATGTAAATTTAAATGCAGGAAGCTATGGTAGGTTTGGAAACAATTTTGGAGAAAGTTCCCAAACGACAAGGATTAACAGATATGGTAATGAAGATATTACCTGGGAAAAAGCATATAAAACCGATATTGGTATCGAATTAGGTCTGTTTAATGACTTGGATGTAAGGTTGGATCTCTATCATCAAAAAAGAACAAACATTTTAATGTCCAGAAGTGATATTCCAACTACCATGGGGCTTACCTATACCCCAAAATCAAATATTGGAGAAGCCGCAAGTAAAGGGTTTGATTTATCTACTGATTATAATTTAGTAGGCAACGACCGATTTTGGGCTACATTAAGGGGGAACTTGACATATGCTAAAAGTAAGTTTCTAAAATTTGAGGAGCCTTCATATTCCAATGCACCATGGCTTTCCCGTGTTGGTCAACCTATAGGACAGCAATTGGGGTATGTGGCAGAACGATTGTTTATCGATGATTTGGAGGTAAGAAACTCCCCAACCCAAATGTTTTCAGGTCTTCCTGTACAAGGAGGTGATATTAAGTACGTTGATTTGAACAATGATGGTGTAATCAATTTTTATGACCAGACCTTTATCGGTCATCCTACCACACCTGAGTTAATTTATGGATTTGGCGCCTCTGTTGGATATAAAGATTTCGACATATCGTTCTTTTTTCAGGGATCTGGACGTTCGAGCTTCTGGATTGATTACAATTCCATGTCTCCTTTTAAACAAGAATCAATAGGAGAGGAGGGGGCCATTGGAAATACGGCACTTTCCCAATTCATTGCCAATGATCATTGGTCCGAAGATAACCGTAATTTATATGCCACATGGCCACGATTGGCAGCTTCACAAGATTTGCTAAATAGCAATAATGCCCAGCCCAATACTTGGTTCTTAAGAAATGGCTCCTTTTTGCGCTTAAAATCGTTCGAGGTTGGATATACAATCCCAGAGAAGTTAATTCCGTGGAAATCCCGCCTGTATTTTAGTGGTATCAATCTTCTGACATTCTCAAATTTTAAATTATGGGATGTTGAAATGGGGGGGAATGCTTTGAACTATCCCATACAGAAAGTTGTCAATTTAGGACTAGTCATAAACTTATAATTTTAAACTAACAGTATGAAAAAAATAATTTTCCTAACCACTTTATTGATATCGCTTTCATGTAATAAGGATTATTTGGATGTAGTTCCCGATAATGTGACGACGATTGCCGATGCGTTTCAGAATAGAAACTATACCATGAACTACCTCTATACCTGTTATAGTTATTTGCCTGAGGTTTCCAATCCGGATCAAAATCCTGCGCTAGTGGCAGGAGAAGAAATATTTTATGATGATCAATCGGTAAGGGTCAAATATCCGGGTAATGTAAATCCTCAAAAAATTTCTAGAGGACTTCAAAACTCAACATCACCTTATTCAAATTACTGGGATGGGGGATCCGGAGGGAAAAGTCTTTGGGAAGCCATACGAATCTGCAATACTTTTTTGGAGAACGTAGACAGGCCGACAGATTTGGACGAAAGCGAAAGAAATAGATGGATATCAGAAGTCATGTTTCTGAAAGCCTATTATCACTACTATCTTTTTCAATTGTACGGACCAATTCCAATTATGGATACTAATTTACCTTTGAATGCCAATTCTGAAGAGGTTAGGGTTTATCGTGAACCTGTAGACGAAGTAGTTGATTATATTGTAAGCACCATAGATGAATCTTTGGAACACTTACCCAATAATATAACAAGTGCTATTAATGAAATGGGGCGTATTACAAAACCGATTGCCTTAGCCTTAAAGGCCAAGACACTGACATTAGCTGCAAGTCCCCTTTTTAATGGCAATCCAGATGTTACGCATTTACAGGACAGTAGAGGAGCTTCACTTTTCCCTACGGGGGAGGATCCATCCAAATGGTCAAGGGCACAAGTTGCCTTAAAGGAGGCCATCGACGCTGCGCACGAATACTCAAATGCTCGTTTATTTGATTATAGGGAAAATAGTCTATTGGATTCTGAGAGTTTATCCGATTCCGTTCTTCTCGTACTCAATATAAGGCAAGCAGTTTGTGAAAGGTGGAATTCGGAAATTATATGGGGGAGCACTGAATCAACGAGACAAATCCAAATTAATTCAGCAGCTAAGTTAACTAGCTCCGAAAGGATCAATGGAAGCTTTGCACAGTTTCATAGTCCCACAATGAGAATTGCTGAGCAGTTTTATTCAAGAAACGGGGTGCCTATCGGGGAAGATAGGGAATGGGTTGAGAATAATTGGTATGCCAATCGATTTACAAGTAGGCTCAACAATCCTGAGGATAATCATCAACCCTATCTCAAAATGAACGATTATTCTCCCATTTTACACTTTAACAGGGAGTCTAGATTTTATGGAACATTAGGTTTTCATAACGGACTTTGGATAAGATCTGAGGAAGAGCCTTATATTTTAAATGGTCTGGTTAGCGGAAATGCCGGTCCATACCAGAATGAAGACTTTTCGGCAACAGGATATTATTCAAAAAAATTGGTGAGCATTAATACCAAACCCGAAGCACCATATGGAATCATTACTGAAGATTATTCCTTCCCGAGGATAAGGTTGGCAGACCTGTACTTGTTATATGCGGAAGTATTGAATGAGGTTGGAGCTCCAGAAGGTGAGATATTCGAATATGTGGATAGGGTTAGGGAAAGAGCCGGACTTGAAGGCGTGGTAGATTCGTGGTCCATGTATTCGGTCAATCCCTCGAAATATACCTCCCAACAGGGCAGAAGGGAAATTATCCATCAAGAAAGATTAATTGAACTTGCACTTGAAGGCCAACGTTACTGGGATTTAAGAAGATGGAAAAAATTAAGTGACCAGATGAACAATCCCATTTGGAAGTGGAATATTTATGACGAAACCGTAACCGGGTATTTTGATCGGGTAGCTTTGGAGTTTAGAGTGTTTCAAGCAAAGGATTACTTCTGGCCAATTAAATTGTCATCAATAGATGTAAACAATAATTTAATTCAAAATCCGGGATGGTAAAGAATCAGTTGATCATATTTCAATTCTAAAACTAAAATTATGAATATAAACTTAGAAGAATCAAAGAATATAACCAGGCCCATATTAATTGGCTTACTCTGCTTTTTAATTATAGGTATCCTATTTTCATGTGAAGGCGAAATTAATGCTTTGGATTTAAAATCGGGGGATAGTACCTCTCCCTCCGACCCAGTAGTCGACAAAGTTATTAATATGAGTGGTTCGGCAACAATTGAGTGTTTACTTCCCCCTGATGAAGATGTACTTTATTTGATGGCGGAGATAACACTTAATGGTGAACTTCGCAAAGTAAAATCTTCATTTTACAATCCAGTGTTGAAAATTGAAGGCTTTCCAGAGGCCGGAGACTATGAGGTGCTTATAAAATCGGTCGATAGAAATGAAAATGTATCCAAAGGTATTACTACGATTGTATCTCCAACTACACCATCATATATATCTACCGGAGACAATATTTCAATGGAAGCCACTTTTTCGGGTGTTTACGTTAGTTGGCAGGAAAATGTATCAAAGGATAATTTAATACTTCAATTACTAGGTTATAATGAAGATAATGAAGTAGTGGTACTTGATGATCATTATACCAATTTTGAAGAAGGTAGTTTTTTGTCCACGGATCCATCTTATGGCTATGAGGAAAGGGCTTTTGGATTAAAAGTATCTAATCGTTGGGGCTATTCCTCAGATACCACTTGGGTCAGTATAAAGCCGAAGTTTGATGAACAATTGGATAATACGATAATGTCCCCGGTATTGGATTGGGCAAAACCCAATACTGATGATATTGCCGAGGGCCCCTGTGAGGATGTTGGTCCTAATTTTAGAAATCCACAAACCCAGTTCAGTCATCTTTTAGATGGGGAGATCAATACCTACTATGAAACAGGAGAAGGGGTCCCTCCTTTTACTTTTACTTTTGATCTTGGAGTAACTGCCAATTTAAGTCGATTTAGGTATTATCAAAGAAGAGGACCTGAATTTTCCTTTTTACATAATACCATAAAAAGATGGCGAGTATATGGATCCGAAACAAAGGAACCATGTATCGATGACCCGGCATGGAAACTACTTGGGACTTACGAAATGACCAGGCCATCCGGAGAAGATTATACTACCTCTGAGGATATTGAGGCTTCGCAAGCAGGACTTGATTATTTTATTGATATCGAAGCCACGAATATTCCGGTCAGGTATATAAGATTTGCAATTGACGAAAACTGGTCCAATGGTACAATGGCCCATTTCGGTGAATTGATGCTTTGGGGCGTTAAAGTTGAATAATTAAAATGAAAAAAATGAAAAACTTATATACATATGTGATTTTGGGGTTGGGTCTTGTGTTTTCCTGTTCCAAAATGGAAGATAACTTTAAAGATTATTTGGGTCATGAGGACAAGATATATGCCGGAAAAGTAGATAGTGTATCTATAAGGACGGGTTACAATCGAATCCAGTTCGATATTTCAACTAGTGTCCGTAACTTAGAAACTGTGCGAGTATTTTGGAACGATTTTGCTGACTCTCTTGATGTAAGTATCAGTGGCGGACCTGGAATCACTACCAAAATATTGGATGGGATTGCTGAAAAGGATTACAATTTTAATTTTGTAAGCATTGACGAGCATGGAAATAAATCGTTGCCCTATAGCATTCCTGGCAAGGTGTACGGGGAAAAATATATTGCTGTCCGCACTGTAAGACCTATCAAAGAAATACAACTACTGGATACCGAGAATTTGATTGTTGTCTGGAACGGTATTGTTGATGATGGCGTGTATTGCGATTTAACGTATACGGACATTAATGATCAAGAGGTAATTGTAAGAGTTCCCATGTCCGATACGGAAACAGAACTAAATGATATTAATGCAAAGCTAGGTTTTAGCTATACTACCGTCTATTTGCCCGAAGAAGAGGCCATTGATGAATTCTTTTCCGACGCCGTTCTGGTTCAACCTGAAATAGCATTTGAACTCAGTAAGGAAACCTGGTCTTTGGTTAGCCTGCCCACAGATGTTAAAGGCGATTGTTATGGTGGTAGCATTGCAGGTTTATGGAACGGGATGACCAATGATTATTATCATAGCGGATGTTATGGTGGTGTTGAGGATCTTATTCCACATCATTTCACGTTTGATTTGGGGGTTGATGCCAATTTGGTAAGGGTCCGACTTGATCCCAGGACCGGATGTTGCCAGGGAAGAAATCCAAAACGTTTTCAGATCTGGGGAATTTCGGATTTAACCGGAGCCGAAACAACTCTGGATTCAAATGACCCCAATTGGGAACAGGAAATGACGGATAAGGGTTGGATCCAATTACTTGATCATGAGACCGATCCTGGTTGGAATGGGTCGGCCGAAGGTTATATCACAAATTTAACGGATAATACAAGTGTGAGATATATTAGGTACAGGATTCTTGAGAACTGGAACGGGGAACCATACACGGCTTTGTCCGAGATGACATTTTGGTATGGGGAATGATTTAATTTTTATAGGAAATAGATAGCGCATTCCTTTGAAGGACAATTATATTGATCGTGTACATTGAAAAGTAGCGGGGCCATACCCCGCTACTTTTTTTAATATTGGCAATTAATGAAGAACCTAGGGTTGTTTAACAATTCATTCTTTGTGCGTTTATATTTAGGAGATATCATTTCCAATGTATTGATATGAAGATTGGATCTCAATGGAAAGATTTGTCCAAAATATCGGCAGGGCTCTTGCCTAGGTACGGACTCTTACCAATGTTTTTTGAACTAACGGATCTGCGGTAATGGGAGGAACCTGATTCTTTTCCTTATTTGCATCCATATTTTCTATTTCGAAACAAACACTTGAATTTATCAGTAAGTCAAAAAAGTTATAAATGGTGGATTTTTGTTAAGGGATCCGGGCATCATGGAAATATCCGGATTATCCAAAGGATCTAGTGTAGGCTATAAGGTTTATTAAATTGCTTGGGGGTACATCCATATTGCTTTTTGAATTGTGTTGCAAAATATTGACCTGATGTGAATCCACAGTCATATGCGATTTCCTGAATACTTCGTATTTTGCCTTCATTAAGAAGTTTTGACGCTTTTTCCAATCTTAAATAATTAAGATATTCAACAGGGGTCATGTTTGTAATTTTTTTACAAAAATGTACAAATCTTGTCGTACCTAGATTACACTGATTTGCCATAGACTCCAATGTCCATGCTTTCTCAATATGGAAAGGCAATTCAGTCAAAAATAATTCTACAGTGCGTTTGCTTTCCATTAAAGTTTTGTCCAAGGACACATTACCTCTTCTAAAAACGTTTAGAATACTCAACAACAGGCTGTTTATAAGTATCACGAGCTCGGATTCTATATGTCCCAAATCGTTGCTGCTTACAACCTTTCCAATTTCGTTAAAACAGGATCTTATTTTAGAATCTGATTGCCATATGATTTTTTCATTTTGTCTCAGGATTTTAGTAAGTTCCTTAAGGTCGTCACGGGAAATAACTATCCAACTGGGCCATTTCCATGCCTGGTGGGGGTTGCGCACATTAACGTCAAGAATTAGCCAATAAAGTCGGCCTACGCCAATATTTGGGTTTCCTAATTTGTGAAGTTGCCATGGCCTCATTATTGTAAAATGGTTCGCCATAAGTTGTGCGTTTTCAATATTTTCTGTAGAAATGGGCATAGATCCGGTCTCCAGATATGTAATTTCTATACCCTCATTTCTGTGCCAATCAAGACCCCAGTTCTGGGGCATATGCGCATCCCAGTAACCAATACTGTTAACACCTTTCAACATTTTAGTTGGTAAAGGCTTTCCTGGGTAATCCAAACGAACTAGGGAGGATAGCTCAAGTTCCCCTTTTTGCCATGCTTTCTTTAAAGGCGTACATGTGTCGGCTTTATAGTTTTTAAAGTCCATATGTTTAAAATGCTACATTATATTATTTGAATATTCAAAAATCAATACTTTAAAATATCTTATTAAACATAAATATTAAAACTCTTATAATCAATGCATTATTTAGTTTAAAATTTATGAATACAACAAAATTAAGATAAATGAATTTTTTTTTGTTTAAAATTATTCATTGTTTAATTTTTAACAACTAGCGCAATAAAATATTGTATTCTTGTAATTGAGTAGTGATTATTATCATATTCATAGTATTAAATAAATAGAAAAAAGAATAATGAATACAGGTAGTTTAAAGAAAGTTGATTTCAACAAGAGGTACGGGCCGTTCGTGCCTACGGTGAAGGTTCTGGTCTTAATAATGTGCTTTGTCTGTTTAACTTTTAACACTCTTGGGGCACAGGAAAACAAAGATCAGATAATATTAGTGCCACAAAATCGAACTATTGTTCAAAGGTGCTTTTTAGAGTTGGATGGTGTCAAGAAAACTTTCTGTGTGGCTGTTGGGGAACCTGACAAAGTCCATTATGCCCTTGATCTTACAACCGGAGCAATTGTTAAGATATGGAAGGGTGATTTCCTGGAAGCTACCACTATGTGGACCGGGCGGGGGCAGGAACAGCTTGCGGAACCATTGGGGAATAAGATTTTGACAATCAAATCTTACCCTCCCATTTTATTTGAAAATGGAAATGACCAAAAAAAAGGAAATCGGTCACTGGAATATGAGGGATATACTTTGGATATGAAAGGGAGTCCGACTTTTAAATATGGCAATGATGGAATTGAAGTCGAGGACAGAATTTGGTCTACTAAAGAAGATACTCAAAAATTGAACAGGGACATTCGATTTTCATTTAATACCACGAATGGGGGAAATATAAAATACAGGCTCGCCCAAGGGGCTTCAATTAGGAGAATTAAGAAGAATGTTTATAGTATAAATGATAAAAGCTATATCATAACAATTTCATCAAAACTTAAATCCGATCCCGAAATTCAAAATACTTCCCATGGGCAAGACTTGGTTATTCCGCTGTCAGGCATAAAGAAAGGCAATCTTTTGGAATACTATATAACATGGTGATCGTAGAATACATTAGTTGTTAAAGTTATCAATCTGGAAATACACGTAAAGAAATTTGAAATGAAGAATATGAACTTTTTCGAGTTTGGATTTAAACAGAACATTCGTGCCCTATTAAGTGTTGGGGTTTATTTATGTTTTGTGCTAATTGTTTGTGGCCAGGACCATAAACACATGCATCATGATTTGGGAGATGAGGAGGCAAAATATTATAGAATTGCTACAGTTGCAATTCCTGACAGTATTAAACTTGAGGTTAGTGGGATGGCAGAATTGCCAGATCAAAGGTTGGCGGTTTCTACCAGAATGGGTGAGCTCTGGATAATAGGGAATGCGGCAATGGAAAATGGTTCCAAGCCCATTTTTAAATTGTTTGCAAGTGGGTTGCATACTCCATTGGGTCTGGCATATAGGGATAATGCCTTTTATGTTGCCCAAAGAGCGGAGCTTACGAAGATAACCGACACAGACGGTGATGATATAGGGGATGATTTTGAGACTATTACCACTTGGCCTTTATCCGGAAATTATTGTGAGTATAACCATGGGCCCATTCTGCCTCCTGATGGCAATTTCTATATAAATTTTAACTTGGGGGATAATGGCATGGGTGCCAATAGCGAACCATTTTATGGTGAAATGGGAAGTCATGCAGCTTGGCGTGGCTGGATGGTTCAAATTACCCCTGAAGGCAAATTAAATCCTTTTGCGGCAGGACTTAGGTCGCCGGCCGGAATTGGGGTAAATTCCGATGGCGACGTATTTTATACTGAAAATCAAGGAGGATGGGTTGGCACAGGGTATCTTTCCCATGTTGAAAAGGGCGATTTCTTTGGTCATCCATCCAGTTTAAAATCGGCTAACCTTCCCGGTTCCACTATAAAAATTGATACTTCCCAAGTACCCCGCGATAAACCATTACTTCACGAAATGGTAGATAGGTTGCCCGGGTTTAAAATGCCATCGGTTAGATTTCCACATGGAATTTTAGGAACATCACTAACCGGTTTTGTACCTGATACTACCAATGGAAGGTTTGGACCCTTTACCGATCAACTCTTTGTTGGGGATGAAGGCCAGGCCAATATTATGCGTGTATTTCTTGAGAAGGTCAATGGGGCATACCAAGGGGCCGTATTTCCATTTAAGAAGGGATTTGAATCGGGGATTTTACGAATGAATTGGGCCTCGGATAATTCTATTTATGTGGGGATGTCAGACAGAGGTTGGCATTCATCCGGGCCCAAAAGATATGGACTGCAAAGATTGGTTTGGACAGGAGAAATACCATTTGAAATCAAAACAATAAAGGCACAATCCGACGGCTTTGAATTGGAGTTTACCATGCCCATTAACAATAAAACCGCTATTGATCCCAATAATTACCAAATAACCAGCTTCGACTATGCCTATCAGCAAAAATATGGCAGTGATCTGTATGAAAAAAAAGAGGGAAAAATAAAAGCGATCAAAATCTCCAATAACGGTAAAAACGTGAGATTTATTTTGGACGAACTAAGAAAAGGGTTCATTTATGAGATAAAATGCAGCGGAATTAGATCCGCCCAAGGGGATCCATTATTACATGATTTTGGCTTTTATAGCTTAAACAACGTGCCAATTGGAAATCCTTTGACCCTTGATGATTCGGTCATTCAATTCCATGAGAAGAAGAAGGAAGAAAATATTGTAAAAAAAACACCCAAAAGACAGGTTGACAAACAAATAAATAATCAAAGCCTATTGCCAAAAAAATCTTCGTTAAAGAAGAATCAAAATTCCGTTCCGGCCGATTGGGTTAAAGGACCTGATATGACTATAACCATAGGAGTGAAACCTGGTTTAAAGTATGATTTGGAGAGCTTTACGATTAAGCCCAATGCCAAGGTAAAGCTGGAATTGGTAAATACGGATGACATGCAACATAATTTGGTTGGTACACTTCCGAAATCGGCGGATAAAGTAGGAAAAACGGCATTAAGCCTTGGTATCGATGGAACAGCAAAGAACTGGGTGCCCGATTTAAAGGAAATTTTGTTTCATACAAAAATTGTTCAACCTGGTGCCACTGAAGTTATCTATTTCGTTGCTCCGTCTACCGAAGGGGATTATGAATATGTGTGTACCTACCCTGGCCATTATATGAGTATGAGGGGAACAATGAAAGTCTACAAATAATCCACAAGTCAATAATAAATTATATTAATCCAAGCTTTTTAGATTTTGGTAATGGACGAATATGCACTAAATAAACCAAGATTGTTTACAGCTGCTAGTGTCGCTTTGGTTGTAACAGCAATGACATTTGCCATTAGGGCCAATTTATTGGGACCATTGGGCGAGGAGTTTGGACTGTCCCTTGCCGAGATAGGTGAGATTGCTTCTGCCGCATTTTGGGGCTTTACAGTGTCCATGCTTATAGGAGGTGCCATTTGTGATCTGGTAGGAATTCGTTTGATGTATTGGATAGCATTTTTAAGTCATATTCTGGGGTTGATACTTACCATCCTATCCGTAGGTTATTGGTCCTTATTTCTGTCCACCTTGTTGGTAGGATTGGCCAACGGTTTTATAGAATCTGCAAGTTATACCATGGTAAGTAGTATGTATACCGGTGAAAAAGCGAAAAAGATAAACGATTGGCATATATGGTTTCCGATGGGGATAGTTATAGGTGGTGTAATAGCTTATGGCTGTACGCTTTTGGACTATGGATGGAAAATTCAAATGGCAGTAATGATTCCTCCTACAATAGCATATGGCCTTATGTTCTTTGGTCAAAAGTTTCCAAAATCCGAGCGGGTAACCATGGGAGTTAGTACTTCAGAGATGGTAAGGGCATGTTTTGGGCCGTTATTTATTTTTATGGTGTTTTGTATGTTACTTACAGGAGCGACCGAATTGGGAACAAATCAATGGATCGCCGAACTGTTGTCCGCTGTTGGAGTGCCCTCAATTTTACTATTGGTATTCATTAACGGTATTATGGCCATTGGCAGATACAATGCCTGGGCTATTTTAAAGAGAACTTCGAGTACCGGGTTGTTATTTCTTTCAGCCATTTTTTCTTTTGTTGGACTTCAGTGGCTGGGTCTTTCCCAGGGGTATGTTTCATTTCTTGCAGCAGGTGTATTTGCGGTTGGAATATGCTTTTTTTGGCCTACAATGATTGGATTTGTCTCGGAGAATATTCCAAAATCAGGACCATTGGGCCTATCCATTATGGGGTCTGTTGGATTACTTTCCACTGCCTTGATCATGCCCATATTTGGACGGGTCTATGAAGCACAATTATCAAGTGCGATACCGCAAGGGGTAGATTATCAAGATCTATTAAAATCTGAAGTTGGGAGTTACAATCATGCTATTTTAAATGAAGCAAAAGTAATAGCGGGATCGGATACCCTAATGTACGCATCAATTCTACCTGCAATTCTAATTCTGGCTTTTGGCATATTGTTTTTCATGAGGAAAAAACATCAAGCAATGGCACCAAAATAGGTCTGAGCCAGTAAATGGGATATTTACATCAACAAGAATAATTAATTAAAAATCAATATAAATAATGGCAAAATTTAGAATTAGTTTAAATATGGAGTACTGCCGAAGTGCTGATAAAAGTTTTAGGGAAGGGGTTAAAATAGCCGCCGAACTAGGGTATAAGTACATTGAGCCTATGGTCCATACCGGATGGGGCCTTTTAAGTGAGGTAGACTATTTTCATTCCTTTTCCATGGAGGAGGATACACTACTTATGAAAGAGATATGTGATTCCCATGGTATCAAAGTAAGTAGTATAAGTGGGCATAGCCCATTAATGAAACCGGAGGCAGCAGTATCAAGACTTACGCGGGCCATTATTTTGGCCGATGCCTGCGGAGCCCGGTTCGTCAATAGTGATGAAATGATCAAGGATGATTGGATGGATGATAAGTTGGCCTTTGAGGCCATGAATTATACGTTGACAAAGGCAGAAATGGTTGCAAGAAGACATAAAGTCTACTTATGTATAGAACCGCACGGAATTTACACTAAAACTGCGGAGGGGTTGATGCAGATCGTCAACTTAGTGAAATCGCCATGGATCCAGGTTAACTGGGACACCGGAAACTCTTATTTGGCAGGTGTTGAAGACCCCTATGACGGGCTTATGCACGTCCGGGACAGCGTTTACCACATCCACGCCAAAGATATAAGTATGGAGCAAAGCGAGATGGAAAGAGGCAGTGTTACAGGTACGCCTGTTGGGTGTGCATGTGGAGAAGGTATGGTGAATTGGGATAAGGTATTTGAAATACTGGAACCAATTGACAGGGAAATATTTCTGAGTGTGGAATGTGGAAAGATCGATGAAGCCGAAAGAAGCATAAAGTTCTTGGAAAAGGTGCTGGGCAATAGACTTATTAAAGAATAATACTTATGAAACTTTATAGCTACTTCTTTCTATTGGGGATACTATCGGTTTTGGGTTCGTGTGGTTTTGGTTCTACAGGTTCCGATTCCAATAAGCATGACCAGACCGGTTGGCAATGGCAAGAAACGGATAAATCCCTTGCTGTGGTAAATAGAGAAAATAGGGTGGTGTGGAAATTAAATTTCGATACAGGGCAGGACAAACCTTATTTTCATCCATTGCGAACTCCTAAAGGACATAACCTAACATTGGAAAGGCCAAAGGACCATCCTTGGCATAGGGGGCTATGGTTTTCCTGGAAGGATATCAATGGTGTTAACTATTGGGAAGAAGATCCTGATAAAGGAGTGGCTGAAGGTAGAAGTGTTATTAAATCTGTAAATATTGAAAAACATAAAAACTTCTCGGCCAAGATTACTTTACATATTTCGTATGAGGAGAAGGGAATACCGCAAATAGAAGAAAAACGGGTTGTTGAGATTGGTTCTCCACAGGATAGGGGGGAGTATACCATTCAATTTCATCAAAGATTTGAAATTTTGGAGGATATACGCCTTTACCTTGAGAAACCTGCAAAGCATGGCGGTGTAGAGTGGGGTGGATATGCCGGTCTATCGTTTAGAGCCTCTGATTCCCTGGTAGAGCACCGGTTTACTACATCCTCAGGATGGGTCAATAGCGATAATATTACTGGTTACGGAGAAAAGGAACATTGGATGGATTTGACGGCGAGAGTAATGGGATCGGAAGAATATATAGGGTTGACCATTTTTGATTCTCCGGACAATCCTAGATTTCCGTCTCCCTATTACGTTTGGTTTGCAAAGGGGGAGCATGCATTTTTTACACCTTCAATTTTGTTCGATGGACCGATGGATTTTAAGAAAGGGGAATCATTGTTACTGAATTATTTGGTTTTGATCCATGATGGAAAAAGATCCAATAAACAATTAAGTCAATTTGCCAAATAAATTCGGAAAACCTCAAGGCAGCCATATAATAATTTGGAGAATAAATAATCACTAGATAACCTTTAAACAATATGAACTTATGGAAAAACTTCGAAAATGTCATGTCACGGATATGACCAAAATTAAATTGAACTTAAAACTGACCCTTATTTTGGTTGTTTTTAGTTTATACGCAGGTATGGCCCATCCCAAGTTGGATAATGGGAATATGAAAAATAAATTGACAGAAAAAACCAATGTATTCGAAACACTTAAAACTCAAAATATAATTACCGGTACCGTAATTGATGAAAGTGGAAACCCCTTAGCGGGAGCATCAGTTGTAGTAAAGGGCACTATACAAGGGGTTCAGACAGATTTTGATGGAAAATTCACCTTGAGCTATGAGGGGGGTGCAACCATTTTAGTGGTGTCCTATATCGGATATGGTACCAAGGAAATAACTGTTGATAACGCTGCGGAGATGAACATTCAGCTAATGCCAGAGGCATCTTCGTTGGATGAAGTGGTAGTTGTGGGTTATGGCACCTCGAAAAAAAGTGAGATTACCGGTTCTGTGGGTATGATTACCAGTGATGATATAGCTCAGCAGCCTAGTGTTAATCCACTTCAGAACCTTAGAGGCAAAATTGCTGGTGTAACCGTTTTTTCAAATTCCGGTGCTCCCGGGGGAAACAATAAAGTTTTGATCAGGGGACAGGGGACCATCAATGCCTCAACGCAGCCATTGTACGTTGTGGATGGGGTTCAAACCGACAATATTGATTATTTAAACCCAAGCGATATTGTTAGTATGGAAGTTTTAAAAGACGCTTCTTCCGCGGCCATTTATGGGGCACGCGGGGCAAACGGGGTAGTATTGATAACCACTCAGGGAGGATTGGAAGGCAAAGGTCTGATTGTAGAGTATAAATCCAATTTAAGTGTTGGCCGGTTGGCCAAAAAAAGAAATTCCAAGTATAGGGCTATGAATTCATCGGAATTTATGGATGTTCAGCGAATTGCTGTTGAGAATGCTCCCTATTTCAGGGACTATGCCCCTGGAGAAGAGCCCACCTTGGTATTGAATAACGATCTTCTCTTTGATAGCAATGGTAACCCTCTATATGATACCGATTGGGAAAAAGAGGTGACTAGAACAGCCTTTTCCCAAGACCATCATATTAGTATTCGTTCCGGTAGTGAGAATTCTTCAACAGGTCTTTTTCTAAACTATACCGATCAGAATGGTATCATTCTTAACTCATATTTGAAAAGGGCCGATATGAAAATATCGTATGATGTTGATCTGAACGATTGGCTTTCATCAGGATTGATACTTCGTTTAAACCATGTTTGGGAGAATGTTCCTGAGGTTGAGGGTAGTGGTGTTGCGGCCATATCCCGAGCCATACACGAATTCCCATCTATTTTTCCAATTAGATGGCCTGATGGCACCTATTCAAACTCGACCCAGACCCAGGGTACAAGCCTAATATTGGAAGGGGCGCCCAACCCTGTTTCCGTTCTTAATGAGGTAGAAAACCTGAACAATAGGACTAATATCAATGGGAATATCTATGTTGATTTAAAAATTACCCCGGAATTATCGTTCAGATCACAATTCGGACTGGTCAATAGGGGTCTAAAAAACAGGTATTATGGCCCAACCAACATATTAACTATGGGCTTTCCGGACGGAAGGGCGTCCATTACGAATTTGAATTCTACGTTTTGGCAGAACGAAAACTTTTTAACCTATGACAAAAAATTCGAATCTGGAAATTTTAAAGCCATGTTAGGTGCCAGTTGGCAAGAATTTACCCAAGATGAAAGTACCTCCTCAGTAACAGGGTTTAAAAACAATTTTTTTAAGTACAACAACTTAGGTGTTGCAGAAATTACAAATCCGGCACAGTCAGACTATACGGATTGGTCCATGAATTCTTATTTTTTTAGGGGTAATTATACTCATAATGGCAAATATACGGCGACTATTACCGGTAGGATGGATGGTTCTTCTAGGTTTGGGAATAATAATAAATATGCTTTCTTTCCTTCGGGAGGGGTGTCATGGTTCGTTTCCGAAGAGGACTTCATGTCTGAGGTTAAGGCAGTGAATATGTTACGACTTAGGGCCTCATATGGTGTTACCGGAAATACTGAAATAGGGTCTTACAATTCTTTGGCTACTATAAGCTCAGGTACTAATTTAATAGGTGGAGAATTAAGGTCTACCAGCGAAGTTACCAGACTGGCCAACCCTGATCTTAAATGGGAAAGAAGTAGCCAGATAAATGTAGGTTTTAATTTAAGGGCATTTAATGATGTATTATCTGTTGAAGCAGATTACTACTATAAATTGACTACAGATTTATTATTGGATCGCCCAATACCTTCAACTACCGGTTTTACATCGATTACGGATAATATAGGAGAAGTTTCAAATAGAGGGGTTGATTTATTGATTACCACAAGAAATTTGGAAACCCCTAAATTTTCATGGAACACTTCTTTTTCTGTAAATTATAATAAAAATAGGGTGGAAGCCTTAGGAGAGAACGATGAAGATATTTTTCCCGGTCCATTTTGGGTCGGTGGAAGTCAAACTGTATTAAGGGTAGGAGAGCCGGTTAGCTCATTTTGGGGCCAAGTGAGATTGGGGACCTATGGCACTGAGGAGGCAGATGAAGCAGCGGCTTTAGGTAAATTGCCCGGACAAATCAAGAGAAGTGATAATCAACAGATAATTGGAAAGGGATTACCCGACTATAGGGGTAGTTTGATCAACAAGTTTTCTTTTGGACGATTTGATGCCATCGTAGACATGCAGTTTTCCTACGGAGCGGACATATTGCAACAATTTGTTACAACTGCGGAAGATCGACAGGCATTGACGAATGGCTTTAAAACACAGCTTTATGATAGCTGGACACCCAACAATCAAGACACTTCCGTTCCTATTATTCGGCATACTGTAATTTCTGGTCAGGACCTTGCTGTGGATAGCCATTGGGTAGCGGACGGATCATATCTCAGAGCCAATTTAATTTCTTTGGGGTACAACTTTAACAATAATGTACTGGATGCTTTGGGGTTAAAACACTTTAGAATGAATCTGAGTCTGGAAAACGCGTTTGTCATACAATCCAAAGATTTTAAAGGATATGACCCTGAATCAAATGGTCAGTGGGATAGTTCAAATTTTGGACAAAACATTTTCTTTTATTCTTATCCGAAGGCACGAACCTTAACCATGGGGCTTGCCGTGAAATTCTAAAAAAGACAATAATCATGAAAAAAACAGCAATATTATTATCATCGTTTTTGATTCTTCTAGTTTGTTCCTGTGATAAATTTCTAGAAGAGAATCCAAAAAACCAGATTTCTGTAGATCAATATTTTAATGAACCTGATGACGTTAGGTCCGTTGTCAATTCATTATACGGCATTGGTGCCTTACAACGCTATATTTCAGGTGATTTTCAAATTAATGCGATGTTGGGAGGTTATTTATCAGGGTTTTTTGAAAATGAACGTACCGAACGTCCAGGGCCTTTCGAAGCCAATAACTTGACATTGAACCCCAATAATATGGATGAGTATCTTTTTAATTATTGGAGGGATGCCTATGATGCCATTGCCAAGGCCAATACAGCTATAAAGTACATTCCTGATGTGCCTGGACTTGCCACCGAAGAAGCGAATCTTCTCCTGGCCGAGGCACGCTTTTTTAGGGCATTCAATTATTTTGCTTTGGTCAGGGACTTTGGCGATGTTCCCTTGGTAACTGAACCATCGGAGAACTTGGATAATATATATGTGGCCCGAACCTCGTCCGATCTGGTATATGATTTTATAATCGAAGACCTTGAGTGGGCACTTGATAATGGCGGATTGTCCGATCTTCCATTTCATTCAAATGGCTATCGAATTACCGAAGGTGCTGTGGCGGTTACCTTAGCTAACGTACAACTGCAAAAGGCCGGTTATCCAATTCAAGGGGGGGCTGAAAGTTACGCCAAAGCAGCCGATGCGGCCAAGCTGATTATTACCAGTGGGAATTATTCATTGATCCCCAATGGGAATGTCCCGGAAGAAAGTGCGTTTAACGTAATGCATAATTCGGAAACCGAAAATGAGTATATATTTTCCATTGAAGCCGATGAACAGTATAGAAGGACAGGTTATTATCAGCTTACGTTGCCCAAGTATGCCGCAGTGCCCGATGTAATTCCAGGTGATGTTTGGATCGTTTATCGACCATTGGATGAATATTTAAGGGTGTATGATCCCAATTTGGATATTAGGATACAGAATCGTCAGATTTGGCATAACTCAATAGAGCGTAATGGAGAAGTGTATGATTTTAATGGTAACTGGGCTCCTTATACTTGGTATGATGAAGTTGCTTTGTTCGAAACCGGCAGGGGGGGCAAAAATATAAACATCAATCTTTATTCGGAAGTACTCCTGATTGCTGCTGAAGGAATAGCACAATCGGAAGGGGTAACAAGTGAAGCGGTTGGATACCTTGCCGATGTGAGAAGCCGTGCGTACTGGCAATCGGATAGAAATCAAATTGAATCTGAATTGGCAGCACTTACAAAGGAGCAATTTGTGGAAGAAGTATGGAAAGAAAGGCTTAGGGAGCTGCCCTTGATTTTTAAAACTTGGTCGGACATTCAAAGAACAAGATTATATCCTGTTACTTCGGATACCAACCCAGGGGAGGTGGATTTTGTTGATGTGGTTGGTTCGGAAAATCCGTATGGCGCTATTTTTCAGGAAAAACATTTATTACTTCCAATAGCGACAAGGGTAAAGGACAGAAACCCAGAAATTACGGGAAATGGTTATTAGTCCGAGTTAGAATTTATAATAGTTAGTTAATTAGTTGAGTTAGTTTAAGAACCGGTGTTAAAATGGCATCGGTTTTTATTTTGGTATGCTTCTTATGGAAATTTAATTCTATCATAGATATGGTATCCCCATTAAAATTATACCCTTGAAAGATATCCAATCCACCATCCGCCCGTTTGTAGATGAGCTTCTCCCCACTACAACAGTGGGCAAAGACTAACAAGCCATTGAGAAGTTAGAAAACGGAAAAGTTAATCTGACCATCTATTCATTATATGTAATAGCCAATGCCCTTAAAGTTGATATGTTTCAATTCTTGAAGTGTTGACCAGATATTTTTGGCCTACCTTTTTAGGGTGTTAGGCCCTATTTAATCTGAATGAATCCCCGAAGCCCGTCCGTAGGCCGTTCAGGATGAGGTTAAATACAAAATTTATCGGTTTTGCACTATAACCAATGTGAAAGATACCCTTATGTGAGCACTTCATCCAGGCTTCGGATTCTAAACGCTCACTCCACAATACTATGCATCAACAATCGCTGAGATATACGCCAACGGCGAGCCCTCCTTCGGACGTTTCCTTGTATTTGGTGCTCATATCCTTGGCGGTTTCCCACATGGTGTTGACTACTTTGTCCAAAGGTACTTTTGCATTGACAGGATCCGAGTCCAATGCCAATTCCGCTGCATTGATGGCTTTAATGGCTCCCATGCAGTTGCGTTCTATACACGGAATCTGTACCAATCCGCCAATAGGATCGCAGGTAAGGCCCAAATGGTGTTCCATGGCAATTTCCGCCGCAATTAATACCTGTTCCGGGCTACCGCCCATAAGCTCTGTTAGAGCGGCGGCGGCCATGGCGGAAGATACACCAATTTCAGCCTGACACCCACCCATGGCCGCAGAAATGGTAGCGCCCTTTTTAAATATGCTGCCAATTTCCCCCGCAACAAGAAGGAATTGCTTTACATGTTCAAAAGTGGCCTGGTGGTTCTCTATGACCATATAGTACATGAGTACGGCCGGTATTACCCCGGCACTTCCATTGGTGGGGGCGGTGACCACCCTACCTAGGGAAGCGTTTACCTCATTGACGCTTAGGGCAAAACAACTTACCCATTTAAGGATGGAACGGAATTTAACTTCAGTCTTTCTTATGGTAAGCAGCCATTCAAAAGGGGTGGAATAGGGGAGGTTGCCTTTTAATTTTTGATAGGAGTCGTAAGCCCTTCTCCGCACATTGAGTCCGCCAGGGAGGCTCCCTTCGGTATGGCATCCTATGTACATGCATTCCAACATAGTATCCCAGATATGTTGCAGGCCCTGGTCTATTTCAGCATCGGAACGCAGGGAACGCTCGTTTTCCAAAACCAATTCGGAAACGGATTTGTTTTCTTTTTTGCAGATGGCCAAGAGGTCCGCCCCTTTTTCTACGGGAAAGGGGAAGGCTTTGAATACCTGCCGTTTTTTTTTGGGTATTTTGAGTTCCTCTTTAACTACAAATCCACCGCCAATGGAATAATAGGTTTCGCTTATGGATTTGCCGTTGGCAAGGCTGGCGGTAAAAGTAAGTCCGTTGGCATGAAAAGGCAAAAATTCCCTTTTGAATAAGATATCCAATTTAGGATCGAACGGGATTTCCTTGGTATGGTTCAACAGTAGCTTTTTGCTCTCCTGAATCCCGCTTATGATCCCATTTATATTTTCAATTGGAACAGTGACCGGATCGGCCCCTGTAAGGCCCAGCATAATGGCCAGATCGGTGGCGTGGCCCTTTCCGGTAAGGGAGAGGGAGCCATATACGTCCACCTTTATATGGTCAATGTCATGGAACAAATTCTTTTCCAACAGTTCGCCAATAAAACGTTCCGCGGCACGCCATGGGCCCAAGGTGTGCGAGCTGGAGGGGCCTACGCCAATTTTGAGCATATCGAAAACACTAATGTATTCCATTCTATTCTATATTGTTTTGTCGGGTTAAATATATGGTATACAATTGGAATAAACGAGGTAGATTTAATGTCTTGGCAGGGAATTGTTAACCGCTTTTGAGAATGTGGTGTACGGTCTATTTGGGCCAAGTTCCATGTCAAGACCGGTTTTCCATAATGGTAAGGAGTAGGCCAATGTTAATATATTGATGTTGGATAACACAACGACAAATTATCTGCCATTTATTTACCTTCTGCGCTGTCCAGAATACTGCATGGCCTCTCCCTTACCGAAGCCATAGCTAAAGCCAAGGGCAATAAATGTACCGCGCTGACGGCGATTGTAAACTTCATAATTGGCCTGGGCAATTTGGCTCTCGTCTACCCTGGAGGCGAACAGGTCCCTCACACTTAAATTGAGGACGGCCTTACCTTTCATTATATTTTTTCGCAGTCCCAAATCCATAAAGAGCATATCGCTAACGTTGCTTTGTACCGTTTGGTAACTGGATTGATAGTTGCCGGTCATTTCCAGATCGAAATCCGATGGAAGTTTAATTTTTGCCATTAATTTGGAAGTCCATTGGTCATTGCTAAAGTCGAAAACGGTAGTCTCGAAGATACCATCCCTTACAAATTGATTATAATTAAAATCCCCGTTCAGGGTAAGCCATTTGGCAGGGCTATATTTTGCATTGAATTCTATTCCTGTAGCCTTATTAGTGCCAATATTCTCAGGCCTAGTGGTGCTTACATTGTTTTCGAAGGTGGTAATGCGCTCTATCACGTCTGTGGTGTAGCGGTAATATACGCCAAAATTTATGCTTGCCGGACCTAAAATGTATATACTGGTAACCTCATAGGAATCGGTAAATTCGGGCTGTAATTCAGGATTCCCCTGGCGTATGCTATAATTGTTTCGGATATTGAAAAAAGGGTTTAAATCCCACATTCTGGGGCGGTATATTCGTTTGGAGTAACCTGCCTGTACGGAAACCTTGTTACTGAATTTATAGGAACTATGGAGACTGGGAAAGAAGTTGCCATAGTTTTGATCGTTGGCCGAGGCCGTAGTGACAAGTAAGGTATTCTGATCGGTCTGTTCCAGGCGCAGGCCTCCTTTTACGCCCCATTTTTTCCCTTCATAAGAACCGGTACCATATAGGCCCAGTACCTTTTGGTCGAATTGAAAAACATTGGTCAGGCCAGGGTCGTTGACAAAACCCCCATTTATAAAATTATTTACCTCAAAATCATTGCTTACATCGTTCATAACATATTGGGCCCCAGTTTCCAAGGTCCACTCCTCCGAAATAGGATTGGTATAATCCAGCTTAAAAGTATAAATGGCTTCCTTGAAATCGGTTCTGGTTTGCTGTCTGGAATCATTATCCTCTCCTGAAATAGTGCTGTTGAGGAATTCGGAGGATTGGTCCTTACCAAAGAAATTTCCCAATCCGCTAAAAAGTAGGGTATGGTCCTCATGGTTTTTAAATTCCTTCTTGTACTGTAGTTCATACTGAAATTTTGGGTTTTTCGCATCCGTAACCTCGGTGCGTTCCCATTCCGAGCTCACGGCTTGGTTGGAATCCAGGGACACAAAACTGGTGTTGGAGGGTTGGTCCTCTATTTCCATGGCAAAGTTTCCGGAAAGGGTCAATACATTATTATCATTAATATGATAGTCTGTTCCCAACACAAAATTATAATAAGCCTCATTCCTGTACTCGGTACCGTTGCTTAGAACAGTAGTGTTGTTTTCCAGATCTACGTTTCGCGTTTCAATGTCGTTGGGCAAATCCCTAAGGCCCGCTCCCAATTGGGTGAACAAGTTGAAATTTTCGGTTCTTCTATTTAGGCTAACCCCAATACTATGACTATCCGGGGCTCCGGTATTCACTGAGATGGAACCGTTAAGGCCTTTGCGATCCTCTTTTTTTAATACAATATTGATAATACCGGAAGTACCCTCGGCATCATATTTGGCCGAAGGATTGGTCATTACCTCAATCTTTTCTATCATATCCGCGGTAATGGTCCCTAGGGCATTTCCTTCCTCACTGGCAATGATGGACGGCTTGCCATTGATGAGGATCTGTACTCCCTGACTGCCCCTTAGGCTAACACGGCCCTCTATGTTAACGTTAACGGAAGGGACGTTGTTTAAAACTTCCAAGGCACTGGCCCCAGTAGTACTAAGATCCTTGCCTACGTTGAATACACGTTTGTCCAATTTAAATTCGGTACGTGAAACTTCACCTTGTACCACTACTTCCTGTAGTTGTTCTGCATCCTCAGAAAGGGCTACTTTTCCTAAATCTATAATTTTACCCTGTGTTGGAGGTGGTCCAAATGTTTTGGTCCGGAAACCAAGAAAACTTACTTCTATATAGAATTCGGTAGCAGCGGTCTCCAAGCTAAAACTGCCATCATCCGTAGTGGTAGTACCATCTATGGGCCTCTTGGTTTCGTTATCCCCTACCATTACCGTGGCATATGCTATGGGTTGTCCGCTGGATTCCTCTACCACAGTCCCCTTTATGGTTACCGTACCCTGTTGTGCCATGGCCTTGGCGCAAAAGAGTATTAAAGAACTGGCGATGAACGTATGTACCCATATTTTTTTCATAATTTCCTTAAATGGTTAAAAATGGCATTGTAAGAAATGCAAATATGAATCTTTTTATTGAGATGGATGGGGTATTTTCTGTGAACGACAAAAGTATTCCATTGAACGACAGCCAGTAGTTTTTGCTTCGGCCTACGCCGTTTAGGGGTTTAATTTTGCCGTTGGCGTAGCACTATTTTTTGAAACGGGGGCAATAGTTTAGATTTGGAATATGAAATGAGTATAAACAAATTTAATTTTTTGCATACCCACCGAAATCGAAGATTCACGAACACCTAAAAGTAAAAGTCAAGGATTTGTGAGCAAATCATTAAATTTTTTGTACGAAAGTACAGCGGTTGATTTATGCATAAAATTTTTTAAATAGATGAAAAAAGCCATGATTTCTACGAAGGAATTGTTCTTTCAAGTCGTGCTCCATATTTTGGTGCTGCTTTTCTATTCATTTGACAAGTACAACCCGGGAATTACTTTTGCCCAATTGGTCTTGTTTTTGGTCTATACTATTTTTGCCGCCTTTATTACTTATTTTCTAATGCCAAGATTTTTATATCGAAAGAAATATTGGCAGTTTTTAGGAATGGTCTTGTTGGTCCTGTTTGGGGTTATTTGGGTAGAGGAACTTTTGGAAATTGTTTTTTATCCGGGTACTAAAAGAGCAAGAATTGTTCCTGGAATCTATTATGCCATTTTCGATGTTTTGCCAGTAATTGGAATTTTGTCCGGATTTAAGTTTGCATGGGATGCGATAAGTTCTCAAGGTGAAATGGAAAAATTGAAAATGTCGGCCCAAGAAAATGAACTACAATTTCTAAAGTCACAGATCAACCCACATTTTTTGTTTAACAATTTGAATAACCTATATTCGTACGCCATAGATAATTCCCCCAAGACACCTACCATTATTTTGGAACTTTCCTCGGTGCTGAGGTATATGCTATATGATTGTAAGGAGAAGTACGTACCATTGTCCAAGGAAATGGAACACTTAAAAAACTATACGCAATTAAGTGAATTACAAATAGAGAATAGGGGGACTGTAGATTTTAAAACGGATATATCAGGGTCCGAATACCGAATCGCCCCATTAATATTGACCGTCTTTGTGGAAAATGCCTTTAAGCACAGTACCGCAAGTCAATCCGAGGATATTTTTATTAGTGTAGATATCAAAGTATCTGAGAACGGCCTATTATTGTTTGAATGTACCAATTCTTTTAGACGTGAACCAATACGGATGATCTGGCCCAAGGTATTGGGCTACGGAATGTAAAAAAGCGTTTAAGGTTAATTTATCCCGGAGCCCATAGTTTATCCATCGATGAGACCGAGACCACCTATTCGGTTATTTTAAGTATTGATCTAAAAAAAGGGAGCACATGATTCGTTGCATCATTATCGAGGACCAACCGCCGGCGCAGCGAGTACTTCAAAAGTATATAGGGGAGCTGAAGAGTTTGGAGCTGAAGGCTACTTTCGCAGATGCCCTTAGGGCCATGGATTATTTGAAAACCCAAGAAGTGGACCTGATTTTTTTGGATATCCATTTGCCCAAGATTTCAGGGATGGATTTTTTAAAGGCGTTGAATAAAAAACCTCATGTGATTTTAACAACGGCCTTTTCCGAATACGCCCTGGAAAGTTATGAATATCATGTTACGGATTATCTGTTAAAGCCTTTTTCTTTTGAACGATTTGTAATGGCCGTTTCCAAAGTTCCCACACCTAGTTTACAAAGGTCTTCCTTGGAAAAGGATTTGGAAAGGAAGGCAGTCCCTGATGTTATCTTTATAAAGTCTGGCTACGAGCATCTTAAAATTGCCGTTGCCGATATTTTTTATATCCAATCCGAAGCGGACTACACAGAAATTTACACTAGTGGGGAAAAACATCTGACCTCCCATTCCCTGAAGTACTGGTTGCAGGCCCTTCCAGTAGACCAATTTGCCCAGGTACATAAATCCTATATTGTCAATATACGTCAAATGGTGAAAGTGTCGGGCAAGCGTATCTTTTTTGACAGGGAAACCTATGTGCCTATTGGGCGTGCTTTCAAGGAAGGGTTTGTGGAAAAGTATTTGAAGTAACGGTCCATAATATAATCTGGTACATGGTAAACGATTGTAAACCAATTTCTTGAAAGATACTTTCGGGCTTAAATTGCAATCGATTACAACCCAATAGCCAAAATAATATATCTTGCCAAGGTTAATCCTAAATGCGATTTATATAGCAGGCAGTAGTACAATTGAAGTAGGGAATGGATCTACGGCTTAAAGGGAATAGTCCTTTTGTGCCTTGTTTATTAGGGACTATTTTAGGAATTTCCTTGTTTTTCAACTCATAGCCAACCATTGGGATATTGTTATAAGATGTACTTATATAATGAAAAAGAAAACCACCATATATGATATTGCTGCCAAACTTGGTCTAACCGCGGCTACAGTGTCCAGAGCCTTGAACAACAATGCCAAAATAAGTTTGAATACCCGCAAGTTGGTTTTGGAGACGGCTCTGGAAATGAATTATGAACAGAATAAGTTGGCATTGGCCCTAAAAAGTGGAAAAAGCTATAATGTAGGTATCATTGTTCCCAGAATTGACAGTAATTTCTTTTCATCCGTTATTCGTGGCATTGAAGAAGAATTGTACCCCAAGGGCTACCATGTCATTATTTGTCAGACCCACAGCCAGGAAAGTTTGGAAATTGAAAAAATAAACTCCCTTTTAAATGTACAGGTGGATGGTATATTAATGTCTATTTCCAATGCCAATCTGGAGGAAGATAAAGGATTTAATGAACTTTTGAAAAATAAGAGAACGCCATTGGTGTTTTTTGATAGAAAAAAAGACATAAAGGGGGTTAGTGCTGTTACCATAGATGATTTCAAGGGGGGGTATGATGCCACCAAACACTTAATAGAACAGGGCTGTAGGCGTATAGCCCACTTGTACAATGACCGCAAGTTTGAGATCTTCAACAATAGGTTTTTAGGGTATAGGCAAGCCTTGCTTGATCATGGTATTGAAATTGATGAAAGCTTGGAAATCGAAACCATGAGCAAGGTGGCGGAGGGCCGAAAATCCGCCAGGGAACTGCTTAATATGGACAGACCTCCCGATGCAATTTTTTCTTCCAGTGATTTTGCGGCTTTAGGGGCCTTGCAGGAAATAAAGGATAGTGGACTTAGCATACCGGAGGACATATGTATTGTTGGATTCTCCAATGAGCCATTCACCAAATATATGGAATTGACCACCATAACTTCAGTAGATCAATTTCCTATGGAAATGGGGAAAGTGGCAGCCCAGGTCTTTTTGGATGAGGTAGGCAATACCCAGAAGAACAAAAGAACCAAAAATATTGTACTGACACCGGAATTGATCATCAGGAAATCGTCATTAAAAACTTAATTATTACAAGTATATCCCTCTTTACCGGGGAATTCCATTCCGTTCCAAAACTTATGTATTTTATGGCCTATTAGTTTAATCTTTATAATTCCCCGACGGCTCTGCCTGGGGGTTTCCGATTATACCTCCCCTTGGGGGAGGTCGGAATTGCTTTTTCGCAATTCCGGGTGGGGCAAAATACAAAATTTCGGATTTTGGCCCTAAGGCCAAAATGATACCGATAACTATCGGTACGGCGAAATACCTCTACGGCTCTGCCTCGAGGATAGTCGGTTTCAAGAAATTTTTTATTGTTTAGAACCTTTTGCTGAAATTGCTAAACCCTATCTCTATTCCGTTGGTGTCAATTTCTTCCAAGGCCATTGCCACCGCATCCGTAAGATGTTCCGTTTGGTTGAGGTCTTCCCCCCAATAGGTTTCATTGCCCAATATTTTTGCAGCAATTTCCCTAAAATCATTGGATTTCCATATTTCGGCGAAGTTACCTATTATTTCTGCACTGTCGTTTAGGGGCAATTTTTCGCCCTTCCAGGTTCCTTGGTAAAATCTGATCAAGGCGGCAAAAGCAAAGGTCAGGTGGGTAGGCAGTTTTTTGTTGAGGGCTACGTACTCCAATAAGCTTGGCAATACCCTTACCTTAAATTTGGAAATGGAATTGAGTGCTATACTGGATAGGTTATGGACAATAAACGGATTTCTAAAGCGGTCCAGAACCTCTTCGGCAAAGTTGTCCAGCTCCTTTTTATCCATGGGAAGGGTTGGGTTGATCTCATTAAAGATGGCATTGTTCACAAAGGCACCGGTAAAATCGTTGTCTACGGTCTGCTTTACGGTGGTATTGCCGTATAGTAATGAAAAAGGGACCATAGCGGTATGTGCACCGTTCAAGATTCGAACCTTTCTGGTCCTATAGGGCTGCATATCCCCTACTATCTTTACATCCAGATCGGTTTTATGAAAGGGCAATTTATCCTTAAGGGCATCATCACCTTCTATCACCCAAAGGAAAAATGTTTCTGCCGCTACTATTAAATTATCCTTATAGGATAGTTGGGCGTTGTAGGCCTCAATGTTATCTTTGGGATATCCCGGTACAATTCTGTCTACCAAGGTGTTATGGAAGGAACAATGTGCGTTGAGCCATGTGATAAAATTTTCGCCCAGTTTCCAATCAACGGCATATTTTAAGATAATTTCCTTAAGACTGTCCGAATTATAATTGATCAACTCACAAGGAATTATGGTGAGGCCTTTATCGGCATCTCCCTTAAAATATTGAAAACGATGGTGTAATAATAGGGTGAGTTTGGCAGGGAATGAACTTGGGGGCTGCATATCCATGGTGTCCGTTTCCACATAGGCTATGCCCGCTTCGGTAGTATTGGATACAATAAACTGGAGCGATTCCACTTGGGCCAAATTTAGATAGTCCTTAAAATTGCTATAGGGATCAATTCCTTTTACAATATTGGTAATAAGTTCTTTCTCTTGAATCTCCTCGCCTTTCTGAATACCTTTCATAAAGAGGGTGTACAATCCATCCTGGTCGTTGAGCATTTTCACCAAGCCCCGATCAATGGGCTGCACTACGGCTATGCCCGCATTAAAATTAGCTTCTTCATTTAATTTTTGAAAGGCGTAATCCACAAAGGCCCTTAAAAAGTTGCCTTCGCCAAATTGTACCACCTTAATTGGTAGGGTAGATTCCAGGTTGGTGTTTGTTCTGTTTACTATTTTCATGTTGTTAAAATTATGGTTGCTATTCACCACATATTCAAGTCCCAATCAATGGATTTTCAATTATGGCCGGTTTCAAATTTTCATCCACAGCTATTTCTTTTCGGATGCAATAAATACCTTTGGCGATTATCTTTTCTCAATAATGTAATCGATTGCACAAAAATACTATAAATTATTTCATGTCCAATAGATTACTTTGCGCTTCGAAAAAATACCAAGGTTATTGGAAAGGGCATAATTTATAATCGGGTCGCCACATAAAGTTTGAGCAAAGTTATGGGCCGTTAATTGCCCTGGATACCTTACTTGCTAATGTTGTAATTGGACTGCTTTCTTGTCCCTGTTGCTTTCTAGGGCCGCTTCAATTACTTTTATTACATTCTTTCCTTCCGCTCCTGTGACCGGGACCGACGCATTATTTCTTAAGGCTTGGTAAATACCTTCATAGTATTCCATGTAATCCCCGTTTATGGTAGCTACTTGTTCCCTAATGATTTTACCATCCTTTTCGGTATGTAATAATCCTTTTTCCTTATCCGGTTCTACTCCCCAGTCTTTGGATCCGGGGATTTTTCCGGCCTGTAGTTCCTCTTCCTGGATATCGGCCTTGGACTTAATAAAGGAACCCTTGGTGCCATGCAAAATATTTCCTGGCATCTTCTCCCGAACGTAATAACTGGATTTTAATATAACCCTATGGGTACTATAGAACAATTTTATATCAAAGTAGTCCCCCACTTTGGAATTAGGGCGAAAAGTGTCCAGATCCGCAAACAGGGCTGTTGGCATCCCGAACAATACCAAGGCCTGGTCTATTAAATGGGAACCCAGGTCATAGATACTTCCAACAGCGGCCGTGGGGATTTCCTTATGGAGCTTGTAACTTAGTCCCGGGTCGTAACGATCATAATGGATCTCCGCCTCAACAATTTTCCCCAGCCACCCCTCATCCACTATTTTTTTTACGGTTTTAAAATCACTGTCATACCTTCTGTTTTGGTATACCGAAAGGGCTACATTTTTTTCCTTGGCCAATAAGATCAGTTCTTCCGCCTGTTGTACAGTGGCAGTGAACGGTTTTTCTACAATAACGTTTTTTCCCGAATTTATGACCTGTTTGGTAAAATCATAATGGGTAACACTAGGGGTATTCACCACTACCAATTCAATATTTTGGTCTTCCAGCATTTCGTCCAGGGTACGGAAGGTCTTTATATTCGGATATTTGGCCTGGGCATTGTTTTTGGTCCTTTCCCAAACCCCATACAAATTGAAGGCCGGGTGTACCTCAATAAAGGGAGCGTGAAATACGTATCCACTCATTCCAAAAGAGCATAAGGCGGTGTTTATAGGTTTCATCGGCATATTATATTAAATTTTCAATATTAATGATCCATTCCCAGACAATTTCATATTAATCCCGAAATTTATGGATCAATCTATAAAAAAGTTGGGCAATGCAAGGGACAGCCATGGAAACAATGTTACTAGGATCAACACCAAAAAACTCACCAATAGAAATGGAAGTCCAGCTTTACTTACCGCTCCAATAGATATCTTTCCTATGCTGGAAGCCACAAAAAGGCAAACCCCTACGGGCGGCGTTGTTAACCCAATAATTAGATTCAGCACGGCTATAACGGCAAAATGTATGGGATCAACATCTACTGCGATGGCAACTTTCAACAGGATGGGAAAAAGTATCAATAGGGCGGCAATGGTCTCCATAAAGGTACCCACCACGATCAATAACAGATTGATCAGTAGTAAAACTACATATTTATTGTCCGAAAACCCCAAAATCTCCTTGGATATTTCCTGAGGAATTTGCTCGGTAATCAATATATATCCAAAAAGATTGGCAAATCCTACCAGGACCATTAGGGAAGCCGAGGTTTTCATGCTGTCCAGGATAATGACCTGGGTATTTTTCAAATTCAATTTTTTATAGACAAACTTTCCAATAACCATAGCATAGACCACAGCGATAATAGAGGCTTCCGTTGGAGTAAATATTCCGCCCACAATTCCATAAAGAATAATGAAGGTCATCAAGAGCGACCAAAAAGTATCCACAAAACTTCCTGTCACATCCCTTAGACTACTGCGTTTGTGCTTGGGGTATTTTTTTCGTTTGGATATTATATAGGCGGTCAACATTAGACCAACACCCAACAACAGGCCTGGGAGTGCACCGGCCAAGAATAATTTGCCCACACTCAGGCCGCTTAAGGTGGCAGCAATGATCATGGGTACACTGGGGGGAATTATGGGCCCGATAGTGGAGGAAGCTGCGGTAACGGCACAGGAAAAGTCGGTATCATAGCCTTCCTTTTTCATGGCCGGGATCATTATGGAGCCCATACTGGCAGTATCGGAAATGGCCGTGCCCGATATTCCTGCAAAAAGCATGGAGGCCCCAATGTTGACAAGGGATAGACCTCCACGAATATGACCTAAAAGGTGGTTGCAAAATTTAATTATTTTTTCGGTTAATCCTCCTTGGTTCATCAGATTTCCTGCAAGGATAAACCCGGGAACACTGAGCAGGACAAAGACATCTATGCCCGAGTACATTTTCATGGGAACCAGGATCAAAGGTACCCCTTTGATAACCAAATAACTTAAACAGGCAAGTCCTAAAGCAAAGGCAATGGGAAAGCGGAGCATAAGGCCCAGAATAAAAACAATGACCAGGATCCAAATCATAGATTAGAATTTTTCATAACTTTTCTGATGAGGTAATAACATATTGAGGCGGACATTATAAAGATGCTGAAAAAGGCTATGCCCATATTGAAACCCATACTAGGGGATTTTTCCGACAGTCCCAAAACCACAAACTTAATGGCGTATAGGGCCATAACAACAAAAAGGACCAGGGTAATTAAAGGTACTGCCAGATTCAATATTTTTTTGGTCCGTTCGGGAAACCTATCGAAAAACATATCCAAGTGCACGTAATATTCATTTTTCATGGCCAGACCGGCAGCGAAAGACATGGCATAAATAAAGAAAAGTCGGGAAGCCTCCTCCGTCCAAGCTGGGGTATTCATGGGTGAAAACCGACAAATTATTTGAAGCAGAACGGTGAGCAACAAGCCATATGTACTTAGTAAGGTCCCCATTTTGAGCAGGCGTCCAATGGTTTTATTTAGCATCGTCTTCGTCTTTTTTTAGTTCTCTATATATTTTTTGTATTTCGGGAGAAAGGCTTTCGTAAATGGCCTTTTCACTTTTTTTGGCAAAGGCTTCATTGTCTACCTCTATAAACTGCATGCCTGCGGCCTTAAGTTCTTCTTGTACATTTTTCTCGTTTTCAAGATAGAGCCGGTGTTCATAAGTCTGCATTTCTTTTCCGGCCTGGAGAAAAATTTCCTGAAGGTCCGGGGGCAGTTTTTGAAATTGTTTTTCGCCCACTACCGGATATACCCAACTAATAACATGCCCTGTTAGGTTAAGGTATTTCTGTACTTCTGAAAATCCTGCGTTATGAATCATGGCAAACGGATTTTCCTGGGCTTCTATGGTGCCTTGTTGCAGGGAGGTAAACACTTCTGAAAACGCCATGGGAGTTGGTTTGGCCCCTAGAGCGCTCCATGTGGTTACAAAAGCGGGTACATTGGGCACTCTAATGATAAGCCCCTTTAGATCGTCCGGGTGGCGTATTGGCCTGTTGGACGTTAAATGGCGTGGCCCCCTTTCAAAATGGCCCAGGGCGCGTAGTCCTGCTTTTTTGATCATTTCCTCTTCCATTAATTTCCCCACCGGACCATTTATATAACGGTTCATATCGGTTGAGTCCCTCATCAGGAAAGGCAGCTCGCAAAAAGTGGCCACTTCGAACCAATTGGTCAAGGTAGATCCGGTAGTGGTCATATCAATAACCTCGGCTTGGATGAGGCGAATGGCCTCGATCTCTTTGGCCAATTGTTCGGAGGGGTACAGTTCCACTTTGATACGGCCTTTGGAACGTTCTTCCACAATTTCAGCAAAATAGGCAAAGGCCTTGTACCAGGTATGGTCCTCCTTCACCAATAGGGCGGTCCGCATTAAAAACTCGGGTTCTTTTTTATGGGCTTCACATTGGGTGAAAAGGAATATGGAAGATAAAACAATTATTAAGGTAGCAATAAAACGGGGCATCCGAAACGGATTTTTCATGGTACTGGTCCTAAATTGATTATTTCTTATAAATATAACCATAATTAGTCATAAGGGCCATAGAAGTTAAATGGATGGGGCCAAATTAAAAAGATAAATAATAGGACCCGGGAAGTATCTTATTGTAAGTCCATTAGTCAAGGATTTACCACTGGCTCTTAAGCCCATGACCTTGTGTTGTGGTGCTAAAAAATTGTCTTGATCAGTACCCAAAACTTTAATTAGACATCGAAATCTTCCAATATTTTAATAGCTTTTTCATCGGACACCTGATCAAAATCCATATAAAATTGCCCCACGGCCTGAAAATTAAAGGGTATTTCCAAGCATACCACTTCTTCGATATAAGGTGCTGATTTTAATTTTTCTACTGTTGATTTAGGGGCTACCGGTATGGCGATCACTATTTTTTTAGGCTTTTGGTCATACACCAATTGTGCCGTAACCCTTATGGTGTTGCCCGTGGCGATGCCGTCATCGATTATAATTACTGTTTTGTCTTTTAAGGCTATGGGAGACCTATTTTTGGAGTATTGGGCTTGTTTTATTTTTAGCTTTTCTTGAAGACGTTTCTTTTCTTTCTCTATATAAGTGATGGAAACTTCCATGTTGTCGTCCAATATGATATTATTGGGACTAACAGCCCCAATGGCAAATTCCTTGTTGAATGGATGGCCGATTTTTTTGGAAAGGGCCACATCCAATTTTGCATTTAACGATTTGGCTACAATGGCACCCAAGGGCAACCCACCTCTGGGGATTGCCAAAACCACCACATTCTCCTTATTCTTGTAGGCGTTTAACTTTTTCGCTAGCTGTAGCCCTGCGTCTATTCTGTCCTTAAACATTTCATAGAGGTTTTTTGTTGTCAGCCATTCCATAGACCGTGATAAGGTGGGTTCGGTCATCTCCTATAACTATCATTGTTCCTTTGAAGGAGAACTTGCCCATAGGTCAACTTTCAGTTTCCCTTGGGGTAGTTTGTTTAGTTTTTTAGCCGCTTTTCCTTATCGAAGGAAGCGGAATTATATGTATTTGGGATTATTATGTTCCATAAATTAGGCCAAATAAGGGAAAACGGCTATGATATTGGTCATATTTATATATTATTTCCAAATAGGTACTTTCTGAAGGTACGGATTGGGCCATGTTCATAAAATTGATTAAATAGGTAACATGAATTTGGAAATTGGGTTTCGTTGGAATTTGTTCGGTTGCCAAAAAATAAAAAAACCCTTAGGATTAAGGGTTTTTTGACTCGATAATCGAGATTTAAATGCTCCGACACTTGCGTCGAAATCAAACTTGAATCTTCTTTCAATGCCTCGTGGGCTTGCCCCGAGGTAGTTTACTTAATAGATAATGTTTTTACCTTACTGTGCTATTAGGTTTGGGCAGTGTAGGAACTAGGTGTTCCGATTAAAGTCGGACCAACTCTTCTGAGGCTATAGCTTCTTTGAGTTTGGCTTTTATATAGCTATGGCTATTAAAAAAACGTTTTCCGTTTTGCCTCTTAAGGTGTACGATCTTACTTCCATCCGGCATCTCTTTCATTTTTGAAATGATCACTTTGCTTTCAAAAAGAGTTTTATAATCCGCGATTCCCCCTTTTTTAATAATAAAATTCATCCTTGGCACTTCTATATGCTCATACAAATTGGCTGATGGACTGCCAATCATTAATACGGAACCTACTTCCAAATCATCAATTTCAGTGGTTGGGGATGCTTGAAGTACGGTAATTCCCAAAAAGAAATAAATTGCTGTCAATACTGTTTTCATAGTTATACAGTTGTTTTTTAATTGTTTAATTATTTTTTACCGCTCAAAAATAGTAATAATCCAATATTTGGTGTCTTAAGATTTTCATAAATCGGTTTGTGTTCGGGCCCAAAGGGAGGGTGGAATTTTAGGAAGGTTTTTTTGGAAAGTCCGGTTGATGTCTGTCAATTATACGTTAGCTAATGGAAGACTGGATAAAGAAGTGATCTAAATGGTTCCGAATGGGCTAAAAGACCGGTGTTTAACGGATGTTTAGGGGGTGGATAAAAATAAATCCCAATAGTAAATAACTATGGGGATTTATTTTATCAATATGGTCCAAGAGGTCTATCGCGCCATAATGGTGTGCTGTCGTATTTAGGGGATTGCGTTAACCATCAATAGGTTATTTTGTATACGGTACCGTTTAAATCTTCGCTAACATATAATTCGCCCTCAGGTCCCTGTGCCAATCCACAAGGTCTGTGCTGGATTGGGCCACTGGGATTTGCAAGGTCTATACCGGAAAAGTTGTCCGCAAATATTTCCCAATTCCCGTTTGGTTTGCCATCCTTAAAAGGAACAAAAGCTACAAAATATCCTTTTTTTAACTCTGGGGATTGTCCGTGGAAAGCTATAAAAGCACCATTTCTATATTTTTCCGGGAACATTGTTCCTGTGTAAAATAGAAGGTCGTTGGGGGCCAAATGGGCCGGGAAGGCCATTATGGGGTCTATTGCGGTTTCCATTCCTGTTTTTTCACCGTCTCCCCCATATTCCGGAGCAAGGATATTCTTCTTCTTAAATTGATCGTAATAGATATAGGGCCAACCGGCATCATCCCCTTCATGAAGCTCAAATAGAGTCTCCGCAGGAAGTTCCGCGCTGTGCTTGGCCGTATAATGTTCAGGGTAAAAATCATGGAAAGCGCCCCGGCCATGAACAGCGGCAAATAAGGAGTTGGTCTTGTAATTCCAGGCAGTGGCCACGGCATTTTTCACTCCGGTGGCATAGCGTATCCCATCAGAAAAGGACTGGTTTAATTTATTGGCCTTAAACTGCCAAATTCCCCCTGCCGAATCTAGGATGGTGCAGGGCATAATGCCGTTTCCGGTACCTTCTTCACGACAGGAATCGTTCCAGGAACCTATGGTGACATAAATGTTGTCATTATTGTCCATTACAAATGATTTTGCATTGTCCCTGCCTTTATCCGCCAATCCGTCCACAATGTTCTCCGGATTATCAATATCTATTATTTCTTCATTTTCATTTAATTTATAGCGATAGATGCCAGTATTGGACGAGCTGTACAAGTAACCATTTTTTATCAATATGCCGGTTCCCGGTAGATTGCCAAATTGTTGTTCCCCATCAATTTTTCCGTCTTTGTCACGGTCTTTTAATAGCACGATTCCTTTTTCATCCTTTAGTTTGGATCGGTTAATATAGATGTCCCCGTTTTTGGAGACCGTCATATGTCGTAGATTTCCCAAATCTTTGGCCACCAGTTCAACGGAAAAGCCTTTCGGGACCACTATATCGGTTTCATTGATGGCAACGTCTGCTTTTTCTTTGGAATTTTGTTTGCATTGGGTAGTTAGGCCCCCCAACAAAATAACCGCGCATAATGATTTAAAAAGGGAGAAGGAAACAATGTTTTTCATGAATGAATTTTTAGTAAGGTTTGATCAAGCGTTAAAGATAACATATCAATCCTAAATATTTGAGGCAAAAAACCAAATTTGGTTTTTTGCCTCTTTTATGACACTAGTGCACAATTAAATCGGGTTCCATTTATATCCTTGATGGGACGATTTTCACAGGATGGGTCCAAAAAGAAATTCCCAAGTTATTATAACGGCTATTGTAACTCATGCGTAGGTTACGATATCTATTTTCAACTCCTTGCCCAAGTTGGAGAGCTCTTTCCAAAGCTGTTCCAAACGGGCTTTTTCCGTACTGTCCAAAGTGGCGGTGGTATTTCTACTGTTCACCTTTAGATCAAGGCCCCTCAAATTCATGAAATGCTTTGCTGCGATAGAATATTTTTTACCTATTACGGATTTGTTGGCGAGTATAAAGTCATTGACTTTTTTTACGGATTCCGATATTTCCTTATCTCGGCCATTTTTCCACAGGTACGAGAACAGTTCCGGATAATAGTTGCCTGCGATACAGGACATTCCCGCCCCGTTATGACGAATGGAATGTAGTACATCTGGCGAATGTGCATTGTAGATCCCCAAATTGGAACTTGAAGCTATTTTTATTTTCTCAGCGACCATGTCGGCATTGCATGTAGTATCCTTAAAGTATAGGAAACGTCCTGTTTTTTGGAGTTTATTCAATATTTCAGGACTTACAAGCCGGGAATAGGGCGATGGGCATTCATAAATGCCCAAAGGGATATTTCCAGTTTTACTTAGGATGCCGTTAAAGGAATTTAATAGTGCGGAATCGTTTTCCTCCTTTTTGACCATTACGGAAGGTATCATAACAACGGCTTTAACCCCGGTGTCATAGATTTTCTTTATGAAATCTGCATTTTCCTCCACGTTTTGGGAAAAGGTTCCGGTGGATACAACGGGAAGTCGGGAATGTTTCACTACAAACTTCGTAATGTCTATACGTTCCTGATTGCTTAGCTTGTACATTTCACTGGAGCCACAATTGGCGAACAGCCCTGTGGATCCCGCATCTTCATACCAACGGATCAATCGTTTCAATCCTTTGTAATCAACGGATAAGTCTTCGTTGAAGGGGGTCATCATTACCGGCCAAAAACCGCCCGGCAATTTGTTGTCAAGGTCATCAAGGGACAGCTTTTCGAAACCGCTACTTAACCAGACCCCTCCTAATGTGGTCATTAATCCGGCGCTTATAAAATCTCTACGGGTCCAACTCATTGTTTAAAATATTTAATTAAAATTATGCCCATAACATGGGTGTTAAGTATCCAATTTGGTAGCTGCCAATGTATTGTGTTTAAAGGCTTCTACCACCGTTGGCAATTTCACTATTTTTTAAAACCTATGGATTGAAAAATCCATAGGTTTATTGATTATTATTTGTTGTAATCTTTGTCCGTTTTGGTCAAAATCACCGGAATGGTATACTGGTTCCGTATTTTAGGCCAATGTTGCGTACATACAAATATTATTGTAGCAACCACATTAGGGACCATTGATCATTGATGGCAGGTTGTAAACGACCCACTGCTTCGGTTAGGTTGTCCTGATTAAAGGGATCCGATAGGATTTGCCTTTTGGGGATATCCTGACCTTGTGCACCTTCAATGACATTTTTTTCCAATTCTGGCAAACCTGTCCTTCTCCAGTCAAACCAGGCTTCAGCCGTCAACCAGCCTGCTATCCACTTTTGATGCATGATAGGCTCCATTTTATCCGCTGCATTGGTGTAAATTGCTTGGGCATTGGCCATATAAGAGGTCTTATCAAAGGCGACTAAGGAATTGTTGCCTTCATCATATACCGCAGCGCTGGCACCGTCGGCAATTTGCCAACGCTCAAAAGATTTTTCAATTCCACTAAGGTAGTAATCCATTGGGTTGCCACTGATCCAACCTCTCTGGCTGGCTTCCGCCAAAATAAATTGGGTTTCGGCACTACTCATAAACATAGTAGCGGACAATTCATTCGCATTCTCGGAATATATATTGGTTAGATAAGAGATATGCGGGTTAGATGAATCTCCCAAATATATATCCGGATTTAGCGCGGCAATACCGGAACGAACATCGGTAACCGTATTTCCCATGTTGTAGTCATTTGGCGCACTAAGCGCAACCCCAAGCCCAACGAACAAAGAAGTGTTAATATCATTCGTCAAATCCGAATCGGAATTCCTGGCGTCAATGTCTACTGTGGTGTATCGTCTGACTGCGCCATCTACTATGTCCACATTGTCAGAGGCTCCGGGAAAAATTTGAACATCTACCGGCCTTATCCATTTAGTTAATCTTGGGTCATTTAATTGGATAAGATCTTTAACAATAGTGGCAGAAGGTTTCCTTCTATAGAATTCCGATCTAAAAGTATAGGAAAGAGGCCCTCCTGGAAAGCTGTTGTCCGAAGCGGAGCCTATCCATTTTACCGCAGCATTATCGCTAATATCCGTCATAATCGGGTTTTCAGCAGGATTGTTGACTATAGATGCTATTTCTGCCGAAGGGTCCAAGCCTGAAAGTGTTTTTTCGGATAAGCGCATACAATATCTTAAGCGCAATGAATTGGCGAATTTTCGCCACTTTTGGCCATCGCCTTGAAAAACCACATCCGTATTGGATGCGGCACCGATGGTGCCCACACCTTTCAGCATATCATTTGCTGTGGAAAGGTCCGACAATATGCCCAGGAAAATAGATTCTTGCGTATCGTATTTAGGTACAAAGGCATCACCTCTCTCTTCGCCATTTATGGCTTCCGAGTAGGGGATATCACCAAATGTTGAAGTCAAAAAACCATAGGTATAAGATTTCATAATAAGGGATACGGCTTGGTAGTACTTTTTTTCATCGCCTTCCTTCTCCGTTTCCGCACGGTCATAAATGTATTTACTATTCGTTAGGATCGGGTAGAAACTATTAAAGTTTTTGGTATCCCAAACAAAATAGAAACTATAGAAGTCAACATTGTCCCGTTGAAGGTATTGGCTACCGGCACTTACCTCTCTTGCTTTGTAATTGGTGTCGGCATCATTTTTAGCGGTAGAGGTCAACACATTCGTTAGAACGAATCCAATATCTATCTTGTTCTCCGGAAGTGTATTGGGGCTAATATTGGTCTCGTCAAGGGAATCACTACAAGAGCACACGATAAGCATGCACATTGATAGAATGGACCATCTTAAAGTTTTATATATCCTTTTCATTTTTTATCTGTTTAAAATGTCAAATTAATTGTAAATCCTACGGGAGCAACCCATGGAAGGGCGTTCCATTTTTCTTTTCCTATATCGTAAGAACCGTTATTTTGATAATAGGCAAGTTCAGGATCTATGCCGATATCAGCTGCATTCCATAACATGATATTCTTTGTGAAAACAGAGAATGAAACCCTTTGTGCCGAAATTTTTGAGGCTAATTTTTCGGGCATATCATAGGTAAGCGTAATATTCCTTAACTTAATAAAAGAAAGATCGTACATAAAGGAGGACCCTACATCCCATAGGCCACCACCCGGTTCCACAACTTTATAAGCATCGAAGAACACGGTTTCAGGACCACCAAAGTTCTCGGTATAGGTGCCATCGCCATTATCTCTTACCCCAGGCCAAAAAGAACCATTGTCAAATCCGTTATATGGAAAACCGCCGGTTTGCGCATCTCTACCACCTATCCAAACATTATCGGCTTGATATATGGCAGGATTGGACTTGATTTCGTTTGCTAGTGCCGTTCTATCACCGTTAAAAGAATTGGAGCCCAAAACGCCACTAAAGGTACCTGCATCACCCTGCCATTTATCGACCCAACCGGAACGTGCTGTTCTCTTCATGGTTTCGGAGTAGAAATTACCTCCTTGTCGCCAATCAAGGTTAGCGGATAATGTTAAATTCTTATACCTTATGGAAGTGCTCATGCCCATGTTAAAATCATTTGTGCTCTTGCCTACCTTAGGTATAAGGGCGTCGTCTTTTTGAAATGTTAGGCCGCCATTATTATTGAGTATGGGCCAGCCCTCGTATTCGCCAGATTCTACCCTTAACACGCTGGTTGAATATAGGTCGCCAATAATACCTCCTATCTTGGTCTGTTGTACCAGGCTTCCCGCGTTACCTACACGGATCCTATCAATACCGTCCACCAATTCTACCAATTTGCTATCCTGTTTGGTAAAGTTGAATCCTAAATTCCATTCAAAATTGGTCGTGCGTACCGGTACGGTATTCAAAGCCAATTCTATACCGGTATTTTCCACGTTGCCCGCATTGATAGTTGCGCTGCTGAACCCGGACATAGGCGATGTTGTTACCCCTATAATTTGGTTCCTATTCTGTGTTTTGTACCAAGTTCCATCAAATCCTATCCGGTTATTTAAGAAACCTAAGTCGGCCCCAACTTCATAAGAAGTTGCTACTTCTGGCTTGAGCGCAGTATTTGGCAAACTCTGGGGCACTGAGTATTGAATGGAGTTTCCCCAAAAAGTTTGATCCAATATAGGATTTATGGAATAGGGATCTGTATCCTTTCCAACTTCTGCCCAACCCGTTCTAAGTTTCACCAAGGATACCCAACTCGGCATTGGGGTCATTTCTGAAACCAACATACTTAATGAGGCAGATGGGTAGAAATAAGATCTGTTTTCTTTAGGCAGTGTACTGGACCAATCGTTACGTGCCGTAAGATCTAGATAAACCATTTCCTTAAAACTTAAGGAAGCCAATCCGTACAGACTGTAAATTTCCTTTTCGAATACGCCCGATTCATACCCTAGCCCTGGTCTGGCTACATTGGACAGGGTATATAGGCCCGGCAATGTCAGCACATCGCCCCCTCCATAAAGGCTTGTATTTCTACTGTTCAAATAATTTCCACCTACAGAAGGGTTAATTCTAAAGTCACCTATTTTCTTATCATAAGAAATTAAGAAATCTATATTAGCCTCTCTTTCATCGAGCTTCGTTTGTTCGTATGCACCAAATGGTTTTACGGCAGAACTTCCGAATCCGTCATAGGACCAGGGGTAAATGGCCTCGATTTTTTCATTATTGGCGCTATAAGCTACCCGGCCCATAGCTGTTAGACCAGGTATTAGATCAATATCCAATCGCACATTTCCAAAGCCACGGATCTGATCTAAGGTTCTGTCCCTTTCATAGGCAGAGAACCATGGGTTGTTAGGAAGGGCTCCGGCTCTTCTTTGTTTTGAACCCTCTACTTCCCAATAGTCTTTAAGGTCATTAATATTCACATGCGGTGGGTTGGCGAAGATATCCATATAGATATCATCGCTTCCGTTGTTCGTTAACGGTAAATTATCCGATGTAGGTTTGGAAATGGTGATGTTGGTAGTAAGTTTTACCTTGTCGGTTATCTTATAACTGGTAGCCAGTGAAAATCCAAGTCTTTTCAGCTCCATACCAGGGGTAATTCCATCACTTTTCATGTGGTTAATGGAAAAATTAAAACTACCACGGTCATAATTTCCACTTATACTGGCATCTGTTTGGGTAGATAGTCCTGTTTGAAAGAAATCTTTTAAACTATTGTCATACATTACCAGGGGTTGGGGTTGTCCATCGGTATTCCATTGCACTGCTTCAACACCAGCTCTTGCACCATACCAATACTGCCAAGACGATTCATTGAACTGACCTTTTTGACCCGTAGTAAAGGTATTCTGTAAATCAAAATAACTATAGGGCATACTAAGGGTAGTACTCTGTGTGAACGAAACTCCAATGCCCTTTTTGCTGCCCTCACCAGATTTGGTAGTAATAAGAATTACCCCGTTACCGGCTCTTGAACCGTACAGGGCAGCGGCACTAGCCCCTTTTAGTACCGAAACACTGGCTATATCCAAAGAGCTTATATCTCGCATTGCGTTGGTATTGCCAACGGGAGAACCATCAATAACCAGCAATGGCTCATTGTTACTGGTCAAAGAAGTCTGGCCTCTGATGATGACATTCATTTTGGCATTAATGTCGCCGCCCATTTCGTTTATTTGAACGCCCGACATTTTACCGGAAAGTCCGCTCAATACATTTGTATTGGGCTGCTGATTTAATGCTTCGGCTTCAACAACGGCCACGGCATAGCCCAAAGCCTTTTTTCCCGTTTCATACCTAAAGCGGTAACGACTACTTCGTCCAATTGACTGGAGTCTTCCTGAAGGGAAATATTGATATTGCTGGTATTTCCGATGGTGACCGATTGGGTCTTCATCCCAATGTAAGAGAATACCAGTATATCCCCCACCGAGGCATCAATGGAATAGTTTCCATCGAAATCGGTCTGGGTACCATTTGTGGTCCCTTGAATTACAATACTTACTCCGGGAAGTGGCGTTCCGTCGTTGGCATCGGTTACCGTACCGGAAATTTCCATCTGTAGCTCGGAGCTGGAATTTTTTATGGGAGTTGGGACGGACTCCGCAGCACTTTCGTAGTAGGATTCTGATATATCTCCCAATTCCCTGTCAGGAATCTCCAAATCATGGATGTTTCTGTCAGGATCAAAGGAAATAGGAATAAAAGCGGTTTTATTCGCCCTCAAATGAAATAGGGCAATAAATAACAATAGGGAGGTTAATGTAGTTTTTAGGCCTAATTTGGGTGGACATAGCTGTCTACCCCTCATTTTAATAAGGTTTTTCATATTTAATATAGATTATTGGTGGGTATTCGTTTAATCTTTATCGGAGGATGTTCGCGCATCTTCCAATTGTAATATTTTGGTTCTTATCTGGTTTGTTTCATATATTTTATTGTTTATAGTTTGGGTTTACAATTATTTAGTCAATCGGAATAGAGTATTGGCCCAGGTAAGGATTCCAGGATATAGGATGAAAGTTCACCTACTGCCTTTTCCAAATTCCGATACAATGTCCTTGTTATTATTCACCTAAAAAAGCTTTAACGATTAAGCCTATTGGCACTGGAACATCATTAAATACACTTTGATCCACAACACAAACGCTTTATCGTTTAAGCAATAATAATGATAATATTTTAATTAAAACAAATTTTTATCTTAAAATAATTAAAGGTTAACAAAAATATAATATGTTTTGATGTGATATCTTCTTAAAGAAATCAGGTTTTAGCCCTTTGAACACTGGCGCCTAGGCAAATTCCCTTATTTAAAATTCAATATTGCGCAACGACCATAGCCCTATTTATCCGGTGTTTATTTTCTAGATCCCATTGGCCTGCCTCAAGCCAATAACCTCTATTGTATGCCATGGTTTCTCTATTCAAAATATTTTCTGACCAACAGGTATCCCAACCTGAATGAAAGTTTTATAAATGATTTTTCATCCTTTTACGAAGCCGGACCGTGTAAAGCCGCAAAGGGGGTTGATTTAATGTTTAGGCTAAATTTTGAAGGCTTAAAATCCTATTCCCATGGTTAAGAAGGGATTTTATATTTTTGTATGGATTATTTAGAGGTGTATTTGTTTACCCTCAAATTAGTTGCTGGAGGATGTTCGCGCATCCTTCAGTTTTTTAAGTTTGTTTCGTTTGGACCATGTAGGGATCTTATTTTAGGGATATCTTTAAAAAATCCCGTGAAAGTACCACCATATTCTAATCCATTATAAACTTGGCCCCCAATTCAAAAATGCTGGCGCTTAAACCGGTGGTTCTTTCGTATTGGTTACACCTAAAGCTAATGCTCTTTAATCCAAATTTCCACACTTTGCCCTGGGTAAAAATATCCTTGTAGGTAACACCCAAACCGTATTGGTTGCTGTCAAATGCCGAAAGGTCGTAATCCGAGGTGTAATATTCATAAGTGGACAAAGCCGCTTCTTTGGGATAAAAATAGTCGGAAGCGGTTTGGGTATAATAGCGATACATGGGATACACTGTAAACTTATCCGATATTTTTACCGGGATTTCCAAACTTCCCGTATAGGCCATAACCCCCCAGTCATCATAATAGTATCTAAAATATCCACGTAGGCCTATGAGTTCGTTTAAGTAATAGGAAATTCGACCCCCTATGGGTACTTTAAACCTATTGGAGGGTAATTTTTCAACATTATCCGCCAACTGAAAACCTTCTATAAAAAAGTCGTTCCTGTCTTGCAAATAAACCCTTTGGTGCGGAGTGGACAAGAGTCCTTCCTGAAAAATCAAGTCCAGGGAAAGTGAAGCCTGAAAACGCTTGGTGATGATTTGGGAAACATTAAGGGATACGGAATATGAATTCCGATTAAGTTTGTCAAATTCATGGAATAAGGGGGAATAGGTGCCGTTGCCAGTGATCCGATTATCAAAAAAGCCATCCCGTAATTCAATGGGGTACTGTGGGTTATAGGTATCCAGATATACTTGTCCACTTATTCCCAATTCCGTATTTTTTTCGTTCATGAGATGCGTGTAGCCACCTCCAAAGCCTAGGGAAAAATAATCATATTCGGCAGATACCGCAATATTGCCGCTATAGATATTATTTCGGTCTTTGGAACTATGGGTAAAGGTAGGGTGAAAATAAGTTAGGACATCACTTCTTGATGCTCCGGAGGATGCTGCCCATGGACTTGCCGTTTTATTTCCGTCGAAAGGGTTTATATTACTGGAGGAAGCCGAGGTATAGGCAGATATTCCTGCATCCAATGTTAATATGTTGTCCTCTTCTATGGGAATGCTCACAATGATCGTAGGGGTCATATCCGTCAATTTTTCCGTTCCCTCCCCTCCCGTAACGGCGGCATTGTTCCCATCCTGGCCATAATAGCTGTAGAGCAGCTCTACTTCAGGTGCTTCCAAGACTTTCTTAACGTATTCCCCATCGTTTCCTTGGGAAAATCCAAGCCAAGAAATGAGACCACAAAACAATATGGATCCTAATTTTTTCATATTTATTTTAATTACATCCACATCCACCACCTGTTTTGCCCCCGTTGGCACCGGCAGCGGCCTCCCGGTAAACGTGAAAATTGGTTTCAAAGCGTTCCAGACTTTTGGTGGCCAAATCCATTTCTTCATCGTTGAGGTATACCTTGTCGTATTCTTTTACCGCAACGCATGAGGATAGTGATAAAATGCCAATAATAAGTAGGATGAAATGTTGCATAATGTTATTGGGTTTTATTAAGTTCTATGTTTTGTGAAGTGTGGATCTGATTTTTGTCATCAATAATAATGCATTCCACCCCTTTAATTTGGTTGATCATATGAATACCGGTTTCCGTTCCCGTAATAAAAACGGAAGTAGCCAGGGCATCGCACAATTCGGCGCTATGGGCAAAAATGGTGACGCTTTGGATGCCCGTGGAGGGGTAGCCGGTTCGAGGGTCTATAATATGACTGTATTTCACCCCATTAAGGGTGATGAATTTTTCGTAATTACCAGAGGTGGCCACAGCTGCATTGACGACGGGGAACCAGGAGAAAATGTTGTTTTTGTTCAGTGGGTTGGTAATGCCTACCATCCAATCCGTACCGTCCGGTTGCTTGCCCCAGGTAGTCAGGTCCCCGGAAGCATTGATTATTCCTGCACTTACCCCTTCGGATTTTAGCAGGCTTCTTACCTTATCGGCAGCGTATCCTTTGCCTACTGCCCCAAAACCTATTTTCATACCCTCAGATTTTAGAAATACGGTCTGTGCTTTTTTATCGAGTACAATAAGTTGGTAGCCGATCTTGGCAATGGAATTTTCTATAGCTTCCTTACTTGGCATTTTGGTCATACTGCCATCATATTTCCAAATCTTGTCCATAGAGGCATAAGTGATATCGAAGGCTCCGTCCGTAATTTTGGAGACGGTGATGCATCGTTCGATGAGGTCAAATAATTCCTGATCTATTTTTACGGGCAATATGCCGGCATTTTTATTTATGTCAGAGGTTTGGGAGTTAGGGTTCCATGAGGAAATCAACTTTTCAATCCTGGAGATTTCTTCAACAGCCTTGTCTATATAGCGGTCGGCTGTGGCTTTATCTTGGGCAACTATCGTAATATCGAACCTGCTGCCCATTAATTTTGTAGTTCGTCTTTGTGCCACTTCTTGCGAAAAAGCAAAACTGCACATTAAAAAGACCATCCCGATGATTAATGGGTTTTTCAACCTTCAAATGATTTTAGTAATGCAATATATTCTTTAGCGCTTATATTTTCATATCCGGTTTGGCCCAAAATATGGCCATTGGCATCCAAAACCAACACCAAGGGAAAATATCCGTTTTTATTATATTTTTCGGCAAGTTGGGCGTTTTTGTTTCGTTGGTCCTCTGGGAGTTGGTTGGCTTTTTTTCTAGGAAAATCCGCCCTGAGCATGGTCCAATGGTCTTTGGCAAATTCCTGAAATTCCTTGGACTGCCAAACATTCCTGTCCAGTTTAATGCAGGGGGCGCACCAATCGGAACCGGAAAAGACCAAAACTATATTCTGATGACTTTGTTTGGCCAGGGCAGCTGCGTCCGACCAATTGCTTTCCCATTTTTGTGCAGATAGGAAATTTGACAAAAATAGTGCCATTAGTAAAGTCCACTTCTTCATAATGGAAGGTTTAAAACATAAAGGTATCGCTTTTGGGCATATCAGTGCATGATAATTATCATGTACAATTTGTCGGACATCGGCTAATTCCTTACATCATTATATGCATTATAATCTTGTAATAGAGAAATTTATGTATAAGGGAAAAGTCAATTATCGTTTTATGTTATTTAGCCATCCTACCCATTGATCGGTCCATGTGGCCAGATGCGGATCCTTTAGGCCCAAGGCAAAACCGTGCCCCCCTGTTGGATAGATGTGCATTTCAGCGGCAACCTTATTCTTCAAAAGCGCCGTATAGAATAGAAGACTGTTATCTACGGGAACAGCGGTATCGTCCGTGGCATGAACCAAAAAAGTGGGAGGGGTATCGGCGGTAACCTGTAATTCGTTGGAGAAATGATCCAATATTTTTTGGGAAGGGTTTTCTCCCAATAGGTTTTTTCTGGAACCACCGTGGGTATTGGGTTCCCCCATCGTGATTACCGGATAGGCCAAGGTCATAAAATCCGGACGGGCACTCAGTTGGTCAATGGTATCCTGTTTGGGGTACACTTCTTCATTGAAGTGGGTGCCCAAGGTAGAGGCCAAATGTCCTCCGGCAGAAAAGCCTATGATGCCGATGTTTTTAGGGTCAATATTCCATTCGGGGGCCTTGTGACGCACGGTCCTCATGGCGCGTTGTGCATCCTGTAGAGGTACTGTATGTCTGTTTGTTTGGGATTTTGCACTGGGCAAACGATATTTTACCACAATGCCCGCAATGCCCTTGGAATTTAACAATTTTGCAAAATCGGTCCCCTCCCAGTCATAGGCCAGAATACCGTAACCACCACCTGGAAAAATTAATACCGCCTGTCCTGTAGCATTCTTTTTGGAAGGCAGGTATACTTCCAATTGAGGTACTTGTACCTTGGCGATCCTCACAATATCCGTACTTATCACCTCCTCTTTTTCGTTGGTTTTTATAGCATTGGGAATGTTGCCGGGCCAAAGGGGAAGAACGGTGTTTTGTGCGAAAGTGGTCATAATAAACAAACAGCTAAAAAAGAAACAAATTGGTTTCATCATAATTTTTGAATAGGTTGATATGGATAAAGATAGAAAATATCAATGAACAGGAAGGTTAATGTTTTGTCGGGCTTTTCCCATCTCCATAAAAGAATTGTTTTATGCGATTTTTTGCCAGTTTAGAAGATTTTTGTAATGCCTAAATGTTATTAAAAAATAAAGTATTGATGCTAAATAATTATCAAGTTTAAATAAAATGCTGATATCAAGCATATTGTGATAATCGTTCAACCTGTCTTCCGATAGGTGTGGTATATTTCGAAGTGACCTCTCCCATCAGCTCGAACGGCGGAAAGGAGTAGGAATCGAAGATTCTGTGTGGCTATATCCAAGTTTTATACCAGTAAACTACCTCGGGGCAATCCTGATAGCTATCGGGACACGAGGCATTGAAATGAAATTCAAGTTTGATTTCGAAGCAAGCGTCGGAGCACCTGCCTGCGGTAGGCAGGTTTAAATCTCGATTATTGAGTAAAAAGCTCGGAAATAGGCCTTCCAATACAGGTGTTGGGGAATTTTATGTTCAGCATTACAGCAATACTGGGGGCAATATCTGTAATATTATACCGGTTTACGGTTTCACCTTTTGGAATATTGCCCCCATACCACAATATAGGTACATGGGTATCGTAATTGTAGGGCGAACCGTGAGTGGTTCCGTAATCCATAGGGCTTGACCAAAAAATGGGTTCGTAAACAACCACAATATCTCCGGACAGTTTATTGTTATAGCCCAATTGTACCATCGCCCCAATTTTCTCCGTATAATTTAGATGTTTAAGATCATCGCCGTAGTAGACTTGCGCAACACCATCCATTTCGTATAAATCCGCAACTATTTCTTGCTCAATCTTTTTTATATCCAAATTTTTTCTGCGCAGTACTTCCTTATCCAGATAAATTTGTTGGTTTTTAAAACTGAGTACCACATCTGTAAGGCCATAATTTTTGTTGAGTTTGGTAGTTAATTCATCATACACTTTAGAATTGATGCCTATAGGAACTTTATTTTCGGCTAAAAACTTTGGAGTATCCGAGCCTCCATGATCTGCGGTGAGAAACAAGGTATATCGATCCTTTCCTACCAGATGGTCCAATGTAGAGAGCAAATGGGCAATATCACGGTCCAGTTTAAGATAAATATCTTGGACTTCAATGGATTGTGGGCCAAATCTGTGGCCTACTACATCGGAGCTGGAGAAGCTTATTGCCAAAAAGTCGGTGGTGGAAGTTTGTCCCAAAGCTTCCTTTTTTAGGGCCTGTTCCGCCAATTGTCTTGTTATGGTATTGCCGTGGGGGGTCCTGCTCAAAAGACCGTATTTTTCTTTTCTTGGAAGCTTTTTTAGGTCATAGGGGAATATGGGCCTTTTTATGCCCGGAAATCCTTCTTCATAGGGGTGATCATCTCCATTACTTTCATTATAGGCTGCTATTGGTAAAAGGGAATGCCAGCCCAGTTTTAAAAGCGAATCCACTTTTTTTGATGCATTAAAATCCACCACCCACTCCGGAAGCTTAGGAGTGTAGTAAGAGCTGGTTATAAAACTTCCGGTTTGGCCATCGAACCAAAACGCCCCATCGGCCATATGGCCACCGGGTAAAATGGAACCTCGGTCTTTTAATGAAATACTGATTACCTTGGATTTGCCATTGGTTGAAATTTGAAGTTCATCCGTTATAGTGGTGCCCTTGAGCTTGTGCGGTGACTTTTCCCCATTGGCAGAGGTGCTTCCTATAGTCTTTACCGAACCGTCATCCACATTGCCCACTATCTTTTTGTCGTTTCTACTGTACCAGGAATTGGAAATAATGCCGTGGTATCTTGGGGTACTTCCCGTATATATGGAAGCATGGCCCGGAGCCGTTGTGGTAGGGACATAGTTGTAATGTGCATTTTTTACGACAAAGCCCTGGTTCAACAATCTTTTAAATCCGCCTTCCCCAAATTTATCATAATACCTATAGAGGTATTCCTGACGCATTTGGTCAACAATTATGCCTACCACCAGCTTTGGTTTTTCTTTGGATGCCTGTGAGGATGATCGGTTTACAGCGAAGAATATCAAACAAAAAATTAAAATATTTCTATACATAATTAACGGTCCTTATAATTTAGAGGTTTCCAATTGTTGGGCATAGGAACCAAGCCTTAATAATATTACGTTGGGGAGGGCCAATATCCATTTTAATCGTTTCATGGAATCAATTTTACGATCAGTTGGGTTGTTGATTGGAGGTAATCACCAAACATCAAAATAATATATAATTTTTTGATATCCCAACGGAGTATTTGGGATTGTTCAATTAGTTAATGAAATGTTAATATGGAATGTTGGTATATTCCATAAGGTTTTTAAGGGAAAGTTATTGGTAGTTTATACTGTGGACAAGTATTGTTTTAACATAATTTTATAATTCGGGTCATATGAATCAATAGGTTTTGGTTTCTTCCCTATAATTTTCCGGGGCCTTGTTTTGTAGAGACAGTTTCTTCATTTGTTGCCCTATGGCAACTCATTTCAAAGTGATTTCTCCGGTTATTTCTAGGGAGATTTTTTTAGGACAGGGGCCGGATTCCGGTAATTTGATAGGGCCTTTTTTAACGCATCTTTATACTCTTGGTTATCCGTACTTATTTCCTGGTTTCCTTCTTGGTAAATATCTTCGGTTAGGGTATTGTTATAGGCAATACTAGGGGTATTTCCATTGGAAAATAGATAATTGTTCCTCACCACATTGGTTGAGGCCCTATGGAAGCGGAGCGGAGATTTGGCAATATTGTAGATTAGATTGTTTTCCACCATTACATTTTTGCTGCCTTCATCAAGGAACATTCCATTGCTTTCGGCCCTCCCGGCATTCACGGAAATATCGTGAATAAGGTTGCGGACCAATTTACTTCCCGGTTGGAGGCCCAACATGTAAATTCCGCCACCATCACTTAGGGTCTGCATTACATGATGGATGTGATTTTCCGCAATGGTATTGTCCCTACAGGGGGTAGGCTGTGGGCTCCACATCCAACCAATGGACATACCGGTATAGGGCAGATTGTAAATATGGTTGTTTCTAAGCTGTGTTTCCGAGGTTAGGCCGCACCAGATTCCAACAGCACCGTAGAATTGCACCCCACATTCTGAAATGTCGCTGTCTTGCACCTTGTTTCCCGTGGCTGCATGTTCCGGGGCAATTTTCCACCAGGGTTTTCCGGAGACCGATCGATCTTGCCCTTCACCGATCATTATTCCGTTACCGGAAATATCCCAAAGGGAGCATTTTTTTATGGTACAATGGCTACTGCCCGTTCCCAACCAGATACCGCTTCCTCCCAAGGAGGAGAATTTACAATTTTCAAATTTGATATTTTTGGCCCATCTGGTACTGATGGCTGCCGGGACTGCCGCCCATCCTTTTTCGTTCCCTCTGGGATCAAAATGGCAGGCCTGGATACCCGCATATATTTTGTTGGGGATATTATATCTGCAATGTTTAAAACTAATCCCATCAAAACTAATATTGGATATGGGTTCCTGTTCCGTACCCTCCAAAAGTACCAAGGATTGCGCAACGGGTACTTCTACCGTGAGTTGCAATGGGTCCTTGTCCGGGGGTAGTTTAAGGTATAGCTTGGACATTTCGGAATCCAGATACCATTCATAATCCATGTCCAAAAATTCAATGGCATTTTCTAGGTAATAACGTGGATCGGGTTCCCAATTATCAAGATTAAAAAAATCCAATCCTTTTGCCCCTATCCAATCCACAGCAGAAATAGTGTGGGTTTCCAATACTATATTTTTAACAGGGATTCTGGTTATGGACCAATCGTGCAATACGACGAGTTCTACCTCATTGGGATTTCCGGGAACGGGAAAATCTTCGGGATGAAAAGTAAAATTGGTTCGCCTGTCCGCCCCTACCTGCTTTACCCTCAAATATGTTTTGTTGGGATGTCTTGCCCTAACGGCACGCTTGTCCTGTACGAACAGCTCTCGGAATTGACCAATATCATTGGGAATATTGGCCGCCCACATCCCCTTTCCCAAGGAAGTCCAGTCATTAATGGCTACAGATCCGGATATTATAGGGGCAGAGCCTTCTATCGATCTGAATTCAATGGAAACCTTGCCCTTATTTGTCCCGGAATCAATTTTGATGGGACGGGTTATCCTATATGTACCGTCATTTAGCCAAATGATACATTTTTGTTGGGTATTGGAAGTTGTGTGCCCCAATTGTTCTGTAGCCTTATGAAGGGTTCTAAGGGGTTTGTCGGACGTTCCGGGGTTGGTATCGGATCCAAGGGGAGAAACATAGATTTCCTTTATCTGTTGTGCTATGGAGCAATCCATTTGGAGAACGAAAGCGACCGCAATCAGCATTGCCAGATATTTTCTACGATACATTCCTTTTATTGATTTCATCATCTTTGATATAGGTTCCCGTTGAAAATCCGATTACTGTTGGGTTGTCTTTTTTAGGTTGTAGGAGCGTGCCATTTTTTATATGTTGCCAGTGTCAAGTTAAGTATAATCTATCGCCCCAAGTCTTGTTCTTTTTCACCGACCCAGCGTTAAAAAATGATTCCGTAGCTATGGCTATGCAATAATTTTTTGCCTCGGCCCGACAAAAAATATCGGCGATTTAACCGACATCCTATACTTAACTTGACACTACAATATCGTTATTTTTTTCCATAGTGCTTTAATAGAAGCTTGGTAGAGGCTTATGGGGTTAACCAAATTTCCTGTCCGGGGCGTGTTTGGAGGATCAATATATCTCCTTGCCAGGTATGTTCCATTCCATTTTCAATGGATAATTCCATGTTTGGGAAGGGATTTTTTAACTGTAATTCCCCACCCTTTTCCGAAAAAATCTTTACCCATTTCAATTTTCCATTTTGTTTTTGGGCGGAAAACAGAAAGGCTCCTTCTGTCCGTAGTTGGCCAAAGCCCACATTATTCCATTCTTTGGGAATGGCCGGGAATAAATGAACTGTACCCGTATGGCTTTGGATCAACATTTCCTGTAAGCCCGCGGCATAGGCAAAATTTCCTTCCAATGTAAATGGTCTATAGGTGAAATTGGATTTTCCGGTACCCGATTGGTCCCCATTGACATGAAAACTGTTAGGAAGCACAAAGGAAGTGGCAAAATCCTTTAATGCCTTTGCCGCTCCTTCCCCGTCAAAGGCCCTGGCCTTTAGGTTGCCCAGCCAGCTGTAGGAGTAGCCTACCCATTGTCCGGTACCGGTGTAGTCCAAATTGGCAATGGTCCTGTTCATAATTTCCATATCCTTTTCCCCATGGGAAGGGTCTATGAGTCCCAGTGGGTGAATGGCCATTAAGTGGGAAAAATGGCGATGCGATTCGTTAAAGGGCATGCTGGGAGAGAACATAAGCCCCTGTTCGTCCACGGCATAGTCCGGCCATTCGTTAAGGCTGGCGTTCCATTTTTCCGCTTCCTCTTTCAAATCCAGCTCCAAGGCCAGTTCTGCCGCATGGGAATAGGTCCACTTGATCAGGGAGAGGTCAAAATTGGTGATATCGCCGAACCATGCCTTAGGAGAATTATTATAGATCTCTGGGCTGGAACTTAAGGGAAGTTTTCGTTTGCCATTGGCATCCAAAACCGACAGTTCGTCAAAATGAACGGCCACTTCCCTGATCCACGGATAGGCTTCGTTTTTAAGAAAATCCCGGTCCATGGAATAGCGCCAGTGCAGATAGAAATGTTGTCCCAGCCATGCCCCTACGGTAGGACCGAAGGAATATTGGATCCATCCGCCCATGGGTTCTCCGGTCAAGGTAGTGACCCCGGGAACATTGAGTCCGTTGGTTCCGTAGAAATCCTTGGTATATTTTTTAAAGGTGGGTTTGTGCCGGACAAGCCAGTCGATAAACCCTTGTTCCAGATCCAAATGGTTACCGGAATAGGTGGGCCAATAACTTAATTGTGTATTAAGGTCATGGTGGAAATCCCCTTTCCAGGGCGGTAATTTGCCGTTGTCCGCTGTCCATACACTTTGCAGGGATATGGGCGGTGCACCTTGTCTTGCTGCCGATCCCAATTTGTACATTTCCATATACCATTGGTTTTGTAAAACGGTATCGGGAACACTTATATTGGATTTTTCCCAAAATGATCTCCACCAGGCCAGATGACTGTCCAAGGAGGATGTTATTCCTTCTTGCAATGCCTTTGTTACTAGCTGCGTTGCAATTTCCTTTTTTTCAGAATCCGAGGTTTGCGAGCTGATGCTCCAACTGCCCTGTATTCCCGTTGGGGTAGGTTCCCATTGGGTATGTACCTGAAATTTAAATTTGTCCCATCCCTTTTGATCATAGGTGATCATATGGTCTTTTCGGGTAATCTTGCCGCCTTCATAATTCAATCTTCGAAGGTCTTGTCCTGTTACCGGATCGTTGGCGCTTTTCTGTTCCACCGATACATAAGCAGGCGGAATCAAGGAGGGGTTTAAATCTCCGTTATGGTTTTCAAAGGTATACCAGCCCAAAGGTTTCGTAGCATGGACAAAGGTTTTAAGTATGGCACCGTTCTTCCATGTTACTTCACAAATTGCTTTTTCCAGATTCAGCTTTACCGATGCTATCTCCCCTAATTCTTTTATATCAAATTCCAGGGCAGCACCTGGAATTTTTGAGGGTGCGGGTAATTGATCATAAGGAACATCATAACGTTCCTGTACATTTCTATATGTGTCTTTTTCCCATTGCTCTTTTACCCAATCAAATCCATAATTCACAAAGTCTAGATTTTCCATGGGTCGGAGGTCCCAAAGATCCGCTCGGTCCAGGGATAATCGAAGTTTTCCATCATTTTGCCAAACCAGGGCCCCCACGGTTCCATTGCCCAAGGGAATGGCTTCGTCCCAAGTAGTGGCCAATTTGTTAAAAGTAAGTTTATATTGGGGCATGTGGTCCATTTTTGCCTTATCCTGTTTGGGACTACAGCCTACAAAGGAGAGCAGGAGGGCCAAAAGGGATATAATTTTAGTCTTCATAAGTATTGTTTTATTATTCAGTAAATTAAAAACCAAGTACTATCATTGGCGGGAATTTCTACTTTTATTTCTACGGAATAATCCCTTTGCAAATTATAGTTTATTACTTTTCCCCCTTTTTCCTGAATGCTTACGGTATCGGGATGTCCTGTATAATAAAGAGGGAGTTTTATGGTTTGGGCCAAGGTTTTATTGGTCGGGTTAAAGAACAATGCCATTCCCTTTTCGTTCAATTTCGGGTCAACGTGCATAATTCCATCAATTTCCCTTCCATTGGCCCTTTTCAGATGAATTATAGGCGCATTAAGGATGTTACGGAATTTTTTGTACCAATTAACCACTTCTATTACAGTGCCCTTCGTTTTTTCGGTATCGTATAAGCGGGGGCCCCTGTAGCATGCCTGTACTCCCATTCCATAATTTTGTACCATATGGGCCCTGTACGCATCCAAATGGGTGTCCAATGGCTCTATAGTGGCCTCTGCTCCCCCGCCATGGTATTCCGTAAGGGGAACAAAAGTCCAACTCATACTTGGAAGTCGGTCAAAGGTGCCATCATACATATTTTGTCTCCCCAGTACCAATTGGCGGTCACGGGGCAGGGACCAGTTTACTTCCCTATATCCAATACTGTTTTTGGTGCTGCCGCTAAGATAATACCAATCCGGAATATTTAGGGAAATTCCTTTTTCATTGCACCATTTATAAAAATCGGTTATTCGCTTCCAAGATTTCCATTGGGAATCTTCCACTCCTTTATGCCCTACATGGCTGGTGGAGGCACATAATTGACCTGGATAGGAGCCATCGTGTTCCAAAAGGTCAAAACCTGTTTTTTCAAAGAAAGTCTTTAGTTTTTCAAAATAATCTATTCCCCATTGGCTGTTCAGGCAGGGCGAACTACCATGAATTACGCCTCCTATTTTACCGGTTTCAGGGTTAACAACGTCTACTTCCTCACTTATCCATCTACTGGACAACAGGGAATACCCACCCAATTCTATGCCCTTGGAGTGGGCGTAATCTGCCAGGGCTTTGAATTTTGTTATATTGTCATCGGATAGGTCTTCCATATTTAAGCCACTGCCAAAACTTAAAATGACCATTTCGTAGCCTGTTTCCGCACACTGATCTATAGCAGCCCTAACTTTTACGTCATCTGTGGTGGTCAAATGCAAAAATAATGGATTTTCTGTAGTCCAGGGGGCTATTGCTTTATACAGGGCATTGGTATATAGGCCTTTGCGCTGCTTGTCGTGACTATCAAAGGGCATTTCCCAGATCCTAAAAGATTCAAAGGTAGTTCCTGGATCAATGTCTTCATTGGGGCCGATGGGCAATTTGCATTCCAATAAACAGGGAGTGGATAATAAATAGCTGGCCTGTGAAGTATAACGGGGATCTTTTTCCCAATGTACTACCTTGTTGGCATTTTTCATGGACATGGAATGAAATTCAAAATCGCTCTCTATATGTATGTTAGGGGTTTCCCATCCTTTTTGTTTTTCTACGGCGCTTTCGGCCTCCACCATGGCAAGGATTTCGCTTTTAAAGTTGTTTAATACGACGGACTTTTCTCCATTGTTATCAATAGTAAACCATTTGCTTATTAAGGGAATGCCGTCATAGATTTCATAATGTACCTTTACTTCCAAGCCCGAAAATTCCGGATGGGTATAGTTAAAACTTATCTGTTTTCCTTTGGTAGGACTTTTTGGTTTTGAAGACCATCGTTTGTTGGGCCATTGAATGCGGTCATGTATGGTGTCAACAGTAAAATCGGTTAGCTGAAATGATGTTGCCGGACTCCACATCTGGTCTAGCCACTCCTCTTTTAAATAGCCATATTCAATTTGCCCGTCCAAACCGCCAACGGTATATTCCTCCCCGTTTATGGTAAGGGAAGCCTCCGGACTTACCCCGCGCAGTAACGATTCGCCTGTTACCAGGTTTTTAAATTCTACTGTGGCGCAATTTGGAGTAAGTCGGAAGGTCCTACTGATCAATCCATTGGAAATAACAATTTCCTTTTGATCGGTCTGTTGGTAAATTATGGATGGCAGCTCTATCTTTTTAAGCAACCAATCTGTTTTTAATCCGTGTTGATAAACTTCCTCTCCGTAAGGTAATTTCTGTACCAATGGTTTGATTTTGTTATTAAAATTACCATCAACGGATTTTATTTTGTTCAGATAGTGGGCATCTACCAATTGTGGTTTGAAGGAGGAATACTGTATACTAGGGTTGGCCCAAACGGCATGGTCTCCGGAGATACCATCCCCGCTATCCTCAACACTTAGTTCAAGAACCTGAACGCCGTTTAGGTCCAAAATGGTATTAACGGTCTTGTCTCCCCCAATTATTTTTTTACTTTTCCACAATATTTTTCCATCTCCCTTAATGAGGAACCTAACACTGCCTTTGCCCATCCTCTCTTGGGACTGGGCTACCCCTGCAAAAGTCTTGATCCCGTCATTTTGGGTGAAGTACAGTTTGCTTCCATCGCTAAGGGTATTGTGTTCAAGGTTTTTTGGTAAGTCCTGTTTATCCTGAATACCTACTTGTACAGTAAGTTTTTGACTCTTGCCATTCAGGAAAAAAAACAGTTTACTTCCGGGCAGGGTTCCTATGCCATTTTTAAAGGATTCGCCCCCAATTTGTATGGGGAATCCTGTAACGGACTTGTTTTTTTGAGCTGGCCACCAAGGTTGTTCAGGTTTGTCTATTTCCAACTCGGAAAGGGATAGGATTTCCGTTTCTCCTTGTTGTGCGTGTGCTGGCAGGGCTAGGAAGAAGGATAAAAATAGGATGAGATATTTCATAGGTGCTTATTTCTGAAGTTATTTATGCCGTAGGTTTATATTATAGGGGACAATTTTTGATTAGGTTCTTTGGAGTCGTAATTGCGCGTATAAAAAATTTACCGGTCTTTTATGGTGTTCCAGGATAATTTGGGCCTAGTCCTATGGTACTGAATAAATGGTTGTTAAATGTCGATTTTTTGTTAGTACATTATAAATATAGCTACTAATGGCGATTTCGGAAGGATTGTTAACGGAAGAATTGGGAATGGCCCATGCCAATGGTGTCTAGGATCATCTTTTAAGTCAGGGAATTTGAAATGTTTGGCAGGGTATGGAACAACTACGGAAAGAAAATGGAGGGAATATGCACTATGGACTCTGTAATATGGTTCCTGATAAACTCGTTGATTTCCCATTGATCCCCGAGTGGTATTTTAGTGTTGGACCTGTAAATTGAATAAGGGTGCGGGCCATATTCAGGGGTGATGGTGATGTAGGAACGATTTTTATCTTGAGCATTTTTGATCATTAAACCCCACCACTCGGTAAATTGCCCCAACTCGGTTTTATAATTTCCGTCGCGCGGGTCCACTACCTGTGGACTTTGGGCCGATCCTACGCGGGCGTGGATATGGTACGTATGCGCTATGGCCTTTTTTACCGCTATCGGTTGGTTTTCCAATAAGGATTCGGCAACACAGCACCAATGGGATAGGTCTGAAGTGAGTTTGAGAAAGGGATATTTTTCCAAATAGGGCAGACAGGCATGGGCGGCAAAGGAAAACCGGGAACGGTGGGTTTCATGAGTAATGATGACCCCGGAGTCCAATTCAATTTCATGGGCCGTTTCCAGTAAGACGGAGTTTTGGCGGCTTGTAAAAAAATCCATGCCGGTATGCGAATTTACGAATAGGGGATTGGCTTCCACTAGGTGGTACAAATGTCTTTTATATTGTTCCCGATGTTTGGTAAAATCTACCTCTGTGGTTTGCCAATGCTGCCCTATGAAATCCAGTTCCAAATCTTTCAGCATAGCACAAATTTCCTTCTTTTTAAAACTTTCCAAGGGAAGGTCTATTTCTACGCCCTGATAACCGGCCTTTTTTATTTTGTTTAAAAATACGGACCAGGATAAATCGGTACTTCCCCAACGTGGATATATAAATTTGATCTGCATGCTTTGTATTACTTTAATCTTTATAATTCCCTGACGGCTCTGCCTGGGGGTTCCGATCATAGCTCCCCTTGGGGGAGGTCGGAATTGCTTTTTCGCAATTCCGGGTGGGGCAAAATACAAAATTTCGGTTTTTGGCCCTAAGGCCAAAATGAAACCGGCGAAATACCTCTACGGCTCTGCCTCGAGGATGGTCGGTTTCAAGAAATTTTTTATTCCCTAAATTTATAAGTAATAATTATGAAAACTTTTTATTAAGTAGTAAATTTGCTCGAAATTTTGATAACCTAAGGTCTACTAAATATGTCTAAAGACATCCGAATTAAAAAAGGCTTGAACATTAATCTTATTGGTGATGCGGAAAGGACTACTTCCAAAGCTGTTTTAAGTAATGTTTATGCGATCAATCTTCAGGATTTTCACGGAATTACACCTAAATTATTAGTTAAGCAAGGCGCAGAAGTAAAGGCGGGAGAACCACTTTTTTACAACAAAAATGTGGAAGATATGCTTTTTGTTTCGCCGGTAAGCGGAGAATTGATAGAGGTGGTGAGAGGAGCAAGAAGAAGAATTTTAACCTTGAAAATATTGGCGGACAAAAGCCAGGAATTTGTGTCGCATGCGCCCTTGTCCCCTAAAAGCGCCAAAGCAGGGGAAGTTAAAGCCTTGCTTTTAAAATCGGGCTGTTGGCCTTTTATCAAGCAAAGGCCTTATGATATCATTGCAAACCCGAGCGTTGCCCCCAAGTCCGTATTTATTTCGGCATATGTTACCAGTCCTATGGCGGCCGATTTGGATTATGCGTTAAAGGGAAAGGAAAATGAAATTCAGGCGGCAATTACCGCCTTGGGTAAATTAACGCCCGGAAAGGTACATGTCTCCATCGGGAAAGGGGGGCAGTCCATTTTTTCCAAGATGGAGGATGTGGAAATACATAAGGTTTCCGGTCCCCATCCTGCAGGATTGGTAGGGACCCAGATCAATAAAATAGATCCTATCAATAAGGGTGAAGTGGTTTGGACCATTGCACCGCAAGATCTTGTTGTAATAGGGGAGCTTTTGCTTACGGGCAGGTACAATCCCGAAAGGGTGGTGGCCTTGGTCGGTTCCAGTGTTAAGGCCCCAAAATATTACACTACCAAAATTGGTTCCGAAATAGCTACCTTTCTTTATGCCAGTGGTGTAAATACGGAAAATTTTAGGGTGATCAACGGGGATGTCCTAACGGGTTCCAAAACAAAGCCGGATGGTTATTTGGGATATTATAACAATACCGTATCGGTAATTCCCGAAGGTGATGATTATGAATTTTTTGGATGGAACAAACCGGTATTCAATAAAATATCTTCCACCAGGGCCTTGACCTTCTCTTGGCTGCAGCCAAAAAAGAAATATGATCTGGATACCAATACCAATGGGGAACACAGGGCATTTGTGCTAACCGGATTGTATGAAGAGGTTTTTCCAATGGATATATACCCTTTACAACTTTTAAAGGCGTGTATGGTGAAGGACTTGGATGAAATGGAGCAGTTGGGTCTATACGAAGTGGCTCCCGAAGATTTTTCCCTAACAGAATTTATTTGCATCTCTAAACAGCCCCATCAGCAGATTATCAGGGAAGGGTTGGATTTATTATATAAAGAAATAGGATAAAAGATGAGCTTAAAAAGTAATTTACATAATCTAAAGGAGAAGTACAAGGGTAAAAAAATGGCCCCTGCATTCAATGCCATCCATACTTTTTTGTATGCTCCCAACGAAACTACACATTCCGGTTCCCATGTACGTGCCGTGGATGATTTAAAGCGGACGATGAACACGGTGATCATGGCTTTGGTGCCCGTGCTGATATTTGGGATATTCAATGCCGGTTATCAGCACTATGCCGCTGTTGATGCGGCCAATGGCGTTGTAAGGCAGGCGTCGCTTTTTGGGAACTTTTTAACATGGGAGAATTTTATTATGGGGGCATGGACCGTGCTGCCGTTGGTAATCGTATCCTATGCCGTTGGACTTGCGGTAGAATTTTTGTTTGCCGTAATCAAGGGCCATGAAGTAGAGGAAGGCTATTTGGTTACCGGTATGTTGGTGCCCTTGATAGTGCCTGTAGATACTCCCTTATGGATGTTGGCGGTAGCCGTGGTCTTTGGGGTAGTTATCGGTAAGGAAGTTTTTGGAGGTACGGGGATGAATATTTTGAATCCAGCGCTTACCATTAGGGCATTTTTATTCTTTGCATATCCTACCTGGATGAGTGGGGATAAAGTTTGGGTGCATCAGGCGGTCGATTTGGCCGGTGGTCCGGATGCTATTTCCGGAGAGACCATATTGGGGTATTTGGCACAGGGCAAGGGGGCCGAAATGTCCTATTCCGTTTCGGATATGTTTTTTGGATTTATTCCGGGATCCGTAGGGGAAACCCCTACATTGCTTATTCTGTTGGGCGGACTGTTCTTGATCTATAGTAAGATCGCCAGTTGGAGAATTATGTTGAGCGCCGTAATAGGGGCCCTCGTTATGGGACTTATCTTTAATGGAGCGGTAGATGCAGGCTGGGTGACCGAGACGAGCAAGTTCTACGGATTGATGAGTTTTGCCTTTTGGCAACATCTGATCGTTGGTGGTCTGGCCTTTGGTATTGTGTATATGGCGACCGATCCGGTTACCGGTGCCCAGACCAATAGGGGAAAATGGTTTTACGGATTTTTTATTGGATTTATATCGGTATTGATAAGAGTGTTCAACCCTGCCTATCCGGAAGGCGTATTCTTGGCAATTTTGTTGATGAACGTTTTTGCCCCGACCATTGATCACTATGTGGTAAGGGGGAATATAAATAAAAGGATGAAACGTGCTAAGAACGCTATTATTTTGCCTAAGGATGGTGAAGGAAAAGCACAGGAATTAAAAGCAGAAACAGTATAATCATGGCAGTTAATACAGATAAAAATAGTTACACCATTATTTTTGCCGCCGTTATGGTGGTCATTGTAGGGTCTCTTTTGGCATTTTTTGCATCATCGCTCAGCGAGAAGATCCAAGAGAACGAGAGATTGGAAAAACAACAGAATATTCTTTATGCCATGGGCGTAAATGAAAATGTGGACGAAGGAAGTGTCAATTTTGTTTCTACCGATAAGGTGGCTGGGGAGTTCCAAAAATATATCAAGGAACAACTGGTTATAGAGGGCGATAAAATTACGACTGATGAGGAAGCGTACCTAATCGACCTTAAAAAACAGGAAACGGAAGCCAAGGCGGGAAAAACCAGAAAGCTTCCCGTATTCATAGGGGAGAAAGACGGGGCAACCTATTATATCATCCCTATGAGGGGCAAAGGTCTTTGGGATGCTATTTGGGGCTTTGTGGCCCTGGACGATAATTTGGTGGTACAAGGCGTATATTTTGACCATAAAGGAGAGACTCCCGGTCTTGGGGCAAATATCAAGCAGCGGTATTTTATGGATGATTTTACCGGGGAATCCATACTAAAAGGAACGGAATATGCCGGAATTGCGGTAGCCAAAGGGAACAATGATCCTACCAATGAGATTAAAGACGATAACGAAGTAGATGCATTGGCGGGAGCGACCATTACGGGAGATGGTGTTTCTGCAATGATCCGTCAAAGCGTAAATCTATATAAACCTTATTTGGAATCAATACGAGCTAAAAAATAAAACATGGCACTACTTTCAAAAAAAGATGCGAGTCTAATATTGGACCCGTTGGCAGATAATAACCCCATTACCATTCAGGTATTGGGAATTTGTTCGGCATTGGCAATTACGGCAGAACTAAAGGCATCCATAGTAATGGCTTTCTCGGTACTGTTCGTAATGGGAATGGGGAATGTTGTAATTTCTTTAATGCGCGATATTATACCTTCAAAAATTAGGATTATTGTACAATTGGTGGTGGTAGCGTCCCTTGTGATTATGGTGGATCAGGTGCTTAAGGCCTTTGCCTATGAATTGAGCAAAACCCTTTCCGTTTTTGTTGGGCTCATCATTACCAACTGTATCATCATGGGGCGTTTTGAAGCTTTTGCCTTGGCCAACGGGCCTTGGAGGTCTTTCTTGGACGGGATCGGTAATGCGGCCGGATACGGTTTGATATTGGTGATAATCGGTTTCTTTAGAGAACTCTTGGGTTCGGGAACACTGCTTGGATATAAAGTGTTGGGAGATCCCATAGAAAAAACCGGCCTATATGCCATCGGCTATGAGAACAACGGATTTATGTTGTTGTCCCCCATGGCCCTGATCGTTGTTGGACTCATTATCTGGGTACAACGCTCGCGCAACAAAGCCTTAATAGAGGAAAATTAGTAGTCATCATAAGAGTAGAATATTATGTTAGAGCATGTAGAATTATTTTTTAAATCCATATTTATAGATAATATGGTATTTGCCACATTCTTAGGAATGTGTTCTTACCTTGCCGTTTCTAAAAAAGTGACTACTGCGGTTGGTCTTGGAGCAGCTGTAATCTTTGTATTGTCGGTAACGGTTCCCCTAAACTGGCTGTTGGATCAGTATTTGTTAAGGGATGGGGCCTTGGCCTGGTTGGGACCTGAGTATGCGGATTATAACCTGAGTTTTTTATCTTTTATACTATTTATTGCTACCATAGCTACTATGGTGCAATTGGTAGAGATCGTTGTTGAAAAATTTTCACCTTCCCTATACAATTCCTTAGGAATATTTTTACCCTTGATAGCGGTGAACTGTGCCATCTTGGGAGGTTCGTTGTTTATGCAGTCCAGGGATATCCAAACCCTTGGATTGGCCTTTAACTATGGACTCAGTTCCGGAATTGGATGGTTCTTGGCTATTTTGGCCATTGCGGCCATACGGGAGAAAATTAGATACTCCAATGTTCCGGCACCCCTTAGAGGCCTAGGGATAACCTTTATCATTACCGGACTTATGGCAATAGGTTTTATGAGTTTTGGCGGTATGTTGACAGGTGGTGATGAGGCTCCGAAAGAGGTTGAGCAGAACACTGCCCAAAAAGTAGAGGAAGATAAAATAATTAAGGAAACCAAGGAAAATACGGTTTCTTATAACAACGCTATAATAAACGAGTAAAAATGATCCTAGCTACAAGTACAATTGGAACAATACTGATAACGGTAGTTGCTTTTTTAATACTATTGTTATTGTTGGTGGCACTCTTACTGTTTACCAAGGAAAAATTATCCCCGTCGGGCCCGGTAACCATAACCATCAACGGTGAAAAGAAAATTGAAGTAGGCTCAGGGGGATCCTTATTGTCCACCTTGGGAAACCAGAAAATATTTCTGCCTTCTGCCTGTGGAGGTGGGGGGACCTGTATCCAATGTGAATGTCATGTGCTGTCCGGAGGTGGGGAAGCCCTACCGACCGAAACACCGCATTTCTCCAAAAAAGAATTGAACCATGGGGCACGTTTGGCCTGCCAGGTAAAGGTGAAGCAGGATATGGAAATTACCATTCCTGAAGAAGTTTTTGGAATTAAAAAATGGGAGGGAACCGTTGTACGTAATTACAATGTGGCTTCCTTTATTAAGGAATTTGTGGTAGAGATCCCTGAGGATATGGGCTATAAGGCCGGGGGGTATATACAGATCGAAATTCCTCCCTGTGAAGTGAAGTTCTCGGACATGGATATCACGGCGCATCCCGAAGAGCACGAAACCCCTGATAAATTTCAGGCAGAATGGGATAAGTTTAACCTATGGCCTTTGGTCATGAAGAACCCTGAAACAGTGGAAAGGGCCTATTCCATGGCTTCCTATCCTGCTGAAGGAAGGGAGATTATGTTGAACGTCCGTATTGCTACCCCACCATGGGATAGGGCCAAAAATGGTTGGATGGATGTGAATCCCGGAATTGCATCTTCTTATATCTTCAATTTGAAAAAAGGAGATCCCGTTATTATTTCAGGACCTTATGGCGAGTTCTTTATCAACGAATCGGATTCCGAGATGTTATATGTTGGCGGTGGTGCAGGAATGGCCCCAATGCGCTCGCATCTATACCACCTGTTCAACACCTTGAAGACCAATAGAAAAGTTACCTATTGGTATGGAGGTAGATCTAAAAGGGAATTGTTTTATTTGGAACATTTTTACAAACTTGAAAAGGAGTTTCCAAACTTCAAGTTCTATTTGGCGCTATCGGAGCCTTTACCGGAGGATAATTGGAAGGTAAAGGAGAATATTGATGCACCAGGAGATGGTTTTGTAGGTTTTATTCACAATTGTGTAATAGAAAATTACTTGAACCATCACGAATCGCCTGAAGATATTGAACTATACTTTTGTGGTCCCCCATTGATGAACAAGGCAGTTCAGAAAATGGGAGAGGATTTTGGTATTCCTGATGAGCATATTAGATTTGACGATTTCGGAGGTTAATTTATAGCCTTCACAAATTACAGGACCTTGAAGGTCTAATATTAGACCTGTCAGGTTTTAAAACCTGACAGGTCTTTTTTTTGAGCAATGTTTTAAGAATGTTAAGATTTATTTTTGGCTTAGAAATTTAAAATATAGACAATGAGTACGGCTTTAACGGAACAGGAGTTGCATAATTTGGCCATGAATATTGTTGGAAAACAATTGGAAGCCGAGGGGTTCGAGTTTATGGGGATTAATAGTAAGCCCAAAAGAAACCCTCAATTTGTATGCCTTAAGGATAAAAAATTATTTTTTATTGTGGTGCGGAGTGTTCCGCATCCGCAAGATCCAAAGGAATACGATAGGTCGCTTATGCAGAAAATGAAGGAGCATGCCCATGCCCAGAAGGGAGAGGCCTATTATGCGGGGGTAGGTCTTTATAATGCGGCAGATAGGAACCTGCCGGTTTATCTTAATGAAGCTTATATTTTGGAATATGACGGACTTATTAAAATATAGTGGCATGCGTTTTGGATTGTTTTTTTTAATTCTGGTTTTTGCAGGGTGTAGGACCAACGAATCCAAATGGGTGAAGAACATTAGTTCGGGATCGGCCTTGGGAACTTCCTATAATATAACCTATTTGGCTACTTCTGAATTGAGCTTTGAACAGGAAATCGATTCCCTTTTTCTAGCTTTAAATCGATCGATGTCCACTTATATACCTACTTCCGATATCTCAAGAATCAATGCGGGAGATTCTACTGTTGTTGTGGATGCCATGTTTAGAGAGGTCTTTAAACTTTCGGGAAAAGTTTTCGAGGCCACCGACGGTTATTTTGATCCTACCGTTGGCGTTTTGGTGAACGCTTGGGGATTTGGACCGGGCAAGGAGTTGGAAATGGATAGTGTTAAGGTAGATAGCCTTTTGGATTATGTGGGGTTTAATAAAGTGGCCATTAATTCTGAAAACAAAATAAAAAAGGCGGATCCTGCCATATATTTCGATTTTAATGCCATAGCCAAAGGATATGCCGTAGACCGTTTGGCCGTTTTATTGAGGAATAAAGGGATTGCCGATTTTTTAATTGAGGTAGGGGGAGAGTTGGTGGCCCAGGGAGAGAACAGGGTGAAGGGGAAAAAATGGGTAGTGGCCATAGACGATCCCTTAATGGAGGAAGGCAGGGCCTACAAAAGAACCTTGTATATGAAAGATATTGCTATGGCCTCCTCAGGGAATTACAGGAAATTTAAAATTGATCCCGAAACCGGTACCAAGTATGTCCATACCATAGATCCGAAAACAGGTTATACCCGTAATTCGAACATCTTGGCTACCAGTGTAATGGCGCAGGATTGTGCCACTGCAGATGCTTTTGCCACCGCTTTTATGGCCATGGATCTGGAGAGAACAAAGGCCGTATTGGCTAAACATAAGGAACTGGAAGGTTATATTATTTATTTGGATCCGGAGGGGAACGTTTTGGAGTATATGACGAACGGATTTAAGGAAAATGTCCTGGATTAGTGTTTCAAGGTAAGCAAACCGGTTATTTGGTCACCAAGGGAATCACCTCCCCTTTGGCCAAACGATAATGGTCCACTTCGGCGTCGGATAGTTTTTTGGTGTAATCTACCTCCTCTACCTTAAAACCAATGGCCCTGAGTTTTGTAAAATAATCCCTTCCATAAATACGGACATGGTCGTACTGTCCAAATATTTTGGCCCTTTCCTTTTTGTCCGTAATACTATTATCTTCGTAGGTATCCGCCCTGTTGAGGTCCTGGGGAATTTGAAAAATGCCCCATCCTCCCGGCCTTAGTACCCTGTACAACTCCTGCATAGCCCTGGTATCGTCCGGAATGTGTTCCAGAACATGGTTGCACAATATAACGTCAAAGGAGTTTTCGGTGAAGGGAAGGTTGCAAATATCCGCTTTTACATCGGCCAGGGGCGAGTTTAGATCGGTAGTGGTATAGTCCAGGTTTTTTTGGTTCCTGAACCTATTGTAAAAGGCCTGTTCGGGAGCAAAATGCAGGACCTGAGACGGTCCGTAAAAAATTGGTCTCATTTTTTAAATAAAGCCACAATAATCGGTGCCGTTCCAGGGATAGGGTAGAGGGCGATAACACATTTTCACGGGGGTGTTCGTAACCATAGGGGAGAAAGCTTTTAAATTTTTTTCCATCTATGGGATCGGTGTAACGTTGTCCACGCATCCCATAGGCCATAAGCGGACGTACCCAATAACTTAGTTTAATGAGTATGGGTCTGGGAACGGTGTTTAGGACATATTTAAATAACTTTTTCAATGCGCCTTATTGGATTTGTACATGGGTATATGGAAATTCACCAAGAGATTAAGGGGTAATTTTTAATGACGTTAAAGTGTAGGGTACACTGGCAAACTCTGATCTAATTAACCTAGGTTCGATTTTAAAAATACTGTTTTTCAAATAGGTATAAAATAATAGCATGAAAAATTTTTAATCTTTTATAATTCCCCAACGGCTCTGCCTAGGTTTCTGATTATACCTCCTCTGGGAGGTCGGAATTGCTTTTTCGCAATTCCGGGTGTGGGCAAAATACAAATTTCGGTTTTTGGCCCTAAGGCTAAAAATGATACCGATAGCAATCGGTACGGCGATATACCTCTACGGCTCTGCCTCAAGGATAGTCGGTTTCAAGAAATTTTTTATTTCCCAACGAGGTGCGGGGAGGAATCCCATAGCCATGGGATTTCTTGTCCTTCGTTTTTCACTCTGTTGAAATAACAATCATTTTATGAACAATTGATTATGCTTGTTTTAAGCATCTAAACAATAATCGAATTTACTCGATAATCGAGATTTAAATGCTCCGGCGCTTGCGACGAAATCAAACTTGAATCTTCTTTCAATACCTCGTGTCCCGATAGCTATCGGGATTGCCCCGAGGCAGTTTACTTTAATTAAGATTATGGAATATAACAAACCCTTAAAAATAGAAAATAAGTAGGACAAATAACCTTAAGGTTATAGCACCAGTGTTTTTTGACGGAACTCTGCTTCTTCATCACTTTGTATGCCCAATGCCTCATATATATAGGCAAAAGTGGACAATATTTCGGGTTTTCCGTCTATGATGGCAACGTCATGCTCAAAATGGGCGCTAGGTTTATTATCGGCCGTAAGAATGGTCCAGCCGTCCTTTAATTGCTTAATTCTTCTGGTCCCCATATTGATCATAGGTTCTATGGCCACTACCATACCTTCCACAAATTTCTTTCCCCGTCCCCGTTTGCCGTAGTTGGGCATTTCCGGGTCTTCGTGCATTTCCCTGCCCAATCCGTGACCTACCAATTCCCTGACTACGCCATAACCTCTACTTTCTGTATATTGTTGAATGGCATAACCTACGTCTCCTACCCTATTTCCAACCTTAAACTCACGAATACCTACGTAGAGGGACTCTTTGGTGACCTGTAATAATTTCTTTGTTTCCGTATCTACTTCCCCAACTTCAAAGGTGTAGGCGTGATCCCCGTAAAACCCGTTTTTAAGCACTCCGCAATCTATAGAGATAATATCACCTTCAACAAGAGGGGTATTGTTGGGGATTCCATGTACCACCTGGGCATTGGGGCTCATACACAGGGAATTGGGAAAATCGTACAATCCCAGAAAGCCCGGAACACCGCCATGATCCCTAATAAACGTTTCCGCTAAAGCGTCTAGCTGTAAGGTGGTTGTCCCTGGCTTTACCTCACTGGCCAACATTCCCAAGGTCTTGCTCACGATCAGTGCACTTTCGCGCATCAATTCGATCTCTTCTAAAGTCTTGATTTTTATCATAGAATGCAAAGGTAAAACAATACTTTTAAAATTACCCCTTTGGGGATGTTTGTAACTATATTCAAAAGGGCAACAATAATTATACCAGGGGTTTTCTTGTCATCAATGCGGGCTGCGGAATCCCCATAAGCTTGAGTATGGTAGGTGCAATATCACCTAAAACGCCATCTTTTATTTCCTTCAATTCGCTATCTACCAAGATCAAGGGAACTGGATTTGTGGTATGTGCCGTATTTGGGCTGCCATCCGCATTTATCATAGTCTCGCAATTTCCGTGATCGGCAATGACCAAAGTGGTATATCCATGCTCCAAACCGGTATTAATAACGGATTCCGCACAGCTATCCACAGTTTCACAGGCCTTTATTGCGGCCTGCATATCCCCGGTATGGCCTACCATATCAGGGTTGGCAAAATTAAGGCATACAAAATCCGCTTCGCCCTTTTGCAATTCGGGAATTATGGCATCCCTTATCTCATAGGCACTCATTTCCGGCTTTAGGTCATAGGTAGCTACCTTGGGCGACGGACATAGGATGCGCTCTTCCCCTTCAAAAGGAATTTCCCTGCCACCGTTGAAGAAGAAGGTAACATGGGGGTATTTTTCGGTCTCCGCGATTCTAATTTGTTTTTTGTGGGCCTTGGCCAAGGTTTCTCCAAGGGTTTCGCTAATGTTGTCCTTGTCATAAACTACTTTCACTCCCTTATAGGAGTCATCATAGTTCGTCATGGTTACGTAATAGAGGTCCAATTTGTGCATATTGAGTTCATGCATGTCTTCTTGGGAAAGTACTTGGGTAAGCTCCCTGCCACGGTCTGTCCTGAAATTGAAAAAAATAACAACATCCCCTTCCTTGATAAGGGATAGGGGCGACCCCTGAGCATCTGTGACCAATAAAGGTTTTAGGAATTCATCCGTAATACCGGATTCATAACTGGCCAATATGGATTCTTCAACATGATCTGTTTTTTGGCCTTCACCGTTTACCAGGAGGTCATAGGCCAATTTTACCCGCTCCCATCTTTTATCCCTGTCCATGGCATAGTACCTGCCAATAAGACTGGCCAATTTTACATTTTTATCCGCGCAATATTCATTTAATGCCTTAACATAACCTATTCCACTTTTAGGGTCTACGTCCCTACCATCGGTAAAGGCATGGATATAGGTGTTCTTAAGCCCGTAACTTTCACTGGCATCAACAAGTCCCCTAAGGTGCGAGGTATGGCTATGAACGCCCCCATCGCTTAACAAGCCTAAAAAGTGGACCGGTTTGTCGTTGTTTTTTGCATACAACAGCGCATCTTTTAACACCTGCTCATCCTTTAGGGTATCCTGTTCAATGGCCAGGTTTATTTTTGCCAAATCCTGATATACGATTCGGCCGGCCCCAAGGTTCATATGGCCTACCTCACTATTGCCCATTTGTCCTTCCGGTAAGCCTACATTCATGCCGTCGGTCAAGAGATTGGAATTGGCGTATTTGGTATATAGCGAGTCTATAAATGGGGTATTGGCATTTTCTATGGCAGAGACCTTGGGGTCCGGGGATTTGCCCCAACCATCCAAAATCATCAAAATTACTTTCTTGTTCATATCCTGTTTGTTATTAGTGTCAAAAATAAAACTATTGTATATGGATTGCTAGGATTTGGGACAGCTTTTTCCAAAATTTTATGGACTTGGATGGATTCTTATTAAGGGAAGGGATAAAAGATGGCCTTTTGTTAAAATTTTGTTATTTAAGGCCAAGAAGTGAAACAAATTTAACCGAATGGAGTCTGTTAGGGTAATCAATAATCACTAATTAATCTTATTCATCATGAGAAAAACAATTTTAACAGTCGCCATGGCATTCATGTTCATGGTTGCAGGCGTTCGTGCCGAGAGTAGTAACAACTATGCTATAAGTGAATCGGTATTAATGGTCAAACCCGGGGAATTAAGTTCTTTTTGTAAGGCAATCGTAAAAGGGGATATGGAAACCGTTAAACGATTAATTGAGCTGGGTGAGGATGTTAATCAGAAATCTTTGGGAAAAACACCTGCCATCTTTGCCGCACGTTACAATAAATATGAAATTTTGGAACTCCTTATCGCCAACGGTGCCGATCTTAAAATTAAGTGCGATAATGGCTACAATGCGAAAAAGCACGCAGAACTCTCCAATGCCACCGAGGCCTTGGAAGTAATCAATGCCAATCTTAAGAAGAAGTAGTGGGCCTACCTTTTAATAAAAAAACCTATCGAAAATTTTCGATAGGTTTTTTTATTGTTTTCAATTTGCTTTTATAGTGTTCAGGTAAAAGAGCAAATCGGATGGTTTAGAATTCAAATCCCGTAAAGGCCCTAAAGGCAAAAGCATAAAGTGCCATGAATAACATTGCCACACAGAAAACAGAGTATATTTTTAACAATACTACCACATATTCCGGTTTACAATTTTCGAATGCTGCTAAATAAATGTTCTTAAAATGTAATAAAATTCCCATATAGTCTCATTTAAATTATTGTAAATCAAAGCTATAAGGGTTAAATTGTGTGGGTAATAAGATTTGGTTCTGGTGCAATATACCAATAATACCCTGAAATACTAATCTTGGAAAGGGAAATCCGCTATTGTTGCCCTTTAAATCGTTCAATGGCTTCTTTTATGCGTTCAATTCTATTATCGGGATCGGGATGTGTACTCTGAAATTCAGGTACCCTATTGGGTCCGGCGGCCGACTTTAATATTTCCATTACTTTGATCATTTCATAAGGGTCGTAATTGGATTGTATCATAAAAAGTACCCCAAGCTCATCGCTTTCCAATTCATCGTCCCTGCCGTTGGTCAATAAGGTATTTTGGCCAATACTACTGACAATTCCGCCGGCATCGGCACCAACGGAAGCTCCCATGCTTACGGTCTGCCAAAAGTTGCTATCGGCAATCCTTTCTGCCGAGTGTCTGCCAATTACATGCCCTATCTCATGTCCCAGTACCCCTGCCAGTTGTGCTTCGTTCAATTTGGAGAAAAGGGCGTAGGTGATAAAAATTGGTCCGCCCGGCAAGGCAAAGGCATTGATGGTCTGTTCATCTGCCAATAGATGAAAATCATATTTATAGGGTGTTTCCCTGGCAATACTGTTATTTACCAATTTATTTCCCAACTGATCTACAAAGGACTGTAAACGTTCATCAGGATATAGGCCGCCATATTGTTGTGCCACTTCGGGAGCGCTCTGTAGGCCAATGGCCACTTCTTGTTCCGTACTCATATTAATGTTCTGGACCCTGCCGGTATAGGGGTTTTCTTCCCTGTTATTGCAGCGCTGGACAAAGGCAAAGGCTACAATCGCCAAGCCTATAAATATCCTAATTTTCCAACTACCTCTTCCCATGTTAATGTGTTGTTAGGAGTACTTAATGTACAAAAAAATCATTTTATCTTGTGGTTGCCCTATGGAATTTTATTAACCTTCATAAGTCCTTTTATAACTAGGACCTAAAGTCATTGGCGTTTGTTGTAACCCGCTTTTTTGATGCTATTTATCCAAATATAAAGGAATGCCTTAATGGGCAGCTTGTGTTGGGACCTTTGTCCTAGGTCTTGCAATTATGTGCTTTTTTCTTTAATCGGACAATGGTGATTTCAGTTATAAAAGATCGGGGTTAATGTCTAAAATATTATTTTGTATATATCCCTTTAGAAATCCCGAGGTGAAGTTTTCCTGTCCTATGATGTTTTCCTCCAATAGAAGCTTAAATATATTCTTTCGTCTAAAGGTTTTTAGCATAGGAATGGAAATAGGGGCATAGCTATAATGCCAGGGTTCGTATTTAAATCCCTTTCTCTTGGGATTATCGGTATATACCAAATAAAAACCATACTTATGGGCATTGTCGTCCATCCATTTTTTGAGAAGGGAGAAAGGGCCTCCTTCCTCAAATTTTTCAGGGACCAACACATCTCCAGTAGTTTTTGGATAGCCGTCAATGATGTCTATATCCGTTCCCCAATGATGCCTACTGGTACCGGGGATGGTAGAATATTCTATAATTTTTTCAATGGCGCCTAATTTGGTCATCCCTTTTTCTTCGGTATACTGTAGGTATTTGCGTTCCCAAATGGCTTCCTGACGATAAAAATTACGATAACTGGATACAATTTTTAAGTCCATACCATCACTATAGGCCGCTTTTTTCATCTCAACAAAGGCATCATGGGCCTCTTTTCTTAGGTTGATGTTCTCCCCATATAATTTAATATCCACTTTGCCCATGAGTTCGTCCACGGAATATTCCGTTTCCTGGGAAAGGGTAAGGCCCGGTAGTAATGAAAGGGCCAGACCGGTATAGCTGCTTTTTTTAATAAAAGATCTTCTTTGCATAGGGTATTGATTATATTATTACAAACAATCCATTTTAATCCTAATTGCCCCAAAAATACTGCCACGTTTTATAAGGTGTGGGTATTTATCCATATAATCGGGAATATGTGGATAAAATTAAAACCATAAAGTTACTTAATTTCCGTAAGATTTGGTCCTGGTCCGGGAGGATTTAGCGTTAAGGACAAAGGCTGGCCGGTAGGCAGATCTGTAATTTTATTGCTCCCAATGGTTGCCGGGAATTGTTTAATTAGTTCTCCGAATTTTGGGAGAGGTACAAATAGCCCTGATGTTTCACTTTAATGTCTTTTAGTGTTATAATGTAAAAATATACCCCCGATGACAATCCCGTATCTCCCTTGACCAACATATTTCTGTTGGAGATGCCTTCAAATTCATTCCTGTAATTTTCTTTGTAATATACCAGAACGCCGTACCTATTGAAGATTTGCAGAAGATTGTTGGGCGATTCCTCTATACTATCTATAACAAGAAAATCGTTGGTGCCATCGCCGTTTGGGGTAAGAAAATAATTGCCTAGGTCTATGGTACTGAGGCTTTCGTTCAGATCTAGTGCCCCACCGATCGTAATGATCTCATAATCATTGGGAACAAAGGTATCCGAACTTATCGATCCAAAGGAAAATTCCCCTTCCAATGCGGAATTTCCCAGGTTTACCCATTGCTGTTGATTTTTGCTCCAACCTACCACTATTAGGTCACTAATGTAGTCCCCAAGAATACCTATATTGCTCCAGTTGTCCCAGCTTAGTGTAACTATGCTGGGGGAATCTCCCTCCAAACGCCAAAATTCCCGGTTGCTTACGGCACCTACATTAAAATCTTTTGTTTCTGCATTGAAATAGTCAATAAAACTGGTGAGGTTATCGGGGCCTACAAAGAAATAGGCACATTTGGCCATTGCATTTACACTTTCCGAAGTAATGGTCAAGGGACGGATACGGTCGTCGTCCCCGACGGGAAAAGTAAAGGTGTCCTTATTGGTAATAGTTCCATACCCATCTATTTTGGTGTGGATTCCCTCACCCACATAAAACGAATCATCGGGAAAATTTAGGAAAATATCGGAGCGATCCCTTGGTGTAAATACGTTGCCGTGCACAAAATTGAAATTATTCAGGATCCCAACGCTTGTTTCCAGATAGAGTCCGTCGTTTACGGCCACCTCGGAATCATAAAAGACTGGGGCAAAGGCCCCGGAAATGGTCAAGGGGCCTTTAGTGCTATAAAAGCCTGCCAATCCTAAGTTCTCATCAAAGGTGCCATCGTTGATTACGTCCATGTGGAAACCTACCATAGCCGATTCGTGGATCTGTATAGTACCATAATTATGTATGGCATCTTGGCCAACCACGTCGTACCAAGTAAAAAGTAATAATATGAGGGGCGTAATTCTCACGTGCTTATTTTATTTTATTGATAATGAAGCTGGAAGTACCATTTCCAGAAAGATGAACATCCCCATTACCCCCTTCTCTTTTGGAAATTATGGTGATATCATCGTTGGCATTTAATTGTAAGATTTCGTTTAGGCTTATAGTGGGCATTAATTCATCATATCTAAAATAACCGGTAGCCCCTATTGCCCCCACAGCAGTTCCGTTGACATGGATTCTAAAGGATAGGCTAACCCTGTCATCATCTGCCCATAGCGCTATATTGGCCCTAATATCATATCGGCCAGCTTCTTTGACCCTTAGGGTATTTCCGGATACTTGATACAAATTGTTCCCATCATCCTTATAGTCCTGATTTCCAAAAATTGGGACTGAAGTACCATTGTTGTTTAAATCGGTGTTGGTATTCCTATTTGTCCACCGCCCTCCAAAGTTGATTTTGGATTGGTGTAGTATGCCAGTGGCGCTAGCTGTTATTATTTTGTCGGATGCACTTGCATCCGGTAGGGATCTAATTCTTGTGGTGCCATTAACATCCAATTTTTCTGTTGGATCGTTGGTGTCGATACCAACGTTCCCTCCATTTTCCAAAAACAATCGGTAATCGGCTATATTACTTTCTACAAAATTCAAGCCATTGGACAAAAGGTTCCAGTGCCATTTGGGCGTTCCGGTATTGTCTTCAAAAGCCAGAACATCAACTCCGTTTGCCCTTACCACCAAGGGGTGGTTGTTGAATGTGGTCGCTTGGTTCACTAAAACCTGGCCTTTGTTTCTTACGAGCCTTAATTTTTCGGTATTGTTGGCTTTTAGCACAAAATCTTGGGAATCGGTAGTTCCCGCAAAATTGGTATTGGCATTGGTTCCTGAGTTGCCCAACAATTCCCACGACGGATTTGCGGCATCCCCCTTGTCTCCTTTCTCACCCTGTATTCCCTGAATACCTTGCGCCCCTGTATCCCCTTTCTCTCCTTGGATACCTTGAATTCCCTGTGCTCCAGTGTCGCCTTTGGGTCCAATGGCACCATCGATACCGTCTGCTCCTGCTGGACCGGTTGCTCCTGTTGGGCCTTGCGCCCCTGTATCTCCTTTTTCCCCTTGGATACCTTGAATTCCTTGTGCTCCGGTATCTCCTTTTTCACCCTGAATTCCTTGCGCTCCGGTATCCCCTTTGTCTCCTTTCTCACCTTGGATTCCCTGAATTCCTTTCTCCCCTTGTATCCCTTGAGCTCCGGCATCCCCCTTGTCTCCTTTGGGTCCTTGAGCTCCTGTTGCACCAGCATCACCTTTGTCTCCTTTTTCACCCTGGATTCCTTGCGCTCCGGTTTCACCTTTGTCGCCTTTCTCGCCCTGAATTCCCTGTGCTCCGGTATCACCCTTGTCGCCCTTGTCCCCTTTGGGTCCAATGGCACCATCTAAACCGTCCAGACCTGCGGGTCCGACTGCACCAGTTGCTCCAGTGGCACCGGTTTCACCTTTTTCCCCTTGTATTCCCTGTGGACCAGTGTCTCCTTTCTCGCCTTGTATTCCTTGCGCTCCGGTATCCCCCTTGTCGCCTTTCTCACCTTGTACACCTTGGATTCCTTGTGCTCCGGTATCTCCTTTCTCACCCTGAATCCCCTGTGCTCCAGTGTCTCCTTTGGGGCCAATGGCACCATCTACACCGTCTGCTCCTGTGGGACCGACTGCACCAGTTGCTCCAGTGGCACCGGTTTCACCTTTTTCTCCTTGTATTCCTTGTATCCCTTGCGCTCCGGTATCCCCCTTGTCGCCTTTCTCACCTTGTACACCTTGGATTCCTTGTGCTCCAGTGTCCCCTTTGGGTCCAATGGCACCATCGATACCGTCTGCTCCTGCTGGACCGGTTGCTCCTGTTGCTCCAGTGGCACCGGTTTCACCTCTCCTTGGATCCCTTGTGCTCCGGTGTCCCCTTTGTCGCCTTTCTCACCCTGGATACCCTGGGCCCCAGTGTTTCCCTTTTCACCCTGGATTCCCTGAATTCCTTGCGCTCCGGTATCCCCTTTGTCGCCTTTCTCACCTTGGATTCCCTGAGTACCAGTGTCTCCCTTTTCACCTTGTGTGCCTTGTATTCCCTGTGTTCCGGTATCACCCTTGTCGCCCTTGTCCCCTTTGGGTCCAATGGCACCATCTACACCGTCCAAACCTGCGGGTCCGACTGCACCAGTTGCCCCATTGGCACCGGTTTCACCTTTTCTCCTTGGATCCCTTGCACTCCGGTATCTCCTTTTTCACCTTGTATGCCTTGTATTCCCTGTGCCCCGGTATCGCCCTTGTCCCCTTTTTCACCTTTTTCTCCTTGTATTCCCTGCGCTCCGGTATCCCCCTTGTCGCCTTTCTCACCTTGTATACCTTGGATTCCTTGTGCTCCGGTATCTCCTTTCTCACCCTGAATCCCCTGTGCTCCAGTGTCTCCTTTGGGTCCAATGGCACCATCTACACTGTCCAAACCTTCCGACTGCACCAGTTGCTCCAGTGGCACCGGTTTCACCTTTTTCTCCTTGGATCCCTTTGCGCTCCGGTATCTCCTTTTTCTCCTTGTATTCCTTGTATCCCTTGCGCTCCGGTATCCCCCTTGTCGCCTTTCTCACCTTGTATACCTTGGATTCCTTGTGCTCCAGTGTCCCCTTTGGGTCCAATGGCGCCATCTACACCGTCCAGACCTGCGGGTCCGACTGCTCCTGTTGCACCAGCATCACCTTTGTCTCCTTTCTCACCCTGTATACCTTGTGCTCCAGTGGCACCGGTTTCACCTTTTTCCCCTTGTATTCCCTGCGCTCCGGTATCCCCTTTGTCGCCTTTCTCACCTTGGATTCCCTGAGTACCAGTGTCTCCCTTTTCACCTTTTTCTCCTTGTATTCCCTGCGCTCCGGTATCCCCCTTGTCGCCTTTCTCACCTTGTATACCTTGGATTCCTTGTGCTCCGGTATCTCCTTTCTCACCCTGAATCCCCTGTGCTCCAGTGTCCCCTTGCCAATGGCGCCATCTACACCGTCCAGACCTGCGGGTCCGACTGCACCAGTTGCACCAGTTTCTCCTTTTTCACCTTGTACACCTTGGATTCCTTGTGCTCCAGTGTCCCCTTTGGGTCCAATGGCACCATCGATACCGTCTGCTCCTGCTGGACCGGTTGCTCCTGTTGCTCCAGTGGCACCGGTTTCACCTTTTTCCCCTTGTATTCCCTGTGCACCAGTGTCACCTTTGTCTCCTTTCTCACCTTGGATTCCTTGTGCTCCAGTGTCCCCTTTGGGTCCAATGGTACCATCGATACCGTCTGCTCCTGCTGGACCGGTTGCTCCTGTTGCTCCAGTGGCACCGGTTTCACCTTTTTCTCCTTGTATTCCCTGCGCTCCGGTATCCCCTTTGTCTCCTTTCTCACCTTGTACACCTTGGATTCCTTGTGCTCCAGTGTCCCCTTTGGGTCCAATGGCACCATCGATACCGTCTGCTCCTGCGGGTCCGACTGCACCAGTTGCTCCAGTGGCACCGGTTTCACCTTTTTCCCCTTGTATTCCCTGCGCTCCGGTATCCCCTTTGTCTCCTTTCTCACCTTGGATTCCCTGAATTCCTTGCTCACCTTGTATCCCTTGTGTTCCGGCATCCCCCTTGTCGCCTTTCTCACCTTGTATACCTTGGATTCCTTGTGCTCCGGTATCTCCTTTCTCACCCTGAATCCCCTGTGCTCCAGTGTCCCCTTTGGGTCCAATGGCACCATCTACACCGTCCAAACCTGCGGGTCCGACTGCACCAGTTGCTCCAGTGGCACCGGTTTCACCTTTTTCTCCTTGGATCCCTTGCGCTCCGGTATCTCCTTTTTCACCTTGTATGCCTTGTATTCCCTGTGCTCCAGTGTCCCCTTTGGGGCCTATGGCACCATCGATACCGTCTGCTCCTGCGGGACCGGTTGCTCCAGTTGCTCCAGTGGCACCGGCTTCACCTTTTTCTCCTTGTATTCCCTGCGCTCCGGTATCCCCTTTGTCGCCTTTCTCACCTTGGATTCCCTGAATTCCTTGCTCTCCTGTATCTCCTTTCTCGCCTTGTATTCCTTGCGCTCCGGTATCACCCTTGTCGCCCTTGTCCCCTTTGGGTCCAATGGCACCATCTGCACCGTCTGCTCCTGCTGGACCGGTTGCTCCTGTTGCTCCAGTGGCACCGGTTTCACCTTTTCTCCTTGTATTCCCTGCGCTCCGGTATCCCCTTTGTCTCCTTTCTCGCCTTGGATCCCCTGAATTCCTTGCTCTCCTGTATCTCCTTTGGGTCCAATGGCACCATCGATACCGTCTTCTCCTGCGGGTCCGACTGCACCAGTTGCTCCAGTGGCACCGGTTTCACCTTTTTCCCCTTGTATTCCTTGAATCCCTTGCGCTCCAGCATCCCCCTTGTCTCCTTTCTCACCCTGGATTCCCCTGAATTCCTTGCTCCCTGTATCTCCTTTCTCTCCTTGGATACCTTGAATTCCCTGTGCTCCAGTGTCCCCTTTGGGTCCAATAGCACCATCTACACCGTCTGCTCCTGCGGGACCAGTTGCCCCTGTTGGCCCGGCCTCACCTTGTATCCCTTGTGCACCTGTTGCTCCAGTATCCCCTTTGGGTCCAATGGCACCATTGGTTCCATTAGTACCATTAATGCCCGCAGGCCCTTGTGGTCCTGTTAGGTTTGAAGTGGTAAATTTTGTTCCGTCCGTATAATGGAAAGTAATGGTTCCGTTGCCGTTATCCACAGTAGATCGTATGCCAACGCCTCCCGTAGCATTGGAGCTCCCTGTACAAAGGTTGTTCCATTGTATCCCGTTGTAAAAGAAAACACATCGCGCATCCGTGTTAAAGACCATTGCCCCACGAAGGGGTTGTATGGCCTGCATTTGGGTATTGGAAACCCGGGTAAGTACAAATGCTTTGGTACTGCTTTCCAATTCTATGATGGAAGCCCCATCGATACTGTTCGGATTTTTGCCAATTTTTACCTGTGCGGTTGCAAAGGTGCAACTCACCAAGATCAATAATAGGAGTGTTTTTTTAAAGTCCATTCGAAGGTGTTTGGGGTGCAATGACCTATATGGATCCAAAATTAACAAGCATTTAAAATAATGTTAAATTTATGTTGTGAACAGGAGGAAAGCTGTTGCGTACCGGCATCAAGGAAAATTTGGGCTATGAAATGTACCGTTTATCGATGGAACTATTGTAGGAAAATACGTATAGCATGATCGATTCTGGATATGGGAAGTGAGATATTGGATGCTGGATATTAGATACTAGATGTTAGATATTAGAAATGAGATACTGGATGCTAGATGCTAGACGTTAGAATTTTACCCTTGTAGTAGAAATTGTTAATTGATCCATGAACTTTCTCCCTGCCAACTGCCACTGCCAACCGAGCACTCGAACTTTAAACCTGAAACCTGAAACCTGAAACCTTGAACTTTCTCCCTGCCAACTGCTACTGCCTACTCAATACTAAGCTGAACTTTCAACATTATAACCTGAAACCTTAAACTTTCAACCTTTTCACCTTTGGGGTCGGGGAGGGGCTTAATGTTCCAAATACAGGAACCCCTGATAATTCAACTTCAGGTCCTTCATGGCAATTACGTAGAAGTAGACCCCATTGGGCAATCCGGCGGCGCGGTTGATGACCAAATTATCCACATTGGAGTAGCCGGTGAAACCGTTGGTGTAATTGTCCTCCTCGTATACCTTTTGTCCCTGACGGTTAAAAATACTGATGGTATCGTCATTGGAGAGTTCCAGTTCCTCAATGTAAAGTGCATCGTTTACGCCATCCCCATTGGGGGTTACCAGGTAATTGTCCAGCGTAAGCAATTCCTTGGCCGTGGCTTCCGCAGCAAAGGTGATCACGGCATAATCGTCCGGCACAAAATTTTCGGAAATCAAAAATCCCTGGCTTAAGTCGCCCACCACCGAAGCAGCGCCCAGATTTACCCAGGATCTGCCCGCAATGCTCCAACCTACGGGGATGATCTTTTCCACCTCCCCGGTAAGGGCGGCCATATTGCTGCGTTCGTTCCAGCTGATCTGTATGTTGGAGGAAACACTGCCCTCCAAATGCCAAAATTCCACCTCACTGATATCGCCCATGGTCCTGGGTTTTTTGGTGGGATCAAAGCTTTCGGGAAAGCTGGTGGGGTTGGAGGGACTCTCCAGATAATAGGCGCATTTGGCAAAGCTGTTGGTGCCGGTACTATTCAGGGTCAAAGAACGTAATTGTTCCGAATCGCCCACCGGAAAGATAAAATTTTGTTCGTTGTTGAGGGTGGCATAGCCGTCTACCTTGGAAAGGTTGCTCTCCCCAACATAAAAGGCGTTTTGCAGAAAATTAAAATAGATGTCCCGTTGTTGCCTTGGGGTAACAAAGTTGCCCGCTATAAAGTTGGTGTTGGAGGCAACACTCATGCCGGTGTGGAGCAGCACCCCCTGGTCATTGGCAATCTCGGCATCATAGAACACCGGCATAAAGGCACCGGAGACACTGATGGTGCTACTGCCGTAAAAACCGGCCAGGCCCAGATTCTGGTCGAAGGCCGCGTTGTTGATGAGGTGGGTATGAAAGCCTATCTGTCCCTCATCATGGATACGGATATTGCCAGCGTTGTACAGGGCCGTTTGGGCCTGTGTCCCCAAATACAGCAACAAGGCGAGGATGTGGATGGCGTGCTTCATTTTCTTTGGAGAAATATCTTTAGTTCTTATTTTTTAACAGTGCCTTTATTTCGTCCATGTCCTTGCGGAGCGACTCCAGTTCTGCGGACAGGGATTGGTTTTCGGTCTTAAGTTGTGCTATCTTCTTTTCCTGTTCTATGGTATGGAGGAACAATTCCTCTATTTTTTCGAGGTTAAGTTGAGATGCCTGTCCTAAATCCCAAAAGCCTTGGGTTTTAATCTCCTCTGCAGATTGGATGCCTGGTAAATGATAATTAGACTTTACGAATGCCTCAATTTGTGATAAGGTTTGGAAATTATAACTTTTCTTTAAATCTGAGTAGCCCAAAAAATATTTTTGGAAGACGTAGTCTGGAACAGTAGTAATTGTACCAGAGGCAGTTATCGCTCCTTCAGCTCTTATGTCTCCGTTGACATGTAGTTTTGATGAAGGGACAATGTCTATCCCAACACTCCCTGCACCGTTGAAAATTAAATTATTGGCGCCAATTTGATGAGTTCTGGTTGTTGTCATAGTCAAGTTTGTATTTACAAAATTGGGTACTGTTGCGATCTGGGTATCGACATAAGCCTTCACGGCCTGTTCGGTGGGGAAGTCGGTCGCCGAATTGTCAAACAGGGTACCGTCGTTGGATTTGTTTGCCGCATCTTCTTTCAGGGCAATTACGGTTGTATTCGCCTGTATTGCCGTTTGCAGAGTGGCATCATCGTAAAAAGCCCCTCCATCGGTTGCGCTTTCGGTCAGGTCATTCCCTGCATCAGCACTCACAATGGTTTGTTCGGAAGCACTAACCTCGGCATCAACATAAGTTTTTACTGCATTCTGTGTAGGGTATAATGTTGTTGAATTTCCAAGTGCCGTGTCATCGGATTTGTTGGCCAGATCTTCCTTGGTCCCTATGGCGGTTGTGTTCGCCTGTATTGCCGTTTGCAGAGTGGCATCATCGTAAAAAGCCCCTCCATCGGTTGCGCTTTCGGTCAGGTCATTCCCTGCATCAGCACTCACAATGGTTTGTTCGGAAGCACTAACCTCGGCATCAACATAAGTTTTTACTGCATTCTGTGTAGGGTATAATGTTGTTGAATTTCCAAGTGCCGTGTCATCGGATTTGTTTGCCGCATCTTCTTTCAGGGCAATTGCGGTTGTATTCGCCTGTATTGCCGTTTGCAGAGTGGCATCATCGTAAAAGCCCCTCCATCGGTTGCGCTTTCGGTCAGGTCATTCCCTGCATCAGCACTCACAATGGTTTGTTCGGAAGCACTAACCTCGGCATCAACATAAGTTTTTACTGCATTCTGTGTAGGGTATAATGTTGTTGAATTTCCAAGTGCCGTGTCATCGGATTTGTTGGCCAGATCTTCCTTGGTCCCTATGGCGGTTGTGTTCGCCTGTATTGCCGTTTGCAGAGTGGCATCATCGTAAAAGCCCCTCCATCGGTTGCGCTTTCGGTCAGGTCATTCCCTGCATCAGCACTCACAATGGTTTGTTCGGAAGCACTAACCTCGGCATCAACATAAGTTTTTACTGCATTCTGTGTAGGGTATAATGTTGTTGAATTTCCAAGTGCCGTGTCATCGGATTTGTTGGCCAGATCTTCCTTGGTCCCTATGGCGGTTGTGTTCGCCTGTATTGCCGTTTGCAGAGTGGCATCATCGTAAAAAGCCCCTCCATCGGTTGCGCTTTCGGTCAGGTCATTCCCTGCATCAGTACTCACAATGGTTTGTTCGGAAGCACTAACCTCGGCATCAACATAAGTTTTTACTGCATTCTGTGTAGGGTATAATGTTGTTGAATTTCCAAGTGCGGTATCATCGGATTTGTTGGCCAGATCTTCCTTGGTCAAAAGTGCCGCAGTATTGGTGGCGATATCCGTACTATTTTGGGCAATGTCATTGGTGTTGGCAACGATGTTATTGCTGTTCTGGGCAATGTTGTTAGCATTTGTGGTTATGCTGTTGGTATTTGCCAGAATATCCCCTATCACCGCATCGGCCACCTTAATGGGATCTGCAGTAGTACCTGCCCCTATTATGGTAACTTGATCTGCCTGAACAGATCCCAATTCGGTCTTGTCCAACCATACCACATTGCCGGCGGCATCGGTCGTCAATAACTGATCAGAGGCCCCGGGTGCCATGTCCTCGGGTGCAATGCTGCCGTTTATAATTTCTAGGGTACCTACGGCGGCTTCCTGTATTTCGTCTTTTCCTACGGCATTGTCCTGAAGCGCTTCGTTTCTTACCGAGTTGGGGGCCAATTGCCGTTCCCCTATGGTGGCCGAAGCAATATTGGCGCCAACAATAGTACTGTTCACAATATTATCGTATCCAGTAATTTGTCCCACTTTTAGGTCGTAGTTATTGCCGCCGGTGGAAGTGATGATCACCGTATCATCTTCCGAACTAAAGGTAATGGAACCGGCCACGGCGTCGCAGATGTCCTTCCATTCCGTACCCGTATAGTAATGGATACACTCTATGTCCGTATTGTACACCATGGCCCCGGCAGATGGTGTTATGGCGTTCATTTGCACCGTGTTTACGCGGGTAATGACCAATACCCTGGAACTGCTTTCCAGCTCCAGCACCGAACTGGGGTCTATATTTTGCGGGTTGTCGCCGATCTTAATTTGGGCCTGTACGGCCATTCCCAATAACAGGCAAAAAAAGAAGTGGATATATTTCATTTTCAATTTTTTAGTGTTTTCCCTATGTATTTTTGTTCAAGGTTCAAGGTTTTTCGCCATAAGTGTATGGATGCACAACAAATCCCTACTTTACAGCAATGGGGTGCCCATACTTTTAAAATACGGGCTATCAAAAGTAAAATTATCGCAAGACATTTACCGTTTTTTCGGGTAAAATACCTTACTACTAGGTGAACTGAAATGTATTTCCGTTAAAAGGGAACAATCCTGCTTTCATAGGGTTTTTTTCCGGCTTCAAAAATGCGGGCCGTACCCTCGCCCTTCAGAATGGTACGATCCCCGTCCACCATAATATAGTTGCCCTCCCTAAGGCCTATTACGGGGGTCGTATTAAAGACATGAAATTCGCGGATCCTTGTTTCCCTGGTTTCGCCTTTATGTTGGCTATTGGGGTCCGGATCCAGATAATGGGGGTTAAGATTAAAATGGACCACGCCCAGGGCGTCAAAACTGGGAGGGTACGTTATGGGCATGTCATTGGTGGTCTTCATACTGGGACCCGCAATATTACTGCCCGCACTGCTTCCCAGATAGGGGGTGCCCGATGTTATTTTCTCCCTTAAAGCGTCCATAAGCTGCATTTGGTGCAATTGCCGTACCAGGAGAAAGGTATTTCCGCCACCGGTAAAAAGTCCTTCCGCTTGGGCGAGGCCTTCCAGGGGGTCCGTAAAGGTGTGCAGCCCTATCACTTTTTTGTTTATTTTGGCAAAGGCCTTGGCGGCCAGGGCAGTATAGTCATCATGGGAAATACCGCCGGGCCGGGCGTAGGGGATAAAGGTAATGGTAGTACGGCCCTCAAAAAAGGACTGTAATTCTTCCAGAAGATATTCCAGATATCCCTGTCCGTACAGGGTAGAGGTACTGGCCAATAGTAATTTTTTCATCTGTTTATTTTTATTTGCTTTTAATTTTTATAATTCCCCGACGGCTCTGCCTAGGGGTTTCCGATTATACCTCCCCTTGGGGAAGGTCGGAATTGCTTTTTCGCAATTCCGGGTGGGGCAAAATACAAAATTTCGGTTTTTGGCCCTAAGTCCAAAATGATACCGATAACTATCGGTACGGCGAAATACCTCTACGGCTCTGCCTCGAGGATAGTCGGTTTCAAGAAATTTTTTATTTGGCCAAATGTAATTATTCACATCGCCGATTATCGTTCTTTATAGGTGTTCGTGAATCTTCGATTTCGGTTGGTATCAACTTAATGGTTATGGCTCATTTCACACGAATAAACTTAGGTAGAACAATTGATTTAAAGCATTTTATAAAATTTGGATTAAAATCGAAAAAGACATAAGATGCCAGACATAGGACATAAGAAAGTCTATCTTCTTTTTTCTAGGTTCCCGGCTCCCGGTTCTTGCCCTCCCCCTTTATTCATCTCCTTTTGTGACGGGTTCCTTAAAGACTATTTTGCACCGTCATGGAGGTTTCATCGAACCTTGAACTTCCTCCCTGCCCACTTTTTGCCCGGTTATTGTCAGGGAATTCCTTTCCGTTTAAACCCCGGCCTCGGGTCTGCCTGTTCGTCGGACAGGGTTTCCTATCCGCTAGGATATGGAAAGTTTGATTTTTAGTTTATGGTTTCTTTTCTCTTTTAACAACTCTTGGCTTTTGGCTACTGGCTTTAACATTCAACCAACACCCCTAAGGTCCCCTTAAGGGGACAATACTTCTTAAGAACCAACATCATCAAAACTCGGACTATCCAATGTTTACCTAGATTTCGGCTCTGCTCGTATCCGGATACGGACGGATTTACCTCTCCTTTGGAGAGGTCGGAACTGACTTTTTAGACAGTTCCGGGTGAGGTAAATACAAATTAACAAAAGTTTAAAGGTCTTTATCTTTTTTATAAACCCAACTTGCTTTTTCTTTATCCCTTCTTGGAATTAAAGCGGTACTTGGGGGTATTTCTTTGAAATGATATAATTTTTTTAGCCTTTTGATAAAGGTTAAAATCACTTCTTTAAGAAAAATAGGATATTTGACGCTTAATTTCTCTAATTTTAAATAAAAAAATGCAAAATAGAATTTTTTTCCTGCTTTTCTTCCTAGGTGTGGCCATCTCATATGCACAGGATGATGATCGTCGATATTTAAGGGGACAGGTACTGTACAGAAATGTAAACGTTCCCAATGAGAATGTGATCAATGTAACTACGGAAAGGGCTACGATTACCAATGATAAGGGGGAGTTCGGGATCATGGTAAAGGCAGGGGACCAATTGGTGTTTACGGCCATCAATTACCAGTTGAAGGTGGTGGATATTACCGATGAAATTTTGGAAAAGAACAGGTTGGTCGTGGAGGTTACCGAAAAGGTGACCGAATTGGACGAGGTAGTGGTAACACCGGAAAATCAGGAAAAATTTATTCAGGCCCAAAACAAGGAATTACTGGATAGGGAATACGCCTACGAAACGGACCGCTCAACGGCCGTAGACAACATAGCCCTGTCCAATGTGGACAAGGGGATGAAGGACGGACTTAATTTCGTGAATATATTTAAAGCCTTGATGCTGGCCACCAAAGGGGACAATGCCGAGGTGGAGCGAGAACCCCTCAAGGTAAGTGAGGTATTGCGACAGGTTTACGAAGACGAGTTTTTTGTGCTGGATCTGAAATTGCCCCAGGACAAGATCGATGATTTTTTATTGTATTGCGACACCCAATTGCCCGAAAGGTCATTGCTCCAAAAGCGCAATGAATTTCAGCTCATCGATTTCCTGGTTACCCATAGCAAGACCTATCTGGAGCAGATGGAAGAGGGGAAACAGTGAACGGTGGGCAATGAACAGTGGGCAGGGAAAAAGTTCAAAGTCTAACATCTAGCATCTAACGTCTAGAATCTAGCATCTAACATCTCACTTCTCACACCTAGCATCTAATAAACAAAACCTAATGCGTAATATCCCAATACATTTGGTTTTCATCCTATCCGGGGTATTTGCCCAGACGATAATGGCACAGGATTTCTCCAAGACTTTGGAAGGAAAGGTGTACAGTAAGGATGGGGATGTAGCGGCCACCCACGTGCTCAATACCACCACAAAAAAAGCTGCTATTACCGATATTAATGGGTATTTCACCATTGTTGTTAGCCTGAACGATACCCTGGTCTTTTCTGCGGTACAATATGAGCGCAAAGAAATAGTGGTCCATGCCGGTATCCTGGAGAGCAAGTTTTTGTCCGTTCCCTTGGAGGAATCCAATATAGCTTTGGATGAGGTAATCGTTATGCCCTATAACCTAACGGGGGAACTGGACAGGGATATGAAAAATATGGATGTGGGACAAGTAATTTCCGCCACTAGTTTGGGGCTGCCCAACGCCCATGTTAAGCCTTTGATGCAGAGTGAAAGATTGCTGAGGGAAGCGTCTATGGGCCCCTTTTCAATAGGTATGCTTACGAGTATTCCTTTCAATCCCTTGATCAATGCCATAACCGGACGCACCAAGATGTTGAAGAAACGTGTGGCACGGGATATTAAGTACAATAAATCCCAACACTTGCGCACCCAATTTGCAGATAGCCTGTTTGTACTGCAACTTAAAGTTCCTTTGGAAAAAATAGACGATTTTTTGTATTTCTGTGAGGTAGATTCCAATTTTGATACTATTGTGGATAGCCGGGACCTATTTGCCATTTGGGAATTCATTAAACAAAAAAGTATCGTTTACAGGAAGAACAATGAACAGTGAACAAGTATCTCAATTCTAACATCTAACATCTAATATCTAACATCTAACATCTAGTATCTCAATTCGAACATCTAACATCTAGTATCTCAATTCTAACATCTAGTATCTAACACCTAACATCCGGTATCCAATTTTCATATGAATAGTCGTGCAAATGGCACGGGCTTTGCTTATTTTTGACGTATAAAGAAAATCATGCAACCAATAAAGAAGATCCTTGTAATATTATTGTTGCCGCTGTTGGCATTTACTGTGGCCCATAAATTCTATATCAGTGTTACCAGTGTGGAATACTCGGAAAGGTATAGGGCAATTCAACTTACGACCAGGATATTTATAGACGATTTTGATCAGGTATTGTTGGAGAGGTACGGAGTCAAGGGCAATTTGGCTACCAAAGAGGAGTCTGCAATGGCCGATTCCTATATAGAAAAGTATTTAAAGGAAAAATTTATTGTTGAGATCAATGGTAAGCAGGTAGATTATGATTTCTTGGGGAAAGTGTATGATAACGATATTATGATCTGTTATGTAGAGGTTCCTGAAATTAATATGGAAAGTACCTCCACCATTTCCTTAAGAAACGAAGTGTTGATGGATCTTTTTGAAGATCAGAAGAATGTGGTCCACTTTAAATTGGGGAATCAAAAGAAGAGTTTTGTGCTTATCCGTGAGAATAATAAAGGAATGTTAAAATTAAAGTAATTTAAAACAATACATTGTATAATTGTTAAATTTCTGCACTAAAAAATCGATATCAAATATGATCAGAATGAAACATGTTTTTACTTCCCTATTATTCCTTTGTGCGGCAGTGATGGTTGCTCAGGAGGAAGTAAGGAATGAACGGGAGCCCGGGCATCTAAACCAGAATAAATTTAAGCAGCTTTATGAAGAGTTTGCTACCCCCAACACCTACAGGTCGGCCTCAGGGGCTCCAGGTCCGGATTATTATCAGCAGCAGGCAGATTATAAAATGGATATTGAGCTGGATGATAAAAATGCCAGGATCTACGGTTCGGAGACCATTACCTATACCAACAATTCACCCGATGACCTTTCGTTTTTGTGGGTGCAATTGGATCAGAACGTACGTTCCAAAACGTCCAAATCGCCCTTACGGGATGGTGAGGGGGTCCCGGTGGCGGAGCCGGTGGCCAGTTTTGCCAATAAATATATGACGGCGCCTTTTGATGGCGGTTTCCATATAGAATATGTTAGGGATGCCAACGGAAAGGCCTTGCCCTATACTATAAACAAGACCATGATGAGGATAGATCTTCCCGAAGTCCTAAAAAGTAAGGGGCAGGTTTCCTTTTCCATAAAATGGTGGTACAATATTCCGGACCATACCGTAAATAGGGCGCGTTCCGGATATGAATACTTTCCTAAGGACGGTAACAGGGCCTATGTAATTGCGCAGTTCTTTCCAAGAATGGCAGTTTATAGCGATATAGAAGGCTGGCAGAACCATCAGTTCTGGGGCAGTGGGGAGTTTGCCCTTCCCTTCGGTAATTACGAGGTAAATATTACCGTTCCGGCCGATCATATTTTAGACGGCACGGGAGAGCTTCAGAACATGAAGGAAGTATTTTCAAAGGAAATGTTAAGTAGATACGAGAAGGCGAAAAAATCTTATGACAAACCCGTAATCATAGTGAGTCAGGCCGAAGCCGAAGAAGCCGAGAAAGGATTTTCGGATAAGAAGAAGACATGGAAACTAAAAGCGGAGAATGTAAGGGATTTTGGCTTTGCTACCTCGCGCAAATTTATTTATGACATGCAGGCCGTTAAAATTGGCAATAAGGATGTTATGGCCATTTCCATGTACCCAAAGGAAGGCAATCCGTTATGGGAGGAGTATTCTACCAAGGCGGTAGTGCATACTTTAAAATCCTATTCCGCCCATACCTTTGATTATCCCTATCCCAAGGCCATATCGGTACACGCCAAGAATCAGGGAATGGAATATCCTATGATTTGTTGGAATTACGGGAGGCCCAATGAAGACGGCACCTACTCGGACAGGGTGAAATATGGGATGATTTCGGTAATCATTCATGAGGTGGGACACAACTTTTTTCCCATGATCGTTAATTCCGATGAACGTCAATGGGGGTGGATGGATGAAGGTTTGGATACCTTTATGCAGTATATAGCAGAGCAGGAGTTTGGCGTTGCCTATCCCGAGGCCATTGCCCCAAATAGCAAATATCCATCCAGGAGAGGGGAACCGTCCAAGATAATACCCTATATGTCCGGGGACCAAAGCAACTTGGCACCAATTATGTCCAATCCGGAGAATGTATATCAATTGGGGAACAATGCCTATGCCAAACCTGCTACAGCCCTTAATATTCTTAGGGAAACCGTAATGGGCAGGGAACTTTTTGACCATGCGTTTAAAACCTATGCGCAACGATGGATGTTTAAGCATCCGTCCCCGGAAGATTTCTTTAGGACTATGGAGGATGCTTCGGCCGTTGATTTGGACTGGTTTTGGAGAAGTTGGTTCTATACCACGGATTATGTGGATATTGGGGTAAAGGGAGTAAAGAAATATTATGTTTCGGACAAGCCATCCAAACAGATGAGGCAAATAATGGCGGCAAGGAATATTAAGGAAGAGGATTTGCCTCCCTTGGTCTATTTGGAGGAAGAGGAGTCGGAGGATGCCGATGCCGGTTTAAAGGGAAAGGCACCATCGGAAAACTCCAAAACCCTAAAAGAGTTTATGATGGACAATTTGTCGGTGGCGGAGAGAAATGCCATTAAGGAACCTAAATATTTCTATGAGGTTACCTTTAATAAACCGGGCGGTATTCCTATGCCGCTGATCGTAGAATATACCTATGCCGATGGTACCAAGGAAAATGTTACCTACCCACCGGAAATATGGAGAAAAAATGACAGGGAAGTAAAGAGGGTCGTTGCATCTGCCAAGGAGTTGGTAGGGATTATGGTAGATCCAAAAGCGGAAACCGCCGATATAGATACGACCAATAATTCATGGCCTGCCAAAGAGGTGAAATCCGACTTTGATATCTTTAGGGAGAATAGAAAAGGGAAATAATTTGTTATGCCCAACCTGTAATTCGTATTGTATTTAATAGAAAAGACCCGACACAAAGTGTCGGGTCATACTCCATAGATACTCCATAGATACTCCATAGATACTCCATAGATACTCCATAGATACTCCATAGATACTCCATAGATACTCCATAGATACTCCATAGATACTCCATAGATACTCCATAGATACTCCATAGATACTCCATAGATACTCCATAGATACTCCATAGATACTCCATAGATACTCCATAGATACTCCATAGATACTCCATAGATACTCCATAGATACTCCATAGATACTCCATAGATACTCCATAGATACTCCATAGATACTCCATAGATACTCCATAGATACTCCATAGTTAGGCCGTAAATGCCAATAGGGAAAAAACAGGCAGGATCCACTCCTTTTTGGCGCGCTAAAATAGGATCCAATACAATTTCTGGGTATTTGGATATTTACTAATATAATTAGGTAAAGAATTCTGTATGTCTAACGCCTCTGAACTGGGCTCTAAATGTCTTTATCTTTCGGTATTAAGAAACGGCCTATTTTCAATTTTGTCTTAAATCAAGTGGTTTCCGCATGGGACGATGGAAGCAGTCCATAGAGCATTTCACCCAAGTGAAAGCGGCCTGGACGGTGCGGCCGTGGAAAGTGCGCAGATTTAAAGAAATTTAAAATCAGCCTACTCCCGATAGTTATCGGGATTTTGGTTCGTTTTTTATTCATCAGTTTATCTATTGTTTTTTATTGGTATTCATGAATGCTCTGCATTTGGGCGATGCAAAAAATGAACAGAACATGAATTTGGAATAGCAAATTCTATCTTTTCTTATTTGCACCCTACTTTTGGGATTGATCCCTAAAATAGCTGTATGTCAAGGCACTTTTTACCTTTCATGGACGGCAAGATACGCTCCGGGATCCCTTGCGGAAAACGGAGCCAATATGCAGTGTCTTTATGAAGCTAACGTGTCTTTATGCAAGCTTTTTACCTTTAAATATATTAACTTGTTTATTTCCAGTACTTTGTCGTTTCCGCCGAGCAAGGAACGGGCGACGAGAAATCCTATATGGTTGGGATTCCTCCTTGTTCTTTATTATTTGGAACAACAACAGTGCCTAATGCTTTGGATATAATTATTTGAATACTAGCAATTTTTATGTTGAAAACTCACCTTAATTAAAGCCCCGATACCGGTTTGCCCAATGGCCCGATCGGTATCGGGCCTTTGTTTTTGTAATTTATTTTTTTGGATCCTATCCCAAATACGTACCTGCTTATCATGGATCTAAATGGATATGTAGTTTATTATGAATGGTTTAAATATTGTCTTTGGTATATTTTATAAGGTTTCTGCACCTTAAAAAAGTTAACCATATTTTTTATGTCGCTGTCAAACTTCTCATTATATTTGTGTTATGTTAAGTACAATAATTCTATTCATTAGCGGTGGGGAAATCTTTTTTATCATGTTTATCGTGGTAATGGTTTTTGGCGCCGACAAAATTCCTGGTATAGCAAAGGGATTGGGGAAGGGCATGCGACAACTGAAGGATGCCACAGAGGATATTAAGAAGGAGATACAGAAAAGTGCCGAGAAGCAGGGTATAGATACCAGTTTTACGGATGATATCAGGAACGAGATCGATAAAGTGAAGCAGAACGTTGATGAGGTAACCGGCGCAGTCAAAAGAAAGTAATATGCTGGACCAACTGTTACAGTGGGACCGTGATACCTTTATCTATTTGAACAGTTTGGGCATCGAAAATTATGATGTCTTTTGGTCTTATGTGACCAATTTCAGTACTTGGATTCCCTTATTTATTTTATTTATAGTACTTATTTTTAAGGCATATCCTAAAAAGGAAGCTTTTTGGGTGTTGGGAACCGTACTGATTACCTTGATCGTTGTAGGTGTGGCCACCTACGTGGTCAAGGAATGGGTGGCCCGGCTAAGGCCAAACAATACGGAAGAAATCAACACCTTGATCCGGATCCTTAAAAGTCCTGAAGGATATAGTTTTTTTCCGGACATGCTTCCAGTTCCTTTAGTATTGTTACCAGTGTTTTTCTATTTCTTAAGAATAAATGGAGGTGGTCCTGGCTCTTTTATATTTGGCCGTTACTATTTGCCTTAAGTCGCATTTATGTGGGAGTACATTATCCGCTGGACCTGATCGTAGGTGCTTTGGTGGGAATTCTTTTTGCGATTTTTTCCCACCGACTGTATCATAAATTGGAACGGGCAAATTAGAGGAATGGTCCCCTCCATGGTCCTCCCCCAAGGGGAGGTGATACTGTTCGTTCATCGAAATGGATTTATTGGTTCCAACCAAATTCCCCCTCCTTGGGAGGGGGTTAGGGGGAGGTCCAAATGCGCCAGGCGGCGGCCCAACTATTATAACACCCTACTTAGTGTTAGTCCGTCCCTAATGGGCAACAATACTGTTTCTACCCTAGGGTCGTTCCTTAATTTTTTATTGTAATCGAGCAAAATTTTGGTAGCCCTGTCCTTAGGTTCCAAAGGCTCCACAACCTTCCCGGACCATAGTACATTGTCCGATAGAATTATACTGCCGGAACGACATTTTTTTATGGCGGCCTCATAGTAGTGATCGTAACTTATCTTTTCGGCATCAATAAAAACAATATCAAAAACTTCGTCCAGATGGGGTATAATCTCCAGTGCATCGCCGGTATGCTGTACAATTTGGGGGCCATAGCCACTTTCGTCAAAATACCGTCTTTGCATGGCATGGAGTTCCTCATTAATATCAATGGTGTGCAATGTTCCTTCCTTTTGCAGGCCTTCGGCAAGGCATAGGGCAGAGTAACCTGTATAGGTGCCTATTTCCAAAATAGTTGTGGGAGAAATTATTTTGGACAAAAGACTTAATACCCTGCCCTGGAAATGTCCGGTAATCATCCTCGGTTGAATTACCTTTAAATGCGTTTCCCGGGTAAGTTTTTGGAGTAGTTCGGGTTCCGATTGTGAATGGTCGGCAATATATTGTTCCAATATAGGGGATAAAAAATGCATGGGTATTACTTTGTATATTTAAACCTTCAAATATAATCATCATGCAACAATATATAATAAGAACGACCACTTTGGCCGATTTAAATACACTCTTGTCCTTTGAACAGGAAATTATACGTGCAGAAAGACCTTTTGATGAAACCCTGGATCAAGATCCGATCAGTTATTATGATCTAAGGCAGCTGGTATTGTCGGAAGAGGCAGAGGTGGTGGTAGCGGAATTGGATTCAAAGATAATTGGTTCTGGCTATGCGGTGATACGGGACGCAAAACCTTATTTGAACCATAAAAAATACACCTATCTGGGGTTTATGTATACAGTTAGTGATCATCGTGGTAAGGGTGTTAACAAGGCTATTGTGGATGCTTTGATGCGGTGGTCCAAATCCAGGGGTATCCATGAAGTTAGACTTACTGTTTACAATAACAATGCACCTGCCATTAGAGCCTATGGGAAAGCGGGCTTTAAAAAGCATATTTTGGAAATGCGGGTACATGTTGATTGATTAAATTATGGCTATATTTTTGGATCCGTCCAACGGTATACAGGGTTTCCAACTTATCTCTCCTTAGGAGAGCCTGCCTTTGCCGGTAGGTAGGGTCGGAACTACTTTTTTTAGCAGTTCCGGGTGAGGGCTAAAAAAATAAAATCCGTTTTACTGCCTATTGCCTATTGCCTTTTAATTTAGTTGGTAAATTGTATTTTTGCATAAAATTTAGGATATGGAATTTAAAAATTCGTTAGTGTTCGCCCAACAATTGGATACCGAGGATCCTCTTAGGAGATACCGTGACGAATTCCATTTTCCCAAAGTAAAGGGCAAGGATGTAATATATTTTACAGGAAATTCTTTGGGATTACAGCCGAAGCGAACCCAAAGGTTTGTGGATGAAGTAATGAAGGATTGGAAGGATTTGGCCGTGGAAGGTCATTTCCATGCCGAAAAACCTTGGTGGGATTATCATGAGCGGTTGGCGGCCCCTTTGGCCAAAGTGGTAGGTGCCGAGACCCGGGAAGTTTCTGTAATGAATACCTTAACGGTAAACCTTCACATGCTCATGGTGTCTTTTTACAGACCTACCCAAAAAAGATTTAAGATTATTTGTGAGGAAAAGGCATTTCCTTCAGACCAGTATATGTTGAACAGTCAAGTTCAATTTCATGGCTTTGATCCCAATACCGCTATTGTGGAAGTCAAGAAAAGACCGGGCGAAAATTTTTGGCATACCCAGGATATTATTGATCAAATCAATGAAATTGGGGAAGAATTGGCGGTAGTGCTCATAGGGGGTGTAAATTACTATAGTGGGCAGGTCTTTAATATGGAGGCCATTACCAAGGCGGCCAAGTCGCAAGGAGCATTCGTAGGATGGGATTTGGCCCATGCCGTTGGAAATGTTGCCTTAAATTTACATGATTGGGGAGTAGATTTTGCCGCTTGGTGCAGTTATAAATATATGAACAGTGGCCCGGGGAACGCTTCGGGGATTTTTGTACACGAGAAATATCTCAACAACAAGGAGATTCCTAGATTTGAAGGTTGGTGGGGTACAAAGAAGGAAACCAGGTTTTTAATGGGGCCAGAGTTTGAGCCTATGGAAAATGCGGATGCATGGCAGGTGAGCAATCCTTCTGTACTCTCCCTTGCTCCTTACTTGGCCTCTTTGGAAATGTTCGAGGAAGTGGGCATGGAGGCCCTGATTTTTAAAAGAAAGCTCATTGTAGCCTATTTGGAATTTATTCTTCAGGAAATAGATAAGGAGACCGATGGGACCTTTGAGATTATCACTCCAAAGGATAGGGGCTGCCAACTCTCTGTATTCCTGCACGGTCAGGGAAAGGACTTGTTCCGTTTTCTAATGGAAAACGGCGTAATTACCGATTGGCGAGAACCCAATGTAATTCGCCTGGCCCCCGTGCCTTTTTATTGTTCCTTTGCCGATATCTACAACTTTGGCCAAATTCTTAAATCTGGAATTCGGGCCACCGCCAGCGTTTAAAGTACACTGTCCCCAATGTTCCATGTTTTTCATTTTATTTGCTAAATTTCTGGCCTTAAGCCCTAAAGCACTATAACCAGCATACACTATATGAAGTCACTTCGTCTTATTCTTTCCAACCCTAGATATTTTGCGCCTTCATGGGTATTTGCCAGTATTAATATTTTGTTCGGTACATGGGCTATTTATATTCCCTCTGTCAAGGAAAAATTGGGCATCAATAAAGCTGATTTGGGAATCGCCCTATTTTTCTTGTCCTTGGGCGTATTCATCGTTTTTCCCGTGGCTGCCAAAATCATTAACAGGCTAGGGGTGGGTAAGGCTACTTGGTATGGAATAATCTTTAGCAGTTTGGCAGCTTTGTTTCCCTTGTTGGCGCCCAATTATTATTCTTTAATGGCCGGACTTTTTTTATTGGGGGCCGGTAATGGTTTTACAGATATTGCCATGAATACCTTGGTCACGGAAATTGAAAAGGAGGACCAACAAAATTTTATGTCGGCCTCCCATGGTTTTTTTAGTTTGGGAGGGGTAATTGCAGGCCTGGGCAGTTTTCTGATATTCACTATCAATAATCCGGCACTACATATGCTATATGCCGTTATTTTTGTACTTCTGATCAATTTTATATTCCATAGGCACTATATTCATATTGTAGCCTCGCCGGTCGAAAAAGAACCTTTTAGCCTTAAACTATTTAAACCGCTCTTGGTCCTTGGCATTATTTCCTTTGTAATAATGGGGGGGGAAGGGGCTATCGTGGATTGGAGTGGATTGTTTTTGCAGGAAGTAAGTATGGCCCCGGAAAAATTGATAGGTACGGGTTTTTTGGCCTTTTCGGTAATGATGACCTTGGGGCGCTTCTTGGGGGATAGTATTAGTGCGGCCATAGGACCCGTTAAAATAGTGGCCCTGGGAGCTACTATTGCCATTGTAGGTTTTGCTTTTGTCCTAACTACCCATACCTATATGGCCATTCTTGGATTTGCATTGATAGGACTTGGCTTTTCCGTAATTGTCCCAGAGCTTTTTAGGATCGGGGGAACCGTAAAGGGTGTGGATTCTTCCCAAGGGGTATCCTTTATAGCCGGTACGGGCTATTCAGGCTTCTTGATCGGTCCGGTAGTGCTGGGGTTTGTAGCCGAGAGTTATTCCCTGAAGTACACCTTTGTAATTTTATTGCTATGCACCATTATTGTGCTTATGGCCATTTTAAGGCTGCGTGGAAGAAGGGAATAAATGGCGGACTAAACCTTATGGGGTTTTTGAAGTGACTTTAATATTGGTAAAATACAACTTAAAACTACCGTCCCCATTCTGATGCATCTCGGCAATTTTTAAGCCGTTGATATCCACATAATTTTCCCAGGTCGTAATGAGGGAAGGTTCTGGCTGATTTGACCTTCTAAATACCCATTCCTTTATCATATAGTCATTGCCAAAATAAAAATCATAGGCGTCACCGGGAGTGTAGCCCCCTTCTTTTCCGTAGACAATGGTGAGTTTTTGCATTGGATTATTGCTGATAGGGGCGGGCACGTCACTTTTATGATCGTAGGTAATATTGTTTTTGTCCCAGACCAGATTAAAGGGGGCCATTAGCCAATATTTATCGTTGATAAATCTGCCGTTTATCTTGGTGGCGGTACTATCCATTGTATTGCGGTTGTAGGAAATGGTGTCCCCTTTGTTGATGGACGTTATGTCATTGGTAATGGTGTTCCACACCCAGCTGCGCTCGGAATGGCTGTCGGTTCTGTCTGCGTTAAACGTAAAACCAATTTCCTTTACATTTCGGAAATGATTGAAACCATGTGCATGGGCTACCTTGTCCAAAATGGAAAGTTCCATTTTTGGAGCTGTCACTTCTGTTTTCTTATCCGTTTTGCAACCAGTTAGGATAACCGTGGAGCAAATAACGGCCAATATTGATTTTTTCATGTTCGGTTTTTATCAAAGATAATAGGTTTTTGACAAAACCCTTATGGTTGACCACAGTTTAAAGTTGCACCTTGAAACCTTGAACTTTGAACCTTGAACCTTTCACCCGGGCGAGGCCAATAATTTAGCTGCCATAATTCCCAATAAATTCATTATTTTTGAAACTTAATAAGAAATCAAAAAATGAGTTCAAAAAAAGGAAAGATACAAGAAGCCATAGACGAAAAATTGTTGGGCGAAAGAAAAGTATTTCTATGGGGAATGGTAGATGATGGTACCGCTAAGCATGTAATTGATCGTTTGTTGTATTTGGATATGCAAAACAGCAAAGAAATTCAATTGTACATCAATAGCCCGGGAGGTTATGTTACTTCCGGTTTTGCCATATACGATACCATTAAATCATTGAAGAGCCCAGTATCTACCATATGCTCCGGTTTGGCGGCCTCCATGGGGTCCATTTTATTATCGGTAGGGGAAAAGGGAAGACGTTTTATTCAGCCCCATGCCCAGGTGATGATACATCAGCCCAGTGGTGGTGCAAGGGGGCAGGCCTCGAATATAGAGATACAGGCCAAAGAAATTATAAAGACCCGTGAGCTTAGTGCCAAAATATTGGCAGAAAACTGTGGGCAGGATTTTGAAAAGGTCATGAAGGACTTTGATAGGGATTATTGGATGAACGCAGAGGAGTCCCTGGCCTATGGTATTGTAGACGGAATTTTGAAATAATTCCTTACTAGTTTGTTTATTAGTGTGGATAATGGGCAGATTACTGAAAAGGAAAAGTCCTTCACAATCTTAATGTGAAGGACTTTTTTATATATGGACGCCTAAGCGGTATGTGTTTTATATACGGGATAAACCCATTGTTTGGATGTTTGGGCAAGAAATTTTTTTAAAAAGGGACATTTTTTTTGCCAAAGGTTATGTTCGGTATCTGGATATGGCATTGCCGGTATTCGGTGTTGTGATTGTCCCGTTTTTATACAAGTTACTTTATTTTATTACATTTATTATTTTTCCCTATTTAATTCAGTATGATACAGACCCCTAAAAAAATTGCTATTATTGGTTCAGGATTGGTAGGATCCCTATTGGCAATTTACCTTCGGAAGTTAGGCCACGGAATAACGGTATACGATCGGAGGCCCGACATCCGGAATGTTGAATTTTCCGGAAGGTCCATCAATTTGGCCATGAGCAATAGGGGCTGGACGGCTTTAAGGGAGGTAGGTATTGAGGAGGAAGTAAAGAAAATTGCCATTCCTTTGGACAAACGTGCCATTCATCTTGTTGGGAAACCGGAGTATTATCAAAAATATGGAAAGGAAGGGGAGGCCATTTGGTCTATTTCCCGTGGCATATTGAATCGCAGGATGATCGATCTTGCCGAAGATGCGGGGGTAGTTTTTCGTTTTGGGGAAAAGGTGTGGGATATAGACCTTCCCGAAGGAAAAATATACACAGGCGCAACGGAGAAAGGGAATTGGAAGGAATATCAGTACGATATAGTTTTTGGTTGCGACGGTGCATTTTCCCGGGTGAGGCACAAAATGCAACGTAGAAGTAGGTTTAATTACGTTCAGGAGTTTATTGATGTGGGCTACAAGGAGCTTACTATACCGGCCAATGGGGATGGGACCCATAAATTGGACAAGCATTCCTTTCATATTTGGCCAAGGGGGAAGTTTATGTTTATAGCCATGCCCAATATGGACGGCAGTTTTACCTGTACACTGTTCCTGCCTTTTGAAGGGGAGGTTTCCTTTGAGGCCATAAACAGTAAGGAAGAGGCCAAAATTTTTTTTAACACCTATTTTCCGGATGTTGCCCCGGTTATTGAAGACCTGACGACAGATTTTTTCAACAACCCTACCAGCGCTTTGGTCACCATTAAGTGCTACCCTTGGACGTATTGGAACAAAGTGGCTTTGGTAGGGGATTCCGCCCATGCCATTGTGCCATTTTATGGACAGGGAATGAATGCCGGTTTTGAGGATATATATGCTTTGAATAAGATTATTGCCAAATATGGGGACGATTGGGAGCAGATTTTCAGTACCTATCAAACAGAGCGTAAACCCAATGCCGACGCCATAGCGGAACTCAGTTATCGGAATTTTGTGGAAATGAGCAGTATGACGGCCGATCCCAAATTTATTTTACAAAAAAAGATCGAAAAGCGGTTCGCCAAAAAATATCCCGACAAATGGATTCCGGCCTATTCGCGGGTTACATTTTCAAATAAACCTTATGTGGAAGCTTTGGCCAATGGGGATGCCCAGGAAGAAATAATGAAGCAAATAATGCAAATTCCCAATATAGATGTAATATGGGATAGTGCTGAGGTAGACCAAAAGATCTTAAGTCTGTTGGGCCGGAAAGAAAAGTAAGGGGGTCGGGAAAAACAAAAGCCACCTTATTAAATTAAGATGGCTTTTCTTCTTTATAGGTAGCTCTTTTTCTATAATTTGGAAAAAAGCTGTTGCATTTTCTCTTGTTCCTCTTCGGCCAAGATAGGGTCTACCAAAATTCTTCCGCTGTGTTCGTCGCTAATTATTTTTTTGCGAGAAGCGATCTCTACCTGAACCTGTGGAGGAATGGTAAAGAAGGATCCACCTGAAGCACCTCTTTCAATAGGAACTACTGCCAAACCGTTTTTTACATTACTTCGGATTCTATTGTACGCCTTTACCAAACGCTCTTCAATTTGGGATTGGTATTCTTCCGATTTTTTCAAAAGTGCCTTTTCTTCCTTTTCCGTTTCGGCCAAAATAGCGTTCAATTCACTTTTCTTGTGCTTAAGGTGCGATTCCCTTTCGGTCAATCGTTCTTTGGTAGCGGTTATGACCTCTTTTTTCTGCTCTATTTGGGCTTTGAATTCTTTAATGTTCTTATCGGCCAATTGAATTTCAAGTTCCTGAAATTCCACTTCTTTGGTCAAAGAATTAAATTCCCTGCTGTTACGGACGTTCTTTTGTTGTTCCGCATACTTTTTAATAAGGGCCTTGGCCTCATCGATAAGATTTTTCTTGGCGCCTATTTCGTAGTTAATGGTTTCAACATCGGTTTTAAGCTTATCCATTCTTGTTTTAAGGCCCAGTACCTCGTCTTCCAAATCTTCTACTTCAAGAGGAAGTTCTCCTCTAACATTTCTTATCTCATCAACTCTAGAATCAATTAATTGCAGATCGTATAGTGCCCTTAACTTTTCTTCTACTGTTGTTTCTGTCTTTGTTGCCATATTTAAAAATACTTGATGGGATTTGTTTTGCTCTCCGATAAAGAGACTGCAAAATTAGGAATTTTTTTTGTAAGATAATCAACTAAGAGATTTTTTGTAAACTGCTCTGTTTCATAGTGCCCAATATCTGCTAAAAGAATTCTGCCTTCCGCTTCGTAGAATTGATGGTATTTTAAATCCGATGTTACAAAAACATCAGCATTTACGCCTATTGCAGCCGATATGGCAAAGGAGCCGCTTCCTCCCAAAAGTGCTACTTTCTTTATTTTTTTTCCTAGAAAATCAGAGTGCCGTATACAGGAAGCGTTCATTTTTTTCCTCAAAAATTCAAAAAATTCCTCTTCGCCCATCGGTTTTTCCAAATATCCTACCATGCCCATACCCATATTTTGGTTTTTATTATCCAAAGTTTGTAGCTCGTAGGCAACCTCCTCATAGGGATGGTTGCTAAAAAGGGCCTTTAAAATTTTTTGTTCATCGGCCCTGCCATAGGTAACACTTATCTGGGATTCGTCTTCAAAATGTGTTTCCCCTATTTTTCCCAAATAGGGATTGGTCCCTGCATTGGCCCGGTAGCTCCCGGTACCATCTACCGTAAAACTACAATCCCTGTAATTGCCTATATTTCCTGCACCTGCATGGAACAGGGCAGATTTAAGGGCTTCGGCATTCTCTTTGGGCACATAGGTCGTCAGTTTTCTTATTGTGCCTGTCCGTGGCATTAGAATGCTTGTATTTTGCAGCCCCAGGACCTCACAGATTTTGGCGTTGACCCCTTTGTTACTATTGTCCAGGGCGGTATGCATACTATATATGGCAATATCGTGTTTTATGGCTTTTATAACTACTCTTTGTACGTAATTGGAACCGGTTATTTTCTTTAATCCGCTAAAAATTATGGGGTGGAAACTAACTATTAGGTTACATTTTTTAGCAATGGCTTCCTCTATAACGTTTTCCAAAGTGTCCAGTGTTACCAGGATACCGCTTACCGTATTTTCGGCATTTCCCACCAAAAGCCCAACATTGTCAAAATCCTCGGCATAGTCAAGTGGTGCCAAATCCTCAAGGGTATCTATAACTTGTTTTATGATCATTTTTAAAAATTATGGTCTTCCAAAGATAAAATATTATATTTTCGTTCTAATGCAGCTACTCAGAAAATTAGGTTTTCCCATTTCCATGATATACGCCCTGGTGGTATATCTGCGCAATTATCTATATGATTTGGGACTTTTGTCTTCCAAGGCCTTTGGTACCAAGACCGTTTGTGTGGGGAATCTTAGTGTGGGAGGTACCGGGAAAACGCCGATGATAGAGTTTTTTTTGTCCAAGGTGCATCAACAAAACAGAATAGCGGTCCTTAGTAGGGGGTACGGCCGAAAATCCAAAGGTTATTTGTTGGCCAAACCCGGCATAGGTGTAGAGGATTTGGGGGACGAACCCTTCCAGATCTATAAAAAATTCCCCGATGCCCTTATAGTAGTAGATGTGGACAGGCAACATGGTATTTCCGTATTGGAGGAAACCTTGGCTCCCGATATTATTTTGTTGGATGATGCCTTTCAGCATAGAAAAGTAAGATGTGACCACTATGTGCTATTAACCTCCCATTCCAAATTATATGTGGATGATTGGTATTTGCCAAGCGGGAATTTAAGGGATAGCAAACGGGAAGCAAAGCGTGCCAATATAATTGTGGTTACCAAGTGCCCGCCCAATTTGGGTGTGGAAGCGCAAGAAAGAATCCAAAAAAAATTGAATCCCGGCCCAAATCAGAAAGTGATCTTTAGCTTTTTGGAGTATGAAACAACACTAAAGGGCAGCATGGGAAAGATAGATTTGGCAGAGCTTAAAAACAGAAAAGTAACCTTGGTTACGGGGATTGCCGATCCGAAGCAGTTGGTAGACTTTCTAAACGCTCAAGAAATTGTTTTTGAACATTTGGCCTATCCGGATCATCATTTTTTTACGGAGAAGGAAATTGATTTGTTCAACAATAGGGACATAGTGCTTACTACCGAAAAAGATTACGTTAGGTTGGAGGGCAGGGGTGAAAACTTTTATTATATAGGGGTAAGGCATCAATTCATGAGCGGGGGGGAAGAGACGCTGTTGAATTTGTTGGGAGACCTTGCTGGGCAATAGGGATTTAAGCCTGTTCATCCGTGCCGGTCGGACGGGTCTGCCACAGGCGGGCGCCCCAAAGAAGTTTATTGATTCTTAGGCCTCAATTTTTTTTTTCACATTAAAAATGTTCTCGCCAATTTTTTGATAGAATATCTCTGGTTTAAAAGGTTTGGTAACCACGTCGTTACACCCGGCGGCATAGAAACTTTCCAAACTGTCATCCAAGGAAATTGCCGTAAGGGCTATGATAGGTACCAACCTATTGAACTTTCTGATTTCTATAGTAGCCTCTTCGCCACTTATTCCCGGCATATGGATATCCATAAGGATACAGTCGTAATCCGTTTTTCTAACCATGGCCACGGCTTCCAATCCGTTGTTGGCAATATCACAGGTTATTTCCTTTTTGTTCAGCATTTTCTTTGTAATTACCTGGTTGATTTTATTGTCCTCCACGATCAATATATGGAGTCCTGTAAAATCGTATTCCACCTCGGTAATTTCAAAGGGGATGTCATCAATAAGATCGTCCTTGCTTTTAAGATCCAGTTCAAAGAAAAAGGAACTCCCTACGCCTATTTCGCTCTTAAGTCCAATTTTACTGCCAAATAGGCCCAACAAGCTCTTTACAATGGTCAAGCCCAGACCGGTACCGCCATACTCCCTATTGATTTGGATGGAGCCCTGTTCAAAACTGTCAAAAATGGTAAGCTGCCTTTCTTTGTCAATACCGATACCATTGTCCTTCACTTCAAAATAAATGGTCAGGTTCTCCTCTACTTTTTTGGCCAGCTTGGCTATGACGGTAACCTGTCCTCCTTTGGTGAATTTTATTCCGTTGCCGATAAGGTTAATAAAAACTTGGGAAAGCTTAAGAGGGTCGCCCAATAAATGGGAAGGGATTTCCTCATCAAATTCCAGTACAATTTTTGTTTTGTTGGCCTTGGCACTTTGATGTAGGGAATTAATGACTTCCGAAAGTATCTTTTTAAGATTGAAATCAATTTGCAGGGCTTCCAGCTTATCGGCGTCAATTTTGTTGATCTGAAGGATGTCGTTGATAAAATTCAACAGGTAGTCCCCTGAAAACTTTAACGATTTTAGATGTTCCTTCTGATTCTCGCTCGGGTTCTCTTCCAGCAATAAATGCGTTAGACCGGTAACGGCATAAAGTGGTGTCCGCAATTCATGGCTTACTGTGGATAGGAAATTGGTTTTAGCCTCCATAGCCGTTACGGCAGCGTCCCTTGCAGCTTGTAATTCATTGTTTTTGGTATGCAGTAGATCGTTTGTTTTCAACTTGATCTGGTTGTTGCGGTATAGAGAAATGGCTAAAATGGAAATTACTATTAAAAAGGCAGCCGTTAAAATAGCGGTTATTTCCGTTCTATTTTTGGATTGGTTCAATTCTTCTATCCTAGCTTCCTGCCGACCAATTTCATCCTTCATAAATTTTGTTTGGATGTTATCTGCCGTTTTGGTTTCCGCTAAACTTTTTTCCAGAGTAAATATGGAGTCCTTTATGTTCACTATATTCCTGTTATAGGATAGGGCCGCTTCAAAAAGGCCAAGTTTTTCGTTGGTCTCTGAAAGTAGTTTATTGGCCTCCATAACTTCTAAATAAAAGTTGTTCGCTTCGGCCAATTTTAAGGCACTCTGCGCATTTTTGACGCTCTCTTCGTAATTTTCGGTGTCTTTGTAGATCTTAGCCAATTTAATATGGGATATGGAGGCCAGATAGTCTTTTTCATAGATGTCCGTATTTACGGCCAGGGCGTTGAAATTTTTTATGGCACTTTCATATTTTTCCAGGTTTTGGAAAATAGTTCCCTCCACGAATAGAATGTTGTTCAGTAGATTTCTGTCATTATTGATCTGTTTTGCCTCGTTCAGTATGGAGATGGCCAAGAAATTTTTACCGTCCCTAAAGGCAATAATGGCATCTATATATCTGTGGGTAGCTTCTCCATAAGGATAGGAAATATCCTTTAAAAGGGATTTGGACCTGTCTGCATAATATTCAGCGCTATCATCCTTATGCAGTCGCAAATATAATATGGCAAATTTGTGATAGGTATCTATCAGGGCCTTTTGGTCATTGCTCTTAAGGGCAATCTCCATTGCAATATTCAAGTCCTCTAGGGCAGGTTCTATTTTGTTCTTATTGCCCAATTCCCTGGCACTTTCAAAATAATATTCTATATTCTTATCGGCGGCTTTGTTTTCTTGGGAATGTGAAAGACTAAAGTAAAAAAATAATAGAACCGTTGGGATCCATAGTTTTTCGTTCAAATTTATATGTAGAAATATAGGTATCAAACGTATCGTTTACTTATAATATAGTTAATCAAATCTACAATTCTGCTACTGTATCCGGTTTCGTTATCGTACCATCCGATAATTTTGACCATTTTGCCGATTACAGATGTCATCAGAGAATCAAACGTACAAGAGTAATAAGTATTGTTTATATCAATAGAAACAATAGGGTCTTTTGTGTAATATAGAATGTTTTTGAGTTCTTTTTGCGATATTTTTAAAAAAGCATCGTTAATTTCCTCTATGGTGGTGTGCCTTTTTACGTTAAAAGTGATGTCGGTCAAGGAGCCATTGGGTACGGGGACCCTTATGCCACAGCCTCCGATAACATCCGATAGTTCCGGAAATATTCTGGTCAAGGCCTTGGCGGCTCCGGTGGTAGTAGGGACAATGGATTGGGAGGCCGCCCTTGCCCTCCTTAGATCCTTATGCGGCTGGTCGTGCAGACTTTGATCTGTGGTGTAGGAATGGATGGTTGTAATATAGGCCTGCTCTATCCCACAAAGATCTTGAATAACCTTGATCATGGGCGCAGCATTGTTCGTGGTACAGGAGGCATTGGAAATGATGTCATCCATAGGGATAAGGGTTTCGTGGTTTATTCCAAATACCACCATCTTTATGTCCTCTTCGTTGGGAGGTACACTAAGAATAACCTTTTTTGCCCCGTTTTTTAGGTGATGTTCCAAGATGGTCCTGTCCTTGAACTTCCCGGTGGCCTCAATAACAATATCGACCTTATGATCGGACCAAGGGATATTTACGGGGGAGTTATGATTTAAAAGGGCGATCTTTTCTTGGTCAACGATGATATGATCTCCGCTGTGGGATATTTCTTTTTGAAACACCCCATGGATGCTATCGTATTTTAATAAATGGGACAATGTGGGAGCATCCGCCAAATCGTTAATGGCCACCACCTTTAAATGGGGTTGCTCGCTAAGAAGTCTAAATAGGGTACGGCCTATTCTACCAAAGCCGTTTATACCAATATGGAATTGTTTCATAGATAGGGTAAAGCCAATTTATCCGTCCAACAACGGATTGATATTCTAGGTTTGGGGCGTAAGGGGTACTTACTTTATATGTTTGTGTGCCTTGTACGAAGAACGGACCAAAGCACCGCTCTCCACATGTCTAAAGCCTAATTGAAGGCCTATTTCCTCATATTTTTTGAATTGATCCGGCAAAATAAACTCTTTTACCGGTAAATGTTTTTTGGAAGGCTGTAGATACTGGCCAATGGTGACCACATCTACATGGGCCGACCTAAGATCTTCCATGGTCCTTATTACCTCTTCTTCCCTTTCTCCAAGCCCCAACATTATTCCCGACTTGGTCCGGTTGGCGCCATTTTCTTTTAAATAGGAAAGGACATCCAGACTTCTTTCGTATTTTGCCTGTATGCGGACCTCCCTTGTCAATCGTTTTACGGTTTCCATATTATGGGATATTACTTCAGGTGCAACGGTTAGGATCCGATCCAAATGGGTAGTGACGCCCTGGAAATCGGGGATCAATGTCTCCAGCGTCGTTGTGGGGTTCATTCTTCTTATGGCCTTTACGGTTTCGGCCCATATTATGGACCCCATATCCTTTAGGTCGTCACGATCCACTGAAGTAATTACGGCATGCTTAATATCCATTATTTTAATGGATCTGGCCACTTTTTCCGGCTCTTCCCAATCTACATCTTCAGGTCTCCCCGTTTTTACACCACAAAAGCCACAGGAACGGGTACAAATATTACCTAAAATCATGAAGGTGGCAGTACCTTCCCCCCAACATTCACCCATATTGGGGCAACTGCCCGAGGTGCATATGGTATGAAGGCTGTACTTGTCCACCAATCCCCTTAACTGGGTGTATTTTTTGCCTGTCGGAAGTTTTACCCGTAACCATTTGGGTTTGCCTTTTGGTGGGATGACACTGTCTATGGTTTCGATACTCATACTATGATTTTGTACAAATATACGAAATGGGAGGTTGTTAAAATACCAAATAGTGGCAAAGAATTGTAATGCCATAACCTAATTGGAACTACCTTTGGAATAAGGGTTGTTGATCGGGGACAGGGATAGGAGGGCCGGCAGAAGAAGTATGGGCCCTAGGTGTTGTTTTTAATAATTTCCGCCAGTAACCTTTTGGCCCTTAGTAGTTTTACTTTAACGTTATTTACAGGTTCGCCTAATTTTTTTGCAATTTCGGTATAGGGCAGCTCCTGAAAATACCTTAGGTTTATTACTTCTTGGTAATGTGGTTTCAGTCTTTTTATGTACCCCAGTAAAGCGGCCAGATTTTGTTCCGTAATTAGACTGTCCTCAGGGGAAGGGGCATCGTCCAAGACCTTTTTAATGGCTTCGCTACTGCTTTCGGCATTGCCCTGTAGGACGTTTCTTTTGCTCTTGCGGATGAGGTCTATGTGCAAATTTTTTGAAATGGCGATCAACCATGTCTTAAATTCATACTCTTTGTTGAATGTGTGAATCTTGTCAAAGGCCTTCGAAAATGTCTGGATGGTAATGTCTTCGGCATCGTTCTCATTTCTGGTTCTGATCAATTGAAATCCGTAGACGTCGTTCCAAAAGCTATCCAATAATGCGCTGAAGGCTATCTGATTGCCTAGTTTGGCTTTTTCAATTAGGTTGGGAAGTGGTTCTTCGGTTTTGTCCAAGATAGGAATTTGTAAAGGGTGATAATTGGCAGGGCTCTATTGCGTAACGGAATCCTTTTTGCAGTCCTGTTCCGTTGGAAGTTTTCCACAGTAGCCACATGCTTCCCCGTCCTTATTTAAAAAGGGGCTTTGACTGGCGCATGTCCCCGCAAATTTACCGTCCTTTTTAGACCATATTTTTATTGCAATACCAGCAAAAGCTAGTGCCAATAGACCTATTGTTAAAAATAATAATTTCATATCCCTGCATTATTTAGTGCAAAGATATGAAATTAATATCCTTCCCAATAAGGATTGGGATTACTTTAAGTATTCTGTTTAATAGGCAATATTGGCCACGATATTCTCTATGGTAGGTTTGGAATTGCCGCCTGTTGGTTCTATAGTAATATATCCAACGGCATTTTCGCCATAGGGGAGGGCCATTAGTTTTTCACTATTGCTCGCCTCTTCTATTACCCCTAGGTTGAGCATTTGTCCGTTGACCTCCGCCCACATTTGGTAGCATTGGTTTTCCGGTAGGTTCGGTAATTTACTTACATTGATGTAGGAAAGCTTTTTTACGGGATTAACATAGGCCACCGCCTTAAGTTCCTTGGCCTTATTGTTGCCTTTTACCGTAAGACGCTTCGTTTTTGGGTTGTTAAGGACAATAAACTGATTCCTGACATCCTCCAATTGTAAACGCATATTATTTTCCAAGTTTTGGATCTTATTGTTGACAATAACATTTTCCTCTTGCAAGTTTTGGTTTTGGTTCCAAAAGAAATAGGATGCTCCCGCAAAGAGCAGGGCGGCAAAACTGGCTGCAATGGCATACCTAAAGAATTTTGTTCTTTCGGAATTTTCCTTTTTGATCCTAGTTTGAATTTTTTCCTTGAGGCCTTCCGGAGTTTTAATGGCATGTAACTTGGCAAATATTTCCAGGTTTTCCTGAAGCTCCAAATAAGTGTCCCTAACTTCGGGATACATGGCAATATATCTTTCTACCTGTAACGCTTCTTCTTGGGAAGTTGTACCCAAAAGATAGTTCTCCAGTAGATCTGTTTCCAAAAATATTCTGATCTTTTCTTTCATGGCTTTATTGTTTGTAGCACATTTTGGTCGACTATGTCATAAGGTCAACTTAATAATTGGGCCCTAGTCTTAGTTTTGTCATGGTTGTGCTTTAATTTATAAATAAACTTAGGAAATAGGCAAGTACCATTGTTGAACCGTATATCTTCTTTAATTCCCTAAGTCCGATCTTTAATCTGGATTTAATGGTGCCTAACGGTATGTCCAATTCCTCGCTTGCTTCCTGCTGGGTCATTCCTTGAAAAAATAGGGCGTCCAACACAATTTGGTATTTGGAATCTATTTTGTCCAAATTATCCTGAACGTCCATCAGGTCAGGGACTACACCTTCAGTTCCTAGTCTATATACGTCCGAAACATCTATTTGGATTTCCTTGTCGGATTTGTTGTTTGCACTTCTTAATTTGTCTATGGCCGTATTGCGGGTGATCCTAAAAAGCCAGGTGAACAATTTCGCTTTTGAAGGGTCATAAGAATCGGATTTCTTCCAAATTTTGATGAAGCTTTCCTGTACAACATCCTGAGCCAATTCCTCATCGCGCACTACCTTGTAGGCAACTCCGTACAAGGTGTCGCCGTAGTGCTCATATAGGAGGGAAATGGCCTTGTCATTTCGCTCTTGAAGAAGCTCAACAATGTGATTTTCCAGTAATATGCTCATATAATTAGTGTGTTCTCAAAAAAAGTGGTTGGACCATCATCCAAGACCTTATTTTTTCCGTATATAAACAAACGCTAAATTATAAAATTGATTGTTATGCTTAGCGTTTTAATTGGATAAATGGACAGCTGGTAACTGTACATTTAATTTTTGGTTAGTTTGGTTTGGTATAGCCCCTGACATTATGTGTCAGGGGTTATTTTATAATATTTACTTCAGGGTCGATCATTATTCCGAACCTTTTTAATACACTGTCCATGATATTTTCGGCCAGTGCAATTATATCCTTTCCTGTGGCATCACCGTAATTTACCAGTACCAAGGCCTGGTCTTTGTGTACTCCGGCATCCCCAAACCTTTTTCCTTTATATCCACATTGTTCTATTAGCCAACCTGCCGGAATCTTGAATTCACTTTCGGAAACCTTGTAATAGGGTGCTGCCGGGTTCAATGTCATGAATTTTTCAAATTGCTTGCCATCCACTACGGGGTTTTTGAAGAAGCTTCCACTATTGCCCAGTTCCTTGGGATCTGGCAACTTACTTCTTCTAATGGAAATTACCGCATTGGAGATGTCCTTTATGCCCGGGTCGGTAATGCCGTTATTTTGTAATTCGGAAACGATGGCCCCGTAATCTACATTTAATTGGTGGTTTCTTTTGGTCAATTTAAAATTTACCGAGGTGATGATGTATTTTCCCGCACCTTCATTTTTAAAATAGGAATCGCGGTAGCCAAACCGGCATTCTCCCTTGGTAAAGGTTTTTAGTTTCCGGGTGGCAATTTCCATAGCTTCACAACTTACAAAACTGTCCTTGAGCTCAACGCCATAGGCACCTATGTTCTGAATTGGCGCGGTACCCGTATTTCCCGGAATGAGGGATAAATTCTCCAATCCGCCATAATTGCGTTCCAAGGTCCATAATACCATATGATGCCAATTTTCACCGGCATTTACCTTTATTATGGCCTCATCCCTATTTTCCGATATTACTTCAATTCCTTTTAGGTTAATGTGCAATACCAGATTTTCCAAATCCTTTGTAATAAGTAGATTGCTGCCGCCTCCAAGAACAAATAATTCGGGATAGCCTTTAAGGGAGATTACTTTTTTTAGTGCTGCGATCGAATTGATTTCGCAAAAGAATTTGGCCTTGGCGTCAATTCCAAAAGTATTGTACTTTTTAAGGGATATGTCTTTTTGTATCTCCATTAATGTGTATATGCCCTTAAGGCCACTTTTAAAATACGTACCGCCCTTTTTAGATCCTCCTTGTTCAGCACATAGGCAATACGGATTTGGTTTGTTCCGAGTCCGTTAGTGGTATAGAATCCTGCAGCGGGCGCTACCATTACGGTCTCCCCGTCTAGATCGAAATCTTCCAATAGCCATTGGGCAAAAGTGTCCGCGTTATCAATGGGCAGTTGGGCAATACAGTAAAAGGCACCTTGGGGCCGGCCCACGACCACACCTTCAAGTTTGTTCAATTCTGAGATAAGTAAGTTTCTCCGTTCCTCATATTCCTTTTTTACATCGTCAAAATAAGACTGTGGGGCGTCCAGGGCAGCTTCACTTGCAATCTGTGCATAGGTTGGGGGAGAAAGACGGGCCTGGGCAAATTTTAGGACGGTTCGGATCACCTCCTTGTTTTTGGAGACCAAATACCCAATTCTTGCCCCGCACATACTGTATCTTTTGGAAACCGAATCTATAATGATAGCATGTTCTTCCAAACCTATTTCCTGAAGAATGGAATAATGCTCCCGGCCGTCATAGACAAATTCGCGATATACCTCGTCGGCCACTAGGAAAAGGTTGTGTTTTTTAACGATCGTGGCCAATTTTTCAATTTCTTCCCTTGTGTGTAAATAGCCTGTTGGGTTACCTGGATTGCATATAAGGATTGCCTTTGTCCTAGGTGTTATTAGTTTTTCAAATTCATCGATGGGAGGTAGTGCAAAATTATTTTCAATGCTGGAGACAACAGGTATTATCTTTATTCCGTTGGCGTTGGCAAAGCCGTTGTAATTGGCATAAAAGGGTTCGGGGACAATAATTTCATCCTCATTATCCGCTATACTTCCCAAAGCAAAGGACAATGCTTCCGAGCCACCTGTGGTGACTATAATATCGTCCGCATCCACATATACGTTGTTCTTGGCGTAATATCCGGCAATCTTTTCCCGGTAAGATTCGGAACCTTCCGTTCTAGAGTAGGCCAAGATTTCCAAAGTATTGTTCCTAACGGCTTCCAAAGCAACCTTGGGTGTTTTTATGTCGGGCTGACCAATGTTGAGATGGATGATCTTTATTCCTCTTTTTATGGCAGCTTCGGCAAAAGGTACTAACTTTCTTATTGGAGATTCCGGCATTGTTTCGCCTCTCCTTGAAATTGATGGCATATGGATTGTAATTTTAGGCAAAAATGGGAAATCGATACGGACAAAACAATAAAACTGTCTTATTTGATTCCGTATTAATATGATAAATGATTTTGTTAATTGGGAATTGTACTTGGTTTATCGGATAAGGACTCCTTCAAATTTAGGAGCGGATGTCAAGAAAGGACCGGTAATTTTCCAGTTGGCCCCCACAAAAAAAGCTTGTTAAATACCGTAATAAGGTCTTAACAAGCTTAGGTATTTTTTAAAGGCTGCTTACTTGCCTTCCGCCGGCAATACCTTTCCTTTTATTTTTAACACCTTTGTTGGGGTGTCTGCGTTGGATATTACGGTAATCGCCTTTGCAATGGGTCCAACCCTGTTAGTATCATATTTTACTTGTATCTGTCCAGTTTTACCGGGTAGAATCGGACCTTCCGGTTTTTTGGGAATGGTACATCCACAGCTAGAGCTTACTTTACTGATGACAAGTGGTGCATTGCCGGTATTGGTAAATTCAAATACCCTTATACCATCACTGCCCTTAGCAATTTCACCATAATCTACGGTTTCCGTTTTGAAGTTAATCTTCGCTCCATTTTCTTGAGCGGTTAGGCCAAAACCTAAGAGACCAACAAATAGAATTAGTACTATTTTTTTCATTTTTTTAGTTTTTGGTGAATTTCAAAAGTAAATGTTTTTAATGAACCTCCAAAATTCTTTTGTTATGTAAGAACGTTACTTATTTTTGTTTCGTATTTCTAAATGGACAAAAACCTTAGAATTATTTCAAGTTAAACCTTAATATTGCACTCATTTAGTAATTGCCCGTATAGGGAAAGCAAAAACTGTTCCAAATAATGGAAATTCCTTCAAAATATGAGCCCCACAGGGTGGAGCGCCAATGGTACGACTATTGGATTCAGCATAATTATTTTAATTCCATTCCAGATGATAGGGAGCCTTATACAATAGTTATACCACCACCCAATGTAACAGGGGTATTGCATATGGGGCATATGTTGAACAATACCATTCAAGATGTCCTTATCCGTAGGGCTCGCTTAATGGGCAAAAATGCCTGCTGGGTACCGGGAACCGATCACGCTTCCATAGCTACGGAGGCCAAAGTGGTTGCCAAACTAAAGGAACAGGGTATAGATAAAAAGGATATTACCCGTGAAGAATTTTTGGAGCATGCTTGGGATTGGACCCGTGAATATGGTGGGGTCATCTTGGAACAGCTAAAGAAGTTGGGCTGTTCATGCGATTGGGAGCGTACCAAGTTCACTATGGATGACAATATGTCCGCCTCTGTTATCAAGGTCTTTGTTGATCTTTACAACAAAGGGTTCATATACCGGGGCTACCGCATGGTAAATTGGGATCCGGAAGCAAAAACTACCCTATCCGATGAAGAAGTTATCTACGAGGAAAGACAAGGCCTGTTGTACTATCTGGCCTATAAAATAGAGGGATCCAAGGAGACCGTGACCATTGCCACCACTAGGCCGGAGACCATTCTGGGGGATACCGCTATCTGTATTAATCCCAAGGATGAACGCTATGCCCATTTAAGAGGTAAAAATGCCATTGTGCCCATATGCAATAGGGTAATCCCCATTATTGAGGATGAATATGTGGATGTTGAATTTGGAACGGGCTGTCTGAAGGTGACTCCTGCGCATGATGTCAATGATAAGGCCCTAGGGGAGAAACATCATTTGGAAACCATTGATATTTTTAATGAGGATGCCAGTCTAAATAGTTATGGGCTCCATTATGAAGGTAAGGACCGTTTTGAGGTAAGAAAGGCCATTGCCAAGGAATTGGAGGAAAAGGGATATTTGGTGAAGACAGAACAGCATATCAATAAAATTGGTACCTCCGAGAGGACCAAGGCTGTCATTGAACCAAGATTGTCGGACCAGTGGTTCCTTAGTATGGAGGAACTGGCCAAACCGGCCATAAAGGCGGTCTTGGAAGACGGGGAGGTTAAGTTGTTTCCCAAAAAATTCGAAAATACCTATCGCCATTGGATGGAAAACATACGCGATTGGAACATATCAAGACAGTTGTGGTGGGGACAACAAATCCCGGCCTATTATTTTGGTGATGGGCAGGACGATTTTGTAGTAGCCGAAACCAAAGAAGGGGCATTGGATTTGGCAAGGAAAAAATCGGGGAATACCGGTTTAAAATTGGAAGATCTACAACAGGATGCAGATGCCCTGGATACTTGGTTCTCCTCCTGGATTTGGCCAATAAGTGTCTTTAATGGGATATTGGATCCCCATAATGAGGAAATAGAGTATTACTATCCTACCAATGATTTGGTGACCGGCCCGGATATCCTGTTCTTTTGGGTGGCCAGAATGATTATTTCCGGTTATGAATACCGAAAAGAAAGGCCTTTTGAGAACGTATATCTCACCGGATTGGTTAGGGACAAGCAGAGACGCAAAATGTCCAAGTCGCTTGGAAATTCGCCAGATGCCCTGCAACTGATCGAAGATTATGGGGCCGACGGTGTTCGTGTGGGGCTTTTGTTGAGTTCCGCCGCAGGTAACGATCTTATGTTCGATGAAACTTTATGCCAACAGGGGAAAAACTTTGCCAATAAAATTTGGAACGGTTTCCGCTTGGTCAAAGGCTGGGAAGTGGCAGATTTGCCTCAGCCGGAGGCTTCCAGATTGGGCATTGAATGGTATGCTTCAAAATTTAACAGGACATTGGCGGAGATAGAGGACCATTTTGGCAAGTATCGTATTTCGGATGCGTTAATGGCCATATATAAATTGGTTTGGGACGATTATAGCTCTTGGTTGTTGGAAATTATTAAACCGGCTTACCAACAGCCTATAGATAGAAGTACTTTTGATGCGGTAATCCATATTTTTGAGGAAAACTTAAAATTATTGCATCCGTTTATGCCCTTTCTTACAGAGGAGGTCTGGCAGCACATTGCCGAACGTAGTCCGGAACAGGCATTGGTCATTGCCAAATGGCCCAAGGTACAGCCCATTAATGAGGGTTTGATCGAAGGTTTTGATTTTGCTTCGGATGTAATTGCCGGAATACGGACCATCCGTAAGGAAAAGAATATTCCCATGAAGGACTCCCTTCGGTTGGCCGTATTAAATGAAGGGAATATTTCTAAAGATTGGGATGTTGTTATTGCCAAACTCACCAATTTGGCCGGCATTGATTATGTAGACAGTGCGGTGGATGGGGCATTGACCTTGAGGGTGAAGTCCAACGAATATTTTGTCCCTATGGCCGGAGCTATTGATGTTGAAGCAGAAATTAATAAGTTGGAAGACGAACTGGAATATATAAAGGGCTTTCTGGTGTCCGTGCGAAAGAAACTTTCCAATGAACGTTTTGTGGCCAACGCACCGGCCAAAGTAATTGACTTGGAACGGCAAAAGGAGGCGGATGCCATAGCAAAAATTGATACGCTGGAAAAGAGTTTGGCCAGTTTAAAATAAGAACGGGGGAACTCTGTTCCTAATTAGGCTCCACTATAAAGTGAAAAACTTCGGGGCCATACAGGTAGATCAGGTGATTAAATCCCGCTTAGTGGGCAATGTGTCCATTTTTTATGAAAGAAGCTTAAAATATGTCCAGAAAGATTATAAAAACGGGTATTCTTTCATACGGAATGTCAGGTACTTTGTTTCATGCCCCATTTTTAAACGAACACCCCGGTTTCCGGTTGACCGCTGTTGTAGAGCGGAGTAAAAAAATAGCGGGCAAACGTTATCCCAATATAAAAAGTTACAACACCGTTGATCAGCTCATAGCCGATAAGGATATAGATCTAATAGTGGTGAATACGCCCAATTATACGCATTTCGAATTTGCGTTAAAATCGCTCCGGGCGGGGAAGCATGTTTTGGTGGAGAAGCCTTTTTGTGTTGAAAGCGCTGAGGCCAAGGAGCTTTTCGCTGAGGCAAAAAAGTTGAATCGTTGTATTCTGCCTTATCAAAATAGAAGGTACGACAGTGATTTTTTGGCGGTAAAACAGGTGTTGGAGTCCGGTAAGTTGGGGGCCATCGTGGAGGTCCATATGCGTTATGATAGGTATCGCCATCATATTGGTCCCAAAATAGCCAAGGAAACTCCAGTACCGGGAAGTGGTCTTATGTATGATCTGGCCCCACATTTATTGGATGCGGCCATAGCACTATTTGGATACCCCCTGCAATGGAGCAAGTACACCGGACAATTTAGGCCCAATACCCAGGTAGATGATTATGCGCATATACATTTGGTGTATCCGAAGGGAGTACAGGTATTCGTAACTATGAGTATGTTGGTGGTACAACCGCAAGCCGCTTTTGTCCTTAATGGAACCAAGGGGACCTTTGTAAAACAAAGAACGGACATTCAGGAGCAGCAATTATTGGAGGGAATGTGTCCCGGAGACCCTTTGTTTGGAAAAGAGGACACCGATAAATATGGGGTACTCACTACCATTGATGGGAATGGGGAAAGGCATCAAGAAAAAATAAAATCGCTAAGATCGTCCTATATTAATTTGTTTGAAGATGTTTATAGGTCCATTGCAGAAGAAATCCCATATCCCGTAACGGAAAAGGATATTGTTCGGCAGCTTGAGATTTTGGAAGGGTAAGGTAGGGCAGAAAGTTTATCGGTATGTTATCTTGATGTGAATCTTCCTATTTCTGTTAAGACCTAAGGGCCCGTCCTTTGTTTTATGGGTGTTTAAAGAATTCCCTACTTAATTTAATCGTATATTTAGTAAGAATAACGAAGTGTGCTGTTTTAATTTAGGTAACTAAGTCATTAAAAAGCCCCAAAAAAAAGCTGGGAATGTCCAAATTACCGGAAGACCATAAATTCTTGGACCTTTCAGATTATGGGAGGCCATTAGCAAAGGTTATTGCGAACGGATTAAAGGAAACTGCCGTTACGCCTGTTCAAGTTACTATTGGATTTCTTTGTTCAGGAATAATTGCGGTGGCTTGTATGTACTATGGCCATAATTGGTATGCAGCCTTCTTTTTTATTTTAAAATCTATCCTGGATGCTGCCGATGGGGAGTTGGCGCGGATCAAGGATACCCCCTCCTATACTGGGAGATATTTTGATTCCCTTTCTGATTTTGTATTGAATGTCCTGATATTTTTAGTGTTGTGGCGTATAACCCATGTGGATTTTGGTTATGCCCTATTGGCATTCCTGGGGTTGCAACTTCAAGGTACCTTGTATAATTATTACTATGTTATCTTGAGAAATAAGTTTCATGGCGATGTTACAAGTCGGGTTTTTGAATCCGGGACCCCGGTTGCAATGGTAGGGGAGCAGCAGCGAAATGTGAACGTGCTTTTTTGGTGGTATAGAATACTTTACGGTGGTTTTGATCAAATAATTTATAAGTTGGACAGGGAGGCTGCCAAGGGCAGACATCTGCCCAATTGGCTTATGACGGCCGTATCTACCTTTGGCCTTGGTTTTCAGTTGCTAATGATAAGTACGATGCTGCTTTTGGGATGGGCAGAATACATAATTCCTTTTTTTATAATATACTCATTATTCATTTTTTTGTTCATTGCTATCAGAAGGTCATTGTAGGGCGATCTACAGTCTATGATTACTGGCAATGATCTCAAAAACTGTTTTAGGAAATTCCAGCTAGGGAACTCGTTTTTTGAAAAGTGTGTCCTTACACATTTCTTTGATAATGATCTGAAATAGCATCATTTGCTTATATAATTTGCCGTATATGTTACAATTATTTTTATATTCGTGTGCCCACACACTTTTTTAGTTTCTTAAAATACATACAATTAGGCAAGTTTATTTTAGATGGCAAAAAATAAAAAGACCACCATTCAAGATTTGGCAAACTATGCCAATGTTTCCATAGGAACCATTGACAGGGTTTTGCACAATAGGGGGAAGGTGTCCCATGCCAAAAGGAAAAAGGTGGAGGAGGCCATAGACAAACTGGATTTTAACCCCAATCTCTTGGCAAGGACATTGGCTTTGGGAAGAGAGTTTATGGTGTGCAGTCTGTTTCCGGAAGCGACTACTTCTGAAAGTTATTGGTCCTTGCCAAAAATAGGGGTAGATCAGGGAGTGGAAGGGTATAGGGATTTTGGTATGGAGCTAAATGCTTATGAGTATAGCTTGATTGACGAATCCAGTTTTGTTAAAAATGCCGATGCCATACTTGGCAAGAATCCAAGTGGCGTAATTTTGGCGCCGCTGTTTGAAAAGGAAAGTTTGGAATTCGTGTCGAAATTGGAAGAAAGGAATATTCCTTATGTCTTTATAGATGCCAACATCGAGAACAAAAAAAACCTTAGTTATATTGGGCCAGATCTAAAGGGTAGCGGATTCATTGCCGGGAAATTGTTGAATTCGGTTTTGGGGCCTTCAGACGACATCCTGATAGTGAACATGGTGAAGGGGTTTGAGAATAGTGCGCATACGGCCGTTGTGGAAAATGGTTTTAGGGAATATTTCAGGCTAAATGAACCTCGGGCAAAGAGAAATATAAATTCCATTACAATACCCTCCACCACGGAGATCGAGGTAAACAGGCAACTGACTACCTATTATATCAAGAACCCGGGAATCAAAGGTGTTTTTGTTTCCAACTCCGGGGCCCACATAATCTCCAGGTACCACGCTTTGCACGACTTGGAACTTAAGGTGGTCGGATTTGATCTTGTTCCAGGGAATGTGGTCGAGCTGAAAAATGGAAATATCGATTATATTATTTCTCAAAGACCTGTTTTTCAAGGGTTAACCGCTGTAAAGGTGCTGTTCGATTTTTTTGTCTACAAGAAGTTGCCCCACTCCATTCAGTATGTGCCTCTGGATATCATTATCAAGGAGAACGTAGATTATTATATCAACTTTCAATAGGGTTTTGTGCAATGGCTAAAACTAGGTAAATGTGTAGACCTTTATAAAACTAAAAATAAGTGTTATGGTAGTAAGATTGCTTGGCTTTTTAATGGTATTGGCTTTTTTGGGTTCTTGTGGAGAGAGCAAGTCCAAAAATAGTAATGTAAATTCCTTACAATTGGATGGAGAATCTGCCATTAGGGTAGAAAATAGGGTGGCGGAACAAAAAGTGGATGTCTACTTCGGGGATGAATTATTTACTTCCTACATCTACCCCGATAATATTATGAAGCCCTGTTTATGGCCCATAACGACTTCAGAGGGTACAGAGATTACGCGTAAATATCCATTAAAGACGGTGGCCGGGGAGCGTGCGGATCATCCCCATCATATAGGGATGTGGATGAATTATGGAGATGTTAACGGTATTGATTACTGGGGGCATTCCGAGGCTACCCCTGAAGATCGTAAGCCGTTTAGCGGTGTTATCAGGCATCAGGAGGTTGTCCAGGCCAATGCCGATGATACCCAAGGTACGATAAAGGTACGGACCAAATGGGAAGCCCAGGGACGTACCCAAATAGAGGAAGAAATTGAACTTCATTTTATGGATAAGGGGAAGGTAAGGATAATAGACTGGATAAGTACCTTAACCGCCCAAGAGGATATTTTGTTCAAGGATACCAAAGAAGGGATGTTTGCCATAAGGGTAAGTCGTGAACTGGAATTGCCTTCAGATGATCCTTTGACATTAACCGATGCACACGGAAATCCTGAGACCATCAAAGTCATAGATAACGATGTGGTTTCCGGGGATTATTTAAGCAGTGAAGGTGTTAAAGGGGAAGATGTTTGGGGAACCCGGGCCAGATGGATGAAACTCTTTGGAGAGTATAAGGAAGGGAAAGTTGCCGTGGTAATCCTGGACCATAAAAAGAATCCCGGGTATCCGGCCTATTGGCATGCAAGGGGCTATGGACTTTTTGCCGTAAATCCGTTGGGTCAAAATGTGTTTTCGGAAGGAAAGGAAACTATGGATTTAAGTTTGAAAAAAGGGGATTCCGTGCGTTTTGCCTTTCGTACCCTAGTGTGTTCGGGAGAAATCTCCGATGAAGAGATCAATGCCCTTGAACTAGAGTTTTCGGGCCTTTATTAGCCTCCTATAGTGATATACAAAATAATTATAGGTTGTAAACTATCAAACCGGGATAGCATGGAATCAAGTTCACGGAGAAGTTTTAATAAAAAAACGGCAGCTGGTTCGGTCTTTATGGCAACGGCCGGAATCCTTCTCCAATTTAGTGCCAAAAGTTATGCCCGCATTATAGGTGTCGATGATCGTATCAATGTTTCTATAATGTGGGACAATAGTTGGGGAATATTGCCCAGCGTATAGGGAGGTCTTTGCACATAGATTCCAATAATGGTATATTTTGCAGGATAGCGATGCCCGGAAATTATGGAGTCGTACTTATAAAAACGGCTGGGAAATGAAATTATAATAAGAATTATATGGCGAACAGAAGATCATTTATAGAAAAAATCGGAAAAGGGGCAGCATTTTCAACCTTGGCCCTGTCCTTGCCTTCACCTTTGTTTTCCCAAGTAAAACTTGGAAAAGCACCGGGGGTAAAAAATAAGATTATAGGTATTATTGGTGCCGAAAATTCACATACCGTAGGTTTTGGGAAAATGTTCAATTTGGATAAAAAATTTCCAGGTTGGGAGGTTAAATATGTATGGGGAGAAAAAGAGGAGTTTGCCCAACTTGCCAAGACCAAGGGCAGCATTCCCGTTATTGTTCAGGACCCATTGGAAATGATGGGAAAGATAGATGCGTTGATAGTTGATCATAGGCATGGCGATCTACACTTGGATGCGGCCTTCCCCTTTGTAAAAAAAGGGATTCCTACTTTTATAGACAAACCATTTTGTTATAGTAGTCAGGCCGCAAAAACATTTCTGGAAATGGCAAGGGCCGTTGGTACTCCGGTAACATCCTATAGTTCCATAGCCCATAGCCATGCTACGGACGATATGCGCAGCCAGTTGGCAGGAATGAAGGAGGTAAATCAAATAACCTGTTACGGCAAGGCAGATATCAATTCCATTTATGGAGGCTTTTTCTTTTATGGGGTACATATGGTAGAACCGCTTATATATCTTTTTGACGAAAAAATCGTTTCCGCTAGGTTCAATAAAAACGAAAAGGAAAATTTGAACAGTAGCGCCAGTTTAATATTTGATAATGGAAGAATGGCCACTTTGGTAATTACGACCAAAAAGTATGGCTGGCAAAATTTTGTGGAGACCGATGATGGAGTGGTGGAATTGAAGTCGCGAATAAAGCCCGTTGATCCCGATAAGAATTATGTAGATATGGTAAACATGTTCAGCACCGGAAAGGAACCGCGTAGCCATGAGAGCATTATTCATGGGATTGCCGTATTGGAAGCCATTCAAAAGTCCATAATCTCAGGTAATTGGGAATCTGTTAAATGGTATAAGGATGGGGAGTAAAAAAAAGGATAGCCTTGGCAGTTTTAGGGCCATTGCCTTAATAATGGGATTGTTATGTATTGGTTGTGGAAACAAAGGGGAAAATAAGCAGGAACCATTGAAGGCTGCGGAGCAATCGCACAATAACTTAACTGTTTTGGAGCAAGAACAGGGTTGGGAACTGCTTTTTGATGGAGTGTCGTTTAAAGGTTGGCGAGGTCTGGGCAGAAATGATGTACAGACCGAGCTTTGGAAAATTGAGGATGGCACTATACGAAAATTGAATAGTGGGGAGGTACCTTCCCTTCCTGATGGTCAACCCGTGGAAGGGGGCGATCTAATGACCGTTGATACCTATGATAATTATGAATTGTATTTTGAGTGGAAAATACTAAAAGCGGGCAACACAGGCTTAAAGTACAATGTGTCCGAAGAAATGTCGCAACAGTATGGATCCAAATACTCGGCCCTGGGATTTGAATACCAGTTGTTGGATGATAACGATACGTTATATGTGGGAAAATTAAAACCTTCCCAATATACAGCCGGTCTTTATGATATGATTGCTGCAGAAAATGCAGATGTCAGGCCGGCCGGAATGTTCAATTCCAGTCGGATTGTTGTTAACGGCAAGAGGGTGGAACATTGGCTTAACGGAAAAAAGGTGGTGGCTTATGAATTTGGTTCCCCACATCTGGATTCCCTTTTTCAAAAAAGCAAGTTTGTGGACTATCCGGGCTTTTTGGAAAAGAGAAAAGGACATATCGTCCTTCAAAACCATAAGGACGATGCCTGGTTTCGTAACATAAAGATTCGAAAAATTGAATCCGGAAGTTAGTTTTAGATGACATTGACTGAGGTCTGATAATTATAAAATCAACAAATTGTTGTGATATTTAAGTATATATCAGTTGTAGCACTATTCTTTTTTTATAGTATGGGAATATCACAGGCTATTGGTACAAATGTTTTGGAGGGCATTTTGTATTCCGATGGGGGGCGGATCTCCATATCGACTACGGGCGGAAAAATTTCAGGAATCAAACGTTTGGCCAAAGGGGATAAAAGTTTCAATACATATGTAGCGCCAGGCCTGATAGATGTCCAGATCAACGGTTATATGGGAGTGGATTTTTCGGGCCCCGATCTTACGGTGGAAGGGATAAGGAAAGCAACAAAGACTTTGTGGAAGGCTGGGGTAACAACTTATTTCCCGACCATTATTACCGGCGATTTCAATAGGATGAAAAGGAATTTTGCAATTCTTGCCGAGGCACAAAAAGATCCGGAAATAGGGGGCTCAATTCCAGGATTCCATTTGGAGGGCCCTTATATATCACCTCTTCCCGGCTTTAGGGGCGCACATTTGGGGAAGTACATAAAAAATCCGGACTGGGAGGAATTTCAGGAATTACAAAGGGCGGCGAACATTGGTATAAAATTGATTACCGTAGCCCCGGAATTGGACGGGGCCATACCCTTTATCCGCAATTGTGTGGCCCATGGTATTACAGTGGCACTCGGACATCACAATGGCAGTGCAGAAGACATAGAACGTGCCATAGATGCCGGGGCAAAAATGGCCACCCACCTGGGCAATGGCTGTGCCAACGAGATCAATAGGCACCATAACCCTATCTGGCCCCAATTGGCCGATGATCGCATTACCCCCAGTCTAATAGCGGACGGATTTCATCTGACCAAGGAAGAGGTGCGGAGTTTTTATAAGGTAAAAGGCCCCGATAAAACCATTTTGGTCTCTGATGCCTTGGATCTGGCGGGCCTGCCACCGGGAGAGTATATTCGTGGGGAACGCAAATTATTATTGACCCCTAATGTGGTGAAATTACCAAAGGAAAATGTTCTGGCCGGGGCAGCTTCACCAATAAGTACCTGTGTAGGGGTCATTATGGATTATACACAATGTACCTTGGGCGATGCCATACAAATGGCAAGCACCAATCCTGCCAAGATGTTTTCTTTAAATGGATTGGGTGAAATAGGGCAGGGCAAGCGGGCAGATATTATTCTCTTTAAGATGGAGGATAATCAGATGGTAATTCTAAAGACATTTTTGTCCGGACGTTTGGTATATTCAAAAGATTAGTTTCTTGTGAATTTCCACAGTGTATAATGTTAGGGTACTTGGTTGAAAATTAAATAGGTTCATTATATAAATAGTAGGCTATGGACAATAGATCTATACTTAAAAAAATCTTATTGGGACTAAGTGCCGTAGGTCCCGGCTTGTTCCTTATTGGTTACAATATAGGAACGGGAAGCGTTACTACTATGGCCAAGACAGGAGCGGAGTTTGGAATGGGCCTTTTTTGGGCAGTAGTCCTTTCCTGTATTTTTACCTATGTTCTAATGGTCGCCTATGGCAAGGTAACTCTGGTGACGGGTAGGACGGCACTGTTTAATTTTAAACAGGAGTTTCAATGGGGTTGGATACTTTCACTCTATATTATTTTGGTATTGATTATTGGGGAATTATTGGCCCTTATGGGCGTAATGGGTATCGTTGCCGATCTGGTGCAGGAAGGGGTGCGTTTGGCGTTTGGCGGGGCTGTAATCCAAAGAGGATGGATCATCCTGTTTTTTGTTGCCGTACTCACCTTTTTTTTATGGTTCGGACGTTATAAGGCTTTTGAAAAAGTGTTGACCGTACTGGTCATTTTGATGGGACTTTCCTTTATGGTCGTCTTTATCATGGTACGTCCGGATATGACGGATATCCTATCGGGCATGGTTCCCAGTATTCCAGATACCCCCGGGGCATTGGGGCTCATTGCCGCCATTACCGGTACCACCTGTTCTGCGGCTGTTTTTGTGATGAGAAGTACCGTAGTGGAAGAAAAGGGGTGGGGTATAAACGATTTGAAAAAGGAAAAGACGGATGCCTTTGTGTCCGCTTTTATGATGCTTTTCTTGAGCGGTATCATCATGGCAGTTGCTGCAGGAACCCTTCATATTTCAGGAATGAAACTGGACGATACCGTAGAAATGATATCCCTGTTTGAACCGCTGGGAGGTAAATTGGCAGCTTTTGTATTGATTATAGGGATTACAGGGGCCGGACTTTCCACTATCTTTCCCATTGTGCTCATAGCTCCCTGGTTGTTGGCAGACTTTAGGGGAACTCCCAGAAATATTCATTCCAAATCTTCCAGGGTGTTAATACTCGGGGCCATGGTATTTGCTTTTGGAACCGTCTTTTTAGAGGAAAGGCCACCGGCGCTAATGGTTTTCTCCCAGGCCTTTCAAGCCTGTATCCTTCCAGCAGTGGCAATTCCCATGTTTGTATTGATCAATAGAAAGAAATTAATGGGAAGTAACAAGGCGGGTATTAAACTCAATCTTGGGTTAATAGCGGTTATCCTATTTGCACTGCTCACCACTTGGTTCGCTATATCTGAATTTATGTAAAATTATACCATGGAAAAATCGCTTCAAATAGATAATCTAACCATTCATATTTATGGGCAAAAAAAGGAGATGGGCGCAGCTGCGGCTGATTATGTTCAAGGAAAATTAGGTGCTGCCATTTGCAATAGGGGCGAGGCCAATCTTATATTGGCTACTGGCGCGTCCCAGTTTACATTTTTAAAGGCACTGCAGAAAAAGGAAATCGATTGGAAAAAAATAACCGTATTCCACTTGGATGAATATAAGGGTATATCCGAATCGCACCCCGCCAGTTTTAGAAGATATCTCAAGGAGCGGATTTTAAATAGGGTGGCCCCTAAAAAGATATACTTTCTAAATGGCGATGCTGCCAATTTGCCACTGGAGATCAAAAATTATGAAAGGGCCTTACAAGCGCATCCAATAGATATTGCCTGCATTGGAATAGGTGAAAATGGACATATAGCCTTCAATGATCCGGCAGTTGCAGACTTTAAAGACCCCAAATTGGTGAAGGTAGTGGAGTTGGACGAGGCCTGCCGAAACCAACAGTTAGGGGAAGGCTGGTTTCCAACCTATGCCGATGTGCCCAAAGAGGCCCTTACGTTGACCATTACCGCCATTATGAACTGTAAGGCCATTAGTTGTGTGGTGCCCGACCAAAGAAAGGCCCAGGCCGTTTATAATAGTCTTTACGGAGACATTAGCAACAGTTGTCCGGCTTCCATACTCAGGACCCACCCGGAAACCGCCCTTTTTTTGGATAAGGAATCGGCATCCATGATCAAGTAGGCGGTTATGGGTGCCGGATCCAAGCCAGAAAAAATATGGGACCTAACTAGGGAATGTCCGGTCTCACTTTATGCTAAGGGCCTCATTGTTGAATGAAATACCTTCCCAGCCACTGATCATAAAATTACGAATGTTCTGGTGGTCCGTACCATTGGGATTTTCCAGAACGTCTTTAGTGTAATAGGAACCAAAACAGGCCAGGGTCTCCTTCTTGCCCAACTTGTGATGTTGTGCAAATGAGAATACTTTACAGGAACCCGAATTTTGACCGGCCTCATTAATAATTGCTCCATTGGTAAATCTAGAGGGCGTAAAATTGTAATAGGTGTCGATAACACCTATAGTGTCGCCAAAGGTTATCTCTTCAGGAGTCCTTCCTAGTTTGTCGAGAAATTCATAAACCGTCATTTTTTGATGGGATTTTAATTAAGTCCGTAAATTTAGATTATCCCAACAAGATTTAAGTAGGATATGTGGGGTTAATTATTCCATCTTTTCTCAAATAGGTTAGGTCTATATTTTTTATCTTTAGGGAAAACAAATAAAGTTCTAATTTGACTATTGATTATTGCAGTAGAGTTCATTTTTCATAATGGATCAATACATAAAAACATATACCCATGAAACAACTAATTTTAGGAATGTTGCTATTTTCAGTTTTTCCCTGTGCGGCACAGGAAATGAATATTGGAATTCCACCCAAAGAAATTCAGATCAAAACTGCTGTTTTGCCCCTTCCTAATGAAAAAAAGGATGGCGCTATGGTTTATGGATATAATAGCTCGGGGAAATTGGTAGTTTTGAGAAAGGGAACCAATAATATGATCTGTATAGGCGATAATCCGGATAAGGACGGAATCAATGTGGCGTGCTATTCCAAAAAAATGGAACCCTTTATGGCCCGTGGCAGGGAACTGTCAGCTCAAAATCTTTCTGGGGAAGAGCGCGAAAAGATCCGTGCCAAGGAGGTGGCATCCGGTAAAATAAAAATGCCCAAGGAGCCTAGTATGATGTATGTGTACTATGGAAAATCTGAGGATTATGATATTGATACAGGAGAATTACAGAATGGAAAATTTAGATATGTTATTTATACTCCTTTTGCAACCACCGAATCAACCGGATTGCCGGACAAGCCCCACGCTCCAGGAATGCCTTGGTTAATGGATCCCGGTACCCATAGGGCCCATATCATGGTGGGACCATTCAATTAATGCCGGGGACTTCTTTGGGACTTGTCATAATTATATTTAGCGGAAATGTTTTTTAACGCAGGCCGGGTGAAAAAGAATAAGACCTAGGATGGTTAAAGTAGGGTTTACAGCTCACTAGGTTAAAGTTCTGCCCCTATTGTAGCCCTAAATAAATACTGTTTGTGCAATCTAATTTAAAGATTACATTTGCACGTTTTAATTTTCGGAAAATAGTTGGAAATGGACGGTAATAATCTGGTGGACAGGCAAGGGGATTTTGTGGAAACAATAAGTTCGGACGAGATAGATCAGTGTATTTTTCTACTTAATAAGTTGGTTGGGAACGGGTATAGGATCCTTGAACTTCCTGAAGAGAAAAGAGTGGCCTTGTTAAAGGCGGCAGGCCACTTGTCCAGACCGGCCAAGAATGAATTTAAACAGCGCAAAAAGGATGCGGCCAAGGCCGCCAAACGCAAGATGATAGAGCGCGACAGGCACGCCCGTAAGGAAACGGGCATTAGAAGTGCCAGGGAGGCCGCTGTATTCGTTGCCCCCAAGTTGTTGATTGCTCCCATCCGTAAGACCTTGGAAGAGCTGGAACTGGAATCCCCGAGGAATTGCTATGTATGTAAAACGGTATATACCAAGCTACATCATTTTTATGATGCCATGTGTCCCGACTGTGGGGATTTCAATTACGCAAAACGCTTTCAGACAGCCGATCTTAGTGGACAGGTGGCCATAGTAACCGGATCACGATTAAAAATAGGGTACCATATTGCCCTTATATTGTTGAGAGCAGGGGCAATAGTGGTGGCCACGACCAGGTTTCCGGTAGATGCTGCACTTCGCTTTTCCTCGGAAGAAGATTTTAATGATTGGGGGCATAGATTAAAAATACATGGGTTGGATTTAAGACATATCCCGAGCGTAGAAATTTTTTGCAATTTTATAGAGCAACAATACCACCGATTGGATATCCTTATCAATAATGCTGCCCAAACCGTAAGAAGGCCTGCGGGTTTTTACCAACACCTTATGAAGAATGAAGAGGTGGCCTTTCCTGATTTGCCCCCTCGGGTCCAGGAGGTATTGACAGATCACAATTATTGTCTACAGGAGCTGAATGTCCTTACCAAGGGTACGGCGAGTACCCAAAATAATGCATTGCCCGTTAATTGGCACGCTCCGGAACCCGGTATTGGTATTAGGGCCTCTGCGAAACTATCCCAAATTCCGTACAGTTTTGATAGCTCCCTTTCTGCCAAGGAAGTTTTTCCCGAAGGCCAATTGGATGCCGACCTGCAGCAGGTAGATCTAAGAAAAACAAATAGCTGGCGACTTAAATTAGGGGAAATTGAGACCCCGGAAATGATAGAAGTGCAGTTGGTGAACGCTATTGCCCCCTTTGTGCTCTGCAATCGCTTGTCAAAGCTGATGCGGCAGGAGAATACGGGTAAAAAACATATAATCAACGTCTCGGCCATGGAAGGGAAATTTCACAGGTTCTTCAAAGAAGATCGTCATCCTCATACCAATATGGCCAAGGCAGCGCTTAACATGATGACACATACTTCTGCCCTGGACTTTGCCAAAGATGGGGTGTACATGAACGCTGTGGATACTGGTTGGGTAACGGACGAAGATCCTATAGAATTATCCAAAAGAAAGGAAGAAGTCCATGATTTTCAACCTCCACTGGACATTGTTGACGGTGCCGCAAGGGTGTTGGACCCATTGATAGACGGTATTAACTCTGGGAAACATTGGTGCGGTAAGTTTTTAAAGGATTATCGTCCCATTGACTGGTAATATGTCTTTTATTATCTGGTGTTAAGTTGACCGTGAAATAACTTCCTAATTCCGAAGAGACGATCGATTATGCGATCTAGGATTCCGATGGGCGTTGGGGGATTAGTTTTTAATGATATTTTTGCAATAAGCAATAAATATTTTTGCCAACGGCTTACTGCCTACTGCCAACTTATCATCCAGTCCTTGTCAAGGAATTCCATTCCAACACTATGTATTCATTACATAAAAGTTTAGTTGAAGACATCCCTTATAGTAGGGTCTATTTCCATTGTTTTGTTTTTGTGAAAACGGTAGGATATCCCAAAATTTATTAGATAATCTGCAAAGGCCGCATCTCCGTTTCTGGGAGATCCAGTGTTTATTTCCGTTTGCCTATCCGTTACACTCTGGGGTCTATCTCGCCTAAGGGCAACAGGAACATTTAGATTTAAGGTGAAATTCTGATGTATATAGGCTATGCCCGGTTCCAGGGATAGGACATTTCCCGGCCTACGAAAACCTTCATTGCCTCCAATAAGATCTTTTACAGGTACAGCATCGAACCTGGCCCCCAAGGAAGTGGAAATAATATCGGACAAGCTATAACTAAGACCCGTACGTACCGAATATTGGTCCGGTACGGCCATAATGGCTTCATTTTCCAAAATTGGACTAAGGGTTTCCCTAAAGGTTCTGATACCATTGGTCTCCCTTGGGTTCAACAGATAAAAACCCCCGCCATAGGCAAATAGGCCTGTGGCTATTTTTTGGTAGAATTGAAAATCGACAGTAAAGCCAAAACCGCCATCTCCAGGTTGAATGGACTGATCTACAGGTCTTGTTTCCGGGCTTCCTTCAGGACCTACATTATAAAATATATCGGTGGCATTATAATTTCCCGTAGGTAGTTTGATCCCTAGACCAACGGCAATGTTTCTATTGGGGCTTATGGACGGATCAAATAACCAATATCCAACACCTGCCCTTATATCGGCCAAACCTCTGGAAAATGTACTGTTTCTTTCTTCCCTGCCGTGTTCATAAAGGGAAGACCTGGCATTGATTACCGTAGGTATGGTGATACTGGCATACAACCTATGGGAGATGCCATAGGTTAGGAAAAAATCCCATGCATGGGAATGATTTATAACTTCGGTATTATTGGCAACCCTATCGGCTTCTTCTTCCGTACCCCTAAAATGCCTAAAGGATTTGAAATATCTATAGTTCATGCCAACTTGAAGGTCTCCCTTGCCTAAAAGATTATTTTCCAGGCTATTGCCTACACAAGAGGAAAAGTGTCTAATAGCCACGCATCCTTGAGCAGTTAGCCTTTGTGTATTAAGGGCAAGGGCAACTGTAAGAATACTTAATAATTGAGTTATATGGATTTTTTTCATGGGAATAAATTAAGTTTGGTTGGTTTTTATATTGGTAATTTATGAAATTTAACTATTGAAGCTTTTTTAAGTGGGATTTTTTTTAATGATTTTTCAATTTGACTTAGCTGGTAGGGTAAGGAGATCTTATAGGGATTGTGTTATTGGTCCACCTTTTTTCTCCTTCATTATTTTTATCAATGAGCTGAAGGTATTTTTTACCGCTGTCAAGTGCTTTTTGATAACGGTTTATTGGTGTCCTTGTCAAGGAATTTATTTCGTTCCAAAACACCCACTTAATGGCAAGGCAGGCCTGTCTTTACCTGGGGGCGCGTAATTTAATGGGGTAGTAGGTTAGTTATCGGTGTTTTTGATTTCTTTGTCCACCAATGCTATATAGCGTTCCATGGCTTCTTCAATACTTACATTTTTAGCTTGGATGAGGGCATTGGCCTTAAAGGCATTTATTAAGGGCGTCCTGCTACCGGGATGGCTATAATTGCGTTTGGCAATTTTAAAATAGGCATATAGTTTTAATAAAAGATCGGCAGGCAAGGGGTCTGTATAATCATTGACAAAATCGACCGCTGCTATAAAATCCTTATTTAATTTATCAGTCCTCATTTTCTTTTTTAACCCTTGTAGTTGCAATACATGTTTTTGCCCCGGTCACCTTTTGGTGCAATTTTACGGTAATTGCACTATCCAAAGGTAAGAACAGATCTACTCGGGATCCAAATTTAATAAATCCTGCATCTTCACCTTGTTGAACGCTTTCACCTACTTCCGCGTAATTAACGATACGGCGTGCCAAGGCACCGGCTATTTGTCGGTAGAGAATATCCCCAAACTTGGGGGTATTTATAACAACGGTAGTTCTTTCATTTTCCTCACTGGATTTGGGATGCCAGGCCACGAGGTACTTGCCGGGATGGTACTTGGAGAATTTAACAAGTCCGCTTGCAGGATATCTGGTTACGTGTACATTTATCGGGGACATAAATATGGATACTTGAATCCTTTTGGCCTTAAAATATTCTGTTTCCTCTACTTCTTCAATAACCACTACCTTGCCATCTACCGGTGCCAATATTTCATCAAAATTCTTGGAAACCCTTCTTTTTGGGTTTCTAAAAAACTGTAGAATTAAGATCAGGACGATCAAGGAAATTATTTGGAGTCCAAATTTCAACCACGTTATATCTACAAAATAATTCACCGATATTATAAGGGAACAAACAATAATAAAGGTGGTTATAATAATTTTTTGTCCTTCTTTATGAAACATGTGAAAAAATAATTAGAGTTAAATATACGAAAGGTGCGGCAAAGACCAGACTGTCCAACCTGTCCAACATACCACCATGTCCCGGTAAGATGGCCCCACTATCCTTAATGCCAGCGGCTCTTTTAAATTTAGATTCTATAAGATCGCCCAAGCTGCCCGTAATTACAATTACGGTTGCCAGGATGAGCCATTGTACCAATGAAATATTGGTCTCATATTTTGACAAAAAATATGACGCAGCCAAAGCAAAGACAAAGCCTCCAATTGTTCCCTCTATAGTTTTTTTTGGGGAAATGGAAGGGAACAATTTATTGCGGCCCATACTTTTTCCAACCAAATAGGCAAAAGTATCGTTTACCCAAATAAGGATAAATACCCCCATGATCAAAAATTTAGCAAATTCATTGTCTTTATATGGTATCATTGTAAGGAAAATGCAGCCCCCACCTATATAAAACAGGCCAATAATAAACTTTTGCAAATTGTTGAACAGCTTTTCCTTTCCAGAAAAAAGGTAGTACAACAATATAAAATTAATCGATATGGTAATGAACATCAAAATATTGACGGGAATCTTATCATTAATAAGATAAATAAAGGCCCACCAGAGTGCCAAATAGGCAATAAATATATGGTATCCAGGGAGTTTGATCATTCTTTTGTACTCGTAGAGGCAGGCGAGTCCGAAGGTCATAAACAAAAAGTCAAATGCATCAGAGCTTAGGAATACAGCGGAAAGTAGCAGAATTACATATACTGCACCTGTAAGTAAGCGCCTTAAAATTTCTCTCATGTTATAAGTCTTCCAGAAGTAAAAGATAAAGATTTTTAGAACTACTTCCGTAAGTTAAGAAATCGTCTGAATTTTCAGCCGTGGGTTGGAAATGTTTAATGGTGGTAATATTGGCCGGTATTACATTTTTATACTTTTTCTTTATCGTTTTTAAACCCTCTCCAATAGATTCGACCATTTGGCTGGTAGTGGCAAAAACGATAACATTGGATGGTAGTTCATGAAGTTTTCTCTCTTTCAATTGATTGGAGCATACCAAAATGGAGCCATTTTGGGCGACTAAATGCTCACAGGTAGTGAAAAATATGTCACTATTATTGGCAAGGTTGGTAAAATTTATTTCCTGTTTGGCAAACTTTTCTTCCAATCGTTTGTCCATTGAAAAAAGGTTTGATCCTGCCATTTATTTTCTATAATAATATTGTCCAAATTGCTGTACACCTCATGTATGGAATCACAATATAGGAACTTGCCCCCGTTATGTTTAAAATTAATGGTAAACTTTTCATCTACGGGGATGTTTAGATCGGGCATATGTTGTCCTCTTGTTTCCACAGTTTCCTTGGAAACCTTTCTTTTTCCTCCCCCGAAAAGTTTATCAAATAGTCCCATTAAAGTTTTAAATGGAGCTTTGAGCCCCTAGTGTCCTGTTAATCCTAATTAAGTCGTCTCAAATCTTTTTCACCTGACCATCATTAAAAACGGTTCCTTGAGACATACCTATTTTTTGCCTCACCTAGATAAAAAATACAACTTGACCAACATTAAGGCATATACATAACACCAGTTGTTTAGGAACAACGCATTATTTGTTATGTTATTTTTCCGTTTCCGGAAGATCCTTGTTGGCTTTTTTTTCTTTTTCTGCCGCTTCTTCGGCTTCAAGCCTTATGTCTTTATCAAAAGGACGCTTGCCGAAAATCTTTTCCAAATCGTCCTTAAATATAACTTCTTTTTCCAATAAACGTTGCGCCAATTCGGTAAGTTTATCTTTGTTTTTGGACAATAATTCAACAGCCCTCTTATATTGCTCCTCAATAAGCTTGGAAATCTCTTTGTCTATGGTCAATGCCGTCTGTTCGCTATATGGTTTGGAAAAACCATATTCATTTTGGCCGGATGAGTCGTAGTAGGTGAGGTTGCCGATCTCATCGTTCAATCCGTAAATGGTAACCATGGCCCTGGCCTGTTTGGTCACCTTCTCCAAATCACTAAGTGCACCCGTTGATATCTTGTTGAAGATTACTTTTTCGGCAGCCCTACCGCCCAAGGTAGCGCACATTTCATCTTTCATTTGTTCGGGGCGGACAATTAGCCGCTCTTCCGGTAAGTACCATGCGGCACCTAAAGATTGTCCTCTAGGTACTATGGTTACTTTTACTAAAGGTGCGGCATGTTCCAGCATCCAACTTACGGTGGCATGACCGGCTTCGTGGTATGCAATGGTTTCTTTTTCCCCGGGGGTAATAATTTTGTTCTTTTTCTCAAGTCCCCCAACGATTCTGTCCACGGCGTCCAAGAAATCTTGTTTGGTGACGGCTTTTTTCTCTTTACGCGCTGCGATCAATGCCGCTTCGTTACAGACATTGGCGATATCGGCACCGGAAAAACCGGGAGTTTGTTTGGCCAGAAAATCCAAATCCAGTGTTTCTGCGGTTTTTATAGGTCTTAGGTGCACTTCAAAAATTTCTTTTCTTTCCCTAATGTCCGGAAGATCCACGTATATCTGTCTATCAAATCGGCCTGCCCTCATTAATGCCTTGTCCAAAACATCCGCACGGTTGGTCGCTGCCAAAACAATTACGTTGGTATTGGTTCCAAAACCATCCATTTCGGTCAATAATTGGTTCAAGGTATTTTCCCTCTCATCATTGGAACCTGTAAAATTATTCTTGCCCCTGGCCCTGCCAATGGCATCGATCTCATCAATAAAAATAATGGCAGGTGATTTATCCTTGGCCTGTTTAAACAGGTCTCTTACCCTAGAGGCTCCTACGCCTACGAACATCTCTACGAAATCGGAACCCGAAAGTGAAAAGAAGGGCACCTTTGCCTCACCGGCAACAGCTTTGGCCAATAAGGTCTTACCGGTTCCCGGAGGTCCTACCAATAGGGCTCCTTTCGGAATTTTACCCCCTAAGGAGGTATATTTGTCCGGATTCTTTAGGAATTCCACAATCTCCTCTACTTCTTCCTTGGCACCTTCCAATCCGGCAACGTCCTTGAACGAGGTCCTTGTGTCCGTTTTTTCATCGAACAATTTGGCTTTGGATTTTCCGATATTGAATATTTGGCCACCGGCCCCACCACCGGCCCCACCAGACATACGACGCATTAAATAGATCCAAATACCGATAATCAGTACAAATGGCAGTAAGGTTAAAAGGAGTTCGGTCAATACGTTGGATTCTTGGTCGTAGGTAAGCTCCGTATCTAAATTATTTTCCTTTTTAATGTCATTGATCTCATTTTCAAAGTTCTGCTGATCGCCATAGTTTACTACATACTGTGGCGTAGCAGTGGCCGTAAGGGAAAAGGGTTGGTCCGATACATCTTTGTGAACGTCCTTCTTTAAGGCCTCTTCCGTGAGGAATATTTTTGCCTGTCTGGTATTGGTAATGACCAATATTTTTCTGATGTCCCCATTTCTTAGGTACTCTTGAAGTTCGGAGGTACTTGCTTTTTTAGTATTCGCGAAGTTTCCGCTGCCAAAAAATTGAAAACCGATTAATAATATAGCTATTACGCCATATATCCACCAAGTATTGAATTTGGGTTTCTTGGGACCTGAATTATTTTCTTTTGCCATTATTTTATTTTAATGATTGAAGCTACTTTCAATCGGGGTTACTTTGGCGTCTCCCCAAAGTCCTTCTAAATCATAATATTCCCTAACTCGTTTTTGAAATACATGTACGACTACGTTTACATAGTCCATTAATATCCATTCTCCGTTATCCGAACCTTCAACATGCCAAGGTTTGTCCTGAATTGCTTTGCTGACAGTTTTTTGGATAGAGCCTACTATGGCATTTACATGTGTGTTGGAAGTACCATTACAAATAATAAAGTAGTCACAAACTGTATTCTCAATATCTCTAAGATCAAGTAAATTTATGTCATGTCCTTTAACCTCTTCTATTCCACTTAAAATTAAGGCAATTAACTCATCTGCGCTACTTTTCCTTTTCTGCATTCAAAAATTTTAAATTTTTACAAAGTTATTATTTTTTTGTTTTTTTAACTATTGTTTTTAACAATACATTATATAATAATCATAAGATTGCAAATGCATTTAATCAAACTTAGTGCCACGGACTCAACAAACGCCTATTTAAAAGATTTGATCTTCCAAAATAAGATCGAGGATTTTACGGTGGTGATGGCCCATACCCAGTTAAAGGGTCGTGGACAGATGGGGACAAATTGGCTTTCGGAACCGGGTAAAAATCTGACTTTCAGTATTCTGTTAAAATCATTAAAGATTCCGGTCGCCGATCAATTTCTCTTGAATATTTATGTTTCCCTTGCCCTTTATGATACCTTGACCCAACTTCATGTACCTGATTTGAAGATTAAATGGCCAAACGACATTATGTCAGGACATTCCAAAATCTGTGGGATTCTGATTGAAAATATTTTATCAGGAAGGCATGTTCAAGCCTCCGTTGTCGGAATCGGACTCAATGTAAATCAAATAACCTTCAATAGCCTTCCCAATGTATCCTCGCTTAAATTGCTTTTGGGAAGATCGTTGGATCTTGAAGAAATTCTTTTGAGTATTATTGGAAATTTAAAGGACTTACTAGGCAAGAACGGTAAATGGGACAGGAACCACCTTATTGAACGATATGAGGCGGCCCTTTTTAGAAAGGATAAACCGTCTACCTTTAAAAATCAGGAAGACGAAATGTTCATGGGGTTTATTAAAGGTGTTTCCGGTACGGGAAAACTAAAGATTTTATTGGAGGACAATATACTGAAAGAGTTCAACCTAAAAGAGGTAAAGTTGCTGTATTGAGCCTTGTGTCGTGTCAATTCTGCCATATCCATCACAAGTCTTGTTTTTTTCGTCTGGCCTTCGTTAAAAAAACAGTTACGTAGCTACGGCTATGCAACATTTTTTTGCCTTGCCCGATAAAAAATACCGGCGACTTAAATGATAAAGTAGCATTGATGTGACCTTTTCAGTAGACAATAACCTTCTTATCCCTATATTTTGGAAAGGTTCTCGGACAGGGTAGCTATAAAATTATTGATGGGCGATTTTATCATCATGGCCATCATGGCATTGAATTCCCCTTCAAAACTTAGGGCCACCTCACTTTCGTGTTCACTTATTGCTGCAATATCGGCAGTTAGGGTAAAGGGCAATTTGTCACTTGCCGCACCCAAAATCAATTGTGAATAAGGTGTTTGCCGTTTTTTTTGCAATACAATCTCCGGCATTCCTTTAAGGGCGAACAAAAATGTACTTTCGTTTATAAGCTCGAACTTACTTATGTTTTCGGGCATTAAGGTTTCAAAATTCTTAATATCGTTCAGAAAATCGAAAACTTCCCTACTACTTTTATTTACTTTTTTTTTGGGTGTTTCTAAATGCATAATTTAAGATTGCCAGGTAGATGGACTACTTTTCCACTCCAATAGGGTTTTTAATTGATTTTCCTTTATATAATTGGTGTCCGAAGCCTGTTGGATTAAAAAATCATAATTGCTAAGAGTATGTAGGTCCAAGCCATATTTCTTAAAGTTTTCATTGGCAACATCAAATCCATAGGTAAAAATGGCCAACATACCCTTTACATTTGCACCATGGCTCTTTAAAGCATCTACGGCATTTAAACTACTTTTGCCGGTGCTGATAAGGTCTTCAATAACAACAACGCTCTGATTGGTCTCCAAACGGCCTTCTATCTGGTTTTGGCGACCGTGGGATTTGGCTTCCGGCCGTACATAGATAAAAGGTAATCCCAAATACTCGGCTACCAGCATCCCAATGCCAATGGCACCTGTGGCCACTCCGGCAATTACATCCGGCTTTCCGTACAGGCTTTCTACTTGCTTTCCCATTTGTTCCCGGACATAATTTCTAATGCTCGGATAGGATAGGACGATCCTATTATCACAATAAATTGGAGATTTCCATCCCGAAGCCCATGTAAATGGATTTTCAGGATTCAACTTAATTGCATTAATTTGCAGCAGAAGCTCTGCAGTTTTTTTTGCGGTGTCTTTGTCTAAAACCATGACGCAAATGTATAAAGTTTTTGTTAATGAGTCACCGCTGATTTTAACAAATAAATTATCTGATACGGCAAATAATAAATATTTTTTGTTGAACGGGTCCGCTATTAACGAGGCAATAGACTCCTTGGCCAGTAAAAAACTTAATGAAGCCTTTATTTACCACCCAAACAATGAGGAGATTTTAAAGAAATTTTCGAAGCGGATACCTTTGGTAGTCGCGGCCGGTGGAGTGGTGACCAACAAGGAGGGGAAAGTGCTTTTCATTTACCGTAACGATAAATGGGATCTGCCAAAAGGGAAATTGGACAAGGGCGAGAGCCTTGAGGAATGTGCATTGCGGGAAGTGGAAGAGGAGACCGGGGTAAAGGGCCTGAAAATTGAAAATTTCTTAAGGACCACCTATCACCTTTTTAAGAGAAATGGGGGCTATAAGTTAAAGGAAGTACATTGGTTTGCCATGAAGACCAGTTATAAGGGAAATTTGGTCGGCGAAGCCTCAGAGGGCATTGAAAAGGTAAAATGGAAAGGTCCTGATAAAATAAAAAAAGCCCTGGAAAATTCTTATGCCAATATAAGAATCCTGTTTGAGGATTAATGTATAATTATTCCTTTAAAATTCTATAAATGGGATATTGCATATGTTCCGGCTCATGGTATTTGGACCGTTTGTATATCCAGTCCAGTTGAGCGTACCAGTCACTGGCAAAAGTACTGTCTATTTCCTTTTTTTGATTGAATCTGGTTCTCATTTCTGGATTCCCTTGCAGGATTTCCAAAGCAATATCTTCGAAAACATAGGGGGAAAAACCTTCCTTTTGTTGTAAAATGGCATCAAAGAAATTCCAGTTAAAGAAAGAGTCCGTCGCTTCCGGTTCCAAGGTTTCCAATAAATATCGCAAGCCTTTCTGATTGGTAGGGACCAGGATATCACCCGCAGTAAAATTAATGGTCTGCTTGCTGCGAAGTACCTTGGTATTGTAATGGGGGTAATGTCCTTCATAGGAGTTGGCAACCGTATTATAACTGTCTATCCGATAAGACTCGACTGATATGGAGGTATCCTGCTTCAAGGTCTTAAAACTTATCTGGTTGACCGTTAATAAATCCATTACTTTGTCCCAACCTTTTTTGATAACATATGCCTTGGGAATTTCCACCTCATGGGCCGGGTTATAAAAATTGTGGTACACAACTTCTTTTATAAAGGGTCTATTTCTATCATATTTAAGCCTTGGGAAGCCCGTAATTTCGCTATTGAATTCATCGGCCTCATATCCCTGGAATTTTAGCATAGTACTTTGGGTGGTATCTATGGCCCATTGCACCGGATAGTTTTGTTTCTCCAGATATGCTTCAAAAGCATTTTCCCTTAGTTCCTTGATTTTTTTGTAATCCTTCTCCGAAATTTCCAAAATTTTTGTCATCAAGGCGTAGACGCCCTCTACCCTTTGTTTGTAGGGTTTAAGCATATGGGTTTCAATCATTAGCCCCAAGGTGTTCCACAAGGTAGCATATCCGGTAGAATATCTGGGATAGTCCATAAATTGGGAAAAGCCCTTTTCGGGTACTTGATTAAAAACATTTACATAGGGAGCAATGTCCCAAGCTGTCTCTTTTAACAATTTTTCAAGCGTGGGAGCCATCTCTTTGTGAAGGTAGTTTCCCAATTCCCCCCCTAGTTTGTTATGTTGGGTAAAGAGATGGGTCAAAGTGTATTGGTAATCGGCCCCATTGCTTACGTGGTTGTCTATAAAGATATCCGGTTTTATTAAGTGGAAAATTTTGGCGAAGGTATGGGCGTTTTTGGTGTCGCCCTTTATAAAATCGCGATTTAGGTCATAATTTTTTGCATTGCCCCTAAAACCATAGGATTTAGGGCCATTTTGATTTGCCCTGGATGCGGAATTTCTATTTAATGCACCACCAACATTGTATACGGGTATGGTAACCACCACAGTATTTTTGGGGACATCCATTTTGTTGAGTGCCAAATCCCTAAATAAAAGCATGGTTGCATCAATGCCATCACTTTCTCCCGGATGTATACCGTTATTTATGAATAGGATGCTTTTATCCCTCCCTATTTTTTGAAAATTAAAATCGGCATCCGGGTTGTATGTAACCACATGAAGGGGATTACCGCTATCGGTATTGCCAATGATCTGTATATTTATTTCGGGAAACTCCTTGGCAAGTTGAATATAAAAATCTATGATTTGGAGATAAGTAGCCGTTTCTTCTCCGTTACTGCGTTCAAAAACAGTTTTAATATTTTCAATTTTTCTTTCTTTTTTGGTCTCGCAAGAAATAAGACAAAGCAGTAAAAAAAGTCTTACCAGAAGTTTCATGCTACGTAATAATTGGGTTAAAACTCAAAAAAAGACGTTGAAGTTCAATTGGAAAATTAGGTAATTTATTGGGTTTCCATCTTTGACAAAGGATGGTCCAAAATAATCTTCAAGAAATCAAAGTTAGCTAAAACTTAAGTATTAATTGGAAATGCCTGCGGTAATTTTTTCTATGTCGGCCCGCTTAATGGGTTTACTGTTATAAACAACGGTGTGGTGTGTCAAGGAGCTGAATTTTTCAGCCTTGTCCTTGTCAAATTGATCAATGGAGGAGGTTACAATATTTATGTTGACTTTTTTGGTTATGGGCAATTTTATAAACTCTTCCAAAAATTCCCAACCATCCATTATGGGCATATTGATATCCAAGAAAATTAAATCGGGCAGCTCTGATTTTTCGATAATCATTTTCTTTATGCCGTTTATGGCCATTTGTCCATTTTTGAATTCAAAGATGTCCTTGCATGTGGCAACGGAGGTTAATATCTTTTTAATTCCATAAATGGTTATGGTGTCATCATCTACAATGAAAATTGAATTAATTTTTATCATTGAAATATAAATTAAATGTACTTCCAATACCGACTTGGCTTGTAGCACTTATTTTGCCCTGCATCGCCTCAATTTGATTTTTGGCAATGTACAGACCAAGCCCTTTTGCGTCCGAATTGCCATGAAAGGTTTTGTACATTCCAAATAATTTGGATCCATATTTTTTTAAATCCAATCCAACTCCGTTGTCTTCAATGCTTATTACCGTATAGCTTTGAACGTAGGTAACGCTCAATCTTATTATTGGGTCAACTTTTGGTTTTTTATATTTTAGGGCGTTGGTTATTATGCTGGTCAAAATGTTTTTCAAGTATTCCGGGACTACGTTTATGTTAACATCATCCGACACTTCGCTAATTACGGTGGCTTTGGCCTTGTTGAGCTGGGAATTAATTTGTTTAAGGACCGCGTTTAAACTATTATTAAAGTTGACTTCTTTTTTTATTATGTTGGACTCGGTATTGATGGCGACAATATCGTTCAAATTATGGAGTGTTTCCATAAGGCTTTGAGAGGAGTCCATGAGCATCTCCATTATTTTATGCTTTTCCTTTTCATTTTCCTCGTTGGCCAAGAAATCCAAAAGCATGGCAAAATTGGCGGAATGGGATCTTAAATTGTGAGAAACAATATGCGCAAAGTTAATTAATTTTTTATTTTGGGAAGAGGTTACCGATATTAGGTTTTTAAGTTCTATTTGTTTTTGCTTTTGTTCCGAAATGTCCATGCTTATTCCTACAAGTCCTGTAACTTCGCCGTTTTCCCCTATTAATGGGATTTTGGAAGATAGGGAGGTTATAACGGAGCCATTTGGGCCGTTGCTCGTCAATTCTTTGTTCAACATGGGAATTTGTGAAATCATCACTTCTATATCTTCTTCCCTGAATTTCTGCGCCGTGGCCCTGTCATAAAGATCAAAATCATCTTTGCCTATAATATCGCTCTCATTTTCGAATCCATGAAATTGCAGTGTTGATTTATTTGCCAGCAATTTTTTGGATTGGGTATCCTTTATATATACTTGTAACGGAAGGTTGTTTATAAGTGTTTTTAATAAATGTTCATTGTCTTTGGTCTTTTGTTCTTTTTGTACAAAATCCGTAATGTCTTGTACAATTCCAATGAGTCCCACGTATTCACCACTTTTGTACAACGGTTTTCCGGAAACGTTCACCCACTTTTCATTGCCTTTGGCGGTAATGATCTGCAATTTTTCGTTCCAGGGATTTTTTTTCTGGTTGGCGGAATAAATTGCCATTGAAATGGTATTCCGGCTATAACCGGTCTTATAAAAATTTACGGAGTTGTCTATATTGATTTCAAAATCATCATCGACTTCAAAAATACGCCTTATCATTTCACAGCACGTAAACCGGTCTTTTGATTTTTGGTACTCCCAATTACCTATTTTTCCATGCTCTCCGGTTTCCTTTTGGAGGAATTCCAGTTTTTCTATCCTTAATTCGTTTTTAACCTTATTGGTAACATCCGTAGTTTGAACAATTGCCCCAATTATATTTTCTTGTTCATCGTACCAAGGAATAGTTGTCCACTCGAACCAACTTTCCTTAGCGGTATTATCCCGATAAACCTCTATTTCCGATTCTGGAAATTTTCCGTCCAAAGATGCCAACAAATTTTCGGACCATTTCTTGCTCATATTTCCGAACAGGTCATAAATGGATTTTCCGAGATATTCCTTGTTTTGGAAACTAAAATTTTCTGCCCACTTATCCGATGTGAATACAATCTTAAATTCCTTGTTGATAAAGGCAGTTGGTATTGGCAACTGTTTTATTAGGAACTGGTTGGATACGATGGGGGCATTCATAATCATCTGTTGCATTTTCCTACAATAGTAGTCCTATTAGTTTATAGAACGAATAGATTGTTGTGAATTGGACAATATTAGTTGTGTAATGGCACTATGATGAAATTTCAAGTCATTTATTGTTGTATAAAGTGCAGTTGGCCCCAATAGGAATGTAATCCTTCGGTTAGGTTCCATACCATTGTAGTATTTAGTTTTTTTGGGTTATGATTGTTGATCTAATGAGGTTAAAACCCTGTCTTCGACGGTAGGCAGGACTGCTCCCGATAGCGTTAACGGAATTAGTTTCCAAAAACTTTGGGTATGCAAGGTCAGCAGTAGGTAGTAACAGTTTTCAGTGGGCAGTGGGCAGGTTGAAAGTTCAAGGTTTCAGGTTCAAAGTTTTGACCTTCATTGCCCTTGTACTTATGGTATAAGGCTAATAGTTTACAGCGTAAAGTATACTGCTATTGTCATGGAATTCCATTCCGTTCCAAAATTTCTGCCTTTACAGGCAGGGGAGGTAAGTAATTTTATTGCACATTTTGGTTTGTCCTGACGGAATCTGGGACCAAACCGGAGTAGTCGCCCCCATTTCTAATGACATCCCTCACTATGGAGGAACTAATGAACGATTTGCCCGAAGAGGTAAGCAAAAATACGGTCTCTATTTCCGAAAGTTTGCGATTGGTATGGGCTATCGCCTTCTCAAATTCAAAATCCCCCGGGTTCCTAAGACCTCTCAATATAAAGCCTGCATTAACTTTTTTGCAAAAATCAACCGTAAGTCCCTGATAGGTTAGAACGGTTATTTGTGGTTCATCCTTGAAGGCTTCGGTAATAAATTTTTTACGCTGCTCCAAGGGGAACATATACTTTTTATCGGTGTTTACCCCTATGGCTATGATGAGTTCATCAAAAAGGGTTATTCCTCTTTTAATGATGTCAAAATGTCCTAAGGTCAATGGGTCAAATGATCCTGGAAAAATGGCACGTCTTTTTTTCATTCTCTCAAAGTTAATATTGTAGATCCCCGATGGCTTAACACATATCCAGAAATAAATGGTTCACTTGGATATCCATTCACTTGTAAATGGGCATGGTATCAAAATTACTTATTTTCTCCCAAAGCTTCCCAAATGGCACTTTCAAAAAGCTCCGAAAGGGAAATGCCTGCTATTTTTGCCTGTTGGGGCAAAATACTTTCTTTGGTAAGACCGGGCGTGGTATTCATTTCCAACATATAAGGCTCATCATCTACAAAAATGAATTCACTTCTGGAATACCCCTTCATTTTTAGTACTTCATAGGCTTTTTGCGCTGCTTCTCCCACCTTTTTCTCTTGTTCCTTTGTTATTCTTGCCGGTGTTATTTCTTGGGATTTACCTTCATACTTGGCTTCATAATCAAAAAAATCGTTCTCAGATACTATTTCGGTGATCGGCAATACTTTAGTCTTCCCTTCGTATTTGATAACGCCTACGGACACTTCGGTCCCATTTAAAAAAGCTTCAATAAGTATTTCATTGTCTTCTTTAAAGGCATTGTCCAATGCCTTGGGCAGATCTTCTTTTTTATAGACTTTGGAAATGCCAAAGCTGCTTCCGGCCTTATTGGCTTTAACGAAACAGGGCAATCCTACTTTTGCTACTATCCTATCTTCATCTATGGGGTCTCCCAAATTAATATAATACGAAGGAGCCGATTTTATGCCATATGGTTTTAGGACACTTAGTAGGTCTCGTTTATTGAAGGTCAATGAGGCTTGGTAGTAATCGCAAGCAGTTTGTGGAATTCCGAGGAGTTCAAAATAGGCCTGCATAAGGCCATCCTCCCCAGGCGAGCCGTGAATTGCATTGAATACACAGTCGAATTTTATGACTTCAGAGGCCAGGTCGACCGTAAAATTATGTCTGTTAACAGGATATTCCTTTTGGTCCATATCAACATAGACCCATTTGTCCTTGAAAATATGTATTCTGAAGGCGTTGAATTTTTCCTTGTCCAAATAATCATATACCACACTACCGCTGGTTAAGGAAATTTTAAACTCACTGGAGAAGCCTCCCATTATAATCGCAATATTCTTTTTCATTGGATAAAACTATATTTTAAATTTGATGATAACAGATAGTCAAAGATAGTTTGTGCCTTATGGCAGACTTTAAAAAAAGACATAATAAATCGGACTTATTTTAAAGCTGTCTGTGCCCTAAAATCAATAATCAAATAACCTTTGTTCAAAGTAAAGAAAAAGCGTCCGGTTTTCTATCTTTGTGGCACAAGAAAATATACCATGCGAAATTTTTTTAATTTTTTAAGGAGTAAATCCTTTTTGATTCAGTTGGTGTTGGCCTTGGTGGTTTCTGTTTTGTTGGTAGTCGCCATCTTACAGTATTTAAAGGCCACTACCAATCACGGTAAGTTTGTGGAGGTTCCGGATCTATCCAAATTATCGGTAACGGAGATGAGGTCCATTATTGATAAAACCAAGTTGAGATATGAGGTATTGGATTCGGCCAATTATAATCCTACCTATCCTAGGTTTTCCATTATAGATCAAACGCCCCGTGCCGGAAGCAAGGTCAAGGAGAACAGGAAAATTTACATTACCGTTAATCCATCCGGATATAAAAAGGTTACTATCCCCAATATTATTCAGGTTACCCAAAGAAATGCGAGTTCTATGCTCAAGGCAGTTGGTTTGGAAGTGGAAAGGGTTACCTATGTGGACGAATTGGGAAAGGATATGGTCTATAATATTAAACATAAAGGGAAATATATTGTTCCTGGTGACAAGCTGCCGAAAACCTCAAAGATAGAATTGATATGTGGCAACGGTAATATTACACCAAGAGCAGAAGTAAAGGCAGAGTCCGAATAATTATGGAGGCACAGGATGAGTTTGAATTAAATGAGGAGGAACTTTTTGAGCATCACAGTTTTAAGGCTTCCAAAGGTCAGGACCCATTAAGGATCGATAAGTTTTTAATGAATTTCATTGAGAACGCTACTCGCAACAAGATCCAGCAGGCCGCTAGGGATGGAAATGTCTGGGTAAACGGTACTGCGGTAAAACAGAATTATAAGGTAAAGGCAGGAGACCATATCCGGGTCATGTTTGCCCACCCGCCCCACGAAAATTTGCTTACCCCGGAGGACATACCTTTGGATATTGTATACGAGGATGATGTGCTTTTGGTAGTAAATAAACCGGCCGGGATGGTGGTGCATCCCGGGCATGGCAATTATTCGGGAACCTTGATCAACGCCCTGATCTATCATTTCGTCAATTTACCGAAGAACAGTGATGAACGTCCAGGTTTGGTACATAGAATAGATAAGGATACTTCGGGTCTATTAGTGGTGGCAAAAACGGAAGCTGCAATGACGCATTTGGCCAAGCAGTTTTTTGAAAAATCCAGTGAGCGTGAATATATTGCGTTGGTCTGGGGAAATGTGGAAGCGGATGAAGGAACCATAGAGGGGCATATAGGCCGCAATCCCAAGAACAGATTACAGATGCATGTTTTTCCGGAAGGAGAGCAAGGCAAGGAGGCCATTACCCATTACAGGGTTTTAGAGCGATTTGGATATGTAACCCTGCTTTCCTGTACCTTGGAGACCGGTAGAACGCATCAGATCAGGGTCCATTTAAAACATATTGGCCATACCTTGTTCAATGATGAGCGGTATGGCGGGGAGAAAGTTTTAAAGGGTACTACGTTTACAAAGTACAAGCAGTTTGTGGATAATGCCTTCAAAATTTTACCTCGACAGGCATTGCATGCAAAGACCTTGGGTTTTGTACACCCCGTTTCCGGTAAATATATGAGGTTCGACTCCGAAATTCCGGAAGATATGGCCAATTGCATTGAAAAATGGAAGCAATACGCCAAACACAGTCAGGTAGAATAGGTTTCGTTTATACCGATATCGACAACAAGATTTTAAAGATGTAGGTTATTATAATTTGAGCCATTATTTTTGGTCTGTTCTTAATATTATCCCAGTAAGTATGAAAATAGTAATATCACCTGCAAAATCTTTGGATTTTGAAAGTAAATTGCCCACCAAGGAATTTTCACAACCCTATTTTTTAAAGGAAGCACAACAGCTTAATAAGGTTCTGGCCAAGAAAAAGCCAAAGGCCTTATCCGAGTTAATGGGTATTTCTGCCAATCTCGCAGAACTGAACTGGGAAAGGAACCAGCAATTTACGGTTCCCTTTACGGAGGCCAATGCCAGACCGGCAATCTATGCTTTTAACGGGGATGTTTATCAAGGTCTGGACGCCTATACCCTTGAAACGGATAAATTGGAAAGTCTTCAGGAGAAACTAAGAATATTATCGGGTTTATACGGTGTTTTAAAACCTTTGGATTTAATGCAGCCCTATAGATTGGAAATGGGGACACCATTAAAAATAGGCCGCAAAAAGAATTTGTACGAATTTTGGAAAAAGCAGGTTACGGACTATCTAAATTCGGAATTGCAGGACAGGGAGCTTTTTCTTAATCTGGCCAGCAATGAATATTTTGGTGCGGTAGACGAAAAAAATCTGAAAGTACCGGTAATTACCCCAATATTCAAGGATTGGAAGAACGATAATTTAAAGATAATCAGTTTTTTTGCAAAAAAAGCCAGGGGATCCATGGTGCGCTATATTTTGGACACCAATGCCAAAACCTTGGAGGATATTTTGAGGTTTGACAGGGATGGCTATCTGTACAGCAAGGAACATACCCTAAAGGAAAATCAACCGGTGTTTGTTCGATAGAATATTTCCCCAAAAATAGCGTTATTTTTATGTAAGTATTATGTAATTTGGAATCGATATGAAAAGATTTGCTTTATTTTTTTTGATCGCTACTGTGTTTATTGGTTGTTCGGATAGGGATGACGATCTGGAAGGGGTGAACATCAGGATTAAAAATGAAAGCAATGTTACTTTTGATACAGTGCAGGTAGGCAGTGACGAAATGATTCATGAAAGTATAGATCCGGACGAATATTCGGACTATCTGGAATATGAAACGGCCTATTCCTATAGCTATATAAATATAATGGTTGGTGGGGAGAACTACGTTCTTCAGCCTATGGATTTTGTAGGTGAAACCCCATTGGAATTTGGGTTTTATACTTATGCATTAAGTATCTCCGAGGAAGGGAATGTTATCTTGGATTTTGTTGTGGATTAGACCTATATGGATGGTCCTTATTTTTTCTTGTCTGGATTAATTTTTTCTTCCACTGTAGGTCTTTTCTTTATTTTTCGTTTGCGCCTGCTACCATAGGTGCCGTTAACAATTTTTCCTCTTTTCGATTTTTTATCACCTTTTCCCATGTTCTGCTTTATTTTATCTTCCTTAAAGTTAAAATATAAATACCTTATTCGCAAGTTGTAAATGGAAACACTTTTGACCTATAATTTTGATTTGTAACAAATTTCTATAAAGATATACTTTTAACATATTGGTGCCCTAGCCCTAATATGCTAAGTTTGTAGGATGAAGTGATTTAAATTTTTAAAATTGGCTAAAAAATTGTCATTTTACACCCGCTTTTTATCTTTTTTTCCTTCCGTAGCCCTGCTACGCAACTTAAAAAAGCCTTCAACCGGGCACAAAATCGCTAATTTTCGCTACAATCCTAAAAGTTTAAATCACTTCAATTGTAAAATTATGTTAAATTGGGTAATTCCAAAAAAGCAATAGGTTGAGGATAAAAAAGGTATTAGTAGCGAATAGGGGCGAGATTGCCATTCGTATATTTAGGGCATGTGTAGAAATAGGTATTAAGACGGTAGGGGTATATACTTACGAAGACCGCTATTCCCTTCACCGTTACAAGGCCGATGAAAGTTATCAGATAGGGGAGGACAATGATCCCTTAAAGCCCTATTTGGATATGGATGCCCTTATAAAGGTGGCCAAGGACAATGATGTGGACGCCATACATCCTGGTTATGGTTTCCTGTCCGAAAATGCCAAATTTGCCCAAAAATGTGAGGACAATGGTATTATTTTCGTTGGACCAAAGGTATCTGTTCTTAAGGCTCTGGGAGATAAGATCACGGCAAAGGAGGTTGCGGTAGCCAATAATGTACCTATTATAAGAAGTAGTAATAAGGAACTGACCAATATAGATATTGCCCTTGCCGAAGCCAAAGAGATTGGTTACCCCTTAATGCTCAAGGCTGCTTCTGGCGGCGGCGGTCGTGGTATGAGGGTGATCCGAACGGAGGAGGAGCTAAAAAAAGGATTTCCGGAGGCAAAAAGGGAATCCCTTAACGCATTTGGTGATGATACCGTTTTCCTTGAAAAATTTGTAGAAAACCCAAAACACATTGAAATTCAGATTGTTGCGGATACCCATGGCCATATAGTACACCTGTTTGAGCGTGATTGTTCCGTACAAAGGCGCTACCAAAAGGTGATAGAATTTGCCCCTTCCATTGGCCTGCCACAGGAAACAAAGGACAACTTGTACAAATATGCAATAGATATTTGCCGGGCCGTGGATTATAACAATATAGGAACCGTAGAATTTTTGGTAGATGAGGACGGTAGTATTTATTTTATTGAAGTAAATCCTAGGATCCAGGTAGAGCATACTGTGACCGAAATGATTACCAATATAGATTTGGTCAAGGCCCAACTGTTTATTGCGGGAGGGTATAAGCTTTCGGACAAGCAAATTAAAATCCAAGATCAGGCGTCTGTAATAGTTACGGGCTATGCGCTTCAATGTAGGATTACCACGGAGGATCCCGGAAACGATTTTAAACCGGATTATGGTGTGGTAACCACCTATAGGAGCGCCTCTGGATTGGGGATTAGATTGGATGCCGGCAGTATTTATCAGGGAGTGGCCATATCGCCATTTTTCGATTCTATGCTGGTGAAGGTATCCGCTATTAGTAGGACTTTGGACGGATCGTGCAGAAAAATGCGCAGGGCATTGGCAGAATTCCGAATCCGTGGTGTTAAGACCAATATGCCATTTCTGGACAACATATTAAAACACCCTACTTTTAGGGAAGGTAAGGTTACTGTAAACTTTATCAAGAACGAACCGGAACTGTTCCAATTTGTGGAACCAAGGAACCGTGCCAATAAATTGGTCGAGTTTTTAGGTGAAGTTATTGTAAACGGGAATCCGGATGTAAAGAAATTGGATAAGGAACATATATTTTCCAAACCTAAAGTCCCTACATTCCCAAAGTTTGAAGCTTACCCAAAAGGTACTAAAGACCTGTTGACAGAATTGGGACCGGACGAATTTTCACAGTGGTTAAAGAATGAAAAAAAGGTTCATTTTACGGATACTACCATGCGCGACGCCCATCAAAGTTTGTTGGCCACCCGTATGCGAACGGTGGATATGTTGAAAGTGGCCGAAGGTTATGCCAAGAACCACCCGGAAATTTTTAGTATGGAGGTCTGGGGAGGGGCCACCTTTGATGTCTGCCTTCGATTTTTGCAGGAAAATCCTTGGGAACGCTTGGAACTATTGCGCAAGGCGATGCCCAATGTACTATTGCAGATGTTGATAAGGGGATCCAACGGTGTGGGCTATACCGCTTATCCCGATAATTTGATAGAGCGGTTTGTGGAGGAATCCTATAAGTCCGGAGTGGATGTATTCCGAATATTCGATTCGCTCAATTGGATGAAATCCCTTGCCCCGTGCATTGAATATGTACGTACCAAAACTAAAGGTCTGGCCGAAGGTTCCATTTGCTATACAGGGGACATTTTGGATCCCTCCAAAACAAAGTACGACCTAAAATATTATGTGCAGCTGGCCAAGGACATTGAAAGTGCCGGGGCACATATTTTGGGAGTGAAGGATATGGCCGGCCTATTAAAGCCATATGCTGCCTACGAATTGATTTCTGCCTTAAAATCGGAAATCAATATTCCTATACATCTACATACGCATGATACCGCTTCTACCCAATCCGCCATGTATTTAAAGGCGATCGAGGCCGGAGTGGACGTAGTGGATGTTGCCCTGGGCGGTTTGTCCGGACTTACATCCCAGCCCAATTTCAATTCGGTGGTAGAGATGCTGCGTTTTAATGAGCGCCAGAATATTTTGAATACCGAGAAATTGGCCGAATACTCCAATTATTGGGAAACCGTCCGTAATTACTACTATACCTTTGAGTCGGGATTAAAGTCGGGTACCGGAGAGGTATACGGTCATGAAATACCTGGCGGGCAGTATTCCAATTTAAAGGGGCAGGCCATAGCTTTGGGATTGGAGAATAAGTTTCCGGAGGTTACCAAAATGTATGGGGAAGTAAATAAACTTTTTGGGGATATTGTAAAGGTCACCCCTAGTTCCAAAGTGGTCGGGGATATGGCGCAATATATGATCAGTAACGGGCTTACGGCAGAGGATGTTCTGGAAAGAGGTGAAAGTATTTCCTTTCCCCAATCCGTAATAGGCTTTTTTAAAGGGGATTTGGGACAACCGGTTGGCGGTTTTCCCACTAAGTTACAGAAGATGGTACTGAAAGATGAAAAACCCTTTACAGATAGGCCCAATGCGCATTTGGAACCTATAGATTTTGATAAGGAATTTATTGCCTTTACAAGAAAGTTCAGTTCTGGAATGGGGCGTGAACTACAAATAACCGATTTCCTTTCCTATAAACTATATCCAAAGGTTTTCGCTGATGCTTATAATCATCATGTTAAATATGGCAACGTAATGAATATTCCCACCAAGAATTTCTTTTATGGGATGGAAATTGGGGAAGAGATCATTGTGGAGTTGGACAAGGGCAAAAACATATTGGTTTCCCTTATGCTCAAAGGGGAACCCGATGAGGCTGGAAATGTCAGTATTTATTTTAAGGTAAATGGCCAGTTGCGAAACGTAATTATTAAGGATAGATCCGTTAAGGTAGACAAGCTTGAAAATGTTAAAGTGGATACCACGGACCCAAAACAGATTGGTGCCCCGTTGCAGGGATTGTTGTCCAGTGTTTTGGTGAAGAAGAACCAAGAGGTGAAAAAGAATCAGCCCTTATTTGTTATTGAGGCCATGAAAATGGAAACAACCGTTACCGCCACGGAAGAGGGCATTGTAGATAGGGTGCAACTAAATGGGGGCGCATTGGTCAATTCCGATGATTTGGTGCTGGTATTAAAATAATCAGCAAACCTTTTTTAATAACGTTGTTGTAGGGAATTTTCAATTCGTTATAGGTTTCCTTGCCATTTTTGTTTGTCTCTTTGCCATTATAGGTGCAAAGCGCGTGAAATAAATGAAGTCTTCCAATATGTTCCTACATACCCATCCTTATGAACCTTTTTTGTTCGAGGGGGCCACCAAGTTGATCGTAGGGACCCTACCGCCTCCAAGATTTACCACGGGCGACTTAAAAGAGGGGGATGTAAATTTTTGTTACGGTAGCCGGGATGGTCAATTATGGCCTATTTTAGATCGCATTTTTGGACTCGATTTAGATTTTGAAACTACGGAAAGAGCCATTCGGCAGCGCATGGGTTTTTTAAGGGAACAGAGAATAGGGATTTGTGATATTGTTCAAAGTGCGGAACGTTCCAAGATCGATGCTTCGGATCTTGGGATGGAAAACATAGTGTTGAGGGACATGTTGGGGTATCTAGAACACTGTCCCAAGGTGGATACCATACTGTTTACAGGGGGAAATAGTAAAAATGGTCCAGAGTTTTTATTTAGAAAATACCTTAAGGAACATGGAATTGGCCTGAAATTGATTTCCAATCGGGTGCCCCGTGTACATCGGTTCGTTCTTCCAGCTCTCAAATTGGATATTTCAAGGAACACAATGCAACGGACGAACCTTCATCAACAGCGAACCATTAAAACGGTATCCCTTACAGCACCTTTCGGAGCCGCCAACAGGGCCGTTGGGAGCTTGGAGACGTACAAAATGATGAAAAAAGAAAACCCTGAATTCAATACGGTCGATTTCAGGGTCTTGCAGTATCAGGAATTTTTTTAAAAGTATTCCACTAGAATAGCTTAATGCTTGTTCTGTTGATCTTTTATGGTGTCTTTTTCAATGTCGAATGTATTGGTATCCACATTGGTATTCCCGGTAGGATTGGTTGGATTGGATTGTTCCACTTTTCTTTTAAACTTTCTCTTATCATTTATAATTCCCATTCTTGGGTTCATCCCCAACTTAACAAAACTATTCGTAATATGCCGTTAAAGCCATAATAAACCTTTGTTATGGAATGTTAAGGCGTCTAAACCCAAATTAAGTAATGGAGTTTAAATAGAATGTCATTCCTGGGCAGGCAGGAATCCAAAAGTGTTTATCAACCTATTTTTTAATTACGTTTACAATCAGTAACCTGATCAATAAAAGAAAGGGAAATCCATGTAACACCACATCAAACCAGTCCATAGGTTTCATGCCGGTAGCACCGCCCAATATCCATTTTATCTTGCCCAGGATGTGGGGCTCTGGAAAATAAGGAGCCAGACCAAGGGTCAGGCACAAAAGCAGGACTATTTTCCAATTATTGACCATCTCCATCCATCATGTTTATTTTTGAATTCCCTTTACAAAATCTCCAATTTTCCCTACACCATTCTCTGCCAGAAATTTAATAAAGGCAGAACCGATAATGGCGCCCTTTGCCTGTTTGGTGGCCTGTTGAAAGGTTTCGGAATTGCTTATCCCAAAACCGACCACCTGCGGATTTTTCAATTTCATATCCGCAATACGCTCAAAGTAGGTTACCTGATTATTCCCAAAACCATCCTGGGAACCGGTAACACTGGCGGAACTTACCATGTATATAAATCCATCGGAGGCCCCATCAATTTTCCGGATACGGGCATCACTGGTCTGTGGGGTTATCAAGAAAACATTTACAAGGCCATATTTTTTAAATATGGCTTCATAGTCTTCCAGGTACACGTCCAATGGCAGATCGGGCAGAATGAGTCCGTCTATCCCAATTTCCTGACACTTTTTGCAAAATTCCTCCACACCATATTGTAGAACGGGATTGAAATATCCCATCAGGATCAAAGGTATGGAAACCGATTCCCTGATACCTTTTAACTGCCGAAACAACAGCGAGGTGGTCATGCCATTCTTTAGTGCTTGGGTAGAACTGGCCTGTATGGTAGGGCCATCTGCCAAAGGATCGCTAAAGGGCAAGCCTATCTCTATCATGTCCACACCGTTATTCTCAAGATCTTGGATAATCTTTACCGTGTCGTTTAAAGATGGGTAGCCTGCGGTAAAGTAAATGGACAATAGTTTTTTATCTTCCCGTAATTTTTGATGTATTCTGTTCATTCCAATATTATTTTTTGCATTCCCACTAGGGCGGTAATGTACATGTAGGGTTTACAGCTTAAAATATTTTATATAGGTATCCAAATCCTTGTCTCCACGTCCCGAAAGATTAAAGACGACCACATCCTCTGGCCGGAATTTTCTGGTTTCCAGAATGGCAAATGCATGCGAGGACTCGATGGCCGGAATAATCCCCTCCAATTTGGATAGCACCATCCCGGCCTGCATGGCATCATCATCCGTTACCGCAATAAATTCTGCCCTGCCCGTTTTGTATAGGTGGGCATGCATTGGCCCGACACCCGGATAATCAAGTCCGGCAGAAATGGAATAGGGTTCCGTAATCTGTCCATCGGCGGTCTGCATCAATAAGGTTTTACAGCCATGTATTATCCCCATTTTTCCAAGAACCGATGTTGCGGCACTTTCACCGCTATCTACACCCAATCCGGCCGCTTCCACCGCTATGATGCCTACTTCCTTTTCGTGTAGGAAATGATAAAAGGTACCGGCTGCATTGCTGCCACCACCTATACAGGCTACCACGTAATCCGGATTTTCCCTGCCTTCCTTTTCCTTCAATTGCCATTTTATTTCCTCAGAAATTACGGACTGGAACCGGGTAACCATGTCCGGATAGGGATGGGGCCCTATGGCGGAACCGATTATATAATGGGTATCCACAGGATTGTTGATCCAATCCCTTATGGCCTCGTTGGTAGCATCTTTTAAGGTCCTGCTTCCGGACAGTGCCGGCCTTACCTCTGCTCCAAGCATTTTCATGCGGGCAACATTGGGAGCCTGTCTGGCAATATCTATTTCCCCCATATAGACAATACATTTCATTCCCATAAGGGCACATACCGTTGCGGTGGCTACGCCATGCTGACCGGCTCCTGTTTCCGCAATGATCCTGGTTTTGCCCAGGCGTTTGGCCATTAAGATCTGCCCAATGGTGTTGTTTACCTTATGGGCCCCGGTGTGGTTAAGGTCTTCACGTTTTAAATATACCTTGACGTTGTACTTTTCCGATAAACGTTTGGCAAAATAAAGGGGCGAAGGCCTGCCAACATAATCTTTTAATAATTGGTCGAATTCCTTTTTAAAGGAAGGTTCTGCCATTATTTTCAGATATTGCCGTCTAAGGTTTTCAACATTGGGATAAAGCATTTCAGGAATAAAAGCTCCCCCAAATTCTCCGTAATATCCCTTTTCGTCTACGTTGTAATTCATATTTTATTTATTTAGATATGGGTAATTAGATATTAGAATTGAGCTATTAGATGTTAGACATTGTTAATTGAACGTTCTTCCTGCCTACTACAGCACACCAACATACTATTCATTACTTAATTCCCACTACTTCTTTCTTAAATTTCTTCAATTTATCAACCTCCTTTAATCCCGGCTCCGATTCAAATTTACTGTTGATATCAATGGCGTGGCAATATTTTGATTCCGGTCTTTGTTGAAATTCCCTTATTTTTTTAATCTCCTCCAATCCAATGCCCCCACTTAGAAAATAGGGTTTGGTAGAGGGATAGTTTTTTAACAGCTCCCAATTGAAGGCGTATCCATTGCCCCCGGGTAATTTGCCTTTGGTGTCAAAAAGAAAAAAATCGCAAACCTTTTCATAAGGTGCCAAAATACTAAAATCGAAATCTTCTTTTATGGAGAAAACTTTGATGACATCCAAGTCCGTTATCCCTGTAGCCTTCAAATGGCCATTTAGGTCGATACAGAATTCCGGGCTTTCCTTTCCATGTAATTGTACCCCCTGTAAACCATATCGGTTTATTTTTTCCATAATTTCGTAAAGGGTGGCATCCACAAAAACACCTACTTTTTTTATAGCGGCCGGCAAGTTGGGAATACTTCCTTGAAAAAACCTTTTGGAAGGCTCCCAAAATATAAAACCAAGATAATCGGGATCAAGGGCGGCCACTTCCAGGGTATTCCATTTCATTCCACACACTTTCAGTTTCATGGCTGTTTAATTAGGATATCGATTTTATAAATTGTAAGGCGCTCTGTCCGGGATTATCGGTTTTCATAAAATTCTCACCGATAAGGAACCCTTTGTAGCCATATGGTCTTAGCTCTTGTATGGCTTCCGTGGAACTTATACCGCTTTCGGAAACCTTTACAAAATCGTCCGGAATTAATTTGGACAGGGTTTTACTGGTGCCCAGGCTTACTTCAAAAGTTTTTAAATTTCTGTTGTTCACGCCCAACATATCCAAACTGGGCATAATGGACTTTTGTAATTCTTCTTCGTCATGCACCTCCAATAATACATCCAAGTGCAATTGTTTGGCAAATTCGGAAAATGCCTTTATCTCATCACGGGTCAAGATGGCGGCTATCAATAAAATGACATCTGCTCCATGGGCCTTGGCCTCTAGTATTTGATATTCGTCAATGATGAATTCTTTGCGGAGCAACGGCATTTGTACGGATGCCCTGGCCAACAAAAGGTCGTCCAAAGATCCGCCGAAATATTTACCATCCGTTAGCACAGACATGCCACAGGCGCCAGCTTTTTCATAGCCAACCGCCACATCGGTGACACTGTTGTTCTGATTGATGACAGACTTGGACGGTGACCTTCGTTTGTGTTCCGCAATAATTCCACTATTACTATTTCTAAGGGCATTGGCCAGGGAAACCGTGGGTCTCTGAAACAATACGGAGGCTTCCAACTGGGAAACCGGGATAATGGATTTTTTTAGATCCACTTCCTTTCTCTTATCCAAAACTATTTTATCCAGTATATTCATGATACTATAATGTTGACTCGATAATCGATATTTATACCTGTCCGTCCGTTTCCGTTCAGGCGGGCCTGCCTCGAGGTAGTTTACCTAGGCATGGCCGAATATATCTATTGGCTCAGTTGCTGTAATTTATTTAATGTTGCCAGTCCTCTTCCGCTCAGCAAGGATTCCTTGGCCTCTTCAAAGCCTTCCCGTGGACTAATCCCTTTTACCGTAGCGATGGCGATTCCGGCATTGGCACAGACCACATTGTTTTGTGGGGCAGTGCCTTTACCCTGTAAAACATTAAGAAAGACCTTTGCGGATTCCTCAATACTATCCCCACCCACTATATCCGAGGCAGAAATGGCTTCTACACCAAAATCGGAGGGTTTTAACATCCCCTCGGATCTGTTGGTAATGGTCTTGGTGTTCCCGGTCAATGAAATTTCATCGTACCCGTCCAAGGCGTGCAATACGGTAAAGTTCTTATCGGTCTTTTGGTAAAGGTAACCGTACATTCTGGCCAGTTCCAAATTAAATACTCCCACCATTTGGTTTTTGGGGAAGGCCGGGTTCACCATAGGCCCCAACATATTAAAGAAGGTTTTTACCCCCAATTCCCTTCGTATAGGGGCCACATTTTTCATGGCAGGGTGAAATAAGGGGGCGTGCAATACACAGATGCCCGCCTCATCGATACATTTTTCAATAAATCCGGCCTCATTACTGAATTTAATGCCCAAAAACTCCATGACATTGCTACTGCCGCACTTGGAGGATACACCATAGTTGCCATGTTTGGTAACCTTAACACCTGCCCCGGCCGTAACAAAACTGGCCAATGTAGAGATGTTAAAGGTGTCCTTGCCATCACCGCCCGTACCACAGAGGTCTATGGGGTTATATTGGGACAGGTCCACGGCCAAGCAAAGTTCCAATAAGGCGTCCCTAAAGCCTTCCAATTCTTCTATAGTAACACTGCGCATCATATATACCGTTAAAAAGGCGGCAATCTGACTTGTGTTGTAATCTCCTTTGGCAATATTGACCAAAACCTGTTTTGCAACCTCTTTCGGAAGTACATCGTGATTGATCAGTTTGTTTAAAATATCTTTCATGTGCTTATATTTACTCGATCATCGAGATTTAATCCTGTCTTTGCCAAGCAGGTACTCCAACGCTTCCCTGCCCGTTTCCATTGGGTAGGCTTGCCCTGAGGTAGTTTATTGTTTTTTATCGGTTCGATGTAATATCCAAGTAATCATTTATGTCCTGACAATTATCGGGAGGTTTGAAAATTTTTCCAATGGATATTTCATAAGTCTCTTCCTCTGGCCCTATATCGATACAAGTTTTTTTTGTTTATAATTTTCTATTTGTTATCAATTCGTTCCATAGTTTATGGCCGGTTGGGGGAGGTTACCCAGTTCTCCAATATTTTTTTGCCGTAAGGCGTCAATACCGATTCGGGATGAAACTGTACGGCACTAACATCAAAAACTTTGTGGCGTAAGGACATTACCTGCCCATTTTCATCAAAGGAGGTAGCTTCCAACACTTCGGGAAGCGCAGGGTCCACTACCCAGGAGTGATAGCGGCCCACTTCGATTTCTTTGGGCAAGCCTAGAAAAATGATATCTTCCTTTACAATATCTATTTTGGTCGCTATTCCATGATAGACCTGGTCTATATTCACCAACGATCCCCCAAAAACTTCAGCAATGGCCTGCTGCCCCAGGCATACCCCAAAAATACTTTTTGATGGCGCGTACATAGCTATAATTTCTTTGAGTAGGCCTGCTTCATCTGGGATGCCCGGGCCTGGGGAAAGAACGATCTTGTCAAAAGCCGCTATTTCTTCCAGACGAATCTGATCATTTCTTTTTACGGTTACGGTGCAATCCAGGTCTTCCAAATAATGGACAAGGTTATAGGTAAAACTATCGTAATTGTCGATTACCAAAATGGACTTTCCTATTCCTTCGCCCACGGTTTTGGGGTTTGTTCTATTATCTGTATTCTCTTTCATACTTCTGATGTCCTCTTTTCAATATTTTGTATTGATCTCTCCATACGCCCCAGATATATAATAAGGGGGCAAATTAAAGGGTTTGTTATATTGTTTCCGCTATTTCCAAGGCTTTGGTCAGGGCTCCCAATTTGTTGTAAGTTTCCTGAAGTTCGTTTTCAGGATTGGAAGCGGCCACCAAACCGGCTCCTGCCTGATAATGCAATTGATGGTTTTTACTTAAAAAGGTCCGGATCATAATGGCATGGTTAAAGTTTCCGTTGAAATCCATAAATCCTATTGCCCCGCCATAATAGCCCCTACTGGTTTTTTCATATTTCTCAATAAGCTGCATGGCCATGTGCTTGGGGGCACCGCTTAAGGTGCCGGCAGGAAAGGTGTCGGCAACAACTTTCATGGTCGGGATGTCTTTCTTCTTTAGTCCGGTTACTTTGGAGACCAAATGTATTACATGCGAAAAGAACTGTACTTCCCTGTAGTTTTCTACTTTTACCGTAGTGCCGTTTCTGCTTAAGTCGTTTCTTGCAAGATCGACCAGCATAACGTGTTCACTATTTTCCTTATCGTCTATTTTTAATTTTTTGGCCAGTTCCGCGTCCTGTTCATCATTTCCAGTTCTTTTAAAGGTCCCAGCAATAGGGTGAATCTCCGCCTTGCCATTCTTTACTATTAATTGGGCTTCGGGGGAACTTCCAAAAATTTTAAAATCCCCATAGTCAAAATAAAACAAATAGGGAGATGGGTTTATGGATCGTAGTGCCCTATAAACGTTAAATTCGTCGCCCTTAAATTCTTGGGAAAACCTTCTGGACAATACCAATTGGAAAACATCGCCCCTATTGCAATGTTTTTTGGCCAATTCCACATGCTCCTTATATTCTTCATCCTTAAGATTGGAAACAGGTTTTCCTTCTTTGAAGAAATTGTAGGAGGCAAAGTTTTTGGCATTGAGAATTTGTTCTATTTCCCCAATATTATTTTCGGACGCATAGCAGTGGGCAAAAATATAGGCTTCGTTCTTAAAATGGTTTATGGCCACTATGTTTTGATATACGGCGTAATAGATGTCCGGAATGTGGATACTGTTATTTTTTTTGGAAATGTCTATGTTCTCAAAATACCGAACGGCATCATAGGCCATATATCCGAACATACCATTGTTTATAAATTTAAAGTCGTTGTTCTGGGATTCAAATTTTTGGCTAAAATCATGTAAAACTTCAGGGATATCCGTTTGTTCGTCTATGCCGAATTCCACAAAGGAACCGTCCGGGAATTGTTGGCGGACCGTTTCGTTTTCTACTTTTATGGAAGCAATGGGGTTGCAGCATATATAGGAAAAACTATTGTCATTGGCATGATAGTCACTACTTTCCAATAGGATACTGTTGGGGAAACGATCCCTGATTTTTAAATAAACGCTTACAGGGGTGATGGTGTCCGCTAGAATTTTTTTGTGGTGCGATACTAACTGGTATTTCATGATAATTCTTTTAATTGCTCTGCGCTGCCAATGGGTTTCTTGATTTTTATGATAAACGAAAAAAAGGCTTGTCGTGATGACAAGCCTTTTATATAGTTATACTACAATGGTGCTTTGCTCACGATGTCTTTCGTAAGTTGCTCCACCACCAAGTATTCGATACCATGTTCTTCATTGCAGGCCAAATATAAGAAGGAATTTTAAATTTACAAACCTGTGTTACGTAAAAAATAAAAAACCCCACAATTGTGAGGTTTTGAACATAGCCGTTAGAGTATGATTAGAATACCAGATCCACAACCAGATCAAATTCATCATAGATGGTTTTGTCCCCTAAATTGGCAAAGAAACTTCCGGATCCATATTTAACGTCGTACAAGGATCGGTCAACTTTCATGGTAGCGGTAGCCTTGTTTCCATAGATGGAGATGTCAAAGGTTACCGGATTGGTTTTTCCTTTTATGGTAAGGTTTCCGGTGACTTCATAGGAGTTTTTGCCCGTAGATTTTACGCTGGTAAAAATTAATTTGGAAGTAGGATGGGCTTCCACCCCGAAAAAATCGTCGGATTTTAAGTGACCTTCCAATTTTCCTTTGTATTCGCCCTGAAGGTCGTTGGAAACCAAAGTGGACATGTCCACCACAAATTCCCCTCCGGTCAATTTATCCCCTCCAAATATTAAAGATCCTTCTTTCAGTGCAATTGTTCCATGATGGGAACCGGTTACTTTGTAACCCTTCCAGGTAACGGTACTTTCCGAGGTTTTAATTTGCTTTACTTCGTTGTCCACCGGTGTGGATGCCATGGCCGTTAAACCTGTAAATACGGACAATACTAAACTTAATGTGCTTTTTTTCATGATTTCAATTTTAGGATAATGTTTGTTAATGTTACTGTTGTTTATATATAGGTAATTAGATTTTCCTTGTTTTTACGTACTTTTTTATAGTGTTGTGTTTTGTCTTCCCGGGATCTATAGCCTATGGCTACAAGTACGGCTGCGTTGAGACCTTTTTCTTTAAGTCCTAGGATTTCATTGAATTGGTCACTGTCAAAACCCTCCATGGGGCAGGTATCAATTTTTAGATCGGCGGCTGCGGACAGTAAATTTCCCAAGGCTATATAAGTTTGTCTCGCGGTCCAAGTGGCCTTGGCCGACTCGGATAGTGGCATTAGTTTGGACTTCATAAAATCTGCGTACCCTTGAAGATCATTGGAAGGAACGCCACGCGTTGCACTTACATTGTCCAAATAGTCATCTACCAATTCTTCCCCAAAAGTAGACTGGTTGGCCAGTATTATTAAGTGGGAGGCTTCTGTTATTTGGGACTGACCCCAAGCCGCTGGCTGTAACCTGCTTCTCAATTCCACATCTTCTATTACCAATATTTCATATGGCTGCAACCCATAGGAAGAAGCACTTAAGGCAGTGGCTTCCAATAAATGTTCCAAATCCTTTTGGGACACTTTTTGGGAAGAGTCGAACTTTTTGGTGGCATAGCGCCAATTTAAATTGTCTATATAAGAATTCATATTTTGAACTTAAGATTGTTTATAATTGTTTTTTATTCCTTTTTAAAATTTATCCAATAATTCATTTAAGGTGGACAACTCCTCCCTAGAAAAGTTTTCCAATAACTTTTCTTCGGCCTCTTTAATGGCCAAATCCATTAAGGTCAATGCGCTTTCGCCTGCAGGAGTTATGTTTATTTCCACTTTTCTCCGGTTACTAGGGCATACCATCCGTTTTACATAATCCTTTAGGATCAACTTGTCTACCAATCTTGTGGTATTGCTCATCTTAGTGACCATTCTTTCGTTTAAGGTGGAAAGATTGGCGGGTTTCCCTTTTTGTCCCCTAAGTATCCTTAAAACGTTAAATTGTTGTAATGAAACCCCTTGCGGTTTAAGTGCTGCTGTCATCATTTCATTGATCTTGGCCTCAACAAGACTTATGTGTATAAGGGTCCTACTTGCTATAGGAATCTGCTTATCGGTCTTTATAATTTTTTCTACATTCATGTCGTTACAACAATTGTATATACAAATGTATGCATTTAATTCATTGTCCCAACATTGAGGATGATAAAAATTTGTTAAATAATGTTGGGCAAGTTTAAAGGTAGCGCATAGGGTTGTTTAATTTTGGACAAGTGCTTCCTTATATTTGTACTTTAAATATTTGGATGATTTTTTTAAAAAACATTATTTTTGAATAATAAAGAATAGTACAAATGGCAGATTTATCGCAAGAGGAGTGGAGTGAACAATATGAAAACGACGGCAATGCCTTCTTGTTGGACGTTAGGACTCCGGAAGAAGTTGAGGAAGGATATATTCCCAACGCTATTAATATAGATATTCATTTAGGGCAAGAGTTCATTGCCGAATTGGAAAAATTGGACAAAACAAAAAACTACTACGTATATTGTAGGTCTGGCCAACGAAGTGCACAGGCATGTGCCATCATGAACAAGTTGGGCTTTGAAAACGCCTATAATTTGGTAGGTGGGTTTATGAATTGGGAGGGTGAGGTAGCGGAATAACCTAGTTTTAGTCCTGCTCTTGCCATAATTATGGTTCAAAGAGCTTCCTGTTGCATGTATCTTGTAAGTCTGTGAAGTTTGGCTTTATATTTACAATGGATTATGCGGGAAGATCTTTTGCATTTTATTTGGAAGTACAAAAAACTTCAATTGGAGAATTTAAAAGCTTCCCATAACGAGACCATTCAAATACTGGATGTTGGTTCCCATAACCTTTTGTCCGGTCCCGATTTTTTTAACGCCAAGATTAGGATAGATGGACAGTTGTGGGCCGGGACGGTGGAGATACATATTAAATCTTCCGACTGGTATGCCCATAACCACGAATTGGATCCCAATTATCGGAATGTAATACTTCATGTAGTTTGGGAAGATGATTGTGATGTTTTTAGGAACGATAATACGGTGGTCCCCACTTTGGTGCTCAAAGATTATATTTCTTCCACCCTATTAAAGGACTACCAAAAATTGTTTTCCCGTAAAGAGCGCTTATTTATAAATTGTGGAAATGGGATTGGAGCTACTCCGGATTTTGTTTTACAGAATTGGTTGGAGGCACTCTATTTTGAACGTTTGGAAAGTAAGACCCGGTTGGTAGCCCAACTTTTGGAAGTTTCCAACAACGATTGGGAACAGGTGTTTTTTGTGTTGCTTTCCAAAAATTTTGGACTTAATGTAAATGGTGGGCCCTTTTTTGAAATTGCCAAAAGGCTGCCTTTCCATGTGGTACGCAAAATTCAGGGCAACACCCTACAAATGGAAAGTTTGCTTTTTGGTTTTGCCGGATTTCTGGACGATCCTATAATAGGGGATGATTATTATGATAACCTAAAAAAGGAATTTACCTTTCTTAAGGCCAAGTTCCATTTGCCGGGCCCACCACAACAAAAACCGGAGTTTTTTAAACTACGACCATCCAATTTCCCTACCGTTAGACTTTCCCAATTGGCCAATGTATATGCATTGAATCAAAATCTGTTCAGTAGGGTTGTCAACGCCAAAAGTGTAGGGGAAATTTATTTGGTCTTTAAAGTTGCCGCCAGCGAATATTGGAACGACCATTATACCTTTGGAAAAGTCTCCAAGAAACATGTTAAGATGCTCACTAAAAAGTTTGTAGATTTACTGATTGTCAATACTGTTCTTCCCATAAAGTTAGGCTATGCAAAACATAGGGGAAGGGAAGTGCCGGAAGAGATATTGGATATTATTTCGGATCTGGCATCGGAAAACAATACGGTTATTTCAAAGTTCAAGGAGCTGAACATACCGTTTCCCTCTGCCAAAGAGAGTCAGGCCGTAATCCAGTTGTACAATGAATACTGCACCAAAAATAAATGTTTGCAATGTGCAGTGGGCCATCAATTATTGAAGTGATTTAACTTTTTGGATTGAAGCGAAAATGGATGGTTTTGCGCCCATATGAAGGCTTTTTTGAGCTGCTTAGCTGGGCTACGGAGTAAGGAAAAGACAGGACGGAGCGTATAAAAATAACCCGGTGGGTTATTTTAGCGAACGGGGTCGGCTGGCGCAAGGACGAAAAACGGCGATTTTTTAGCCAATTCGCAAAAGATTAAATCACTTCATTAAATAGAAAACCTTAATTTTAGGGCATGAACATTTTCTATACTTTACTTTATTATTTTCAGAAAAGGGGATTTGAGGTTTGTAGGCGAATAGCCGAGCGTATGGGCATACGTACCAGGGTGGTTCGTACATCTTTTATATATCTAACTTTTGTTACTTTGGGCTTTGGGTTTGCCCTTTATTTGTTTATGGCATTTTGGCTAAGGATAAAGGATTTGGTGTATACCAAAAGAACCTCTGTTTTTGATCTTTAAAGTATGGTTGGAATTTTCCGTTCTAGAATGTTTTTGGCACTGGCCTTATTGATTATGGTCCTGTTGTTGGGAGTTTTTGGGTATAAATTTCTGTTGGACTGTACTTGGGTCGATGCTTTTTATATGACCATTATTACGATTACCACCGTTGGTTTTTCGGAGGTACGTCCTTTAGATTCCGAGGCCAAAATATTTACAGTAGCTTTAATTGTTACCAGTGTATTTGTATTTGCATTCGCAATTTCAGTAATAACCGAATTTGTCCTAAGTAGAAATTCGTTACAACTTCTAAAGAAAAAAAAGGTGAAAAATAAAATTGGCAGTTTAAGCAAACACGTAATTATATGCGGTTTTGGCCGAAATGGAAATCAGGTAGCGGAAAGATTAAAGGCTTACAACAGATCTTATGTGGTCATTGAAAAAAATAGGGAAGTCATAGAAAAGTTTGAAGAAGAGATCCTGTTTGTTGAAGGTGATGCCAATGAAGACGATACCCTGATTGAGGCGGGAATAGATAGGGCACAATACCTGATTACCGCAATGCCTGATGATGCTACCAACCTTTTTGTGGTACTCTCTGCCAGACAATTGAACAAAAGCCTGTTTATTATCAGTAGGGCTTCCCAAATAGCGTCCCAAAAGAAATTAAAGCTGGCGGGGGCAGACAAGGTAATCATGCCCGATAAGATAGGAGGGGATCACATGGCGTCCTCGGTAGTTGTACCAGACCTTATTACTTTTATGGACAAGCTTTCAACAGAAGGGGAGAATACTACCAATTTGGAGGAGGTAACCATAAAAAGTTTTATGACCGAGATGGACAACCATTCTTTGCGCGATCTTGATTTGAGAAGGAAGACAGGTTGTACTATAATTGGATACATTGAGCCAGATGGCAATTATATAATTAATCCCGAGGCCGATCTAAAATTGCAACCGCAGGGTAAGGTAATAGTTTTGGGAAGGCCGGAGCAAATAAAAAAATTAAATGGGATGTTCCATATAGATTGAGGATGTAGGCAATTATATTTGATTTCAAGGATTATTTTTAGGATATTGCTGGGATATTTGAAGCTAAACCAACAAAAATTAAACTTTTCAAACTGTTTATGAAGAAATATATATCTTCCATTTTCTTACTTTTTTCATTTGTATTATTTTCCCAAGAACTTGTAGTAAAAGAGTCTATCTACAATCCTTCGAACAATATCAATGATGGTGTCATAAAGTTAGAGGTTGATGGTGGTACTCCGCCCTATCTATATAAATGGAGTAATCAGAATACCCCATTGACCGCCAATCAAGCCATTAACCTTATAGAAGGTCTTCCCTATACGGTTACCATTACCGATGCCAAGGGACTGCAGGTTACCAAGGAGTACAAAGTACCTTCCGAGGCAATTACCGAATTTTTTAATGGAGTTATGACGCCTGCCGTAAGTGCTTTGGGATCCGTTCTTTTTTGGGATCCTTTTGCTGCCGTTGGTATTTATGATCCCATAGTGTATGCCGATGTGAAACGTATCGGGATTCCGGGTTGGTCTCCCGAAACAAAGGATAAGTTTATTCTAAAGGAGTGGTTGAAGCCCGAAGGACAAAAAATAAAACAAGGGGACCATATAGCAATTATTGCTAAGAGCAATGGAACTACCGAAACAATAACGTCGCCCGTTAGCGGTCAATTAAAATATTTGGCCAAGGAAGGAGGGGTCATCTACAATTCGGAGAATTCGGAGCACGTAATTGAACAGGGGGCCCATTTTTTGGCAGAGGTCAAATATGATGAGCCCGTTATTATAACCCATCCCAATGGGGATCCACAGCAAAAGGCGATTCCCTTTATAGTAATTTGGTTGGTAATAGGCGCTATGTTCTTTACGTTAAGAATGGGTTTTATCAATTTTAGGGGATTTAGGCACTCTATTGATTTGGCCAAAGGCAAGTATGATGATCCGATGCCCCGGGACAGGTAACCCATTTTCAAGCTTTGGCGACAGCCGTTTCGGGTACCGTTGGTCTGGGCAATATTGCCGGGGTGGGCGTTGCCGTTTCCCTGGGAGGTGCGGGTGCCACATTTTGGATGATTGTGTGCGGTCTCCTTGGAATGTCCTCTAAATTTGTTGAGTGTACATTAGGGGTCAAATACCGCAATATACTTCCAGATGGCCGTGTTTTTGGAGGTCCAATGAACTATTTGCGTTATGGCCTGGAGAAAAGGAATTTAAAAGGTTTGGGGAAGGTCCTTGCCGGTCTATTTGCCGTATTGGCCGTTGGGGCCTCTTTTGGAGGGGGAAATATGTTTCAGGCCAATCAATCTTTTGAGCAGCTTTCCGGACAATTCCCTGCATTGCAGGGGAATGGGTTTTGGTTCGGAATAATTACGGCAGTGTTGGTAGGTGTGGTAATCATTGGGGGGATCAATAGCATAGCCAAGGTAACCGGAAAGGTGGTTCCCATAATGGCCTCTGTCTATATTTTGGCGGCCTTAACGGTAATCATCATCAATATAGAAAATATTGGCCCTGCATTTGCTGCCATAGTAGAAGGGGCCTTTAGTCCAAGTGCACTTAAAGGTGGGGTTATCGGGGTTTTGATCGTTGGTTTCCAACGAGCCGCGTTCTCCAACGAGGCAGGAGTAGGATCTGCCGCCATAGCGCATAGTACGGCGAAGACAAACCATCCTCCTTCGGAAGGATTTGTAGCGCTCCTGGAACCATTTATAGATACAGTGGTGGTATGTACTTTAACCGCCCTGGTCCTTATTTTTACAGGAATGCACGAGGTAGAGGGGATGGCAGGTGCCCAATTGACGTCTGATGCCTTTGGAAGTGTGCTTTCCTGGTTTCCTTATGTCTTGGCCATGGCAGTGTTCCTGTTTGCATTTTCAACCATGATTTCATGGTCTTACTACGGAATGCGTGCCTGGACCTATCTTTTTGGGAAAAGTAAAAAAGTTGAATTTGCCTATAAAATGTTGTTCCTGATTTTTGTGGTAGTGGGGGCATCGGTAAGTTTGGGAGCGGTATTGGATTTTTCGGATATGATGATTTTGGCCATGTCCTTCCCCAATATTATAGGATTGTATCTGATGTCCGGGGAAGTTAAAAGGGATCTTGATGATTATTTGGCAAAACTTAAGGCCAATATGCTTTTTAAGAAAAAGGTATAAAATTTAACCCGTGGACAGAAGATCGTATAAATCCCACTTTAAGTTCAATAAGCAGGAACGAAGTGGGATTTTCTTTTTATTGCTTCTCATAGTTGTTTTTCAGATAGTTTATTTTGTTGCTAAATCTTATCCAACGGTGGAAACGTCCAATTCCATAACGATAGATGGGGAATACCAGGCCGAAATAGATGCACTTATAGGTCGTAATCAACAAAAGGATACCATTCCGCTCTATCCGTTCAACCCTAATTTTATAACCGATTATAAGGGGTATATTTTGGGAATGTCCCCTGCGGAAATAGAACGTTTGCAGGTCTTTAGGGCGGGTAACCAGTTTGTTAATTCCGCTGAGGAATTTCAAAAGGTAACCCTGGTATCGGATACCCTAATGGAAAGTCTAGTGCCCTATTTTAAATTTCCAGAATGGGCGAATAAAGTGAACAAAAGGGCAACAGTTGGTGTTGGCCCCCATGCTCTAAAGCCTATGGTGTCCGATTCCCTTCCAGATAGTGGTAAGGTCAAGGATATTAATAGAGCTACCGCCCAGGAATTAAGGGCTGTTAAGGGAATAGGGGATATACTGTCCCAACGTATTGTAAAGTTTAGGGACCTATTGGGCGGTTTTTTGGTGGAGGAGCAATTGGGGCACGTCTATGGTCTGGAACCTGAGGTGGTGGTAAGGGTTCTTAAAAATTTTAGGATTTTGGAAAGTCCGTCCATAACAAAAATCAATATTAACCAAGCTTCCCCAGGGGATATTTCAAAACTGGTTTACTTAAAATATGAATTGGCGGCACGTATTGTGGCCTATAGGGAAGCCAATGGGGGTATAACTTCATTTGATGAATTAAAGGAAATTGAAGATTTCCCTACGGAAAGATTAGATATAATTAAGTTATATTTGCAATTATAAAAAAATTGCTAGTACATGGTTATCGACACCTTTTCTAAAATGAGTTTTGATTACTCTGAAACTCAACAAATGGTGGCTGCCTCTGCCAAGGAGTTTGCTGAACAATATATTAGGCCCTATGTAATGGAATGGGATGAAACACAGACCTTTCCGGTGGAGGTTTTTAAGAAAGCTGGGGAAATGGGTTTTATGGGGGTTTTGGTTCCTGTGGAACTGGGTGGTTCCGGCTTGGGGTACCATGAATATGTGGCCATTATTGAAGAGATCTCCAAGGTAGACCCTTCCATTGGATTATCGTTGGCGGCCCATAATTCCTTATGTACCAATCATATTCTTAGTTTTGGAAATGAGGACCAAAAGAAAAAATGGATACCAAAATTGGCCACTGCCGAATGGATCGGGGCCTGGGGCCTTACGGAGCACGATACCGGTTCGGATGCAGGAGGTATGAGTACCACCGCGCTCCGGGAGGGCGAATCCTGGGTTTTGAATGGATCCAAGAATTTTATCACCCATGGGAAGAGTGGGGATATTGCTGTAGTGATAGTAAGAACAGGGGAGAAAGGGGATAGTCGTGGCATGACCGCCTTCGTAGTGGAAAAGGGAACTCCCGGTTTTAGCAGTGGAAAAAAAGAAAACAAACTGGGAATGAGGGCCAGTGAAACGGCCGAAATGATATTTGATAATTGTAAAATTCCGGATTGCAATAGATTGGGAGAGGTCGGGGAAGGATTTGTGCAGTCCATGGTGATATTGGACGGTGGAAGAATTTCCATTGGGGCATTGTCCTTGGGGATTTCCAAGGGTGCTTATGAAGCTGCCTTGAAATATTCAAAGGAGCGGGTGCAGTTTGGAAAGCCCATTAGTCAATTTCAAGGGATTTCCTTTAAACTGGTGGACATGGCTACCGAAATTGAAGCTTCGGAATTGCTTTTGCACAAAGCGGCCTTTCTTAAAAATGAAGGTCGTAATGTCACCAAATTGGGAGCTATGGCCAAAATGTATGCCTCGGAAGTATGTGTAAAGGTGGCGAATGAGGCAGTGCAAATACATGGAGGTTATGGGTTTACCAAAGATTTTCCCGTAGAAAAATTCTATAGGGATTCCAAGTTGTGTACCATTGGGGAAGGTACTACCGAGATACAGAAAGTAGTCATTGCCAGAAAAATTTTGGAATAATTATTTGTAATTCATTTTTAAGGCATATATTTGCAGCCTTAATCACAAAAGAGAGGAGGTTATTGCCCATGTTAATTATACCCATAAAAGAAGGAGAAAACATCGATAGAGCTTTAAAGCGTTTCAAGCGTAAGTTCGATAAGACCGGTACAATGAGACAGTTGAGAAAACGTCAACAGTTTACCAAGCCATCTGTAGAGAACAGAGCGAAAATTCAGAAAGCTCAATATATTCAAGGTCTAAGGGATAAGGAGGAAATCTAGGTCCACTTGAATTTTTAAAAGTTTAAAAAGTTCCACTATTAAGTGGAACTTTTTTTGTTTTCTATTCTTCTTGTTGGGATTTCTTTTCTTTGTAACTTTGGGATATGTCCTTAGAAGCATTTGTTTCCTATCTATCGTTGGAGAAGAACTACTCTCCGCATACTTCAAAAGCCTATCATAACGATATAGTTGAATTTAAAAATTTTTGTGGACAGCAGTTCGGTCTTGAGGATATTTCCCAGGCATCTTACAGCTTGATCAGGAGCTGGATCGTTTTACTGGTAGAATCGGGGGTGTCCAACAGATCCGTAAATCGTAAAATTGCATCCTTGAAGGCCTATTATAAGTTTCTTCTTGGGGTTGGAACTTTGACCATTAACCCTTTGGCGAAACATAGGGCGCTCAAAACTTCAAAGAAAATTGAGATTCCCTTTTCGGAACTGGAAATGGGGAATGTCACTCCCAAATTCCTTTCGGGAACAATTTTGAAGGTAAGCGCGATAAGTTAATTATCGAATTGCTGTACACTACCGGAATTAGACGTGCAGAGCTGATAGACCTTAAGGTCAAGGATGTAGATTATGGGGCCATGACGATAAAAGTGTTGGGAAAGCGAAATAAGGAAAGGATCGTTCCCCTTTTGCCGGCTACCAAGGAATTGTTTTTGGAGTATTATCTGGAGCGCAATACGTTGAAAGCAATAGAGGATGAGGCGTATATTTTTCTCTCTGGAAAGGGCAATAAAATGTATGAAACGCTTGTTTATAGAATTATAAATAAGTACCTTAGTTTGGTGTCGGCCAAGGTAAAAAGGAGTCCGCATATTTTAAGGCATACCTTTGCCACCCATTTACTGAACCAGGGGGCGGATTTGAATTCCGTAAAGGAACTATTGGGGCATTCCAGTTTGGCATCAACACAGGTGTATACCCATAATAGTATTGCGGAATTAAAGAAGGTACATTTTTCTGCCCATCCCAGAAGTAAGAAACAGTAAGGTCTTAATTCAATTGTTTAACTCTTTTAAAACTTCATTCTATGAAAGTAAATGCACAATCGGTGAATTTCACTGCAGACGGAAAGCTTATCGACTTTATTCAGGCAAGATTGAACAAAATGGAACTGTTTTATGACAAAGTAATTAGTTCCGATGTATATCTCAAGGTGGAAAATACAAGTGCCAAGGAAAATAAAATTGTGGAAATCAAGGTATTGGTACCTAAGGACAAGTTTGTGGTAAAAAAACAATGCAAGTCTTTTGAGGAGGCTGTGGACACGGCATGTAGTTCCTTGGAAAGAAGATTGGTTAAGCGAAAAGAAAAAATAAGATTAAATGCTTAAAAAAATTATCAAAAAATATTTTGATTAAATAAATAAATATCTACATTTGCAGTCCGTTAGAAATAGCGGACTTTTTTTGACGAAAAAAGTAGTAAAAGCCGATGTAGCTCAGCTGGCTAGAGCAGCTGATTTGTAATCAGCAGGTCGTGGGTTCGAGTCCCTCTATCGGCTCAGAAAAAAGAAAGGTTTTTTTTCTTTCAGGTTCTTAAAATTATGGATTGGGGAGATACTCAAGCGGCCAACGAGGGCAGACTGTAAATCTGCTGACTACGTCTTCGCAGGTTCGAATCCTGCTCTCCCCACAACAAGGCCTTAATTGGTCTTTGAGTAAAAAACAAAAAAGTTTTTTTGAAATAATGAAATTAATTTTTAGGTTTGCCTAAAAATTACAAAAGCGGGAGTAGCTCAGTTGGTAGAGCGTCAGCCTTCCAAGCTGAATGTCGCCGGTTCGAACCCGGTCTCCCGCTCTAAAATTTTAAAAGCAAAAGCTCCTTTGATGGGGCTTTGTGCGATTAAAATGAAATGGACAAGATTTTTGGTATCCTGTCCTGGGCGATGCCGAGGGTAAACTTCGTCAACGCTCTTAAACTTTGGGTATAGGGTTATAATTTTGGATTGGGCCTGGCCCAATGCTTAAAATTAAAGATGCCGGTGTAGCTCAGGGGTAGAGCGTTTCCTTGGTAAGGAAGAGGTCATGAGTTCAAATCTCATCATTGGCTCAATTAAGGCATTATTTGTACACTAATATAAACTAAGAATTAAAATTAACAAACATGGCAAAGGCAACATTTGATCGTTCCAAACCGCATTTAAATATAGGTACTATTGGACACGTGGATCACGGTAAAACTACATTGACTGCTGCGATTACTACCGTATTGGCAAACGCAGGACTTTCTGAAATGAGAAGTTTCGATTCTATCGATAATGCTCCCGAGGAAAAGGAAAGAGGTATTACTATCAATACTTCACACGTAGAATACTCTACTGCGAACCGTCACTATGCTCACGTGGATTGTCCAGGTCACGCGGATTACGTGAAGAACATGGTTACCGGTGCTGCCCAAATGGACGGTGCTATATTGGTTGTTGCTGCTACTGATGGTCCTATGCCACAAACCCGCGAGCACATTCTTTTGGGTCGTCAGGTAGGTATCCCAAGAATCGTGGTTTTCTTGAACAAAGTGGATATGGTTGATGATGAGGAGCTTTTGGAGTTGGTTGAAATGGAAGTAAGGGAATTGCTTTCTTTCTACGAGTATGATGGTGATAATGGTCCTGTTATTTCAGGGTCGGCTTTAGGGGCCCTTAACGGGGAGCAAAAATGGGTCGATACCGTAATGCAATTGATGGAGGCCGTGGATAGCTGGATCGAATTGCCGTTAAGGGATGTTGATAAGCCTTTCTTGATGCCTGTTGAGGATGTATTTACCATTACTGGTCGTGGAACCGTTGCTACAGGTCGTATTGAAACTGGAGTGGCAAATACAGGAGATCCTGTGGAGATCATCGGTATGGGTGCGGAGAAATTGACATCTACCATTACCGGGGTTGAAATGTTCCGTAAGATATTGGACAGGGGTGAAGCTGGTGATAATGTTGGTCTTTTGTTGAGGGGTATTGAAAAGTCCCAGATTAAAAGAGGAATGGTAATCTGTAAGCCAGGTTCCGTTAAGCCGCATGCTAAATTTGAGGCTGAGGTCTATATCCTTAAAAAAGAAGAAGGTGGGCGTCATACACCGTTCCATAACAACTACCGTCCCCAGTTCTATGTGAGAACTACCGATGTTACCGGTACAATCAATCTTCCTAGTGGGGTTGAGATGGTTATGCCTGGGGATAACCTTACTATTGTTGTTGACTTGTTGTCTCCAATTGCACTAAGTGAAGGTTTGCGTTTTGCTATCCGTGAAGGAGGTAGAACAGTTGGTGCAGGTCAGGTAACTAAGATATTGGATTAATATTTTAATATAGTATTGTTTACATTGAGGGTGTCTTGCTAAAGCGGGATACCTTTCAATGTAAATATAAACGGGTGTAGCTCAGTTGGTAGAGCACTGGTCTCCAAAACCAGGTGTCGGGAGTTCGAGCCTCTCCGCCCGTGCAAATTACAATGGGTTCTTTTCTGATCGGGATAATGTCGTCAGTATTTTTTGGAGGCCTTGTTATGTAAGTTAGGAAAATAAATATTTCGCAGCATGATTACATATATTAGAGAATCTATAGACGAACTTAGGAATAGCGTTACCTTACCTTCAAGGGCGGAATCTTCCAACCTGATGGTGATCGTAGCGGTGTTTTCCATAATTTTTGCGCTTGCGACTTGGGGTGTTGATAGTTTATTTGGTAAGTTGATACAATTGTATTTCAATAACATAATCAATTAAGAAGCACTGTATGTCAGAAGTATTGGATAAGAAATGGTATGTTGTAAGGGCTGTAAGTGGTCAGGAAAACAAAATTAAAGGCTATATAGAGGCGGAAGTGGCCAGACTTGGTTTTGAGGACTACTTGGAAGAGGTTCTTGTTCCTACTGAAAAAGTGGTGCAAATTAGGAACGGGAAAAAGATAAATAAGGAGCGTGTATATTTTCCCGGATATATTATGATCAAAGCCAATCTTGGAGGTGAAATGGTCCATATTATCCGTTCTATTACCAATGTTATTGGATTTTTGGGAGAAACCAAAGGTGGGGATCCCGTTCCCTTGAGGAAGTCCGAAGTGAACAGGATGTTGGGGAAAGTAGATGAACTGGCCGTTAAGACCGATAGTGTTGCCATACCATTTGTGTTTGGGGAAACGGTAAAGGTTATTGATGGGCCTTTCAATGGTTTTAACGGAACCGTAGAAAAAATTAACGAAGAAAAGCGTAAACTGGAGGTAATGGTGAAAATTTTCGGAAGAAAAACACCTTTGGAGCTCAGTTATATGCAGGTAGAAAAAGTTTAATAAGAACTGTTACATAGATGAAAGAAGTGTTGCTTCCAAATTAACACTCTTTAATTTTAATTTTAAACAATGGCAAAAGAAGTAAGTAAAGTAGTTAAACTACAGGTTAGGGGAGGTGCAGCGAATCCGTCGCCACCGGTTGGACCCGCTTTAGGTGCTGCCGGGGTCAATATTATGGAGTTCTGCAAGCAGTTTAATGCGCGTACGCAGGACAAGCCAGGCAAGGTATTGCCGGTTGCGATCACGGTTTATAAAGACAAGTCGTTCGACTTCGTTGTAAAGACACCGCCGGCGGCAGTTCAATTAATGGAAGCGGCTAAGATTAAAAAGGGATCTGGCGAGCCTAACAGAAATAAGGTGGCAAGTGTATCTTGGGACCAGATCAAGTTGATCGCTGAAGACAAAATGGTAGATCTTAATGCCTTTACGGTAGAATCGGCAATGAGTATGGTTGCAGGTACGGCGAGATCTATGGGTTTAAAAGTTGCAGGCAATAGACCTTTTTAAAATCTTAAAAGCAATTTAGAATGGCAAAATTAACAAAGAAGCAAAAGGAGGCCCATAGCAAAATAGATAAAAACAAACTCTATTCTGTGAAAGAGGCATCTGCTTTAGTAAAAGAAATAACCAGTGCAAAATTCGATGCATCTGTTGAGTTGGCGGTACGTTTGGGCGTTGATCCAAGAAAAGCCAATCAAATGGTTCGTGGCGTTGTTACACTTCCCCATGGTACCGGTAAGGATGTTAAGGTTTTGGCTTTGGTGACACCGGACAAAGAAGCTGAGGCTAAAGAAGCTGGAGCCGATTTTGTAGGATTGGACGAATATTTGGATAAAATTAAGAACGGTTGGACCGATGTTGATGTCATTATCACCATGCCAAGCGTTATGGGTAAGCTGGGTCCTTTAGGTAGGATCTTGGGGCCAAGAGGCCTTATGCCCAACCCAAAGACGGGTACGGTTACTATGGATGTTGCCAAAGCGGTAGCCGAGGTAAAGGCCGGTAAGATCGATTTTAAAGTGGATAAAACAGGAATTGTGCATGCTGCTATCGGGAAAGTTTCTTTCTCGGCCGATAAAATTGCGGATAATGCCAACGAACTGTTGGATACATTGGTAAAATTAAAGCCAGCTGCAGCCAAGGGGGTATATGTAAAAACGATATATATGTCCAGTACTATGAGTCCTAGTGTTGCATTGGATCCAAAAGCGGTTTAACTGGTAGTTGAAAATTTTTATTATGACAAGAGAAGAAAAATTAAATGTTATACAAGATTTAACTGCGCAGTTAGGGGAGAACTCCACCATATATTTGGCCGACATTTCCGGATTGAATGCTGAAACCACTTCAGCTTTGAGAAGGGCTTGTTACAAGGCCGATATAAAACTTGCAGTAGTTAAGAATACCTTGCTTGCAAAGGCAATGGAAGCTTCGGATAAGGATTTCGGCGAACTTCCTACAGTATTGAAGGGGAATACCTCTTTAATGTTTGCGGAAACCGGGAACGCCCCTGCAAAGCTGATCAAGACCTTTAGGAAAAAGGCGAGCATGCCTTTATTGAAGGGAGCTTATATTGCCGAGGCAATTTATGTTGGTGATGATCAATTGGATGCCCTTGAAAGCATTAAGTCCAAAGAAGAAATGGTTGGGGAAATTATCGGATTGTTGCAATCTCCGGCCAAAAATGTTATTTCTGGACTTAAATCCGGTGGAGGTAAACTTGCCGGAATCCTTAAGACATTATCAGAAAGATAATACGTACGCACTAAAAACAATTATATTTTAAAATTTTATTAAACGATAGAAAAATGGCAGATTTAAAAGATTTCGCAGAACAATTGGTTAACCTTACAGTAAAGGAAGTAAATGAGTTGGCCAATATATTAAAAGAAGAATACGGTATAGAGCCTGCAGCTGCTGCAGTTGCTGTTGCTGCTGGTGGCGGTGCTGCCGATGGTGGTGAGGCAGCCGAGGAAAAATCGGAATTCGACGTAATATTGAAATCAGCTGGTGCTTCTAAATTGGCAGTAGTTAAATTGGTTAAGGAATTGACCGGTTTAGGATTGAAAGATGCTAAGGACATCGTTGATAGCGCACCAAAAGCCGTTAAGGAAGGTGTTTCTAAAGACGAAGCTGAAGGAATTAAAAAATCTTTGGAAGAAGCAGGAGCGGAAGTTGAGCTTAAATAATAGCAACAACAACCATGATTATTTTGGTTTAGGTCTTTCCGCTTTTTGTGGCTAGACCTAAGCCTTTTTATACATACAGTGTATATTGGCGTACACTACCCAATTATAGTATTCACGATCAAAATTTTGTCCATAGATGTTCACAAATCAGACTGAAAGAATAAGTTTCGCATCCGCTAAGAACACGCCGAATTATCCGGATTTCTTGGACATTCAGATTAAATCATTTCAAGATTTTTTCCAGCTTGAAACCAAATCTGACGAGAGGGGCAATGAGGGGTTGTACAACACCTTCATGGAAAACTTTCCCATTACAGACACAAGGAACCAGTTCGTATTAGAATTTTTAGATTATTTCATTGATCCACCAAGATATTCCATTCAAGAATGTATAGAGCGTGGACTTACTTATAGTGTTCCATTAAAAGCAAGATTAAAATTATATTGTACGGATCCCGAGCATGAGGATTTCGAGACCATTGTACAGGATGTTTACTTGGGGACTATTCCTTATATGACCCCAAGCGGAACCTTTGTTATCAATGGTGCGGAACGTGTCGTTGTTTCCCAATTACACCGTTCTCCCGGGGTTTTCTTTGGTCAATCCTTTCACGCCAATGGAACTAAATTGTATTCTGCCAGGGTCATTCCTTTTAAAGGTTCTTGGATAGAATTTGCAACGGATATCAATGGCGTAATGTATGCCTATATCGATAGAAAGAAAAAATTACCGGTTACTACCCTGTTCAGGGCCATTGGCTTTGAAAGGGATAAGGATATTTTGGAGATATTCGACCTTTCGGAAGAGGTCAAAGTTTCAAATACCGGTCTAAAAAAAGTATTGGGCCGTAAATTGGCGGCCAGGGTATTGAATACATGGCATGAGGATTTTGTGGATGAAGATACCGGTGAAGTGGTATCCATTGAAAGAAATGAGATTATCCTTGACCGTGATACTATATTGGAAAAAGATCACATAAACGAGATTTTGGAAGCCGATGTGAAGACGATTCTTCTGCACAAGGAGAATAATGCACAAAGCGATTATGCCATTATCCATAACACCCTTCAAAAGGATCCTACAAACTCCGAAAAAGAGGCTGTTGAACATATTTACCGCCAATTACGGAATGCTGAACCGCCCGATGAGGAAACAGCACGTGGTATTATAGATAAATTGTTCTTTTCTGATCAACGTTATAACCTTGGTGAGGTAGGGCGTTATAGAATGAACAAAAAATTGGGATTGGATATCGGAATGGACAAGCAGGTCTTGACCAAGGAAGATATTATTACCATTATTAAATATTTGATCGAGTTGATCAACTCAAAAGCCGAGATAGATGATATTGACCACCTTTCCAACCGTAGGGTAAGGACTGTGGGGGAACAATTGTCCCAGCAATTTGGTGTTGGTCTGGCACGTATGGCCAGGACTATCCGCGAACGTATGAACGTTCGTGATAATGAGGTGTTTACCCCGATCGATCTGATCAACGCCAAAACCTTGTCTTCTGTGATCAACTCCTTCTTTGGTACCAACCAGTTGTCACAGTTTATGGATCAAACAAATCCATTGGCCGAGATTACACACAAGAGAAGATTATCGGCACTGGGGCCAGGTGGACTTTCTAGGGAAAGGGCAGGTTTCGAGGTACGTGACGTACACTATACGCATTACGGCCGACTTTGTCCTATAGAAACCCCGGAAGGACCGAATATTGGATTGATCTCCTCACTTTCGGTATTTGCCAAGGTGAACCCTATGGGCTTTCTGGAAACACCATATCGTAAGGTAGATAACGGTACGGTGAATCTCAATGATTTTACTTACTTAAGTGCGGAAGAGGAGGAAGGAATGAAAATTGCCCAGGCAAACATTCCTATGGATGAAAAAGGAACCATTACTGCAGAAAAGGTAATTGCAAGGGATGAAGGGGATTTTCCAGTAATAGATCCCGCTGAAATTCATTATACCGATGTTGCGCCCAACCAGATAGCTTCCATTTCGGCATCTTTGATTCCATTTTTGGAGCATGATGATGCCAACAGGGCTTTGATGGGATCTAACATGATGCGTCAGGCCGTTCCATTATTGAAACCGGAATCCCCAATTGTAGGTACGGGTCTGGAGCGTCAAGTAGCGTCAGATTCAAGGGTATTGATCAATGCAGAAGGGGATGGGGTCATAGAATATGTGGATTCCCAAAAAATTACTATTAAGTACGATCGTACCGAAGAACAAAGATTGGTAAGTTTCGAAGAGGATTCCAAAACGTATGAGCTGGTCAAGTTCAGAAAAACAAACCAAGGAACAAGTATTAACCTTAAACCAATTGTTAAAAAAGGATATAAGGTTAAAAAAGGACAAGTACTTTGCGAAGGTTATGCAACAGAAAGTGGCGAATTGGCCCTTGGAAGAAACTTGGTAGTGGCATTTATGCCATGGAAAGGATATAACTTTGAGGATGCGATCGTAATTTCTGAAAAAGTGGTTCGCGAGGACATATTTACCTCCATCCATGTTGATGAGTATGCCCTGGAGGTTAGGGATACCAAATTGGGAGCCGAGGAGCTGACCAATGATATTCCCAACGTTTCCGAGGAAGCTACAAAAGATTTGGACGAATACGGAATGATCCGTATTGGTGCCGAGGTTAAACCGGGAGATATTCTGATAGGTAAGATTACCCCTAAAGGGGAGTCCGATCCTACTCCCGAAGAGAAATTGTTACGTGCCATATTTGGTGACAAGGCCGGGGATGTAAAAGATGCATCCTTAAAGGCATCCCCATCACTTAGAGGGGTGGTTATAGACAAGAAATTGTTCTCAAGATCCGTAAAGGATAAGCGCAAGCGTTCCGAGGACAAGGAAGAGCTTTCCAAATTGGAATTGGAATACGAAGTAAAGTTCCAACAGTTGAAAGATGTATTGGTCGAAAAACTATTTACATTGGTCAACGGCAAAACTTCACAAGGGGTATTGAACGACCTTGGGGAAGAGGTGTTGCCAAAAGGGAAGAAGTATACCATGAAAATGTTGAATGCCGTTGATGATTTTGCCCATTTGGTGGGAGGTAGTTGGACTACGGATAAGGAAAGCAATACCCTGGTAACGGATCTTCTTCATAATTATAAGATAAAGTTGAACGACCTTCAAGGTAACTTGAGAAGGGATAAGTTCACTATTTCTGTAGGGGATGAACTGCCTGCCGGTATTATGAAATTGGCCAAAGTATATATTGCCAAAAAGCGTAAGCTCAAGGTGGGCGATAAAATGGCGGGCCGTCACGGAAACAAAGGTATCGTTTCCAGAATTGTGCGCCATGAGGATATGCCGTTCCTAGAGGATGGAACTCCTGTGGATATCGTATTGAATCCATTAGGGGTGCCTTCCCGTATGAACATTGGACAGATATATGAAACTGTTTTGGGATGGGCCGGATTAAAATTAGGGAAGAAATATGCGACCCCTATTTTTGATGGTGCTACCTTGGATGAAATCAATGCCTATACCGATGAAGCCGGTATTCCGAGATTTGGACATACCTATCTTCATGATGGTGGTACCGGTCAGCGTTTTGATCAGCCGGCTACCGTAGGGGTTATCTATATGCTGAAACTGGGGCATATGGTAGACGATAAGATGCATGCCCGTTCCATTGGGCCATACTCGCTTATTACGCAGCAGCCGTTGGGTGGTAAGGCACAATTTGGGGGACAGCGTTTTGGAGAGATGGAAGTTTGGGCACTGGAAGCATATGGTGCCTCTGCCACGCTACGTGAAATATTGACCGTTAAATCGGATGATGTTATAGGTAGGGCCAAGACGTACGAGTCCATAGTGAAGGGAGAGACCATGCCCGAACCTGGTTTGCCAGAATCTTTCAATGTATTAATGCACGAACTTAAGGGATTAGGTCTGGATATTAGATTGGAAGAATAACAGGGACTGGTTTTGAACACCATTCCTAATAACAAGAATTAAATTAGTATCAGAATATAGTTATGGCTAGACTAAAAGATAATAATACCATTAAAAGGTTCGATAAAATTTCAATCGGTTTGGCATCTCCAGAAGCTATTTTGGCAGAGTCAAGAGGTGAGGTTCTAAAACCTGAAACTATTAACTATAGAACGCACAAGCCTGAGCGGGACGGTCTATTCTGTGAGCGTATTTTTGGTCCTGTAAAGGATTATGAATGTGCCTGTGGAAAATACAAAAGAATCCGTTACCGAGGTATTGTTTGCGATCGTTGCGGGGTAGAGGTAACAGAGAAAAAAGTACGTAGGGATAGGGTAGGACATATTAATTTGGTAGTTCCTGTTGCCCATATCTGGTATTTCCGTTCCCTGCCCAATAAAATTGGATACCTATTAGGTTTGCCTTCCAAAAAATTGGATATGATCATTTACTACGAGCGTTATGTAGTAATCCAGCCAGGTATTGCCAAGGGACCCGATGGAGAGGAAATCCAAAAAATGGATTTCTTGAGCGAAGAGGAGTATTTGAACATATTGGACTCCATTCCACAGGAAAACCAATACTTGGAAGATACGGACCCAAACAAGTTTATTGCTAAAATGGGTGCGGAATGTCTTATTGATCTTTTGGCAAGAATAGATTTGAGCCAATTGTCCTATGAATTGAGACATAAGGCCAATACGGAAACCTCCAAGCAACGTAAAACAGAGGCCTTGAAAAGACTGCAAGTAGTGGAGGCTTTGAGGGAATCTCAAGAAAACAGGGAGAATAGACCGGATTGGATGATTATGAAGGTAATTCCTGTCATTCCACCCGAGTTGCGTCCTTTGGTACCATTGGATGGTGGCCGTTTTGCCACTTCCGATTTGAACGATCTTTATAGAAGGGTCATTATAAGAAACAACCGTCTTAAGAGACTGGTCGAGATCAAGGCTCCGGAGGTAATTCTTAGAAATGAGAAACGTATGCTCCAGGAAGCCGTAGATTCCTTGTTCGATAACACACGTAAGGCATCGGCAGTTTACACAGAATCCAATAGGCCACTTAAATCACTTTCAGATTCCTTGAAGGGAAAACAGGGTCGTTTCCGCCAAAACCTTTTGGGGAAACGTGTGGATTATTCCGCCCGTTCGGTAATCGTGGTTGGACCTGAAATGCAGTTGTTCGAATGCGGTCTGCCCAAGGATATGGCAGCTGAACTGTACAAACCTTTTGTAATCCGTAAATTGATCGAGAGGGGAATTGTAAAAACAGTGAAATCGGCCAAGAAGATTATAGATAAGAAGGAACCTGTAGTTTGGGATATCCTGGAAAATGTCCTGAAAGGACACCCGGTATTGTTAAACCGCGCCCCTACATTGCATAGACTGGGTATCCAGGCGTTTCAGCCAAAGCTAATTGAAGGTAAGGCCATACGTTTGCACCCATTGGTCTGTACTGCATTCAATGCGGATTTTGATGGGGACCAAATGGCGGTTCACTTGCCTTTGGGGCCTGAAGCTATTTTGGAAGCACAACTTTTGATGTTGGCATCGCATAATATATTGAACCCGGCAAACGGTTCGCCTATTACCGTACCGTCACAGGATATGGTCTTGGGGCTGTATTATATGACCAAAGAGAGAAAGTCTACTCCGGAAGTGCCCGTAAAGGGAGAAGGTCTTACTTTTTATTCCTATGAAGAGGTGGTTATCGCCTTTAATGAGGGTAAATTGGATCTTAATGCAGGAATTAAGGTACGTGCCAAAGATTTTAATGAAGCGGGAGAATTGGTTAATCAGATCATTCCAACAACGGTTGGTAGGGTCTTGTTTAATATGGTCGTTCCAGAGGAGGCAGGATATATTAATGAGGTATTGAACAAGAAATCACTTAGGGATATTATTGGCAACATTTTAAGTGTTACCGATGTTCCTACTACGGCAGAGTTCTTGGACAAGATTAAAACTATGGGATATGAATTTGCCTTTAAAGGTGGATTGTCCTTTAGTTTGGGAGATATTATTATTCCACCGGAGAAGCATGAAATGATTGCCGATGCCAATACTCAGGTAGATGGTATTATGTCCAATTATAATATGGGTCTTATTACCAATAACGAACGTTACAATCAGGTAATCGACGTTTGGACATCTACCAATGCTATGTTGACAGAATTGGCAATGAAGCGTATCCGTGAAGATCAGCAAGGATTTAACTCCGTGTATATGATGTTGGATTCCGGTGCAAGGGGCTCCAAGGAACAGATTCGCCAGTTGACCGGTATGCGTGGATTAATGGCAAAGCCTAAGAAATCTACAGCTGGAGGTGGGGAAATTATTGAAAACCCCATTTTGTCCAACTTTAAAGAGGGGCTATCCATTCTTGAGTACTTTATTTCTACCCACGGTGCACGTAAGGGTCTTGCGGATACGGCCTTGAAAACGGCGGATGCAGGTTATCTAACTCGTCGTTTGGTAGATGTTTCACAAGATGTAATCATCAATATTGAGGATTGTGAAACACTTAGGGGCGTTCAAGTCGAGGCACTTAAGAAAAATGAAGAGATTGTTGAGACTTTAGGGGAACGCATCCTCGGAAGGGTTTCTTTGCATGATGTTTATGATCCTATTTCCGAAGAATTGCTTTTAAGGGCAGGTCAGGAAATAATGGAATCCGATGTTAAGAAAATAGAAGCATCCCCTATTGAAAAAGTAGAGGTGCGTTCTGCCTTGACATGTGAGGCACAGAAAGGGATCTGTGGTAAGTGTTATGGGCGAAACCTTTCTACCAATAAAATGGTACAGCGAGGTGAGGCTGTTGGTGTAGTTGCTGCACAGTCTATTGGGGAACCCGGAACACAGTTAACATTGCGTACTTTCCACGTGGGGGGTATTGCAGGTAACATCTCCGAAGAAAATAAATTAGAGGCCAGATTTTCGGGAATTGCGGAAATTGAAGATTTAAGGACAGTATCCAGTCAAGATGGAGAAGGTAAAAAATCTGAAATAGTAATCTCCAGGACATCCGAGATTAAGGTGGTAGATGTAAAATCCGGAATAACCTTAAGTACTAATAACATTCCTTATGGTTCACAATTGTTCATTAAGAATGGTGACAAAATAGAGAAAGGTCAAGTTATTTGTTCCTGGGATCCCTACAACGGGGTTATTGTATCAGAATTCCCCGGACAGATCGCTTATGAAAATATAGAACAAGGGGTCACTTATCAGGTAGAGATAGATGAGCAGACCGGATTCCAGGAGAAAGTGATTTCCGAATCAAGAAACAAAAAATTGATACCTACCCTATTGATCAAAAACAATAAGGATGAAGTATTGCGTTCTTATAACCTACCGGTGGGATCGCATATTATGGTAGATGACGGGGACAAGATAAATGAAGGTAGAATCTTGGTCAAGATACCACGTAAATCGGCCAAGGCCGGGGATATTACAGGTGGTCTTCCAAGGGTTACCGAATTGTTCGAAGCCCGTAACCCGTCTAACCCTGCCGTTGTTTCCGAGATCGACGGTGTTGTTTCCTTTGGTAAGATAAAGAGAGGTAATCGTGAAATAATCATCGAATCCAAATTGGGCGAGGTCAAGAAATATTTGGTGAAATTATCCAATCAAATCCTTGTTCAGGAAAATGATTATGTGCGTGCCGGGATGCCGTTGTCCGATGGCTCTATTACCCCTGAGGATATCTTGGCGATCAAAGGGCCTTCTGCCGTGCAACAATATCTGGTGAACGAAGTTCAGGAAGTATATCGTTTACAAGGGGTGAAGATCAATGACAAGCACTTTGAGGTGGTAGTTCGTCAAATGATGCGTAAAGTACGTATTGAAGATCCGGGAGATACAATTTTCTTGGAAAATCAATTGGTTCACAAGGATGATTTTATTCAAGAGAACGATGAAATTTTTGGACAGAAAGTGGTGGAAGATGCCGGGGATTCGGAAAACCTGAAACCGGGTCAGATTGTAAGCGCCCGTGAGTTGAGGGATGAAAATTCCATTCTTAAGCGTAATGATAAGAATTTGGTTTCTGCCAGGGATGCCGTTGCTGCGACGGCAACACCTATCCTACAGGGAATTACACGTGCTTCCTTACAGACAAAGTCATTTATTTCGGCCGCTTCCTTCCAGGAAACGACCAAGGTACTTAACGAGGCCGCTGTAAACGGTAAGGTGGATACTTTGGAAGGATTGAAGGAAAACGTAATTGTTGGTCATAAAATACCGGCAGGTACGGGAATGAGGGACTATGGAAACATCATTGTAGGTTCCAAAGAGGAGTACGATGAAATCATGGCCCGAAAAGAGGAATTGAAATTTTAAATAATGGGAACCTCGGTGTTATTCACCGAGGTTTTTTTTTGAACAATTTAATAGTAAATTGTTCTTTTCCATATAGCCAAATAGTAATAGGTAATCATTTTTATAATGAGTGATAAAGACCAAAACCAAAAACAGATCAATATAGAATTGGATGAAAAGACAGCCGAAGGAATCTATTCCAATTTGGCCATAATCAATCATTCTGTTTCAGAATTTGTAGTGGATTTTATTAGTATGATGCCCGGAGCTCCCAAGGCAAAAGTAAAAAGTAGAATTGTACTTACCCCGCAACATGCCAAGAAATTCTTAAAGGCGCTGGGTGATAATGTGGGTCGCTTCGAAAAGGCCCATGGGACCATAAAGGATTATGAGCAACCACCAATTCCATTAAATTTTGGACCAACGGGAGAGGCTTGAAGATTGGTTTGAAGTTCAACGTTTAAGATAAGTCGGCAGTTTGCAGTTGCAGTGGGCAAAAAAGCACCTAAAATTGAAAGTTCAATGTCTAAGGCTCAAAGTTAATCATTGTATATTCCTAAATAGGGTTGACCGTTTTAGATTAAAATTTCATTGTCAAAAATAGTGATTGTTTTTTATACGTCAGATGGAATTCGCTATTGAACATATCGTCCCGATAATTATCGGGAGGTATCAAGTTGTTATGGCTCATTTCATGAACATATAAGTCCTTTACATAACCACATAACTATTTTCTAGCTAGTACTTGTCTTTTCTCTTTTTTCTATCTTCTGTAAGGCAATTGGCAACTATATGCCGATGGAATTTTGTTCAAGGGTGGTTTGTTTATTGCTATTTCATAGCTTTCAATTAAATTCCGAAGTAAAATGAAGTTTTACATTGGGATATTTTTGCTGCGTCATTTGCAATGAAAATTGGGAATCCGCAAGAAAAACTAGTTGTTTTCGCTTGTCCTTGGCCAAGAATTTCTGTTTTACCCGTTTAAATTCTTTAAACTCCTCACTGTTTTTGTCTTTAGGGTCTACCCAGCATGCTTTGTAAACAGGAAAATTTTCATAGGTACATTTGGCGGCATATTCGTGCTCCAAACGGTATTGTATCACTTCAAATTGTAGGGCGCCCACTGTTCCTATAACTTTTCTGTTGTTCATTTCCAGGGTAAATAATTGGGCAACCCCTTCATCCATCAACTGGTCTATTCCTTTGTTAAGCTGTTTGGCTTTCAGGGGATCGGCATTATTGATATACCTAAAATGTTCAGGAGAAAAACTGGGGATGCCTTTGTAATGTAGTACTTCGCCTTCCGTTAAGGTGTCCCCTATCTTGAAATTTCCGGTATCATGTAACCCAACAATATCCCCGGGATAAGAAATATCCACAATTTCTTTTTTCTCGGCGAAAAATGCATTGGGACTGGAGAATTTTAAATTTTTGTTTTGACGAACGTGTAAATAGGGTTTGTTTCTTTCAAAAGTACCGGAAACTATTTTTATAAAGGCAAGACGGTCCCTGTGCTTGGGATCCATATTGGCGTGTATCTTAAATACAAAGCCCGTTAATTCCTTTTCATCGGCTTGGACCAAGCGCTCTTCGGCCATTTTGGCCCGTGGGGAAGGAGCAATATCTATAAAACAATCCAACAGTTCCCTTACCCCAAAATTGTTCAGGGCAGAGCCAAAAAAGACGGGTTGCTGTGTTCCTTTGAGGTAATTTTCCTTGTTAAACGGTGGGTATACCCCATTGACCAATTCTAAATTGTCCCTAAGTTCTGTGGCCGCCTTGGCACCTATGATTTTTTCAAGCTGGGGATTGCTTAAATCGTCGAAAGCAATAGTGTCCTCAATATTCTTTTTGCTATCCCCACTAAAGAGATTAATGTTTTTTTCGTAAATATTATAGATGCCCTTAAAATCATACCCCATACCAATAGGGAAACTTAAAGGGGTTACGGAAAGGCCTAATTTCTGTTCTACTTCGTCCAATAAATCAAAGGCATCCTTTCCTTCCCGGTCCAATTTGTTGATGAATACGATCATTGGTATGTTGCGCATTCTACATACTTCCACCAATTTTTCCGTTTGCTCCTCCACACCCTTGGCAACATCTACAACAACAATCACACTGTCTACAGCAGTTAGGGTTCTAAAGGTATCTTCGGCAAAATCCTTATGGCCGGGAGTATCCAGGATGTTTATTTTTTTGTCTTTGTATAGGAAGGCAAGAACAGAGGTGGCTACGGAAATGCCCCTTTGTTTTTCAATTTCCATAAAGTCGCTGGTAGCAGTTTTCTTTATCTTATTGTTTTTCACGGCGCCTGCTTCCTGAATGGCACCACCAAAAAGCAGTAATTTTTCCGTAAGTGTTGTTTTTCCCGCATCGGGATGTGATATTATTCCGAAAGTCCTTCTTCTTTCAATTTGTTCCCTAAAACTCATTAAGTATTTGATTTCGGCAAAAATAAGTCAAATTAATTTTTTTCAACCAGCAAATAGGATAAAGAAAATATTAATCTTTATAATTCCCCTACGGCTCTGCCTCGAGGATAGCCGGTTTCAAGAAATTTTTATTGGGTGGATTTATGGAAAATATAATTTTTACGCGATAATCGAAATCCAAAAATAAAGTTCTTTTCAACGCCTAGAGGTTGTTTGCTTAGGAAGAACTGAAATTTATGCAAGCCTATTTTCCAATTATAGGACAGGCCGGTCTGATTGGAAAATGGAGCATTAATTTTAAATGATATGTCTTTAAATTTTTAGGAAAAAACCTACAATAATATAGTATTTAACGGACGATTCCTTCTTGATAAATAGAATAGGTCCATGGCAATTTTTATAAGTAATTAACACTTTGTCCGAGTAATACGGTTATTGGCAGATTTTCTATAATTTATGGTTTGAAAACCATATGAGTATTGATTTTAAATATATCTTGCATCTAATTTCGGAGTTGGCCCCAACTTCTTACATTTGTTTTTTTGACTATTATTACCATGGTGATTAGTTGATATAAAACTATCATTTATGGAGAAAATTACTTTTGTGAAATATGGGGAGCAATATGGCTCGTTATAGCTCACTTATAATTGTCATTTATGTATTAGAACGCCCCTCCTTTGGAATACCTCTGTCTATAATTTTAGATCAATTCACGAGGAAAACATATTGGATAAAGCCCATGTAATTGGGACCTCAAATATAGAAGAGAAAATTTCGAAGAGATTTTGGGATCTTTTTTCTATTGGTAATCTTTATTTATCCACGAGAGCTGTGGATAAGCCGTAGTATTTACTTCAAGTGCTGATAATCAAATTAATTCTTTTTCCTTGGCATTGAAGGATATATCAATGTAGCCTGTAGATACTGATGGGGACGGGGTGACCAATGATAAGAAAATGAGGACGGTACGGATCCGAATGATCCCTGCGATTTTATTTTGGCCCATCAAAATTGTTCTCCTTCATCAGCTTGGAAGAATGCGGATTGTGATGGGGACGGGGTTACCAATGGGAAGGAAAAGGAGGATGGCACGGATTCTCTTGATCCCTGCGATTTCGTTTTGGCCCATCAAAACTGTTCTCCTTCCTCAGCTTGGAAGAATGCGGATTGTGATGGGGACAGGGTGACCAGTGGGAAGGAAAAGAGGATGGCACAGTTCTCTTGATCCTGTGATTTCGTTTTGGCCCATCAAACTGTTCTCCATCAATGGAATGGAAGAATGCGGATTGCGATGAGGACGGGGTGACCAATGGGAAGGAAAAGGAGGATGGTACGGATCCGTTGGATTCCTGTGATCTTATATATACCAGTATATCTATATTGCCCTCCTATTCTTGGAAGAAAGAAGATTGTGATGGCGATGGCGTTACCAATTGGAAGGAGGTACAGGATGAAACCGATCCTACCGATCCTTGTGATTATAAGCCGGAGAGCATTACTTTGCCCCAGAGCGGCGATTATTTAACCGTTGATTGTGACGGTGATGGGGTGACCAACAGGAAAAGGAGGATGGTACGGATCCGTTGGATTCCTGTGATCTTATATACCAGTATATCTATATTGCCCTCCTATTCTTGGAAGAAGAAGATTGTGATGGCGATGGCGTTACCAATTGGAAGGAGGGTACAGGATGAAACCGATCCTACCGATCCTTGTGATTATAAGCCGGAGAGCATTACTTTGCCCCAGAACGGCGATTATTTAACCGTTGATTGTGACGGTGATGGGGTGACCAACGGGGATGAGAAAGAAGACGGTACGGATCCGTTGGATTCCTGTGATCTTATATATACCAGTATATCAATATTGCCCTCCTATTCTTGGAAGAAAGAAGATTGTGATGGAGATGGCGTTACCAATTGGAAGGAGGTACAGGATGAAACCGATCCTACCGATCCTTGTGATTATAAGCCGGAGAGCATTACTTTGCCCCAGAACAGCGACTACTTAACCGTTGATTGTGATGGTGATGGGGTGACCAACGGAGATGAGAAAGAAGACAGTGGATCCGTTGGATTCCTGCGATTTTGTTCACCAGCCCATCAAACAGTAACTCCTTCTACCACTTGGAACGATACCGATTGCGACGGGGATGGGGTAACCAACAGGGATGAGAAGGAAGATGGTACGGACCCTTTGGATCGCGATTATGACCCTGAGCATATAACTTTGCCCCAGAACGGCGACTACTTAACCGTTGATTGTGACGGTGATGGGGTAACCAACGGAGATGAGAAAGAAGACGGTGGATCCGTTGGATTCCTGCGATTTGTTCTGGCCGTAAACAGTAACTCCTTCTACCACTTGGAATGATACCGATTGCGACGGTGATGGGGTGACCAACGGGGATGAGAAAGTAATTTCGGAGTTGGCCCCAACTTCTTACATTTGTTTTTTTGACTATTATGCCATGGTGATTAGTTGATATAAAACTATCATTTATGGAGAAAATTACTTTTGTGAAATATAGGAGCATTATGGCTCGTTATAGCTCACTTATAATTGTCATTTATGTATTAGGAAGCACCCCCTCCTTTGGGAATACCTCTGTCTATAATTTTAGATCAATTCACGAGGAAAACATATTGGATAAAGCCCATGTAATTGGGACCTCAAATATAGAAGAGAAAATTTCGAAGAGATTTTGGGATCTTTTTTCTATTGGTAATCTTTATTTATCCACGAGAGCTGTGGATAAGCCTGTAGTATTTACTTCAAGTGCTGATAATCAAATTAATTCTTTTTCCTTGGCATTGAAGGATATATCAATGGCAACCCCTGTAGATACTGATGGGGACGGGGTGACCAATGATAAGGAAAATGAGGACGGTACGGATCCGAATGATCCCTGCGATTTTATTTTGGCCCATCAAAATTGTTCTCCTTCATCAGCTTGGAAGAATGCGGATTGTGATGGGGACGGGGTTACCAATGGGAAGGAAAAGGAGGATGGCACGGATTCTCTTGATCCCTGCGATTTCGTTTTGGCCCATCAAAACTGTTCTCCTTCCTCAGCTTGGAAGAATGCGGATTGTGATGGGGACGGGGTGACCAATGGGAAGGAAAAAGAGGATGGCACGGATTCTCTTGATCCCTGTGATTTCGTTTTGGCCCATCAAAACTGTTCTCCATCAATGGAATGGAAGAATGCGGATTGCGATGGGGACGGGGTGACCAATGGGAAGGAAAAGGAGGATGGTACGGATCCGTTGGATTCCTGTGATCTTATATATACCAGTATATCTATATTGCCCTCCTATTCTTGGAAGAAAGAAGATTGTGATGGCGATGGCGTTACCAATTGGAAGGAGGTACAGGATGAAACCGATCCTACCGATCCTTGTGATTATAAGCCGGAGAGCATTACTTTGCCCCAGAACGGCGATTATTTAACCGTTGATTGTGACGGTGATGGGGTGACCAACGGGGATGAGAAAGAAGACGGGACCGATCCTTTGGATCCCTGTGATTATAACCCAGAAAGTGTTACGTTGACCCCCACAGTTGATTGGGAGGTTCTTGATTGTGACAACGACGGAAATCCAAACGGAACCGATCCGGATCCACTTGTAGCGACGGCTAGGGATGACTCCGGGTCGACCCCAGCCTTGACAGAAGTGGCTATCAATATTTTGGAGAATGATGATTACCTGCCCAATAATCACCCGGACAATTTAGGTATTACCACTTTGTCCACAATTGGAGGTAGTGCCTTGGGAGGTGTTGTTTTTGATGAAGATACAGGCTTCTTGACCTATACGCCGATCGAATCCGAATCCAACACAACCGTTACCATAATTTACCAGGTATGTAACGTTATTCCCGATCCCAATGTTTGCGCTTCGGCAACAGTTACTATTCAGGTAGGTCCCGATATTAACAATGTGATCGATGTGGTGGACGACAGTTACAGCGTGGAAACCGGTGTGAGCGGCGTTATACCCGATAGCAACGTACTTGGCAACGATACCATAAACGGCGAAGCGGTAGCCGCCACGGATGTAGTGATTACCTCTACACCAACGGACGAGCTTACCATAAACGGGGATGGCAGTGTAAGCGTGGCGCCCGGTACTGCCGATGGCACCTACACCATAACCTATACCATCTGCGAGGTGGCCAATACGGACAATTGCGATACCGGCACGGTAACCGTTCAGGTAGGTCCCGATATGGACAATGTGATCGATGCGGTGGATGACAGTTACAGTGCGGAAACCGGTGTGAGCGGCGTTATACCCGATAGCAACGTACTTGGCAACGATACCATAAACGGCGAAGCGGTGGCCGCCACGGATGTAGTGATTACCTCTACACCAACGGACGAGCTTACCATAAACGGGGATGGTAGTGTAAGCGTGGCGCCCGGTACTGCCGATGGCACCTACACTATAACCTATACCATCTGCGAGGTGGCCAATACGGACAATTGCGATACCGGCACGGTAACGGTTATTATTGAAGAAGGGGATGGGGATGAAAAAATTGAAGTGAATCAACTGGTGACTCCTAATTCGGATGGTAAAAATGACTTCCTGTTTATTAGGGGGGTTAGAAATGCCAATAACAATACCTTAAAAATCTTCAATAGATGGGGCGTTTCAGTGTATGAAGGAAAAGGTTATAATAACCAGAACAATGTATTTGACGGCAGATCCAAAGCAAGATCTACCGTTAATGGAAATGGCTATTTACCTGCAGGAGTTTATTATTATATTTTCCAATATGAAAATAAACAGCAGCATATTACAGATAGTGGTTATATTTATGTGAGTAAATAAAATATTTTATAGTAGATGATATATAAGAAGAGTCTCCTCGTCACCGTTTTAATATTGTTTTCCCTTTTTGCAGGACTATATGCCCAACAGGATGCGCAGTATACCCAGTATATGTACAATACTATGAGTGTAAACCCTGCCTATGCGGGATCTAGGGGGCAATTAAGTGCAGCGGCGCTTTACCGGTCCCAATGGGTAGGTCTGGAAGGGGCACCTAAAACACAGACCTTAAACCTGCATTCACCTATTAGGAACAGTAGGTTGGGGTATGGCATTTCAATTATCAATGACAATATTGGGGATGGTGTGGTTCAGGAAACCCAATTGGATGCGGTATTATCCTATACCGTTGATGTTGCCTTGGATGCCAAATTATCCTTTGGCTTAAAAGTAGGGGGAAATATGTTGAGTCTGGATTTTAATGGATTGAACAATTTTGATTCCGAGAATATCCAGGGAGAGAATATCGACAATAAGTTTTCCCCAAATTTTGGAGTAGGTGTATACTATCATACCAATAAGTTCTATGCTGGTCTTTCGGCTCCTAATATGGTGGAAACGGAATATTTTGATAATTCCCAACGGGATGCCAATTCAGTGCAGTTCCTTTCTAAAGAGAGAATGAATTTTTATCTGATAACCGGTTATGTCCTTGACCTTAATAATAATTTTAAGTTTAAGCCTGCCGTGTTGACGAAAGTTGTAGGTGGGGCACCCTTACAAATAGATTTATCGGCCAGTTTTCTGTTCAATGACAAATTTAGCTTTGGAGCTGCCTATAGATGGGATGCGGCATTGAGCGGTCTTGTGGGCTTTCAGTTGAGCGATCAGTTTATGGTAGGTCTGGCCTATGACAGGGAAACTACAGAGTTGGGAGGCACACAATTTAATGACGGCTCCTTTGAAGTATTTTTAAGATTTGAATTGGTTAAGTCGTTCCGAAGAATGGTATCTCCGCGCTTCTTTTAAAAAAAAATAAAATGATAAAAAGATTTTTTTTGCTGATGGTATTATTTTCTGTCTTGGGGAATGCTCTCGTTGCCCAGGATAGATTGATAAACAAGGCAGATGAAAAATATAGCGACTATTCCTTCAGTCCGGCCATTGATATCTACAAACGTGTATTGGACAAGGGATATACCTCGGCGGATTTGTTGATGAAACTGGGAAATTCCTATTATTTTAATGCCCAATATAAGGAAGCATCAGAAATATATAAAAGACTCCTAAATGAATATAAGGAGGGGGTTGGGCCGGAGTACTATTTTAGATATGCCCAGACATTGAGATCTTTGGGGGAATATGATTTGTCCAAGGACGTAATGACAGAGTTTTCCCAAATAACTTCGGCCGATGTTAGGGCCAACCTTTATATTAGTGAAAGGGACTATTTGGCGGAAATAGAGAAAAATTCCGGGAGATATAATATGGGCAAGTTCGCTTATAATTCCAAATATTCAGATTTTGCTCCCTCATTTTATGGGGAGGGGCTGTTATTTTCTTCGGATAGGGATACCGGTAATTTTGCACGATATAGACATACTTGGAACTCTAAAGATTTCCTGGATTTATATAAGGTAAATGCCGACAGTGTTTCTGAAAACAGGGTAGTTAAATTTGGAGAAGGAATAAATACCAGATATCACGAATCTACTTCGGTTTTTACCAAGGACGGTAACATCCTATATTTTACCAGAAATAATCTCATTGATGGTAAAACTGTAAAAGATGGGAAGGGGGTTGTACGCCTAAAGATCTATAAGGCGGTCAAGGAAAATGGTATTTGGACCCAAATTGAGGAACTTCCCTTTAATAGTGAATCCTATTCTATAGCACACCCTACCCTAAGTCCGGATGAAAAAATATTATATTTTGCATCCGATATGCCCGGTTCTTATGGGGAATCGGATATTTTTAAAGTAGCTATTAATAGTGATGGTACTTATGGGACTCCGGTAAATTTGGGAAATATTATTAATACGGAAGCCAGGGAAACCTTCCCGTATGTAACCAGTGAAAATGTACTTTATTTTTCATCCGATGGCCATCCGGGATTGGGAGGATTGGACATATTTGCAACGAAAATATCCAACAGTCAATATATTGGGACCGTTTTGAATGTAGGAAAACCGGTTAACAGCGAATTGGATGATTTTACCTTTATTATAAATGAAGAAACCAGGAACGGCTATTTTGCTTCAAACCGGGAGAATGGAGTAGGCGAGGACGATATCTATAGTTTTGTAGAGACCAGAAAATTGGAATTCGACTGTATTAAACCTATAACGGGTACCGTAAGGGATAAAATATCAAATGAAGTCTTGGTCGGGGCAACAGTAAAGGTTATAGATGAAAATAATGAGGAACTGGCATCGGTAATTACGGATTCAGATGGCGACTATAGTATCCCCATAGACTGTAATAAAGGTAATTTTGTGAGGGCCACCATGCAAGGATATGTACCTTCCGAAGAATATCTTAATATATCCGATAGTAAACCGTTGATTGTTGATTTTTATTTGGAAAGAGATATCGTAACGGCCGGCTACGGGGACGATTTGGCCAAATTATTGCAGTTGAGTACCATTTATTTTGATTTTGACAAATATAAAGTTAGGCCCGATGCTGAAATAGAGATTCAAAAAGTAATTGCCGCCATGGAAAAGTATCCAAGCTTGAAACTTAAGGTTACTTCCCATACGGACAGTCAGGGGGACGATTCCTATAATTTGTGGTTGTCCCAAAAAAGGGCGGAATCTACTGTTTCCTATATGATTTCCAAAGGAATTGACAGCAATAGGCTGAAGGGGGAAGGATTTGGTGAAACCCGTTTGGTGAACTCATGTGGTAATGGGGTAAAATGCGATAGGGAAGAACATCAATTAAATCGCAGATCGGAATTTATTATATTGGAATGATTTAAAACTATTTTTAATCGAGATGAAATGTAGTTGTGCAAGCAGCTACATTTTTGTTTTGTATATATATGTAATCCCATTTATTTCCCTTTCCTGGATTGTGTTTCTTACCGAGGGATGGTAAGTTTCAAGCTTTTTTATTCAGACCGCAATAATGTTGGTGTTTGCAGATGTTTTGGGGGGCTACACAACATTTATTGGGCTACGGCATCCCAATATTCTAATTTTATGGGCAGTCTTAGGTTATCTTCATCTGGTTTAGATGGATTTTCCGTTTCCGACAATAATCTGGGAAGACGGCCTCATATTGAATATTTCTCTTATAGGGAGTGTAATTAATGGTTGGTATGAAAATTTTAAACATAACTATATTTTTTTTGTTGGTATTTTTTTATACGGGGTTCCTGTTCGGGCAAAACACGTATCTAGATAATTTTGGCTCCACTTCATACTCTAGGAATGATGGGAATTCCAATTTTTCGTCTAATTGGATTGAAGGTGGGGATGATAACTCCGCTTCCAGTGGCTATATTAGGATTTCTGGAAATAGATTGCGCTTTCATTATCTTTGGGGTGAAAACATTAGAAGATCTTTAGATCTGTCCGGGGCTTCTTCGGCGGTTTTGTCCTTTAATTGGGAGACCGTTGGTCTGGATTACAGGGAAGTTTTGGCGGTCCAAGTTTCTACAAACGGGACTTCTTTTACGACACTGAATACTTTTGGAGGAAGTGGTTCCGGAAATTATTCCGTTGACATCTCGGCCTATATTTCCCCTTCTACAACAATCAGGTTTTTATCCAATGATTATGATTGGGAATCCGGGGAATATGCATATATAGACAATTTTCAAATTTCGGCAGTATTTCCACCTGTAATCGTTAATAATGACCCGCCAGTGATTACGGCTACCGGGAACCAATTGTATTGTCCGGGAGGCAGTGTTCCTGTAGTGGAAACGGTATCCATTACCGATCCCGATGATACTATGGCCGATTTGGTCATTATTCAGATATCATCCGGATATGTAAATGGGGAGGACTTGTTGACTTTGACAGGGTCCCATCCAACAATTACTTCTAGTTGGAGCGGTGTTGAAGGAAAACTGACCCTCACCGGGCCAACAACCTTATCGGCTTTTGAATCGGCCATAAGTGCTGTGGTTTATTCCAGTAGTGCTTCAAATCCAAGCGGTACGAGACAGTTTTCGGTTACCGTTGGAAGCGCAAATTATTTGCCCTCAACGGGGCATTATTACGAATATGTAGATCATCTTGGTATCACTTGGACCGATGCAAATACCGCGGCCAGTTCAAGAACATTTTTTGGCCTGCAGGGGTATTTGGCAACATTGACCTCCCAGGAGGAGGCCGATTTTTCCGGTTCCCAGGCTTTGGGGGTAGGCTGGATAGGGGGTAGCGATGCCGCTACAGAGGGTGTATGGAGATGGGTTACCGGACCGGAAGCCGGTCTTATTTTTTGGAACGGTACAGCGGGGGGCAGTTCTCCCAATTTTGCTTTTTGGAATTCAGGAGAGCCTAATCAATCAGGGGATGAGGACTATGCCCATATAACACACCCCAATGTGAATCCCAATGGGTCTTGGAACGATCTGTCCAATACCGGAGCGGCATCGGGTAATTACCAGCCTCAAGGTTATGTTGTGGAGTATGGGGGTATGCCCGGGGACCCGGTACTTAATATTACTGCGACTACTGCCATGACCGTGGACAACGTAGCCCCAACGGCAAGCAATCCGGCATCGATTAGTGTAAATTGTTCTGGAGAGATACCTCTCCCGGATATCTCGGTAGTTACGGACGAGGCCGATAATTGTACAACAAATCCCATGGTAGCTTTTGTGGGCGATAGTAGCAATGGCGGTAGTAATCCGGAGATCATAACCCGGACCTATCGGATTACGGATGCTTCGGGGAATAGTACGGACGTAACGCAAACGATAACGGTAAATCCTTTTACTATAAGCTCGGATCCAACGGACCAAACCATTTTTGCAGGAACATCTGCCAATTTTACGGTATCCGCAAATTATGCGGATTCTTACCAATGGCAGCTGAGTACGGATGGGGGAACGGTCTTCAACAATATAGCGGACGGGGCGGAATATTCAGGTACCCAATCCGCTACCTTGACCGTAATGACTGCAGGAGTGGATAAAAATGGGTATAGGTACCGCGTTTTGGTCTCGAAATCCGGGTCAAGTTGCGCGGCCGTAACCTCGGATCCTGCATTGTTGTCGGTTAGGGTAGGGACGGTTATCACCAATAGGCGAATTACTTATCGCGTTAAAAAGAATTAGCGGTTATTTAATGTGGGTTCCACTGTGCCTGGGTACCGATATTAGGTCCGAACGGTTACGGACGTCACTTCAACATGAGCCTTATTTCGAAACTCCCGATATCGGGAGAGAAGTCGCAAATATTTGGTTTGGGCCCCTTGTGCTATTTCGGAAAAAGTTCAATGTTATAAAGTTCAATGTTCAAAGTTTAAAGTTCTAGAATCCAGCATCATTACTCTTTACTCTTGGCTTTTTACTCTTGGCTCATCATGGCTTATTGCTTCCCAGGGCATATTTTAAATTATAGCTCATTGATCCTAAAAAAAATCAGTGAATTTCTTTCAATTTTATAGCTGTCGAACCGCCGGTTTTTTTTGTAATTGATATTTGTCAAGTACTGCTATTATTGGGATAATCGACGAATGAAAACATATAAAACAGGTCTTGGGACAAATAAAACCTCAATTATCGATGTATAGACAATACAAATATAGCGATACACAACATTTATTTCTCACTGCCGGGGATACGGCTAATTTTGTATGGCGTTATACAATCGTTTAGTTCAATTGCAATCATTTAGAATATATGCGAATGTTAAACCACATCAATAAAGACCAACTTAAGTAAAGTATAAACCATGAAGAAAGGGATTGTAATAATCATATTTTTAATTTCTGGATTTGCCTTGGCGCAAACAACAGTCAATTTGGAAGACCAGTGCAATTGCGAGGTATTAAGCGGTACAGCTGTTACTGGGCCAGGGACAACAGCTCCCACTGGTGCCGATGTTGGTGATATATATGTAAATACGAATACAGGAACCATATACTATTGGGATGGGGATTCTTGGGAGTTGACATCTACGGATAGTCAGCAACTTCAGGTTTTTAGTTTTAATCCGGTTAATAATCAATTGACACTTACCCTTGAGAACGGAGGAACTTTTAATGCAGATTTAAGTAGCCTTGCCGGTAATGGTAATATTACATCCACTTCCATCGATGTGAGTGGAGATGTAAATGCTTTGTTGGGAGATGTAATATTGGAAATTGGTGACGATGCAGTGACCAACGCAAAACTGGCCGACAATGCGGTCCGGACGGAAAACATATTGAGCGGTGGCAATGACATGGTTCTGGTCACGGACGCAGTGGGTACGGTAGTCTGGGTGGATAGATCCAGCTTTGCTGCCATTGCGGACCAGGTAACGATCACCGGTGTGGGAACAACATTGGACCCTTTCAAAGTGGAGGACCTTTCCATAGTAACGTCAAAACTGGCCGATGGAGCGGTAACGACCGTAAAATTGGCCGATGATGCAGTGACCAATGCCAAGCTGGCGGACAATGCGGTCCGGACGGAGAATATATTGAGCGGTGGCAACGACATGGTTCTGGTGACCGATGCCGTGGGAACTGTGGTTTGGATCGACAAATCGAGTTTCGATGCCATTGCGGACCAGGTAACGATCACCGGTGTGGGCACGGCTTTGGATCCCTTCAAAGTGGAGGACCTATCGATAGTTACGGCAAAACTGGCCGATGGGGCGGTAACGACCATAAAACTGGCCGATGATGCAGTCAACAACGCCAAGCTGGCGGACAATGCGGTTCAATTGGAAAATATTGCCGATGGTACGGCCTCCGGCCAGGTAATGCAATGGGACGGGACCGACTGGATTCTAGTAGATCTGGGTTCCGTAACGGTAACAGAAGTGGATGGTGTTATAGGAAACGAAATTTTAAATGCGACGGATGCCACATTGGTGCGTTCAGGATCCGGGACCAATGCCGATCCGTATACTTTGGATGTGGCCACGGGTGGAATCACGGCCAATGAGCTGGCCGACGATGCGGTTACCGCATCCAAGATCAATGCCGACGTTGCGGGAAGCGGCCTTGTACAGAACCTAGCTACCGGGGCTTTGGAAGTTGACGGTACAGCGATCACAGGCGACGGCAACATTACCTCCACGGATCTAACTGTGGGCGGCGATGCCAATGCCCTGTTGGGCGATGTTACCCTGGAGATCGCCGCCGGAGCGGTGGGAACTACAGAACTGGCCGACGGGGCGGTAACGACCGTAAAATTGGGCGATGATGCGGTGACCAACGCCAAGCTGGCGGACAATGCCGTCCGGACGGAAAACATATTGAACGGTACCATTCTGACAGAGGATATTTCCTCAGGAGGTAATGACATGGTTCTGGTGACCGATGCTGCGGGAACTGTGGTTTGGATCGACAAATCGAGCTTTGCTGCCATTGCGGACCAGGTAACGATCACCGGTGTGGGAACAACCTTGGATCCTTTCAAGGTGGAGGACCTATCCATAGTAACGGCAAAATTGGCAGATGGGGCGGTAACGACCGTAAAATTGGCCGACGATGCGGTGACCAATGCCAAGCTGGCGGACGATGCGGTCCGGACGGAGAATATATTGAGCGGTGGCAACGACATGGTTCTGGTGACCGATGCCGTGGGAACTGTGGTTTGGATCGACAAATCGAGCTTTGCTGCCATTGCGGACCAGGTAACGATCACCGGTGTGGGCACTGCTTTGGATCCTTTCAAGGTAGAGGACCTATCCATAGTAACGGCAAAATTGGCCGATGATGCAGTGACCAATGCCAAGCTGGCGGACGATGCGGTCCGGACGGAGAATATATTGAACGGTACCATTCTGACAGAGGATATTTCCTCGGGAGGTAATGACATGGTTCTGGTGACCGATGCCGTGGGAACGGTAGTCTGGGTGGACAGATCCAGCTTCGCCGCCATTGCGGACCAGGTAACCATAACAGGATTGGGAACAACCTTGGATCCCTTCAAAGTGGAGGACCTTTCCATAGTAACGTCAAAACTGGGCGATGATGCGGTGACCAACGCCAAGTTGGCCGACAACGCTGTGCAGACCGAAAACATATTGAGCGGTGGCAACGACATGGTTCTGGTGACCGATGCCGTGGGTACGGTAGTCTGGGTGGACAGATCCAGTTTCGCCGCCATTGCCGATCAGGTAACGATCACCGGTGTGGGAACAACCTTGGATCCCTTCAAAGTGGAGGACCTTTCCATTGTGACGGCAAAACTGGCCGATGATGTGGTGACCAACGCCAAGCTGGCGGACAATGCCGTCCGGACGGAAAACATATTGAGCGGTGGCAATGACATGGTTCTGGTCACGGACGCCGTGGGAACTGTGGTTTGGATCGACAAATCGAGTTTCGATGCCATTGTGGACCAGGTAACGATCACCGGTGTGGGCACAACCTTGGATCCCTTCAAGGTGGAGGACCTTTCCATTGTGACGGCCAAGCTGGCCGATGGGGCGGTAACGACCGTAAAACTGGCCGATGATGCGGTGACCAACGCCAAGCTGGCGGACAATGCCGTGCAGACCGAAAACATATTGAGCGGTGGCAACGACATGGTTCTGGTGACCGATGCCGTGGGTACGGTTGTATGGGTGGACAGATCCGGCTTCGCCGCCATTGCCGATCAGGTAACGATCACCGGTGTGGGCACAACCTTGGATCCCTTCAAGGTAGAGGACCTTTCCATCGTTACGACAAAACTGGCCGACGATGCGCAACGACATGGTTCTGGTGACCGTGCCGTGACCAACGCCGATGAAGCTGGCGGACAATGCTGGTGGTCCGGACGGAAAACATATTGTAACGATCACCGGTGTGGCAACGACATGGTTCTGGTGACCGATGCCGTGGGTACGGTTGTATGGGTGGACAGATCCGGCTTCGCCGCCATTGCGGACCAGGTAACGATCACCGGTGTGGGAACAACATTGGACCCTTTCAAAGTGGAGGACCTTTCCATAGTAACGTCAAAACTGGCCGATGGAGCGGTAACGACCGTAAAATTGGCCGATGATGCAGTGACCAATGCCAAGCTGGCGGACAATGCGGTCCGGACGGAGAATATATTGAGCGGTGGCAACGACATGGTTCTGGTGACCGATGCCGTGGGTACGGTTGTATGGGTGGACAGATCCGGCTTCGCCGCCATTGCCGATCAGGTAACGATCACCGGTGTGGGCACAACCTTGGATCCCTTCAAGGTAGAGGACCTTTCCATCGTTACGACAAAATTGGCCGATGGGGCGGTAACGACCGTAAAACTGGCCGATGATGCGGTGACCAATGAGAAATTGGCGGACAATGCGGTCCGGACGGAAAACATATTGAGCGGTGGCAATGACATGGTTCTGGTGACCGATGCCGTGGGAACTGTGGTTTGGATCGACAAATCGAGTTTCGATGCCATTGCGGACCAGGTAACGATCACCGGTGTGGGCACGGCTTTGGATCCCTTCAAAGTGGAGGACCTTTCCATAGTGACGGCAAAATTGGCAGATGGGGCGGTAACGACCATAAAACTGGCCGATGATGCGGTGACCAATGAGAAATTGGCGGACAATGCGGTCCGGACGGACCAAAAACATATTGAGCGGTGGCAATGACATGGTTCTGGTGACCGATGCTATCGGTACCGTAGAATGGGTAGATAAATCCTTATTGAATACCGATAATCAGGGGATTAGTAGTTCGGTTGTTAGCGCGAATGAATCAGTAAGTATAGCTTGGAAAGAGGAGGGAATACTACAATTGATATCCGTGATGCGGATGATGACCCAACAAATGAAATAGAATTACCGGTAGGAGGAACAAGTGGACAAGTGCTTTCTACTGATGGATCAGGAATATACTCTTGGGTTGATCCTGATACCGGTCCTCAGGTCCGGCAGGTCCACAGGGACCTCCTGGAATTGCTGGAGCCCAGGGTCCAACGGGTGCCCAAGGCCCAACGGGTGAAACAGGAGCTACCGGAGCCCAGGGTCCAACAGGTGCCCAAGGCCCAACGGGTGAAACAGGTGCTACCGGAGCCCAGGGTCCAACGGGTGCCCAAGGCCCAACAGGAGAAACAGGGGCTACCGGAGCCCAGGGTCCAACAGGTGCACAAGGCCCAACGGGAGATACCGGAGCAACCGGAGCCCAGGGTCCAACAGGTGCCCAAGGCCCTACCGGAGCACAAGGAGATAAAGGGGATACAGGTGACACAGGAGCCCAAGGTCCAACAGGAGAAACTGGAGCCACTGGAGCACAAGGCCCGACAGGTGTGCAAGGCCCAACGGGTGAAACAGGAGCTACAGGAGCCCAGGGTCCAACGGGTGCCCAAGGCCCAACAGGAGAAACAGGGGCTACCGGAGCCCAGGGTCCAACAGGTGCACAAGGCCCAACGGGAGATACCGGAGCAACCGGAGCCCAGGGTCCAACGGGTGCCCAAGGCCCAACGGGTGAAACAGGTGCTACCGGAGCCCAGGGTCCAACAGGTGCACAAGGCCCAACGGGAGATACCGGAGCAACCGGAGCCCAGGGTCCAACAGGAGCTACAGGAGCCCAGGGTCCAACGGGTGTCCAAGGCCCAACGGGTGAAACAGGAGCTACAGGTGCCCAGGGTCCCACAGGAGCGCAAGGTCCAACGGGGTCTCAAGGTCCAGCAGGTCCTGCCGGATCGGATGGTATAGACGGAGCAGTTGGTCCTCAAGGTCCACAAGGCCTTCAGGGTCCGACCGGAGCCACCGGGCCCCAAGGTCCAACAGGTGCTACTGGTCCCGCAGGGGATCCGGCAACGGACGATCAAACCCTGAGTATAGCTGGAGATCAATTGAGTATATCCGGGGGTAATACCATTACTGTGCCTACGGCCGATGGAACAGAGACTATAGTGACTGCAGGTAATGATATAAGTGTAACAGGAAATGGCAGTAATGCTACTCCATATGTAGTTGCCAATACACGCCCTAATATTTTCTACCCCCCTTCCATTGCTGTGGATGCCTCTTCAACAGGTACGGGTAGGACGATTAACCTGCATGCACAATATACAGCCCAGTTCGGGTCGCCAATGGTGGCCAGTAATTTGGCACCGGGGGCCATACCAACCTATGCCAATACGGATTTGTATTACTATGTCACTTATTATGACAATACAGTGTTTGCCAATGTAAGTGTAAATGAATTTGGTGTAATGACCTATGATGTTATAGCAACACCAACTGATTATAATTCGCTGATCAATGTAGTATTCGTAGTAAAATAGCTTAAATAACTAACCTAGGTATAACAGAAGTTTGAAACCAAAACATAAATATAGATTTCTTTTTGTTGCCCTTGTAACCATATTTTTTGGTGCCAATAGGGCCAATGCACAGTTTTTGCTGCAGGCCCCCAACAGTACCGATGAACATAATTACAAATGGTACGAAGCTTCCGATACTTCCACAGTTCTGGGTACCGACTTTTTTTACGAGGTAACTTCATCCGGGATATATTTTGCAACATACGATGGTACTCTATGTGGATCAAATGCCACCGGGTATTTCATAGTAACGGATTGTACAGGCCCGGATAATGAGGTAACAATGGATATATCCAATAATGTGGGTGCCAGTGCTACCATAAGTTGGTCTCCGGCAGTTAGTGGGGATCAATTAAGGCCTATGGTGATCGCCACACAGAGTGTAGTACGCTATACCGCCACGGTAACCAAGGCGGGGAACTCCTTTGATCTGCCAAATTTTACTGTGGTCTGTTTGCAGCAGTCCAGTGTTTTGGTGAACGACTTTATTACGGTTAATGAAGATTCTTCCGTGGTGGTTCCCATTTTTGATAATGATAGCAATTTGCCTACTAATGGTATTTTAACTACTTCAAATCCCTTTAACGGGAACGTTCTTGTTGACGATAATGGCACACCAAATAACCCATCGGATGACATCATAACTTTTGTCCCAAATCCCAATTACAATGGTCCAAGTACATTCACTTATACCATTTGTAATTCCTTGGGAGATTGCAGTACAGCTACTGTAAATGTGGACGTACTACCTATTGTTGATGCCTTTGATGATTCTGTGGCTACTTTGGAGAATATGCCGGTGGATATAGATATCCTGGGGAACGACAATGATATCCCTGTCTTGGGAACCATAACGGCCACTGGTCCATCCAATGGCAATGTAGCAGTTAATAACAATGGTACCCCTGATGACCTTAGCGATGATACGGTTACATACACTCCCAACAATGGTTATGTGGGCAGCGATATTTTTACGTATACCATTTGTGATGATCAATCAAATTGTAGTACGGCCAACGTCAATATATTGGTGAATCCGCTTGGAATTGTTGATATTGACAGTGATGACGATGGAATTCTGGATAGTTTCGAAGATCTTAACTTGGATGGCGATAATGATCCGTCTACGGACCCGACCGATTCCGATGGTGATGGTATACCGGATTACTTGGATATTGATAGTGATAATGATGGTATACCGGATAATATTGAAGCACAGACCACCCAGGCTTATATTGCACCTAGCGGCGTAGATGCCAATAATAACGGCTTGGACGATGCCTATGAGAACAATGGAAATCTTGGCTTGTTCCCTATAGACACCGATGGGGATAGTTTGCCGGATTATTTGGATGAGGATAGTGATAACGATAACGTTCCGGACAGTATTGAAGCACATGATCATGATCATGACGGGATTCCGGATGTGGTATTTACGGGGGTAGATTTGAATAATAATGGACTGGATGATGGATTCGAGGGGTCTAACCTGATTACCGACCCGATAAACGATCTACCCAATACCGATGGTGATGAAGAAGTGGATTTTAGGGATAACGACGACGATGACGACGGAATACTCACTGCAGATGAAGATGGAAATGGGGATGGAAATTATGCCAATGATGATTTTGATGGGGATGGAATTCCTGATTATTTGGATCCCGATTTGATTATATTGGATGATGAAGTAGAGGTGTTTAACGTAATTACACCCAATAATGACGGTATACATGATGTATTGACCATAAGGGGAATTGAAAATTACCCTAACAATACGATTAAAATATATAACCGTTGGGGAGTATTGGTGTATGCAACCAAGGGCTATAACAATGATTCCAATTATTTTGACGGTACTTCGGAAGGAAGGGTTACCGTAGCAAAGGATAATCAGTTGCCGGTAGGAACTTATTTTTATATTTTGGACTATAGTCCATCGGAAGGTGGAAAGATGACTACCCTTACGGGATACATTTATATAAATAGATAAAAGATGCCATATCTTATTAAAAATATTCTAGATTCCAAACAATTGTTGTTGTGTTTGTTTATCATCATATTGGCAGCTAACACGGTACAATCGCAACAAGATGCCCAGTATACCCAATATATGTACAATACGGTTAGTGTAAATCCTGGTTACGCGGGTTCCAGGGGACATATAAGTATTGCGGCATTGCACAGGTCCCAATGGGTAGGTTTGGACGGTGCCCCTACCACCCAGACGTTAAATGTGCATTCGCCCATAGGCTATAGGGGAGTAGGTTTGGGAATATCCATTGTAAACGATAAAATTGGCCCCACCTCCGAAACTTATTTTGATGGCGATTTTTCATATACCGTTTATACTTCCCGGGAAGGTAGATTAAGCTTTGGTTTAAAGGCCAGTGCCCATATGTTGGACATACGTTTTTCGGAACTTAATCAAGATTATACCAGTCCGGGAGGACCGGACCCTACTTTGCAACAGGATATAAATAATAAGTTTTCGCCCAACATAGGTGCCGGAGTTTATTATCATACCGAGAAATTCTATGCAGGCCTGTCCGTCCCGCGATTTTTACAGACCACACATTTTGAAGGGGAAGCCTTATCCACCGCAAAGGAGCAGATGAATTTATATTTGATCACCGGATATGTGTTCGATCTCAATACCAATTTAAAATTTAAACCTGCCCTTTTAACCAAGATGGTTCAGGGAGCCCCTTTACAAGTTGATGCTTCCGCCAATTTTATGCTCAATGATAAATTTATGGTAGGGGCGGCATATCGTTGGGATGCGGCATTAAGTGCCATGGTAGGTTTTAATATATCCAAATCGTTCCTGATAGGAATGGCTTATGACAAAGATACTACCAAACTGGGACAGGCTATCTTTAATGATGGATCCTTTGAAATTATTTTGCGGTACGATTTCATCAAGGAATTGGGCAATTTAAAATCGCCCAGATTCTTCTAGCGTATAGGCTTTATTGGGGACTAATGTTATGTTAGGGATGTTTTGTCATTATCACTTCTTTTATTTTAATTACTTTTCAATCATATGAATTGCCATTAATAGGTAATCGACCCACGAAATATGATTTTTCAATCTTTTGGTTTGCCTTCCGATCAGTAGGATCGATCGGGGCAGATTGGCCCAAAAACCCATTGATACTTTAAAATTAACAGTACCCCAGCTCTGCAAAGTCTCCTGACTTTGAGCATGTTTTTCCTTGAACCAAATTCTGCCAACTGCAACTGCCAACTCAATACTCACTACTTAATACTTTGTACTCTTTTAAGAAAGCCTTATTTTTACAAAATGGAAGAGGAAAATGTAATTCTTGTTGATGGGTTTGACGTTCAAATTGGTCTGATGCCCAAAATGGAAGCCCATGAAAAGGCCTTGCTCCATAGGGCTTTTTCGGTTTTTATAATGAATGATAAGGGAGAAACTATGATTCAGCAAAGAGCAGCTCATAAGTATCATTCCCCGCTTTTATGGACCAATACCTGTTGTAGCCATCAGAGGGAAGGGGAGACCAATATTGAGGCAGGCAAGAGAAGATTGAAGGAAGAAATGGGATTTGAGGCAGAACTAAAGGAGTTGTTTTCGTTTATTTACAGGGCACCTTTCGACAATGGCCTTACAGAACATGAGTTTGATCATGTAATGATAGGTCACTATAATGGGGAGCCAAAGATAAATCCGGAGGAGGTGGCCTCATGGAAATGGATGAAACCCATGGATATTAGGCAGGATATGCTTACTTCCCCTGAAAAATACACCGCTTGGTTCAAAATTATTTTTGAAAGATTTTACAATCATATTTCGCAATACAATACGGCTATATGAAGGTTAAAGTCAGTAGGAAGGCGCATTTTAATGCCGCCCACAGGTTGTATAGGCCGGAATGGAGTTTTGAAAAAAATGAGGCTGTTTTTGGGTTGTGCAACAACCCAAATTTTCATGGCCACAATTATGAACTCATCGTAAGCGTTACCGGGGAAATAGATGAAGAAACGGGCTTTGTCATGGATATGAAGGTCTTAAAGGAACTTATAAGGGATAAGATTGAAAATCAACTGGACCATAAAAATCTCAATGTAGAGGTGGAATGGTTCAGGACCGTAAATCCCACGGCGGAAAATATAGCCATTTATATTTGGAACCGGCTCAGGCCATTTATTGCCGCTTCAAAGGAGTTGGAGGTGGTATTGTATGAAACCCCAAGAAATTTTGTTACCTTTTCCGGATAGCCTAGTGTCGTGTCAACGCTACTGTGTCGTTTAAGTCGCCGATATTTTTTATTCGGGCAAGGCAAAAAAATGTTGCATAGCCGTAGCTACGGAACTGTTTTTTAACGAAGGCCGGGTGAAAAAGAACAAGACTTGGGATGGCTAAAGTAGGGTTGACAGGACACTAGGGTTATATTATCCATTAAATAAAAGCAATGGAAGACTTCCTTTTAAACAGTTTAATCAAATTATAAATAGAATACAAATAATACTTAATACCGTTTGGAATGAACCTATATCCTTTAAAATTCAACCCTATCCTTAAGGAACGTCTTTGGGGAGGTACCAAGCTAAAAGATGTTTTGGGAAAACCCATAGAAAATGACATAACAGGTGAAAGTTGGGAGCTATCTACGGTGAAGGGAGATGTATCCATTGTGGCCAACGGGGATTTTTCGGGAACCTCCCTACAGGAGCTGATAGACCAATATCCTGAAGAGCTTTTGGGCAATAGTGTCTATGCCCGATTTGGGACAGAGTTCCCTATCCTAATCAAATTTATTGATGCCAAACAGGATCTGTCCATACAATTGCACCCTAATGATGAATTGGCCAAAAAACGCCATAATTCCTTTGGGAAAACAGAGATGTGGTATATTATGGATGCGGATGAAGGAGCGGAGCTCATTGTGGGGTTTAACAGGGATGTAACCAGGGAGGAATATGCAAAGAGTATCGAAGAGGATACGCTGTTGGATTTATTGAACTACGAAAGTGTAAAGGAAGGGGATACTTTTTTCATAAACACCGGTAAAATGCATGCCATTGGTGCGGGGGTTTTGTTGGCAGAGATCCAGCAGACTTCGGATATAACCTATCGTGTCTTCGACTTTAATAGGAAGGATAAAAATGGGAATTTAAGGGAGCTTCATACCGATCTGGCCCTGGATGCCATAGATTATACGAAGAAGGATGATTTTAAAGTAAACTATTCAGATAGTAAGGATAGTGTGCATAACATGGTTTCATGTCCCTATTTTAATACCAATTTTTTGGAGCTTACCAAAGACCTTGACCAAGATGCTTCGGCACGGGATTCGTTCACCATCTATATGTGCGTAGGGGGCAAGGCAACAATTTCAAATGAGTTTGGCTCGGTATCTATAAAAAAGGGGGAGACAACTTTGGTACCTGCCCGATCCAAAAAAATAAATATATCAACAACGAGTGCAAAACTTTTGGAGGTTACTATCTGAAAATGATTACTTTTGCAAAAAAAATACCAATGGCAAGTATAAAAGATTTAAAGAAAGACATCAATTACGTTTTAGGGGATATTATTGAAGCGGTGTATCTAGTGGAAGCTTCTGGAAATAAGCAAAATTCCAAAGAAGCCAATGCAATAATAGATAGTGCCATAGAAGTCTTTGATGATTTGATTGCGAAAGTAAACCAAAAGTCCGTGGAGAACAGGCCGTCACATTTAAAATCCGTTAAGGCGGAATTGGAAACCAAAGCCGGTTCTTTAATAGAACAGCTTAATAAATTGGGGTAGTATTTTTCCCTTACAGGAATTTTTAAAAAAGAGGCCATCCCATTCGGATGGCCTCTTTTTTATTGTTTGGTATCTTTCTTGAGGTTGTCGATATGTTCTTTTAATTCCTTGCCATATTTGGAATTGGCTACGCCATCGGAGAGCGAACGGTTTATGGAATCCAAAAATTTAAGATTGGCATCCGGGACTTCCTTTACGGCAATATAGGGTGCTACATAGGAATCTGCGTTGTTCAGTGCAAAATTAATGGCATAAAGGTATCCCCTTTTTACATTTTTATCGGTTAAATTTTGAAGCGAATCAAAAGCGACGGAATCACTTTGGATTTTGGGATCCATACTCAGTTTGGCATATTCCAAATTTTTGGTGTTGAATTTGGACATTATTTCCATATATTCCTTTAGCTGGTCATTACTTTTGGATCCCTCTATTTTTGCATTCAGGTCAAAAGTATTCCAACTGGTCGTAATGGTTATGGTTCCTGGCTCCCCAAAGAAGGTGATGCGGTCGTTTATACTATTGTTGTCCTTTTTGTCAAGATACAAATAGAACAATTCAGGACTTTCCAGTTCTGTGCTAAAGGAAAAATTACCGTCCCCCTCCACTACAAGGGAATCGACCGTGACCAAGGTGGTGTCCGCAATGTGTTGTAGGTATAGGGTTCCTTTTTTTAAGCCCTTTACATTTCCGGTAACGGTCATAGAATTTTCGGTACTGCCATCCCCACAAGAGATAATACATATGGCCAGTACCGCGACCATTATAATTTTTTTCATACTATTTTTTTTGAAGCGCAAATATCATTAAAGTTTATGGAATTTTAAACTTTTGACGCAATTTCCATTAGAATTGTACAAAGTATGGCTCCGCCCGTACCCACCACGTAGCCCAAAACCGCTAGTAAAACACCGACCGAGGTCAATGAAGGATGAAATTCCGCAGCTACTACCGGGGCGGAAGCTGCTCCTCCTACATTGGCCTGACTCCCCACGGCAAGGAAGAAATAGGGTGCCTTGATCATTTTGGCAACAACGATCAGCAAGACGGCATGTATTGTAATCCATACAAAACCTATGGCAATGAGGCCGGGGTTTTCAAAGACCTTGCCCAAATCCATTTTCATACCAATGGTGGCTACCAGGATGTATATGAACACACTGCCCAATTTACTTGCCCCTGCACCCTCATAGTTCTTTGCCTTGGTAAAGGAAAGTACTATTCCCACTACTGTTGCCAGAACTACCATCCAAAAGAAACCGGAACCCAGGAAGGATAGAAAACTTTTTTTATCGCTAACACTTTCAAAAGTGGCGGTTAAATACGAACTGATATAATCCCCAAATAAGTGGGAAATACCTACCCCGGTAAAAGCAAAGCAAAGCATCATCATATAATCCTTTAAAGTGGGGACCCTGGTTATTTTCTCCGTGAACTTTGAGACCTTAACCTTAAGCTCTTCAATAGCAGAGGTATCCGCCTTAAGCCAACGGTCTATTTTTTTTGTTTTTCCTACGCCCAACAAAATTACGGCCATCCAAACGTTGGCTACCACTATATCCACCAAAACCATTCCACCATATTTGTCCGGATTGTACTGGTAAATTTCGAGCATAGCAGCTTGGTTGGCACCCCCGCCTATCCAACTGCCGGCAATAGTGGCAAGTCCTCTCCAAATGGCATCAAAATCGTTCCCGCCTACAGTTTCGGGTGAAAAAATAGAAATTGTTAGAATGGCCAATGGCCCACCTATTATTATTCCAAACGAACCGGTAAGGAACATGATCAGGGCCTTTGAGCCCAAATTGGCTATGGCTTTAAGATCTATGCTCAAGGTCATTAAAATAAGTGCCGCCGGCAGCAAATACCTGCTGGCCATAAAGTAGAGGCTGGAGGTCTCGTCCGATATTAAACCGCTACTGGCCAATATGGAAGGCAGTACATAGCACATTAGAACGGCGGGTACTATATTGTAAAATTTGCTCCAAAAACCGGTTTTTAGGGAAGAGGTATAAAATATAAACCCCAAGCAAAGGGTAAGTAGTCCAAAAACAACGGTATCATTGGTAATAATTGGTTCGTTCATATAAAATTGGTTGGATTGGGCTTTTCGTTAGCGCCAAATATAATCAAATTAAAATATGCTGTTTTATATAAAGGGCTACCCCGTCTTCAGAGTTTTTTTGGGCGTGGGCGTTGGCAATACGTTTTACTTCTTCACGGGCATTACCTACCGCTATTCCGCGGCCTACATGTTGAAGCATTTCCATATCGTTGTAGTTGTCACCAAAGGCAATAATGTCGTTTAAACTTTCATTTGCACCCAGTAATAGTTTTATAGCGGTTAATTTGGAGACGGATTTTGGGGCAATTTCAATCAGGGTATCGTTGCTACGGTATAGGTTTAAAGTATTGTTGAAATTCTTTTGAAGTTTCGGGAAGAGACCGTCGGTATTTTCTTTGTTGCCCATTAGCATAACTTTGTGGGCTCCCATTTTTCTCTGCCTCCAGTCCTCAATGGATGCCCGGGTGTCCCTGAAGGTGGGTAGGGTTTTTGTATATTTTATTTCTTTTTGTACCCGCTCCGAATCCGTTTCCACATACCATTCATTTTTTGAATAGAGGCCTAGTTGAACTCCAACTTTGCTGGCCATGTTATAAATTGAGGTTATTTGGTCCAAATGGATAAAAGTGGAGAACAATTCTTTTGAACCGTGCAGGACCAGTGCGCCATTGTAACATATGATGGGTTCATGTTCTATCCCTAGATTTTTTTGAATATAGGTCATGGACTGGGGCATTCTGGCCGAAACCAGTATAATCCTTATATGGTCCTTTATTCTTTTGATTTCCGAAACGGTAACATCGGAGACATTATCTTTATAGGTCAATAAAGTACCATCCAGATCGGAGCATAAAATTTTGAAATCCATAATGGGGAAATGGGTTTAGGTTTATGGAATTGATTTGCCGTCAAAGATATGGTTTAAGTATCAAATAGATAATGTAGTTGTTTCATGGGGCATATTATACCATTCTTCAATATGATTAAAAATTAATCCTCCTTTTGTTTGGGGGCACGTTTGGCTTCTTTAAGTTCCTTCATCAACATCCATTCTATTTGTCCATTTACACTGCGAAATTCATCCGAGGCCCATTTCTCAATGGCTTTCAGCATATCTTCATTTAACCGCAATGCAAAAGCTTTCTTTTTACTCATATGATTGGTTTTTACCCCTTTCAAAATTATTTCATAAAGCTTGAAAAGGGATACGCAAGATTTATTTCACCTTTCAGTTTTCTTAGGCCATCGTTTTATGCTCGTTTATAAACTTGGGATCCAATATAGGGTAATTCCCTATATTAGAGTAAAGATAAAGGACAAAGGCTTGTTGCCAAAGATAGCCAACTGTATATATATCTAAAAACCATAGATCTGTTGGGTGTTTAGTGGTACTTGGAAGTAGTTAATGGTTCAATGTCCCTGCGTTTACAATGGGCGATGCATCTTTGTCCGAACAAAGAACCACCATGAGGTTGCTTACCATGGCCGCTTTTCGTTCCTCGTCCAAATCAATAATTCCTTTCTTACCTAATTGATCCAAGGCCATTTCTACCATACTTACGGCACCTTCCACTATTTTATGGCGCGCAGCCACAATGGCCGTGGCCTGTTGTCTTTTTAGCATGGCATTGGCAATTTCCTGGGCATAGGCCAAATAGCCAATTCTGGCTTCCAGGACTTCTATGCCTGCCATGGCCAATCTTTCCTGCACTTCTTTTTCCAAGGCTTCGCTTACTTCATTAACACTGGACCTTAGGGTAATATCCTCGATATGTCCTTCGTCGGCAAAGTTGTCATAGGGATACATACTGGCCAATTTGCGCACGGCGGCATCGGTCTGTACCCGTACAAAATTTTTATAGTCGTCCACTTCAAAGGCTGCTTTATAAGTATCGGTTACCCGCCATACCAATATGGTACTGATCATGATGGGATTTCCCAGTTTGTCGTTGACTTTCAGTCGCTCACTGTCGAAGTTGCTGGCACGTAGTGAAATTTTCTTTTTGGAGTACAGGGGATTTACCCAAAATAGCCCATTTTTCTTTATAGTACCAATATACTTGCCAAACAATAATAGTACCCTTGATCCATTTGGGTTTACCAAAACAAATCCGCGTACGGAAACAATGGATGCAATTATTAGTGGTAATGCGACATGGATCAGATCTTTAGATGCAGTGATAATGGCTCCAATGATGAATCCTATTAGAATTAGTAGCATAAAGTAGCCATTGGCGGGGGTAATGTTTTTTTCTTGAGTCATGGTCATTTGGTTTAGTTTGATATTAAAATGATATCATAAAGATACAAAAATAATATTTATAAACAAATCCATGAAAAATAATTGGTTCTTAGGTCTTGGGTTTTGTGGTTTTAAAATCTTTTGTTTTCCTCTTTTTAGGATTCTTGAACAGCCTTTTAAAAAATCCATCCCTTTTTATCGGGTCGCAATCCAGTTGGTTCCTCACGGCCAGACTTGGAGAGGGAAATTTGGCTTTGGTGATATGGTCAAAGGATTTATCCGCATTTAGTTTCTGTATCCACAATGCAAAAATGGGCAATGCCGCATTGGCTCCCTGTCCCAAACTAGTACTGCTAAAGCCAATTTCATGGTTGTCCAATCCTACCCATGTAATATTGAGTAGCTTTGGGGTCAGGGCAACAAACCAGGCATCTTTGTTATTTTGTGTGGTACCCGTTTTTCCGGCAATGTCATTTTTAAGGCCATAGGTAGAACGAATACGCGCGGCGGTACCACTATTTACCGTGGCCTTCATCATTTCTAGCATAATTTGGCCTGTTTCTTCGGAAAAGGCCCTATTTTCCGCTATTTCTGGCCTAAAGGTCTCAATAATGGAATCTTTTTCGTTGGTAATACTTTGGATCAAATATGGGGAGACGGATCTTCCATTGTTCAGAAAACTGGCATAGGCACCGGCCAGTTCATTGATTTTGATCTCGGCCGTGCCCAATGCCAATGAGGGCAGTGGGGGCAATGTGGTTTCAATCCCCATTTTTTGAGCCTGTTCGATTACCTTGGGAATGCCCGTCTTTTCCAAGACCTTTACGGCTACGGTATTGACAGAGTTGCTCAGGGCCTCTTCCATAGAGTAATTTAGGTAGGCCTCATCTTTCTTTCCTGAATTACTGGGAGACCAGCCTTCCATATTTTGGTAGGCCACTTCTTGGGCCGAAAAATAGGCGCAGGGAGGTATTCCGTTTTCAAGGGCAGCGGTATACACTATGGGCTTAAAAGCAGATCCTACCTGACGCTTACTTTGGGAAATATGATCGTATTTAAAATATTTAAAATTAATTCCGCCCAACCAGGTCTTTACGGCCCCGGTTTTGGGGTCTAGGGACAGGGATCCTGTATTTAAGAGTTTAAGATAGTGCAACAAACTGTCTATGCTACTGGCGGAACGCATTTCCTCCTGGTTCCAGTCGCTTAACCGCATTTCCCTTTTTATGTTCATCGAGTCCATTACGGCCTTCTCGTTGAGGCCGGCTTTCTTCCATTTTTTGTAGGGTGCAGAATGTTGTATAACTTTTTCTATGAGCTTTTGGTCCCTTATCCAAGGTGCTCGCTTGCCGTAACTTTTTTCAAAGCTATTTTGAAGGGATTTCATATGCTGTTCCATGGCCTCTTCCGCCAATACCTGCATCTTGGAATCTAAGGTGGTATATATTTTAAGTCCGGAAGTATATATATTGTAATCCTGTCCCTTTTCTTTTTGCGCTTTGGCCCAACCGAGCATTTGTTTTCGTACCTCTTCCCTAAAATAGGGTGCTAAACCCTCATTGTAATCGTAGTCCCTATAATCTAGTTGTAGGGGAAGTAGTTTAATGCTGTCGGCTTCCTTTTGTGAAATAAAGTCATTGGTATACATGGACTGCAGTACCAAATTACGCCTGTTTAAGCTGTTTTTGGAAAAATCCGGGGGTTGTAACCATAGGTCGCCTTTAACATGCCCACCAGGGTTGCGCTCTCTTGTAGCTCAAGTTCCTTGGCCGGTTTATTAAAAATTTTAAGGAAGCACTTTCTATTCCGAAAGTATTGTCGCCAAAGGAAACGGTATTCAGATAGAGCATTAGAATTTCTTCTTTGGAATATATGGATTCCACGCGCGAAGCTATTATCATTTCCTTAAATTTTGATATGGCCAGATTAAACTTTCCGGATTTTCCCTAGGATATAAATTTTTTGCCAATTGTTGGCTAATGGTGCCTACCACCACCAGCTGATTGATCCTGCATGAGTATGGTCTTAAAGGCCACCCGGACAAGGCTTTTGTAATCTATACCGGAATGATCGTAAAAACGTTCATCCTCAATGGCCACCAAAGCCTCTATTAAATTTTTGGGTACTTCTTCATATTGAATGGGCTGTCTGTCAAACAGAAAATATTTACCTATAAGGACACTGTCCGCAGAATAGACCTCGGAAGCTCTTTGGTATTTGAAGTCGGAAAGTTCGTGTTTGGCGGGAAGTTTTCCCCAGCCGCCCAAATATACGCTCAGGACCAGCAAGAGAACGGAGCTGCACAATACAAGTACAGAAATTATTCCGATTTTTAAAAGGGGTTTTTAATACGCTTCAACATCTTCTTTTACATTTAAGAACTGCAAGATTAAATTAAAAAATCAAATGGATGGACTTCTTAACAATTACTTATACTTCGATTCATTATTTTTGGATATTATAATAGTACAACACCCTTTGGGATTTTTAAGGGATTTTTTGTCCCGTTTTCGAGCATGGGGTAATCTTTGAAGCGATTGATATTTCAATAGCATACGACATAAATTGATATGAAATGAGCATAAACAAATTTAATTTTTTGCATACCCACCGAAATCGAAGATTCACGAACACCTAAAAATAAAAAGCAGGGATTTGTGAATAAATGATTAATTTTTTTGTGAGAAAGTACATCGATTTATTTGTACAGAAAATTTTTATTTCACTCATTTTCAGATCAATAAAAATTTTTAAATAGATGAAAGAAATTACGGTATTTTGCCTTCTTGTTTTTCAATTGAGCTTTGGCAACGATATGGAATGGTCCAAGACCGGGCACAGAACCATTGGGGAGGTGGCAGAGCAACATTTGTCCGGAAGAACCAAAAGGGCTATAAAAAAACTTTTAAAGGGACAAAGTCTGGCTCTGGTTTCAATTTATGCGGATGAAATAAAGGCGGACCGGAGCTTTTCCAAATTTGGCCCCTGGCATTACGTAAATTATCCACCCGATAAAGAATACAGAGAGGTCGCCCCCAGTGAAGATGGGGATATAATTATAGGAATCGAGAAGTGTTTGGAAGTCATAAAGGATAGGCATAGTAAGGAAGAGGAAAAAGTATTTTATTTAAAAATGTTGGTCCATTTAATAGGGGATCTGCACCAACCCATGCATGTAGGCAGGTTGGAGGATAAAGGGGGCAATGATATCCAACTACAATGGTTTGGTAGGGGTACCAACCTGCATAGGCTATGGGACTCCAATATGATAGATGACTATGGAATGAGCTATTCGGAATTGGCAAATAATTTACCGGAATTGACCAAAGCTCAAATTAGAATTATTCAGCAGGGCAATATATATGACTGGGTGGAGGAATCCCAAGATTTGGCCAATGAACTATATGGTTCGGTAACGGTAGGTGAAAAATTGGGCTACGCCTATGGCTATAAATATTGGGCTACCGTAGAGAAACAATTGCAAAAAGGAGGTTTGCGTTTGGCCAAGGTATTGAACGATCTTTTTTCTTAAGATCAAAAGTTAATTGCCATTCGTTCTTCACAGTAACCCTCGTGTGTAGCGTACGATGCATGGCATTTGATTATTTTGTCTTGTATCTTGGTTCTTGTAGCACGTGGTCTTGCTTCCAATACCTCGTACGCCCTGCGTCGAGGTAGTTCATTTTTTTTTACGCCCATTATCGAATAAAACATAACTTTTGACCAATATTTATATAAATTGGCAAAGAAGTTGAGTTAATGTTATTGAAGTTGGGTGTGAGGAGACTAACGTAAATGCCTGTAGGTTAGGGGCAGTATCCAACGGAAATGACAAAGGCATAAAAAAATCGGTTCCCACAACCGATTTTTTTATTTTAGGTCCCTAAAGGTAATATTGATCCGTTCTTGTATGGGTCTGGCAGTAATTCCAGTAATTCGGTGGTAAACGTATGGGGGTACATGCTAATACTGGAGTAGGAATAGGGCCTGTTTTCGTCCCCAAATAGGGCGGTCAACCTGGGCTGCGGATGGGTTTTGCCAAATACGCTAATATTGTCCTGCTGCCATGGGGCAGTTTCTTCAAGAACCTTAAAATAATGATCTGCTGCCTGTGCTGCCATAAAATTGGGATAATAGACAATATCACTATCCGGGAGCGGTTACTTTATTTTATTGGTAAATAAGGGCTTCAAGATTGAAGTACGCTTTTCAATTCGTTCCTATATTCCGAAGGATTCTGACCAGTGAAAGCTTTAAAGGACTTGTTAAAATGCGAGAAGTTGTTAAATCCGCTTTCAAAACATACCTCTGTTATACTGATAGGTTTCTCCGCCAATAATTTTGAGGCATGGACCAATCTGCATTCGTTGACAAACTGTACAAATGTCTTATTTGTTATTTTTTTAAAATACCTGCAGAACGAGGGTACGGTCATACTCACCAAGTCGGAAATATCTTCAAGGGTTATCTCCTCCTTAAAGTTTGTTTTTACATAATTGAAGACAATATTGATCCTGTCATTGTCCTTTACCTCGGTTTGAAGGGAAAAACCTTGGGCGTTCAAGACTTGATATTCCTTGGAACTGCCCAGTTCATTTAAGATGTTGAGTATGGACAGCAGACGTTGAAAATCGGTCTGATATTCCATGATTTCGATTTTTTCGCCAATTTTTTTCTTGGTACTGCCTGTGAATGCCACCCCTCCACTAGCAATTTGAAAAAGACTCTGAATTTTTTTCATTTCCGGAATCTTAAAAAAATCATTGCCTAAAAAATCCTGCTTCATTTGTACCACGCTTTCACTTTTATTGCCCGTAAGCACATCTGTGAAGCCACAGTGTGGCAGGTTGGATCCGATTAAGATCAGATCGCCGTCGGTATAATAGGAAACATGGCTTCCAATTTGCCGCTTTCCGGACCCCCCATTTACATAAACCAGTTCAATTTCTGGGTGATAGTGCCATACCCCTATTTTATTGGGGTTGTGCTCATCAAACTGTTGATAGGTATAGGAATGGCCGAAATCAGGTTCTATAACCTCAAATGTAGGTTTCGGTATCATATGTTAATATCATTAGATCTTGTAAAGATAATACAGTCATTTTGGACAATTCTGTACAAATTTAACTCAAATGTGTCTGGAATTAACCTGTTAACAATTATTTAATATTGAATGATGGTAAAATAGAATAGAAACTGGGGAATTATGGAGTAGTGAAAAGGGAATTCCCAGACTATATTTACCATAGAAACGATTTATTAATATTAAATCCTATAAATGTTATTGTTATGAAAGCAATTTTAAAATTAACAGCAATGGCCGCCTTATTAGTTAGTAGTACCATGGCACTGGCCAATGATCCGGGAATGTACTTGACAACGGTAAAAGAAACAAAAAGATTGGTTCTTAAATTAAATAAGCAGACAGAATCTTCTACATTGACTTTGACCGATTCTGACAAGCATCAGATATTCGTTGAGAATATTAAGGAAGATGAAGATTATTCTAAAAAATTCGATTTATCCAAATTGGGGGAAGGCCTATATTATTTAAAGATGGAAAGCCTTACCAAAACGGTTGAGTTCACTATAAGTGTAGAGGATTCGGAGGTAAATGTTATTGCCAGTAATGAAGTGGCAAAACCATTTTTCAGAAGAAGCGGGAGTATTCTTTATGTGAATTACTTAAACCAAAAACTAAATGAGGTGGTAATCAATGTTGTCGATAGCAATGACAGGGTAGTTTATACCCAAAAAATGGGCAAGAAATTGGTGATAGGCAAGATCATCAACTTTACAAACGCCGTAAAAGGAGACTATACCGTATCCATTAGCGAGGGTGCCAATACGTATTTTGAAACAGTATTCGTGAAGTAGTAAGCCCTGCCCGGAAATTACTAAAATTAAAAAAATAGGAGCTATTTGGCTCCTATTTTAGTTTAAAGATATTTCTTAAGCCGTTCTCTTTTGTACTCTGGGAGGGAATGGTTGCTTATTGCTTTTTGCAAAATAATGGGGTCTTTCTCCTTGGCAAGTATAATTTGAAAGCACTCTTTTACGGTAAGCGTATTTTTCGATTTTTCAAGCAATCTAAGCTGATCTCCATTTTTTACTTCGCCTTCTTCCAAGATTCGGACGTAGGTTCCTGAATGGCCATAATCTATGAATTCCTTCAATATTTTGGCATTGCCAAAGCGTACGCCCAGCTTGTAACATGGTTCCCTGGGCTGTGACACCTGAACTACAGCGCTTCCAATTTTATAGGTGTCGCCAATGCGCATTTTTTTTTCATCCATCCCTTCCACCGTAAGGTTTTCCCCGAACATTCCCCAGTCCCAATTTAACTCGGGATACATGGCTTTCCAATACGGGTAGTGATCTGAAGCAAAGAGGTAACAGGCCTTATTGACCCCACCGTGATGTTCCCTATCTATAACGGTATCTTTTAGAACATCCGTTTTACCTAGAAAAAGAGGCTCATCGGTAGGGTACTTGAATATTCCAGTTTGCTCTGCCTTGCCATTCCAAAGGTAGGTGGTGGCTTTTCCTATATTCGTGGAGATAATTTTCATTTATTTAAAAATTTTTATTGATCTGAAAATGAGCGCGATAATTTTTTTGTACAGGTCAATCGCTGTACCCGCCTGCCGGCAGGAAAATTAATCATTTGCCCACAAATCCCCGCTTTTTACTTTTAGGTGTTCGTGAATCTTCGATTTTGGTGGATATGCAAAAAAATAAATTTGTTTATGCTCATTTCAAAGGATAAAGATAAAAAACCTTCGTATTTGCACACGAAGGTTTTTTTAATTTAATACAGGTTGTTCAATCCATTTCCTTGTCCAGATTTTTGGTCAGTTTAAAACCAATAAAAAGTGCCGCACCTGCCAATAGAAAAATACAGCCGGGGAAAGCTATTTCATTCTTAACATATAGAATTTCGGATAAAATACCGGCTACAATAATGCCTAAACCGATTCCCATAAGCAATAAGGCTAGGTTCAAAATTAAAATTTTCCAGATCGGGGCGGTTTTTCCGGTTTTTCCCCTTACAAAAATACTGGCATCGGCACCTTTTTCTATGAGTGCCAAGCGTTCTTTGTTCCTCGTAGAAAAATAGAGGTATACAATTCCAAAAATTACAATAAAGAGACTAATGAAAACAAATCCAGGTCCTACCATTTTGCTGTGTTTTAATTGGTTAATTTTAATGTGTTCAAAGTCTATGACGAGATATTTTTTTGGATGGTTACATTTTTTTCGAATATTTTATTACGGCCAATGTAACCCAAGGCATTACTTGGTCGTCATATGACCATATGTCCGCAAACAACGACCAACAAATAATAGAACGGATTTTAAGTGGTGATACCAATAGTTTTTCGCTCTTGGTGGATCGCTATAAGGATCTGGTATTTCTATTGGCCTTACGGATGTTGAAAAATAGGGAAGAAGCCGAAGAAGTGGCCCAGGACTCTTTCGTAAAGACCTTTCAATCCTTAAATAAGTTTAGGGGAGATTCCAAGTTTTCCACTTGGGTATATAGGATAACGTATAATACTTGTTTGGATAGATTAAAGAAGTACAAAAATGATTTTCATATGGTGCGGATAGATAGGTTTACTCCATCCCAAATAAAGACCTTGGACAGTGCCTTGGATGATATGGAGGTGCAGGAGCAAAGTAGGGCAATACGGGATTGTTTGGAAGTATTGCCCGGGGAGGATGGTTTTTTATTGACCTTGTTCTATTTTGATGAAAGGTCGTTGGCCGAGATCTCCAAAATTGTAGGCTTAACGGAAACCAATGTAAAGGTTAAGCTTTTTAGGGGTAGAAAAAAATTGGCGGCCATTTTAAAGAAATATTTGGAACCTGAAATAATTGAGAGTTATGAAAGATGAAGACATAGAAAGGGAACTAGATAAATTGACTGCTAAAATGGTCAAGGAGAAAACCTTGGATGGGCCTTCGTTGGATTTTACCTCAAAAGTAATGGAACGGATTGAGGTTGTCTATAGCAAAAGAAGTATTGCATATGTGCCGTTGATTTCCGGAAGGACTTGGGGAGTTTTAGGGTTTGGTTTTTTCTGTGTTGTTATCTTCCTAATTTCAATGCAGGATTCAGACCAAGTAAACAGGTGGTATTATAATTTTGAATGGCCACAATTTCAACTTCCCCATATTTTGGATAGCTTGCCCGTTATTCCAATTTCGGATACTTTGGTGTACGGTGTTTTGGCATTTACCCTGTTTCTGTATGTCCAAATTTTATTTTTAAAGAAATATTTTGATGGCCGCTTTTAATGCTTCCTATTAAAGTCCAATATAGGAATACGCCCAGTACATAAGAACAAATTGAAGTGGAATTCTAAGGATCAGGATCCACTTTGGGATGCCTGCCGATTCTTTTTGGCCCTTTAGCATATAAAAATGGACCAAAAGAAATACGGTAAGCATTAAAATGATACCAAGTACGGCGCTATTTTTAGTAGCAGGGAAGCATAGTCCTAAGCCCAAAAGGATTTCGGTCAGGCCACTAAGGGATACCAATAATTTATGTTGGGGCAGGTATCTGGGCATTATTCTTAGGTACACTTTTGGAACAATAAAATGCATTGCACCGGCTAATACATAGATAGATGCCAAAAGATAAAGGTGCCAAGGATAGTGCATAGGGTAAAGATATAAATAAAAGAAGCTGGATTGCTCTAGGCGATCCAGCTTCTTAATATTTATCGTAAAAAATGATTATTTCACCATTTCATAACTTCTCTTTATAAACTTGGTGAGTTCCTCGCCTTTCAACAGTCCTTTGGACAAACGCGCCAGATCAAGGGATTGGTTAATAAGTCGCTCTTTCTTTTTGGCCGTTTTTGTGTTCAAGATTTCGGAAACCAGTTCATGGTTGGTGTTCACCACTAAATTGTACATTTCCGGCATATTCCCCATGCCGAACATTCCGCCGCCACCGGTTTGCTGCATTTCTTTCATACGTCGCATAAACTCCGGTTCTGTAATAATAAACGGAGAGGAGCTACTATCCATGGCTTCCAATTGAACGGTATAGCTTTTATTGTTGATGGCAGTCTCGATCTCGGTTTTTAAGGTCTCTTTTTCCTCATCGGACAGCTTGGAGATTTGGGTATCCTCTTTTTTGATAAGATTGTCCAAATGATCAGCATCTACTCTAGCAAAGGAAATTTTCTCCTTGGAGGTTTCCAGTTTTTGCATTAGGTGAGATACGATAGGCGAATCCAACAATAAAACCTCAAATCCTTTGGCCTTGGCAGCTTCTATATAACTGTGCTGCTCTTCCTTGTTGGAAGCATAAAGGATTACCAATTTATCGTCCTTGTCCGTTTGATTGGGCTTTAATTTTTCCTGTAGTTCCCCAAACGTATAATAGGTGCCGTCCACAGTGGGGTACAGCGCAAATTTATCCGCTTTTTCAAAAAACTTGTCTTCGGAAAGCATGCCATATTCGATAACGATTTTGATATCGTTCCATTTTGCTTCAAAGTCTTCTCTGTTATTTTTAAATAGGGAACTCAATTTATCGGCCACCTTACGGGTGATATAGGTAGATATTTTTTTAACCGCCCCATCGGCCTGTAAATAAGACCTACTAACGTTCAATGGAATATCAGGAGAATCTATGACCCCTCTCAACATAGTTAAAAATTCGGGTACGATCCCTTCTACATTGTCGGTTACAAAAACTTGATTTTGGTATAATTGAATCCTATCCTTTTGGGTATTCAGATCATTGGTAAGCTTGGGGAAATACAGGATTCCGGTTAGGTTAAAAGGATAATCCACATTCAGGTGTATGTGGAATAAAGGCTCCTCAAATTGCATGGGATAGAGTTCCCTGTAAAATCCTTTGTAATCCTCATCCGTCAATTCTGTCGGCTGTTTGGTCCAAGCAGGATTAGGGTTGTTGATTATGTTGTCTACTTCCTTTGTAGGTGCAGGATCTTCTTCTTTGGCACCTTCTGGTTTAGGGAGCGTTTCCGTTGTAGTCCCAAACTTAATGGGAATAGGCATAAACTTGTTGTACTTTCTAAGGAGGGTGCCAATTTTGCCTTCCTCCAAAAATTCTGTGGAATCCTCCGCGATGTGAAGCACTATTTCCGTACCCCGGGTAGTTTTCTTTGCTTTCTTTAGGGTGAAATTGGGGGATCCATCACAGGTCCAATGCGCTGCAGGCTCGTCCTTATAGCTCTTGGAGATAATTTCTACTTTTGAGGCTACCATGAACGCAGAATAGAACCCCAGTCCAAAATGACCAATGATACCTGAGTCTTTGGCGGAATCCTTGTATTTGTCCAAAAATTCTTCGGCCCCGGAAAAAGCAATTTCATTGATGTATTTCTGTACCTCCTCTTCGGTCATGCCCACACCTTCGTCAATAATGTGTATTTTTTTCCCTTCCTTATCAATCTTTACCTCAATAAGCGGATTTCCGTATTCCACCTTGGCTTCCCCTATAGTGGTAAGGTGCTTCAATTTTAAGGTGGCATCCGTTGCGTTCGAAATAAGCTCCCGTAAAAATATTTCATGATCGCTATATAAGAATTTTTTTATGAGCGGAAATATGTTCTCTACGGAAACATTGATCTTGCCTGTGGCCATACTTCTATATTTTTTAGTTTAACGATTTAGCACTGACAAAAAAAATACCATTATTGGGGGAAGTGACAAACTGACATTTTTTGGGGAGTAAAATATTCCTAATGTCATTGTAATTAGCGAAATTGCCTTTAGTACCAGGGCCATTATTATCCTATTCGTATATATTTTTGCATAAATTGGGCGTAACTAAATTTATTTCCCATATTTTAGACTTAATAAAAGAAGAAGGAAGCAGTGTCTTTCTACAATTTAATTTTCCAACACATGTTCAATTCAAAAATAAGCGGCCTGGGTTACTATGTACCTAAAAATGTGGTTACCAATGATGATTTGTCCAAAATAATGGACACCAATGATGCCTGGATTCAGGAACGGACCGGTATACGGGAAAGACGGCATGTGGTGAAAGGGGATGGGGATACCACCACTACCATGGGGGTAAAGGCCGCGAAAATTGCCATAGAGCGCTCTGGATTGGATAAAAATGATATCGATTTTATAATCTTCGCTACCTTGAGCCCCGATTATTATTTCCCCGGTCCGGGAGTCCTGGTGCAACGGGATCTGGATATGAAAACGGTTGGTGCCTTGGATGTGCGCAACCAATGTTCCGGATTTATATATGCTTTGTCCGTAGCAGATCAATATATTAAAACAGGAATGTATAAAAATGTGTTGGTTATCGGATCCGAACTACATTCCCACGGACTTGATATGACCACCAGGGGTAGGGGGGTTTCAGTGATTTTTGGCGATGGTGCGGGGGCGGCGATCCTGAGTAGGGAGGAAGACTCCAAAAAAGGCATTCTTTCCACACATTTGCACTCGGAAGGACAACATGCCGAGGAATTGTCACTTATAGCGCCAGGGATGGGAAAGCGTTGGGTAACGGATATTTTGGAGGACAACGATCCCAATGATGAATCTTACCTACCCTATATGAACGGTCCGTTCGTTTTTAAGAATGCCGTAGCCCGTTTTAGTGAGGTCATTACAGAAGGACTAAAAGCCAATAAATTGGAAGCGAAGGATATTGATATGTTAGTGCCCCACCAAGCCAATTTAAGGATATCCCAATACGTTCAAAATAAGTTTGGCCTAAGGGATGATCAGGTGTTCAATAATATTATGAAATATGGGAATACCACTGCTGCCTCTATCCCTATAGCCCTAACAGAGGCTTGGGAAGAGGGGAAAATTAAGGATGGGGATTTGGTGGTACTCGCCGCCTTTGGCAGTGGATTTACTTGGAGCAGTGCCATAATAAGGTGGTGAAAACTAAATACTATGGGGCCAATAAAACAAAACCCGGAAGAAGTCTCCCGGGTTTCTTTCATTGATAGACTATACTAAACACTAACCATTAACTATAAATATATAGCATTATCAATGATCAAAATTGTTATATATACCTTAAGGTACAAATATTCTATCACCTGCTTACAAGTATTAACACACTTTAACTCCAATATAAAAGAGTGTTAACATCAATTATGAGGTACCTTCCTTAATTGTTAATAAGCCAATAAGTTCAAATTGTATTGCGGCCATAGGACTAGGGGAACTATGCCTAGGGCAAAATAAGGCTTAATTATTATATTTTCAAAATATACCAATAACAACTTTATCATAATTTTATGAAATGCAATTTCATTTGTATGTGATTTAATGTTATAAAAAGCATTTATGGGAGTGCTAAATAGGGTGTGTATATCTTGGGGTTGATTTTTAATTTATTGTAAATCATAACTTTATTTGTTTTTTTTGGGTTAGGACTTAATCCGATGGTAGAGAGTTGGATGGAAATTATTGGAAATTTATAAAAACGCCCTGTCGATAAAAGGTTTTTATGCCGGTAAGCGGTTTATGGGGGTTGGGAAGGGAATAGCGCTGTAAAATTGTGGGGGGGATACTTATGGTCAAGGTTTATATGGGATGGACATTATCATCAAGTTGGGATAGGGAAATGTTTAATTGCCCCTAGTTTATAGGATGCGGTCCGGTAAATGTTGGAAAGTTACTTTTAGCGCTAATACAGTAATTTAATGGTATAAAATTGTAATTTTGCGGATATGGAATTTTCATCTAAATTGTTGGAAAATGCGGTCTATGAGATGTCCCAGTTACCAGGGATTGGCAAACGCACGGCACTGAGGCTGGTCCTTCATCTCCTGAGGCGGCCCAAAGAACAGACTACCGGTCTGGCCAATGCCCTGGTCAATTTGAAGGAGCATATTAAGTCGTGTAAAAACTGCCATAATATTTCCGATGTGGAGGTTTGTGCCATCTGTTCAAATCCTAGGAGGGATGAAAGTCTTGTTTGTGTAGTAGAGGATATTCGCGATGTCATGGCCATAGAGAATACGGGTCAGTTTTTGGGGTTGTACCATGTTCTTGGGGGTAAAATTTCCCCAATGGAAGGTGTGGGGCCCCAGGACTTGACTATTTACTCTTTGGTGGATAAAGCGAAGCAGGGAAAAATAAAGGAATTAATATTCGCTTTAAGCTCTACTATGGAAGGGGATACCACCAACTTTTATATATACAGGCAATTAGAGGGTTTGGGCATAAAAACGTCGACCATTGCCAGGGGCATTGCGGTAGGGGATGAATTGGAGTATGCGGATGAGGTAACTTTGGGAAGAAGTATTCTCAATAGAATTCCATTTGAGAATTCGTTAAAAGTATAGGGTTTATTGGTAAAAATAATGAATAATAGTCAGAAACATAGCCTTTTATTTGCTATTTTTGCAAACTATTAATCAATTCAAGCGTATTAAATAAGGATATGTCGAAATTTGAACTGAAATTACCGCAAATGGGAGAGAGCGTTGCGGAGGCGACACTTACCTCATGGCTAAAGGAAGTTGGTGACACCATAGAAATGGATGAAGCTGTTTTTGAAATTGCCACGGATAAAGTAGATTCCGAGGTTCCCAGTGAGGTAGATGGCATTTTGGTCGAGAAACTATTCCATGTAGACGATGTTGTTAAGGTAGGCCAGACCGTTGCCATTATAGAAATAAACGGAAATAATTTTGAATCCGATCAGGATAGTGATATAATATCTGTAAAAGAAGATGTTCCCGGCAAAGTGATCGAGGAATTGGAAGTGGCGGTATCGGGGGCCAAGGAAACCGTTGTCGCCCCAATTTTGGATTATAGTGGAACCGATAGGTTTTATTCCCCCTTGGTAAAAAATATAGCGAAGCAAGAGGGAATTGCCTTGGCCGAGTTGGATTCCATAAAAGGTACAGGAAGTGAGGGCAGGGTAACCAAAAATGATATTTTGGACTATGTTGCTGCCGGCAGGGTTGGTGAAAGACAATCTTTTGAAGAGAAGAATGTAAGGAATCTAATTCCTTCTGATAAAAAAGCGGAGCAAGTTTACCAATCGGAACCTATTAAAGTAGAGGAAGCTAAACTAGAAACGGTTAAACCGGCTTCGGAGAAGGAACTGTCCGGTAATGGGGATGAGCAAATTCCTTTGACCCGTATGGGCAAACTGATCGTACAGCATATGAGGGCAAGTGTGGCTACCTCGGCCCACGTGCAAAGTTTTGTTGAGGTAGATGTTACCAACGTGGTTCTTTGGAGAAATAAGGTAAAGGATAACTTTGAAAAGAGGGAAGGTGAAAAACTTACCTTTACCCCGATATTTATGGAAGCGGTGGCCATTGCCTTGAAAAAATTTCCCATGATCAATATATCTTTGGACGGGGATACCATAATCAAGAAAAAAAATATAAATATAGGTATGGCCGCGGCCTTGGCCGATGGAAACTTGATCGTACCCGTAATTAAAAATGCGGATCAGTTAAACTTGGTGGGTATGGCCAAGGCGGTCAATGATTTGGCCAGGAGGGCCAGGAACAATGCCTTAAAGCCGGATGAGGTAAAGGACGGTACCTATACCGTTACCAATGTAGGTACCTTTGGCAGTATTTTTGGTACCCCTATCATCAATCAGCCACAGGTGGGTATATTGGCTTTGGGGGCCATCCGTAAAATGCCCGCCGTAGTCGAAACCAAGGAGGGCGATTTTATCGCCATCAGAAGTAAGATGTATTTGTCCCATAGTTATGATCATAGGGTGGTCAACGGGGCTCTGGGAGGAATGTTCGTGAAATCTGTAGCGGATTATCTGGAGGCATGGGACGTGAATAGGGAAATTTAATGCTTCTGTATTGTTTTGTTCGGTGTCCCGGAGATTTGGATGGTTATCTGGTTAAAAATTAAAACGCTTGTATTGGTCTGTAGATAGGCCAGTCTTCGCTGTCCTATAATTTCATTGAAGTTGATTTAGTTTCCAAAAACTTTGGTAGCCCGTAGTGGATAGTGAAATCTTTTTTTTTTTTGCCTACTGCCTACTGCCTACTGCCTACTGCCTACTGCCTACTGCCCTACTGCCTACTGCCTACTGCCTACTGCCTACCACTTTTGGAAATACATCTATTTTCTTTCTGCAAAAGGGATTTTGAACATTTTATAGTTCTATTTTGAGTCAAAACCTTTGTAAAAACTATCTTTGCATAAAGAACCTACAATATGCAATTAAAGCTTACAAGACCAATTTGTTTTTTCGATTTGGAGACCACTGGCACCAATGTGGCCAAGGACAGGATAGTGGAAATAGCTATTTTAAAAGTTTACCCAAATGGCAACAGGGAGAGCAAAACATGGTTGGTGAACCCGGAAATGGAAATTCCTGCCCAGGTAGTGGCCATTCATGGTATCTCTAACGAGAAAGTGGCCAATGAACCTACATTTAAGCAGCTTTCCAGGGAAATTTATAAGATGATAAAGGATAGTGATTTGGGGGGCTATAATTCGGATCGATTTGATATTCCGCTTTTGGCCGAAGAGATGCTCAGGGCCGAAATAGATTTTGATATGAAAAATACCGTTTCTGTGGATGTCCAGACCATTTTTCATAAAATGGAGAAAAGAACCCTGGAGGCAGCCTATAAATTTTATTGTGATAAAAATCTTTTGGATGCCCATAGTGCGGAGGCGGATACCTTGGCGACCTATGAGGTACTTTTGTCACAGTTGGACCGTTATCCCGAATTGGAAAACAATATAAAAAAGTTGTCCGAGTTTACGACTAGGAAGCAATCTGTTGATTTTGCCGGATTTATAGTGTGGGATGAAGAAGGGGAGGAGATTTTTTCCTTCGGAAAGCACAAGGGTAAAAAAGTACATGCCGTTTTGGAAAACGAACCGGGTTATTTTGGTTGGATCCTCAACGCCGATTTCCCATTGTACACAAAAAAGGTGTTGACCCAAATAAAATTGAGCAAGTTGAACAATAAACTGGGTTAAGGGCCTTTAAGAAAAGTAATTGTCCGTATGGAAAGCTTTGTTGCACCTGCTTCCCAGTGTTATGCTAACGCTATGTAATATGAAGATTATTTGTATTGGCCGTAATTATGTGGACCATATTAAAGAATTGAACAACGAGAGGCCCAAGGATCCCGTTCTGTTCATTAAGCCGGACTCGGCGGTCTTGCCAAAAGAACAGGATTTTTATATCCCGGAGTTTTCCAAGGATGTACACTACGAAGTGGAAGTGTTGGTAAAAATAAAAAAAGTGGGCAAGCATATAGATTCCCAATTTTCCCATACCTATTATGATGAGATTGGTCTGGGAGTGGATTTTACCGCTAGGGACCTTCAGTCGCAATTAAAGGAAAAAGGATTGCCTTGGGAAAAGGCCAAGGGTTTTGATGGATCCGCGCTAATAGGAAAATGGTTGCCAAAATCCAATTTTGAGGATGTAAACAACTTAAATTTCCAGCTTAAAAAGAACAATGAGCTTGTTCAAAAAGGGAATACGGGTTTAATGGTCTGGAAGATCGATGAAATAATTTCCTATGCTTCCCGTTTTTTTACTTTGAAAAAAGGGGACATTATTTTTACAGGTACTCCCGCCGGTGTTGGTAGAATAAGTGCAAATGATTATCTTTCGGGTGCTTTGGAGAATGAACAAATGTTCTCATTAAATATAAAATAGATGATTTATAGTCTGGACAAGATCAATGAAATGGCAGATGGTGATGAAGAATTCATTAAATCTGTCGTTGCCGTTTTTTTGGAAGAAGTTCCCCAGGATTTGGAAGAACTGGAGAAAGCATTGGAGGTAAAAAATTATGACAGTCTATATAAATTGGCACATAAAATTAAGCCTAACGTAGATTTATTGGGCATGGAGCAAACCCGTTCAATTGCCTTTCAGATAGAAACTTTGGGAAAAAAGGAGGAAAATACGGAGGAGATAGAGAGGTTGGTGCCGCTACTAAAGAAGGACGTAGACCAAGTGGTTTCGGAATTGAAAAATGACTTTAGGATTTAATGTTTGCCGAAATCATAACTATTGGCGATGAGATTCTCATTGGTCAAATTATAGATACAAACTCTGCCTTTATTGCCCAAGAACTTAGTAAGATAGGGGTTTCGGTATATCAGATTTCTTCAGTACAGGATGAAAGGCAGCATATCCTTGAAGCACTTAGGGAGGCAGAGTCCAGAGCCGATCTTATTATAATTACGGGAGGACTTGGCCCTACCAAAGACGATATTACCAAGCATACACTTTGCGAGTATTTTAATGATGTTTTGGTAGAAAGCAAGGAAGTATTGGCCCATGTAGAGACCATCTTTAAAAAACATCTGGGAGTGCCCCTGCTGGAGGTCAATAAAAATCAAGCACTGGTGCTGTCCAAGGCCCATGTTCTCCACAATGAATATGGTACGGCGCCTGGAATGTGGATAAAAAAAGAAGGAAAAGTGTTTGTTTCCTTGCCGGGCGTGCCCTTCGAGATGAAGAATCTAATAACATCAAAGGTAATCCCAAGGATTGTACAAGAATTTAACAGGCCTTTTATTGTCCATAAGACCATCATTACCTATGGTATGGGGGAAAGTTCGCTGGCAGATAGAATATCCTCGGTAGAGGACAACCTCCCCGGGATGGTAAAATTGGCCTATCTGCCAAGTCTGGGTTCGGTAAGGCTTAGGCTTTCGGCAAAAGGTGCCGATCATGGGCAATTAATCGCCATGGTAGATATGGTGGCAAAAAAAATTAAAAATCTTCTGGGCGATATTATCTTGGGAGAGGAAGGTGATGAACTTATAGAAACCGTAATTGCCGGGTTGTTGACTAAAAAAAGGTTGACACTGGGTACGGCGGAGAGTTGTACCGGAGGTAAAATAGCCCAACAGATAACAAGTCTGCCCGGGGCATCGGCCTATTTTAAGGGAAGTATTGTGAGTTATGCCACCGAGACAAAAATAGAGGTGCTTAAAGTGTCCAAGGCCACCATTGATCGGTTTTCTGTGGTGAGTGCAGAAGTTGCCGTTGAAATGGCCACAAATTTACGAAAATTGTTAAAGACCGATTTTGCCATAGCCACTACCGGGAACGCGGGTCCAACCAAAGGAGATTCGGATGCGGAAGTAGGTACCGTGTTTATTGCGGTTGTTTCCCCCAAAGCCGTAGTGGTGGAGAAATATCATATGGGGGGGCAACGTGAAAGAATCGTACAAAAGACTGTAAATAAGGCCTTTGAAATGTTGCAAAAAGAAATTTTAAAATTCTGACAAAGAATTTTGTCCGTCCCATAAAATTAATTTAAATTTGCACCCTGTTTATAACAAAATAAAAGTAGAGAGATGTCAAAAGTTTGTGATGTTACTGGAAAGAGAGCCATGTTTGGGAACAATGTGTCCTTCTCGATTAATAAAACCAGAAGAAGATTTGATGTAAATCTTTCTAAAAAGCGTTTCTATATTCCGGAAGAAGATCGTTGGGTAACCTTAAAGGTTTCCGCCAAAGCGTTAAAGAGCATTAATAAAAAGGGAATTTCCGTTGTTTTAAAGGAAGCAAAGGAAAAAGGGTTGATTAAGTAATCCTGAAATACTAAGATAATAATGGCAAAGAAAGGTAACAGAATTCAGGTTATTTTGGAGTGTACGGAGCATAAGGAATCTGGTATGCCCGGTACTTCAAGGTACATAACCACCAAGAACAAAAAGAACACTCCGGACAGAATGGAAATTAAGAAATTCAATCCCATTCTAAAGAGAATGACAGTTCATAAAGAAATTAAATAATACGTCATGGCAAAGAAAACGGTAGCGAGTTTACAAACAAGTTCAAAAAGATTGACCAAGGCCATTAAAATGGTAAGGTCCCCTAAAACGGGCGCTTATACTTTTCAGGAGTCGGTTATGAGCCCTGAAATGGTAAATGACTGGTTGAAAAAAAAATAATAACCTAAATTTATTGGTTTTAAAGCTACTTTCATCAGAAAGTAGCTTTTTTATTTTTATATCTTTGATGAAAAGGAACAGGCCAAACATATGAGTTTATTTAAAAAAATATTTTCAACGCAAAAAAAGGAATCCTTGGACAAGGGTCTGGAAAAGACCAAGACCAGTTTTTTATCCAAACTTAGTAAAGCCGTTGTTGGAAAATCCAAGGTAGATGATGATGTTTTGGATAATTTGGAGGAGGTATTGGTTTCCTCCGATGTGGGCGTAAATACCACCTTAAAAATTATAGACCGCATAGAGGCGCGTGTATCCAAGGATAAATACCTGGGGGTAGACGAACTGAACGTTATATTACGGGAGGAAATAGCTGGATTGCTGTCCGAGACCAATTCCGGGGTGGAAACGGAGTTTGCAGTGCCCTTGGTAAGAAAACCATACGTTATTATGGTGGTGGGGGTTAACGGTGTAGGTAAAACAACTACCATTGGTAAATTGGCATACCAATTTAAAAAACAGGGTTTAAAGGTGGTGCTAGGGGCGGCCGATACTTTTAGGGCCGCTGCCATAGATCAGCTTCAGGTATGGGCAGATCGGGTAGAGGTACCCATCATTAAACAAAATATGGGAAGTGATCCTGCCTCGGTGGCCTTTGATACCCTTAGTTCTGCCCTTAAGCAGAATGCGGATGTAGTAATTATTGATACTGCCGGGCGACTGCACAATAAGGTTAATTTGATGAATGAATTGACTAAAGTGAAGCGCGTTATGCAGAAGGTGGTGGAAGGTACTCCGGATGAGGTGCTATTGGTTTTGGACGGTTCTACGGGCCAGAATGCCTTTGAGCAGGCGAAACAGTTTACCAGGGCTACAGAGGTAACCTCCTTGGCAGTTACCAAATTGGACGGTACCGCCAAGGGTGGTGTGGTTATCGGTATTTCGGACCAATTTCAAATCCCTGTAAAGTATATTGGAGTGGGTGAAGGAATGGATGATTTACAAGTCTTCAATAAGATCGAATTTGTGGATTCATTTTTTAGTAATAAATAATGAGAATAATCCGACGATTGCTCAAGGCTGTATTTCTTTTACTGCTCTTATTGCTGATGGTCTATTTTCTTGGTCCCAAGGTGGATACACCCCTTTTGACGATGGATCTGCCTTCAGTGGAAAGCAATTTGGTAATACTTCAAAATGGGATAAATGAGCGGGAAAGGTTAAATGCCAAAATTAAGGCCAATAACGAGTCGCAAATTCTTTGGTACGATTCCATTCCCCGTAAAACCGAATACGCCATACTTTATCTTCACGGTTGGTCCGCGAGTCGAGAGGAAGGTGCTCCGCTACACAAGGAATTGGGGCAAAGATATGGTGCCAATGTGTATTTGCCCCGCTTGGAGGGCCATGGCATCCAGGAGGAGCAAGCCATGCTACACTTAACGGCTACGGACTACTTTGAATCGGCCAAAGAGGCTTTGGCGATAGCAAAACAGATAGGGGAAAAAGTTATTGTAATGGGGACCTCCACAGGAGGTACCTTGGCACTTTATTTGGCCCAAGGGGATAAAGATATTGCCTCCCTTCTTTTGTATTCCCCCAATGTAAAAATCTACGACCCCACTGCAGTATTGTTGTCCGGACCATGGGGTTTGGAGATAGCTAAAACAGTTATGGATAGCGATTTTTATGAATCTGAGGCCGATTCCTTAAAACAGGGCTATTGGACTACAAAGTATAGGGTAGAGGCCCTGACACAGTTGCAGGCTTTGTTGGATATAACTATGAAACCAGAGGTTTTTAAACGCATCCATCAACCCACTTTTATGGGATATTACTATAAAAATGAGGAAGAACAGGATAAGGTAGTTTCGGTTCCGGCACTTTTGGAAATGTACCATGAACTGGGGGTTGAGAGCCATCTAAAACGCAAAGTTGCGTTTCCGGAGGTAGGTAACCATGTAATGACGTCCTATATTACCTCAAAGGATTTGGAATCCGTAAAAAGGGAAACCATAAAGTTTTTGGAAGAGGTGTTGCGGCTTCCACCAGTGAATTAGGACCTGTTGACGCGACCAAAAAAGATAGATTTTTCGGGATTGGTTGCTATACACTTTGGTAGTTCACATTGATATTCGTTTTTTTATTTTTGCCTACCACCTACCGGCAAATGCAGGTATGTAATTTCATACAATAGTTTATTCGATCACCTTATTTATTTTTTCCCATAAATCGTTGTCAAAGTTAGTTGGCCCCAATTCATCTTCATTGGCGGAATCGCCCATTCGTATAATTACCAACCCTTTACTGGGCACTACATATAGTTTTTGGTCAAAGGCGCCCAGTCCGGCTATTAGGTCGTCCGGAGCATTGGGAATCAGTTTTCCGGGATACAGTTCTTCGGAACCGGGTGTTCTAAAACTATTTTTTCCGTTCAACCACCAGAGATAGCCATAGGACTTGTTCAGTTCTTGGGAAGTTGTGGTCATGTCGTTAAAATAGCCGGGATCGTCCAGAATGGGGGTGTTTTTCCAAGTTCCCTTGTTGAGGTTCAACAGTCCAAATCGGGCCATGCTTCGGGCATTGCTAAAATAAAGATTAAGGTATCCCGTCTTTATCCAAGAACCCTGCATCCCAATTTTATCACGGACCTTTTCATTAAAGTATTCCTTGTAATCTTGGCCCACGGCACCACTTACAATATTGTCCAATAAGGTATAGGCTGCATTGTGGTAATACCAAAAACGGTCCGGGTCATCTTTGTATAACAAACACTCTGCATCCGTGCAAAAATTATTTTCAACGGAGAAATCAAGCCCCGTCGTCATGGTAAGATGATTTTTAACGGTTATCCGGGCTTCCTGCTCAGGGCTAAGGGAGGACCAACCCGTTCCCATATAGTCGGATGAGGCATTGTCCATGTCAAGATATCCTTCTTTTTGGGCAATTCCCACGGTAAATGCGGTTAAGGTTTTGGCTGCCGAGTTCCAGGAGTGATTTTTATTGGCGTTGAAGCTTCCAAAATATTTTTCCAAAACAATTTTTCCATTCTTTAAAAGGATAAATGCTTCCGTTTTATTTGTTTCCAAGAAGTCGTATAAAGGCTGCTCGGCGCTGGAATTCCATTGGAGTTCCTTAAGCGATATCCTTTCCCATTCGTCCGAATTCAATGGAGGGAAGTACAAGGTTTCCTCAGGTGGGATTGAGATCTGGTCATCATCGCCTTCCGAGCATCCTACTGAACAAAAAATTAGGAAAATGCCAAAAATCAGAAATTTGGTTTTCATAGGGCTTTATGGCTTAGAGTTCAAATGGTTATAAAGGTTTAACGTTGGAAGAATAAAAAAGATATATTGGGACTAGAATCTTTTTTCAAATTGTATTTTTGCACTTTATTTATAAATATGCGTACTAAATCACTTAAGAAGAATAGGATCAATGTAGTTACCTTGGGTTGTTCCAAGAATGTTTACGATTCAGAGGTATTGATGGGTCAATTGAGGGCCAATAACAAGGAAGTCGTGCATGAGGAGGAAGGAAATGTGGTTGTGATAAATACCTGTGGTTTTATTGCCAATGCCAAGGAAGAGAGTGTCAATACCATTTTGGAATACGTTCAAAAAAAGGAAGCAGGGGAAGTGGACAAGGTATTTGTTACGGGTTGCTTAAGTGAACGTTATAAGCCAGATCTACAAAAGGAGATCCCTAATGTGGACGAGTATTTCGGAACCAGTGAACTGCCCAATTTATTAAAGGCCCTGGGAGCCGATTACAAGCATGAGCTAATAGGGGAGCGGTTAACGACCACCCCTAAAAATTATGCCTATCTGAAAATTGCGGAGGGTTGTGACCGCCCTTGTTCTTTCTGTGCCATCCCTATCATGAGGGGCAAACACAGGAGTACGCCTATAGAGGATCTGGTCACGGAAGCCAATAAATTGGCCTCCAAAGGGGTCAAGGAATTGATTCTAATTGCACAGGATCTTACCTATTACGGATTGGATCTTTATAAGAAAAGGAATTTGGCAGAATTACTAAAGGAGTTGGTGAAGGTGGACGGTATTGAATGGATTCGATTGCATTATGCCTTCCCCACCGGATTTCCCATGGATGTCCTGGAAGTAATGAAACGGGAACCTAAGGTTTGTAATTATTTGGATATTCCATTGCAGCACATTTCAGATGCCATATTAAAGAGTATGCGAAGGGGTACCACACAGGCCAAAACAACAAAATTGTTACAGGATTTTAGGGCTGCGGTCCCAGAAATGGCCATTAGGACCACATTGATCGTTGGTTACCCGGGAGAGACGGAAGAGGATTTTCAAACCTTGAAAAGTTGGGTAGAAGAAATGCGTTTTGAACGATTGGGCTGTTTTACCTATAGCCATGAAGAAAATACCCACGCCTATAACTTGGAAGACGATGTGCCCGAGGAGGTGAAACAGCAAAGGGCTTCTGAGATTATGGAAATTCAATCACAGATTTCATGGGAGTTGAACCAAGAAAAAGTGGGCAAAACCTTGCGTTGTATCGTAGACCGTAAGGAAGGCAAGTATTTTGTGGGCCGCTCCGAATTTGATTCGCCCGATGTGGATAACGAAGTCTTGGTGGATGCATCAAAGCATTATCTGAAAGTAGGGGAATTTGTTGATCTTCATATTTTTGAAGCTGCGGATTTTGACCTTTATGGGGAGCCAATTCATGGATAACCGGTTAATTTTTTGGGATTCAGGTAAATATGAAAATGGTCATTGGGTAAATTATTTTGGTGTATTTCAAAACTAAAATTTGAGCTTCTTGCCTTGAAGTAGGATATAAGTCGCTTTTTTTATATTTTAGTCCAATAACATACATTAATATGAATCGCAGATCCTTTATTGCAGGGGCAGCCACCGCTGGTGTTGCAACTATCTCATTGGCCAATACCTTGCCGATGGAAATTCCTAAAAAAGAAAAAAGATATCAAAACGGACAAAGTCCATGGCCTATCTGTTTGGATACGGCAACCATAAGACCTGCAAAGGGTTTGGAAAAGAAAGTGGAAATTGCCATTGCCGCCGGCTATGATGCCATAGAACCTTGGGATAGCGATTTGATAGAGTATGAGAAGGGTGGGGGAGACCTTAAGAAATTAGGGGCTAAAATTAAGGCAGCCGGATTATTTGTCCCTAGTATGATAGGTCTATGGGGCTGTATTCCCAAAACTGAGGAAGAATTTCAAAAGTCTTTGCCCGAAACCAAAAACAGAATGAGAATGGCCTCGGAAATTGGTTGTACCTATGTACAGGCCATACCCAATCAGGTAGGGGAGAATTATGATGTCGCTTTTGTGGCCTCTTGTTACAGAAGATTATTGGAAATTGGCATAAAAGAGTATAATGTTATTCCGGCACTGGTATTTGTGAAGATGTTTCCGCTCAAGACCATGGGAGAGGCAACAGCTGTGGCTTTGGATGCCAATCATCCCAATGCCATGATAATACCGGATGTATATCATATGTATATTTCGGAAGGCGGGTTTGAAGGGTTGAAACTATTGAATGGCAATATCTTTGCTATTTTTCAGTTCAACGATGCGCCCAAGGGAATGGAAATGGCGGATATGGAAGATAAGCATAGGGTTTTTCCTGGAGATGGAATCCTGCCTTTGCCAAAGATTTTAAAAGATCTTAAAAGTACTGGATTTAGCGGATGTATATCTTTGGAACTGTACAACCCGGAATACCATAGAATGGATTTGTTGGAGGTGGCCAAAACCGGACTGAAAAAAACCTTAAAGGTTATTAAAGAGGCGGGAGTTTAGCCTTTGGCCTAAAGGGTATAACAAGCGGCTTGTCGTAAAAGGTAAGTCGGATCCCAAACAGTAGGATAATGCCTCCCAAAATCATTTGTAGGGTAATTATTTCATCAAGGAATGCCCATGCCAGTATGGTTGTTAAAATGGCCTGCGCCAATAGGCTCAGAGAGACTCGTGTGGCCCGCATATGTTGGGTGGCATAGCTGACGGACAGCCAGGCCAATAATTGACAGACCGATCCTTGGATAAAGAGTACAAACCATCCGGTATTTGAGAAACCGTTAAAAGGCTCCCCTAGTGCAAATGATAGTATCCCTAAAAAGAGGGAAGAAGAAATAAGGCTTAAGGTCATAAAGTTTGCTACGGATGTCTTGGCCAGTACTTCTTTACTGATCAGAATGTAGATGGCATAGAACACTCCGGACAGCAATCCAAAACTGAAGCCGATATCAAAGGTAAGATGGGCAAAGAATTTAAATCCTACCAAGGTAACCATTCCCAATAGTGCAATAACGGTACCTATCCAAAAGTTAACGGAGGGTTTGGGCCTTAAAAAGAAAAATGTTCCTATCCCTACCCATACCGGGGACAGGTTCGTTAAGAAGGATGCTTGGGTTGCCGTGGATTCCTGAATGGCTATATTCCATACAGCGACGTCGGATCCAAAGCATATTCCGCAAATAAGGGCCAGTAATAATGTTCTTCGATCCGGGATTTCCAATTGTTTGGTAAATAGGATATAGGGCAGAATGATACCCAAAGCTATGGCCATTCGATAGAATGCGGAAATAAGCCCGGGAGTATAATTGAGTTTTACCAATATTGGAAAAATGGAAATACAGAGTATTCCAATAATAAGGGCGATACGAGGCTTTGTTATCATTTTAAAAAAAGGAACAAAAATAGGAAATTAATACATTGGGGTCTGTACATATTGTTCAATTAATGACTTCCATTTAGGGTCCATTATTTATTGTCCATATCCTTTTAAAAGGTTAAGACTATCGATCGGGATTAGTTTTATAAACTTTGATAGTCCATAGTAGGCAAAGGGCAGTGCGCAGTGAAATCCGTTTTTTGCCTATTGCCTATTGCCTATTGCCTATTGCCTATTGCCTATATGTGATCCATACCGTTTCATAATCCCATAATTTCATTATATTTTTTTGGTAAAGCGGCCAAGACCTAAGGTTGTCATTTCTGTTGGCTTTTTGTTATTTCCAAATGGTAGATCTCTCTTCCCAATTGTGCCATAAATGGAAGTCCAATACTATTGAACTCATAGTTGTTGTCGTTGAAAATCCCGTTCCTATTGGTCAAAAGTGTGGCGGTTAGCATAAACTCCACATTGTTTTTGTGGTCGGTTATATAGGCGCAATCCGTAATGGTGCCATAGGCATTGCCCACTTTGTTGTATATTTTAAGATATCCCGGAATGGTTTCCCGTGTATCTCCAAACATAAAAAAATTACCATATCCGTCGTAATATTCCTCTGCGTTATAGCCTAAATTTTTGGGTAGTTCGTACATGGCCTTAAGGAGAAAGCGATGTTGTTCCAGGCTAAGATCGAATCGTTCGTTTTTCGGGAACTGTTCCGGGAAAATGAGTCTTTTAAATACCTCGTTTTGGGTGCTAAGGGGATAATAATTTTTTAAACTAAAGTTAAAGGGTTCGTTAATTAAAGTGTTTTCTTCGTAATGGGCCGTTCCTTTTTTTATCCCGTTAAGGGCCAAGGGTACTGCGGGGGTATTGATACTTGGTTTTGACCAGTTTATGGTGGTATCGTTCAAGTAGATGATGAGTGGCCTTGTAGTTACCTCGTAAGCATTTTCAGTTGAAAGGCGATGGGATATCCGTACAGGGGCTATGCCCTTGTCCTTTAGGCGTTGGTTTATCCGGTCTTGCCCCAGAAATTCAAAAAGTCGATTATTGGCCTCATTGTCACTTACTGCAAAAATTTTGGAGATTTCATTTGCGAAAGTTGTTTCCAGGGAGTCACCTTCCACATAGAATTGCGTATACAGGTCCAAGGAATCCATTTCGTTCAATTTCTCCAGTGCAAGGACGGCGGTTAGTACTTTGACCGTACTGGCGGGGTAGAAGTAATTGCTATCGTTAACCTGAAAATTGTAATCTGTGAAGATTACGCTATCCTTAGACCGGTCTATTCGGGTGTACCTTATCTGTAGCTCATATAGGGACAGGCTATCCATAACCTTTCGTATTTTTGGATTGTTGGAGGCCAAGGCCATTTTTAAAAGATCAGGGTCCTCGGTGCGGGCGGTGCATGAAACAAGTAGGGTAATTATTGCAAGAACGAAAAAAAATAATCTTCTGCCCATTTGTTTTACTATCCGGTTAAAGTTTAAATCCTCGCCTGAACCATGTCGGGCAGGCCTGCCTTTGCTGGCCTAAGATTTTATTGTAGTTACTTTAGGTTCCAAAAACTTTGGTAATCCGAAGTGAATTCCATTTTTTGCCTACTGCCTATTATTTATAAATATACTTCCGTTCCAAAATTTTGATATGATCTAATCACTTGTGGTGTAGACTTCGCCACGATGCGGTTTTAAGGCATCCCTAACAGCTATCATCTCGGCTTCGCTTACGACCAGATATGCTATGGAGTGCATGTTATTTAGGTCCTTATGTCCCGTAATGTTCAAAGTTAAACGTTGGGCCAATACATATTCTTCAAGATGTATTTTGTGGTGTATCGCCGTATTACGGGCAGATTCGCCCCTAAAATCCCATATAAGTTTTATCTGTCTGTCCGCCATGGTATAGAACTTATTTAAACTTTTCCCAATTGGCTAAAACCCGCCTGATTCGGTGCGGGCAGGAATCGCTCTTTTTCGCCCACTTTTCACCTTTTTTGTTTCGTAGTTCTGGCATGCAACTCAAAAAGGGCTTCAATTGGACCAAAAATTGCTGATTTTCGCTTCGATCAGAAAAGTTTAAATTAGTTCATAAAATTAACAATAAAAGGGATAATACATGCATTAAACCTTTCAATAAATGTTCGGGATGTATATTGGGAAATGAGGCCTTGCATAATGCTGCTTAATTGCTAAATTTGCGGAATGGATTTTGGTAAAATACAGTTGGGAAAAGTCCCATTATTTTTGATGGGCGTAGTATTGTTGGGCATTCTTATTTCCTGCGATTCCCTTTTTAAAAAAAAGGTGGACAAAATTCCCGTGGCCAGGGTAGGGGAAACGTATTTGTACAAGGAGGATTTAAAAGAACTGCTATTGGTTAATATGTCCGAGGAGGACAGTACCTCTTTTGTCAACAATTATATTAATAATTGGGGGTACAAGCAACTGTTGCTTTCCAAATCCAAGATAAATCTTCCCGAGGAAAAGTTGGAGTATTTTGAGCAATTGGTTTCCAATTACAGAACAGATTTGTACACAGGGGCCTATAAGGAGGCATTGGTGCTACAATCCCATGATACGGCTATAACCCGTAACCAGCTCACCGAGTTCTACGAGCGCGAAAAGGAAAATTTCAAGCTTAAGGAAAGTATAATACAGTTGAGGTTTGTGGAATTGCCGGTACAATATATGGACAAGGATGTAGTGGCCAGAAAATTAAGGGATTTCAAGGAGGCGGATAAACGCTATTTGGATTCTATAAGTGTGCAGTTCAGAAAAGTCAATTTTAACGATTCCATTTGGGCAAGTGTCTTTCGGGTAATGGAAGAAATTGTTCCATTAACGGTTGAAAATCAGGACAAGTACTTAAAAAAATCACAATTTTTTGAATTACAGGACTCTTTAGGGGTATATTTGGCAAAGGTGAACGATATCTTGGAAATCAATGATATTGCTCCCCTTACTTATATAGAGCCTACCATTAAACAACTGCTTTTAAATAGAAGGAAGTTGGATTATATGAAAAAATTGGAAGTGGAGGTAATGGATGAAGCTATTAAAAAAAAAGAATTTGAAATTTATGAACAAGGTAATTAAAACAGGTCTTTCCCTGTCCATTTTATTCTTGACAGGGATGATGGGCGCACAGGAATCAGAAAATCTTCCGGACACCCAGGTGGAACCTCAAGAGGTTATTGTAGAAGAATCTATGGTTTCCAAGAACGATTCCGTCAAGAATAATTTTAAAAAGATAAAATTGGACGGTATAGCCGCTGTGGTGGGCGATTATGTGATCTTGGAATCGGATATAGAAAAAACGTTGATAGATCTAAAAAGTCAGGGGGCTTCCACTGCCGATGTTACAAGATGTAGTCTTTTGGGCAAGTTAATGGAAGATCGTTTGTATGCGCATCAGGCCGTTCAGGATAGTATCTTGGTCTCGGATGATGAGGTAAATGCCCAGGGGGATCGCCAACTGCAACAATTGGTGTCCCAGATCGGCTCCATGGAAAAGGTGTTGAATTATTATAAAAAGGACGATGAGATCAGTTTTCGTGAAGAACTGTACAAGATCAACAAGCTGAGAATGCTATCCGAAAAAATGCAGAACAAAATTGTTTCGGAAATAGAGATCACCCCAGAGGAGGTAAGGCAGTTCTTTAACAGGATTCCGGTGGATGAAAGACCTGTATTTGGGGCAGAGCTGGAGATTGCGCAGATTGTTAAGGAACCCAAGGCATCCGAGGAAGAGAAGCAAAAGGTGATAGATAAATTAAATGAAATTAGGGCCGATATTCTGGAGAACGATGCCAGCTTTAGCGTGAAGGCTATTTTATATTCACAAGATCCCGGATCCAAATCAAAGGGAGGATTTTACAGTATGACCCGTGAGACCCCATTTGTTAAGGAATTTAAGGATGTTGCTTTTAGTCTTAGGGAAGGGGAAATTTCGGAGCCGTTCGAAACCGATTTTGGTTATCACATCATATATGTTGAAAAAATTAGAGGTCAAGAGTTGGACCTACGGCACATTCTTATAAGCCCTGAGATATCCCAAAAAGAATTGGACAATGCAAGAAAGGAACTGGACAGCATACGGCAGGGCGTTTTGGACGGTAAATTTACCTTTGCGGCCGCAGCCTTAAATTTTTCAGACGAGAAGGAAACCAAGTTTGATGGGGGCTTGTTAAGAAACCCACAGGACTATAGCTCACGGTTTGAACTTACCAAAATGGAACCATCGCTCTACAACCAGGTGAGGGACATAAAGGACAATGAAATCTCCAGGCCTATGCTGGAAAACGATCCCAGAGGTGGTGGCCCAAAGTATAAAATCATGAAGATCACCAATCGCTATGATGAACATGTTGCGGATTTTGCCAAAGATTATATAAAGATTCAGGAATTGGCCTTAAGGGAAAAGCAGTACAAAGCCATTAAAAAATGGATGGACGAGCACATTGAGGATACTTATGTAAGTGTTAATTCAGGAAACAGGGACTGTGATTTTGCAAATAATTGGGTAAAGGAATAAATGCATGTCGGACGTAGCTGCCATTAAGGCTCTAGTTGAAAAAAATAAGGTTCTTAAACAGGAAATAGCTAAAATTATTATTGGGCAGGAGGAAGTGGTGGATCAAATACTACTTTCCATTTATACGGGCGGGCACTCCTTGCTTATAGGGGTTCCCGGTTTGGCCAAGACCCTCATGGTAAATACCATTGCCTCGGCCTTGGGCCTTGGCTTTAAAAGAATTCAATTTACCCCAGATCTAATGCCCAGTGATATTCTGGGCAGTGAGGTGTTGGACCAAAATAGAAATTTTAAATTTATAAAAGGACCTATCTTTTCCAATATAATCCTGGCCGACGAAATTAATCGTACCCCTCCCAAAACCCAAGCGGCCTTATTGGAAGCCATGCAGGAAAGAGCGGTGACCGTGGCAGGACAACAATACAAACTGGAACAGCCCTATTATGTTCTGGCAACCCAGAACCCAATAGAGCAGGAAGGGACATATCCCTTGCCCGAAGCACAGTTGGATCGGTTTATGTTTGCCATACAGTTGAAATATCCGTCCATAGCGGAGGAAATCAAGGTGGTAAAGGAAACAACTTCAGATTTTAGGCATGAAATCGTTCCCTTGTTTACGGCTGGGGAAATAATGGACATTCAGCATTTGGTGCGTAGAATTCCGGTTCCGGACAATGTGGTGGAATATGCCGTGAAATTGGTAAACGGCACAAGACCTAATCAGGACCATGTTTCGGAATTTGTAAAGCAGTTCGTAGATTGGGGGGCTGGACCTAGGGCTTCCCAGAATTTGGTATTGGGTGCAAAGGCCCATGCCGCCGTAAACGGTAAATTTTCTCCGGATATCGAAGATGTGAAAGCGGTATCCTTGGGTATCCTGAGACACCGGATTATTAAAAATTATAAGGCGGAGGCCGAAGGTATTTCCGAAGACGATATTATTCGAAAGCTTTTGTAACAGGACCATATAATCGGAGATGGATTGCTTTTGTAGATTCAAAAAATTAAAATTTATTGCATTTACATCCCTATAATAGCAATCTTTTTTGCAATTACATAAAATTGGCGTATTCTTAGTTTAAAAGTTTTATAAACGTAAGGGATTTTCTTAATTTTGAAGATTAACATAAACTAAAATTTAATAGATAATGGCATTCGATATTGATATGATTAAGAAGGTGTATGCCAACATGTCCGAACGTGTTGATAAGGCACGTGAAATTGTTGGAAAACCCTTGACCCTTTCAGAGAAAATTTTGTATTCCCACCTGTGGGACGGTACTCCCAACAAGGCATTTAATAGAGGTAAGGACTATGTTGATTTTGCACCTGATCGTATCGCTTGTCAAGATGCTACTGCGCAAATGGCTTTGTTGCAATTTATGCAGGCAGGAAAACCAAAGGTGGCCGTACCAACTACGGTGCACTGTGATCACCTGATACAGGCAAAGAGTGGGGCCGTTGCGGATTTGAAAGTGGCCAATACATCCAGTGCCGAAGTCTTTAATTTTTTGGAATCCGTTTCCAATAAGTACGGCATTGGTTTTTGGAAACCTGGGGCCGGTATTATTCACCAAGTAGTTCTTGAAAACTATGCCTTTCCCGGAGGAATGATGATAGGGACCGATTCCCATACGGTGAACGCCGGCGGACTGGGAATGGTTGCCATAGGTGTTGGAGGCGCGGATGCTGTGGATGTTATGGCCGGAATGGCCTGGGAACTTAAGTTCCCAAAATTGATAGGGGTTAAACTCACCGGTAATATCTCCGGTTGGACATCTGCCAAGGATGTTATTCTAAAGGTAGCTGGGATACTTACTGTAAAAGGGGGTACTGGAGCTATAATAGAATATTTCGGTGAAGGGGCCAAAAATCTTTCCTGTACCGGTAAGGGCACCATATGTAACATGGGGGCCGAAGTAGGGGCAACCACTTCCACCTTCGGGTATGATGCGGCCATGGAAAGATATTTAAGGGCTACGGATAGAAACGATGTGGCGGATGCGGCCAATGCGGTCAAGGAGTATTTAACGGCAGATCCTGAAGTATATGCCGATCCCGAAAAATATTTTGATGAAATTATAGAAATAGATCTTGATACGCTTAAACCACATCTTAATGGTCCATTTACGCCTGATTTGGCTACCCCTGTAGGGCAATTGGGAGAAAAGGCAAAAACTAACGGATGGCCTGTAAAAGTGGACTGGGGCCTTATAGGGTCTTGTACCAATTCTTCTTATGAGGATTTGACCAGGGCCGCCTCTATTGCCAAACAGGCCGTTGATAAAAAAATACGACCAAAATCCGATTTTGGTATCAACCCTGGGTCCGAGCAAATCCGATTTACGGCAGAACGTGACGGGCTGTTGCAAATATTCGAGAATTTGGGGGCAACGGTGTTTACCAATGCCTGTGGTCCCTGTATAGGACAATGGGACCGTAGCGATTTAAAAGGCGAAGAAAAGAATACCATAGTACACTCCTTTAACCGCAACTTTTCCAAGAGGGCGGACGGAAATCCCAATACCCATGCTTTTGTAGGTTCCCCGGAAATGGTGGCGGCCATAGCAATTTCAGGTAGATTGGATTTTGACCCAATGAACGATACCCTGATCAATGAGGACGGACAGGAAGTTAAATTGGACGAGCCTTTGGGAATCGAATTGCCTCCAAAAGGATTTGAAGTGGAGGATGCAGGTTATTTGGCACCGGTGGAAGATGGTTCCAATGTGCAGGTAAAGGTAGATCCCAAATCGGAACGTTTACAATTGTTGGATCCCTTTATTCCGATAAAACCGGAAAGCCTTCAAGGTGCTAAATTATTGATCAAGGCCTTTGGAAAATGTACCACGGACCACATTTCCATGGCAGGTCCTTGGTTGCGTTTTAGGGGGCATTTGGATAATATTGCCAATAATACCTTAATAGGAGCGGTAAATGCCTTCAATAAAAAGACAAATTTCGTAAAGAATCAGCTTACGGGTGAATATGGTGGTGTTCCGGATGCGCAAAGGGCATACAAGGCCGCCGGTATTAAAACGGTAGTGGTGGGAGATCACAACTATGGGGAAGGATCGTCACGAGAACACGCAGCAATGCAACCAAGGCATTTGGGCGTTGCAGTGGTAATTGTGAAGTCGTTTGCACGTATCCACGAAACCAATCTTAAAAAGCAAGGGATGTTAGGGCTTACCTTTGCCAATGAAAACGATTATGACTTGATCCAAGAAGATGATACCTTTAACTTTGTAGATATAAAGGACTTTGCACCGGACAAGCAGATTACTTTGGAATTGGTTCATAAAGATGGTACCAAGGATACCATTAAATTGAACCATACCTATAATCAACCTCAGATAGAATGGTTTAAAGAAGGCTCCGCCCTGAACGTTATAAAAAGGGAAAACGCAGCTTAATTTAATGCTTAAATACTTTATAAAAACTCCTGATATTCATCAGGAGTTTTTTAGTTTTGACAAAAGGATAAATTAAATGAAGATTCGTACAAAAACAGTTCTGAATATTGCCCTAATGGCTTTGATTTTATCCTTTTTTGTAACCCCTTTGGGCGATTACAGCAAGGTATTGTTAAATAAATGGTTCTCCTTTTCACCTGAAGTGACCAAAGAAATAGACAGGGGCCAGATTAAAAATTATGATTGGAAATTAAAAGATGGCAATTGGAATTTTTTCAATTTTAAGAAATCCAAGGGCCGTGTTGTATTTATCAATTTTTGGAGGTCATGGAATATTCCAAGCGAGGCCGAAGTGGAAAGTATCCAAAAATTGTATGATGTTTATAAGGACAAGGTAGATTTTTATATCATTACCAACGAGGAAAGGGAACCCGTAGAGAAATTTATGGCAGATCATGGTTTTACCTTTCCGGTAACCTATTCCATTGTAGGGGATCCCATGCCTGTGGATGGTTCCAAGCCGCCCAGATCCTATTTGTTGGATAAGGAGGGAAGGATAGTGATCAGTAGGAAAGGGGTTGCGGATTGGGACAATGACAAGGTGAAGGCTATTTTGGACGATCTAATCGCTAAATAATACGATATGATGTTACCCAACAGGAAATGGATCTCAAATGGCGTGTTTGTTCTTGCTGTACTTGTACTGCTTTTTACTCCGGTAGGTTTTAAAATAAAGGTTTTTGCTAGTAAATTATTATCCACAAGTGCGGCCATGGTAAAGGAGGGGATGCAGGTTTCTTTGGATTCCTATCAATGGAAACTGACCGATTTGGATAATGGGGCATTCAATTTTGAGGCCCATAAGGGAAAAGTAATCCTTGTAAATTTCTGGGCTACCTGGTGTCCCCCCTGTGTGGCGGAAATGCCAAGTATGCAGGAACTTTATAATGATTATGGGGATAAGGTTACCTTTATGTTCGTAACTTCGGACGACCGTCAAAAAGTGGAAAATTTTTTAAAAAGAAAAAATTTGGATCTCCCGGTGTACTACCCCCTTTCAGAAACACCTGTAGCCCTTAAATCCAAACTTCTCCCAACTACATACATAATAAGTAGGGAAGGTAAAATTGTTGTGGCAGAGACCGGTGCGGCAGATTGGAACAGTAGTAAAACAAGGGCACTTATAGATGGCCTTTTGGGCCCGTAGTATTGGCCCGGATTTAGGTTTCTTTTTTTCGGAAATACTTAAAGGGGACTATTAACATGCCAAAGCATTCCCCATCCTCTTTGTCCAGATGTTTATGATGTATTTTGTGTGCCCTCCTTACTCCTTTAGCATACCAATTATTTACATTTCTGAAGAATTTGAACCTTTGGTGTATAAAAATATCATGGACCAGGAAGTAAGCGGCACCGTAGGCCAATATACCAAACCCCAATGGCCACCCGTGCCAAAAGTTGGTTTGGGAGCCCAGCCAAAAGAAAGTGATGCTTACCGCTGCGTAGAATAAAAAAAAGGCATCATTTCGTTCAAACCAGGAATCGTGGTTCTTTTTATGGTGATCCCTGTGCAAGGACCATAAGAAACCATGCATAATATATTTATGGGTAAACCAGGCCATAAATTCCATAAAGGAAAATGTAGCTATGAAAATTAAAATCCAAATCAACATATTCATTCTAAACCAGTTTTAATTTATAGTCAATATACGATTTAATCAATAATTTAAATTTATGTAGATTGGAAATCCGTATTCTGGTACACATGATCTTTGATGAAGGCGTGTCCTGTAACTTTTTCAGCAGCATAAAATAATATCTATATGCGGTATAAACACCAAATCTGGCTTCATGGGGCAATTGTACAATTCCGGAATAGCCCAATTTAAAATCGGCATTTATTTGTTCCACAATTTTGTTCTTGGCTCCCTCGGTCAGATTATGGAGATCGGTGTTCGGAAAATAGGTTCTGTTCAAATCTTCAAAATCCGTTTTTAAATCCCTTAAAAAGTTTACCTTTTGAAAAGCGGACCCCAAGGCCATAGCGGAGGATTTAAGTTTTTGATACTCCAATTCGTTCCCTTTTACAAATACCTTAAGGCACATTAGGCCAACCACATCGGCAGAGCCATAGATATATTCCTGATACTGGCTATCCGTAAGACGTATCCTGTTGTCCAGATCCATCCGCATACTCTTCAGGAATGAGCTTACCAAATGCTGGGGAATACCATATTTGTGGAAGGTATGTTGAAAAGAATTTAGAATGGGGTTAAGACTTATTTTTTGTTCCAGGGCATCCTTCAGGTCCTTTCCAAATTTATCCAATAAATACAACTTGTCATAATCATGAAAACTGTCTACAATTTCATCCGCAAATCGGACAAACCCATAAATGTTATATATATCTCCCCTTATGGAAGGGGCCAACATTTTGGCGGCCAAGGAAAAGGAGGTACTGTAATATTGGGTAACGAGCTTACTGCAATTTTGGGAAACAGCGTCAAAAATCGATTTCATATTCGGGACTTTTGATACTTGACAATAAGTTCGGAAACCAATTTTCCCGAAATTAGGGCGGGAGGTACACCGGGACCGGGAACGGTGAGCTGACCCGTAAAAAATAGATTGGTTACTTTTTTACTATGTAATTTAGGCCTTAAAAAGGCTGTTTGTAGAAGGGTATTGGCCATGCCATAGGCATTGCCCTTATAAGAATTGTAGTGATCCATAAAATCGGTTACACAAAAATCCTCCTTAAACAGGATACTGCTTTTTACTTCTTGACCGGTAAGTCTTTCAAACCTGTATAAAATAATATCAAAATACGTATTGCGAAGTTGTTGGGTATCCTTAAGCCCTGGAGCAATAGGAATCAGGAAAAAGCCCGTTTCACAGCCTGAAGGAGCCATGCCGGAATCTGTAATGGAAGGAAAGTTGGCATAGAAGAGCGGTGCTTTGGGCCATTTGGGATCGTCATATATTTCTTTGGCGTGTTGTTCAAAATTGGTGTCGAAAAACAAGTTGTGGTGGACTACGTTCTGTAATTTTTTATCAAACCCCACATAAAATAACAAGGACGAGGGGGCAAAGGTCTTTTTGCTCCAATAGGCCTCTGAATATTGGCGAAATTGCGGGTCCAACAGCGTTTCGGAATGGTGGTAATCGGCACCGCTCAGCACAATATCCGCTTTAATGCTGCTGCCATTGACCCTAATACCTGTAGCTTTGCCATGGGCAACTTCAATTTTTGTTACGGCCTGATCGGTGTACATCCTGACTCCCAATTCCAATGCCAAAATTTCCATGGCCCTTATCACTTGGTGCATTCCGCCATGGGGATGCCAGGTGCCCAGGCCAAAATCGGCAAAATTCATAAAACTATAAAAGGATGGGGTTTTGTTTGGTTTGGCCCCTAAGAACAGTACGGGAAACTCTAGGATAGCTATTAGTTTTGGGTTTTTGAAACGTTTACGGACCTCATCACTTATAGATTTAAAAAATTGGTCCAACCGAACTATGGTATCCTTGCTTACCAATTCCAAAGGGGAAAGGCCAGGACGAAGTACTATCTTGTGAATGGCGATTTCATAATTGTCCTGTGCTTTTTTAATGAATTTGCGCAAGGGTTTTGAACTGCCCTTTTCTATACGCTCAAATTCTACACAAATTTTGTCCATTGTGTCCCCTATGGTAATGATATCGTCTGAAAAATAAATTTTGTAGGCAGGATCCAACTTGTCCAGTTGATAATAGTCGGTTGTTTTTTTTCCAAAATCCCTAAAAAAGTTTTCAAAAATATCGGGCATCCAATACCAGCTAGGTCCCATATCAAAGGTAAAACCTTCCCGTACAAATTGCCTGGCCCGGCCTCCAATGGTCTTGTTTTTTTCGTATATGGATACCTTGTATCCCTGTTTGGCCAAATAACAGGATGCAGAAAGGGATGCAAATCCAGATCCGATGATAATAACTTTTTGGTCCATAGGTATTTGTGTGAATTTTGTGCTGCTACAAATGTTCTTTGTGCCCGATGATGAAAATAAGGCTTATTTTCTACATATGTAAGGCAATTTGCAAAATGGTTCAATTGGCAGTGGAAATAAAAAACCGCCGACTTCCATTGTGAAGTCGGCGGTTTTTGGTGCCCACGACTAGATTCGAACTAGCACGTCCTTGCGAACACCACCCCCTCAAGGTGGCGTGTCTACCAATTTCACCACGTGGGCCTAAATGTCCTGTTAAAGGACCTTGGGTTATTCTTGAATAGTCCCTAAAATTAATAAATTGGAAACTATTTTAAACAAAAAAAGTTAAGTACTGGACTTAACTTTTTTGTGACCGGGCTGGGGCTCGAACCCAGGACCCTCTCCTTAAAAGGGAGATGCTCTACCAACTGAGCTACCAGGTCAAAACGAGTTGCAGACTATTGCAGTTTGCGGGTGCAAATATAAAACCATTTGTTTGTTTTGCAAGGCCTTTTTGATAATTTTTTATTTTTTTTTGATTTACCATTAAATTAGATCAATTTTACAAAAAATTGCAAGGTGAGAATAGTATTGATCGGGTATATGGGAAGCGGGAAGTCTACCATTGGTAAATTGTTGGCTAAAAAATTGAAAGTTAGTTTTTTAGATCTTGATGAGGTCATTGAGGAAAGACTTGGAGATTCCGTTTCCAATGTATTTAAGGGGAAGGGTGAAATATTCTTTAGGAAGAAGGAACATGAATATTTGAACGATATTTTGTCCCAAAAGAACAGCTTCGTCCTATCTACTGGGGGTGGAACCCCATGTTATTCCGGAAACATGGATACCATGTTGGAGTTGGCGGACCATGTTTTCTACCTAAAAATTTCCATTACCGGATTGGTAAAAAGATTGATAACGGAAAAGGAACATAGGCCTTTGATCAAAAATATAGATGATGGGGATTTACCGGAGTTTATAGGAAAGCATTTGTTTGAGCGCAATAATTTTTACCTTAAGGCAAATCATATTATAGAATGCGATAATAAGGATCCCGAGTCCTTGGTGGCGGAAATAAGGGGATTACTCGCTTAGATACACCGAATCGTTTTTGGCCTTGAATTCTACATTGATGTGCTCTTGAAGCGATGTGGAAAGGGATATCCCTTTGTAATCTGCCTTAACCGGATATTTCTTGTGGTTCCTGTTCACCAATACTGCGGTCTTTAGTTGTTTTAATGGTACGCGCAGAAAATGATGTACTCCATAAATGAGGGTGGTCCCGGAATTGAGGACGTCATCTACCAGGACTACGGATTTATTGGTGTATTCCGATTCCGGAATGGAAGTCTTTACACCACTGGCCAAAGGATTGGACTTATCCATGATTACCTTGCAGAGAATAATGTTGGCCTCGGTAATCTTTTGGAGTACGGTTTGGATCTTTTTGGCAAAGTGTAGCCCCCCACCTTCAATTCCGGCAATGATAATTTCGGGTTCTTCAACGTTGGTCTCATAAATCTGGTACGCAATACGTTTTATTTTATGCTGTATTTGCTCATGGGATAAAATTCTATTGGACATGGTCATTTGTATAGTTTAATTAAAGGTTAAAACCCCGCCTGAACGTAGTCGGGCAGGCCTGTCTTTGCTGGCAGGCAAGACTGCTAGCGATAGTTGTAAGAGTTGGTTTCTATAAATTTTGGTTATTTAAAGTTGGCAGTAGTAGTTTACAGTCGGCCAAAGAATAGATTTTACTGCCCACTGTTATTCCCCACTGCTAACTTGACTCCCGGTCCTTGTCTAGGAATTCCATTCCGTTCCAAAATTTATATAACTTCATTGCATAATGGTTTATTTAGATTCAAATATAAAAAAGAGTTCCTTATCCGCTCTAGGTTTTATGGAATTCCGAGCGGTTTTCAGGGTTTTGATCTTGAAATGTGCTTTAAAAAGGGACTTGTATTCGGTAAGACTGCCTCCAAAAGGAGGCCCGGATTGGGTTAAGGGAAAGTTGAACAGTAGTCCGGCGAGTTTGCCATTGGGTTTTAGCAGCTGCTTCATTTTCTGTACATATGCCTTCCTTAAACCGGGATCCAGTGCACAAAAAAAAGTTTGTTCCAGAATCAGGTCAAAATTATTAAGTTCCAAATCGAAAAAATCGCCTTCCAAGAGTTGATGCTCTGGAAAATCCGGTATCTTTTTTTTTATGTTTTCCAATGGCCGTCTTGCAATGTCAATGACAAAAACATTGGAAAACCCCTTTTCCATTAGATAAAGAAGCTCGTAAGCATTACCGGCACCTGGAATAAGGATTTTCAGGTCCTTGTCCGTAAGTTGGTCTATATATTCCTTTAGAGGGGTGGAAATATGACCTATATCCCATCCTGTATCCCCATTCTTATACTTTTGTTCCCAAAATTCTTTATTCAGCACCTTCATCCAAGTATCCATCTATATCCCTTCTGTCTTTCTTTGTAGGTCTTCCGGTGCCCTTTTTTCGATAATAATCCTTGGAAAATTTTAACAGTTCATTGTGTTCAAAGGCTTCTTTGGGCGTGGTGTCCTTTCGGTATATGTCCACTAATTTGGCACCTACCCGACTTTCAGGAACATCCAGTACGGTAAATTCATAATTTATTTGGTCTTTCCTTACCACAACTTTATCCATGGGGTACACTTCCCTTGAGGGTTTTACCACTTGTTCGTTGATTTTTATATGTCCCTTTTTACAGGCCTCGGTAGCTATGTTCCGCGTTTTGAAATAACGGGTGCTCCATAGGTATTTATCAATTCGCATAAACTATTGAAAATCTTTGTTAACGTCCTCTACAAAAATAGTTGAAAATTGTATCTTGCGCCCTTTAATTAAGAAATCAATGGAACCGAAATGGTTATTGGAATAATCAATAGGTTTCATCCTGTAATTAAAAGATATTAAAAATAAACTGATGAACATAAAGAGATTTCTTGTACTTGCTTTAATTTTTTTGACTATTTGGTCCTGTAAAAAGGATGACGGCAATGATGTTGTAGTAGTGCCCCCAAGATTGCTAAGTGAGGTAGTTGTTGAGAATGATGCTGAAATTCAGGCGTTTTTAAAGACCCATTTTTATAACTATGAGGATTTTGAGGAGCCTATAGATGAAGGTTTTGATTTAAGGATAAGGATAGATACCATAGCCGGCGCCAACGCGGACAAGAGATCCTTGTTCGAAGATGCCGGGACACAGGTGATAAAGGTGTCTTCCAGTGATTTGGGATTGGATGCCGGGGAAGTTGATATAGAACACACTTTGTATTATATAGTGGCACGGGAAGGCGAGGGTACCAGTCCTACGCCCGTAGATTCCGTTTATCTGAATTATCAGGGAATGCGCTTGGATGGAAGTGTTTTCGACAGTAGACTGGGCACTCCGGTATGGTTTGATATGCAGGGATCCGGGGTTTCAGGTAATTCTGGGGTAATAAAAGGGTTTAAGGAAGGAATGCCCAAATTTAAATCGGGCGGTGAAATAATCGAAAATGGGGATGGCACCTTTACCGTGACCGGAAGTGGGATTGGCTTAATATTTATGCCCTCGGGGATTGCTTATTTTAGTGGAAGCTCCCTGGAGCTACCTATGCCCCTTTAATGTTTGAAGTAAACCTATTGGCAACCAATACTGCAGATCATGATAGGGACGGGGTCAGCACTATTCTTGAAGATTTGGATGGGGATGGGGATCTTTTTAATGACGATACCGACGGGGATGGTATTCCAAATTATTTGGACGCCGATGACGATGGGGATGGTGTCCTTACCAAAGACGAATTGGGAGATGCCGATAACAATGGTGTTCCCGATTATTTGGATAAGAATATTTGATGTTGAATTTTGCCAATAAGCGGGCTATCTAGGTCTGCATTGGATAGTTATGGGTAGTTATTGCTATAATACGTTAAGGATAAATGGAGTTCTGCCGAATAAAAATGCCCCCGCAAAAAGTGCGGGGGCATTTTTAATATGATCCAATGCTGATTTCTTAAAGTTTTATGGAAGCACTCAGGATCAACTGATCCGGCCTGGTGTCTATTCGGTCATTGGAAAAAACTCCGTCAACAACAGTTACTTCATTTTCGCTAAAGCCCCTCTCGTACCTTAGGTCCAACCCAAAATTGCCAAAGGAAACCCCTGCGCCGATATTGAGGCCAACGGTAAAGTTGTTTTTGACATCGCCTATCGTAATGTCCTCATAATCGGTGTCCAATATGTATTGGAAAGCAGGTCCGGCAAAAACGTTCAACGGCCCAATTATGTTAAGGCCGAGTAATACCGGGGCATCCAATTTACTCATGTTCAGACTGTTGTTGTCATAGTCCGATTTTGTCTTGGTGTACATCAATTCCGGCCTAAGGTAGATTTTGTCGCCTATCTTTCCGAAAACACCCAAGTGGTAGCCCACATTGCTTTTTGGATTTTCATAAGCCTGTTCGGTAGATTTAAAATAATCCCCATTGGCGCCATAGTTTAGGCCGCCTTTAATTCCAAATCCCGAACCTTTTTGTGCGTGCACACCAATACCCATTAGGGCAATAACTGCTAATAAAACTGTTTTCTTCATCATAATGTGTTCTTTTAAAATTAGAATACATTGCGCAATATTAAACACAATGTTTTTAATGGATTAACCTAAAAAGAATTAATCTTGACATGAAAGGATGAACGGTTAGGGCACAAAAAAACCGCTAATAGCTACCTTTATTGCTGTTGGGTAGTTTTAGCAGTTTATTTGGGTTCTGTTCCATAGTTTTCGCCATTTTCCATGTTAAGAATCCTCATCTCCCTACTGGGGGTATGATTATTTTCTTTTTAACACATTTAGAACGGCGTTCTCTATAGCTTTATTGTTCAATCCGTATTTGTCCATTAATTGCTCAGGGGTGCCACTTTCACCAAAGGTGTCTTTGGTGGCAACAAACTCTTGTGGTGTAGGACGCGTGGTAGCAAGGAACCCGGAGATGCTCTCACCCAATCCGCCCAAATAATTATGTTCTTCCGCAGTTACGATGCAGCCTGTTTTTTTAACAGATTTTAACACTGCTTCCCCGTCAAGAGGTTTAATGGTGTGTATGTTGATTACTTCGGCGGATACGCCTTGTTTTTCTAAATTTTCGGCTGCTATCAATGCTTCCCATACTAGGTGACCTGTGGCTACGATGGTGACATCGGTGCCTTCATTGAGCATAACGGCCTTACCTATTTCGAATTTTTGGTCCACCGGAGTAAAATTGGCCACTTTTGGTCGGCCAAACCTTAGGTAGACCGGACCGTGATGTTCCGCTATGGCAATGGTGGCAGCCTTTGTCTGGTTGTAATCACAGGTGTTGATGACGGTCATTCCTGGCAACATCTTCATCAGGCCCAGATCTTCCAATATTTGGTGTGTAGCCCCGTCTTCGCCTAGGGTGACCCCTGCATGGGAAGCACAGATTTTAACGTTTTTATCGGAATAGGCAATGGATTGTCTTATTTGATCATAGACCCTTCCGGTGGAAAAGTTGGCAAACGTTCCGGTAAAGGGAATTTTTCCTCCTATGGTCAGTCCGGCGGCAATACCCATCATATTGGCTTCGGCAATACCTATTTGGAAGAAACGTTCCGGATTTTCCTCTATAAATTTCTCCATCTTAAGGGAGCCTACCAAATCAGCGCATAGGGCAACTACATTTGGGTTGGTCCTGCCCAATTCGGCCAGTCCTGCACCAAAACCACTTCTTGTGTCGTTTTTACCTTGATCTATATATTTTTTCATACGTATTTTCTTTATTTTTTTGAAATGGGTTGCGGATCAATAATCCCCTAAGGTTTCAGGGTTCTGTGCCAAAGCTGTAGCCAATTGCTCGTCATTGGGGGCCTTTCCGTGCCACGCATGGGTATACATCATAAAATCTACCCCGTGTCCCATTATGGTATGCAATAGGACGCATACCGGTTTTCCTTTTCCGGTCTTGTTCTTGGCTTCTTTCATTCCCTTTAGAATAGCTTCCAGATCATTTCCTTCCTGGATTTCAACCACCTCCCATCCAAAAGCTTCAAATTTCTTTTTAAGGTCCCCCAAGGGAAGTACATCTTCCGTAGCCCCGTCTATCTGCTGGCCATTATAATCTATGGTAGCAATAATATTGTCCACTTTCTTGCCAGCGGCATACATAATGGCTTCCCAGTTCTGGCCTTCCTGTAACTCGCCATCCCCGTGAAGCGTATAGACCAGTTTGGAATCCTTGTTTAATTTTTTGGCCTGTGCCGCACCCAAGGCCACGGACATGCCCTGCCCCAGGGAGCCCGATGCAATACGTACGCCCGGCAAACCTTCATGGGTGGTAGGATGGCCCTGTAAACGCGAATCTATTAACCTAAAGGTATTTAATTCATCTACGGGAAAGTAACCTTTTCTTGCCAGAACACTATAGAACACAGGGGATATATGACCATTGGACAAAAAGAAAAGATCTTCTCCGTTTCCATCCATATTAAATTCGTCCTTAAGCTCCATGATCTCATTATAAAGGACAACAATAAATTCGGTACAGCCCAGAGAACCTCCTGGATGCCCAGAGTTTACCTTGTGAACCATTCTTAGAATGTCCCTGCGAACCTGAACGGTCAAATCTTGTAATTCTTGAAGTTTTGGCATTTTATCTAAATTTTTTAAACTTTTCAAAAGTAATGGCAATCTTTTGGGTACACAAGCAGGATTTATAATATTTTATCAACTATCACATGGACCATACGGAACTTTATTTTTTTGTTAAGGTTTTAATGGCTTTGAGTTGATTATATTTGCCACTTTAAATAGATTTTTTTTGAAATTTACCTTACAACATTCGGACACAAGGACCAAAGCCAGGGCGGCAGAGATCATTACGGACCATGGAAAGATAGAAACTCCCATTTTTATGCCGGTAGGCACGGTAGCTTCTGTAAAAGGAGTACACCAAAGGGAATTGAAGGAGGAGATAAACCCCGATATTATTTTAGGGAATACCTACCATTTGTATTTAAGGCCAAAAACCGAAATACTGAAACAGGCCGGTGGCCTTCATAAGTTTATGAATTGGGACCGTAATATTTTAACGGATAGCGGTGGTTACCAAGTCTATTCTTTATCCGATAACAGAAAAATAAAGGAAGAAGGGGTTAAGTTTAAGTCGCACATTGATGGTTCCTATCATGTGTTTACCCCGGAGAATGTAATGGAAATTCAGCGAGTAATCGGTGCCGATATTATCATGGCTTTTGACGAGTGTACTCCATACCCATGCGATTATAACTACGCGAAGAGATCTATGCACATGACCCATAGGTGGTTGGAACGCTGTATTGCGCATTTGGAAAAAACGCCCCTAACCTATGATTATGGACAAGCCTTTTTTCCAATTGTCCAAGGGTCTACCTATAAGGACCTTAGGAGACAATCGGCCGAATATATTGCAGGGGTAGGAGCAGAGGGCAATGCTATTGGAGGACTTTCTGTAGGTGAACCTGCGGAGGAGATGTATGCCATGACGGAAGTGGTCTGTGAAATACTTCCCGAGGATAAGCCCAGATATTTAATGGGAGTGGGTACCCCAATCAATATTTTGGAGAATATTGCCTTGGGCATTGATATGTTCGATTGTGTAATGCCTACCAGAAATGCTAGAAACGGTATGTTGTTTACGGCACATGGCACTATCAATATAAAAAACAAGAAGTGGGAAGACGATTTTTCCCCTTTGGACGAAATGGGAACTACTTTTGTGGATTTGGAATACTCTAAAGCCTACTTAAGACATTTGTTCGCTGCCAATGAATATTTGGGGAAGCAAATTGCGACCATTCATAATCTGGGATTTTATTTGTGGTTGGTTCGTGAGGCAAGAAAACATATTTTAGCAGGGGATTTTTACGAATGGAAGTCGGTAATGGTAAAACAAATGGATAAAAGACTATAGGTGCTGAGCATAATAGATAAATATATACTTAAGCGCTATCTGGCAACATTTTTTGTGATGCTGTTGTTGTTTATCCCTATTGGGATAATGGCAAATTTGGCAGAGCAGATCGGAAAAATGATAGATAACGAGGTTCCTCTTACGGAAATCGTAATGTATTACTGGAATTTTACGTTGGTAATAGGAAACCTGTTATTCCCAATTTTTCTTTTTTTATCCGTAATCTTCTTTACTTCCAAATTGGCCAATAATACGGAAATTGTGGCTATATTAAGTTCCGGGGTTTCTTATGGACGTTTTCTGAGACCCTATCTCATTGGCGCATCTATCATAGCTGCAATTATGTTTTTGATGAACATGTTTATTGTGCCTCCGGCAAGTGTGGGGTACAACGAGTTTAAATTCAAGTATTTAAAAAAGGGCAAACAGGATAGGGTAACTACCAACATTTTTAACCAGTTGAACGAAAGTGATTATATCTATGTAAGCAGTTTTGACCCGGCCAGACAAATAGGATATAATTTTACCATGGAGCGTTTCAATGAAGGGAATACCTTGGATTTTAAGATATCCGCTGCCAACATTCGCTGGATAGAAAAAGATTCGATATATCGGCTTACTTCTTATGAAAAGAGGAAAATAGATAACAATGGGGAGCTGGTGGAAACGAAGCGCAGATTGGATACCATTTTCGATTTTAAGATCGATGACCTTACGCCGGTTTCCTATATTGCCGAAACCAAGAATATGTTTGAATTGGACAAATTTATAGAGGTACAAAGAAAAAAGGGCACTCCAATATCAACAGTTATGTGCTAGTGAAATATAAGCGTTGGGCATTGCCTATTGCCGCTTTTATCCTTACCATTATTGCCGTAGCGGTCTCCTCGGTAAAGAGACGTGGGGGGATGGGGGTAAATCTGGCCTTTGGTATAGGGGTGGCATTTATTTACATCTTTTTGACAAGGTGTTCGGGACCTTGGCCGAGCAGTCAGGATTTTCGCCCCTATTGGCGGTAATCATTCCCAATGTTATGTTTGGGGCCATAGCGTTTTATCTGTTGCAGAATGCCAAACGTTAAGCTAAGGAATTATCTTCATCTGCACTTTATAGTTTTTGTATGGGGCTTTACAGCGGTCCTAGGCAAGTTGATAACTATAGATGCCTTGCCTTTGGTTTGGTACCGTATGTTAATGGCATTTATGATTATTTTGGCATATGTCCTTATAAGGAGGTTTTCTTTAAGGGTTCCTCCAAAAACTTTGCTGACGTTGGTTATGGGAGGGGTAGTTGTAGCCCTTCATTGGGTTACTTTCTTTATGGCCATCAAAGTTTCCAATGTATCCATTGCCTTGGCGACCATGTCCACTGGCGCATTTTTTACGGCCATATTGGAACCGTTTTGGTATGGCCGGAAAATGGTAGGTTATGAAGTGGTTTTCGGACTAATCGTTATACTGGGCCTGTATATTATGTTTAGAGTGGAGGCCGGTTATTTAAATGGAATATTGTTGGCATTGGTGTCCTCCCTGTTATCCGCTACTTTTTCCTTGATCAATGGTAAGTTGACACAAGGGTACAGGCCTTCGGTAATTTCGTTGTATGAATTGGGAAGTGGTGTCCTGTTTTTGTCTATTTTTTTGGTATTTTCAGGTAGTTATAACCAAAAGTTTTTCCAACTTTCCATGGATGATTGGTTGTACATAAGTATACTTGCTTCTATCTGCACGGCCTATGCCTTTATTGCTTCTGTAAAAATCTTAAAATATATTTCCCCGTATACCGTGATGTTGACGATTAATTTGGAACCGGTTTATGGTATTCTGTTGGCTTTTTTCCTTCTTGGGGATAGTGAAAAAATGAATCCATTTTTTTATATCGGGGCACTATTGATCATAACTACGGTAGTTGTGAACGGGATTTTGAAAAATAGAAAAAAATTAAAAAAAACGACTAATGGGCTAGCTTCCCATTAAAGTTTTATATTTGTTGGTTGAAAAGAGCTAAACCTATAAACCTATGGAGTATTTAGATTTTGAACTGCCAATTAAGGAGCTGGAGGAGCAATTGGATAAGTGCATGATAATCGGTGAAGAGAGTGAAGTTGATGTTTCTGAAACCTGTAAACAGATAGAGAAAAAACTTGTTGAGACCCGAAAGGAAATATACAAGAACCTCACTGCATGGCAAAGGGTACAGTTGTCAAGACATCCCAATAGGCCCTACACCTTAGATTATATAAGGGCCATTTGTGGTGAAACCTTTTTGGAGCTGCATGGCGATCGTAATGTAAAGGATGATAAGGCCATGATAGGAGGTCTTGGTAAAATTGGGGATCAGAGTTATATGTTCGTTGGCCAACAGAAAGGTTATAATACCAAAACAAGGCAATTACGGAATTTTGGGATGGCCAATCCCGAAGGGTATAGAAAAGCGCTGCGTTTAATGAAGTCTGCCGAAAAGTTCGGTATCCCAGTAGTGTGCCTAATAGATACCCCAGGGGCATATCCCGGTATTGAGGCAGAGGAAAGGGGCCAGGGGGAGGCCATTGCAAGGAATATTTTGGAAATGACCCGCCTGAAAGTTCCTATTATAGTAGTAATTATTGGTGAAGGCGCCTCAGGAGGGGCATTGGGTATCGGAGTAGGGGATAAGGTGTTGATGTTGGAAAATACCTGGTATTCCGTTATTTCGCCCGAATCCTGTTCTTCCATTCTTTGGAGAAGTTGGGAGTATAAGGAAATTGCGGCAGAGGCCTTAAAGCTTACGGCAACGGACATGAAAAAAATGAAGCTGATAGATGAGATCGTTCGTGAACCGGTAGGTGGAGCACACGCCAACAGGGATAAGACTTTTGAGATCGTAAAAAATAAAATTTCTTCGCATTATGAGGAATTGAAAAAGTTATCACCAAAAGAATTGGTGAAAAACCGAATGGACAAATATGCCAATATGGGAGTATTCAATGGATAATATCCCTTTTTGACAAGCTTAAAAAAACTGGAGCGGAAATTCTCCGGTTTTTTTTTGCTTATGAACAAATTTTGTAACTTATCAACAGGTAATTTGTGGAAGAGTTGTTAATATCCCAAACCTCTTTTTTATTCTTATTTGTATAATTTAGCACTCATGGAAAAAACGAACCCTATTATTGGTCATCGAATTGACAAGTCGACCATCATTAGCCTTGAGAAGGGGAAGATACCTCCTCAAGCCGTTGATTTAGAGGAGGTTGTGCTTGGGGCAATGATGATCGATAAAAAGGGGGTGGATGAAGTCATAGATATCCTACATCCCGAAGTATTTTATAAGGATGCCCATAGGTATATCTATGAAGCCATTTTTAAGTTGTTTGAAAATTCTGAACCGGTGGATTTATTAACCGTTTCGGCGCAATTGAAGAAAGATGGTAGGCTGGAGAGTGCAGGAGGCGATTTTTACCTTATTAAATTAACCCAAAAGGTGGCTTCTTCCGCGCATATCGAGTTCCATGCGCGCATTATCCTTCAAAAATTTATACAACGCAGTCTTATCAAGATTTCAAATGAAATAATTGAGGAGGCCTATGAGGATGCCACTGATGTGTTCGACCTATTGGACAACGCCGAATCCAAATTATACGATGTTACCCAGGGCAACTTGAAACGTTCCGCGGAAACGGCCCAGAATTTGGTGATACAGGCCAAGAAGAGAATAGAGGAGATAGCAGGTAAGGAAGGTCTTAGCGGTATCCCATCCGGTTTCGACAAATTGGACAAATTGACCTCGGGATGGCAGCCCAGTGATCTGGTTATCGTGGCAGCCCGTCCCGGTATGGGAAAAACGGCCCTTACCTTGTCTATGGCCAGAAATATTGCGGTGAATTCCAATATTGGAGTGGCTTTCTTTTCTTTGGAAATGTCATCTGTACAATTGATTACCAGGTTGATATCCTCTGAGACGGGCCTTTCTTCCGAAAAATTAAGGACAGGGAGATTGGAAAAACATGAATGGGAGCAGTTGAACGTTAAGGTAAAGGCTCTGGAGACCGCGCCATTGTTTATTGATGATACCCCTTCGCTTTCTATTTTCGACCTTAGGGCAAAGGCCAGACGTTTGGCTTCACAGCATGATATTAAAATGATCATTATTGATTATTTACAGCTGATGACCGCTGGGGGGAGTCAAAAAGGCGGGAACCGCGAACAGGAAATATCTACCATATCCAGGAACTTAAAGGCCTTGGCCAAGGAATTGAACGTCCCGGTAATAGCCCTGTCACAGTTGTCACGGGCCGTAGAGACCAGGGGCGGTAGTAAACGGCCTATTTTATCGGATTTAAGGGAATCCGGGGCCATTGAACAGGATGCGGATATTGTTTCCTTTATCTATAGACCGGAATACTATAAGATTGATGAATGGGATGATGAAGAACGCTCCCCTACTGCCGGACAAGCTGAATTTATTGTGGCAAAGCATAGAAATGGTGGTTTGGAAAATATCCGGCTCAAGTTCCTGGGACATTTAGGTAAGTTTGACAATTTGGACGACTTTGATTCCCCCTTTGAATTTCAATCGAAAATGAACGCCGATGATGACAACCCCTTTATCACCAAAAATCTTCCGAATGCCAACGAGGCCTTTGGCAGTTCCATGAACGATGACGCCATGCAGGATGATAACGATGTTCCTTTTTAAAAGGGGTGCGTACTGATCTATTTATGGTTTACGGTTTTGGGATGATATTGGGTAATGTTCTTGGCAAGGGTATCTCTCCTCTTTATTCTTTTTTCTTTATTACAAATATGGTATTTTGGAAATTTTAGCCCCTTTTCAAAACCGAAGCATCAATTTTCCAGTATCTTTGGGAAGACTCACAATAGACAGCCCTAAATGCAGAAGTATTTTTTCTCTTTTTTCCTTGTTCTTTTTTTTATAATGGAAATTTCCGCTTCGTCCATTCTTATTCCTATGGATGCGGAGAGTCAGAAAAACCATTTAAAGGCATACGGGATCACCTATTGGGTCCTGGCCAAACAACAAAAAGTACAGTGGCTTTTAAATTACCGGGGCGGATCTTTTTTGTTGCCGGATGGGGAGAACATTCGTCGGGAATGTCAGATTAGGGGAGTATCTTACGAGATTGTTTCTGATTCCCAAGCCCAGGTTATTTTAGAAGAAATTGCCAGTCCTTCACAAAACCAAGAAGCGGTAATACTGGAAAAGGCTCCAAAAATAGCGGTTTATTCCCCTGAGGACAATTCTCCTTGGGACGACGCGGTTACCATGGTACTGACCTATGCGGAAATTCCGTATGATCAGATTTATGATAGGGAAGTTCTGGAAGATAAATTAGTACTTTATGATTGGCTACACTTGCACCATGAGGATTTTACGGGTCAATATGGAAAATTTTACGGGGCTTATAGGTCGGCGCCCTGGTATATTGAAGGAAAACAGCAGGCCGAGGCTTTGGCCTTAAAATTAGGCTTCAATAAAGTTTCTGTGGAAAAGTTGGCCGTGGCCTTGAAAATAAGAAATTACGTTATTGGGGGAGGGTTTATGTTTGCCATGTGCTCTGCCACCGATAGTTTTGATATTGCCCTCGCCGCGGATGGCGTGGATATTTGCGAGCCCATGTTCGATGGGGACCCGTCGGATGCCAATTATCAGGCTAAGTTGGACTTCGGAAAAACCTTTGCCTTTACCAATTTTATACTGGAACGCAATCCGCTGCGCTATGAATTTTCTTCCATTGATATGACCAATAAGCGGGGCAATGTTCCCAAGGAGTCGGATTACTTTTCCTTAATGGATTTCTCTGCTAAATGGGATCCTGTGCCTAGCATGTTATGCCAGAACCATACGGCACTGGTCAAGGGATTTATGGGCCAGACCACTGCTTTTGACAGGGAGGGCATAAAACCTACGGTCCTGGTATTGGGGGAAAATAAAATAAATGGAGAGGCCAGATATATTCATGGAATTAAAGGGAAGGGGTTCTTTACGTTTTACGGGGGGCACGATCCGGAAGACTATCAGCATAAGGTAGGGGATCCCAAGACAGAACTGGAACTGCATCCTACCTCTCCCGGGTATCGTCTTATTCTAAACAATGTTCTGTTTCCTGCCGCACAGAAAAAGAAGCAGAAGACCTGATTGGATATGGGGTTTTTATTTTACCTCACCCAGGACTGCCAAAAAGCAGTCCTGACCTCTCCCAAGGAGAGGTAAACCTTTCGGTGCCGGTACAGGCGAATCGCAACCTCTGTTTGGATGGACAGGATAGCCCGACGATCCCAAGGATCGGGGAACCTATGGATTGAACCCGGCTCAATAACAATCCATTTTGATCTGCTTACGGTTTTGGTAATGGCTTAGGTCTCTATCAAGGTATTTGTTGCAGAGTTGCCGTAGTTCTTGTAAAACTTCCTTTTGCATGGCTATGGATCCACATATCATAATGCAGCCCTTATTTTTCAGAACTTCTAAAAACAAATCCTTATCTCGTTGAACCAAGTGCTGTACATAAATTTTTTCAGGTTGATTACGGGAGTATGCGGTTTTGAAATTGGTCAGTTTTCGTTCTTGTAGCGCTCTTTCAATATAATCTTTGTATAGATTGAAGGAATCGATTGTCCTAGCGCCCCAGTACAAATGAATTTCTTTCTTTTTGTTGTTTCCCTGTATCATCCCCAAGAATGGACCAATACCGGTCCCGGTGGCTATCAATATAGTTCTTTTGGTATTTTTTGGAAAATGGAAATTTCTATTGCCCACCACGGTAGCGGAAAGCTTTTCACCTTGCTTTAATTGGTACAAATAGTTTGAGCATAGGCCTTGTTGATGTCTTCGGATACTGATCAATAAGGTAGTTGTATCCAATTTTCCAATGGAATACAGTCGCTCACGAGCTCCATCTGCCGGTACTACCGATAATAAATCACCTGAAATGGGTGTTGAGCCATTTTGGTTTGAGAGGCTCAGTAGGAAAGTGCCATCATGGGAATTTTCGGTTTTATCCAAAACAATAAAAGTGGATGGCGGTTTTGGTTTGGAAATCGGTTTCAGTTTTTCCAATTGTATCTCCAGCCCTACCTTTTCCGACCATGATTTGGACCAATTAAGGAAAGCTTCAAAAGATTGATCGTTTACCGTAAAAACTTCTTGAAGGGCAGAACTATTTTTGGCCTCCCTTAAAACGTTATCGGCTTCGTAAGCAAATTGGCAGAAATTGGGATAGGCCATAGAGCCAAACCCTACCACACTATATTTAAAAGTCTTTTTTTGATGATTTTTTTTAACGAGCTGTAGGAATTTGTCTGCGGTTGCAGGCGCTTCTCCTTGACCGTAAGTGGCCGTGATAACTATTAAATGCTCCATTTTTTTAAAATGGGTATATTGATTCATCAAAGCCAAATGGCTTTTTTTTCCGGCCAATAGCAACTGTTTGTGCAATTCCTGGGCAAACTGAAGGGTGGTGCCCCCTTCCGTTCCGGTCAGAATAACATACTCACTTTCATTTTTTGAATGTAGATTTTTAATCTTGGTTCTAGGTCTTTTGAAGTAAACGATAAAACCCGTTACGGTTAAAAAGGGGATGGACAAACTTCCCAGACCAAGTATTGCGGACCACATAATACTTCCTTCTCCCGTATGTAGAACCGTGGCCCAAGTGGATATTATGTTAATAACAGGGTATTTCTCTTCGGCAAGTACTTCTCCGGTAACTTGATTTAGATACAACTCCCTATCCCTTAGACGGACCATATAATAATCTTCCACAAATTCAGAAAAAGGGTATTCCAATTCCCTAAGCGCAGACAAGCGTGTATTCTTAAAGAGGCCGAACTCGGTATAATTCTTTGAAGGCTCCTCTTGAATGGCATCAAAATCTACCTGAAGTGAAATTTTGGGGTCGGGAATAAGCTCAAAACGGAGCAAGGAAAGGTACACTCCCGTAAAAGCTAATACCAGTAGTGGAATTAGTGAAAGCCTTGCGTATACCACATGGTGGTATTGGGAAAAGTTCTCCCGGACAACTGGTGCAAAGAATTGCCCATATCCCCCTTGTCGCTTTGCTATGAGTACTATTCCTGAAAAACATATGAGTATCAATAAAAAAGAAGCCAAGCCGATCAGAAAACGTCCCGTTGATTTTAAAAAGAGCGAACGGTGGAGATTAGTGGCAAATTGAAAAAACGGCTTTTTTGAAATAAGGCTGCCCAACTTTTCACCCGTAAACGGGTCAACATAAAACTCATCATTTTTTCCATCCACGATGGCCGTTACACTTACGAAGCCGTTTCGGTCGCGTGATACCGACAATACCTTCTCATGTTTGCCATTTATATGCTCCAAGGCCTTCGCCAAGGAAAGTTCATCGGCACCGGACACTCTGTAGGGTTCCATTTTATTCGAAATTGGCTCCACGGCCAGAATTACCCCGGTAGCCGATGCGATCAAAAGAAAAACGGAAGATATAATGGCAAATAGCAAATGGCTATACCTCCATACCGATACAATCATAAAAATTAGCTGTTAGGTACCATTCTTATATAGCGGATGTAACCTTTACCGTCCACTTTTTCCTTTATGGTTGCAGAATTAAGTTCAATTTCCGCGTCTATGGAGTAGTATTCCTGATTCTCCACTGCAGATTCGAAGCGAACTTTGTAACCCGCATCAATATGGGAAGCGTTGAAGGCCAATGAAATGATATTCCTTTCACCGTTTCCAATAGTGGCCCCTGAAATAGCATCTACATTTTCACTAATGCCATTACTGAACTTCCACCAGTTTTTTAGATCGGGAAACCATTCCTTATCGTCTCCTTGTACATAAAGCGTTTTTTCGTATTTCCCCTCTGGATTCATCAATGACACAACCACGTAAGCTTTTTCACCTGTATAGTTGGCCATCTGTATCATGCACTTATAGGAAATCGTGGTCGGTGCTTGCATAAAGGATGAAGCGGCAAAAAAAGCGAAAACCAGTGTAAGTAAAATTATTGGACGATTTAATAGTCTTTTCATCTGTTTATTTTTATTGTTTTTTATCGGTTAGACCTGCCTTTGCCGGCAGGCAGGTGTAATTCGCCAATAAACATATCGTCCCGACAATTATCGGGAGATATCAAGATTTGTTATGGCTCATTTCATATTTTGATTAATTAAGGAAATCCAAATTTGTATTGGCTTTATCCAAGAGTTCATTTTCTTGGGCCAATTCGTATGCGGTTTCACCGAACTCAGTGGTTGCATTGGTGTCTGCGCCGTTGGCAATTAAATACTTAAGAATGTCAGTGTTGGTAGATTTCATGGCCGCATAATGCAAAACAGTGTTTCCTTGTTTATCCTTTACGTTGATATCAGCACCATAAGCTTGCACTTTTTTAAGTAAGTCCAAGTCATTTTTATCCATGGCCAAATGCCATACCGTTCTTTGGTCGGGCTGTGGTTTTGCAAAGTCCACCCCTGCTTGGCGCAATGTTTTTACCTTGTCATCAAAATCACGGGTGTTGCCACGTGCGGTGAAAAGGTTAATAGGCAAGGTTGTTCCCGTCTTTGTCCAAAATAGCTGTTTTGGCCCCTTTGGAAATCAAATAATCCACAACTTCGCTGGTATTGTCCTGAACCGCCAGGGTCAAGGCAGAGTGCCCCTCGTTGTTGGTATGGTTGATATCACTTGTCTTTTCGGACAAAAATTTGATAACTTTCAGCTTGTTTCGCGATATCGCATTCAACAATGGAGTATTGCCTTCTTGGTCTACCGCGTTAGGATTTACGCCTTTGTCTATGAAATACTGGTAAATGGCAAGGTCATCCGAAGAGTGGGATAGATTGTGCAGTGGTGTGACCCCACTCTTGGAAGTGATATTTGCATCTAGACCCAAACCCTCCAAGTATTTAAAAACTTCCATACCGTTGCTGCTTCCCCTTCCACCGCGACTGGCAAAAAGGATGGCATTTTCATTGGTATTGGAGTTTTTTTTCGTTGAAACTCCTCTTGCTACCAAAACTTTCAGTATTTCAATGTTGCCACCTTGGGCGGTGATATTGAATATGCCATTGCCATGGGCATCGATAGATTCTAGGCTTAGCCCTTTGCCAACAAAATAATCTATTAGATCCAAATTTTTTGACCTGGGGGCTGCGACCAAAAGTGCATTTCGGCCATCGTGATCCTTTTCGTTTTTTAAGTCCGCGCCGTTTTCAATAAGAAAATCATAGATTTTGGTATCGGTTTGGCCTCCCGCAGCAGTAAATTGGGTAACTGAGTAGCCATGGGAGTCTTTCAGGTCCAATTTGGCACCTTTTTCAACCAAATATTTCATTACGTCCAAATCTCCTCGGGATGCAGCCCAAAAAAGATATGTTCTTGAATCGTGGGTACGTTTGTTGACATCATTTCCCTTTTGTACTAGGTGATCGATAGTAGCTACCGGGTTTCCTCCAAAATAGCAAAGGTGGTTGGGTCAAACCCACCTCTGTTTGCTTTGGTGATTGAATGCCCTTGGGCAATTTTGCCGTCAATATCGGTAATACTGGGATGAGAGGCCCAGTAGTCCCTGTCCATAAAAGGATTATCGGTATCGCCTTGTTGTGCCGTGGTGTTAGAGACGGCAAGTACGGCAACAATACCAAGAAGGAAAGATTTTATAGTCTGTGTTTTCATTTTGGTTCTTATGAGATTTTTTAAATGTATCATACCATACTCTATAAATTTGTAGTTTATAAAGATGTTAATGGATCTATTACGTAATCAGAGGTTCAAAATTGTTGCTTTTAATATCGGTTTCAAATAGATTGTAATTCCTTTTACCATTGAAACGGATCTTTTATAAAACTGTTTAAATCTTTAAATCCCGTGGGCGAAAATGTCCCACGGAATTTTAATATAAATTATTGCTTCAGCGAGGCTTACCAAGCACCGATAAAATGGCTTCCCGTAGCATTGACCAGTTCTGCACCCTTGGTAACTTCACCAGTTTCGGTATCTACAACATAAATGTTTCCATTTTCTCCAACGGGAGCTTCTGTAAGATAAATTTCTGTTCCATCTACGGCAAATCCTTGGTATTGGAACAGGTAAAAGTCCGCAGTATATGGAATCTCGGTAATTTGTGTGGCGGTTCTGGCTTCTAAATCAATAAGGGCAAAGAAACCTTGTTGACCAGCAGCACCTTCTGCCGACCCATCGTGACGGTAGGCCAAAACTCCTTTTCCGTTAGCAGCGGGCCTCCAAGCCAAAACGTAAGCGCCTGTTACACCCAGGGCATCGTCCAAGTTGAAATCGTAGGAGTCATCATATTGATTGTCAGCACCAATTTTTAGAATGTGCGAGCCTTCAGGGTCGCCTTGGTTGGCTTGGTAAACCGCACCATTATATTCAAAGGAATTGATACTACGATAGCCGTTTGTATTTCCATGACCTACTGTTGAGGTTATTACGGTAGGGTTCAGCAAAGACGGGTAGTCCAATACAATGGTCTTGGAACCCAAAATTTCATAATCACTATCGCCTTCTATTGTTGTTGGATCAACTTTGCTCAAGCGGGCACCGATGTATAATTTGTCGCCAGCCGCATTTAAAGTGGGCATGTCAATTCTAGAGATGTAGTATCCCAAGGCCTCTTCTTCTTCAGACAGACCTATCTCATGTTCTTGGAAATTGTTGATCTGGGAATCTACCAAATTTAGAGTTACTACACCAATGGTCTGGCTTGTACGAATATAGGTGTCATCGGTCACGTTGTCCGGGGTGCCATTATCGTCAACTTGGTGCTCGGTAGATACGTAAACGGCAGAACCCGTTTTGTCCCCATCAAATAATTTGATCCATCTGGGGGCAGTACCTACGTAAGGTGCAATACTGATTTGCGTTCCGGCTTGTTCAAAATCATTGCCGCCATTTACAATGTATTTGGTGTAGTTGCCGCCGGTATCACCAGCATAGCTAATGTTAAAAATAGTACTACCGTCTTCAGAGGCCTGTAATCTGGCCGTTCTGTTCGATGGAGCAACAAAACCATTGTTAAAAGGATCTATTTTAACGGTTGGGTCCTTGGCTTCTGCACGGGTTACGGAATAAATTAAAGTTCCTCCATTGCCATCTCCGGGGTTGCTTCCCATTTTGGCGCCTGCAACTGTTATCCATCGTGATTCCCCTTCAGGACATCCATTGTTGGCCTCTGTTCCCGCTTCTGAAGGGCATTTGTCACTTGCATCTGCAATACCGTCGCCATCGGTGTCAACAACCACAGGTTTTTCACCGCCATTGTCATCGCTGCTACAAGCTGCTATAAGTCCTAACGCAAAAAAAAGGACCAATAAGGTTTTAAAATTTAAAAAGATACGTTTCATATTCAATTTGATTTATTAGGATTAAAGATTATTAATTACATAATTAAGCTTCAAATAAAAAGCCCTGCCTGGTTTTTGTACCGATAGATTATCATATATAGCTTGGTCAAAAATGTTCTTTACATCGAAGCTTAGTATAAAATTCCTTTTAGGAAACGTGTAGCTGAACCCAAAGTCGTGGGAGATTTGTTCGGGGATCAGAAATTCTTCTTCCCCCGATGTATTCCTCCCTGCGGCAAACTTGAAGGCAAATTCGTCGGTATAGTAGGTATTGTAAAATAGGTTGAGCAATGAATTGGTTTGGACAAAGTCTTTAAGGGAGTAGCGCAAACCGGCATTCATGGTAAATAGGGGCACGTTGGGAACATCGCTCTCAACACCTGAATTTACAGTGGTCAAACTCATGCGGGTCAAATTGAAGTTGAGGCCAAGGTTATTGTCGTAGGTGTAATTGAATTCGGCTTCAATTCCTTTGGATTCGGCAGTATTCTCCAAGTTGGTATATTGTACAAACTCATCACTTTCTCTAAGTCCATCCGCATTTGCAGGTAGTCCAATCCTATTTTCAATGTTACGGGCAAAGAAGTTGGTGGCCAGGGTAAGCCCATGTTTTTTAATGTAAAACTTGCCAAGGTGAAAACCAATATTCAAATTGTCGCTAGTTTCGGGCCGAATGGTAAGGTTGGGAAGCAAGTTATCCCCTGCATCACCAAAAACTTCGTTTTCACTGGGTAGGCGAATGGCTCTTTCCGCCGATAGCAATAAGGTAATTTCCGGGATAACAATGTAGGAGGAGGCAAACCCATATCCTGTGTAATCGTTGTTGCTTTCGTAAACCTCGTCAATTACTTCGGTATTGTCATCATTAAACACGGGTTTGGTGTTCAGGACTTTCTGTAAATAATGTTTTCCAAAGGCGTTTAATTTGAATTTTTCATCAAATGCGTTCAGTTCATAGCTAAGGGAAACGATATTCTTATAAATGTCACTACTTTGTTGGAAGGTGTTTTCCAGCAGTGACACCATTTCATCACTATCTTTCCTATCAATGCCGCTATAAACATGGTTCAATAAAATTCTGTGGTTGTTGTTGATGGCATAGGAAAGACCAGACCGCATCGAAGCTACTTTACGAACAATTTTGGCCAGCGTAGGGCCATTTTCATTTTGGGAACCCCAGATATAATCTAGATATTCACCATCAAACCCAACCAGCCTCTCTCCTGCCCAAGTATAGGCCTGGGCAACCGTATCATTTATAATACGGTTGCGCCTGCCATATACTCCATTAATGGTTAGGTCAAGTCTTTTAATAAAAAGATCCTCTTTTTGGTAGGTTAGATTTCCAAGAAAGGCATCGGACTCCAGAAATCGGCCCTTATAGGGCGATATGGTCACGAAAGTACCGTGCTGTACCTCATTATATTCGTCAGAGGCAGTAATTCCTACCAAAAATTGATCTGCCCAATTAACATTGGTAAACCCAACTTGTACCGTACTACCCGAAGAACGGTAAGCATCATGAAACCTTTTTGCTACAATAGGTGTTTGCACTCCGTTTGGAGCAATATCCACTATTGTTCTTCCTGAAATTTTGTAATCGTTATCCGAATAGTTGTGAAATGCGGATGTTTTAAGGGTAAATCCTGATTTTTCGAATCTATAGGCACCATTTAAGTTTGCTTGCAGTGTATTGAAAGATCCATAGGAAACGGATGCATTTAGGTTATTTTTGGTTCCATCATGAAGCTCTATATTAATGGCACCACCTACTGCATCGCTGGATAAATGCCCGGGCACGACCCCTTTATAGACTTCAATATTCTTTATCATGGAAGGAGGGATGCTGTTTAAATTGAAGGAAGAACCGTAGACGGAAATTGGAATACCATCAATAAAAATGCTCACTGAACGGCCCGAAAGACCATTTAAACTGTATTGGACGTTTGAACCCAGACCCCCATTTTGACGTATTTTGACGCCAACCGTAGTATTCAACAATTCGTTGGTTTGGATACTTCTAAGTCCAGCTTCCTTTGTGGCTATAGCGTTTACGGCAAAGCCCTTGGTCTCTAGCTCTGTTTCTTTGGTCTTGCCGCTGACAGTTACCTCGTCCAGATTCTCTATGTTTTCCTGTAAGATAAAATCCATTGTTAGGTTATTTCCATTTTTACCGATCTCAATGGTGTTGGAACGTGTACCATAACCGATATAGGAAGCCACTACCTTATGCTTTCCTGATGATAATTTTTTAATGTAGTATAGTCCATTATCATCTGTAAGCACCCCAAGTTTTAGACCTTCTACTAAAACGCTGGCATAGGGCAAAGGCTTTCCGGTAGCGTCACTTACCGTTCCGGATATGGTACCTGAGGCTTCCTGCCCTTTGGCGGACAGGAAAAATATTAGTAAGAAAGCCGTAAATATGTTTTTCATATTATTTTAAAAAACTATTTTTGTTATTAAGATTTAGTCTAAATAAATTTTTCTGCAAAGCTAATCGAGGATTTTGGGCAGTAATAACGCAAAAGGAACTATTAAATACGAAAAAGGAAGTAATGGAATGGAGGCTTAAAAATCAGGGCAACGAACAATATCTGTATAGGAACATTGTGGCGGAAGAATTTTTTAGAAATTCCTATCTTGAAAACTCGGTACAATACAATGTGGTTGAAATAAAAAATAAAGAAGGCATGGCAGAGGTAGCCTGTTCGGCATTTTTCCATAAAATGATGCCCAGGGCTGCGGGATTTGAAGTGGGGGTTTCCGGCGATAGTCCGGTTTTAAAGTTTCATTTCACGCTGGAAGGTGAGTATAGCTATGAATCGCTGACAGCGGACGAAACCTCAATTCATATTCCTGAGAGCTATTGCAATATGTATTATTTGCCGATATTGGAGGGAAAGGATATCTTTTTAAATGAAAAATCCAAAATCTTTGAAATATATGTAGCTCATGATTATCTGCAGTACTTATTGCGATCCGAGTTTAAAAATTCATTTGCAAAATTGCATAACGCTATTTTCAACTTAAAACCTTTTAAGCTTTGGGAGAAGAGTAGGCCAATATCCCCGCTTTTGATCGGTAAGGTCTATGAGATTCTGCAATGTCCCTATACGGGCCAAGTAAGACAAAGATATTTGGAAAGTAAATTAACTGCATTGTTGATCGATTTTTTATGGGCGAAAAACACCTCAAAAGTTTTGGAAGGCCGTATCACCATACCGGATGGGGACTATTTAACCTTAGTTAAGGTAGAGGCACACATAAGAAACAATTTAAAAAAGCCCCTTAATATTATAAATTTAGCCGAATTGGCGGGATTCAATGCTACAAAACTGAAAAGGGATTTTAAGAAGGTCTACGGCACAACTATTTATAAATACATTACGGGTTTACGAATGGAAGAAGCGAAAAAAAAGATTGTGGAAGACCATATTTCAGTTGCACAGGCAGCATATGAAGTTGGTTATTCCAATCCGCAACATTTTACAGCCGCCTTTAAAAGAACCATGGGTTATTTGCCCAGCCTACTTAGGTGAGCAATGTGCTCCATATGGTCGCTTTTTATGGAGATACCGTTCAGTTTTATTGATTTTTAGGATATAATTTTAAGTATTTCCCGTTTCGCTCTAATTAACCAAAAGGGCAAAAACGGGAAGTAAGATAAGGAAAAGAGAGAAAAGAAACCGGAATAGCACTGTATTTGCTCGATAATCGAGATTTAAACCTGTCCGCCCGTATCCGTTCGGACGGGCCTGCCTTTGTCAGAGAGGCCCGTCCCTTGGCAATTAACACTAAAATATATTGACTGGATCAAATATTCAGCAACTTTTCCAGAATATCCTCCACGCCGTTCTCATCATTGCTCTTGGTCCTATAATTTGCTGCCGCTGTTACATTGGGATGGGCATTGGCCATGGCAAAACTAAAATCGGCCATTGCCAACATTTCCAGGTCATTGTTATAATCTCCAAAAACTAGGGTTTCCTGTTTACTAATGCCGTACTTTTCCTGTATATATTGTAGGGCATAGCCTTTGTTGGCGTTCATATGGGAAATGTCCAACCAATGCTCTCCAGAAACCTTGACCTTTAAATTGGATTCCAAATGATGTACCAATGGGAGGATATATTTTTCAGAACTTTCAAAATGGTAAATAGCTATTTTTAAGACTTCGCCATCAAAGGAGGCAATATTGTTCAGGATACTGAACTCGGAATAGTACTCCCTTAATTTACTAATGAATTCATCGGAATTTCCATTGATGTAGGCATTGTTCTTTCCACATAGTACGGGATGTATCCCTTCGGCATTATTCAATAGTTCTATAGTATTTTTAATGGTTGCTTTATCCAAAGGGGTGGCCAGCAATTCCTGATCTTGCTGTTTAACAAAAGCCCCATTTTCCGCCACAACTATAATATCATCTTTAATGGCTTCCAATTTGTCCACTATGCTGTTGTATTGACGGCCACTTGCAGCAACAAACCTGATGTTTCTTTTTTTTAATTCTTCAAACAATCCGAAAAATTTGCTACTTACTTCGTGATTGGAATTTAATAAGGTGCCATCCATATCGGTGACTACCATTTTTACTTGCGATAAATCCATTCAATTAATTTAAGCTGCAAAGGTATTTGATATTGTCCTAATTAAAGGCCTTCTTACATAAAGTTTCACATTTCTTAATAATTATCGAAATTTGAACAAATTGGAAATATTATTTGTTATGCTGTTTTATCAGAAAGAATTACGTTTAAGAGCTTATAGTAGGGGCTTTCATTTAATTACTGACGCCATTCTTGAACACCTTCCACATATTAAAGGGATACAAACCGGCATGCTACAGGTCTTCATAAAGCATACTTCGGCAAGCTTGACCATAAATGAAAATGCCGATCCCACCGTAAGGTCCGATTTCGAAAGCCATATGAATAAGATGGTTCCGGAGAACGCACCCTATTATCTTCATGATTATGAAGGATCGGACGATATGCCTGCACATATAAAATCTTCCTTAATGGGAGCTTCGGTTCAGATACCTATAAGCAATGGCAAGTTAAATATGGGAATTTGGCAAGGTATTTACTTGTGCGAACACAGGAATAATGCCCGTGGCCGTAATTTGGTAATCAGCTATTTCGGGGTTTAGCCAACTTCGTTTTATTTAGTAAATTAGTGTAATATGAATTTTAATGGATAGGGTATGGTTACGAAAGATATGGTTTTGGATAAAATACAGATTCTGATCACCAATACATTTGAAATCCCGGAGGAGGGGTATAATTTTTTTGATGGGGATGGTAAACTCAAGAAAAGTGAGATCGTTGAATTATAAAAAGGCAGAAATTAGTGGATTTTAAGGGGAGTTGTTTCTTCCCGGTTAATTGAAGGTTGCGATACATCCGGGTTGGGTTGATAGATAGGGAAGAATTTAAGGAGGCGGTCAGTAAAATAGAAACGATTTCTGACAATAGTTGATTTTGAACAAGGTAAAAAAAACCTGCTCCATTTGGAACAGGTTTTTTTATAAGCGAGATAAGTATATTAATTTATTTTACTTTGTTCACAATAGCCTTGAAAGCCTCTGGGTGGTTCATGGCCAAATCTGCCAATACCTTACGGTTTAGCTCTATGTTGTTGGCTTTTACCTTGCCCATAAACTGGGAATAGGACATTCCGTGCAATCTGGCACCTGCATTGATACGGGTGATCCATAGGGAACGGAAATTTCTTTTCTTGTTCCTACGGTCTCTGTAAGCATATAACATTGCTTTTTCAACCGCATTTTTGGCTACTGTCCAAACGTTTTTACGTCTTCCAAAGTATCCTTTGGCCTGCTTCATTACCTTTTTTCTTCTGGCTCTGGAAGCAACTGAATTTACTGATCTTGGCATAATTTTAATTGTTTTTTGTAGTAGGCGGTCGATAATCGACACTTTTTTATTTAAACCGTAAATATTAAATCTACAATTACAAATATTTTGGCCCAACTCCAGGGTTAATAATTACCGTTGAGAACGATTACTTTAAACGCAATTGTTCCTTAATGCTGTTAACATCCGCCTCATGAACTAATCCAGAGTGGGTTAACGCAAGCTTACGCTTTTTAGACTTCTTCGTAAGAATATGGCTCTTAAAGGCGTGCTTTCTTTTAATTTTACCACTACCGGTAAGCTTAAATCGCTTTTTGGCACTGGATTTTGTTTTCTGTTTAGGCATTTTCTTCCTATTTATTAATTTATCTCGCTTACTATCCTTACGCTAAAAACATATTTTAGCATTTATTTTGATGACCATGGCCGTATGGCCATGATTTATTTCTTAGTTTTTGGAGCAATGAACATGGTCATTCGCTTACCCTCAAGTTTCGGCATTTGTTCCACTTTGCCCAAATCTTCCAACTCGGAGGCCAACTTAAGCAATAGTATTTCACCTTGATCCTTATAAACAATGGAGCGACCTTTAAAAAATACATAAGCCTTTAGCTTGGCACCATCTTTTAAGAATTTTTCTGCGTGCTTCTTCTTAAACTCGTAATCATGGTCATCCGTTTGTGGGCCAAACCTTATTTCTTTTACGATTACTTTGGTGGCTTTGGCCTTCATGACCTTTTCCCTTTTCTTTTGCTCGTAAAGGAATTTTTTGTAATCTATAATCTTACACACTGGGGGATCTGCTTTAGGGGAAATCTCCACTAAGTCCAATTCCAGTGCCTCCGCCTTGGCCAAGGCTTCACGGGTGCTGTATACACCTACTTCTACGTTGTCGCCGACCAACCTAACCTTGGGCGATGAAATACTTTCATTGATATTATGGGGGTTTTTGTTTTCCCTCCTAGGTTGGGGTCTAAATCTTTTTCTAATTGCTATGACGTAATCTTTTTTAGTTAAACTTTTTTTAAAACGACTTTAAGGTACTGTTTATTTCATTTATTACCAAGTCGGTAAAGGCTTTTACTGAGATGGTGCCTAAATCTTCACCACCATGCCTCCTAATGGAAATGGTTTCCCCATTTTCTTCATTCTCCCCAACGATCAGCATAAATGGTATTTTATTCATCTCTGCTTCCCTTATCTTTTTGCCTACGGTTTCGTTTCGGTTATCAATGAGGGCGCGAATGTCGTTATTTTCCAAGGAATTTAAAACTTTTTGGGCATATTTTTCATGTTTTTCGCTGACAGGGAGTATAATAGCTTGCTCCGGAATCAGCCAAAGTGGGAAATTACCGCCCGTATGTTCCAGTAAAAGTGCTATGAAACGTTCCATGCTGCCAAAAGGAGCCCTATGGATCATAACCGGTCTGTGCAGCTCATTATCACTTCCTTTATAGGTAAGGTCAAATCGCTCCGGTAGATTGTAGTCTACTTGGATGGTTCCCAACTGCCAGTTTCTGCCCAGGGCGTCCTTTACCATAAAATCCAACTTTGGACCATAAAATGCCGCTTCGCCACTTTCTATCACAAAATTCAATCCTTTTTCTTTGGCGGCATTGATAATGGCGCTTTCCGCCTTTTCCCAGTTTTCAACAGAACCTATATACTTTTCTGGTTTTTCCAGATCCCTTATGGATACTTGGGCAGTAAAATTGTCAAAGCCTAAAGATCCCAATACATATAAGGTTAGGTCTATGACATTCTTGAACTCGTCTGCCAGTTGATCCGGAGTACAAAATATATGGGCATCATCCTGGGTAAAACCGCGTACCCTGGTGAGGCCGTGTAATTCCCCGCTCTGTTCATAACGGTAAACAGTTCCAAATTCCGCATATCTTTTAGGAAGTTCCCTGTAGCTAAATGGCTTGGTGTTGTATATTTCACAGTGATGCGGGCAGTTCATTGGTTTCAACAAGAATTCTTCATCTTCCTTTGGAGTGTTTATCGGTTGAAAGCTGTCTTCCCCGTATTTGGCATAATGTCCGGAGGTTACATAAAGTTCTTTCTGTCCAATATGTGGGGTGACCACCATCTCGTATCCGGCTTTCTTCTGCGCTTTCTTTAGAAAATTTTCCAATCGTTCCCTTAAGGCAGCCCCTTTTGGAAGCCATAAAGGTAGCCCTTGTCCTACTTTTTGGGAAAAGGTGAACAGTTCCAATTCTTTGCCCAGTTTCCTATGGTCCCTCTTTTTGGCCTCTTCCAATAGTTCCAAGTACTCTGTAAGTTCTTTCTGTTTTGGAAAGGAAATGCCATAAACCCTGGTCAACTGATTATTTTTTTCGTTCCCCCTCCAATAGGCACCGGCTACGCTCAATATTTTGATGGCCTTAATAATGCCGGTATTGGGTATATGTCCCCCTCTACATAGATCGGTGAAGGTGTCATGGTCACAGAAGGTAATGGTGCCGTCTTCCAAATTTTCTATAAGTTCTACCTTGTATTGGTTGCCTTGGGATCGGTATAGTTCCAATGCCTCTGCCTTGGTGGCGGAGCGCATCTTAAAATCGTGTTTTCCCCTGGCAATTTCAAGGGCTTTCTTTTCAATTTCAGGAAAGTCCTTTTCGGAAATGCTGCCTTCTGCCAAATCTACATCATAATAAAATCCGTTATCAATGGCTGGCCCTATGGTCAGTTTTACGCCGGGGTATAATTCTTCCAAGGCTTGGGCCACCACATGGGAGGTGGAATGCCAAAAGGCGGTTTTTCCTTCCTTATCGTTCCAGCTATATAGGATAAGGGATCCGTCTTCTTCTAATGCCGTTACGGTTTCAATGGTGGTACCATTAAATTTTGCCGAAATAATATTTCGTGCCAGACCTTCGCTTATGCTTTTTGCGACCTCTATAGGTGTAGTTCCTTTTGCATATTCCCTAATGCTTCCGTCCGGTAAAGTTATTTTGATCATGTTTTTTTGTCGTAATAAGTGTGCAAAGATAATATCTAGTATTTAGGTTGGCAATATATAGGAATGATTTTACTTATTATATAAGTTCGGTTATAGCGTTTCCTTCTTGGGCCGGTCGGTGTGCTTTGTTTCGGTGATGCCGTTTCTCCTCCTTTTCCAAGTTGTTCCGTTCCGCATTTAACGTTCCCTGGTTTTGTGATTCGGCAAAAAAGGGTTAAATTGTTTTCCCTTT
>JAWKMN010000004.1:0-401954 GCA_041392165.1 Flavobacteriaceae bacterium
TTCCGTATCGGGCAATAGGTTACCATGAATGTCTTTGCGGTCGTTCATGGTCTTAAATTTAAAAATAGTAAAGATTTTGCCGTTTTTTCCAGGTCTTTTTTGAAGAAAAAAAGGATTTCCTTTTGTGCTAATGGTCAGTAAAATAGTGAAAATTAGGATAATAGGGCCAAAAACGATCAGCATGCCCAGAGAAATGATAACATCCAATAATCTTTTAAAGAATTTTACATACATTTTTTAAACGTTGTTTTTGGAAATGAGTTCAAAAATAAGAAAATATAGACTGGCCATGCCAATATCCAAAATGCCATAATGGCGGGCATCTATTATTTTAATGGATTTTAGGGCTACTATATATTGTCATTAATAATTCCTAATATTTTCTTGTTTATAATTTCCACATTAAACCTTTCCTCGGCCAATTTTCTACTTTCTATTCCCATTGGCCGGATGGTTTCCGGATTTTCCAAAAAATACCTTATTGCTGCTGTAAGGGGGGGCAATTTATTAGGCTCGATTAAAAAGCCATTTTCTTTATTTGTTACTGTTTCTTTACATCCCGGGGTGTTCGTAGTTATAATGGGCATACCTATGGACAAGGCTTCCAAGATAGATCTGGGTATTCCTTCGCGGTAGTAGGTGGGGAGCACAAAGACATCGGAGGAAGTTAGAAAATGGGATATGTTTTGTTGAAATCCGTGGTAAACAATGATATTGTTGTTGTGGAGCCTTTCCAATTTTTCCGTACTTACGGCCGAAACGGACAAATCCGGTTCGCCAATAAGGTGGAATTCGGCTTCAACAAATTCTTTCTTTAGTGTTTTGGCCGCCTCAATAAACAGCTCAACCCCTTTTTCCCTTATCAATCTGGCCACTAACACAAAAACTATTCTTTGGGAATCATTATTATTTTGTCTAAACCGATAATTTTCCAGATTTATTCCGGATCCATCAACAATGTGGGCCATTTGTTTTTTGGACAAGATCCGCTTTTGACGGAAAAGCTGAAGATCGTCCTCATTTTGAAAAATTACGGCCTTATTTTTTGCAATGGAAATTTTGTACAATAATTCCGTGACTTTCTGCAGAATATGTGCTCTTCTGGAACTTTTGCTAAAGGTGAAGCCAAGGCCGGTGATCAGGGAAATTACGGATATGCCCGTTAGTCTACCTGCTATGGAACCATAAATGACAGGTTTAATGGTATAGGGAAAAAGAATATCTATTTCGTTTTTCACTATAATATTTCTTATGGCAATAATGGAATTTAAGTCTTTCCATGGATTTAGACCGTTCCTATCCAGTCTATATTCCTTAGGTATGACCCCTATACTTTTTAATTCTGTGGAAGTGGTGTCTTCAATATCCGGAGCTGCGGCAAATACGGTATAGCCATTGGCAATAAGTGTAAGCATCATATCCTGTCGGAAATTGATCAGGGATTGGTCCAATGAGCACAAGATTAAAATTCTGGTAGATCTTTGCGGCTGCATTAACAACAAATATTAATTGGTTCTATAATTTTAAAAAAGTAACTGTTTATCTTTTTTTATAGTCGTATAACGTTTCAAGGGCCAATAATACGCAGATAATATTAATTTTAAGCACTAATAATACTATTATTTATGCATTCAAAAGGACAATTTGTTATATCGTTGGATTTTGAACTTTTTTGGGGAGTTCGTGACAAACGAAATCTTGAGGATTATGGAGCTGCATTGGCCAAGGTCCATGAAATAGTACCCAATATGTTGGACCTTTTTAGGGAATATGGGGTAAAGACCACTTTTGCCACGGTAGGATTATTGTTTGCCAAGGATAAGGCTGAAATGAAGCAATATAGTCCGGTAACAAAGCCGGGTTATACGGATGCAAATCTCTCTCCCTATACCGATGGTTTTGCACAGGTAAAGGGGAATGCGGACGATGATCCGTATCATTTTGCACTGCCTTTGATTTTATTGATAAAGGATAAATATCCCGAACACGAAATAGGTACCCATACCTTTTCCCATTATTATTGCCAAGAGCTGGGACAGACCGTGGAAGAGTTCAAGGCCGATCTGGCATCGGCGATCGATATAGCAAAGTCCAAGGGAATAGCACTTCATAGTCTGGTTTTTCCAAGAAACCAGTTTAATCCGGAATATTTGAAAGTGTGCAGGGAAATGGGGATTTTAACCTATAGGGGCAACGAGAAGGCATGGTATTATGCCCCTGATGGTAAGGAGGGGACCACCTTAAAAAAGAAAATATATAGGACTTTGGACTGTTATGTAAATATTTCCGGGCACAATAGTTACAACTTGGCGGATTTGGTTTCCGGAATGCCCTATAATATACCATCCAGTCGCTTTTTTAGGCCATTTATATCCAAAGGAGGAAGGCTTTTGGAGTACCTGAAGTTGCGCAGAATAAAAAAGAGTATGACCTATGCGGCCAAAAACAAGCTGTTGTACCATTTATGGTGGCATCCGCATAATTTTGGACAGCATACGGCCCGGAATATGCAAACCTTAAAAGCCGTATTGGACCATTACAGGAAATTAAATATTAAGTACGGGTTTGATAGTGCCACTATGAAGGAATGTGCCGATGCTTTAAACTTGATGGGAACAAAATAGTTGTTGGTCAGGACTATACACTGCGCATTTTGTGGATTGTGAATAAAAGGCCTATCAGGGCCGACATTAACGGGCTTGGATTATTTGTTTTTAAAATGTTATGAAAGGTTCTGATTCCGGTAAAAGTATTATTTAACTCGATGTAAGCTTTTTACCTATAAATAAATGAACTTGTTAATTTTCATTACTTTGTCATTTTGACAGAGCAAGGAACGAGCGACGAGAAATCCTATATGGTTGAGATTCCTCCCCATTCTTCGTTCGGAATGACAACAGCACCTAATACTATGGGTATTATTAATTGAATACTAGTAATTTTATCTCGAACTCACGTTATTTAAGGAAAAGCATATATCTATTCAAGAATTAATAATTATATTTATTGGTCATTCCCCCGTTTTGTCCACTAATATTAAATTAGTAACAGCAAAGATTACAATTAACTAATCCCTGTTACGTTTGGTATATGTCTTTTTAGTAAATTTTAAGTTTAAAATGATTTATAAAATTAAGAAAAAGATCGCTTTTGCGGTTAGTATGATCAAGGATGGGAAGATTAAACAGGTATGGCAAGCCATGGCCAGGCGTATTAAATCTGAAGAAGTGGCCTACGGTTTTAAACGGGATTTGGAGGTAAGGTTTGCCAAGCCCAGGGCGTTGCTCAAGATAAGTACCCGGGTCTACCAGAAAGATGATGGGCAATTTTTTACGGAACGTAAAAATGATGGTTTGATCAATGATTTCCATACCTGTTATGTAGGGGTTACCAAAGACGATATACCATGCTGCCATTTGTGGCTTATAGATGCTTCCCAAAATGAAAGGTTAAAAAGAGCCTGGGGAAATACCTTCCCTACTTTGAAGGAGGATGAATTGTTGGTAGAAAACGTTTATACGGTTCCCAAATACAGAGGGCTGGGAGTTTTTCCAACTTTCTTGGATGATATTGTGGAGAAAGGTATGGCCATGGGGGCTAAAAGTATGATCTCTTTTGGAGAGGCCAGTAATGTTAATATGTCCCGATCTTTTGTGTATACAGGGTTTCAACCTTATACGGTACGTAGAAAAAAGTGGTTTCTATTTTGTAAATCCATTTCGTTTGAGCCGTTGTCGGAAGAGGAATTAAAGCTTTTTAATCAACAAACGGCAACGTATAAGGCCAAAACTTTTGGGTACTTAATGTTAAATGAGGCGTATTCAGAAGTAATGTAATTACTTGTATATCCAGGTAATTAATTCGCATATTAAGGTATAATAAAACCGAAAACGAGTCTCTAGCTCGAAAAACGGGGTTTTTATCTTAATGTCTATGACCAAGATACGAAGAATCACGATTTCCAGCATTGTTTTTCATTCTCTTCGCAAGAAGAGCAGTTCGATGTCTTTTACGCCCGTTTTTTGAAGGGGACCTGGGCAAGATCTATTCGGCCGTCCCCTGGGACGAACTGGTAGGGGCCTTCGGCCTGAAGGAGGCCAAAAAGGCCCTTCCGCCATTTTCTCCCCCAAGGGCAAGCTGGCCCTGATGTTCCTGAAGAACTATCTTCTGCCTTTCCGACCGCAAGCTCATCGAGCACCTGAACGGGAACCTGGACCGGCAGTTCTTTTTGCGGGATCTATCTGGGCACCGGACGGCTGTTCCAATTTCAAGATGGTCGGCGAGGTCCGCTGCGAACTGGCCAAAGCTGGACATGGACGGGCGCAGGAGGCGTTCTATAGCTACTGGTCGCCCTATATCGGGGACAGTGGCTCAATCACCATGGACGCCACCTGTTACGAGGGCCATCTGCGTACCCTACCAACATCAAGCTGCTGTGGGAGGCGGTGGACTGGATCCATGACCTGTTGATGGGCCTTGTAAAAACGGGCGGAACCCTTGCCGCGCAGCAAGTACCCGAAATGGAAAAACGCTATGTGTCCTACAGCAAGATGCGCAGGAAGACCAAGAAGAAGAAAAGGGCGCGCTGACCCGGGCCTTGCTCCTGTTATTGGAGAAGTTGGGCCGCGAGGTGGACCCGGTTGAGGCGCAGCACACGGTAGCGATGGCCAAGGACCAATATCGCAGAAGGGCGACGGCCAAAAGGTGCTGGCCCAACAGCACGCCCACTTCCACAAGGAGAAAGGCCGAAGGACCGTATCGTGAGCATGGACCGCCCCTACATCAGGCCCATCGTAGGGGCAAGGAAACCAAGGCCGTGGAATTCGGGGCCAAGGTCAATAAGCTCCAAGTGGGCGGGATCAGCTTTATCGAGCACCTGAGCTTCGACGCGCTTCCACGAGGGCAACCGTTTTATCGATACCATCTTTGCGGCCCAAAGGCTCCACCAAGACCAGGACCAAGCTGGCCGGTGCCATTACCAAAGAACGGGCCAGCAGGCTGGAGGGAAGCTTCGGCAAGGACAAAGGAGCACTACCACCTTAAAAGGATAAGGGCGCGCACCAAGAAGACCGAGGTCCTGTGGATATTCTTCGGCATCCATACGGGCAACGCACTGGAGATCGGCAGGCATGTCGGCCATGGGACTGGAAAAAGCGGCATAAGTGCAACGACATCCGAAAGCCCCATGGAAGAGGTATGCCCGGACATCAAAAAAACCGTTGAAAAATCAGGAACGCAAATGGTTCCGGTACGGAAACATAAAAAATCCCGGGAATATCAATTGCCAGGGATATAATTATGTCAAGATTAGAACAAAAAATCGCCTTACTCCTGAATATGCCTAAATGAAGGAAGTAATTAAGTTAAATTTATATACCAAAATCGTATTTATTACATCTGCATAATAGTATCCATATATTTTTTAAAGGTTCTTTTTTTTAAAAATGAATCAAACTCATTTCTGTTGTCATCTGTATTTTCAGTAAGGGAATTGAAAATTTGTTTGGATAATTCTCCTGCGTTTTCCGTTTGGGATTTGTAAATCCCACTAATATTTTCTATATCTCCGGCACAAAGTGTACTTATTACTTTATTGTTACAAGCCATCATTTGTAGAAGTACGTTGGGAAATCCTTCAACTCTAGATGAAACAACACATGCCTTTGCTTGTTTAAAATATGGATAAGGATTGTCAACGTAACCAATTAACTTGATTCTATCTCCTATATTCAGACTTGTGGATAAAAGTTCTAATTCATCCCGCAAAATACCTTCCCCAAGAATCCATAATTCTAATTTTGGGAAATCATCTTTTAGAATATTAAACGCATGAATTAGAATGTCGAAACCTTTTACGTTAACAAGACGACCAGCAGCCACAATAAATTCTTTACTTGACTCGTATTTTAAGTTTTCAAGTGATTTTCTTTGAATTAATTCAATATTAAGAGGGTTGTTTAATATAAATAAGCCTTTTTTATTTTTTAAACCAGGAACTTCCTCCAAAAGATTACTTTTCATTATAGCTGTTTGGAATATGATAGAATCTATTTTCTGATAACCTATTAGGTAGGCCATTTTGTACCTTATTGCTTTTAACCCCTGCATTTGCTTAAAAACAGATGTGGATTCTCGAACAATTATCTTGGTTTTTCCAAGTATTCCTATTTTTTTCATTAAGCCTAACATGGCATTTACCAATGTTTGCGAGGAAAAAGCCCTGTGAATCTGATTATTTAATGATGTTTTAATTAAGAATGGGATAAGATATATATAACCTAGAAAGTAACTTGAAAAAGGAGAATATATTAATTGGCATTTTTTGGATAGATGATCCCACTTTCCATAATGTGTATTTTTTAAAAAGTACACAATACATTGATGATTCTCCTTGAGTAAATATTCTGTTATTTGTAATTGAATATGTTCTGCCCCTCCAAAAACACCATCATCTGATACAATAATCAACCAATCTATTTTATTTTTCATAAATAATTTAAATGTGAAAAAGCATTACTCTAACTAAAAGAATTCTTGTTTTCAAGATAATCCAATGGTCTACGTTAAATTTAAATTCCCTTTCTTAATAAATCGTTATCGATGATTTATATGTTGGTCGATGTACTAATAATAAAAAAGAAGTATATTTAATTTTAGTAGCTCAAAGATATGTTACATCTATTGGGTATACAAATAACATATCAATTTCGTATAACACGTAATGTTGTCATTGTCTTATATCTTGGTTTAAGCGAACTAATGATTAAATTTGGTATATTTTAATCTGCTATAGAATTGAGGTATTGCTTAAGTACTAAAAGTTTCCATATAGTATAAGAACCATTGGCTTTGGTTCATGTGTTGATCGATTATATTTTGCCTTTTTTAATATGGATACCAGGAATATCTTGTAAGCCCGTTTCGTTAAGTTGGTCCATAACATATTCCTTTAGTTCTGCTCTAAACCATTCTGCAAGTGGCATGGTAAACCCTGCCTTTGAGGTCTAGTGAACGTTTCTCTTTAGGACATGTTTGTACAAGACGTCTTTTAAGAATTCTTTTTTGATTTTTTTATGGAACTTATATACTGTGGGAAGAGACCTTCAAATTCGACCACTCTATAGTCCAAAAGGAATTGATCTGGCTTCTAGACTATAGGCCGATGTTGCGCGGTCTACTTTGGTATTGATGTCCCCATTTAAATAGGTCTTTAGATCAAAGTCGAAATACGTTCATAAATATTCTTTATTATTGTGAAATAAGTATTGTCTATGGAGTTCAATGATATCATGTTCGGGATGGTGGTACCATTCCCCATTGGTGCCGCCCAACATCATGCTATATACGCCTCATTTTAGAGTTTGCTTTTAAGTACATCCGCAACCACATTGGTTTTGTAATAGGGTAGGGCTCCTAGCGGCCCGGTAATTAAGGGTTGTAAAATAGTAGGGATTTTATAAAATTTTTCCGCGATAGTCATCCAATTATACCGATGGTAGCCTAAAAAACTTTCGTCTCCGGCATCTCCCGATAGGGCAACGGTAACATGCTTTCTGGTGTATTTGGCCAACAATGAGGAAGGGATGGCCGATGAGTCGGCAAAGGGCTCATCGTAATAATGGCTAAAATTTTCAATAATATTTAAACCTTCCTCATATTTACATTCAATGGTATGGTGGTCGGTGCCAAGATGATTTGCCACTTCTTGGGCATACCGGCTCTCATCCACGCTTTTTGTATTGAACTTAACGGAAAAGGTCTTTACCTTGCCAGTGTTATTTTTGTTGGCCAATGCAGCTACCAAGGAGGAATCTATTCCGCCTGAAAGAAAAATCCCCAAAGGAACATCGGCTATCATTCGTTTTTGTACGGCATCGGTTAAAAGCAATTCCAGTTCTTCCTGAGCCTCTTCATACGTTCCCTGGAAATGATTTTGTCCTTTGAAGTCGATGTCCCAATATTGGTTTTCCTTGAATACCCCCGATCGTAGTTGATACGTAAAGCAGTGGCCAGGAGGCAGTTTTTTAACTTCTGTAAAAATGGAATCGGGGTCGGGGATATAGCCCCATACCATATAATTGGATATGGCCCTGCTGGAAGTGGAAAGCAGGGTGTTTCCCAATTTAATGGCCGAGAGTTGGCTGGCAAATTCAAAATCCGTACCTGAGTGATAATAATAGAAGGGTTTTTGGCCTAGACGATCTCTGGCGCCAAAGAATTGTTGTTTACGCTCATCATAAATGACAAAGGCAAACAACCCATTAAAATGTTTAACGCAATCTTCTCCATACTCCAGATAGGCGGCACAGATAACCTCCGTGTCGCTAGTGGTCTTAAAGGTATGGCCTTTGGTTAAAAGGACTTTCTTTATGTCCATATAGTTATATACTTCCCCATTGAACACAATGTGTATCTCCGTACCATAACTAAAAGGTTGGTTGGATCTGGCGTCCAAATCTAAAATGGCAAGCCTGTTGTGGCCCAAGGTAATCTTTTTGTTATCGTTTTTATAAGATTGAACGCCAGTATAATCGGGACCTCTAAAATTAATACGTTTAAGTTTGGACTCTATTATTCTTTCTTCATAAGTAAGGGTAGTTCCGTATATTCCGCACATTTTTATATCTATATCTTTAGGTTTGCAAAGTGTTATTTATATCAATATTAAATGATATCATTAAATAACAAAATTCATCCGATACTTTATTTACAGTAAATTTGTCTAAAGATCCGTTTATATTGCTCCGTATCGAAGATCTTAAGTTTTCATTTTTTTATAATACGGTCTAACTGTTTTACCATTTCTGTTTTGTCTTGATTACTAACAAGAATACCGTTCTTATTGTGTTCGATTATTTCGGATGGACCAGATATACAGTTATAGAAACGCAAACCATATTTTGTGACATTGCTTCAATGAGTACCATTGGTAATCCTTCATATCGAGATGGTAACAAATAAATCTCCGAACTTTGCATGATTTTGTCGAGATCTGTTCTAAATCCTGTCCAAAATTACTTGCTCAGATAGATTATATTCTTGAATTTTATTTTTAATCATCTCCATGCCAACATCTCCTCCACCTACTATTTTGAGTTTTCCATTGAGGTTTTTAGGAGTATTTCCTTGGCAATCTCCATTAAATTATCGAAAGAAACCTTTTTGATGATATCTATCAAGATTTCCGGCAGTTAGGATTACTTTACTTCTTACTACGTTTTGATTTAATATAGCAGGATTGTAACTACTTGGATTATGAATCACAAAAAGTATTTTTTATTGATTTTTTGAAAAAATCTAAATCATATTTAGTTAAAACGGTTGTAGCATTGGCTATGGAAGGGATGAAATAGCCTCCATGAAATTCTATTTCCAATAAATTCTTTCCCGTTTATATGATTAGACCATGTTCCAATTGGCTACTATTTTGATATTGTATAATTTGGCGATAGGGATGGTGCCATATCCAATTAATGTCATATGAGAACTGATAATATCAGGACGGTTCTTTTTTTACGATAGAACCATGAAAGAAAAAGAAACATTTTGGATGTAAAATTAAATATAAAAAACTTCTTTTCGTATTTAATTCGTTCTATTCTAGGATCAATGCATATGCATCATCTACTTGACTAAATGTAAAAAGCCGAACCTTATTTCCCTTGGAACAGTGGTTGGCTATGACTGATACGACTCGTTCAGCTCCACCTGTCCAAACTCACTAATAATTAAATCTATTTTCATTCTAATTAAGATATATCTAACTTCAATTTTTCCCCTAGTTTAATATCCCACATTTGTGGGGTAATTGGTCGATTACCTCCATCATGGTGGAAGGTAAGTTCACCGAAAAATAATTGCCCATCCAGATCATACCAATCTACCCGAACATAATTAAAGGGCTTGGATAATGTTTCGGACAGTTCTATCATTTGATTTAGGTTTGTTGGTTTATTGACATCATTTTCTGAGGACCCTATTTCTTTCCCATTTTTGAGAATTGTCCATTGATAAGGTTCTCTTTTCCATTCTTTTGAATACCAATTCCTAAAATGATTTTCAGATCCTCTTCCCATATCCACTTGAATCATATTGACCTTGCCATTGAAACAATGAACCTTATAATCGTATGGTATGTTTCCTTTAGAATCTATCAATAATTTTTCTATAATGATTTCTGGAATAATATTTTTATATTGCCATTCCTTGGATTGCCAATAATAGTTTTTGGACATTCTTTTTTTTAAAGATTTTTGTACTTCTTTCCAATTAATCTTTGCTTTGTCATAAACAAAAATACCGCCTCCACTATCATGATTGGTTTTAATGATTACGGGAAAATCCGGAATATTATTAGAAATAATTTCATTAGTATTCTTTGTATGAAAGACTAAAGGAACCAAAAACTTTTCTCCAATACGTTCTTTTATAAAATCCCGTACGGCCAATTTATCAGCACATTGGGTATGAAGAGCGGTACGATCATTTAATTTCAGCCAAACAATTTTTTCATTAAGTGTCTTAGGCTTTTTTAAATTTGGATTTTCACCAAATACTTTTTTATATTGTTGTTTGACATACAATTTTTCAGGAACACATTTTATTCGAAAACCATAATACAATTTTTCAACCCATTTGCCTATTAAAGTATTATGAATGAACTTTTTTATATATTTTTTCATTATTCGTTAATTATCATAGATTCCTAACGTTCATTAGGATATTATATTTTCTGTTTTAGCAATTTGTTCTCGTTTTTTAAATTAACATATATGTACATTGAAATAAGAATTAAATAAAAGTTAACAAAATATGTGTGACTAGTAAGCATGAATAGAATAAGACCAATAGTAATGTTCATATATTCCGGTTTGGTTTTGAAATGACGAAAACTACCTATTAATAATGTTAAATAAATGCTGATGTGTAAAAGAAATGGGATGATTCCTGATTCGCCAATAATCATTAGATAGGTGTTGTGTACTCCTGGTTTATTGTTCACTACTCTTTGAAAACTCATAAAACCATGTCCTATCCATGGGTTGTCCATTATAAGATCGTAATATTCGGCCCAAGTTTCATCCCTACTTCCTTCCTGGAGAGTTTGGGCACTTTTGTTGTCTCCACTTTCAATAAAACTTTGAAAAGCAGAAAACGATGCTTATTTAGGGTTAATTCATCAGCAAAAGTGAAAATAAATATTAATGCAATAATCCCTATAATCGGAGCAAGCATGTTTTTTTTACTCCTATAAATTGCAATAAGGTTTAAAAAAAGCCATATTACAATGAACGTTCTGGAGAAAGTTAATATTCCTGCTAGAGTAAATACCATCTGTCCAATTATACTAAGGTTTTTTTCTTTGATACCATAGGAGAAACCATATCCAATTATACAAATTGCTCCAGCTGTATTAGCATTAAGATAAAAACCGGCAGCCCGCCCAATATTAATTGACATTTCTGGAAAAACTAGGGCATTGATTATTATACTTATTGTACCTAATAGAATAATTATATATAACTCTTTTGTATTGGTCTGTCCAACAATTGAAGCCCCAAAAGTTACAACAATCATTAGCCTCAAGAATTCCTTGATAAAAAAATTGTCGACATCTACAAAATGATAGTTTAATGAAGAAATTGTAAAATATAATAATCCTAATATAATAAAAGGGTAAGTTAAAGTTACATTTTTAGGTGCTAAAACGAAATAGGCTATGAATAGAGCAGATGTTAAATAACTACATAACGATGCTAATGAAGGAGAGATATAATGTAATAAAAAAGTTGGAACATTCCACAAAATCAAGACGAGTAATGTAATTCTAATACATTTTAATATAAACATACTGTCAAAATTAGTTTATATAGAATTTGTTTTTTTGAATTATTGTAAATCTTAGTAAGATTAAATTTCGAATTATGACTACAGTTGTAGTTGCAGTAACAATTCCAAAAATCCCAAAATGATTTACAAGTGCAAAATTTAGAATAATATTTAATACAACACTAATTAATGAAACAATTGCCATAAAATTATTTTTGTTTATACTGGTTAGAAAATTGACTAGAAGCATTCCGGAAATTTTAAATGGAATGTATAATAAAATAATTTTTTGGAGGTTGGAAACCAGTTTAGTATCTTCATTAGTAAACTCATTTCGCTCAAAAAAAAGAGAAATAAAAAAGTCCGAAGTTAAAATTCCGATAATTGCAATAATTGCACTTCCTAAAAATACGATTTTAAGTAATTTGTAAAGCTGTTGGTAGGCCTGATCCTTATTTTTTAAAACTAATTTAGAAAAATGGGGTAATAAGTCGTTATTCATGGCAATCACTATTATGCCAATGGCAAAGGCAGGTATTTTTAGAGCATAATTTAAAGCTGAAATAGATCCTATGGCTAATTGTACGGCAAAAAACTGATCTACTACATTGTGTAGGCCAGCAAAGATACTTGATGTAATTTTAGCAGGTATTTGTTTAAACATCTGAATTGAATTCTGATTATTAAAATCAGGTAATGATAAGTTTAATATATTCTTTTGCCAACAAACAATTATGAGATAAAGAAAAGATAAAATGGAACCGATTAAGCTTCCTATTGCCAATAACATATTGCCAAGCTTATCCTTGAAGAAAAAGATGCAAATGATTATGGATACCGGTATAAAAATACTTTCAAAAGAAGAATGCCTAAATTCTTCATTAATAGTTAAAAGCCCACTAAGTAAAGAGGAAAATCCCCATAAAAAAATACATGGTAAAACAATATAAAACTGATCTTTGATTAGTTCATAATAGGTGACTTCTTTGCCTGAAAAAAAAACCTGAAGGTAGACATCCGTAATCAATATGGCAATTATTGTAAAAAATAAAGCCATAAGGGCAGTAGTGAAAAAACCTAACCCTTGAAACCTTGAAATATCATTTCCAGATTTTAATTCAGCAATATAATTTGGTATAAATACGCTTTTGAATGATTCCAAAAAAACACTTTGGACGAATCCAGGTATCAAATAGGCTATGAAGAATGTGTCCAAAACTATTGATAGACCATAATTGGCAGCAATCTGAGTTTCTTTATAAAAGCCTATCCCTTTAATAAGGAGGGTTATGGTCCCAACTAGTAAAATGTTTTTTACCACAGAATTTTGTAATAGTGCTTGTATTTTATTTAAGATTCTGTTCACAATATATTTGTATAGCTGTTTTAGTTTATTGATTTACGGTAATGACTAAATGCAATTCGAAATGAGTAGCTTCCATTTTTCAGTAACTTTTATGTAATCAAATGGTAAAGCAGTTTCGGTAGATTTATTGGCAAAGGTATTTCTTAAAGTTTCATTATGCATTAAAGTATTCAATTTGAAAGCAAATGTTTCTATTTCATTGACAGGACTTAAAAAACCGTTTACGCCATCATTGATTAATTCCCCAGGCCCAGTAGGGCAATTTGTTGATATACATGGGAGACCGCAATACATCGCTTCAATAAGGGCATTCGGAAAGCCTTCATATATTGAACTGAATGCAAATATTTTAGCTTGAGCATATATTTGTGTAATATCATTTATTTGGCCAATAAGTTTAACTTGCTCTTTAAGATTGAGTTGATTAATTAATTTTTCCAATTTCCCTCTATTTTCTCCTTCTCCCACAATAAAAAGTTTCCAATCTTTATTTTGTGTTAGGGCAAATGCTCTAATTAAAATATCTTGTGCCTTTTGAGGACTCAATCGGCCAACATTAAGTATTATATTATCATTACTAATTTGTTTGGAGGGTAAATTTATTATTAAGGGATTGGGAATAATGATTAAATTGTCCTCTTTTACAGTTTTGATATAATAATCTTTGATAGGTTTAGTTTGAACCACTACATAATTGGCTAGTCTATATAGGTATTTACGCAAAGTTTTCCACATTTTAGAAGTGATTTCCATTGAAGGGTTATTACGTTCACTAATAATTACTGGAATACCTAGAAACTTACTGGATATAATCGCTAAAATATTAGCAGTTGTCATAAAGCCAATTAAAAGCTGAATTTTATTTTCTCGGCTTATTTCTATAATTTTTTTGGTTAATGAAATATTATTTACTGTTGCTGCTAATATTGAAGTACTTGGTTTAATATTTGTTTTACAATAATGCAAACATATTTTATTGTCTAGTTTATAAAATGGTTGGGAAGCACTTAGTGTAATGATATGAACTTCGTAATCATTTATTAATACATTCGCTAAATTGCTAACTACACGTTCTGCACCTCCCGAGTTTAAAGAAGGTATTACAAAGCATATTTTATTTTTCATGAGGTACTACTTTGGAAAAAAATGAGAATTGATTGCAAGATTACGAAATAGTTTTTTACTAACTGAAAAATACATTTGAAATGCAAATAAACCAGTTTATTGTATAAAATGACAAAATTCATTTCACAATTATATTTATTGAAGATATTGGAAGAATATGGTTATTATAAAAAAGCAAAGGGGTCTGATTTAAATGAAATCAGACCCCTGTATCTTAATATTGAAAAACTCTTCTATAAGTTAGAGAATGTAGTGTATTTAATTTTTTAATGTTAAAAAGTGTAAAAAAGTCTCTAAATTGGTGTAACCATCACCATTAGTATCTTTTTTTCCATCACTGGCATCGTTTGGGTTTAGGCCGTTTATTATTTCCCATTCGTCAGACATACCATCTTTATCTGTATCAGTGTATGGTGTTCCTCCTTTTAATGTCAGGGCAACAGTTTGCGATTCACTTGAAATCCACGATCCAGTACCATTTATTACATCATTAATTTGCTTTTCGGCAATAGGATTATTTCCATTAAGATTAGCCCCAACATCATTTAACACATTATCAAGTACAGTAGTTCCTATATTGGGAATTGGAGTATATCCGCTACTGACCTGTCTTGAATCTTTTAGTGGTATTCCGGAAATATTTGTTGTGGCTGTTCGACCATTATTCGTGTTATCTTTTAAATAAGCTTTGGTATCGTTAAGAATACCCGAGGTGCTTTCAATATTTATGTCAGAAATTGAACTCCCTTTTCTTAAGAATACATTGCCAATAACATCAAACTCATTACTCCAAGTTGGGTTAACACCAATATAATAATTATAAATAACGCAATTAATTTGTTCCCAACTCGCATACCTTGTAGAGGAACGGATATTTCTCTCGTGGTTATTTGAGAAAAGAACATCGATAAAGGAAATTTCAAAACCTTGACGCCATATTATCATTCCTTTATTATTAAATGATTCTCCAATAATACTATTTTGTACGGTTACTTTTTCTACCGAACCTGTTTCCGAATTGTTGGCCTCTATGGCAAAAGTTTCATCTTTTCCCCAAAAAAAGCCGCAATGGTCAAAAATAAAGTTTGATTTGGCTCCTGTCCCTGAATTTCTTACCCTAAAAGCGTCATCTTCATCTTTTCTTCCGGTATCGCCGACTAAAAAGTTCATATACCTTATAATAATATTTTCATGGTTATTGGTGTCTGTCATACTGCCATATACAGCGATGCCATCTCCGGGGCAGTCTCTCCGGCAATTGTGATATTGTCACCACCGAAATCTAATCTTGATTTTAAGTGAATTACACCACCAACTCTAAATACTATTGTTCTGTTTCCCTTGGCTTATGGCATCCCTTAAAGATCCAGGCCCACTATCATTTAAATTAGTAACCTGATAAACATTGCCACCTACCACCAGTGGTATATCTTCCATGTCCTTCAGCACCCGGAAAAGCTTTTAATTCGCCCATGTCTTCGGGTTCGGTGGATATAGGTGTCTCGTCGGTTATTGTCACTGTAATAGAACCGGTTTCTTGGGTAATCGTATTATCGGTATTCGTTACATCGGTAGTATAGTTAAACTCATCAGTCCCCGTTATATCGGTGTCCGGTGTATAAGTTATGGAATTATCCTCATTTATTACCGCTGTACCGATAGAAGGGGGTATACGTCGGTAATGGTGGATTTTTTTGAATTTCCATTGGAGTACTTTCCCGATGGTTTGATGGTCACCGAACTGTTCCTTAAGGTAACAACAGTTTCGGATAGAGCTATTTCCGGGTTCTCAACCACATATTCTGCCAACAGGTCAGAATCCTTGTTACAGGAGTAGCTTAATATTAATACAAGGCAGATTAGGGTGATTTGAATGGGATTTGAGGGGTGAAATTTCATAAGTAAAAGACGTTAATTTAAAATGATAATCATTTGGGTTCAACAATATTATTTAATTTTTAAACATCATCGGCAAAAGATGCGCTATTTTCGATGAAATGCACATTTGAAGTGCAATGGTGGTTTTACGTTTGTTTTTTAGCCTTTGGATGTCTTTTGGTTTTATTTTCGATGAAATGCGCTTTTCTTTAAGAATTGGAGGTTTTTTGAAGTACTATTTTTAAAAACCTTAACATTTTCAAGGAATCATGGGATTTGGTGTAGGATTGCTGTTTCGGGTATTTATACACAGGTATTTGTATAATGTTTTCGATTTAGCCTTCCGGTGAAAATGTGTTTTTTTAAATTTTGAAAGATTTCCTTTCTGCTGTAAAGGCGGTTGGGTGAAATGCGAAGCTCTTTTAATCTTTATAATTCCCCGAAGACTCTGCCTCGGGGTTTCCTATCATACCTCCCTTTAGGGAAGGTCGGAATTGCTTTTTCGCAATTCCGGGTGGGGCAAAATACAAAATTTTGGCTTTTGGCCCTAAGGCCAAAAATGATACCGATAGCTATAGGTACGGTGAAATGCCTCTACGGCTCTGCCTCGAGAATAGTCGGTTTCAAGAAATTTTTTATTAAGAAATGGAAGGATCCGGATTCTTCAAAGATGCAGTGGAAAGAGGGTATAAGTGCGTCTATGTTTATCTACAAGGGCCTGGGTTTGGCAAAGAGTGGCCTGTAAAAGGGGTTGTATAAAAGCTGTAATAAGATTGGGTATTGCATAACAAAGGCGATCTATTATGGAGATCGCCTTTGTTTTTATATTAAAAAATCTGATTTATTTAAAAGGGTAGTGGGCTATTATAAGACCGGTCAATGCCGTAGTATCGGTTTCCCTAAAGCCTAGCGTTGGCTTTACCTTTTAGAATTCCTTTTACATCATAGAGTACCCCTTCAGGTTTTAACATTGATTTTAGGTCAACATTTAAAAATTCTTTGTGGGCCACCGTTAGTACAATGGCATCGTATTTTTCGTCAGGGAGCATCTTGGTAGTGTCCAGACTGTATTCATGTGCCACCTCCTCCGGGGATGCCCATGGGTCATAGGTGGTGATTTCGGCACCGTAACTTTTTAGGTTGTTGATGACGTCCACCGCCTTGGTATTTCTTACATCCGGACAGTTTTCCTTAAAGGTGATCCCCAGGCATAGAATGTTGGATCCCTTTACCTTTATGTCATTTTGGACCATAAGTTTTACCACCTCGGCGGCTACATATTTCCCCATGCCATCGTTCATGCGGCGCCCTGCCAATATAATTTCCGGATGGTAGCCGTATTCCTGGGCTTTTTGGGCCAAATAATAAGGGTCTACCCCAATGCAATGGCCGCCCACCAATCCCGGCTTAAAGGGGAGGAAGTTCCATTTGGTGCCGGCAGCTTCCAGTACTTCATGGGTGTCTATGCCCATGAGGTTGAAAATCTTGGCCAACTCGTTCACAAAGGCAATGTTGATATCCCGTTGCGAGTTTTCGATGACCTTGGCCGCTTCGGCCACTTTGATGCTCGGGGCCAAATGGGTGCCTGCCGTAATCACCGAAGCATATAGGTCGTTGACCTGTTTTCCGATTTCGGGAGTGGATCCGGAGGTGACCTTTAGTATTTTTTCCACGGTGTGCTCCTTGTCTCCCGGATTGATGCGTTCCGGGGAGTAGCCCGCATAAAAGTCCTTATTAAAATTGAGTCCGCTTGTTTTTTCCAGTACCGGGATACATTCGTCTTCGGTTACCCCTGGGTATACGGTAGACTCATAGACCACTATATCCCCTTTTTTCAGCACTTTGCCCACCGTTTCACTGGCCTTGTACAAGGGGGTCAGAATAGGGCGGTTGGTACTGTCTACCGGAGTAGGGACGGTAACGATAAAATAATTGCAATCGGCTATATCTTCCAATGTATTGGAACAATACAGTCCGGGACCGTCCATTTTTGCCTTATCCTTTAAAACGGCCTGAAGGATATCGTCCTCTACCTCTAAAGTATGGTCCTTTCCGGACCTTAGTTCCTTTATACGGGTTTCGTTAATGTCGAATCCAATGGTAGGGTATTTGGTGGCGAACAAGCGGGCCAAGGGCAGTCCTACATAACCCAGTCCTATTATTGCTATTTTAATTGAACTCATCTCGGTATAATATGTATTAATGGTTAATTTATTTCTTTCCTATCTGGTAATATTCGATCCCTCTTTCTTTCATCAAGGCATCGTTATACTGGTTGCGGCCGTCAAAAATGATCGGGCTGTTCAACTGTACCTTCAGTTCCTCAAAATCGGGTGACCTGAATTCTTTCCATTCGGTCAATAAGATCATGGCATCGGCATTCTGGAGGGTCTCGTATTTGGAATTGTGGTAGGTTATTCCCTTCAAGTCCTTTAAATAAAAATGTTGGGCCTCCTCCATGGCCTTGGGATCGTACGCCTGTATTTTGGCACCGCGCCGTACCAGATCTTTAATAATATAAATGGCGGGAGCTTCACGCATATCATCGGTTTCCGGTTTAAAGGCCAGTCCCCAAACGGCAAAGGTCTTTCCGCTTAGATCTTCCCCAAACCGTTTCACCACCTTATGGGCAATGACCATTTTTTGTTTATCGTTAACGACTTCCACGGAACTGATCAGTTGTGCCGAATACCCGTGTTCTTCGGCTGTTTTTTTCAGGGCCTTAACATCTTTTGGGAAGCAGGATCCCCCATAACCACTGCCCGGGTAGATAAAGCTGTAGCCTATACGGCTGTCAGAACCTATTCCGATACGTACTTTGTTTACATCGGCCCCTACCAGCTCACAGATATTGGCAATTTCGTTCATAAACGATATTTTAGTGGCCAGCATGGCATTGGCCACATACTTGGTCATTTCGGCCGAACGTACATCCATGCTAATAAGGCGGTCTACGCTACTTCTAAAAAAGGGGCTATAGAGCGTCCGCATTTTTTTGGCCGCTTCATCATTATCGGCCCCAATAACCACTCTGTCCGGTTTCATAAAATCGCTAATGGCATCCCCTTCCTTTAAAAACTCCGGATTGGAGACTACATCAAAAGATATGGAAACCCCACGTTGGTCCAGTTCTGTCTGAATGGTAGCCTTAACCTTGTCCGCAGTGCCAACTGGAACCGTAGATTTGTCCACTACGATTAGACCATGGCTCATATGTTTTCCAATTTCCCGGGCCACCTGCAAAACGTACTTTAAATCGGCCGAGCCATCATCTCCCATGGGGGTTCCTACCGCAATAAAGGCAATATCGCATTTTTCCAAATGGGTACTTAGGTCGGTACTAAAATGTAAGCTCTTGTTTTTAATGTTCCTTGTAACCATGGCTTCTAAGCCCGGCTCGTATATAGGGATGATACCTTGTTTAAGATTCTCTATTTTCTTGGCATCCACATCGATACAAGTAACGGTATTGCCCATTTCTGCAAAACAGGTACCACTAACCAAACCAACATATCCGGTTCCTATTACTGTTAAATTCATTTTAAATAGTTTATTTAGTACATGACAAAAAATAATTTTTCGTCATCGCGAGGTACGAAGCGATCTGTTGCCCATTGGGTAAGATTGCTTCACTTTGTTCGCAATGACACATTTTTTATGCTCTAATCGGTTTTTGTCATGTACTGTTATAGTTTATTTTAAATGGGACCAATACCATTGTACGGCTTCCTTTAATCCTGATTTTATATCGTATCGGGGATCGTAGCCCAATAATTTCTTGGCCTTATCCACAGAAGCCAAGGAATGGGGTACATCGCCCTGTCTATTGGGTCCGTGTATAACGGGGACCTCTGTTATTTTCGGATCATATACACTTAGGTATTCCTTTAAAAGGCCTACCAATTCGTTTAGGTCGGTCCTTTCTCCATAGGCCACATTGTAAACGGTATTAAGGGCCTCTTTATTGTTTGATATAATGGCCCTAAGGTTCATTTGTATCACATTGTCTATATAGGTAAAATCCCTGGAATAGGTTCCGTCCCCGTTGATGACAGGCGATTCGTATTTCATCAATTGCATTACAAACTTTGGAATCACTGCGGCATAAGCGCCATTGGGATCCTGCTTTCTGCCGAAAACGTTAAAATAGCGTAATCCGATAGTTTCCAAACCATAGGTCTTGCTGAAGATATCGGCATACAATTCGTTGACATATTTGGTTATGGCATAGGGAGACAAAGGTCTTCCAATGATATCCTCTACTTTGGGCATGTTCTTGGAATCTCCATAGGTAGAGGAACTTGCCGCATAGACAAAACGTTTTACTTTGGCATCCCTGGCGGCCACCAACATATTCAGAAACCCGGATACGTTTACATCGTTACTGGTAATGGGGTCGTTTATGGATCGGGGTACCGAACCCAAAGCGGCCTGGTGCAGAATATAGTCCACATCTTTGCAGGCGTTTTGGCAATCGGCCAAATTTCGGATATCCCCTTCTATCAATGTAAACTTGGGGTTGGCGTGCAAATGTGCTATGTTTTCGCGTTTCCCGGTAGCGAAATTATCCAGGCAGGTTACCTTGTTTCCATTGTTCAACAGGGTTTCACAGAGGTTGGAGCCAATAAAACCGGCTCCCCCGGTGACCAATATATGGTACCTCGTATTTAAATCTAGTAATGTGTTGTTCATGGTACTTTTTAATTTGAGGGCAAAGGTGAATAAAACAAATTTAATTCGATATTATTATCATTTTAAGTTATAATAAACTCGATGAATGGTAAGTTGGTTATCAGGTTATGGCGTTATTGCTTTTCAACAATGCACTGCCAACTGCAACTGTTTACTGGTTAGGGTTACGAAGTTATCAAGTAATGGAGTAATGGGGTTTTCTCAGGATATTGATTGGAGCACATTCCCCCTCCTTGGGAGGGGGTTAGGGGGAGGACTAGGAGTTATATCGTTATGGAATTACTTGCTTTCTACTTCTATATCGGTCGATTTTTCTCTTTCCCAGCCCTAAAGGGAGGAGAAAAATCCCAATAAAAGAATTTCACTTTTATATAGTGTTTCTCTTTATACTTAAAAATAATACCTATGCTCTAGTCCCGGGCCTGATTTTGTTATAAAACCAATTTGTCCCCTTTAGGGTCGGGGCAGGAAATTGGTTTTATATTCTTGTTTCTTGCTTCCATGTCCGGTGATTTATCTCTTCTCCTGTCTTAAAGCCCGCCTGTCCGTCGTTCCGGTAAGGACGGGAATGACGTAGTCGGGCAGGGGCGGAGAAAAATCCCAATAAAAGAATTTCGACTTTGAATATAGTGTTTCTCTATATATCTAAGTTTAAAAATAATACCTATACTCTAGTCCCGGGCCTGATTTTGTTATAAAACCAATTTGCCCCCTTTAGGGCCGGGGCAGGAAATTGGTTTTATATTCTTGCTTGCATGTCGGTTGATTTTTCTCTTCCCCCTGCCTAAAGGGTGGAGAAAAATCTAAAAATTTAGTTCTTTTTTAGGATCGAAGCAAGAAATTGGTTTTTATTTCTTCCTAGCCCTTTTTAGGGAAGGAACCCTGTTTTTTCAAAGCGAAAGGCCATTCGCTGCTGCATACATTCATTGCTCACCTTACCACTTAATACTTTGTACTCAATACTCAATTCTCCCCTCCAACCCCATAGTACATTTTAAACCATTCTATAAAATGGCCAACTCCTTCTCCTACGGGGGTGTTGGGGCTATAATTGTAATCTTGGATCAGATCGTCCACATTGGCCCATGTTTTTTCCACATCCCCCGGTTGCATGGGAAGTAGTTCCCTTTTTGCTTGGATACCTAGTTTTTTTTCAATGGCCTCTATAAAGTCCAGCAGTTTGACCGAATTGTTATTGCCTATATTGTAGATTTTATAATTTTCCTTGGTATTTCTTCTTTCCTTGGTGTCTTTTTCCAGAATACGCACTACTCCTTCCGTAATATCATCTATATAGGTAAAGTCCCGTTCCATTTGTCCGTTGTTGAATACCTTTATGGGCCTGTCCTTGAGTATGGCATCGGTAAAGAGGAACATGGCCATATCCGGTCTGCCCCAAGGACCGTAGACCGTAAAGAAACGTAGGCCGGTGGTAGCAAAACCGTACAAATGTCCATACGTATAGGCCATAAGTTCATTACTTTTTTTAGTAGCGGCGTACAGACTAATGGGGTGGTCTACATTATCGGTAGTCTCGAAAGGGATTTTTTTGTTAAGGCCATAGACACTGGAACTGCTGGCGTAGACCAAATGTTTGATGTTATAGTGGCGACAGCATTCCAATACATTTAAAAAGCCCACAATATTACTGTCTATATAGGATTCCGGATTTTCCAAGCTATATCTCACTCCCGCCTGAGCCGCCAAATTGCACACCACATCGAATTTCTGATCTTTGAACAGTTCCGGAAGGGCTTCCCGATCTTCCAGATTAAGACGGATAAACGAAAAGGAATCGGGATGTGTTTTGCTGGGGCCAATATGTCCAAATTTTTCGGCATTTTCCCGGGAAATACCCAATTCCTTTAAACGGTCGTATTTAAGGTTGGTTTCGTAATAGTCGTTTATATTGTCCAGTCCAACGACCTGATGTCCTTTTTCGATTAATTTTTTGGATACGAAAAAACCTATGAAGCCCGCGGCTCCCGTAACTAATATTTTCATTTATGTATATTTATTTGCTTTTTAGTTGTAGTGCATTTTAATGCCGGTCTATCTTGTCCGATACGTGTTCTTGATTGTTGTTTAAAAGTGTAAATATACTATGTATTGAATAAATACAAATGGGAATTATATTTCTTGACCAACGGCGAATATTTCCAAGGGAATTTAAACCCAGATCATTACGGTCTAAAGAACGTCTAAAGTAATTTAGGAGTTGGCTTGCCGTTGTTTCTAGATGTAATTGAAAAAAATACGATGTATGGATCCAATGGCCATATTGTTTTGGATGGGGTGTTGACTTAAAATGATGTTCACCCGATTTTTTGCAAGTTTACCGAAATATCCCCGCTTCCTGCTTTGTGATTGAAAATTACGTTTAATTTTACACACCGAAAGAGGATCATGGCCATTAATTGGGTATTGTTCCGCTTCTTTGGAAATTATCAGGTTTATCCTGTAATATTCAGGTCGATTAAATTGACTCAAGGAGGTAATTTGCGTATCTTGGTAGTATAATATACCAAAATGGCGTTAGGGAGTTTCCGGGTCAATTACCATTTTTGAATAATGTTAAATTGAAGTAACCAAATGATACAAAATTACTTGACCAGTAGGGCACAAAAATATACTTCCAAATGGATTGTCTTGGCTATTGATCTGACCTTGATCGCTATCACTTTTGTGTTTTCCTATCTTATCCGTTTTAATCTCACCCTTAATTTTGATAGCGATAAATTGCTTTTGCAACTGCCGGTAGTCATGGTCATTGCATTGGTAGCTTTTTTGATTACGGGCTCCTATAAGGGGGTAGTAAGGCATACCGGGGTGCGGGATGTATACAATATCTTTAATGCTATTTGTCTTTCCAGTATCATTACCATTTTTATGGTGATCCTTAACAGGGAAATGGATGTTATGGAGGACTTTACAGTGCCCTTGTCCATTATTATTATACACAGTCTATTGAATTTTATAGCCTTAACGGCATCCCGATATGTATTTAAGACGGCCTATTACAATTTTGTCAAACAATTTAAGATAACCAAGAACGTACTTATCTACGGGGCCGGGGAATCCGGAATCCTCACCCAGAATGCCCTTACGAGCCATACCGGGAGCATATCCAAGGTGGTGGGCTATATCGACAGGGATAATGAAAAGGTAGGTAAAAATATCAATGGGGTTAGGGTGTATGGTACGGATGTACTTACTGAGTATTTTATAAAAAGGCACGATATATCGGAAATTATATTTTCCATACAGAATATAGATCGTAACCGATTACGGGAATTGGTAGAGGAGTTGGTGGATTTTCCCGTACAGGTCAAAATTGTTCCCCCAATCGAGGATTGGATCAATGGGGAACTGAAGATCTCCCAGATAAAACAGGTCCAGATCGAGGATCTATTGGATAGGGCCCCAATCAATATCAAGAACAGAAGGATCTCCAATGAATTGAAGGACAAGGTAATATTTGTTACCGGTGGTGCAGGTTCCATTGGTAGCGAATTGGTACGGCAGATTGCCAATTGTGAATACAAGTCCTTGGTGGTTATTGACCAGGCAGAATCTGCCCTTTATGATCTTCAACAGGAATTAAAGCAGAATGGGTTCCATAATTTCATTCCCATTGTGGGGGATATCAGGGACAAGAATAGGATGTCTACCCTTTTTCAGGAATATAGGCCCCATATGGTGTTTCATGCCGCCGCCTACAAACATGTGCCCCTAATGGAGTACAACTCCTATGAGGCCATTAAGATCAATGTGGCGGGCACCAAAGTCATTGTAGACCTTTCCCTGGATAATAATGTGGACAAATTTATTTTTGTTTCCACGGATAAGGCGGTGAACCCTACCAATGTTATGGGGGCCACTAAGCGGATCGCGGAAATGTATATTAGCTGTGCCGAACAATATAAGAAGACTAAATTTATAACCACTAGGTTTGGAAATGTATTGGGCTCCAATGGTTCCGTAATACCACTCTTTAAGAAACAAATAGAGAAAGGTGGGCCGCTAACCGTTACCCATAAGGATATTACCCGTTATTTCATGACCATTCCCGAAGCGGCACAATTGGTTCTGGAAGCCGGAGGTATGGGCCAGGGGGGCGAAATATTTATATTTGATATGGGCGAATCCGTAAAAATATTCGATCTGGCCAAAAACATGATCAAACTATCAGGGCTCAAGTATCCCGAAGATATCGATATTAAGATTACGGGCCTTAGACCGGGCGAAAAATTGTACGAGGAGCTTTTGGCCAATGGGGAAGATACCATGCCTACCTACCATAAGAAGATCATGATCAGCAAATCCAGGGAGTTGTTCTATGAGGAAACCAAATCCAAGATCAATGAACTGTGCGTTTCCAATATGTTCTTTAATGAAAATACGGTGAAGTTGATGAAGGAAATTGTTCCTGAATATGTTTCCAATAATTCCGAATTGTGCAAACTGGACAAAAAAGATCCGGCCAATAGTGGAGGGGCTTATGCTACACAGGAAACAAACCTTGGCAAGAAAATTTTACAATCCTAATTTTTTAGTATACTTGTACTGAAAATTTCATAACCGTATTTCTAATAATCAAAATTCCATGGGTCAAAAAATAATTATTGTTTTATTCATTTTTGCGCTTACTTCCTGTGCTTCCAGAAAGCAGGTCGTTTATTTTCAGGATACCGGAAATTTTGAAACCTTGGTGAATACCAATCGATCGGTTTCTAAATTCAAGGTAGACGATTTGGTGTCCATTCATGTATCCTCCTTAAATCCGGAAGCCAGTGCTCCTTTTAATCTTTATAGGGGAGGTGGTTCAACAACAGGGTTTAGGCAAGAGCCTGTAGATTACTTGGTGGATGAGGCCGGGGAGATCGATTTTCCGGTTATCGGCAAGCTGAAGATAGAGGGACTTTCTCCGGAAGAGTTAAGGAATATGCTAAGAAACCGACTTTCCGAGTATTTGAAGAGCCTATTATCAATATTCGTCTACAAAATTTTACGGTCACTGTCTTGGGTGAAGTGTCCAGACCGGGGACATATCCGGTCAATGGGGAACAGATCACTATTTTGGAAGCGTTGGGGTTTGCAGGAGATCTTACCATTCGGGGGTTCGGGAAAATGTCTTGGTAATTCGGGATTTCAATGGCACCAAGGTATATACCCGCATCGATTTGACCTCCAAAAAATGGTGGATTCTCCCGTGTATTACCTTACCCAGAACGATGTGGTGTATGTAGAGCCCAATAAATCAGGAATTACGGCCTCCAGTTTGGATCAGAGGGCCAGTATTGCCATTTCCATTGCTTCTGTACTGATTACTTCCACGGTCATATTAATTACAAGACAATAAAATTCAATTTTACACCATAGTTCAATTTTGCATAATAGTATGAATACCGGAGCTACCCATCTTTCCCAAAAAAAGGTAAATTATAAAGAATTGCTAAAACCGTATCTCAAAAATTGGAAATGGTTTGTGATAGCTGCTATAATAGGTATTTTGTTGGGAGTTTTAAAAATTAGATATTCAACCCCGGAATATGCCATACAGGCCAAAATTCAAATTTTGGAAGACCAGGGAGCTACTTCGGAATTGGATATATTTCGGGATTTGAATGTTTTTGGAGGAGGAGGGAATAGGGTAGAAGACGAGATTGAAGTTTTAAATTCCAGATCTAATTTGATCGATATTATTAAACAATTGGGTTTAAATAAGAAGATTATAGCTTTGGGCAATATTCAACATTCGGATTTATACAAAAATACCCCTTTTAACGTTAGTTTTTTAGCTCCTGATTCTATTGTACATCGAGCCAAAGAGGAGTTTTTTATTACTATTAAGTCCAATACCTCTTTCCAATTGGCGGAAGAAGAAGATGAGCCTTCCACGGTACAACTTTTTGGAAAAACCATAAATACCTCTGTTGGGGAAGTGGTCATTACCCCGAATGAGTTGGATCTGAACAAGTATATGGATAGAAAATATAAGGTGGTAGTAAGTCCCATGACCATGGTGGCTGATGAGTATCAGAAGAAAATTCAAGTATCGATACCCAATGAGCAGTCAAATATTATCGCACTGGCCCTTAATGATCAGGTGATAGATAGGGGGAAGGATGTTTTAAATGCATTGATCCATAATTATAATCGCAACGCCATTAACGATAAAAAAGCCATAGCCGACAGGACCTCTAGTTTTATTGATGACCGGATTGCCAATATTTATGGAGATCTGTCCTCGGTAGATGAAAGTGCCGAGGATTTTAAATCGGATCGGGGTCTAACGGATATAGGGGCACAGACCAGTTTGAACCTCAATATAGGGGCGGCCAACCAACAGGAACTACAAAATGCTTCCGTACAATTGGACATTGCCTCCTCTATGAAGGACATAGTGGAAAATCAGGAAGGGTATGAATTGTTGCCTTCCAATGTTGGACTTTCAGATGCCTCAATCGCATCCACCACGGCCAGATATAATGAATTGGCCCTGGAGAGAAAACGCCTGTTGGAAAGTTCCAATGAAAAAAACCCCATAATCGTTAACCTGGACCAACAGTTGGCAGGGCTTAAGCGCAGTATGCAATCCAGTTTAAACAGTGTCACCAATAATTTGGAATTGCAAGTGAACAGTTTGAGCAGCCAGTTATCCAAAATCAATTCCAGGATATATTCTGCCCCAAAAAATGAAAGGGCCTTACGGGACATTACCCGACAACAACAGACCACCGAACAATTGTACCTTTACCTTTTGCAAAAACGTGAGGAATCGCAGATTACCTTTGCTTCGGCCACACCCAAATCCAAGATTATCGATAGTGCTTTTTTAGCGAGCAATAAACCGGTCTCTCCAAAAAAAAGTATTATACTGTTGGCACATTTAATTTTGGGATTGTTGGTGCCTTTTTCCGTAATCTATGGGAAAGACCTTTTGGATAATAAGATCCATAATAAGATTGGTCTGGAGAAATTGGTACAGGATGTTCCCGTATTGGCGGAATTGCCCAAACTATCCAAGAAGGACCATAAATTGATTTTAAAGGACGATCGTTCCGTAATGGCAGAATCCCTCCGTATTCTGCGGACGAACCTGGATTATATGATCAAGACCAAAACGGGCCCGGGTAAGAAAAATGTAATCTTTATAACTTCCAGTGTTTCGGGGGAAGGTAAAACTTTTTTGGCTTCCAACCTGTCCATGATCTTGGCCAATACCAATAAAAAAGTGCTTTTGATAGGGGCGGATATAAGAAACCCAAAATTGTACAACTTTTTCAACAATAAAAATGTTGATGAACTTGGTAAGCGAAATAGTAAGAGGGATATTGGGTTGACAGAATTTCTTTATGATGATAGTCTGGTACCTAAAGATTTGGTACATTCCATGTTGGTACATAACAATACTATTGATGTAGTGTATTCGGGTAAAATCCCCCCCAATCCGGCAGAGCTTTTAATGAGCAGTCGCATCAAAGGTCTGTTGGAAGAATTTTCGAGCAGTTATGATTATGTTATTGTGGATACTGCACCATTAATGGTAGTTACGGATACCTTATTGATAAGCCAATATGCCGATCACATAATTTATGTAACCAGAGCCGGGTCCACCGAAAAGGCGGTCCTTGAATACCCCTTAAAGTTGAAGGAGGAAGGAAAATTGAACGGGCTTTCTTTTGTTGTCAACGATGTTAAGGACAGCAATTTGGGCTATGGTGGTAAATATGGCTATGGCTACGGAAAGTCCGTTAAACAATGGTGGAAATTCTAGATCAATAAAACTCATTTATCGTTTTTTCGATAATCGGTACAAGCTGCTCCAAAACCTTTGGGGCAACTTGTATTTCTTTGATACCGTTTAACTGTTGTAAGTTGTGAACGTCTGTGGCCATAAAATCCACTAAGCCATTGTTCAGGAGTTTATGTGCCTTTTTTTGAACCTCCTTACCATAAAATTCGCCCAAGGACAAGAGGTTCATCTGAAACAAAATACCATTGTTCTTATATTTTTGAAATTTGGAGGAATTCAGATGTAGGAAGGCATATCTTTCCGGATGGGCCAAGATGGGGAAGTACCGATGGGCGGCAATATTCAGTATTGCTTCATCAAAATTTATCGAGGGTTGTAGGTAGGACATTTCAATGAGCAAATAGTTGTTTCTCAACGGGACCACTTTTTCCTGTTCAAGAAGGTGATCAAAATTGGCATCTATCATATGTTCCGCAGCTATATCCAGAACTATGTCTTTCATGCCTTCACTTAAAAGTCTGTTTAGTACTTGTCCAAGGGCAGCTTGGATGGTGTCGCGATCATTGGGGTAATAATTATGCATGATATGGGGCGTGGCAATGAATTTCTTTACCCCTATATCCGAGAACCCTTTTATTAGTTCCATGGAGTCTTCCACAGTTTTGGCGCCATCATCAATTCCCGGTAGTATATGGTTATGGATGTCTATAAAATTTTCAAGGGAGTCTACAACAAATTTCTTTTTCTGAAAAAAATAAAACATGAATGCTAATTTCCGGCAAAGGTAGGATATTATTAAATATCTTGAATTGGGTATTGGCTAGTTGGTAATGAGAAACTATAGTCTGGAATTTGGAAACTGGACGGTATTTTCTGCTCAAAGTTTAAAGTTCAAGGTTCAAAAAACTGTAACTCCCCTCTTGGGAGGGGCTAGGGGTGTGTATGGGTAGGGATTGAGTATTGTTACATGGATAAATTAACTAAATAGTAAATGGAAGGGGTCAAAGTGGCAAGGTTAAAATTAATCTAGCGTGAGTTCGATTTATATTTAATTGTTAATGGGTTACTTATTATAATTTTGTCCGGTCGAGCGGGGTCGAGACCTCAATTAAAGAACTGTCCGGGGATAAGCCATAGATAGTCCATAGATACTCCATAGATACTCCATAGATAGTCCATAGTTAAGCCGTATATGCAAATAGGGACAAAACAGCCTGGATCCACCCCTTTTTGGCACACTAAAAAATGATAATCTAGAGTCTGGAACCTGGAAACTGGACCGCATTTTTTGTTCAAAGTTCAAGGTTTCGGTTTACCAAGGAGTAGGAGTTAAAATTATCCGTCATTGCGAGTGGCTATGGCAACGAAGCAATCCCTTCACAATTGATGGATTGCCACGCTTTGCTCACAATGACGAAATCAAAAAGCTCCTTCCAGTGGAAAGGGGAAGGTGGCTTCGACGGAGGAGAAGACGGAGGGGGGGCGAAGTTGCAAGGTTCAAAGTTATAAAGTTTAAAGTTGGGGTCTATGTTCAAATGTCTAGCATCTAACATCTAGCATCTAACATCTAGTATCTAATATCTCAATTCTAATATCTCAATTCTAATATCTAATATCTAGCATCTAGCATCTAATATCTCAATTCTAATATCTAGCATCTAGTTTCTAGCATCCATGTATTGGGAATCTGGATTATGGCCCTAGGGGATTATAATTTTCTGCCCCTTATTTGAATTGGCTATTCAATTTTCACATATATTTGTTTTAAAATTATTCACTATTGGGCACTAGCTTGGTACATTGAAACCTACTCTCCAATTCGGGCATAACATTGCTGTGCCATACGGTCCAAAACATTGGACACCGGATAACATTATAGAATATTTATTAAAGAGGTTTTGTTGTAGAATCGGAATGGCCGATTTTCAGTCTATTTTATATTTATTAATGTTACTTTATGTTCCATAATATTAATCCAAATAACTTTCCCAAGGTGCTGCCTTGGGTCTGCCTGTTCGCCAGACAGGGTATCCGGCCCGCCCTTGACGGTATGGACGTGTTCACCTCTCCTTTGGAGAGGTCAGAACTGCCTGAAAAGGCAGTTCTGGGTGAGGTTAAACAAAAAACTAATATATACCAATACATTGAAAAAAGAGAAATTAAAAAGTCAAATAGAAATTAAGCGCAATTTTCTGGTCGTATCCCGGTGGGGCGAAACATTGGATATAGCGGTGGCCATTTTGAACGAAGGCCATGCCGTTAAAATGTATATTGAGGATAAGCCTTCACAGGAAATAGGTTACGGTTTTGTGCAAAAGGCCAAAAATTGGAGAAGCTATATCGATTGGGCGGATGTCCTTATTTTTGACTATACCGGTTATGGTAAAATATGTTCGGAATTAAGGGCTCAAGGCAAATTGGTGGTCGGAGGTACCGAATATTCTGATCTTTTGGAATTGGACCGAAATTTTGGCCAGGCGGAATTAAAGAAGCATGGTATAAAAATATTGCCTTCCAAGGAGTTTTTCAATTTTCAGGATGCTATCGATTATGTCAAGGCCAATCCTAATGCCTACGTAATAAAGCCCTCTGGGGAAACCCAGGAATACAAACAATTGTTATTTGTGGGCAGTGATGATGAAGGTTTGGATGTAATCCGGATTTTAAAAGCCTATGAGAAATCCTGGGGAAATGATTTTGGCAATTTTCAATTGCAGCGCAAGGTAAAAGGGGTGGAGGTGTCCGCATCCGCCTATTTTAACGGGAAAGAGTTTATATATCCCATAAATATTACTTTTGAGCATAAGAAACTTTTTCCGAAAGAATTGGGCGTGTCCACTGGGGAGATGGGATCCAGCATGTTCTGGACCAAGGATTCCCCAATTTTTGAAGCCACCTTAAAAAAGTTTGAAAGCTCTTTGGCAAAGAGTGGTTTTATTGGTCAATTGGATATTAATTGTATTGTAAACGGTAATGGAATCTATCCTTTGGAGTTCACTTCCAGGTTTGGGTACCCACAGATATTTATACAACGGGCCGGAATTTTGGAGCCGATGGGAAACATGTTCTATAAGTTGGCCTCCGGAGAGAATTTTAGGATCAATGTTAGAAAAGGATTTCAGGTCGGTGCCTATATGGTGGTACCTCCTTTTCCTTTCGAGGATAAAAAAACCTTTGAACTGTTCTCCAAAGATTCTGTCATCGTTTTCAAAAAGGATATGAAGGACGGTGTACACCCCATGCACCTTAAAAAGATCAATGATGAATGGCTCATTACCGGAAATACGGGAATTGCCCTTTTGGTCACCGGAACCGGGCTTACTATGAAAGATGCCCAAAAAATGATGCAGAACAGGATAAGTAATATCATTATCAATAATGCGTACTACAGAACCGACATTGGTGATAGGTGGTCCGATGATTTTGACCGCTTGTGGTCCTGGGGACTGTTATAGTCCCTGTCAAGGGTAGTACGAGTATAAATCTATATATGGAATTGATAAACTTAGGGGTTGAGGGACATGATTTTTTTAAAATTCTTCCCGACGATTGGCAGGATGTAATTGAATCCGTATGGGAAGATTACAAGGATAAGGCGAATATTTATGTATTTAAAGATGCCTTGGATATCATTGCTGGCGGGATTGTCTTTAGGACGGCCCCTCCAAATATGACGGATTTTGAAACGGGGGAATGGCAAAAGTACGTGACCTGGAATTTTCATTATATTGGTTTTTTATTTGTAGATCCCAAGTATCGTGGCCAATCCTTGGGTTCAAAATGGCTTTCGGCAATAAAGGAGCGATTTCCCCATCAATCGTATTGGCTGACCATAGAGGAGGAGGGCTTAAGGGCTTTCTATGAAAAAAATGGCTTTAAGTGCGCTTCCAAAAGTAGGGATAAGACCAATCCTGAATGGATATTTGTTTATAGGGCATTGGGTAATTAGCAATAAAATAGGTTCAAAGTTCAAGGTTTCAGGTTTAAAGTATTCAGTCCCCTGATAGCTAACATCCAGTATCTACATCTGGTATCCAGCATTTGAGTATATAGATGAGGGTATTGAGTAGTTAGTAATGAGAAACTAGGGCCTGGAATCCAGACACCAGACAATGCATTTTTAAGAGTTGAATCTTTATCATTAAGAGTTGAATCTTTATCCCATATCTCAATTCTAATATCTAGTATCTAGCATCTAACATCTTAATTCCAATATCTAACATCCAGTATCTAACATCTCAATTCCAATATCTAACATCCAGTATCTAACATCTGGTATCCAGCATTTGAGTATATAGATGAGGGTATTGAGTAGTTAGTAATGAGAAACTACAGCCCGGAATCCAGACACCAGACAATGCATTTTTAAGAGTTGAATCTTTATCCCATATCTCAATTCTAATATCTAGTATCTAGCATCTAACATCTCAATTCCAATATCTAACATCCAGTATCTAACATCTGGTATCCAGCATTTGAGTATATAGATGAGGGTATTGAATAGTTAGTAATGAGAAACTAGAGCCCGGAATCCAGACACTAGACAGTGCTTTTTTAAGAGTTGAATCTTTATCTCAATTCTAATATCTAACATCTAGCATCTCAGTTCTAGCATCTAACATCTCAATTCCAATATCTAACTTCTAGTATCTAACATCTAGGATCTACCCTCTAGTATCCAACTTCCCACCCCTGCGCCTAATCTTTACCATTTCCATGTTCTTCCAGGTCCTTCCTCAGGTCCAGTTTTCTAAAAGTAGGGGAGATGGCATAGGTGGACATTACTGTGATCAAGGTCATACAGCCACCAAAAACCACTGCGGTGACCGTACCCATCAATTTGGCCGTAAGTCCGCTCTCAAAGGCTCCCAACTCATTGGAAGACCCAACGAACATGGAATTTACCGAAGCTACCCTGCCGCGCATATGATCGGGTGTTCTTAACTGTAAAATAGTTTGTCTAATGATCATGGAAATGCCATCGGTAACGCCACTGAAGAAGAGGGCAATTACGGAAATCCAAAAGGAAGTGGATAGCCCAAATACAATTATACAAAGCCCAAAACCAAAAATTGCCCCAAGTAGTTTTAATCCGGCGTGTTTATTTAATGGAAAATAGGCGGAGGTAAACATAATGATCATTGCACCCACGGCCGGGGCCGCCCTTAAGATTCCAAAACCTTCCGGCCCCACCTTTAAGATATCCTGGGCATAAATGGGCAATAGTGCCACTGCCCCGCCAAAGAGTACGGCAACCATGTCCAAGGTAATGGCGCCCAAAATAATCTTGGTGCCAAAAACAAATTTTACTCCTTCCCTTAGGCTTTTTAGTACGGGTTCCCCAATATTTGGATTTAAAATGGGTTTCTTTTTAATTTTGGTAAGTGTTAACAGTGCCATTAGCGAAAAGGCAAAGATGAGGCACATGGACCAATGCACTCCTATCCAATTTATGGAAAACCCTGCCAAAGCCGGACCAAGTACGGCTGCCATTTGCCAAACGGAACTGCTCCATGTGGCGGCATTGGGATATACTTTCTTTGGAACGATCAAAGCAAATAGGGAAAAAATGGTAGGTCCTATAAACGCCCTTACCATACCCCCAAGAAATACCAAAAAGTAGATGCAGTACAAAATGGTATTTTTGGACCAATCCCGTACTATTTGGGGCCAGGTAAGTAAAAATAGGCCCAAGCTTATGATGGAGAAACCCAAAATACATTTCACCAAGAGCCCTTTTTTTTCTTTTTGATCTACAATATGACCGGCAAACAAGGCAAGGGACACTGCTGGAATTACTTCCATAAGGCCTATAATTCCTAGGGATAGGGGGTTTTTGGTTAAGGAATACACTTCCCATTCTATAACCACGAACTGCATGGACCAGGCAAAAACCATGGCAAAACGGACCAACAAAAAAAGGTTGAATTCCTTATATCTCAGTGCGGCATAGGGATCTTTATCGGCCATTAATTATTTGATATGAACCTTGCGTTACAACGGATTCCTAAGATTGATTGCACGGATCGGGATTTTGATCTAGATTAATAATACATCTTTTGGGAGACGGCTACTATATTTTTTTTACAAATTTGGTAAGGATAACAATTTGTTGTCCGTCCACTTTTCCTTCAATATATTCCGCATTTTCATGGTCTAGGGATACGCGTCTTACGGCGGTACCTCTTTTGGCGACCATACTTGATCCTTTTACCGCCAGATCTTTGATCAGGACAACACTATCACCTGCTTCGATAACGGCACCATTGCTGTCGCGATGTATTATTTGATTTTCTTGCGGGGCCCCTTCGGCCGTAGCCTTTGCCCAATCCAATATATCATCATCTAGATATAACATATCCAATAAATCCTGTGGCCACCCTTCCTTTCTTAACCTACTCAACATCCGCCAGGCCATCACCTTTACAGGAGTATGTTCGCTCCACATACTATCGTTTAGACAGCGCCAGTGATTGGGGTCCGTACTGTCCGGGTTTTCAATTTGATCCTTACAGACCTCACAAACCAGTAAGTTTCCTTCCAGCCCCCCGTATTTGGGTGGTTGAACTTCCAATACACTTAATTTTTCCTTACCGGCACATAACTCACATTGGTGATTGCTTCTTTTTCCCAATTCCCTTTCCAAATTCATTGTAATAGTTTTTATAAGGACAAATGTAAACGAATTGGGTAAATGGACACTAAGGAAATGTAAAAAATGGGTGGTCGTAATTAAGTCGGTTACCTCTGGCTACGGCCCTATGGTACTGAAAGGAAGCTGCTCATCAGATTTTATTGCCCACTGGTTTTGTTTGGTCTGGTATTCATATCCCAATTATAAATGGTAACCACACAAAGAATCCAGATTTAATAGGACTTTGTTTATAAGTTTTGGTAGGCAAAATTTCCTGAAGTGGTACAGACCTTTATTTTTGCTTCCTTTTTTTTATGGAAGATTTAAAGGTAGGGGACCAATTATATAATGTAGGGCAAAACGGGTTTGGTGATTTTTACAGGTATTCTTTTTCGGAAGTGGTGCGTCTTACCAAGACTTTGGCGATCTTGGAGAATGGGGTAAGGTTAAGAAACAGGCCCGTAAGGTCCCTGATCAATGATGAAATGGGTTATGCACTTGCCACAAACCGCTGGGTGTACTGGCATAAGGTATCTAATGAAATACTTCATAGGGCAGGGGAAGAGAACGAAAAAATTGCCATACACGATTGGTTTGAGGAGCGTTCATTCAATCTTCGGGAAAAAAGAATGATCTATAATCTGTTTAAGGAAAAGGGAATACTGGAAGGTCCCGAATAATTTTGCCGGTAAGTTTGCACTTATAGGGTCATGGACGTCCTATTGTTCCAAAGCATCGATCCGCTTTTGCAACAATTCCTTTATTTCCTTTAAGGAATCGTTGTTTTCCTTTAAGGCATCAATGGCTGTTTTTAGAATATTGATCTGTTCCTCCAAAACCGTAATTTTTTCATGCAACTGATAGGTCTCCCCCGCTTCCTTCATGTGGTGAAGGTCATTGGTTTCCTTATGTTTTAGCATAGGCCCTTTGTTGGTCAATATCCACTCAGGATTATATTGGGGATAGTTTTCGACAAGGGCGATAAGCCATTTGACCTGAATATCGGTACCGTGTTTGAGTGCCCTGGACAATACCCCTTTACTGGCTCCGATCGATTTTTCAAGTGCGGACAGACTAATACCTTCATTTTCGGCGATAATACTGAATATTGTTAAAATAGTATTCATACATTGAAAATAATCAAATATTAGTTTCTGAGGATACATCAACAACATCAAATCTAAGCAAAAAATAAAAAAAAGTATTTAAGGTACATCGTTATACCCAGGATGACCATAAAATGCTTTCCAAGGAAGATGGGAACGAAATGGACCATAGTCTTTAGTTTTTAAACGGCTTATTGTTAGAGTACCCAATCAAATACATTGTGGGTAAAATTATCCTCACCTTCTTACTCTTTTAGGTGTGCTATATTTCTGGAAATGAAATATAAGAGAATGATGCCCTATCCAATTTTCTATCCAACTACCTGTTTTTCGGTCATAAAGGGTTGATGATAATGTCGCTGTCCGGTGGCTTTGTACAGGGCATTGGCCAAAGCACCTATGGCCGGCGGTAGACCTGGTTCTCCCAATCCGGTAGGGTCTATTTCATTTTCAACAAAGAAAACCTCAATTTCCTTGGGCGCTTGCGAATATCTAATCAACTGATATTTGTCAAAATTCATTTGGTGGGGCGACCCATTTTCAAAGGTAAGCTGGCTATACATGGAATGGCCAATACCATCGATGACCCCGCCTTGAATCATATTTTTTGCGGCGTCCCTGTTCACCACTATACCGCAATCAACAGCGCACCATACCTTCTCCACTATGGGCTGCCCATTTTTTAGGCTCATATCAAATACTTCCGCAACATAGGTTGAGTGGCAAAAATAGGCGGCTACCCCGCGATGGATATTGGGTTTTGCTACTCCCCAGTTGGCTTTTTCCTTGACCAGTTTCAATACTCCTGCATAGCGTTCCGCTTCGTATTCGTGCTTTTCCCCTACGGGGTCCTTTATGGCACGATCAAATAATTCCAAACGGAAATCAATGGGGTCTTTGCCTGCGGCCTCTGCTACCTCGTCCAGAAACGCTTGTTCGGCACCGGCGGTAAAATTGGATCTGGGTGCCCGCCAGGCCCCAGTAGTAACATTGGTAGGGGCCTTAATTTTTTCGGCCGAATAATTTTCAACGGCCCCAGCGGGGAATCGATTGGGAAACACCGGTCCCTCCGGTAACCCGGCACCCTTTACGGTGAAGGCGATCAGATTATTGTTTTCATCCAGACCTGCCTTGTATATGGAACGATAGGTAGGGCGATAGGTCCCCTGGGTCATGTCATCTTCCCTGGTATAGATCAGCTTCACGGGACCTCCTATCTTTTTTGAAATGGCCGCTGCCTCCATACCAAAATGCACATAAAGCCTTCTGCCAAAACCTCCCCCAATACGGGTCATGTTTACGGTTACATTTTCGAGGGGCAATTTAAGTAATTTTGCAACCGACCCTTCCAAGGCTTCAGGGGTTTGGGTGGGACCAATAAGTTCAGCCGAATCTGCCGTAACGTTGGCAAAGAAGTTCATGGGTTCCAAGGTATTGTGGGCAATGAAAGGGGCACTATAGGTTCGTTCAATAATTTTGGCCGCTTTTTTAAAGGCAGCTTCCGGATTACCGTCCCTTCTGCTTTCCTGTACCTCCCCGGAAACCAATGCTTTTTCCAATTTTTTTAAATGTATTGCAGAACTTTCCAGCTCCCCGGTAGTTTCCCAATTGGCCTTAAGGGCCTTTTTGGCCTGTATTAACCGCCATGTGGAATCCCCAACTATAGCAATGAGTTGTTTGAACCCTTTTTCGTCGAACCCACCGGGCTCTTCAATGGAAGTATCAATAATGAAAGCATCTTTTACACCGGGCATGTTTTTTATTTCCGCTTCGTTAAAATCTTTAACGGTCATTCCAAAAGCAGGTGGATGTTGTATCATGGCCAGTTGCATACCGTCCCTGTGGAAATCTAGACCAAACAAGGGCTGGCCGGTAACTATCTTCTTGCCATCTACATTCTTGATACTACTACCTATCAGTTTAAAATCCTTGACTCCTTTGAGTTCTACTTCTTTAGGTACTTCTATCCCGACCGCTTTGGAGGCGATCTCTCCGTAACCAACCGTGCGTTCTCCGGTATTCTCTTTGATAATTCCCTTGCTGGCGGTAAGGTCCGATACCGGTACGCCCCATTCTTTTGCAGCAGCTTCCATTAACATTCTTTTACCGGTAGCACCGGCCATTCTCAAGGCATTCCAGCTTAAGCGAATGGACAAGCTTCCCCCCGCAAATTGATTTTGATACCATCCTGTGTTTAATGGCGCCTGTTCCACTACCACATTTTCCCATGGTACCTCCAGTTCCTCTGCCACTATCATAGGCATAGAGGTCCGCACGTTTTGGCCTATTTCAGGATTGGGGGAATATATGGTTACCATTCCGGTATCCCCAATTTTAATATAGCCGTTTATTTCGAACCATTCCTTAGGTACCGCCACCCCTGCCTCTGGTTCAGGGGTATTTGGCTTACAGGCATTGAGCCAACTAAAGCCTATTAGCATCCCGCCGCCGGCAGCAGCTGAAACTTTTATAAATGAACGACGATTATATTGTGTTTTTATCCGTGTCATGATTTTTCTTTTTTTGATATACCGGCAATTTTATGCGATTTGTGAATTAGCGGCAGTTTTGATCGCTTTTTTGATACGTGTATAGGTGCCACAGCGACAAATATTTCCGTTCATAGCTCCTTCTATTTCCTCATCGGTGGGATTTGGATTCTTCTTTAGAAATGCACTTGCGTTCATGATCTGTCCGGCCTGACAATATCCACATTGATATACATCTTCCTCCAACCATGCTTTTTGTACAGGATGGTCGCCGTTTTCGGATAGGCCTTCTATGGTGGTAATATTTTGTTCGCCAACAGCGGACACAGGCAATTGGCAGGAACGTACGGCATTATCCCCAAGATGTATGGTGCAGGCCCCGCATTGTGAGATACCGCAACCGTATTTTGTACCCACCAATTTCAGATGATCCCGCAATACCCATAACATAGGTGTAGTGGGATCTACGTCTATTTGCTCGGATTTTCCGTTGATTTTAAGATTGAAGTTTGCCATGATTTTAGTGTAAGGGATTGATAGTGTTGAATTTACGAAATTATTGGATGCATAATAGCGGTAAAGCAATTTTTTTATCAAGAACTTGCCTGTAAGCATCTTAAACTCCATAAATAAGATGTTATCATAAAGATTCAAATTAAACCGAGGGGGAGTAATTTGGGCCGAAATACCTAAACTACAGAGTATGGATCCAGAGATTCTCCAGCCTTTGCTCCTTATCGCACCATATTCATTTCGGGTCATGGAGAAGATAATTATCAACCGTAGTGTTAGGCTGTTGGTTAGGACATCCGTTCCGTGCTTCAAAGCCCGAAATAGTTTTTCTTTATTTGTTATAATTTATATTTTAAACCTATTAATGTTGGCATGTTTTCTTTTACAACTACGTTTAAAATTGTTAAAGTTTTAATTGCTCCTAAAAAAAGTTTGGTCAGAAATATTTTTGTTGAAAATTATCACCTATATTTGTGATGCAAGAATTTGTTGTTAAGTTAAACCTATCTACGAAAAGGAAGGGCGAATATAAAAATCTTAACTAGTGTCGTATCAATGCTACCTTGTCATTTAAGTCGCCTTTATGTTGTATCTGGCCAAGGCAAAAAAATGTAGTATAACCGTAGAGCTACGGAACTATTTTTTTTACGAAGGCTAGGTGAAAAGGAGCAAGGCATGGGAAGGCTAAAGTAGGGTTGAGGGGGTACTGGCAGGGTGCCTTAAAATCTTTTTTACGCAGTAAACAAGTAGATAGCTTATTAAGTTGATTATTAAAATTGTATATAGGATATTCGTTATGGGATTAACGCCACACTATTTTTTCGGTTCATATCTCCTTATCATTTAATTTTTAAATGATATTTGTTCCATAGCTAACGTACTACACTTGTCATGGTGCCCGACCATGTATTTTATTCCAAACCTATATTGTTAAAAATTGCACTTTTTAATTTGAAGTGTGCAGTGGCCCCGATGGTCCGGAATCCCTAAACCATTATGGCCTTAAATAGGGTATAACAAATAACACAAGGGTTATTTTGATATCCATATCCTGTAAGTATTGGAAATCTATTAATTAATATTCATCTATCATGGAGGCCACACCACAAATCCTAAGTAAACTTAATTCGTTGCCCCAAGTGCAACTTATTTACCAATTGAAATTGGATCGGAATACGAATAGGGAATCGCTATTTATATTCATATTGGACAAAAATTGCGCTATTGTGCCCAAAGAATTGTCCTTAATGCTCGAAAGTATATTTAGTAATGAAACTGACTGTATGTACAGGGTCTTTACTTTTGAATATGTCCGGCAACAATTAATGGAGCAAAATCTATTTTTTCTTCGGGCAGGCCTTTTCGGACAAAGGGTCTATTCCACTTCCAAAGAGGGTACGGACCTGTTTGATCAGTATGGCGTAGCATCTGAACAACTCAAATTGATCCATCAGGATTTTAACAAGGAGTTGGAAAGGGTGGAAAATTTAATGGAAGCCGCCATTTACTTACTGGAACAGGGGGATTTTTTGCAACCTGCATTGTTGTTCCATCAAACCGTAAAACTATTGTTTCTTAAGGTGGGCCTTTTTATGAAGGGCGAAGCATATCCGTCCCATAGCCTGAAAGAACAGCAGTGGTTTATAAAGGCCTATGTTCCTGAATTAGGGCTCCTTTTCAATGCAGGGGAGGAGCATGGACCTGATCTTTTGGAACTATTGGATGGGGCCTATGCCAATAAAGCGGACGAGCATAATTATCTCCTTAGCAAAACTCTATTTCAGAAAATTCAGGAGAATACAGTACAAATGTCAGCTCTGGTTTCGAAGTTGTTTGCAGATAAATTGGACGAGTGCCGGTCGTTGGTACAAAAGCGGGAAACCAAAAAGAAAATATCCTTTGTTCAAGGGAATACCCCTATTAGTAATATTTCTTCATCAGAAGACGATGTGGCCTTGAATAAAATAAAGGCTTTGGCCAAAGAACATTTTTGTACCTTAAAACGTTATCCAACAAGGAAGGAGCTGTACGGTGTAAACCTTATAACCGACGGTTACCTAGGAGTTTCATTCATGGTTTCCAACTTAATAAAGGTCTGTATTATGGCATTGGAAGTTGATTTTACTCCCACTCGGGCCGTTCCTGAACCTGAACACAATGTAAGGGAAGTACTCGGATATATTCTGGAAATGATACCTTATGAGGAAATGGAATTTCTGGACAAAATTCGGGATTTGTTTTCGGAACCTTAATGACAGCGGTATAAATACTGGGTATTGAGATTGGATGGTCTTTAGTGGGCCGTGGCAGTCGGCAGATGTAAAGTTTCAGGTTCAATGCTCAGGTTTGAGAACTAAACTTCCCTCTTGAGGGGGGGGTAGGGGGTGTACTGATGGAGATTGGGCCTGCCTCGCCGTTCAGGCAGGCGGAATCGAAATCGGAGGAGGTATTTATAGTTTTCAGTAGGCCGTGGCAGTTGGCAAGGAAGAAGTTTTCAGTCCTACTAACTGAACAGGTGGGAGGAAATACCTCAAAGGGTATTTTTGGTTTTGAAGTCAAAAATAAACATCAGTAAAACCTTATATTCCTTGCCCAATTTTTCCCTGAGAAGTCCAAAAGCCTTGGTAATTTGTCCCTCAACCGTTTTTTTGGATACGTTCAAGTATTCCGATATTTCAATATTGGTGAGCCCTTCCTTTTTGCTCATCAGAAAAATCTGCTGGCATTTTGGAGGCAATTCATATATGGCATTGAATAGTATCCCCAATATTTTTTGTTCCTGTAATTCGTCCTTTTCCTCGACCGCCAACTCCAAAGCCTCTATATATTTTCTTTCTAGGGACATTACCGCCTTGCCTTTTCTATACTGGTCAATGAACTTATTATAAACAGATTTATAAAGGAAGTTTTCTAGGGAAAAATCATGCTTCAGTTTGTGCCGTTTTTCCCATACCTGCACAAAGACATTTTGCACTATGTCTTCGGCCATAAGGTCGTCCCTAATAAGACTGTAGGCATAAACACATAAACCGTTGTGATAATGTTCCACCAAGTACTCGTAGGCACTTTCATTGCCTTTTTTCAGCCCTTCAATTAGAGTAGATTGGTTTTTGAAATCACCCTTCATTTTATGATTTGGTTTTTTTATGGTTCGAAATTATGGTAAATATGAAAAAAAAATGTGAAAAAAATAAGGGTTTCTTAAAATGGCTTCGTATAAAAGTGAAATCGTTTAGCTAATGAAGCCGAAAAGGGTAAACAAATTAATAGTAAAATATATTACCTCTTCAATTTCAGGTAAGGAGTTGGATCAATTGGAAATTGAATTGTTGGAGCCTTCAAACAATTGGCTTTTTAACGATTATGTTAGATTAAATTATAGAATTGACCGTAAAATGAAAACCTACGATACAGAAAAATCAAAACGCCTACTGTTGGATAAAATTAAGAAAGATAAAAGCCATTTAAAAAGATCTAAGTATAGAAGTTTTCTTAAATATGCCGCTATTGTAATTTTCTCAATGATTCTGGGGTATATTGTCAATGAAAATTTAACCAAAGAGGGCCATATTGAAGCATTTGCCTCGAAAAAGAACTTTATTACCCTGGAACGTGAGGATGGAAGCATCCAAGTTATATCAGAGGACGGCACCTCTGAAGTAATGGATTCGGAAGGCAATATAGTTGGTTCCCAAGTGGGAAATCAGCTTGTATATACGAATGGAAACAAGTCGGTTTCGGACGAACCTATGTACAACACACTTCATGTACCCTATGGCAAACATTTTGAACTTAAATTATCCGATGGTTCCGTGGCCTATTTAAATTCGGGTTCATCCTTAAAATATCCGGTGGAATTTAAAGCGGGAAAAGAACGAAAGGTGTACTTGTCCGGAGAGGCATTTATGGAAGTGGCCAAGGATACGGAACGTCCTTTTATTGTAAATGCCACAGATTTGAACATTAGGGTTTTTGGTACCAAATTCAATATATCGGCCTATCCGGAAGATTTACTAAAGGAGGTGGTTTTGATAGAGGGTTCCGTAGGTCTATATCCAGGAACGGAAATGTCTGACGGCAGTGAAGGGACCATGCTTGTTCCCGGTCATAAGGGGAGTTATCATAGTGCCCGAGGAGATATTGCCACGGAGCCTGTAGTTACAAGTATATACACTTCATGGGTAAATGGGGTAATGGTGTTCAGGAATATGACATTTGACAATATTCTAAAAAAGCTGGAGCGACACTACGATATGAAGATTATCAATAATAACGAGAAATTGGCTTCGGCCAAATTCAATGCCAGTTTCGGGGAAATGCCTATCCATAAAATATTGGACTATTTTAAGGGAGAATACCATATAGACTATACGGTAGTCAATGATCATGAGATAATTGTAAACTAAATAACTGTACATGGGAAAAACCGATTAACGCCTATAAAATGCGTCATTGCGAACCAAGTGAAGCAATCTGCCCAATAGGCGACAGATCCCTTTATGCCTTGCGATGACGAAAAATTAATTTTTGTCATGAACTAAAAACTAAATAATTAAACTTTAAAACAATTTCGGCCAATGAAGAACTAAAAACAACCAAAAAAACACTTTATACTGCCCTGCAAGGGGTCATAAAAAAATCGGAAAATGCGTCACCATTTCCCGATCGGTAGAAGTGATTAACCATTAAGTATAACCACAATCAAACATTATAAAAGTATGAAAAAAAATCTTGACCAAAAGGGAAGGTCCTACCCATTGCTTAAATTTAATTTAAAGATGAAGATCAGTATGTTATTCATGTTTTTGGTACTGTTTACCATGCAGGCCAATTCCTCCTATGCACAGCGTACAAAGATTACATTGAACCTTCAGAATGTTACGGTAGAGCGACTTATTGATGAAATAGAAAGTAAGACCGATTTTCATTTTGTATATCAGATTAAGGAGGTGGATCTGAACCGCGTGATAAGTGTAAAATCCGATAAGGAGTTGGTTTACAGTATACTGGAAAGGGTATTTGGAAACACCAGAACCACACACAATGTGGTGGATAAACAAATTTTTCTTAAAGAACGTGATGTTTTAGGTAGTACGGATAATCCAATGTATCTGTCCAATTTTAATAAACTTCAATCTATAGTTTCAGGACAAATAGCAGATAGCAATGGTACTCCACTGTCTGGCGCAAATATTGTTGAAAAAGGAACAACAAACGGTGTTACGGCAGATTTTGATGGAAATTTTACTATAGAGGTTGCCAGTGCTAATGCGGTTTTGGTTGTATCGTATATAGGGTTTGCCACTAAGGAGGTCCAGGTAAACGGACAGACCGACCTCCGTATTGTTTTGGAGGAAAGCGCGGCAGGATTGGATGAAGTAGTACTAATAGGGTATGGTGAAGTTCGCAGAAAAGATTTGACAGGTTCCGTAAGCAAAGTTGGTGGTGCCGATCTGGAAAACCTTCCGGTAGCCAGGATAGACCAATCATTGCAGGGGAGGGCTTCTGGTGTTCAGGTCTCTCAAATTAGCGGGGAGCCAGGAGCAGCAACCACTATAAGGATACGTGGCGGAAATTCTATTCAAGGTAACAATGAGCCGCTATGGGTCATAGATGGTGTTATCGTGGGGACCGACTACAATTTGAGCAACCTGAATACAAATGATATTAATTCCATAGATATTCTAAAAGATGCCGTTGCCGTATCCATATATGGTACCCGAGGTGCCAATGGGGTTATATTGGTGACAACAAAAAGTGGTGCCGGGGCTACGCCTGGTATCCCCAACGTATCCGTTAATGCATATACCGGTCTTCAGTCCATGGTAACCCAAGTAGATTTCCTTGATGGTCCACAGCATGCGGCCTATGCCAATGAGGACGCAGAATTTAGAAATGCAGCCTTACCGTTTCCCGATCTTTCAAGCGTACCTAATGTAAATTGGATAGACCAGGTAACACATACCGCTCCGGTTCATAATATAGATGTATCCGTATCAGGGGTTTCAGAAAACAGAAATATCAATTATTATGTGTCCGGAAATTATTTTGATCAAGAGGGTCTAGTTAGGGCCACAGGAATCAATAAGTATGTTTTCAGGACCAACTTGGATATTAAGCTTTCTGAAATGTTTAAAGTAGGAATGAGGGTAAACATTGCCAAATTGAAAAAAGAAAACAATAAATTCAGTTTGGATGATCTGTTTCTTTTCACCACTCCTACAAGGGCAATTTATGACGAAGAGGGGAATTATACGGCATTGGACCCCATTACGGACGGAATAGCATCGAATTATGAGGCCGATATACGATTAAAACAGAACCATAATTTGGAAACTAATATACTGGGGAACCTTTACATGGAGTTCAGACCTTTTTCAAATTTGGTGTTCAAAACTACTTTTAGTCCCGAATTGAACAACTTTAAAAGGAATATTTTTAACCCCGGGGCATTGCCCAACAACTTAATAGTTCAGAATGGAGGGAATGCCGAAGTGCGTAATTCTATGAGAACAGGGTATATCAATGAGAATACTTTAACCTATAATAAAACCATAGGTCAGGACGACTACCTAACTATTTTGGCAGGGTTTACCCTCCAAAAAACAGAACTGGAGGAAAGCGTTGCAAGGGCGTTTCAAATATCAAACGATGTAACGGGATTTAATAATCTTGGCTTTGGATCCAATCCCACGCGTAACGAAGTAGTTTCTGGTTACGATTCTTTTCAACTGGCTTCATGGCTGGGAAGAATAAATTATTCCTTGGACAATAAGTACCTTTTTACGATAGTGGGAAGGGTAGATGGCTCCTCTCGTTTCGCACCGGGCAACAAGTATGCATTTTTTCCGTCCGGGGCCTTTGCATGGAAATTAACGGAAGAGGAATTTATTAAGGATCTCAATGTTTTCAGTGAGCTTAAGTTTCGTACCAGTTATGGTAGATCAGGAAGCCAGGCAATACCTTCCTATAGGACTTTGGCTATTTTAAATGGGGCCAATACCACATTTAATGGGATAGAACAACCAGGTGTTGTTCTGGGAAGGCCTGAAAATCCAGAATTGAAATGGGAGACCACCAATCAGTTGGACATAGGTCTGGAAATGGGTTTCTTTAATAATAGATTGTTAGTAGAAGTAGATTATTATAAAAAAAATACGGAAGACCTTTTACTCGATGCCCGATTGCCTAGACAAACTGGTTTTGTAAGCAAACTCCAGAATATTGGCAAGGTTGAAAATAAGGGAGTGGAGTTCATGGTAAATAGTATAAACGTTACCAATGACAGTTTTAAATGGACCTCGTCCTTATCACTATCCAGCAATAATAACAAGGTTGTTGATTTGGGAGGTGTAGATTTCATAAATCTGGCAACCCCTGCGCAACAGGGAGGAACTGGGGCACGTTTAATAGTTGGAGAAAGTGCTCCAGTATTTACTGGGGTTCGGTATTTGGGAACTTGGAAATCACAAGAAGAGATCGACGCTGCTGGGTTAGGTGGTAGCCAGGATGTAGGGGGTCCCCACTTTGAGGATACCAATGGGGATGGCGAGGTCAATGAAGAAGACTTTGTTGTATTGGGAAGTCCCCAGCCCGATTTTTATTTTGGCCTTGGCAATACATTGTCCTATAAAAACATTGAGTTGGATTTTTTCTTTCAAGGGACCTATGGCAATGAAGTTTTTAATAGCCTAACACAAACGGCATTTTTTGGCCGTTCTGAAACTACAAAATATGCCGAAACAATTAACAGATGGACACCGGAGAATCCTACTTCGGATATTCCCAGGGCAGGGGCGGTAGCCGCTTTGTCCGAAATATACAATAATTCGGCCATGATAGAGGATGGTTCCCATATTCGCCTTAAAAGTTTGAGATTGGGCTATAATATCCCTGTGGATAATTTGGGCTTAAAGGGGTTTAAGGCAATCAATGTATATGTAACCGGAACCAACCTTTTCATTCTTTCCGATTTTAGATTAAAAGACCCGGAAACAAGTCAGTTTGATAGGGATCGGGAAAATCTTTCCATTGGGTTTTCAAGAGGGCAATACCCCACTTCCAGAACAATTTCCGCCGGGGTAAAGGTTAATTTTTAATAATAACAAGCTATGAATCATATGGAAACAATATATAAGAAACCGAAAATGAAACAATATATAAATTTCATTATACTAATAACGATCGTTACGTTGCTTTTTGGCTGTGATAATTTTTTGGAGGAAGAACCTAGAGATTTGGTTTCGCCTTCCAATTTTTTTAACACCCCTACCGAATTCGAATTGGCTATAGTGGGATTATATAATATTTATAAGGACAATTCCTTGCACGGAAAAATTGGATTGGACCGTTATTATGAGAACGGGGCCGATATAATAGGGCCCAATAGGATTTTTGGACAGGTAGAACCTACCCAGGCCTATACCTTGAGCGAAAGTAATATAGGTGCCATAGACCAAGGTGCCGGTGCACCTTTGACCTGGCAAAATTTATACGCTATTGTTCTCAATGCGAATACCATTCTGGAACAGATAGGTCTAAACCAAACATTAACGGAGGAAGAGAGAAATTTGTTTGAGGGGGAAACCCTGTTCCTGCGTTCTTATGCCTATTACCATCTAACCAACCTTTGGGGAGATGTACCTTACTATAGGGACAATCTTCCCATAAGTGAAATACAGGTATTGCCCAGAACAGACAAAACCTTGATCAGGAACGAAGTACTTGTAGATCTTCAAAGGGCACAAGATCTAATGCCAAATTCATTATCCGAAACGGACCAGGGAAAAGCCACTAAATGGGTTGCGGCAACGGTTATGGTAAAAATTCTACTTATCCAAGAAAAATGGGAACAGGCCAGGGATAAGGCAGTAGAGATAATCAATAACTCCCCACATGATTTATTGGATGATTACGCAGCCGTATTCGATCCCAATAATGAATACAATGTTGAGAATATTTGGGAGATCGATTTTGTTCGGGACGTAAAAAGTAACGATTGGGTAGATCATTTTACCCCACGGATAAGGGACGAACCTAAAGACCCTTCCCAGCAAAATGCCTTGAGTGCAGCTTTGGGTGATAGAAATGAAGGATTTACGGGTTATGGGCTTTCCATACCTTTACCGGACTATGTTAATGATTTTCCTATGGACGATCTTAGAAGATCCCAGAATATTGTTACCGAATATCTTGGATTTGAGCTTAATTTTCCATACATGCCCAAAATGTGGAATTTGGACCAGGTAAATTCGCCTAGGGGAAACCATGGGGACAATAAGATTGTATTTAGATTGGCAGATGTGTACCTTATGGCGGCAGAAGCTGAGAATGAACTTAATGGCCCTGGCAATGCCTATCAGTATATAAACGAAGTTAGAAAAAGAGCCTATGAGCCCGACCAACCATTGGCCAGTCTTACCCAAGAGACTTTCCGACAGGCTATTTATGACGAAAGGCGATGGGAGTTGGGTGGTGAAGGATACAGACGAATGGATCTGATTAGATGGGGAATACTGTTGGATGTGGTAAAAACCACGGAGTATAGAGTTTATAACCCAGCTGCCAATATACAGCCCCATCATATATTACTTCCCATACCTCCGGAAGAATTTACTTTGAATCCGGCTCTTTTGGAATCGGATCCAACAAACAACGGATATAGATAAATATTTTATTAAAAGGCTGGTTGGGTTTTCCTAACCAGCCTTTTATATTTATAAATCATTAGCATTAAACAAAATTTATGACTCCAAGGATACTTGTTTTTATACTCTGTACCGTTCTCATTTCCTGTTTAGGGGTAAATAAAACCAAGGTACAGGAGGCACCTTTGGAAAATCCCAATGTGATTTTTATTAATGTGGACGATTTGGGATGGAAGGATGCCGGATTTATGGGAGGTGATTTTTTTGAAACCCCCAATATAGATAAGCTGGCTTCGGAAAGCATGGTTTTTCTTAGAAGTTATTCGGCCGCTGCCAATTGCGCCCCTAGTAGAGCGTGTTTAATGACAGGTTTAAATACGCCTAGGCACGGGGTTTATACTGTAAGTCCATCGGCCAGAGGGGACAAAAAATCTCGAAAATTGATTCCCATAGAAAATACCGATTCCCTGTTATTGAAAGATATTACTATGGCTGAGCTCTTTGAAAAAGCCGGATATACTACGGGCATTTTTGGGAAATGGCATTTGGGAAAGGATCCTACGGAACAAGGTTTTGATGTCAATATAGGCGGAGGTCTTAGGGGCAACCCCGGACGTGACGGCTATTTTAGCCCCTATAACGATCTATCAAATCTGGAATCCGGACCGGAAGGGGAGAACCTTACGGACCGACTCACACAAGAGAGCATTCAATTTATCAAGGATAATAAGGACCGATCCTTTTTTGTATACCTACCATTTTATGCGGTCCATACCCCTTTGCAGGCCAAAGAAGAACTTGTAACAAAATATAAGGGCAAAGTAAATTCTAGGAACATTTCACCCGTTTATGCGGCCATGGTGGAAACTGTGGACCAAAATGTGGGAAAGCTATTGAAGAGTTTGGAGGAACTAAGTCTTAAAGAAAACACTATTATAATATTTACCTCGGATAATGGTGGAATTAGGAGCATATCTACCCAAGAGCCTTTAAGGGCGGGTAAAGGTTCCTACTATGAGGGAGGAATTAGGGTGCCATGTACAATAAAATGGCCTGGGACGGATATGGCCGGCAAAATTATTGGGGAACCTATCAGTAATCTGGATTTTTTTCCGACTTTCATGGAACTTTTGAATGTAGATATACCCAATTATGTATCCGACGGCAAAAGTTTAATGCCTTTACTGAAGGGCGGGACCATGGGGGAGCGACCCTTATTTTGGCATTTTCCTATCTATTTGGAAGCGTACGACCCTGAAATGGATGATGGCCGAGATCCCTTGTTTAGAACTCGCCCGGGATCGGTAGTAATGCAAGGGGATTGGAAATTGCATTACTATTATGAGGATAATGCAATAGAGTTGTACAACCTTCGGGACGATATTGGCGAAAGAAATAACTTGGAAGCTTCCAATCCGGCAAAAGTAAAGGAGTTGTTAAGCCTATTAAAAGTATGGTTGAAAGAAACAACGGCACCCATACCCAAAGTTCCAAATCCGGATTATAATTCCCAATAAAACTTGGACAATCTCTATATTAATTCATAAAAGACAAAAGATGATCATTAAAAAGCTAAAACCCTTATACTACATTGCCATAGGAGCTGGTATATTATTCACGGCCTGCAGGGAAGAAGCCAAAAAGGAAGCGTTGAAAATTACCGAAGTCGATAAGCCCAATATAATATATATATTAGCCGATGACCTTGGCTATGGAGATCTTGGTGTATACGGACAGGAAAGGTTTTCTACCCCCAATATCGACAGATTGGCCGCACAGGGCATGAGGTTTACCCAACATTATTCAGGGAGTACGGTATGTGCCCCTTCACGCTCGGCCTTAATGACCGGGATGCATACAGGACATACCGCAGTAAGGGGAAATAAAGAAATTCAACCGGAAGGACAGTATCCCATACCGGATGATACTTACACCTTGGCGGAGGCCTTAAAGAAAGCCGGATACGTTACAGCTGCTTTTGGAAAATGGGGCTTGGGCTTCCCTGGGTCGGAAGGCGATCCGTTAAATCAAGGATTTGATACTTTTTTTGGATATAACTGTCAGCGTATGGGGCATAACTATTACCCTTTTCACCTGTGGTCCAACAGGGACTCCATTGTACTTAATGAAAATTTGGACAAGAGGGACGAGATCTATGCACCGGAACTTATACATACACAAACCTTAAAGTTTTTGGAGGACAACAAAGAGAAATCATTTTTTCTATATGTACCTTCCATTATTCCCCATGCGGAATTGGTAGCGCCCGAAGAGTATATGGTAAAACACAGAGGAAAATATCCCCCGGAAAAAGTGTTTAAGGGAACCGATGATGGCCCAGGATTTAATCTTGGACCCTATAGATCCCAGCAGGAATCCCACGCCGCTTTTGCAGCCATGGTCAGCTTATTGGACGATCAGGTAGGGGAAATTATGGATAAGGTAGAGGAATTGGGCTTGGGCAATAATACCATAATTGTATTTTCATCCGATAATGGGCCACATCAGGAAGGTGGGGCCGACCCCGAATATTTTGATAGTAACGGACCATTAAAAGGATTTAAACGGGATCTTTACGAGGGGGGTATTAGGGTTCCTATGATTGTGCGCTGGCCCGGAAAGATAAAGGCCAATAGCCAAACCGACCACATATCCGCTTTTTGGGATGTTTTTCCTACCCTATCCGAAATCGCAGGGGTATCCGCTCCCAACAACCTTGACGGTATTTCCTTTCTTCCTACCCTTATGCAGAGCGGAAATCAGAAGCAGCACGATTATCTTTATTGGGAATTTCATGAAAAAGGGGGGAGACAGGCCATAAGAAAGGGAGATTGGAAGGCCGTTAAATACGATGTATTGAAAAATGCCGGTGCCCCTATGGAACTTTATAATTTAAAGGAGGATCTGGGAGAGGAAAATAATGTGGCCCCATCGCAGCCTGAGGTGGTAAAGGAAATGCAGGCAATTTTTGATACTGCACGCACGCATTCCGATATTTTTACATTTTCCTCGGGGACCTATTTGTCAAAATAATGGGAATAGTGGACAGTTGAATTTTAATAATGGAACAATTGTTTTTCGATTGTTCCATTTTTTGTGGGGTTTGGATTTTTTTTTTGAATCTATGGATCGAAAAAAAATCCACGGCGCTGAGCGTCATGCCTACCTGTTCGTTGTACAGGGTTTCCACTGAATTTGTCATTCCCATAAAACCGGGAATCCAAATAACAGAATTTCGATTTTTTTGACCTTTAATTTAAAATGAAATGGGAGAAGCCCGCCAGAATAATCTTGTCGGTCAGGTACCTTTATGTCGGCCCGCGTTCGTACCATCCGGCCGGTACTGAAGGTAAGGGGTTGACTTGCAGATAGCAGTTTCAGAAGTTCTATATTAAAAATGCCGCGATTACCAACTGTAAAAGGCTGGAAGTGTGCAAAGTGGTTGTAACAGTGGTAAATGAAAAAAAGATGTTACCTTGCAGATCCTGATCAAAAAGGACCGATGGCAAACGTTTCTTGGTTTTTCCGTCCGGGTCCGGGTTGTTTTTGTTGCTTAGATTGGTTGGTATGGGGTGGACGGATTTTCTTGCTGCAATAGGTCAATTCGATAAGTGTTTTATAGTTCGATGTAAACTCTAATAATTCAAAAATGTATAGAAAACTAACTGGAAAACAGCGTTTTAATTCTGGTCTCGTCTTGATCGTGGCATTTTTATTGGTATTTACATTCAAGGAATTAAGCAGAAGAAACCTAACTACCGTTCACAATAGTGTGAATTCCATGTTTGAAGATCGCGTGCTTGCTCTTGGATATATTTATAGATTGAACAATCTTTTTCACCTGAAAGAATTGGAGTTGGCTTCAGGGAAAGTAAACGTACACCATGATGAAGATGGTATTAAGGAACTGTTGGCGCATTTTTCCAGGACCAAATTAACATCTAAAGAATCGGCCTATTTTGAACTGTTAAAGGAAAACTATACGGAATTACTATCCTTGAAGGATAATGGGGCTATGGGGACGCAACCTACAAAAGAATTGGATGCCCTTTTTGGAAAGATCCACGACAATCTGGATAAACTTTCAAAGGAGCAACTTTCGGAAGGGCGAGAATTGACCCATTTATCCAATAGAACGTTGAACATGAACCAATTGCTGTCCGTGCTGGAAATTGCACTTTTGATTGTCGTAGGCCTCCTTATTTTATTTCTTAATTTTCCAAGGGAAAACCGATTATGAAGTATGAAGAGGGTTGGCATCGATCTAAGGAATGTGCAGGTATCTTTTCTGTATAGGTAAATTGTTTTGTAGGACTACCTATTTGTTGATTGGCCTTATAAAAATGTGTGAAAATCAAAGCACGGAAAGTAGCGGAAAAATACATGTAAATTGGTATTGGACCATTGGCTATAAATCGGGGCAGGGGATTTTTAAGCTATTCCTCTGGTTTTGCTCCCGAAAACGATCAACATAATCATTTTGTACTTATCGCCCAATTTCTTCCTTAAGATAGTAAATGCCTTGGTGATTTGTGCTTCCACCGTTTTTATGGAAATATTTAAGTGCTCGGATATTTCAATGTTGGTAAGACCCTCTTTTTTGCTTAGGATAAATATTTTCTGGCATTTGTTGGGAAGATTTTTTATTTCGGTATTCACGATAGCAATCATTCTTTCTATAATGTTCTCATCCATTTCTTCCACAATTTCACCAAGTGTTTCTACATATTTTTGTTGCAATAACATCATCGCTTTATTTTTTTGATAATTGTTGATGAACTCATTGTAAACGGACTTGTATAAAAAGCTTTGTATGGAATATTGTTTTTTTAGTTTATTTCGCGATTTCCAAGTTTTTATGAATACATTTTGTACAATGTCCTGGGCCTGGGCCTGATCGTTTACCAAGCTTAACGCATAGGCATTTAATCTTTTATGATAGTTCTCCAAAAGAAACATATACGCTTTCTCATTACCGTTTATAAGGTTTTCTATTAAAACGTCATTATCACTGAAATTCATAAAAAGATATTTTTATCGTAAAATAAAACTAATAATAATATGAATATAAAAAAATAATTAAATAAAAAGTTAGGGTATATCAATTCTGTCTTGTATTATACAAAAGAACGGTTTAGAAATGATTTCCCAGGAAATAGAAAATCTTATTGTTAAATACTTGTCCCAAGCTGCCACGGCAACGGATTTGGATATTCTTAATAATTGGATAGAAGATGGTAAAAATCATCAAGCCTTTAAGGATTTTGTTAAGACTCATTTTGCGATTACTTTGGCTATGAATGATTTGGATATAGATAAAATTAGGGAAGAACTCCAGAAAGAAATAAGTAGGGAAAAGAAGGGGTACTACGGTAGAAGATTTTTGTCCGTAATGAAATATGCGGCCATTGCCATTTTTTTTATCGGGGTGGGCATTATCTGGCAGCAGGGTACTTTTGAAGAAACAAGTAACACTACCATTGTCCCAAGGACCGATGCCGTTACCCTTCAGTTGGAAAATGGGGATATTGAAGTTATTACGGAAGATGGAACAGCCCAAGTTCAGAATTCCAAAGGACAGGTGGTGGGTGTACGTCAAGGTAATAAACTTGTTTACGACCAGGGAGATGAATTGAAATTGGTCTATAATACATTGACGGTTCCCAATGGAAAACAATTTCATATTGTGCTCTCGGACGGTAGTAAAGTACACTTGAATTCCGGCAGCTCCATTAAATACCCGATCAATTTTTTAAAAGGGCAGGAGCGGCAAGTATTTTTAACGGGCGAAGCTTTTTTTGAAGTAGCCCATGACCGGGAACACGCTTTTATTGTTAATGCCCGGAATTTGGACATACATGTTTATGGAACAAAATTTAATGTATCCAATTATCCGGAAGATAGGGATACGGAAGTAGTTTTGGTAGAAGGTTCCGTAAGTCTTAAGGAATCCGATTTGCTAGAGGGGGACAAGGAGGAAGTATATCTTAAGCCCGGATTTATGGGAATCTATAACAGGTCCGATAACCACATTTCCCAAGAGGAGGTGAACACCACAATTTATACCTCCTGGTTGAACGGCAATTTAGTTTTTAGAAATATTTCCTTTGAAAATATTATACAAAAATTGCAGCGGCATTATAACGTGGTCATTATAAACAATAATGAAAAATTGGCAGTAGAAACTTTTAATGCCACTATTGAAACGAAACATGAGACTATAGAGCAGGTATTTAATTATTTTAACAAGGTCTATCAAATCGAGTATAAAATTATAGAAAACAAAATCATAATCAATTAATCAAAAAACACACTATGCCTATGGATAAAATCAAGTAAGATCATTTAATCACTTTACATATTTTGATTTTAATAAAAACGAGAAATAAAAAAAATCGGAAAATGCTGTAACATTTCCCGATTTCGTAAAGTGATCAGACTAAAAAGTATAACCACTACTAAACATTCAAAATTATGAAAAAACCACCAAAGTCCGGGGGATTATTTCCTTGGCACTTAAAATTTGACTTAAAAATGAAGTTGTCACTTCTTTTTTTAATAACCGTATCCTTTGTAATGCAGGCCAATTCATCCTATGCCCAGAAAACCAAGATCAGTTTGGACTTCGGGAATGCCACTATGGAAGAGGTCATAGATGAAATTGAGGCCAATACCGAGTTCAAGTTTATTTTTCACACCAAAACTTTGGATTTAAAGCGAAAGGTTTCCATTAATGTTAGGAAAGCTACTATTAAACGGGTTTTGGAAATACTCTTTACCAATAAGGATGTTGTATATTCCATAGAGGATCGTAAAATTTTATTAAAAAAGAAGGAGGCCACTATTGTGTCACCTTCCAATAAGGATGTTGGGGAAATACAATTTCAACTAAGCGGAAGTATAAGGGATAGTGAAGGGCAGCCTTTGCCCGGGGCAAGTATTGTTGAAAAAGGAACTACCAACGGAACCCAATCCGATTTTGACGGAAACTATACCATGGAGGTGGCCAATGGGAACGCCGTACTTATAGTGTCCTATATTGGCTATGCCACCAAAGAGATGCCCCTAAATGGGCAGTCCGTTGTTGATATAGTTCTTGAGGAAAGTGCTGCCGGTTTGGAGGAGGTAGTAGTAGTGGGCTATGGTACCATGAAAAAGGCCGATCTAACAGGCTCTGTTTCCCAAGTGAAAACGGAAACCCTGGAGGCTGTTCCGGTATATAATATGGAGCAAGCCCTAAAAGTGGGTGCGGCAGGTGTAAGGGTCTCCCAAAACTCCGGTACACCGGGCTCCAGGATAGAGGTTAGGATTAGAGGGGGCAATTCCATGATCGGGGATAACCAACCCTTATATGTGGTGGATGGTTTTCCCGTTACCGGGGGCATCGATTTCCTGAACCCATCGGATATTGAATCGGTTGATATTTTAAAGGATGCCTCGGCTACCGCCATTTATGGTTCAAGGGGGGCCAACGGAGTAGTGATCATCACCTCCAAGCGTGGGGCCAAGGGACAGGACAGCAAGATAGAAGTGAATAGTTTTTTCGGTGTTCAGGAAGCTATAAACCGCTACGACTTGCTAAATGCACAGGAATATGCCATAATTGCCAATGAATGGCTGAAGAACGAGGGACTGGAGCCTTTTTTTGATCCGAATACGGTAGTAAATCCCGGTACCGATTGGTGGGATGCCGTTTTTAGAGCCGCTCCCGTTACCAATAATACTATTACATTTTCCGGAAGTTCGGAGAAAGGCAGGTATTCCATTTCGGGTAACTATTATGATCAGGAGGGGATAATAGAAAATTCCGGCGTTGTTAGGGGATCTGTAAGAATAAATCTGGATCAGCAGTTAAAGAGCTGGTTAAAAATGGGGGTCAATCTCCAATTGTCCAGGAATGAACAAAATTTGGTTAATGTAGATAATGGAAATCGCGGAAATTCCCTGCTATCGGCTGCTGCTTCGGCACCGCCAACCTTGCCGATTTATGATGAGAACGGCTTGCCTACCCAGATAGAACAGGCCTATAATTTTGGATCCGCGGATATGCGGAACCCGATTATATGGACCCTTAGAAAAAATCAGAAATTTTCCAATAGTGTTTTGGCCAATACCAATTTTGACATCGCCTTTACACCGGAACTGTCTTTTAAGACGTTGATTGGATTGCAATACCAGGATAGAAGAAACGAAACCTTTGTACCCATAATATACAGTAACGATAGGGGGTCGGCTTCCGAAATAAATTCCTATTCCAATTCCTTCCTAACGGAAAATGTGCTTACCTATGCCAAGGTTTTTAATGAATTGCATAGTGTCAATATCATTGGGGGGGCTACCTACCAGACCAATCTTAGTAGAGAATCAGAAATAGGTGTTAGTGGTTTTGCCAACAATATTACCGAAAATTATGCATTGGCCGCTGCAGAATCCATTGGGAATCCTCGTTCCGAATATTCCGACTGGACCTTGGCCTCTTTTCTTTCCAGGGTGAATTACTCCTTTGATGGAAAATATATGGTTACGGCCAGTGTAAGGGCAGACGGTTCCTCAAGATTTGGGGATAACCTAAAATGGGGATATTTCCCTTCAGGGGCCATAGCATGGCGTATATCCGATGAACCTTTCCTGCAGGATAGCAGGGTCATTAATAATTTAAAATTACGGGCAAGTTATGGTGTCACCGGTAATACGGCATTAAATCCATACCAGTCTTTGGATAGGCTGGGATCTGTTAAATATATTTATGGCAATCAAACGGATGTTATCGGATTTGTGCCCAATGGAATATCCAATAGTGATCTAAAATGGGAAACCACCGGGCAGTTGGATGTTGGTTTTGATCTGAACATATTGAACGATAGGTTACGTTTTGTATTTGACTACTACAAAAAAAATACCAAGGATTTGTTGGCATCGGTACCACTTCCCCCTACGGTCGGATTCGGATCTATCTTGAGAAATTTGGGCGAGATACAAAATTCAGGGATCGAATTAAGCGTAGATGCGGATATCTTAAAAAGCGATTTCAAATGGGATATATCGGCTCAATTTTCTGCAAATAAAAATGAGGTAATAGCACTTGCCGGGGATAGCGATATTTTTGGGGCTGACCAGGGTGCCGTTTGGCCCAGTGCCAACATTGCCAGGGTAGGGGAGCCCTTAGGGGCTTTCTATGGACTGCTTGAAGATGGTCTGGATGAGAACGGGTTTATTAAATATCAGGATCTTAGTGGACCGGACGGGGTGCCCGATGGAACTATAAATGCCTTGGACCGGGTTATATTGGGCAGTTATCATCCCGATTTTATATACGGTCTTACCTCCAATTTTAGTTACAAGGGCATAGAACTTAATATAGCCTTGGAAGGGGTGCAGGGCAATGAATTGTTCAATGCTACCAACGGGACCCATTTAAATTCGTTTCAGAGAGGAAATAACCAGTTTAGGGATATCATAGGCAATTATTGGACCGCCGAAAATCCGGATCCAAATGCAAAATATCCTAAAATTAGCAGTGCAACGCAGATAACGGTATCGGATCGTTTTATTGAGGACGCCAGTTATTTGCGAATTCGTTCCATGAGGTTGGCGTACAACCTACCGGTACAGCAAATTGGGCTAACGGGCTTTGATATGGCCCAAATATATCTTTCGGGAACCAACCTGTTTACCTTTACGAGCTACTCCGGAATTGATCCCGAGGCAAATACCCGTGGAACCGATGTCAGTGATGTGGCCGATCGTTTAAGATTTGGCCATGACCAGAGTAGCTATCCAAATGCAAAAATTTATGCCGTTGGTTTAAAATTTAGATTTTAATGAATAATGTACGGAATCATGAAACCGACATGATTAAAATAATCTTTAAACATATTAGGTAATGATTACTTTAGTTATCGAAGGTTACATGTGACCATATAAAAATCCTAAAAATGAACACATGAAAAATATATTTCTCATAATCGTAACAACTTTATTGTTATCTGCCTGTGACAAGGCATTGGAAGAAGTCCCCAAGGATTTTGTTTCCAAGGCCAACTTCTATAAAAATGAACAGGACGCCGAAGCTGCCATAGCCGGGGCCTATGCAGGCATGCAAAATGATTTTTTCGGGATAACCAATTATCTTATGTCCGAATTACATGGTGATTACTTGTTCGGGAGGGGATCCCAGGCGCCTATCACTATTTGGAATCAAATTATGGACCAGCGTAATATTGGGAGGTGCGCCACCAATTGGTCCTCGTTTTATACCACTATCAATCGCGCCAATGCCGTCTTGGACAATGTTCCCAATATTGAGGATATAGATGCCAATACCCAAAAACAGATATTGGCAGAGGCTCGTTTTCTTAGGGCCCTGTGCTATTTCGAACTGGTCCGGGGTTGGGGGCCTGTTCCCCTTAAGACCATTGAAAGTATTGACTTGAGTGCTGTTGAGGCACCACGGGCACCGGAGAGCGAGGTTTATGATTTAATAGTCCAGGACTGCCAAATTGCCGAAAATGATTTGGGAGAAGTAGGGGCCGAAACGGGCCGCGCTTCCAAATGGGCCGCCAAAATGTTGCTGGCACATGTATACCTTACTATGGAAAACTGGACCGGGGCCGCTGAAAAAGCCAATGATGTAATAACCAACGGACCGTTTTCCCTGATAACTGTGGCGGAGTCCGATGATTTCTATAAAATTTTTGCTGTGGATACCAGTACGGAAGACATTATGTCTATGCACCATTCCGAGACAAAGACCTCTACCATTCCCAATTATTTGCACAGGGCGGGCAATATACCCTATAACTATTCCTCCGGTGGGGTCTTTGCATGGTTACCGGATTTGAATTCATTTATCGGGGATAGCTGGGACAATAACGACCTTAGGAAGAATTTTAATCTCTATACGGAAATTCAGAATGCGGATGGTGATTGGGTTCCCCTACCTTCCACTACCCCTGTGTTGTTTAAAAAGTTTATTACCAATACTTCGGGGATCAGTTTGTACAGTGTGCCCATTTACAGATTTACCGAGGCCTATTTGTTCTATGCCGAAGCTTCTGCTATGGCCGATGGGGCCCCTTCCAACCTGGCATTGGAGCGGCTCAATATGATAAAACGAAGGGCTTACGGATATGACCCTACCGCCGTATCTCCGGTAGACTATCCTTCTGGTATGAGCGGAGATGCTTTTAGGGATGCCGTAATTCAGGAGCGTGCATATGAGTTTATTACGGAAAGAAGAAGGTGGTTCGATTTGAAACGTACCGGCAAGGTAAAAGAAGCTTTTGCCGCTGCGGGAAAAACTATTATTGACGAGCGTCTTTTATATCCTATTCCAGAGGACGAGATCAATAACAATCCGGCCATTGGTCAGCAAGATCAAAATCCTGGGTATTGATTACCGCTAGAGCTAGTATAAAAGGAAATTTTACAGGCTTTTGACCAAGCCTGTAAAATCCTTTAGCAAAATTTTTATATTGAACAGAATAATTGCCAATTAGCAGAAATGATCAAAAATGCGTTTAAATTGAGGGGGGTGTACTTACGTTTGGTCGGACTTTTTATTTTTGGGATATCCCTGTTTTCCGTTAATGGATATTCTCAAACCCCTAAAGGGAAGTCTCCCAATATCGTCTTTATTTTTCCCGACCAGCTAAGGTCTGATTATATTGGAACAGGAGGCAACAATGTGGCCTATACGCCCCATATGGACCGTATGGCCAGGGAAGGAGCTTTGTTTTCCAGGGCATATAGTGCATCGCCAACCTGTTTGCCCGCAAGGGCCGCGCTGTTAACGGGAATGGGCCCATGGAAGAACGGTCTATTGTCGTATGCGCCTATAGCGACCAAATACAAGTTTGAGATGCCTCAAATGTTAAGGGATGCGGGGTATTATACTTTTGCTACCGGAAAACTGCATTTCAAGCCTATAGGACACGGCGATCTCCATGTAAAATTGGACCAACTGGACAATAGTAAATTTATGCATGGTTTTCATGAGATAAAATTATGTGAGGGCTGGGGACATCCACAGAACGCGTATAACAAATGGTTTAAGGAAAACGCCCCTAATTGGGCCATAGATGGTACCGGACTTGGACCCACCGATCATCGTACAGGTATTTATCCTTACCCGGAAGAATTTCATCCAACGGCTTGGACCGCCAATCAGGCTATAGCATTTATAGATAACAATGATGGCGAAGCACCTTTCTTTCTTAAAATAGCCTTTCACAGGCCCCATCCGCCTTTTGATCCCCCAAAAAGATGGTTGGATTTTTATAAAAGCAGGGAAATACCAAAAGCTATTGTCGGCCATTGGTCGGAAATGAAGTATGGGAAATTTAACCAAGCCCCTATGCCGGACCAACAGTTAAATGCCCCAAGGGGAAGTTATAGTGATAGTATTGTCCGTGATTCTAGGGAAGGTTATCTGGCTGCCATCAGTTTTTTGGATGAACAGATCGGGAATATCCTAACCGCCTTGGAAAGGAAAGGAGAGTTGGAAAATACCTTGATCGTTATATCGTCCGATCACGGCGATATGATGGGGGACCACCATTTATGGCGGAAATCCTACCCTTATGAAGGCTCGGCGGGGGTACCTATGATCATCAGATGGCCCCAGAGTATGGCGCTCAAGGCAAGTCGCGGTCAGGTCATTAAAGAATTGGTAGAGCTAAGGGACATCCTGCCCACCTTTCTCGATATAGCAGGTATGGAGGTACCGTCCGAAATGGATGGTAGGAGTATGATGCCTTTGATCGAAGGGAATAAAAAAGGATGGCGCAAAGTGTTGGACATGGAGCACGGCCAATGTTATTGGAAAGAAAACCGTTGGACGGGATTAACGGATAAGAGGTATAAGTACATCTATTATTCCGTTACCGGAGAAGAGGAGCTGTTCGATTTAAAAAAGGACCCCGGAGAGAAGAATAATCTGGCCAACTTGTCCAAGTATAAAGGTGTTCTGGTCCAATGGAGGCAAAAAATGGTAGGTCATTTAATGGAACGGGGAGAAGAATGGGTCAAGGACGGTAAGCTGGTCATTAGGGATAAAGACTTGGTGTTTAGCCCTAATTATCCAAAAGAATATTATCCAAAAGAAATTAAAAATCAATTAATTAAATAGAAAATGAAGAAAATCATAAGCTTGTTTATGTTGTTCCTGATGGTTCAATTGTCGAACGGTCAGTCGAAGAAGTACGATATTGTAATTTACGGTGGAACATCTGCCGGGGTGGCGGCTGCCCTCCAAAGCAGTAGAATGGGGAAATCTGTGGTGCTTATAGAACCAACAAATCGTATAGGCGGACTTACCACAGGAGGCCTGGGCCAGACCGATATAGGCAATAAACAGGCTATTGGCGGTATTTCCAGAGAGTTTTACGAGAATATCAAGAAGTACTACGACGATCCCAAAAATTGGAAATGGGAGAAAAAATCCGACTATATGGATGGTGGACAGACCCGCACGGAGAAAGGGGAAGGCTAGCATGTGGACCTTTGAGCCTCCGCTGCCCTGTCCGTATTTAAATCCATGATGGACAAGGAGAAGATCAAGATGGTCTATAACGAACGGCTGAACAGGGCATCCGGGGTTAAGAAAGTGAATGGTAAAATAGAATCGATTACTATGGAAAGTGGCAAGGTTTTTAAAGGAAAAATGTACCTGGACGCTACTTATGAGGGAGATCTGATGGCATCCGCAGGGGTTTCCTATGCCGTGGGCAGGGAAAGCAACGAGGAATATGGGGAAACCCTGAACGGGGTACAGGCCAATAGCATAAATAGGGCCTTGACCGGATTTGTTTCCAAAAACGCTTTTAACCACAATTTTCTTCCAGGGGTGGATCCCTATATTGTAAAAGGGGACCCTACTTCCGGATTATTGCCAAATATTAACGAAAAACCAGGCCTGGAGGGTGAAGGCGATAAAAAAATACAGGCCTATTGTTTCCGGATGTGCCTAACCGATCATCCGGATAACCGTATACCGTTCCAAAAGCCGGCCAATTATGATGAGGTCAATTATGAACTTCTTTTTCGTAATTATGAAGCCAGAAAAGGGCCTATCAACGAAATGTACAGTTATGGCAGTTCCTTGCTGCCCTGGATCAATTCCAGTATGCCCAACAGAAAAACCGATACGAACAACAAGTTTGGTTTCTCTACGGATTATATAGGTAGAAATTACAACTATCCCGAGGGCTCTTATGCCGAAAGGGAAAAGATCGTTGAAGACCATAGGAACTATCAGATGGGGCTTATGTGGACCCTGGCCAACCATCCAAGGATCCCTGCCGAAGTCCGTGAGGAAGCTTCCAAATGGGGTACAAGCAAGGATGAATTTGAAAGGGCAGATGGATGGCAGCAACAGCTTTATATCCGTGAAGCTAGGAGGATGATCAGCGATTATGTTATGACGCAACATAATTGTGAGGCATTGACTGTGGCCGAGGATGGTATTGGATTGGCCGCCTATGGTATGGATTCCCATAACGTGCAGCGGTATGTGGATGCCAATGGTTATGTGCAGAACGAGGGCAATGTAGAGGCCCATGGCTTTAAGCCTTACCCTATAAGTTACCGATCTTTGGTACCTAAAAAGGAAGAGTGCGAAAATCTTTTGGTCCCTGTGTGCGTTAGTTCTACCCATATTGCTTTTGGATCGATCCGCATGGAACCGGTATTTATGGTCTTGGGCCAATCTGCGGCCACGGCAGCGGTAATGGCCATAGACGGCAATACCAATGTACAGGAGGTGTCTTATCCCCTTTTAAAGGAGCGACTCCTAAAAGATGGGCAAAGGCTGAAATAAACGAAAGGTATGATGATTACAAGGGGTTCCGGGTGGATAAAAAGAATGGTTCTTTATCAGGATAGGATAGGAGGTATTCGTGAATTTTTCAACAAAAAGATTTTTGTTTTCGGTCTACTCTTGATAGTTTTTAAATTAATGACCTCATGTAAAAGCCAGGAGGATGGGAATTTTAAGGCCCGTCCCAACGTGGTGTTTATCATGGCCGATGACTTGGGGTATGGGGATCTGGGGGTTTATAACGAAAACTCCCTGATTCCTACCCCTAATCTGGATAAGCTGGCTTCCGAGGGTATCCGATTTACGGATGCCTATTGTCCGGTTTCAGTGTGTTCCCCTTCCAGATTTGCCTTAATGACGGGGACCTACCCTTTCAGAAGTTGGAAAAAATCTGGGGTGATGGCCAATTATGAACCTTCATTGATGGCATCCGGCCAACTAACATTGATGCAAATGCTTCAGCAAAAAGGGTACGTTACCGCTGGTTTTGGCAAATGGCATCTTGGAACTACCTTTCCTACATTGGACGATAAAAAACCGGTAGGTTATGGTAAGTTCAAAGCGGAAAACAATGGGGCCAATATAGCTGTAAACAAGCCGGTAAGCAATGGTCCGGTAGATCATGGGTTCGAACATTGGCTTGGATTTAGTTGCGCTAGTGAATGTTGGGTGCTGGAGGGCAAAAAAATTATGGGAATACTTCAGCACGATTACTATAATGTGGATTCCGCACAAAACAAGGAACATTTAAAAACGATACCCAGGGACGAATATCTTTCGCTCATTACGGATAAAAGTACTCAATTTTTGAAGCAGCATATTGCCAAGGATAAGAACAAACCATTCTTTCTCTATTATGCCCCCTATGTGCCCCATATTCCTTTGGCGGCAAGCAAGGATTTTATTGGATCAACGGATGCGGGGCTATACGGGGACTATGTTCACGAGTTGGATTTTTATGTAGGGAAACTGCTTAATACTTTGGACCGCCTAAAGTTGACCAAAAATACTATCGTTTTCTTTGCCAGTGATAATGGGTCCACTTTTACGGAAACCAGTAGGGATACGGATTTTTCGAAGGTCAGTAACAGTTTGGGCGAGATGGATGTTAAGGCCAATAATTCTTTGATACATAGCCCCAATGGGAAATTGCGGGGAACGAAACAAACGGCTTGGGAAGGTGGGGTTAGAACCCCGTTTATTGCAAGATGGCCCGGGCATTTCCCCCAAGGAACCGTTTCTAAACAATTATTTGCCCTGAACGATATTATGGCCACCCTGGCTTCGGTTTTAAGCATTCACCTGCCCGATGACCAGGCGGTGGACAGTTATGATCTACTACCTGTTCTTAGGGGCAATGAAGTAAGTGTCAGACCCTCGGTAGTTATCCAATCGGGGAGAGGGGATAAAGGTCTTCGCATGGGTAAATGGAAATATATAGCGCCAAGTAATGCAAACCAGGGGGCAGGGGAATTATATGATCTGGAGGAAGATGCCTCTGAGGAGGATAATCTAATTGGGAAAATGCCGGTAAGGGCACAAGAATTAAAGAGTGCCCTGGATAAAATTGTTGAAGGAAAATCTTCAAAATGAGTTCAATAATAAAGTGTCGGCATTATAAAATATAAGAATACGTAATTCAATAAAAATAACATTATGAGACGAAAGTTAAGTTACCAAGGTTATTTGCTACTGGTCATTTTAGTATCAAGTCTATCATTTAGTTGCGGAAATAAGAACACCCCCGTAAATATTAATGAGGCCGATATCATTATTTATGGGGGCACTTCCGCGGCCATATCGGCCGCAGTGGAAGCCAAGCGTTCCGGAAAATCTGTAATCGTCGTATCCCCGGATATCCATTTGGGCGGGCTGTCCTCTGGGGGCCTTGGTTTTACCGATACTGGTGACAAAAGTGTCATTGGGGGGCTTGCCAGGGAGTTCTATCATAGGGTATGGAAACATTACAATACCAATGAAGCATGGAACTGGCAGAAAAAAGAGGAATATGGCAATAAAGGACAGGGTACCCCGGCCATGGACGGGGAGAACAGGACCATGTGGATTTTTGAGCCCCATGTAGCGGAAAAGGTCTTTGAGGATTTGGTGGCCGAGGAGCAGATCCGTGTAGACCGGGATGAATGGCTGGATAGGGAAAACGGGGTGAGGATGAAGGACGGCAATATCGTTTCGATTACTACCTTGTCCGGTAAGACGTATGCCGGTAAAATATTTATGGACACTACTTACGAAGGAGATCTTATGGCTGCGGCAGGGGTAAGCTATCACGTAGGCAGGGAAGGTAGGGATGTTTATGGAGAGGAATGGAACGGCGTCCAGACCGGGGTATTGCACCATAAGCACTGGTTTGAGTCGGACATATCTCCTTATATAGTGCCGGGTGATCCCAATAGCGGCCTACTGCCCAAGGTATCTGGAGAGGATCCGGGTGAAAAGTATAGTGGGGACGATAAGATCCAGGCCTATTGTTTTCGGATGTGCATGACCAATCATCCTGAAAATAGAGTTCCTTTTCCAAAACCTGATGGTTATGATCCCATGCAGTATGAACTTTTGGCGAGGGTTTTTGAGCATGGGTGGAAGGATTGGTTCATGAAATTCGACCCCATACCGAACCATAAAACAGATACCAATAATCACGGTCCTTTCAGTAGTGACAATATAGGCATGAACTATGATTATCCAGAAGCCTCGTATACCCGAAGACAGGAAATCATTAAAGAACATGAAAACTATCAAAAAGGCCTTCTTTGGTTTGTGGCCAACGACCCTAGGGTACCCGAAGATATACAGACCGAAATGCAGAAATGGGGCTTATCCAAGGATGAGTTTAAGGACAACGGCAATTGGCCCCATCAGATATATGTTAGGGAAGCAAGGCGAATGATAGGGGATTTTGTTATGACCGAAAATGAGCTTTTGAAAAAAAGCCCCACTCCCAAACCAATTGGCATGGGTTCCTATACCATGGATTCCCATAATGTACAGCGCTATGTAAAACCCGATGGTTTTGTACAGAACGAAGGGGATATAGGAGTAAGTACCAATGGTCCATACACTATATCGTACGGTTCTTTGGTCCCCAAGAAGGAAGATTGCAAAAACCTTCTGGTGCCGGTTTGTCTATCGTCCAGTCATATCGCCTTTGGTTCTATTCGTATGGAGCCCGTGTTCATGATTCTGGGACAATCGGCAGCTGCGGCCGCGGTTCTGGCTATCGATGATGATATGGTAGTACAAGATGTGGATTATGATAAATTAAAAGGAGTTCTGGTAGGAAAGGACAAATAGTGGAATAATATAAATTTAATATATGATTTCATTTATAGTTTCCATTGCAGTCTTGATACTGGGTTATTTCACCTACGGAAAATTCGTGTTTTCTTTAGATTTGAGACTGTTGCCCATTAGTTAAGAGAGTTGAGTTTGTTAGTATAGTTGAGAAAGGAACAATGGGAGACCGTTGTTCTTTTTTTTTGAGACAAGCATAAATATTAACCCCAATATTTTTTTGGGGATTGACATTTAGGTACGTTATCTTCGAAAAGTTGACCTAGATTAACAAAGCTCCAAACACCATGCTAATGACTTTTGGGGTGTTATACCAATTTATGGTGGTATTCACCAAAGACTACCATCAAAATCATTTTATATTTTTCACCCAACCTTTCCTTTAGAATTCCAAATGCTTTTGTGATTTGAGCTTCTACCGTTTTTAAGGAAACATTTAGATATTCCGATATTTCCATATTGGTCAGCCCTTCCTTTTTGCTTAATACAAAGATTTGCTGGCACTTGGGCGGTAGGTTTTGTATCTCTTTGGTTATTTGGGCTATAATTAAATCAAAGGATTGTTCATTATGCATATTTACCGCTTTTTCCAAGCCCTCGAAATATTTGTGTTCCAAGATCATTGTGGAACGATTTTTCTTATAGGCATTTATAAATTCATTGTAAACCGACTTGAATAAATAGTTTTGTATGGAAGTATGTACGTTGAGTTTCTTTCTTTTTTCCCAGGTTTTTAGAAAAACATTTTGAAGAATATCTTCGGCAAGAGTATGGTCGTTGGTCAATGTAAGCGCATAGCCGTAAAGTCGCTTGTTGTAAGTATCTACAAGATTTACGTATGCCTTTTCATCCCCTTTTTGCAAGTGCTTTATCAATAAAGCATTATCAGCCATTTTCATAAAATAGATAAAAGTTAAGTTGGTCGTAAAATAATGCAATGGTTATTACAAATATGAAAAAAAAATCAACAAATTGTTAGGGTATTGCAAATATGCTATGTCATTACTTTAAAGGACATACCTAATGACCAGATCTGAAGAAGAAGAACTTATACTTAAATATTTGTCGAACCAGGCAACGGCAAAGGAGTTGGATATTTTGTCCGATTGGATTTTGGTAGAAGGTAATGTTGCGGTTTTGGAGAAATATATTCAATTGCATTTAGAGATTATTACAAGTATGAACGGACCGGACACGGATAAGATAAAGCATACGTTACTGCGGAAAATAAAGAAAGATAAGATTCGTAGGAATATAAAGGGATTTATGAAATATGCCGCTATGGCCCTGTTGCTCTTTTCTTTAGGCTACTATATTCATGAAGAGTATAGTGTAAATAACGAAATCGGTAAATTGATTCCTAAAGAAGAAGCGGTTACCATAGTTTTGGGCAATGGTGTAGTGGAAACTCTGATGGAAGATAGCAATAGGGAAGTTCGGGACACTGAGGGCAATATTATTGGTATGCATAACAAGTCTAAACTGAGCTATACTGCCAACACCAAAAATCAAAAATTAATCTACAATACGCTTAATGTACCCTATGGTAAAAAATTTGATGTGGTGCTGTCCGACGGAACTCATGTCTACTTAAATTCAGGGACTTCCCTGCGTTATCCCATAAGCTTTATCAAGGGAGCTACCCGGAAAGTTTTTTTAACGGGAGAGGCCTATTTTGATGTTAGGGAAGATAGAGAACATCCCTTTGTGGTGAATGCCAATGAGATTGATATTCATGTATTGGGTACAAAATTCAATGTATCCCACTATCCTGAGGACACCAACATTAATACGGTCTTGGTGGAAGGTGCCGTTGAACTGCGGAGGACTTCTGAAGAAACTTCCAGTTCGGAACCTGTGGCGTTGGAGCCTGGCTACAAGGCGGAATGGTACAGGAACAATGATGAAATAGCGATAAGTAATGTGGATACCGATCTTTATACCGCCTGGCTAAAGGGAAAATTGGTTTTTAGAAACACTCCGTTCAAACAGATCCGGGAAGCTTTACAACGACATTATAACGTGACCATCATTAATATGAACGACTTATTGGAGGAACAAATGTTCGATGCCACTTTTGATATAGAAACAATCGACCAGGTTTTGGAATCATTTAATAAAAGCTGGGCCATTGACTATACCATTGTTAACAATGAGGTAATCATTAAATAATTTTTAAACCCTTTAAATCCATAGTATATGAACAAACATTTTTAACCAAATCAACTACAGGGTCATTTTAACGTTAAAATCGGAAAATGCGGACACATTTCCCGATTTAGTTCAAAATGATTTAAATGAAATTAAATCAATTAACAAACCAAAATTATGAAAAAACTCTTTAATTATGGGGGATATTTACGGTCTCCTTTAAAATTAAGCCTAAAAATGAAGCTCACGGTACTACTAACCATTGTTTCTTTGTTCCAGATTCAGGCAAATACCTATTCACAAAGCAAAAAGATTTCCTTGGATATTTCCAATGCTCCTTTGGAAACCATTATCCATAAAATAGAAGCAGCGTCCGAATTTAAATTTTTGCTGAACAGGAAAGATGTAGATCTTGATAGAAGAGTTACCATTAAGGTAGAGAATAAGAGGATTACCGTTATCCTGACAACATTATTCGAAGATACTGATGTAGCTTTTGAGGTGTTGAACAAGCAAATTATTTTGAGCAGGAAGAAATTAAAAGTTAGTTCCCCAGACAAGGCCCTAGGACCTGACCATAGCTCAAAAATTGAGCAATTTCAGGTATCAGGTGTAATAACAGACGCCGAAGGTGTTCCTTTATCCGGAGCCAATATTGTAGAAAAAGGGACCACTAATGGGGTAACGGCGGATTTTGATGGCAATTTTTCTATTGTGGTAACCAATGAAAATGCGACCCTTGTTGTTTCTTACATTGGTTACGCAACCAAAGAAATCACTCTTAACGGGCAAATAAATTTGTCCATTACCTTACAGGAGGACGCGGCAGGATTGGATGAGGTTGTAGTGGTTGGTTACGGAACAGTTCGAAAGAAAGACCTAACAGGTTCGGTTTCCTCTGTAAGAGGTGTCGATTTGGAGAAAACACCCTCCAATACCTTTGTACAAGCATTACAGGGTAAGGCCTCAGGTGTGGATATCAGGGCGGCTTCAAATGCACCTGGAGGGGGAATCCGAATTAGGGTAAGAGGTACTAATTCAATAAATGCCTCTAGTCAGCCACTTTATGTTGTAGATGGCTTTCCAATAGATAATGGTAATACTACACCGGAAGCAGGTGGAAACAGGGCTTCGGCCAGTGACCCGCTAACGAGTATTAGCCCAGCTGAAATAGCCTCGATCGAAGTCCTGAAAGATGCTTCGGCAACAGCTATTTATGGTGCAAGAGGGGCAAATGGTGTGGTAATAGTAACAACCAAAAGGGGAAGCGTGGGAAAAGCTAAAATAGATTTCGAATATTCAACCGGTCTAAGTACGGTAAGAAAAAAATTGGATTTGGCGAACGCAGAGGAATTGGCCATTTTAACCAATGAATGGGCCGTTAACAATAATCAGCCACTTATATATGATGGTATAAATAAACCATTACCAGAAGAGCTTGGGGAAGGAACCGATTGGCAGGATCAGATATTTAGAACGGCAATTACCAATAACTATAATCTTACGGTATCCGGTGGTCGGGAAAGTACTCGATATTTGGTTTCTGGAAGTTATATGGATCAAGATGGTATAATCATCGAATCCAATTTTAAAAGGGCCGGCTTAAAGTTTAATCTCGATCAAGATTTGGGTGAGAGGTTAAAATTTGGTATCAATACCAATGTAACCAGGACCATTAATGATGCCGTGGATTCTGATGGTGGAGGTTATCAAAATGATACACCGCTTTGGAACGCCCTGGCCACCACACCAGTTATTCCAGTTACCGATAGTGAGGGCAATTATGTCCATAATCACGATGAAACCGTAAAGGTGCTGGAGAATCCGGTTTCCATTGCCAAAACTAGAACGGACATTACTTACAATACACGCATACTTAGCAATGCCTTTTTGCAATATGAGTTTTTCAATGGTTTTTCTTTTAAAGCCAATTTTGGTGCTGATCTAATTAACTCTAAAAGAAATGCCTATACCCCAACCACGGCGGAAACCCAGGCGTTGCCCAATAATGGTATAGCTTCTATAGGTAATGTTCAGAGAACCAACTTATTGGCCGAATATACTTTTAACTATAACAAGTCTTTTGGTGATGATCATCGTTTGGATGCGGTAATAGGGTATACATTCCAAACCAACAAATTGGAGAGCGTGTTCTCCCGTACAAACGATTTTTTTACAGATTTGGTAGCGTTTAATAACTTAGAGCTTGGTTCTGATCCCCGTCCTTCAAAAAGTGGGGCAACCGAAACCGCTTTATTGTCTTATTTGGGAAGAGCCAATTATGTATTTAAAGATAAATATATTGTTACCGCCTCAATTCGTAGGGATGGGTCTTCCAAATTTGGAAATGGTAAAAAATGGGGAGTTTTCCCTTCAGGAGCGCTGGCTTGGCGATTGATAGAGGAAGACTTTATCAAAAACTTAAATGTTTTTAGTAAATTAAAGTTAAGGGGGAGCTATGGTTTAACAGGTAACGAGTCCATTGGGGCGTATAATTCTTTGGCACTATACGCAGCAACGGCACAACCCATTATTGGAGGCATTCCTGTTGTTGGTCTTGCTCCCAATCGTATTAATAATCCCGATTTAAAATGGGAACGTACCAGACAGACCGACCTAGGTCTTGAAATGGGTTTTCTTGATGGTAGTTTGAATTTGGAAGCAGGGTATTATGTTAAATCCACTGAAGATCTTTTATTAAGCGTCGCCATACCCACACAGTCAGGATATTCCACGAGTGTACAAAATATTGGAAAAGTTGAAAATAGAGGGTTTGAGTTTGATCTTGGATACAACCATAATTTTGGAAAAGTATCTTGGAGCTCCAATTTCAACATTTCCTTTAATCGGAATAAACTTTTGGAACTACCTGAAGGTACTGAAGAACTTATTAATGGAATAGGTAGGGGAGAGACAGCCTACGGATATTCAATTGCACGGGAAGGAGAACCATTAGGTCAGTTTTTTGGTTATCGTTTTTTGGGGATCTGGGAATCGGAAGAAGAAATTATAGCTGCAGGCAATACCGTTGGTGGTGTTAATAGGGTAGGTTTGCCAAAATATAAGGATCTGAATGGCGATGGATTTAAGACCAATTTGGATGATAGAGAGGTTGTTGGTGACCCCAATCCCGATTTTATATACGGGTTTACCAATACTTTTTCATATAAAAATATTAATCTTTCCATCTTTATTAATGGGAGTCAAGGGAACGACTTGGCTAACATGAATACTATTGGTTTATACGCCCAACCCCAAAAGCACAATGTACTTCAAAAGGCTTTTGATGAACGTTGGACCGGGCCGGGATCAAGTAATACCATTGAGGCACCGCTGACCAATGCTGGGGAGTGGAAGAATTTTAGTGATAGAAATATAGAAGATGGGTCATATCTGCGAGTTAAAACCATTAATCTTTCATATAACTTGCCAATAGATCAACTCGGTTTGGACTGGTGTAGGAGTGCGCAGCTTTTTGTTGCTGCCGATAACCTGATCACCATTACCGATTATTCCGGTTTTGATCCAGAAGTGGATTTGTACGCTACTAACAATGTTAGTTTTGGTGTTGACAATGGGGCATATCCATCGGCCAAGACTTTTAGATTGGGTGTAAAATTAGGGTTTTAATAAAAAGGGAAAAATATCATGAAAAATACAAAATATTTAATAAGTGCTTTGATGTCGGTCATGTTATTCATGACGTCTTGCGAAAGCTATCTTGAAGAGAATCCTGCTGGAAACATAAGTATTGCCAATTTTTATTCCTCAGAGGACGATGCCATTGCCGGGTTGTATGGGGTATATAATTCCGTATATAGTTTATATGGTAGCAACACTATTAATTATGGAGAGGTAAATGCGGACAATGCAACAGTATCGCCAAATGTATCGGATTTGTTCGAATGGGATGAATTTACATACAATAATGGTACTACAGAAGGGTTTTGGAGAAGTGCATATGATGGTATCAATTTGGCCAATGAAGTAGCACACTATACAGCAGAAATTGATTTTGATGTAGAGAAGAGAGCCGATATAGTTTCGGAAGCCAAAGCGCTTCGAGCTTTATTTTATTGGCATTTGGTCCGTATAATGGGTGGAGTGCCTATTTACGAGGCCCCTACAGTAGGTTTTGATGAGGTGAATTCCCCGAGGGCCACCTTGGACGAGGTCTACAGCCTAATTTTGAGAGATTTGAATGAAGCCGCATTGGAATTACCTACTACAAGCGATGCTGGAAGATTGAATGCCTATATAGCAGAAGCTTTATTAGCGCGAATTTATCTTTATATAGGTGATTATCCCAATGCTTATGTCCATGCAAAAAAGGTAATCGATTCAGAAAAATATGATCTTTTTCCTGATTACGCAAACGTTTTTAAAACAGAGCACAACAATGGAGTGGAACATATATATCAAATCCAATATCTAAGTGGTGAGAGGAATAATCCTATTCCAGGATCATTTGGCCCTAGGGCATTACCAGGGCCCTATGGAAACTCTTTTTGGGCCAATACGGTAGTGGGCGGTTCAATTGCACCGAGCGCTGAATTCAATGCTGAAAACCCAATATCTTATCGCCGATCTGTAACTATATCAGATAGTTATGAGCATATAGACGGGGTTACAGGTACAATAACTATGGAGGAGGCCTATGGCCCAGGGGTTTATCCTTACTATGTAAGCAAATTTGATGATCGGGCCAATGAGCTACAGTCTGGGGTTAATTTTAATGTTATTAGGTATGCGGATATTCTATTGATTGCCGCCGAGGCTTTAAATGAGGTAGATCCCAGTGATAATCAAAAATATATTTGGATCAACAAAGTAAGGGAAAGAGCTCGGAATGGGATAGCGACCGATCTTCCCGATTTGGAAGGGCTGTCCCAAGATGATTTCAGGTCTGCTGTTTTGGAAGAAAGGAGATTTGAATTGGCATTTGAAGGCCAAAGAGCATGGGATTTAAAAAGAAGGGGGCAGTTCTTGACGGTAATGAGGGCCCAGGGAAAGAATGTTGAAGACTTCATGTTGCTCTTCCCAATTCCAGACAATCAAATTAGGTTGAACCCTAGTTTAACCCAGAATCCTGATTGGTAGAACGGCTATTATTGTTGGATATATTTATTTTACAAATATTTTAGGAAGTGGTAAAATTAAAAAAGAATTCATCATTGTACGTTAGTGCAGGCGTGGCAGGATACCAAGGTTGGGAGGATTAAGATTTCCCCAGCCTATAATATCTAGGTGTTGATAAAGTTGGAGCTAGAGTTTTTCAATTCTAGTTTTTAATTTCTTTTTTTGAAATCATTACATATTTTAGTTAAAAATAACTTGCTTTAAAGATAAATGTTCTATATGAAATTGGTTAAAATCTGGGCTATAGCCACATTACTTTTAATGGGTTGTTCGGAAGGTCAAAAAAAAGCGAAAGACATTTCTCAGGAAAGAGAAAGGCCAAACATCATCCTATTGATGGCCGATGACCAGGGTTGGGGAGATATGGCGTATAATGGCCATCCCTATTTGGAAACGCCCAATTTGGACGCCATGGCCGCCAATGGGGCCGTTTTTGAACGGTTTTATTCGGCCTCTGCCGTCTGTTCCCCAACACGTGGTAGCGTAATGACGGGCAGGCATCCCCTTAGATATGGAATTTGCCATGCCAATTGTGGCCATATAAGGCCTGAGGAAATCACCTTGGGGGAAATGGTAAAGGATCTGGGTTATACCACGGGCCATTTCGGTAAATGGCATTTGGGCACCCTGACCCGTGATATTGTTGAGGCCAATAGGGGAGGGCGGGAGAAATTCGACGGCGATTACGCGCCACCCTGGGAGCATGGTTTCGATGTAAGTTTCGTAACGGAATCCAAGGTACCTACCTGGAACCCTATGGTAACCCCGCCACGATCATCCGGTGACGTGAGCGGAGATTTAAAGGAAGGGGAACCTTTTAATACCGCCTACTGGACCGGGCCGGGCCAGATGGCCAAAGAAAATTTGGAAGGGGACGATTCCAGGATCATTATGGACCGGGCCATTCCGTTTATTGAAAATGCCGTAAAAAACAATACCCCGTTTTTAAGTATTATTTGGTTTCACACGCCCCATTTACCGGTTCTGGCGGGAGAAGGTGACAGGGTCCCCTACGCCGGTCTTTCCGAAGACCAGCAACATTATTATGGGGTTATAACCGCTTTGGACAAACAAGTAGGGCGTTTACGTGATAAATTACGGGAATTGGGAATTGCCCAAAATACGGTTCTTTTTTACACCAGTGATAATGGTCCCGAGGGAACATCGGTGTCCGGACGTACCCAGGGACTTACCAAAGGGCTCAAAGGGAGGAAAAGAAGCCTCCATGAGGGAGGAATACGCGTACCTGGCATTATGGAGTGGGCAGGAAAGGTAAAAGCGGGGACAAAGGTGGATGTTCCTTGTTTTACTTCTGATTATTTTCCTACCATCGCCAATGTTTTGGGGGTGGACCTTGGTAAAAATAACAGACCTTATGATGGGGTGGATATATTGCCCATAGTAAATGGGGAAGTAAAGCATAGGCCGGAACCTTTGGCCTTTGATTTTCAGGACCAGGCGGTATTGATGGATGGGGAATTCAAAATTTACAGTAAGGATAAGGGGGGCAATTTTGAGCTATACCATATTTTGGAGGATACTTCCGAAAGTAATGATCTGGCGACTGAAAATCCGGAAAGGCTAAATGAAATGGTAGCCAAATGGCGAAAGTGGAAGGCTTCTGTGGAAAACAGTGCGGAAGGCAGGGATTATTGAAACGGATACGGTAATCGGAACATTCATAAACAAATATTGACCATCATAATCCATATCAAAAAATAAAATAGAAAATGACCATTATGGGAAAGACCAAAAGTTTTATTGTGCTATTGATATTTGCAGTCGTTGCCTGCAAACAGGGCCCTAATCGCAAGGAAGACCTGGGGAAATATCCGGACAGGCCCAATATCGTATTTCTCTTCGCCGATGACCAGACCTTTGAAAGTATCGGGGCCCTTGGTTTTGATGAGGTGCACACCCCTAATTTGGACCGCTTGGTAAAGGGGGGAACCTCCTTTACCCATGCCTACAATATGGGCGGTTGGAACGGCGCCATCTGTGTGGCATCACGGGCCATGATCATTTCCGGCTCTTATATTTGGAACGCAGAGAAAAAAAGCAAGTTATGGGCCAAGGGGGATTCTACGGCACTGGACCAGACCTGGAGCCGGTTGCTTCGGAAACAGGGTTACGATACCTATATGACCGGAAAATGGCATGTTCAGGCCCCGGCAGGAACTATTTTTGACGATGCGAGGCATGTTCGTCCCGGTATGCCTGGGGATAGAAGGGATGAATTGGGCGCCGCCGTTAAAAAATGGAATGAAGAATCCGGGGATATGAAAGATTGGAACAGCTATATGCCACTGGGCTATGGCCGGCCAACGGGCCCGGACGATACCGAGTGGTCTCCCACAGATACCCTGCAGGGCGGCTTTTGGGAGGGGGGCAAGCATTGGAGCGAAGTGGTGCGCGATGATGCCCTATCCTTTTTGGAAACCGCTAAGCAAAAAGACGCTCCGTTTTTTATGTACCTAGCCTTTAATGCAACTCATGATCCACGGCAGGCGCCCCAAAGATTTTTGGATATGTACCCTTTGGAAAATATCCAGGTGCCCGAAAATTTTTTACCGGAATATCCCTATAAGGACGATGTGGGCAATCCTCCCAGTCTTAGGGATGAGGCCCTTGCCCCATTCCCAAGGACGGAATATGCAGTGAAGGTACACCGGCAGGAATATTATGCCCTGTTGAGCCATATGGACGAGCAGATAGGGATTGTTCTGGATTCTTTGGAGGCTTCGGGAAAAATGGACAATACCTATATCTTTTTCAGTGCGGACCATGGCCTGTCGGTAGGGCATCACGGGCTTATCGGGAAGCAGAGCATGTTCGACCATAGCGTTCGTATCCCTATGATGGTAATGGGACCTGGTATCCCGGAGGGGAAACGTCTGGACCAGGATGTTTATCTGCAGGATATCATGGCCACCTCCCTAGATCTGGCAGGTGTGGAAAGGCCGGACTATGTGCAGTTTAACAGTTTTATGGATATCATTAGGGGCGAAAGGCAGCAAAGCCATTACAATAATGGGGTCTACGGAGCCTATATCGATGTACAGCGCATGATTCGCAAGGATGGGTTTAAGCTTTTGGTCTATCCAAAAATAGACAAGCTGCTTTTGTTCGACATGGACAAGGATCCGAACGAAATGAACGATCTGGCGGATAGTCCGGCCTACAGGGAGAAGGTCAGAACGCTGTTTGCGGACCTGTTGGAGCTTCAAAAGACAATGGGGGACAAGTTGGATCTTAATGGGCTGTATAATAAAATATACAATTGAAATGATATAACCGTTCATGTTGATTCAAAGAATTTAGTACAAGTCGCATAGAATATTGGGGATTTGGTCCATTTAATCTTAGGTGAAGTTTTAAATATGATGATGTAAAATAATCCATTGATCTTTATAATATTATTTTTGGAGGCGCTTAGATGCACCCCATATAATTTGGATGTCCTAGTATCAAATCAAAATATGGGCCCAATACGAAAACACTACTTTAAAATGAAAACTTCTAAATTTTATCTCTTATTAATTATTATAATAGTTTTCTACTCTTGCAAGGAGGAAAATAAAGCTGCTGAAAAGGGAGATAAAAAACCGAACATTGTATTCATTTTGGTAGATGATCTGGGTCTCCACGATTTAAGTGTTACCGGAAGCCAATTTTATGAGACTCCCAATGTGGACCGTATTGCCAAAGAAGGCATTATATTCAATCAGGGATATGCTGCAAGTAGGGTATGCAGTCCCTCCAGGGCAAGCATTATGACAGGGAAGTTTACGGCACGCCATGGCATTACGGATTGGATAGGTGCCGCATCGGGCACGGCCTGGCGTAAACATAATAGGCATGATAAATTGTTGCCTGCAGAATATATGCATAGCCTTCCAAAAAATGATGTTACCATAGCGGAGGCCATGAAGGCGGCCGGTTATAAAACATTTTTTGCAGGGAAATGGCATTTGGGGGATGAAGGCTCCTATCCGGAAGACCACGGATTTGAAATCAACAAAGGGGGGTGGGATAAGGGTAGCCCTATGGGAGGCTATTTTTCTCCGTGGGACAATCCTAAGTTGCCCAATAAGGTAAAGGGGGAGAACCTCACCATGCGATTGGGCGTGGAAACAGCCAATTTTATTAAAGAGCACAGGGACACTCCTTTTTTTGCCTTTCTGTCCTTTTATGCAGTGCACGGCCCTATTCAGACTACGAAAGAAAAATGGGAGAAGTATAGGGACAAGGCCGAGGCCCAAGGTATTGCGGAGAAGGGATATAAAATGGAACGCGTTTTGCCGATCCGACAGGTTCAGGACAACCCAATTTATGCCGGTCTCGTTGAAAGTATGGACGATGCCGTTGGAGAAGTTCTATATGCCTTGAAGGATGCCGGCGTGGAAGACAATACTATTGTGGTCTTTACTTCGGATAATGGAGGTGTTGCCTCCGGTGATGCCTTTTCCACTTCCAACCTTCCGTTACGGGGCGGAAAGGGGTATCAATGGGAAGGAGGTATTCGCGAGCCCTATTTTATAAAGGTACCTTGGATGGGGAATGGGGGAGCGCAGAGTGATTTTCCGGTTATTGGAACGGATTTCTATCCTACCCTATTGGATTTGGCCAATGTGGATCCACTGCCAGAGCAGCACATGGATGGGATTAGTCTTAAACCTATTTTGGAGGGTAAGGAAATGAAGGTTAAAAGGCCCTTGTTCTGGCACTACCCCCATTATGGCAATCAGGGAGGTAACCCATCATCCATAATCAGGGAGGGCGATTGGAAGCTTATCCATTATTGGGAAGATGGAAGCGAGGAGTTGTACAACCTTGCCTCAGACGGTAGCGAGCAGTCCAATGTTATTGCCAAAAATCCTGAAATGGCAGAAAACCTCAGTAAAAAGCTTATTGATTGGCTAGTGGAAGTAGGGGCCAATATGCCAACAAAAGATCCTGAATTTGATTTGGAACTTGCCCAAAAACGGCATCAGGGTATTATAAATGAAAAGTTGCCTGCTTTGGAGGCCGAACGGATGAATTTTTTATCAGTGGATTTTGAACCCAACAACGACTGGTGGGGAAGCAAAGTAACCGAAGATTAAAACGCAACCATATTTTTTGCTACTGATCAAACTAGTCCAAGAAGGTAGATATTTACTCGATAATCGACATTTAAACCGGTCTGGCAGGCAGGCTTGCCCCGAGGTTTTATTCTGTGGATGATTTGGTTTGTTGGGACAACAATTTTTTATAAGGCCCCATATCATATATCCTCATAAGCATCCGAAACTTTAGAAAATAGACCGTTGCACTGCTAGAATATAGAAAATAGATTACTGAAAATCAGAACTCCAGGCATTCCTCTTTTGTTGCGCCATCTTTTTTTTCGAATTTATCTTTTTTTGCAAAAAGTTCGGTTTTATTAAAAGAACGAAACGTTAGTCAATTGAAAATCAACATAGTATGTGTTCTTGGTTCTAAAAGCGAAGCGATCTTTTGTCTAACTTTCGGATAGTTGTGATATATCCTAAAAAAATAGGCAGAGCTGTAATGGAGAGATTGGATGATGTATATTACTGTTTCATATTAATTCCATTTCATTTTCTGCAATCTTACTGCATTTAGAATTGCCAACAAAGCAACGCCCACATCCGCAAAAACAGCTTCCCACATGGTTGCTAAACCACCTGCTCCTAAACTCAGTACAATTATTTTTATACCAAAGGCCAAAATGATATTCTGCCATACAATTTTTCGGGTGGAACGACTTATTTTAATGGCTCTGGCCACTTTTGAAGGCTGGTCTGTCTGAATGATAACGTCTGCTGTTTCAATGGCAACATCACTGCCCAACCCACCCATTGCTATACCTACATCACTTGCCGCCAAAACGGGGGCATCATTAATACCATCACCAATAAACGCAACTTTGCTTTCTGGGTCTTGTTTTAAGGTTTCTATTTCTTTTAGCTTATCCTCTGGCAATAGCCCTCCTTTGGCTTTTTCAATATTTAAATCCTTTGCCACTTGTTGGACTATGGAATCCTTATCGCCTGAAAGCATCATCATACTTTTAATACCCAATTGATGTAAACTTGAAATGGTTTCTTTGGCATCGTCTTTTAATTCATCGGCAATTATTACGTAACCTGCAAAAATAGTATCAATCGCTACCATAACAATAGATTCTACTATAGCTTCCGTTTCTTTGGGTACTTCTATATTATTGGATGTCATTAAGGCTTTGTTTCCAACCATTATGGTTTTACCGTTCACTACACCTATTAATCCTTTTCCTGCAATTTCAGAAACCTCCTTTGCACCAAAACCGTTTGCTTCTTGTTGGTATTCCATAATGGCTTTGGCAATGGGATGCGTGGATTGCTCTTCCATGGCCATTAGGTATTTCATAAATTCTTTTTCATCCCAATTAAAGGTCTTGATGTTTTTGATTTTGAAAACCCCTTTGGTAACGGTTCCTGTTTTGTCCATAACCAAAGTGTTTATTTTGGTCATTGCATCAAGAAACGAGGCCCCTTTAAACAGAATACCATTTTTTGAGGCAGCTCCCAAACCACCAAAATAGCCCAGAGGAATTGAAATTACCAACGCGCAAGGACAGGAAATAACCAAGAAAATCAAGGCTCGGTACAGCCAATCGTTAAAGACATAATCAACTACAAAAAAATAGGGCAAAAAGGTGACGCCAATAGCAAGAAATACTACAATAGGGGTATAGATCCTTGCAAATTTTCTTATAAACAATTCGGTTTTGGACTTTCTTGCCGTGGCGTTTTGCACTAAATGTAAAATTCGGGCAATGGAACTATCCTCAAATTTGTCAGTGACCTCAACTTCAATTACACTGCCCAGATTAATGCTGCCCGCAAAAACTTTTTCTTTTTTTAGCACGGAATCAGGTTTGCTTTCCCCAGTTAAGGCTGCGGTATTTAAGGAAGCCTTTTCCGATAACAAAACACCGTCCAATGGAATTTTTTCGCCTACACGAATTTGGATTTTTTCACCTATTTCAACGCTTTCAGGAGGAACACTTTTAAAATCGCCTTCACGAAATACATTGGCTTCCTTTGGCCTCACATCCAATAATGCCCTGATGTTTCCTTTGGCTCTGTTGACCGCCGCATTTTGAAACAGTTCACCAACGGCGTAAAATAACATTACTGCTACACCTTCGGGATATTCGCCTATTGCAAAAGCACCAATGGTAGCAATGGACATTAAAAAGAACTCCGTAAATACATCGCCTTTTTTGATGCTTTCCCAACCTTCCTTGGCTACCGGAAAGCCGACAGGTACATAGGCTATTGCATACCAGATGAAACGCGTCCAATCTTTAAAAAAATAAGCATCAAAATAATCCAACCCTATCCCAACAATAAGCATAGCAAAGCTTATAATTGAAGGAATATAGGTTTTATAACCATTTACTTCCATCTTGTGGCTATGCCCCTCATCATGATGTAAAGGCTCATTGTTTTTATATTCAGTATAACAACAGTTTTCCATTTCATAATAGGTTTAATACTGCAAAGATTTTAAAATAAACTGTGCAATGGAAGTGCATTATTGTCCGTTACATTTGTCACAAATGCCTTTTACTCGATGATTGAGATTTAAATGCTCCGACGTTGGCCTCAAAATCTAAAAATAAAGTTCCTTTCAATGTCCCTAGGGCTTGCCCTGAGGTGGTTTACACCAATACCTGATCCATACTTTTACCTTCCATAATTAGTGGGCGTGTTCCGCTTCTCCCTTTTTCATTTCTGCCATTGGGTAATAGTCGTACATGAAAAACGGATATTTTTTCTATGTAAATGTATTCGACAAGGGTTATCAAAAATAAATTACACAAGAATACCACTTAAATTAATATTATTTTTAGTTACTTATGATTTTGGCATGAATGGCGTATCACTTTTGCGTGGTTGTTCATTGCTATTGGAATATTCGTACTGTTCCTGGCCTGTATCAATTTTATGAACCTGAGTACGGCCCGTTCCGAAAAGTATTCCAAGGAGGTAGGTATTCGAAAAACGATCGGTTCCCAAAAGAAACAAATGGTCTTTCAATTTTTAAGCGAATCAATACTGGTTTAGGGCTTTGTCGCAATCCCCATTGTCTATTATTTTATGTCCAGATGGTTGCAGAACTACGAATACCGAATGCAAATTTCGTGGTGGATTCCCGGTATGGCCATAATTGGGGCATTATTGATTGCCCTAATAACTGCAAGCTTTCAGTTCAATAAAGCGGCCATGGCCAACCCCGTAAAAAGTTTGAGGATGGAATAATGTGTCAAATCAAAAATGAGAAGAACGTATAGGAATTATCTTAAAATGGCATGGATGATGTTTTGTATGAAATGGAATTATTTGCACGTTTAGAAAAAATCTTTAGGGATTTTTAACGCAGTTTCAATGCCATTGGTCAATTCTTCCATCACCTTTATGTTATCCAATTTTCCGGATGGGAATGAAAATATCCCCTCATTATTCAACACTGCCAAATACATTTGCCTGTTTTGAAAGGACATAAATATGGGGCGGTCAAATTTCTCCTTTAAGGCAGCAATCCTTTCCATAAGCGAGGAAGATAGAACATAGCGGGCCTCCACTTGGTCGGTGCCATATACCCTAAAATTGTGGGTGAACCTGGGATCTTCCAAATGTATTCTTTGTTCCTCCTTAAAGTTAAGACTGGCCAATCTATCCCATTTAGTTGTTAGGTTATTGGGCAAAACCACAGTATGTCCGTTCAGTTTCTTTTTAAATTGCAACCAACAGAACATTCCCCTAAAGGTAAAATATTGATTATCCGCCATCGTATTTGAAGCCATGTTCTTAAAGATATACTGATAGAATACCACCAGCATGTTCAGGATGGGAATGTGCATTAAACCTCCGGTTACTTTATTGGAAATATTGTGTTCCACAATTCCAATATCCGCTATGTTAACGATTGAATTACTTAGCCTTCCCCGTATCTGTCCATAACTATATACTGGAGTGTCCTTTTTGACCCAAGAAAAGAATTTGCTGTTGACGACCTCTTTTATCGGGGCAGCTGCACCTTGTGTAAATTCTACCTGCGGGAACAACATTTTCACCATTTTGGCCATGCTTTCCATTTCCTTTAGTTTAAACTTTTGAAAAGCTCTGGTAAAGAATAAAGTGGTTATATACAACAGAACCAATAGCCCTGCAATTGGGTACATATTGGCATATGGATTGTTCTGGGTCGGCAAAAATGATTTGAAAATGGGCAGTTCCAAGGTCGGAACATAATTACTCACTATAAACAATATCATCAACAAAAGATACAATCCGGTTATACCCCACATAATCTTTTGAAAAAAAAGGGTGCGTTTTCTTCTTTTGCAAATATCGTTGAGCGCCTTGCTGGTTTCGTTATATGCTTTTTGTACGGAGTGCTGCATTGCTTTTATTGTGGCCAGTCAATGGTGTTCCAAGGACTATCGGGGCTTTTCTGAACTTGTAGGTAAATATGGCACACCTCTTCCCAGTAAGTGCTGGAACTGTCATACAAATCCAGTGCAAAACCAAGTACAAAGCTTTTGCCGAACTCTTCCCAAGATGAAAAATGCTGTAGCGCCAGTTCTTTGGCAAAATTGATGACCTTCCATGCGTCCTTTTCAGAAATCAGATTTGCAGTAAATGCCTTTCTGGCCTGCCCCACCAAAATTGCCGCATCATAACCGGCAACTCCGAGTTCCAATTCAGAATCGAACGTCATGATTCCTTTTTGCTTTAAGATATCCAAGACCTCACCGTTACGCAATAACCTTAAATAACGGTCTGCACGCTCATTATTTCCGAATTTTTTTTCCATTAGCCCCTCCCATTCCGCTTCCGGCACGTTTTGAACCATATGATTAATGAAATTAAAATACCAGCGACGGCCATCTTTCATAAAATAGTCTGTCAATTCCCAATAACCTTCTGGGGTGTCGATGCCCCAACCTTCCAAGTAGGGCTGTATCTCCTTGGCATCTAGAAATGACAATGTATTGGAATCTGCTTTCCACCATTCTGAAATGGGAGTATAAAAGGCCAAGGCAAATAATTGTTCTTTGTCCAGTTTGCTATTTAAAGATTTTCTGAATTTGGCCTTGGACAAATCTGGGGCATCATATTCCTTTTTCCCTATTTTAAAATAGCGATAGGCGTATGAAACAATGGCCAGTACCAGTATTACGTAGCCGTACCACGGCAGGTTGTCAAACACTTGCATAGTTTATGGATTTAATAATTGATTGATATTTACTTCCTTTTGTTCCGTTTTAGGTATTTCCAAAAGAATATTCACAGTGTCCTTTCGTAAGCCAGCTATTAGGCTGGCCGGAAACATTTGGATGGTATTGTTATAGCCAGTTACTGCTGCGTTGTATGCTCGTCGTGCTGCGGATATTTGATCTTCAATGTCTGATATTTCATATTCAATGTTCGTAAATTGCTTATCTGCTTTTAGGTCGGGATAGTTTTCTAAATTAATGTTCAATCCGCTCATAATGTGTGTGAGCTCGTTTGATGCCTTTATTTTTTCATTGGCTTCGGAAGCTTTTTCAATAGTACTTCGAAGTTCGGTAATTTTAAGTAAGGTATCCTTTTCGTGCGCCAGATACTTGTTGAGCATTGCAATAAGATTCGGAATTAAATCGAACCGCTTTTTAAGGTAGATCTCTATGCTCCCGTAGGCTTGGGCCACTTGATTTTTTTTAGCGATTATTCGGTTGTTGACCACAATGCCTACAATACCGATGAGCGCCAAAACTGAAATGATACTTATGATTTCCATACTAAAAGAAGTTTATCTGTTTTTTGAATAAAGCAATACTATGCCCAATGCTGTTTTCTATTGTTCCGTGGTCTCATCTTTGTACTCCTGCCCGTTGAATTTCAATAATGAAGTTTGATCGGTCGTAATTTCCTCGGCATCGCAGTCTCCATTTTCATTGGTCGTATTTTTGGTTTTGGTCATTTTCCCCTTTACCGCAATATCAAAGTACCCATTGGTCTTTTGATCAGATAGAATGAGTATTTTTTCGGTGCGAAGAAATTCACCATCGCAGTCGGTGTCCCATTCCCCGCCATAATCCATCACACTGAACTTATCAAGGATTTTTTTTAGGGTATCACCCGATTTTACGAATAAGGATACTGTTTCATTTTCATATGGATTTGCATGGGACATTCCGTAATGGTAAACGCGTATCCCAAAAGCTCTTACTTCTTCAGAAATGAGGTAAGGAGCCGTATCAATTTTTATTTCTCGGAGTTCGATGGCGTCAGAGACCCATTGGTTGTCGGCTACACTTTCAAAGAATCTGTGCGATATTCCTCCCGTTTTGTCATTGACAATTACGATATGGCTGTTAAGTTCGAAATATTGCTCTCCCTCATCCACGATCTCTGGAATCACCACAATGAACTCATCTGGGTATTGAGGCATGGCCTTGGAAACGATCAAGTCAGTTTTAACGGACAATAAGTTTAGTTGAAGCTCTTCCAAAACGGATAAAATCAATGTATAATCCGTAAGGGTGTTACTTAGTACCTTGGCATCTATCTTTTTTATTTTTCCATCTTCATGGATTCGGTATTCCTTTTGTTCAATCTCCTTCTTTTCCGTCCAAAAAATATGATTTACCATAATTTTGTTCTCGCTTATACGGGATTCTGTACGAGACATGCCCTCCGCAATTTCATCATAGGCAACAAGTTGGTGATCAATAATATTTCCATTTAGGTCATAATTGATCAATGTGGACTCCATTTCATGATCACCTTTTCTAAAGGTCACCACCACAGTATAAAAGTTTTGGGACAAAGCCAGCTTATAAGAGGCCATGGGACGGTATTTTGAACCTTCACTATAGAAATCCGGGTATATGGTTTCTATTTTAAAAGTTCCAGAATCGATCTCATTCAAGTCGCCTTCCTCAATAAAACTGTCAAAATTTGTATCGTCCAGTACCGGCAGCGGTCTCTCTTTAATCCCGTCCATCACATCACTAAAGTTGGTAGTGTCAATTTTATTTGGCACCTCCTCCATCTCTTCCACTATTTGATCAACAGTGTCTTGTGTTACCTCCTTGGTAACCTTTTGCTTTTTTTTTTGATTGCAGGAGCTAAAAACGGCTGTAAAGCATATGAGTATTAAAATCTGTGTATAGTTCATGGTTATATAACATCTAAATATTTTTCGAGAATGTAATGGATCACACCTACGATGCCAGTTATCAAAAGCATTGAAATGACTCGAATCAAAAATGAATTCATGGTCGCTATTGGCTTTCTTTTTAGATAAAGCACATCAAAAAGTATAAACAACAATGCCACAATCCCCCCTATCAATAGTCCTATACGAATGAGCGCGAAGAGGTAAATTTGACCGAGAAAGAAATTCCAGGCATTTGTTGCTTCCGGTATTGAGCCTAGAATAAAGTACATATAGCCCATACCAAGGAGCAGGGCGGCCATGGTCCAAAGAGCATATTCCAAAATTATGCTGCCCCTCTTTTGCCATGATATGGTTTCTTTCTTATTCATTTTTTTACGGGAATAGTAGAAGGGATTGGGGATATTTCATTAAGGATCTCTGTTTTTGAAACCTCACCTTTGTCCAAATACCTTAGTTTGCCACAATAAAAGCTAGAATCATTTTCACAAAGATTCATTTGGAATTGGGCCAACTGATACGCTGCATACATGGACAATTCTTCAACGACAAAACCACTGGGGTCTTCCTCGTTTTCAATAAAATAGGCCGTTCCTGCATCTGCAAATAGATTGATGCCCCAACTTTTGTTGTATTCGTAAAACCGTAATGAATAGTTTGATACCGCCTGGGCCTTTATGGACTCTTCATGGTTTTCAAAGTTTACTTTGGTTTGCTGAATCACAAATTCCTTAATGGCGATGTGCAACTCTTTTTTGTCTTTAACGGGATTTTTAACCAAGTATAAGTCTGGATACACTTTGGATTGTATGAACTGCATTTTTTTGAAGAAAACAGTATTGATGCCTACAATCAAGACCACTACACCACATAACACAAGGGCCACAACGGTCCGTTTTTTACTTTTGAGCACATATCGGATTAACTTATAACCAAGAAAAACCAGCGCAGCCAGTAAGAGAACGAGGAAGATGATAATGACTATTCCCATGTAAAAGCTCTTGGTTGCACTATGCAGGCATATACATTATTGATCATTGTAATACGCTTTAATTTCACTCAATATGGTGTACAGCACCTCATCGTTTTTTTCAATGGCCCTTCTTTTCCAAAAAGTGTACTTCCAATATTGACCGTGTAAATTTTGGGTGTCCGCTTTAAAATAAATGCCCTCAAAGAAGGCTTCCTTGTTGTTCTTACTTGCTATCTCTTCATAGGCAGACATGCATTCTACTATTTGTTGTTCAAAGATCTTTTGGTAAATCCCTTTTGGGATGTTATTGAAAAGAACATCTTTATATTCGTTAAATACCTTTTGTAACCGATCCGGGTTACGATACCTGTTTAAAAAACCAAGGCTTAGTTTATTGGCCAACGAGGTGTGTTCCTTAAACAAATTGTTTAAAAAAGTAGGATGTAAAGCAAGGTTGCCATAGTCGATGCTAGAACCGATGATTGCATTTATAAATCCCTCTTCCCCAAAATCATCTACCACAACGTCCAATACTACGTTCATACACAGGGCATCAAGTTCACCAGTGGACTGAAAGCGATTCATACAAGGGCTCACCGTAGCGTATTCGGGCTTACTCAGATCAACGGACCTATAGATAATGGTGTTTCCATAAAGCAACTCTTCCTTGGCGGATTCCTCGGCGACCATCTCATTCTCAAGAATAACCTGATTTATATAATCGTCTTCTTCTTTCTGTTCGATCAATTTAAGCGACTCAAACGAAAAATAATAGGCCAACCCTACCAAACCTAGTCCCATAATTGTTAAGATGGTAACCGCTTTTTTCATTTCAATTTTTATAATGATCTTGAATTTCCTTTAAAATAGCATACACCTCAGGGGCGTTGTTTTCCGCAAAACGCCGGTCCCAAAAACTAAAGGGCCAAGAATATTCAAAAGAACTGGTATATTCCAATGATGGAAAATCCAGGAAGACATCGTCAGACACATTGTACATCTTATAAAACTCGGCATAGTTTAAGGTTGTGGTAAGGGTATCGTGTATTTCTATCAAATCATCCACCACTTGTTTACACAGTTCGTCGTATTTGCTTTTGGAGAAAAAAGTATAGATAAAGGACTTGTTCTGTTTCCAGAGATTGGTAATGTTTTCTGCAGAACGATCAAACAACTTTACTTTTTGGTGTATATAAAACAATCGACAAATGCGTTCAAAATAGACATAGTTCTCAGGAACGTTTAAATCTCCGTAGTCTCCTTCCAGAGGGATATATTCATATTCAGCAGGTACAACATACATTGCATTATAATTGGGCCGGTGGTATTTCTTGGTGTTCCCATTGTATTCAAATGCTATATTAAAGACCGTATTCCAATAGGTTTCTCCATACTCTTCATTTTCCAAATTGGCCATTATTTGATCTCTTATAGTGTTTTGATAAGATACATGGTCCATTTCATTGAGTCCTATCTCCAACAGAAAAGCTTCGTAACCGTTCAGCGAATTCCGATGCTCTTGAAATTGTTGAAATACAGCAAATTCTTTTTCCGAATAACGTTTTTCATTAGGTTGTTCTACAATGTTGGAATTATGGGCGCCATACTTTTCCATTCGTTTTTGGTAGGCGTGAAACTCCATGTAAGCGTAAAATGATGCAGCCGTAATAAAAAGTCCGGTCATTGCAAGCAGAATAGCGGTAACCACTTTCTTTTTGGACTTGATCAAAAGCGCCCATGTCAAAGTACAGAAAATGACCGATGCAATTACTATTTTTAGGGCAAGCGTCATTGATCTTTGTTTGTCATTTTGTATGGAACTTTTGTAATTTTCATGCTGTATAATGGCACTTCACTATAGTCGGCACTATGATGGATTACCCTAATCAAATAATCGTCTTTTTTTAACCTATTAGTATAGATCGAAAATAGTTTTTCCTTTTTGTTCAGGTATTTATCCATGGTATGAAACGTGCTGTTTTCAAATACGGAGAACAAAAATTTCGTACCTTTAATATAGGGCTGGATTTCAATGGTTATTTCGGCTTCTTCGTCCAAAGAAATCAAGAAAAATGTAGCATTGGCATAATAACCGTCGGCATGGGCAATGAAGGATAGATTTTCTCCATGGCCCACCGCATTCGCCAAAAAAGAAGGTTCATAAAAATTAACGATCTTAAAATCCCCCCTTTTATTATTTTCTTGGTAGGAATACAATCCTCCTTCAAACTTAAATTGCAAATCGGGGCTTTTCTTCTTGAAGTCTATCATATACCCCATTTTGGTTGGATACATTGTTTTATACCACTGAACGCCTAAATCCAAGTTATCGTATGTAATATGTTCCAGATGTATACGTTTGGAGTTCATTTGAGTTGGGTAAATCCCTTCCAAAGCCTGGTCTATTTTACGTATATCCTTTAGTTCTTCATGGACTTGGTTTTTCGATTGGCCTTGAAACATATAAAAGCGATTTATAAAGTGACCATTTTTTTGAAAAACAAGGTTTTCCACCCCCATACTGTTCTTAAGTCCAAAATGGATATATTTTCCTTTTTCTACCCGATATAAAGGTTGTAAACCTCCTACGGTGTTGGAACAGCCGGCACATTCCGTTTGAAAAAGGTTTTTCAGAACAGGCTCCGATTTCCTCCAATCGGCCAACATGGAAATTTCTTGGTCCACCAGAACATCTTGTAGTGTTGTTGAGGCATCTTCGTTCACGATTTTTTGATACGGATAGTACAGCTCATCCCATGCCTTGAATACCTTCAACTCGCCAACAGTTGGGGGCAAGCTTTTACATGATCCCAGAACCAGTGCGATGAAGAACAGCAGGCCTATCTTTTTTATGCTATTTCTCAAATTAGAACTTTGTTTATTTACTAAACTGTGTCATTCTAGCTCCAAAATCGTTCACGAACATATTGTCCAGCTCATCTGCTTTGGTGGCAAGTTGTGCAATGCCTTTCAAAACTTCGTCCTTCCTTTCCGAATACAGATCGCTTATATGTACGCGATAGGACAGGAATATCTGGTTGTCGGAAATAGAAAGTCGGTGCTCGTCTGTATCCGCAGTCAAGATATACTCATACAACCCGCCCAGGTTTGTGCGGGGAAGATCGTTCAACGGAGAGGTGGCGAACAGGTAATTGTTGTCATAGACGAACATACGTATTTCTGCACTTCCCTGATGAAAAAACCAGCGCTCCCTACCTGACCGTGCTAAAACCGGGTCTAACTGCAAACTATGAATGGCCTCTTCTACTTTCAGGCTAAAATCTGACAACGGATTTTCTTCAAACAGCGCTTCGTCAATATCATTCCCACAATTGGGGCAATACCCCGTTTTTTCAACAATGAGTCCATTACAACTGGGGCAGCCAATAGTGAGTCCATCGAACAGTTCATCAACAATTTCAAGCTCTTCACGGAGTGTTTCCATAGGAATGGCAAAGCCCATATTGTCCGCGTCGGAAAATTTGGAGGTTACGATACCTATAAGTTCCCCTTTTTCGTTGACCACAGGACCACCACTGTTTCCTGGATTGATGGCGGCGTCCGTTTGTATAAAATTATTGCCTCCTATAATTTGCCTTGGATTGGATACTATACCTTCCGTTACCGTAAATGGCATTCCAAAAGGATACCCCAAAACAAGTACCTTATCCCTTGAAGCAGCTTCGGTTTGATGCTTTGTGAGTACAGACCGGGAAGGTTTTGGAAGTTTTTCCGCCTTTAAAAAGGCAATGTCCTTACCGGGGTTGACATACACCACCTTTGCCAAATATCTATTCTTGTCCACTCCCTCTATACTTACAGATAAACTGCCCGACACTACGTGAAAATTGGTAACCACCATATCGTCCTGTAAAATATAAAAGCCTGTACCGGAACCATTGGCAGTGTTGATTCTATATACTGAATTTTCTATGTTCTGAATTGCGTTCATTCCTTATTTGGTATTTAGGTTGGCCATCATTTGCTGTATTGCCGCCATGGATTGTTGCATCTGTTCCCCCATTATTTTTGATAGGTCCATGCCAAATTCGTTGCCCATAAAGGTGTCTTCCATGACGGATTCCATTCCTTTCAATAAAATGGGTGCTGCTTGGTTCCAATCCAACCCACTGGCCTGGCACAAGGCGTCGGTTAGGGGCTTACTGATGTCCGTATTCACCAAATTGTAGTAGAACAGCCCATAAAAACAGGATTGCAACAAATTGCACGCATCTTCAAATTGGGCATTGCCCATCATCTCTTGTGCTTCTGTATAACTATCCTCCCAGTTTTCCCTGATATTCTCCTTTTTAGCACTGTACTTGTAGGGGATAAAGGTCTCTATTTGATATAGGTCGTCCAGGAATTTATCCTTTGGATAGTCTTTTTTAGTTTTTCCAAGGCTCGACTTTTACCGTTGAGCAATCGGTTCTGAAAGGGAATCTTTCTATCGTATAAACCATCTATTGCTTTCCCCAAAACCGTGCGTAAATACCCTTGGGGCTCGGTATGGAACTCTATTTTTAAGAGTGGTATTCAAGGTTGCCAAGCATTGTTTCCATGGCGCTTTTCCATGTAATGGTCCAAACGTTGTATGCCTTCTTCCAAAATTTTTCTGGCAATTGGCATAAGCTTCCTGTTTTACATTTTCCGAAAAAGGTGTCGTCTTTGGCTCTTGGAGATGGGCCGCACCAAATTTTTCTATAAACTCATCATCAAAGCTATCGGCATGATAACAAATTTCCCGAAAGACCCCATAGATTTTATACGGCTCGCATAGGCTGATAGGGCATGCGAATGTGAAATAGACCAAATTGTCCTCCAAAACCACATTGGCCAAATTGAGCGGATACATGCGCAGTTCGGCCAAACGCCGCATCAATGGTACTTTTTTGGCGTTCTTTATATGTAAGAAAGGACATTTCACCAACAGTTCGTCCGCTGTTTGTGTTATGGCGATGACTACGGAACCATGTGGTATCTCATAGGTATCGCCCATTTTTTTGCACTCAAAATGGTTGCCAACATATTCCAACAAGGTAGGTATTACCTTATCGTATTGTTTGCTATTGAAAAAAGCCACCGCTTCATCCCATTTTTCGTCCTGTCTTGTGGATGATTTTTTGGGGTTAAGGGGGCGATAATAAATCGGACAACTGTTCATGGGTATGTTTATTAATTCATATGTGTTCGTATTGACAGTAAAATCGTTTCAATTAAATTTTAAAGCCGGGGAGCTGTTGTATGACAAAAACAATGGACAAATAAGGTTTTTAAGGGTAAACCCCATTTGTCCTTTGCTTTGCATGGCCGATTAAAAGTCAGTGAAGGCCCTAACTGGTAGTATGTTGAAAACAGCAACACTTTTTGTCATGGGAGTAGGGCTACTGCCACCTAAATAGGCTATATAGGCATTGTTGCCATCAACTTCAGAGGAGGTCCAAACGGTGCTAAAAAGTGCGCTTCCACCATTAGCCTGTATTGTTGGTCCAATGTAATCGTCATAATGGATGGCTATTTCATTGAATTCATCCAAACTGGGCAGAAACCAATCGTCAAAACCATTGTAAGTCAAATTGGAAACAAATTCAACAGCACTTCCGGCGGCACAGCCTGCTGAAAGAATTGCCTCCGTATTTGCTTCTCCCATACCTATACCAGTACTTGTTGCTCCGGTAGCAACGCCAAGACAGCCCCAAGCCGCACTGGTTTGATTATTAAGTGCGCAGACCATACCAGCACTGTTGTTACTTGTAGGGTCGATCCAGAAAATAACTCCGCCAAATTTAAATTCGCCTATCTCATTTAAATCGTTAAGGGCAACAAATGCGTTCGCAGATACCGAATATGTACCATTGTCCACCGAAATGGTTGCCAACATATTGGAATTGGTTTCATAATCGAACAAGGTTTCGTCTGCAACCGATAGCTCTCCTGTATTTGGGTCTATGTTAAAAGCCCCGGCAGGATTTTGAAACGTGATGGTATAGGTTAGAGCTGAACCGGCAGATGCCTGTAGGGTTCCAATTACATCTCCATTGGCTGGGTTTTCATCAATAGTAAAGTTGCCGGTCTGAACTGTTATTTCATCTACATCGTTCAGATTGATGGTGGCTGTTACAGTGGCTGTCTCCACTCCATTGTCAACTAAAATGTTTGCCGTTATTGTCGGGTTTATCTCATAATCGAACAAATTGGGGTCAACAACCGATAATTCTCCTGTACCAGCATCTATACTTAATGCATCTGCCGGTGTTTGGGATGTTATGGTAAAACTTAGTGTGCCGCTGCCATTTACTTGTATGGTCCCTACAACTTGCCCATCCGTAGGGTTTTCATCTATACTAGTTGTAAGATTTTGAGCACTCAATTCCGCTACATTATTCAAGTTGATGGTCACAGTTGCCGGATTTTCAACATCATCCGCTGTAACCGTTGCCGTAATGATGGGGTTGGTTTCAAAATCGAACAAATTGGGATCAACTGCAGTGAGTTCTCCAGTATTGGCATCAATACTCATTGCGCCAGCAGGTGTTTGTGATGTTATGCTAAAATTGGCAGCAGTACCCCCGGAGGTCTGTAGGGTGCCTATAACCTGACCATCGGTGGGATTTTCATCAATTGCCTCAGTAAAGTCCTGAATCGTTATCTCAAAGACGTTATCAAGGTTTACCGTAACCGTAACCGGATTTTCAGCATCTGCCATTGAAACTGTAGCGGTTAAGACCGGATTTGATTCGTAATCGAACAACGAGGCGTCTGCCACAGTGAGTTCTCCCGTACCGGAATCTATATCCATGGCCCCTGTTGGCGATTGTGATGTTATCCTAAAACCAGAGGCGCTTCCACTGGCCTGTAAAGCACCTATGACTTGTCCATCAGCAGGATTTTCGTCGATGGTCACTTCCAGGCTTTGTGCGGTAACCTCATTTACATTGTTAAGGGTAATGGTCACAGATGCAGGGCTTTCAGCATTATTTGTTGAAACCGTGGCCGTGATGGTGGGGTTTGATTCATAGTCGAACAAGGATGCATCGGCCACAGTCAGCTCACCTGAACTTGGATCAATACCCAAGGCTCCGCTTGGCGATTGTGAGGATATATCAAAACCAGAGGTGCTTCCATTGGCCTGTATAGTTCCAATAACTTGCCCGTTCGTTGGATTTTCGTCGATGGTCACTTCTAAATCTTCTAGGCTGACCTCAATGTTTGTGGTTGCATCATCGTCATTGTTGCAACCAATGGTTATAAGTAAGACCGATAAAATAAATAAATAGGATTGTTTAATTTTTTTGTTCATAATTTTGGGTTTGATATTTGTGATATTCATTTCTTTAATAATCCATGTTGGTAAGTACTCCGTTCACCCCATAGTTGAACGTAAAAGTGGTTCCCCCGTTTTCAGGCTTTAGCATCACCACATATTCAATTTTGGATCTATCGCCGTTTTTGGGCATTTTTATGAGCGCCATGTGCAATGAAGGTTTTTCAATATCTTTTTCTGCCGATAACTTTTCTTTTGATTGCTCTACCAATTCACCCAATTTTTCAAGGTTGACGGTATCTCCCAATTGGAACATAAAATCGGCCGCCTTTGTACCCTGTGGCACTTCCAGCTCAATTTCCGAGGTTTGAGCCCAATTGTCCTGTGAAAGGCTCCATTGTCCCATTTTTAACGATTCCGGAGCTTCGGTAACGGTAACCCCCACAATATTTCCTATAGATTCATTATAGGTAATCGTTAAATCCGTATAATGGGCCCCGTCCCCGAATTTGCTTTTCAAAATATTCTCAATGGCATCAAATCCTTTGGCGTTTGCCTCTTGCTTGCTGGCCCCTCCTCCACAGGAAATAAATAGCGCCATCGCAAATCCTACCACACAAGTTTTCAGTTTTTTCATTTTTATCGTTTTTGAAATTATTGTTCGCTATCTCTTCCAAAAAGGAAAAATAAAGCTCCTCCCACAAGTATCAGGAGAACCCTAATGATCCACCCCGCAGTATTGCCCCAGATGTCTATCCAGGCCAAAAGCCTTATGTTATAGTTGAAAATTGATAACACCATGGAAATGATTCCCATAGCGGCAAGCACAAGTCCGGCTTGTCCTAATCTTGATTTGATGTTTTCCATATTTTTTTAGGTTAATGTCATTTCAGACCAAGGACAGTCTAATAAAAAGAATAGTTTTCTGTAGGTGGCCTTAAGTAAGAAATGGTTTTCGCAGGTTAAAGTTGCACCATTGCAATGGCCTAGGAAATAGCTAATGTATATCCGTGAACCGTCATCTTATATTTGTAGACGTCAAATGTTTATGCGTTTTTGAACAAAGGGGTAGATGTTTGGAAACCAGTGATTATGATGAAGGATGTTAAAGGCTATTGTATTTAAGAAAAGTGGTTATAAAGACTTCTTTTTTTCGTGAGGAAACAGGTATTTTTTTACCATTTTTCAAATAGATAATACCAGATTTATCATATTTGTCGATGAATTTCAAGTTCACCATAAAAGACTGGTGGGGTCGTGTAAAATTCACCTTTTCAAGTTGCTCCTCATATTCCTTTAATGGTTTGGAAGCCACATATTTTTTTCCATTGTCCAAATGGAAGGAGGTGTATCCTCTGTCGGATTCACAAAACAGCAATTCACTAAGGTCGATTACCTGAAAACTGTCGCTGAGCGATAGTACTAAAGTATAATCGTCTTTGTACCATACTTTTTTTGTGGTGCCGATTTGTTTTCTCTGTTCGGCAAGGGGCTTATTTCTGATTTTTTCCAGGGCTGCCTGCAATTCATCGGGGTCTACGGGTTTTAACAAATAGTCCACAGCTCCGATTTTTAAAGCCTTAAGGGCATATTCCTCATACGCGGTTATAAAGATGATCTTAAAATCAAGGTGCTCGGTCTGGTCCAGAAAATCGAATCCTGTTCCATCGGTAAGATTGATGTCCAGAAAAACCAGGTCCGGTTTGCAGGCGTTGGCGACGACCACCGCTTCCTTTACGGAAGCGCATTCCCCAATGATCTCTACATTGGTTTCTATGGTTTCCAGTAAATTTATAAGGCCTTTTCTAATATAGGCCTTGTCCTCTATCATTAATGCTTTCATCTGTTCATATTTTATTGTTTTTAATCGGTCAGCTGCGATTCACCATTTAAAATCCCTATGGGCATCAAGAATTGATATGGCTCATGTCATGTTTTCTGAAGTATTTTATGGGGTACGGTTAGGGTAACTATGGTTCCTTTTTCGTTGTATTTCGCCCTATCTTCAATGGTAACGGAACCTTTCATCTTAAAATCCTTGGACAATATTTTCAATCGCTCCTTAGTAATGGTGGTGGCCAATGATTTTTTGCCATTTTCCCTGTTCTTATTTTGCAAATTGATGCCAATGCCATTATCCGTTATCGTACAAACCATTTCTCCGTTCAAATAGTTGAGTTGTGTCGTTATTTCCCTATGCTCTTGGCGATCGGTAAAAGCATGTTCAATGATATTTTCTATAAAAGGTTGAATGAGCATGGGTGGAACCAAAAATAGGTTGATATCGATGTCTTCATCAACCAAAAGATTGTATTCATAGGGCGGGTCGGCATCCAAATTTTGCAAGATCATATAATTGTCAATGGCGTCCAGTTCTTGGATAAGGGGAACGACTTTATCACGCGAATTTTCAAGGACAATGCGTAGCAGTTTGGAAAATTTTGAGAGGTAAGTAATGGATTTTTTCTCCTCCTTGTTCAAAATCATGCCTTGTAAAACCGAAAGTGAATTAAAGATAAAATGGGGGGTCATCTGAGAGCGCAACAATTTTTGTTCGGTAACAATATGCTCGTTCTTGGCCTTAACGGTGTTGAATTTCTGATAGAAGATCATTGAGCCCGATACAATGGATATGACCAGTATGCCAATGATGGCCCACAGGTAATTTTGTTTGGTCTTTGCCAGATCTTGAGATGTGGTCATTACGGCCTTGGTTAGCTTCAGTTCACGGATACTGGCAGAATCCAAGGCCTGTTTGTATTTGTATTCATATTCCAATTGGGCAATTTTTTCAATATTCTCCTTATTGAAAAGACTATCGTTCAATATTTTGTATTGCTGGTGGCTCTTAAGGGCTTTTTTATAATTTCCTGTGTTTTTGTATATAATTGACAGCAAATTGTATGCATCCCTTTGATAATCAATAATTCCGATATTATTTGAAAGCTCTTTGCTTTTCAGTACATTCAATAATGCTTCATCATATTTTTCTTGATTGGTATATACTTTTGCCAATCCCAGATAGGAATAACATAATCCCAATTGACTTCCAATTTCAGCATTGATCTCTTTGGCTTCCTGGAACTTTTGAAGTGCAACGGAATCATTATTAAGGCCCAAATAGACATCTCCCATATTGATCAAACATCGTGCAATATTATCCTTATCATTGATAGATTTGCTCAATTTCAATGCATCATTAAGAAAAATGAGAGAATTTTTGTAGTCTCCTTTCTGTTTGTAAACAACACCTATGTTATTTAATGTTAATGCCTTATTTTTTTTATTAATATTTTTCTCGTGAACCTTCAATGATTCCTTGTAGTTTGCTATTGCCTTGTCGTATTCTTTATTGTTTTTATAGAGTATGCCAGTGTTATTCAAAACGGAAGATATGCCTGCCGTATGCTTCATTTTTTTATAAATGGAGAGTGATCTGTTATAATATTCCAAGGCTAACGGGTAATTCCCTTTGTGTAGATAAACAGAACCCATATTATTAAGACAGCTGGACATTTCCAATTTGTTGTCATATTCAATGTTTAACTCCATGGCGTAATTCAAATATTCCAGTGCTTTTTCGTAATCGCCCATATCCAAATAACAAAAACCTATATATTTTAAGCTTACGGCCGTGTTTCCTGATCGGCCAATCTTTTCGGCAATTTCTATAGATTTTTTATAATTTTCTATAGCTGCGTTGTAGTCATAACCATTGTAAAAAGCCAGTCCAATCGCTGCATAGCAATCGGAAACGTCACTTTCAAAACCTCCTTCTTGGTAGAGTATGAGCGACTTCTTAAAAGATACTATTGCTTGTTCGTTATTTGCATTGGAAGCCTGGATTAGGCCAGATATATGTAAACTTTTGGCCATTCCCTTTTTAAAATGAATAGCCTCGGATATTGAATCTGCCTGTTCTAAGTATACTAGGGATTTTGGTATATCGTTGTCGAAATATGAAAAGGCCAGGGCATTCAAAATATTTACCCTTGTCGAGTCTTTTTTGGTATAAAGAGCCAATTTTTTTTTTAAGCTATCTACCTTTTTGGTCTGGCCATAAACACTTCCTACATGTAAGAGAATGATAATAAGGATGCTATTTTTAAGTAGTGAAGCCATACTTTTTTAGGATACCACGGAATTACGTTTAAACGGAATTATCAGGGTAACCCTGGTTCCTTGCTCTTTATCTTTTTTTCTATCCTCTATGGTGATCCCGCTCGGCGTCTTAAAATCCTTTGCAAGTAGTCGCAGGCGTTCATTGGTTATGGTCGTGGCCAACGACTTCTTTTTGTTGTTTGGTTTATTGGAAAAAGTGTCTATACCAATGCCATTATCGGTAATGTTACAACTTAATTTTTTATCCTTAAAGGTTAATCTGACCATTATTTCACGATGCTCTTGATCCGCCCTAAAAGCATGTTCAATGGCATTTTCTATGAAGGGTTGAATGAGCATGGGCGGAATCAAAAAGAGGTCTATGTCTATATTTTCATCCACCACCAGACTATAATCATAGGGCAGGTCGGCATCCAAGTTTTGCAAGATCATATAATTGTCAATGGCGTCCAGTTCTTGAATCAGGGGAACCACCTTATCTCTTGAGTTTTCCAGCACTATGCGCAATAGTTTTGAAAACTTGGAAAGGTAGGTAATGGATTTTTTCTTCTCCTTGTTCAATATCATTCCCTGTAAAACCGAAAGTGAATTGAATATAAAATGGGGGGTCATCTGAGAGCGCAATAATTTTTGTTCGGTAACAATATGCTCGTTCTTGGCCTTAATGGTATTGAATTTCTGATAGAAGATCATTGAGCCCGATACAATGGATAAGACCAGTATGCCAATAATGGCCCAAAGGTAATTTTGCTGGGATTCAGCAAGATCTTGCGATGTGTCCAAGACCGTTTTAGTGAGTTTCAATTCCCGTATACTGGCAGAATCCAAAGCCTGTTTATACTTGTACTCATACTCCATCCGGGTTATTTTTTCAATATTCTCCTTATTGAAAAGACTATCGTTCAAGGCTTTGAACTGCTGCTGGTTTTCAAGAGCTTTTTTATAGTTGCCCGTATCTTCATAAATAATTGAAAGTAACTCAGCTATTTCTTTTTGAAGCCGAATTAGTTTAAGTCGAATTGCTATTTTTTGACTATTTAAAGCATTTTTTAGAGCTTCGGTATATTGTTTTTGTGAATGGAAGTATTTAGCAAGCCCTAAATAAGTTTTGCACATTCCCAATTGAGAACCAATATCCGTATTTAAAGCTAATGCGTTGTTGTAATTTTCTAAGGCTTTATTCTTTTGATTGAGAACCATTTGTAAGTCTGCAACATTGTTTAAACTTTTAGCAATTTCAGATTTATTATTGATACTTCTATTTATTTCTAAGGCATCATGAAATAACACTAATGCCTTTTCATTTTTAAATTGACTTTTATAGACATTTCCTATACTATTTAAACATATAGCTATGGCTCTTTTGTTATTTTGTTCTCTACTTCTTTCTAAAGCCTTATATAAATATGCCATCGCTTCATCAAGTTTATTTTGTATCTGATAAATAGTGGCAACATTTATTATTAGCATAATGGTCCTCTCTTTATTTTGAATGCTATCATACGTAGCCAAGGCCCTGTTGAAATTTTCTAGAGCTAAAGGAAAATTACTTTGTTCGCCATAAATACTCCCTATGTTATTGTAGGCTCTTGCGACACCGTTAATATCTTTCAGTTGTTGTTTAATTACCTTAGCCTGGGTATAATTGTGGATGGCTTCTTTATATTTACCTTGATCCGCATAAATATTACCTATGTTATTTAAACTTCCTGCAACGCCTTTTAAATCATTTTGGGCTTCATCTATAATTGCCGATTTTTTATAATATGCTATAGCTTTTGAGTAATTAGCTTGATATTCATAAGCGATTCCCATACAATTTAAACTGCGTGATTCACCCGATTTATCCTTTAATAACTTATATTGTTTTAATGCTTGATTCGCATAATTTATAGCTTTAGAATAGTTGGATTTAATAATTTCAATATGAGCTTTATAGTAAATGACATCTGTTTTTCCTTTTTCAAAATTTAGCTTTTCTGCCAAATCCCCTGATTCTTGAATTAATATTTCCGCCTTATTTACATCTATATCATAAACCTGATAAATCATGGCATTTAATAGATTAACGCGAATTGTATCATTTGCTCTATGATTTTCTAATGCTGTTTTAAGGCTGTCAATTTTTGGGTTTTGGGCTTGTAGGGCACCAAGGGATAACCACAAAAAGAGCCAATGGTGGAAATTCGGATACCGTAATGTTTTACGGGTTAAAAAGACTTTATTTATTGCTATGGATGGAAAAACCAAAAAAAATATCGCTTTGTGCGGAAGACTGGTTTGTGCATTCATCTTTTGTTGTTGGTAGACCTATTTAAAAACAAAATACGGGTTTTTAATTTCCTTCCACTAGTAAAACCGAAGTTTTCTTGATAATGTATTGCCAGCGATCTATATATGCCGATTTCCATTAAATAAATACTGTGTACGAATATTTATTCGCTAGAAGATATCTTCTTCTTGGGCCAAGTAATTTTAGGGTTTAGTTTTTTAGTGGCCGTTTTTTGGACTTTTTATCTGAAAAATTTTGATTAAGATAGTAGGGATTTGTTTTATTGATGACTCTTGTTCCATCAATACCATCACCAATAGAACAGCAAGCGTATATACTGTAGTAAACTTTCTCTTGGGGCTTTTTAACTATGGCTTTGTACTCAGGAAAAACAAAATGTGTTGGACCATCTGGTGGTTTTTCCAGTTTACGGCCAAGGCTTGCACAGATGTGTAGTACGGGTTTGCAAACATTTTAGTTAATGCAGACGGTAGCCAAAGCTGCGCTTTGTGGGTTAATTGATTTGCCATAAAACATCAAAGCGCAGCATGGTGGAAAAAAGCATTGGTTTTTAGGCTGGTACTTTTGCCCGTATACCGTGTAAACGGTGTTATAGGTTGGTATTGATTTTCCACATGGCCCCATTTTTTGTGGGAAACTTATTCAGGTTTCCACTTGCGACCAGTTCGTTCAATAGTGCTTCACTTTCGTTTCTTGGAGTTCCCGATAACTCCGAAAATTCTCTTGCGGTTAAGGTGGGGTATTTCCCAAAAAGGTTTTCCCAATCTTTGCCATATTCATTTTTAATGCTGTCAGGTCTGATTTTCAAGATGGCCATTTCATAAAATGCATAGGCCTTGGCACCATAAATAATTTCTTTGTGGCCAAAATTGTCCATAAAAAACATGGTCGGGAATCCCCGTACACCAAATCCCTTGGCCAATTTTAAATCTTCACTGAACAATGCTTTTGCTTTTCCCTTAAAATCTGTTTTCAACTGTTCAATATGCAGTCCTACGGTTTGGGCCGCTATTGAAATATGCTCCCATTTGGTGATGTTCTTCTTTTTTAAAAAGACCATTTCCCGTATTTCCCTCAGAAATAAAATGGCTTTTTTCTGGTCTTGCAACTGCGCCGCCTTAAAGGCGATGGATGGGGGGTAAGATGAAGCAAGAGGGTCCCTTAACCACACATCCCCGTCTATGGGCATATCGTAGTGAATACTTACCTCGTCCCAATGATGGGCAACATCGGAAGGCTTACTGATTCCGCCACTATTGTAACTCCAGTCGGGAAGTAAGCCTCCCATTCTATATTCCATTTCGATATATTTTCCGTATTCGGATTTCAATTTTCGTAATTGTGGTTCTATCCCCCAGCAAGAAGAGCAGATGGGGTCGGTAAAGTAAACGACCTTAATTGGTTTTTCGGTAGGATGGGCCATCTTTTGCATACCGTTTTTTGTTTCATTCGTTGCCATTTCACAAATTCCTGTTTCAGGGTCGCAAAAGAGCGGATTTGTGTTTGAAATTTTTTCTTTCATATTATTTTTGATTATCCTGGACAAACCTCAAAGCCCATCAATAAGAGAATTAAGATTAAATTTTGTATCTGTCATACCTTATAAAGGTTGGGTTTAAATTAAATGGGATCGTAAAAAAACATTATTATTTCAATCCCAGCGCAAAACTATGATAAACCAATTGTATATTTGATAGGGATTTCCTTTTTGAAACTACTTTCCAATTGGAAAGTATGGGGCGGTCCCAAGAGTCCAAAATAAAATCTAAATTGATGAAAAAGAAAGCGGTAGTAAACCATTCACCTGTTTGCCAAATTAGAATGCAGGGCATAAGGGATTCGATGAGTATTTTATCGGGAAAATGGAAATTCCATATTTTAGGAACGCTTATGGAAGGATGTAAGCTGGGGTTTATGGATTTGTTGCGAGAGGTTGACGGGATAGGGGCAAAGATGTTATCGAAGGAGTTACAGGATTTGGAGATGAATCGTTTGGTGCATCGAAAAGTGAGGGACACCAAACCTGTAAGCGTTGAGTATTCGATTACCGAATACGGAAAAACTCTCGTCCCTGTCATTGATGCCCTGGCAAAATGGGGCATCGGTTATAGGCAGTCCGTTTACGGAAAATAAGGACTCGGCATGCGTAGTTGTAGGGGCCGGGACTTTAGATTGTAAGTACGGGCCATACTGAAAATCCCAGCCTGAGGCAGGCAGGTGGGAAGATTTTCAGAAGTAGGCCAGACAGGAAAATTACGTATGGCATTTTTGTAAAAGCAGTAATCCGGGTATTTTTACCTGAACCAAAATTAAAGATACGAACACTAGAATTATTGCTGTACCTATATTGTTCATTGGTGTCGACTTATCCAAACGAAGTTGGAAAGTATATTGTGGTATGGGTCTTTTTTGGACCGGGCCCTTGGCATGCCGTTGTATGGGGAAGCGCTTAAAGGCCGTATAACTGACATTGTCCCTATTTATGGGCAAGGGGTGGATCGCCCATAGGATATACGGGGAATCTTTTATTGGCCTATGGGTTCAAAAGCCTCAATATTGGTCAAGGAAAACACTTTGTTCTTGACCAAAGACACCAAGGTCATTCTATCGAACGGCATTTTGTCTACCCCACCTTTGAATTTCGGTAGGTACTATATTCATTACCTGTTTTTTTCGGCAAAACCAAGTATGTAGCCATTATTGTCCTTTAAGTAAAATTCCCGCATTCCGTACCAAGCCGTTTTTAGTTCGGTCGGGACCCATCCGCTGTTTTTAATTTGTTCGTAGAAACTGTCGATTCCGTCAATTTCCATATAGAATGAAACGCTAGCACCCATCGGAAGGTCTTTTGCAAGGCGCACGTCTTCCTTGAAACTATCGGTCCTTTGGAACATCATCTCCACTTTGTCCTTGCTTACCAAGGCGTAAACATATTCTTTTCCGTCCGTCAACGATTGTTCTATGCCGTCCTGGGTTTCGGGAACGGCCATTACTAATGAAAAACCCAAAGCGTTTTGATAGAATTCTAGGGTTTCCCTAATGCTTTTGACCTCAAAATTGGGTGTCAATTTGTTTGCCTTCATTTTCCTTATTTTAACTGAAAGTACAAATTTACCTTGCTTGGATGGTGCTCAATTGTAAAAATCGGTCGTTTTTGTTCAAGTATAGATGAGTTGGTGTGGAACCTGTAATCTGTTTTACCTGCTTAATAAAATGGGCTTGGTCGTAATAACCGTTTTCTGGGAAAAGTTTGCCATTCGCGATTTGCTTTAACGAAGAATGGCATTTTAAAATAGTACAGAAGGTTTTTAGGGAAAAGCCGAATCGTTGGTTAAAGTACCTGTTGATCTGCCGACTGCCCCAATACATCCTTTTTGAAATTTCTCCGACTGAAATTTCGCCTTTGCATTCATAAAGCATCTTGAAAAGTGCCAGTTTTCTATTGTCTATTTCTTTTAGGTCTTTGAGTCCTCCCCGCAATTTTTCGGTCATTGAATCGGTAAATTTCCCAAAATCCTTAAAGTCTAGGCTTTCACAGCCCAAAAAAGTCGTTGGCAGGTCTGTTTTTGTGTTTTTAAGTTCTTTAATGGACTGTTTAAAAACATAATCGGCAGCAATCAGTTTGAAACGAATACCGATCAGTCTGGTATTCTTTGGTATCGAAACTTGAATTGGTTTTGTCCAAGACCCTGTCAGCGATAGGTTGTAAATTTGCCCGCCCTTGATGTTAAATATTAGGTCGAAAAATCCGTCTGGAAGTATGTCGAAATGGTATTCCTTTTCACAAGTTTCAAACTCCCAAAAACTTTGTACGAAGTTGGAAATAAATCCTTTGGTATGTTTTTCTTGATAGTTCATTTGTTTTTTATGGCGAATAATACCCAATGGAATCCATTGGAAGTTCAAAAGTTCCTTTTGTTTACATCCGGTAATTCGGATTTGTTTCTAGTCTTGCCATATGTCCTATATATAGCTTTTAGATGTTTGTTGATGTGGTTTGAAACTACTTCTAAATGCTCTGCCTTTGAATAATCCCGTGAGCCCTTTTTATATGGTATCTGCTTTATGGTATTTAGAAATATGTACTTTTCAATAATATTCTGAGCATCTTTCAGTCGTTTGATTAGGTTTTCAATTGATTCGTTTTTTGTAGTTTCAACACTTAACTTGTTGATTTCTGACAGTTTTCCTTTTAAAGGTTTTGGTGTAATGCCCTTGCCCATATCCGAAATATTCCTTGCAAAACTTTCGTGCCAAAAAGTTATATGTCCCAAAATATCCTTTGCATTCCAGAATTCATGAACCATTTTGTGATAGTCAAGCCCCTGTCCGAAAAAGGCAAAAAGCTCTTCGAGTTCACTTCTCAGAAGTTCTACATTTGTTTTTATATGTTCCTCCTTGTCCGTCATTTTTCTTTAATGTGTTTGGCCCATGGTTCAGCTGGGAGAAAATCCGTCAGGATTTTTCATTGTAAACCAAAGACAGCAGATTTTCGAAGACTTTCCGCTACGAAAGTCAGAAGTGATGCCTATGGCCGTTACTAGCGGTCCATTTTTATTCCTCTTTTTTATCAAGGAACTTTTCAATCAGTGGAACAACGAGATCACTTTTCTTAAAGTTGGACTTTATTGTCGTAATTTCACCAATATATTCTCCATGTCCTCCAGGAATTATTGCCAATTCAGAGTTGGCAATTTGTCTGCGCAATTCAATGGCGTGTTCGGGTGTAATAATGTCTTTGTCACCTATTATGATTAAAGTTGGTACTTTTATGGATTCTATTTGGTCGTCTGGAATGTCTTTAAAATTTACCATTCGTTTTGCATCTCGGTCGTGCATTATTTGTAAACCACTTGTGTCAGGTGCAACTTGTTTATATGCCGTTTTCAATTGTTCGGGCATATTTTCCAATTTCGCTTGTTCCATAAATCCCCAAAACCATTCGGGAACTCCATTTCGTTTGGCAAGTGCGGAACCCAAAACAATTTTATGAACTATTTCCGGATGCCGAATCGCAATTTGCAAAGTGGTAGTTCCTCCATTGCTGAAACCAAAAAAATCCGCTTTCTCAATATTTAGGTTTTGGAGAAGTGTTGCAATATCGTCAGCATCTTGTTCAAATGACAAGTCTGCATTTCTGTCGCTTGTCCGTCCGTGTGCTTGAAGTTCAACCGCAATTACTTTTCTGTTTTGTGCGAATAGTGGAATAACTTTTTCAAAGTTGGACTCAATGGAAGATCCTCCACCATGAATTAGAACTAGTGGTTTCCCTTGTCCGTAAATCTCGTAGTACATTTTAAGTCCATTCACTTCCGAATACCCATTTTTAAAAGCCAAGGTGTCGTTTTTAATAGTAGGTTTATTAGTCACTTTTTCTGTTTGAACAGTTTGGGTGCACGAAATTAAAGTCAGAAATAATAAAGCAAAAAGCATAATTGTTCTTTTCATTTTATATATTTTACATGAGCAATTTTTGCATATTGTCCAACTGTCTTGTCCTGAAATATGGCTACAGGTTAAATACTGTTTTAAGTTGTCAATTTATAGACCATATTTGGTATTTGATATTTTAAAGATAAGTGTAATCTTACTTTCTTGTACAATTGAATTGCATTTTTTGTAGCCTTCCCAACAAGGGTAAGGCTACACAACCCTCGATATTATATACTTTACACACTTAGGGAGATACTACCAATGTTAAAGAAAAATTGTTGAATTTAGAGAACTGGATCAGTACTTTTCATAAGACACATTGTTGTGCGTTCGCTCTTTTTTAATTTGGCGAATGAAGCCCGATTTTATTTCCCTCCGTGTCTTGGAAAATGGCAAAAAATCCGCTCTCATCAGCATGAGGTGTTTTAGGAATCATTACTTTTCCGCCATTTCCTTCTATTTTATCCAGCATAGTTTGCAGATTATCTCCACCATTTAGATAAATAGTAACTCCGTTGGCAGAAGGTTCGTAATCTTCTCCTTTTATAATAACTCCTGTAACCATCTGGTCTTGATATGGAAACAAACCCATTTCCATGTCTGGAAATGCTAGTTTTTCAATATCCACTCCCAAAATTTCCTTGTAAAAGTTGATGGCTCGTGAGATGTCCGTTGCCGGAATTTCAAATATTGAGATATAACTGTTCATATTCTTTACTTTTTTTGTATTTGTTTCTTTAGTTAGCCTTTGTTCGGGAGTTTAAGAATCATTGTTTTGCATTACATCATACAGAGTGTCAGGGCGATAATTGCGATAGTAATTTCTTTTTTTCATTTCTAGTTTGTTACAGACAGAACAAAACTAATAGCAGAAAGTTGGATAAAATTGTAAAAATGCGACACCCTTAAACTATTTGTAAAAAAGGGCAGAAAGGGCCAAACTTTCGTGAGCGGGAAACTCTTTAGGGTTTATTCCCGTAAATTCCCTAAAGTCTTTTATGAAGTGCGCCTGGTCAAAATATTCACTTTTATAGGCAATATCGGTAAGGTTTTCCGCTTTTTGGTCGAGCAACATTTTTAAAGCTGTCTGTAATCGGATTACTTTACCCAATTGCTTTGGACTTACTCCAATTTGCTTTTTGAAGTTTCTTTCGAGTTGTCTTCGCTTTGAAGGTTCATCTTTAAAGATTGAAGTTATCGAAGCACTTCCTTTTGTGGATAGAAGGGAATCAACGGTGTTCTTTACAATTGCATTGATCGTCTTTTCCTCATTGAGCCTGTCCAAAAGAAATTTTTCGATAATGCTTATTCGCCGTCCCGTGTTTTCTGCTTGGATTATTTTTTTTTCCAAATCACTTGCGTTTTTTGTTCCAAAAACCTGGTTTATGGGTGTTTCTTTATTTACCAAATTGCTGATTGGTTCGGTAACAAAATTGGCAAACCCATAAGGATAAAATCGAACGGCAAATGTATTTACGTAGCCTGTTGGTTCAATGTGGAATGGTTCGATTGTTTGTCCAAGTACCATTGCGCGGGGCTGAAGTATGTATTCATGTTCAGAAGTGAATCGTTTGATATCGTCTCCGAGAATAAATGCCATTTCAATACAGCCGTCAGGAACAATTCTTTGTTTTTGTGTTTCGTCTTGTTTTGGTACTTCCAAAGTCCAATAACAACTGACAAGGGAATTTAAGTCAATATGCGGTTCGTATGTTTGGTAGTCCATTATATTTTTCCAAGCCGTTTTATTAGTGTGACGCGCAACGTACCGGCGGCTTTGGGTTCGGGCGGGATTCATGGCCAGACTTCCTTACGAAGCCGAGCGTTCCCATTTATGACAACTGTCATATAAAGCCGTTCGCCCCGCCTGATGTAAAACCACTGTTGTTAGCTGTTGTTTTTCCTTTTCTTTTTGCTGTTATTGAATATACCATTGGTATCTTATCGTCCAAATGTTCTATTCTATGTTTTCCCGGTTCAAATTCCACCGTCTTGTTGAAACAGTTATAAGGCGAATAATCAAATTCGTCCAATGAGGTTATTTCAAGTCCATTTTTTATCAAGCTGTTCACCACTTCACTGATTCCGTGATTCCAAGATACATCAGATACTGTCAAATCAGCTGTTTTGTCGGCATAAGTTCCTTTCTTTGTTTCTACAATCGCTCCTGAATTAAAATAGCTGTAACCAATATTTTCAAAGTTGTCGTCAAACATCCAAACAATAGGGTGAAATTCTACAAACACAAATTTTCCGTTTGGCCTTAAAAACTTGGAAATAATTTTTGCCCACCTGTCCAAATCCGGTAACCAGCCAATTGTCCCATAACTTGTAAAAACAATATCAAATTTTTCTTCCAAGTGATTTGGCAAATCATAAATATCGCAGCAAATGAACTTCGCGCGGGAATTGGTGTCCTTTGCAATTTGCTTTGCGCTTTCAATTGCTTGGTCCGATAGATCGATACCCGTAACATCTGCCCCAAGTCTTCCCAATGAAATAGTGTCCTGTCCGAAATGACATTGCAAATGCAAAATGCTTTTTCCCTTAATGCTACCAAGTAAGTTCAATTCTATATCATTTAGGGAATTTTTTCCTTTCAGAAAACCGTCAAGATCGTAAAATTCCGATTTTATATGCGCTTCTGTTCTGTTGTTCCAAGATTGTCGGTTTATTTCTATATAATTTTCTTCGAAGTTCATTTCTTTAGAATGATTTTAACATATTCATTGACGGTTTGTATAGCTTAATTGTGTGGTGTTTTTTTAGTCCCATATTTCAGGTCTATTGATTTTCATTGCTCTTAAATACGAAATGAATTGTCCTGCGTGAACCGATTCGTGATATCCAATCCGAAGTAAATATTTTCCAAGAATTTTCTTTTCTCCATTTCCAGGGTGAACGATTTCAGTTTCGTTTAATTCTGTATCTGAAAATTGTCGAACACTTTCTAAAAATGTATTTCTATAAGGGGCGGCAAATTCAAGTTCGTCAGCAATACTAATGAACGGTCGATTTTTCCATGGTGTTTGATAATTGGCCATGCTCCCTTTATTGATTATAATATTCCATCCATAATCGGCTTCCAAAACGTGCCTCACCATTTCTATGGCAGTCATTGCTTTTTCGTCAGGTTTCCAATAATAATGGTTCTCGGGAAGTCCATTCCAAAGTTTTGTGCTTCTTCTCCTTATTTCTGTAAAATTTAAAATTATGAGTTCAGATTGGGTCATTTTATTTTTTCAAGAAGGTTGTTTTACATTACAGCCAATAGCAGTTTGTCTCAAAACCACCTTTGATTTTGATTAAATATACACATTTTGTGATATAAGGTGCTATTGGCCCTAAAGGATATTGAATTTTCATGAATATGGAGTTGCACAACGGTTTGTGTATGATGGGTTACCGATTTTCCTGCGGAAAATGTTCGCCTGCTTAGACACCGTGACACTAAGCGTTTTTTAAATTTTTTTTATTAGTCCAACGCCAACGTTTAAAGTTTTTAATTTAAAATTTGGGTTTTCATAATAAGGATCTTCGAACAAGTTTGAAAGCGTATTATTGTAATCCACTTTTAGTTGCACCCCAATTTTTTGGCTTAGGCTATATTCAAGACCTCCGCCGATCTTAATTCCCACGGTATATCTATTGGTTCTTGCTTCATGACCAAATTGGCCCAGGGCAAACAAGTTGTTCAATCCAGCTTCAACAAAGGGATGGATCCTATTTTTCCAAAAATAGTATTTCAGGGTAATGGGAACGCCTATGAAAGAAAATTTAACATCTTCTGGTTCAGGTGGCACCGCAAAATCACAGTTATCGCAATAGTATGTGCCGGTAAAGTCGTTGTTCGAATATTCGATAGAAGCGTTTAGTGTTATCCTGTTTTTCAGACCATATTCAACATCCAGACCGATCCCATAATTATATTTTTTATAATCTGCCAAATAGCCGACATATTCCCCAAAGGCTATTCTTTCCGAACCCACATTTTCTTCAATACCTCCCGAAAGCCCTATCCTGAAGTCTTTTTGGGAAATCTGTGATTTTACTGAAATTGACCAGAAAGCCAACGTGCATAGGGTTATGATAAAATAAAAGTTACATTTCATTTTTTGGGCTTTTTAAAAGGATTCCTTAAATCGTTTAAGGTTGCGTCAAAATGTGGGGCAACAGCGGTCTTTGTTATGCGCAGTAGTATGGTTTAGTGTTAAACTTTGCAAATAAGCACCCAACGGATACGGTCGCAGCGAAGTGGTGCACACAAAAATCCTCGGGGATTTTGCTTCGCCAGTTGCACCTCTTGCTCGTGTCGGAAGTAGGCGGGTAGAAGCAACTAATTGCGCCTCTGGCCGGGATTAAAATAAGATTTTGCTTTTCATTATGTATTGATTTGTATTTTTTATCGTAGTTGAAAATAAATACTAAGTCTGATTCTTTCATGTAAGAACGATATAGCAGTTCACTAAAATAATACCCCAATTTATTGCCAAATCTGGCCTTTACAAATTTTTGATTCAATAACCTTTTTAGATCCATTTCATCAATTTTCATATCAATAAAAATCCCTGTGGGTTCTGCCATTCTTAAATTGTATTGTTGCTCATAACGGTTTGGCAAGTGCGGTACGGAGGCAAGGAAACATTTCATTTCTGTCTGCGCAACAAGCTAAAGCTTATTGTTTTGCTTTTTTTGTCCGAAGCTAAACCCATAGGATTCAACGACATTGTAATTATGAACAGACCTTTCGTCTTTGCCCTAAAGCCCAAACGCGTATGGCCATGTTGGCCACAGACATTACTTCACGTTGTATTCTATATTCTTTACTTTTAATTTTAGCCAAGTCCAATGGCCGCCATTCCCTAATTTCCAATCGGCTTTCAATTCCACGGGAATTTTTATTCCATTCCGCTCTTCGGTTTTGGTAGCGGTTACGGTCCATTCAGAAGGTTGCGCATCACTTGCATCTTTGTAGCGCATTGCCATGAATTTTTTGAAATTGCCGTTTTTGTCAAAATGAAAATCGCCCGAACCTTTGGTTCCCATAAATTCCATTGTTGCCCTAGCGGAATAGTCGTTTATGGTCTCCCATGTTAGGTGTTGCCCTAAAGAGGCTGATGGAAACCAAACGATTTCCGCTAAATATCGCTGCAAAGTTGCTTGATTTATTTTTTCGTCATTTTTTGTATCCGCAATTGGAATAAGAGAAAGAAGTTTGATGATCATTTCGCCCTGGCCATCTTCAAATTTGTCCCTAGCTGTGATACTCAGGATCGAGTTCATTTTGGTATCCATATTCCAATTGAACGCTGGCGGTTGAATGGAAAAATATTGTTCTGCCCTACCATTGCTCCAACTTGTTTGTCCAGGCCTTAGCTGGAGTTGTAGTTCTTGGGATAAATGTACGGTGGATATCATTTGCTTGCCGATCGTTCCACTATTAATGAGCCATTTTTGAACAATCGGAGGCAAATGGATCAATGCTTTTTCGGTAACGATTTCTTGGTTTTTGAATTGCGAATTTTCAAATAGGGCTATTCTTTCTTCTTGGATTTTATTCTTAAAACTAAAACTTGAATAGCCAATAAGTGTCGCTAATAGAATAATCACGTTTGCTATGGTGCCAAACTTGGTGTCGGACCAAGAGTTAAGAATCAGCAGTTGAGAAATAATCGCAGCCAAAAAACCGCTTAACCACCAATAATTGGAATGAGTTAAGAACAACAGGAGTGTTATAAGAAAAAATAGAAATGTCAACAACCAAAATATTCCCGAGGCTTTTGAAATCGGTTGTGAAATCGTATTAAATTCGGATATGCCGAATGCTTTAAAAAATCCGAATAAATGGATCATTCCATGTATTCCGATCAATATGGTTATAGCTATTCGCATTGTTTTTTTGCTTCCAACCAAGATTAGGTTTTAATTGCTGATATTCATTGTATTATAAAATCCTAAGTCTTCTGGTTTGAGTTCAAATTTAGCGATATTCTTATTTATTTTGGATGCGGGCTTCAATTAAAGCTATCGGATCCAGATATTTTTCAACCAATTTTTAAATTTTCTTTTCAGGCTTATAGAAGGCGTTAAACAAAAATTTAATAGAGGTATAAATTTTGTATCCTAGGTGCAAAAATAAATGTCAAGGTGCAAATGAGATACAAAAAAGCACAAAATATGGAAAAGGAAAAGCAATTATAAAACTAAAAAGTTTAAACAACAATTTGATTTTTAGTTAATTAATGCAAAATAAAATTACTGTCTATTTCGCCGATACAGGAAGTGACGGACCCTTTTTTACAGGGGTTAACAAGGCATGAGATGCAAATGAGATACAAAAAATTAGTGCTGTTTTTTTAAGCCGGTAATATCTTTTTCATTTTTTGGCTGATAGGTGATATTTAAGTTGAAATTAATAAAATCACCATTAAAGTCACTTAATCTGTTTTCCTTTTTCCGTTAGCCTATATCGTTGCTTACTACTTTTTGGTTTGTCCGGGATTGTCATTTCTATCAATTCTGCATCAATTGCCGGTTGTAAATAATTATATAAAAATGTTGGACGATGTCTCATGTCTAACTTTGTCATTAATTCTGCCGTTGTAGTTTCATCAATACCCATTACAGAAAGTAGTTTTGAAACTTGTTCGGTGACTTGTTCGGTGACTTGTTCGGTGACTTGTTCGGTGATTTTTTCAGAAGAAGGAAAAGTCATTCTGGTAAAGTTATCCATAAACCGGAAACATTCTTTATCATAACTCTCCAAAATCCTTGGAACGCCCGAACCAAGTTGTTCTACCAATTCCAGATCCTTGTAAACCCGCATCAATTCCTTATTTCTCGGTATAGACACTCCTTCAAAAAAATCTTCCTTGCTTAGCCCCTCCGGTAAGGAACCAGCTGATGTTATTTCAATCCTATCATCAAATATTTCAAATTTAGGAGGTACTTCGCGAGTATAATCGTTATGGACAATAGCATTAAGTATAGCCTCACGCAAAGCAACAGGGTTCCATAACTTCCGCTCAATACGTTCCTTTGACGTAATGGTCGCAAAAGTTGCGTTTTCTACTGCAATTTTATCCAGTACACTTTTTGTTGCCTTAATGAGCGAGCAGTAACCATATTCATTGTTCTCAATAAGTTCTACTCGATTTAGGCCTTTATATTTAGCAACTTTAATAGATACATTGTTTACATCTGCCAAAAGGTAGGCAGCATAATTAAGAAAACCGTCTTCAGTAAGAAGTTCTAAATTCTTTTTAAACTGTTTGTTAAGAGGTTTTCCGTTCTCCTGATAATAAATATGAAGCTGCTCAAAATTCAAGTCCTGACGGTGCGATTTTATTTTCCCTATTGAGTTACGGGTACGACTAGCGAAAAGTTTATCGATTATGGCTTGCGGCATGGGTTCGGCTGCCGTTCCTACTCGAATAAAACAGCCTTTCTCGGTCATGCCATATTTCTTTTTGAAATAGGGCTTCTCACTACCACCGGCAACAATAATCTTGATAATGTCTTTACTATCTCGCTCCTCGGCTACTACATCGAATAAGCCCATAGCCGAAGGAGCAATATTATTTTTGATACGGTCTTTGATTTTAAGCATATCACCGTCAATATCATCTATGCCAAGAGTTTCCCCATGCTTATCAATGCCCAAGTAAATTAACCCGCCTTCCAAATAATTGAGGAAAGCAATCACTTTCTTTTCCAAATCCAGGTCTTTGGTTAATTTTTCTTTGTATTCTATGCGGTTTGTTTCGGGCATTATTTGGGATTTGATGTAAAAATAATCTTTTCAAGCCATAAGCTGTGAGGTGTAGAGAGACAGGGATTTAATTTTACTCATCATCCTTCATTGAGTCCCAAAAGTCAGCATCTAGTTTTTTTATTTCGATAGTTTGTTCTACCTGCATTCCAAGCCCATAGTCATAGATATATTCAGCCAATTGTTTTCCGTCAATCAAAACCAAAGTAGTTGAACCATTCAAGTTGTTGGCATATTCAATTGCTCCTTTGGAATAATAGGATGTTGTAATAAAAACTCCCTTGTTTGACTGTGCTACGGCTAATGCGCCAACAAACTTTTGAATTTCTTCCCGACCTGTTGTTCTAGTTGTTTTTTGTGCTCTTCAGACATTGAGATTTTTTATCTTTAATTCAAAGGCTTAAAGATATTGTTTTTTAGGCCAGAATAAGAAAGCCCACGCCGTTGTATATAAGATAGCTTATTGAACAAAGCCTTTTTTGGTACCTATGTAAGTTTTGAATTATGGAATATTTCAAAGAAAAGGATGCTGCGGTTATCACATTGGATTTTAAGCAATATGTTTCTTTTTGGATTTACAGCTTATTTGACACGGAATAAAATAAAAATGGAATCTATTTTGATACAGGAAATGACGAACCCTTATTTTACAAGGTTTTCCAAGTTTCTAGGTCATATGAGGTACAAAACTATATCTTTAGACATCAACAAAAAAATCACACTTACCTTATTTTTAGCACCTTATAAAATAGGGAGATTTAGTTACAAATATATGGAATAATGCCATATGAGCCGATTAAACATCTTAATCGGCTCATATTTTTACTATATTTGAGCCGATATTAACTTTAAATTGACTCATGCAATATAATTGGCAACATAAAAACTGGCCTAATTTCACGTACGATACATCAATAATTGATGAACTCGTTTTAGAATTTGCTTTGGAAACTGGTGAAGTTAAAGGTTTGATTGATGGCTTAACCAAAGAAGAACAACAAGAAACCATTCTTCAATTTATGATCAACGAAGCTATAAAAACTTCGGAGATAGAAGGAGAGTATCATAGTCGGCAGGATGTGATGTCCTCTATCCAAAACCGTTTGGGAATTCATGCTAAATCATCTAATATCAGAGATATTAAGGCTAAAGGTATTGCAGAGCTAATGGTGGAAGTTCGGGAAAATTATGCAACGGGGTTATCAGAAACCTTAATTATTAACTGGCATCATATTCTATTTTCGAATTCTAGAACTATAACCGGAGGATCTTATAGAACATCAATGGAACCAATGGTCATCATTTCGGGTAGTATTGGTAAGGAGGTTGTTCATTACGAGGCTCCCCCATCAGAACTTCTAAAAAAGGAAATGGCTCAGTTTGTCAATTGGTACAACACTCATAGTGTAGGCTCCAATAACATTAAAGAGAGCTTAATCAAAACAGCTATTGCGCATTTGTACTTTGAGTCGATACACCCGTTTGAAGACGGCAACGGTCGTATAGGACGTGCAATAGCTGAAAAATGTCTCTCGGAATCATTAGGGCGCCCCCTAATTTTGAGTATCTCCACCACCATAGAGAAAGATAAAACGGCCTATTACGATGCTCTTAAACAGGCCCAAAGAAGATTGGATATTACTGAGTGGATCTGTTATTTCTCACAAACTATTTTGAATGCTCAAAAACAAGCCAAAACCATTATAAGATTCACCCTGGAAAAGGCCAAGTTTCTAGATGAATATAAATTGAAATTAAATGAGCGTCAAGTAAAGGTAATTATGAAAATGCTTACCTATGGCATCGAAGGATTTCAAGGGGGAATGACGGCTAAGAAATATATGTCTATCGCCAAAACATCCAAAGCAACTGCTACCCGAGATTTGCAGGATTTGGTTGAAAAACAATGTTTAATTGCTATAGGAGCTGGACGTGGAGTACATTATGAATTGAATTTGAAAAAGTTTTAAAATGGCAAATTAGCACTTTGACAAAATATCTCTCCCAAATCATACCATAACTTACCAATCAGCAGTTAATTTGTGGCCTTTGTAATATTCAATGTAAAGGCTAGTACTTCCACTTTTCAGTTTTTTCCTTCTTAAATGAATTTTCATACGAGATACATTTTTTACACCTTGGATGAAAAAATCAATTTTGAGGTGTAAAAAAGTACGAAAAATAGGCAATTAAGAGAAATCAAAAATTTAAAAGTTATCAACAAGTATTTTATTTGCCGATGCAAAAATTAGCAAAGATATTCCCCAAAAGATCATCGTTTGTAATCTCACCTGTAATCTCTCCGAAATAATATAGAGCCTGACGAATATCTATTGCCAGTAGGTCTCCAGAAAGACCTGAATCTAAACCATGTCGCACTTTTTCTATCTCTTCCAGGGCTTTTAACAACGAATCGTAGTGCCTTGTATTGGTTACAATAGTATCGTTATTTCTTAATGCGCCCGTATTAACAAAACTTAGTAATTTATCCTTTAAGTCTTCTATGCCAATTCCTGATTTAGCTGATAAAAGTTGAAGATCTGAAATTTGGGATTGGATATTTGAAATTTCATCCTCTGTTAACGTATCAATTTTATTGGCAATAATTATGAGTGGTTTTTGTGGATAATTATTTCTAATCTTCTCAATTTCCACTTTAAAAGCTTCTACGAAGTTGGCTTCCTTTAAGTTTGTACTATCGGCAAGAAAAACTACTACCTGTGCTTGTTCTATCTTTTCGAAGGTCTTTTTTATACCCATACTTTCAACCACGTCTTTGGTCTCTCGAATACCTGCTGTATCAATAAATCGGAAACCAATACCTCCAATAGAAATTTCATCTTCAATGGTATCGCGAGTTGTTCCTGCTATTTCGGAAACAATAGCACGCTCTTCATTTAAAAGTGCATTAAGCAAGGTAGATTTCCCCACATTAGGTTCTCCTACAATAGCTACAGGAATTCCATTTTTTATTACATTACCAACAGCAAAAGAATCGATTAAGCGCTTTAAAACGTGATTAATACGCTCAATTAAGGCTTTAAACTGAGAACGATCGGCGAATTCTACGTCTTCTTCGGCAAAATCCAATTCCAACTCTATCAGCGAAGCAAAATTTAATAACTCTTCACGAAGCTTAGCGATTTCAGAAGAAAACCCACCGCGCATTTGTTGTATGGCTATTTGGTGGCTTGCTTCGTTATCCGAAGCAATAAGATCGGCTACGGCCTCGGCCTGACTCAAGTCCATTTTTCCATTTAAAAAGGCACGAAGGGTAAATTCCCCCGCATTTGCCATGCGGCAACCATTGCGTAAAAACAACTGGATTATTTGTTGTTGAATATAAGGTGAACCATGACAGGATATCTCAACTACATCTTCACCGGTATACGAATGGGGGGCTTTAAAAAGGGATACCAAAACCTCATCAAACAACTTGTCATTTTCCATAATATGCCCCAGGTGTATGGTATGGCTTTTTTGTTTTCGTAAATCTTTGTTCCGGATCGATCTAAACAAAGGATGGGCCAGGGTAATGGAATCCTTACCTGAAATACGGATTACGGCAATGGCACCGGCCCCTGAAGGCGTGGCCAATGCAATGATGTTGTCGTTGGTGATCATAGAAAATAATTGACCGTAAAAATACAATATAATATTTTCAAACCAACGCCATTATCCATTCGCAAATTCGATGGCCAATTATTTATAATGATGTATGTTTACTTTGTATAGTATATAAAAAAGTTTGAAGCCATTGGAACAATATCCGCTTGGAAATTATATTTTAACAAAAGAAAGGTGATGACCAATGGTTTTAAGGTCAATTATTTTAGGAAAAATTGCCTAATTTTAATGCTTGACCAAATTAGTATAGATTCTTATCAAGATTTGGGGACTAGGCGTATCGCAGGATCTTCAATATAATACTACAGTATGAAAATAATTAGCGTTTTTACACTATTGGCAATGGGTTTGTTATGCCAAATCAACTTGGCACAGGAACCCCAATTGCCAGTTGCTCCAATTGATAATGCAAAACAAATGGAGCAAGAACGGATTTTGGCCGAAGCCAAAAAGGCCAAGGAGGTTCAAAAGAGAATTGAAAAGGCTGAAAGGGAAGCCAGAAAGTCTGAAAAAGCACAAAAAAAGGTTGAAAAGGATTTAAGAAAAAGAGAAAAACTTTCATCGGACATAGATAAAAAGAGAAGGTCCATTGCCAAAGATGAAAAGAAAATTAAAAAGATTCAGGAAAAAATTATCAAAGATGAAAAAAAGGGAAAACTGTCCCCAATGGAAATGGAAAAGCTTACTCAAAAAATAGAAAAACTGGAAGAAGGAATCGTAAAAGGTAAGGAGAAATTACTGAAATTGGAAGGTAAGCAATAAGTCCTGTATTATTGTAACATGCTCATTGTTTATAACTTAACCGGTGCCAACATAGTAGAAATGTAGGTGCGGTCTTTCATGTCAGGGGACAAAAAAGCCGTATTTTTTATAGGATACGGCTTTTTTTATAGTGAAAGAGTGGGGTGTATTTTGAATTTAACTTTCAAGTTAAACATCTATTTCTAACTGTTCAGCATTACGGGCATTACCAGCATGGTTACATTTTCACCTTCGTCCAAACCATCAATAGGGGTAAGGATTCCGGCCCTGTTGGGAAGGCTCATTTCCAATTGCACATCATCCGATGTCAGGTTGTTCAGCATTTCCACCAAGAATCTTGAGTTAAACCCTATCTGCATGTCGTCGCCTTGGTAAGAGCAGGTCAACCGTTCTTCCGCCTTATTGCTGTAATCTATATCTTCTGCAGAAATATTGAGTTCCGCACCGGCAATCTTTAATCTTATTTGATGGGTGGTCTTATTGGAAAAAATGGAAACCCTTCTTACCGAACTTAACAATTGGTTTCGGGCTATGGATAGTTTATTTGGATTTTCTTTCGGAATTACCGCTTCGTAATTTGGGTATTTGCCATCGATCAACCTACAAATAAGGATGGTGTTTTCAAAACTGAACTTGGCGTTACTTTCATTATACTCAATAAGTACTTCCGTTTCACTGCCGGCCAAAATCCCCTTTAATAAGTTCAAAGGTTTTTTGGGCATTATAAATTCGGCCACTTTGGAAGCAGTGACATCCGTTCGTTGGTATTTTACCAATTTATGGGCATCTGTAGCTACAAAGGTTAAGCTTTCCGGTGAAAATTGAAAAAAGACACCGCTCATTACCGGTCTCAGATCATCATTCCCGGCAGCAAAAATAGTTTTGTTGATGGCAGTTGCCAATATGTCCCCAAGTACTGTGGTAGCGGACGGATTGGACAATTCCACTGATTTTGGAAATTCGGCACCATCAGCGTAGGCCAAGGCATATTTACCGTGGTTGGAACTGATTTCGACCGTATTATTATCCTCTACAACAAAAGTTAAGGGTTGTTCCGGAAAGGTCTTTAAGATTTCCAACAACAGTTTTGCAGGAACAGCAATGGTTCCCTCATTGTCCGAATCCACTTCCAATACAGAACTCATCGTAGTTTCCAAATCGGAAGCCGAAACGGTAAGTTCCCTTTGGTTTAAATCGAAGAGAAAATTGTCTAGAATGGGCAGGGTATTACTGTTATTGATGACCCCACCTAAAACTTGGAGTTGTTTTAGTAAATAAGTACTGGATACTATAAATTTCATTAGTTTATTTTTTTTAAGGAATCTACATTATTGTACAACCTAAAACAGGGTTCGAATATCTGTCTGAATCCATAATATTCCTCAAATTACGGTGAAAACAAAGATATTTTAAATGTCCTTTTTAAGGAAACAAACTTATCAACACTTATGTTCCGTATTTTTTCTTTCGAAAGGTGTGGATTAGGAAACCAAAAATAAAGGTCAAACATAGGGGTAGGCCAATATTAATCAACTGCCATTTGTTTTTTTGGTCATTAATTTTTTCCCCGTCCAAGAATGGGATGGCTACTTTTTTGTTCCGAATGTTTATAAGTCCGGTATCGTCCAAGAGGTAATTAAGACAATTTATAAGAAATTCCTTGTTGCCATAAAAGTTGTTTGTCCATTTATCATAACCCAATTCCAAAGGTCTGCCGTTTCGGACTTGGTTTCTTATGAGGTCACCGTCCGCTAGCACTATCATTTTGTTTTCAGGGCCTTGATCTGCAATTTTATCCAGCTTAAGTGGTTTTACCCGGTTCAGGAACGCTGATTTGAAGGCGCCTTCCACCAATACTCCCAAAATCTTATTTCCATTATTATATAGATCTTTATCCGGAGGCGTATTTATAATATCCAATCGAATGGGCCTGGGCACTGCTTCGGTTTTGGATAAGGGCGAACTACTGAGCAGCACCTGTTTTCTGTACTCATTGGCCAGGGTATCCAAACTACCCGTGAATTGGAACCGTACCGCTTCCAAATTGTTGTTTATGGGATGGTCGTTTTTGGAAAAGACCATAGGGTTGTAGTACCAGGGAACGGGGTTGTATAGGGAACTGTTCCCCTCTCCGCTAGCCAGGACTATTTGGGTAAAATATAGGTCGTTGATAAGATCTGCATTTAAACGAATCCCGTATTTAAAGAAAAAATCGTTCAGCTTAAGATGGCGTGGAAGGGCCATGGCAGTACCTTCTTGGTTAAAGAGGCTATCCAGTTCCATAGCCACTTGATCTATGAGCCAAAGCGATTTGCCGCCTCCCGTAATATATTGGTCCAAAATAAACTTTTCTTCATCGCTAAAGGCCTCTGTAGGCTTTGCAATAAGGGCAAGGTCAAAACTTTTTAATTGTTCCAAGACTTTTTTTGGATCGGTGGCTACAGAATCTAAGGTAATGGCCCCAATGTTGTAATACTCCTTTATGGTGGTCAAATAATCTGCCATATAAATATCGGACAACTCCCCATTGCCCTTAATAATGGCTATTTTCTTCTTTTCCTTAATATTTAATTTTGTGAAAGCATCTGCAAAGGCATATTCCAAATGTTGAACGGAATTGTTTACCCGTTCCTCCGTGGTAGCACCAAGTTTGTTTTTTAACAAGGGGACCTTTACGGTGCTGTTGTTGTAATTGACCATGGCCCATGGAAAGATAATCTCTTGGGATACCTTTCCGTGCTGTTCAACTGTTACGTTGGTGGGAGTAAGGCCCAAAGCCTGTAAATCAGTAATAACATCATCAATCTGAGGGGTTCCTTCAAGCGGATTTACAAAATTGAATTTTATATTTTTGTTTTCTGCTCCAAATTCCTCTAAAAGCTGCTGCGTTTCCAACTTCATTTTTATAAATTCGGGAGGAAGATTTCCGTCGAGCAGAATATCTACAATTACCGGAGCGCTAAACTGTCCAACAGAATTTAAAGCCGCCTGGGAAAGGGTATATCTGCTGTCCTCGGTAAGGTCCATTCTTGTATAGAAATAGTTCGCCAGTATATTTACGATCAGTAATAGGGCAATAGCTTTGATTATGGGCAATACACCTTTCTTCATTACCTATTTTGGTTTTTTAGTCGATTAACGGTCAGGTATAGGAAGAATAGGGTAAGACTTGTGAAATAAATAATGTCCCTGGTATCCAGTACCCCCCTGGCAATACTTTCAAAATGGACCTTCATTCCTATTTGTTCCACCAAAGGCACCATAGGGCCATTGGGCAATATGGTAGCCAGGCTTTCAAAGGCGAAGAGCATAACAAAGCAGAGTACCGTACCGATTATAAAGGCTACAATTTGGTTTTCCGATAGGGTAGAGGCAAATAGCCCAATAGCGGTATAGTTTGCCATTAGAAACAATAGCCCAAAATAAGAGCCCATTACCATGCCCATATCCAGATTGCCAATGGTTGCGCCCAACTGGGAAATGGTATACACATAGAGAAGGGTAGGCAATATAGCCAGCAATGCCAGACATAAGGAACCTAAGAACTTTCCCAGAACCGTTTCCCATAAGGAAATGGGCTTTATAAAAAGCAGTTCCAAAGTGCCCAGTTTTTTTTCCTCCGAAAAACTTTTCATGGTAATGGCGGGAATCAGAAAAAGAAAGATCCAGGGAACAAGATGAAAGAAATTGCCCAAATCGGCAAAACCGTATTCAAATATGTTGAAAGGTCCCTTAAATACCCATAGGAACAGGCCTGTGAGCACTAAAAACAATCCTATGACCAGATAACCGATAGGTGAGGTAAAAAAAGATTGAATTTCTCTTTTAAATATGGCAATCATGTATATTGGTTAATCGTTTTCTTTTTATAAGGTTCCAAACCGGTCCGTACCCGTATAAAATGGTTTGCTCTCCCGCCCGTTGCAATTTCTTGCTGTTGTTTTCAATAGTTGGCCCCAAAACTAGCAATATTTTCCTTTTTAAGACTGATTTTACAATTCTCGCCAACATTTGTGTCTTGTATTTATGTGAAATTGATCATTACGGTATCCCTATAATCAAGACCCAATAGGGTAGAGGCCCCGCCCACGGTGTTTAGGTCGCTCTTATATATGGCGATTTCTATATATCCCGAAGAGTTGAATAGGGCCAGCAGTTCCCCGGGCGATTTCCGCTGACTTTTATCCAAGTCATAATTTATGATATCACTGTATTTTTTTTGGATCTCCTTAATTTTTTTATTTCGGGCATGTAGTTCAAAAGGCCTGCCCTTGCCAATGGATTTGAAGATATTTTGTTGAATGTTGGTTACCACATTACCGTAGTTGTCTATATAAATGACACTTCCGGATATGGTCTTGCCATCATCGGAAATTCTTGGATTGAACTCCCTAAGGTCTTTTAGGTTTTTAAAGGGCCTACCTATTACTTCCAATTTTCCACCTCTTGCGATATGGCTGGCAGCCTTAACAAAAACATCCATTTCGGGAAACGGACTATCAATGGTATTGGGCAATTGAATTTCTATTACTTTTTCCGGGACTATTTCAGAAATGATAAGCCCTATCACCCCATTGTTGGCCATAATAAAATAGTGGTCGTCCACTAAAACGGCAATATGTTGGTTTTCCGGTGTCAATTCAGAATCCACTCCCACGATATGGATACTGCCATCAGGAAAATTTTTGTATGAATTTTTAAGTATGTAGGCGCATTCCTGAATGTTGAAAGGCGATATGGAATGTGAAATATCAACAATTTTTGCGTCCGACAATTCCTTGTAAATTGTCCCTTTTATGGCACCTACAAAATGGTCTTTATGTCCAAAATCAGTAGTTAAAGTAATTATAGCCATATAGGACTGTTGATATGTTTTTGGTTTGGCAAGTTGTTTTTTTACTTAAGTTTGTTGAACAAAATTACATAAAAAAATAGCGAACCAAAATATATATTTCATAACTAATCCTTTATAACACCTCTCTTTTTTGAACGAACTTATAATAGAACTTACCGACATTAGCCCAAGGGAATTTTTTGGACAGAGCAATGAGAACATTGATTTGCTGAAAAAGCATTTTCCCAAGCTTAAGATTGTTGCCCGTGGCAACAAAATTAAGGTCTATGGCGACGAAGACCTATTGGATGAATTCGATAAAAAGTTCGACCTGCTTACCGCCCATTATGCCAAGTATAATAAATTGGATGAAAATAGCATTGAGCGAATCCTTGCGGGCAATGGGCAAGAAGTGTTGGAATCTTCGGAAATTAGTGGCGAAGTTTTGGTACATGGGGTAAGTGGTAGGCTTATCAAGGCGCAAACCGTAAACCAGCGAAGATTGGTGGATGCGGCCAGAAACAATGATATGGTATTTGCCGTAGGACCTGCGGGAACAGGAAAAACATATACAGGCGTGGCCTTGGCGGTAAAAGCATTGAAGGAAAAACAGGTAAAACGTATCATATTGACCAGACCAGCCGTGGAGGCCGGAGAAAATTTAGGTTTTTTGCCGGGAGATCTTAAGGAAAAGTTGGATCCCTATATGCAGCCTTTATACGATGCCCTACGGGATATGATAGCACCGGAAAAACTGGCCCATTATATAGAGAATGGCACCATACAGATAGCTCCTATGGCTTTTATGCGCGGTAGGACTTTGGACAATGCCTTTGTAATTTTGGATGAGGCCCAGAACACTACCCATGCCCAAATGAAAATGTTCCTGACGAGAATGGGGAAAAATGCCAAATTTTTGATCAATGGGGATCCGGGCCAAATTGATTTGCCAAGGCGGTTCATCTCCGGATTAAAGGAAGCCCTATTGGTTCTGCAGAACATTGAAGGGATAGAGATTATTTATTTGGACGATAAGGATGTGATAAGGCATAAATTGGTTAAAAAGGTTATCGAAGCCTATAAGGGAATTGAGCATAACAATTGATATTTACAGCATGGGTAATACTATAATTGATACAAATTTCAACTTTCCTGGACAACAACGTTTGTATAAAGGAAAGGTCAGGGAGGTATATTATCTTGAAAACGATATTTTGGTGATGGTGGCTACCGACAGGCTCTCCGCTTTTGATGTGGTAATGCCAAAAGGAATTCCCTATAAAGGTCAGATATTGAATCAGATAGCTACTAAAATGATGGCGGATACTGCCGATATAGTCCCCAATTGGTTAATGGCCACTCCGGACCCCAATGTTGCCGTAGGGTTTGCCTGTGAGCCGTTTAAGGTGGAAATGGTGATTAGGGGTTATTTGTCCGGGCATGCCGCAAGGGAATACAAGTTAGGGAAGAGGATGTTATGCGGGGTTGCCATGCCCCAAGGTATGATGGAAAACGATAAATTTCCCACTCCTATTATAACCCCTGCTACCAAGGCCGAAATGGGGGACCATGATGAGGATATTTCCAGGGAAGCCATTTTGGAAAGGGGAATTGTAAGCGAGGAAGATTACCTGATTCTTGAAAAGTATACCAGGGCACTCTTTCAAAGAGGTACGGAAATTGCTGCAAAAAGAGGATTGATCCTAGTGGATACCAAATACGAATTTGGGAAAACCAAGGATGGGAAAATAGTACTTATCGATGAAATCCATACCCCGGATTCTTCTCGTTATTTTTATGCCGAAGGCTATAGGGAACGACAGAACAGGGGAGAGGCCCAAAAGCAATTGTCCAAGGAGTTTGTACGTCAATGGTTGATAAGCAATAACTTTCAGGGCTTAAAGGGGCAAGTGGTACCTGAAATGACCGATGAATATATTCAATCGGTTTCGGAAAGATACATTGAACTCTACGAAAATATTACCGGAGAAAAATTTATCAAGGCCGATATTTCCGATATCCAGTCCAGAATTGGGAAAAATGTTTTGGGGTACCTGTCATCCCTAAAATAATTATCCCATTTTCAATAGGTCCTTTAATCGCAGTTGTTCCTTGCCCTTCAATCGACTCCCGATTTTTAGGAACGCAATGGCAGTAATGTAGGCATCGCCTAATGCCGTATGCCTATCTTTTTGGGATATATCGAACTTTTCCGCCAATTCATCCAAGGAATAGTGTTCTTTCTTTTTGAAAACATTGGAATTCAATAGTGTTTTTTTGTATAGATTTGAAGTATCCAATACCTTGTTTTTCAACTTGGGAAGGCCGTTTCTTTCCAATGCCTTGTTGATCATGGTAATGTCGAAAATGGCATGGTGCGCCACAATTACAGCATTCTGCAAGAAGCCCAATAGTTCTTTGATGGCCGTACTTTCGCTTATGTAGGAGGTCCCGCCATTTTTAAGGATACCATGAATTTTTGCAGTTTCCGCGTTGTAATGCTCCTGCTTTAAAAAGAGCTCCAAACTTTGGTTCAAGGCAATATTTTTGTTGACCAAACTTAGGGCGCCTATGCATAGAATCCTATCATTGAGATAGTCGAAACCGGTAGTCTCCGTATCCAAGACTACAAATCTTACCAAGCTGAGGTCCTCGATCGGTTTTTTATTGAAGCTATTCTCGTATTCTTGCCAATAATCGGGATAGTCGATTACTTTTTTTTTAAAGAAATTTATCATCTCAACAAGTTTGAAACCTTGAATCTTATACTTACCAATTCCTGAATTTCCTTTATGGTCTTAAATGTCCTTTTAAGCTTAATCTTTTCTTCCTTGGTCAATTCTTCTATGGCAATATACCTGCCCGAATCATTGTGGAGCAGACCATGTTTGGTCCTGAACTTCAATAGTGCCCTTGTGGCATAGGAACAGGCCATGAAGATTTCCTCATTGTTGGGTTCCAGCTCCGCCAATTTTTCAAATCGCTCCGCAGTACTGTTAATAGATTTGACCGAATGGGATAAAATCAACACTCTTGCCGCATCGGTCAAAGGCATTAAAGCCCTTCTCTTGAGATCGAAAGAATCTTTATGTTCCCCGTCTTCCTCCACCAGCAGCTGTCTAAAAAAGCCTGTTGGAGAAGGGTTTTGTAAAGCACCACTGGCCAAGTGTAAATAGAAAATGGGATATTTTTTGGTGGCCTCAAAAATGTGCTCCGATAGTTCATCTACCAGATTTACATCACCATAGGTAATATTATAATCGAAAAATATAGAAGAAAGCAGTACTTCATCTGTTCCCGGGTTTATAATCCATTGGGAAATGATCTTTTTCCATTCCTCAAGGCTCAAGCACCAATTGGGATTGGAGGCCATCATTTCTGCTGGACAATAATCGTATCCAATATCAAATAATCCTTTATTTATTAGCTTGGATAATTTTAAAAAATAGCCGGTCGTTTCTATAAGCTTGTCTTCGGGAACATTTTCAAAGACCAAGGCGTTGTCCTGATCGGTCTGAAGGAGTTGTTCGCTACGTCCCTGACTACCAAGTGCCAGCCATGCAAACTTTACCGGAGGCTTTGTGGGCATTTCCTCCAAGGATAGTTTGATAATTTGTTTAACGCAGGCATCGTTAAGTTCGGATATTATTTTGGTAGTCAATTTGATGGGGATATTTTGATCCAAATAGTTCCGTAACAGTTGCGTTATACTTTTTCTGATTTGTTTGATCGATTTTATTTTCTTGGCCCTATTTATAGCTTTTATCAATACCGCAGGGTTGTTGCCCAAGGCCACCATAACATCGTGCTTGGATAATATTCCAATGGCCTTTGAGTTGGGAGTGCCATCCTTGGTTATACATAGATGGCTGATATTGCTTTTCATCATGGCCATCTGTGCCTGGGTTATGGTCAAATGTTTGTTATAGGTAATTACCGGGGAAACCATTATTTCCTGGGCCATGGTCGTAATAGGGTATTTGCCAGTAACAATATTGTTCCTAAGATCTTTGTCCGTAATGATCCCTATGGGCATTTTATTCTTGACCACCAGCATGGCGCCCACTTTTTTTTCGGTCATTCTCTTGGCTATAGTTTTGGCCGAGGTAGTTGCGGTACAGCTCACCAATTTTTTGGAATACTGTACGGACTGCAGATCCAATACATGGGTATCCGGGACCACAGCATTTATATCCGGTACTTCATCATATAATTTGCCCCGATGGCTTTTGGAATAAGGATTTCTGGTATTGGAGGCGAAACTCTCTATTAAGAAGTTTCCAACCGCTATATTTTTTTGGGCATAAGGTTTAAAAATGGTAATGGGAATGGCATACAGAATACTTTCCTCATGTGCTTTTGCACTTATTTTATAATTTTCATGGGCCATTAAGGGCCTAAGTCCAAATATGTCGCCCTCGTCGCACATGTCCATGATATTTTTGTCCGCTCCTTTTTTAAGGGCTATAGCACCCTTGTTCACTACATAGAAATGGGAATGGGGTTCATCGTTTTCAGAGAAAATAACACTATCCTTTTCCTTATAGACAATGGTAATTTCTTGGGCAAGGGTTTCAAGGTCTGCCTGGCCCAAAACATTGAACGGGGGGAAATTCTTCAGAAAATCGGCTACCCTGTGCGAAATGGTATTTTTCATCTAATGAAACTATTTTAAATTTTGGTCCGATACAACACCCTGAATAATCATTCTTGTTTGTAAATATGGTTCCCGCGCGCCATGGAACTCAAAAAAACTTTCGATCAAGAAAAAAAGCTCATGTATGCTTTAACCAAAAAAGGTTGGATGGGTTCAAAGTTAAATTATATACTTCATCCTTAAAAGAAAAGATGATACGATTTACTATGCAAGAAAGGATGCCCGGTCCTTATGGATTTTGTTTCCCTTTTTTTGTGCTAACAGTGTATTTGACTGGTTTACATTGTTATAGGAATTAGTAATGATCATTGTAGAACGGATATCGGTCCCATACTTGAAATTTCGGTAGTATCTTTGTAGCTTAGGCACCATCAGGAGAACTTTATTATTGAATTCCTTTGTATATTTAATATCGCATGAAGAATTTTATTTCGCTGACCCTCCTCATTGGATTGCTATTTTCCTGTTCCGGAAACAAAAAGGAATCGCCGATTTCGGAATATAAAGAACCAACGGCAACTAATTTTTCCGGAAATCGCCTGGCCGAAATTCACTGTGCCAGTTGTCATCACTTTGTTAAACCGGAGATGTTGCCCAAGTCCAGTTGGGAAAACGATGTTCTTCCGGCAATGGGCCATCGATTGGGGATATACAAAGGAGGCGTAAGACCGGATAGCCTCTTTGATAACGGTAGGAGCGGGGAAGTGGTCCAAAAGGCAAATATCTTTCCCGAAAGACCGCTTATTGCCCGATCCGATTGGGATAAAATAGTGGATTATTACCTTAACAATGCCCCGGATACCATTTTGCCCCCTAAGCGGGCCAATAAAATTAATATGGGCCTAAAGCATTTTAAATATAGAGAGTCTGCTTTTTCCCATACTCCTCCCCTAACGTCCATGGTAAAAATCCTACCCGAAAATAGGGGAGTGGTATTTGCAGATAGTAAACGAAATATAAATAGCCTAAGTTTCCTTACCAAGAATCTTGAAAAGGATTTTGTTCTCGGCCTTAAATCGGCACCTGTTCATTATTACGAAAGGTATGATACCATTTATTTGACAACTGCCGGCAAAAATATTTTTCCCAATGATGTTTCGGATGGGGCCTTACAAAAGATATTTACAGAGGGAACCGAAGGGGCATACACCGCCCAAGAAATACTTCCCAATTTACAACGGCCCGTATATATGGCCTATGGCGACTTAAACAACGACGGATTGGAAGACATTGTGGCCTGTGAATACGGCAATGAAACCGGAAAGTTGGTCTGGTACGAAAACGAAGGGGGCGATAAGTACATTTTACACACCTTGGATAATAGACCTGGTGCCATTACAGCCGTAATAAGGGATGCCAATGGAGATGGTCTCCAGGACATTTTTGTATTAATGGCCCAAGGGGATGAAGGTATTGTATATTATCAAAACAAGGGAGATGGTACTTTTTCCAACAAAAGATTGCTCTCTTTTCTTCCTCTAAACGGTTCCCAATATATGGAACTGGTAGATTTTAATGGGGATGGTTATGATGATATAGTATATGTATGTGGGGATAATGCGGATAAAACCCCCATATTAAAGGATTATCACGGTATATATATCTTTTTGAACGATGGGGATTTAAATTTTAAACAATCCTTTTTCTACCATTTGAACGGGGCCTATAAAGCACTGACTAGGGATTACGATTTGGACGGAGACCCAGATATTGCGGCCATTTCATTTTTTCCTGATTATAGGGGTTCTCCCGAGGAGAGTTTTGTGTACCTGGAAAATAAAGGGGATATGAAATTTGAAGATTATTCCTTTCCGGAGTCGATCAAAGGCCGATGGATCGTAATGGACGCGGAGGACATGGATGCAGATGGCGATATTGATTTGGCCCTAGGGTCTTTCGTGTATTTTTTGCCATTAGGGGACACGACCGGTCTAGGGCAAAAATGGTTATCCAACGGACCATCAATTATAGTTTTGGAAAATACCACTCGATGAACCATTATGTATTGGGACATAATTGGAAAGCTCGGAAGAATATTTTTGCCATAAGCCATAAGCCATAAGCAATGGGCAATGATCAGTTTACAATTTACAACGGGCAGAGTGTATGGCAGGCAGGCCTGTCTTTGCCAATATTGGACATAGGTTGGCATCACCTACTGCTTGTAGCTTACCGCCTACGGCCTATAGAATAATTACAAACCCTATCTTTCAGCGGTAAGCTCGCAAATTTTTACGATGACCTCTACCGCTTTTTGCATACTCTCTACAGGGACATACTCATATTTGCCATGAAAATTATGACCGCCTGCAAAAATATTGGGACAGGGCAGCCCCATATAACTCAATTGTGAGCCATCGGTACCGCCCCTTATTGGTTTAATGATGGGTGAAATACCAAGACTTTCCATAGCTTCTTTGGCAATTTCAACAATATGCATTACCGGTTCAATTTTTTCCCGCATATTAAAATATTGATCTTGGATATCCAGGGATGCAAACTCTCCATATTCTGCATTTAATTTTTCCGTCATGTATTGCAAAAGTTCTTTGCGTTGTTCAAATTTTTTTAGGTCGTGGTCCCTAATGATCAATTCAATTTCGGCTAGTTCAATTTCGCCCTTAATATGGTGAACATGAAAGAAACCTTCCCGTTCCGTAGTTTTTTGGGGAATTTCATGTCCGGGCAATTGGGAAACGAAATCGTTGGCGATCAAAATGGCATTGACCATTTTGCCCTTGGCATAACCGGGATGTACACTTTTCCCCTTGATAGTTATTTTGGCAGCTGCCGCATTAAAGTTTTCGTATTCCAATTCCCCAATTTGGCTACCGTCCATTGTATAGGCCCAATCGGCCCCAAAGGCTGCAACATCAAAATGGTGTGCCCCACGGCCAATTTCTTCATCCGGGGTAAATCCTACCCTGATCTTACCGTGTTTAATTTCGGGATGTTGTATTAAATACTCCATGGCCGTAACGATCTCCGTTATGCCGGCCTTATCATCCGCACCCAGCAAAGTGGTACCATCTGTGGTGATGAGGGTATTGCCCTTATATTGCAATAGATCATCAAAATAACTTGGGGAGAGTATAATATTTTCTGCGTTGTTAAGAACAATATCCCCACCGTCATAATTTTTGATTATTTGGGGCTTGACTTCGGTGGCAGTGAAATCTGGGGAAGTATCAAAATGTGCAATAAACCCAATAGTAGGCACTTCCTTTTCCATATTACTGGGCAAAGTGGCCATAATATATGCTTTGTCATCGATAACCACATCCTGCATTCCTATTTGTTTAAGTTCCGCCTCTAATTTACGGGCCAGTGTCCATTGCTTTTCGGTACTGGGGGTGGTAGGGGAGCTGGGGTCGCTTTGGGTATCTATGGTAATATAACTTATGAACCGGTCAATAATATGTTGCATAAAACTAATTTTAATCAAAAATACGGTTTATTATTTTTTATATGGTACTATTGTGGCAACTCTCCGGTACTACCTATGATGTCTTGTTTCCAGAGGTGCATTGGTATAGGACATTTACCTAAGGTTTTTATTTAGTAAATGGATTTAGGGATAAAGATGCCCTTTGGAGAGGGGTAGGTGGTTACATTATTAGTTTATATTTGTATTTATAATCAGCACCAGAAGCTATGCGTAAAAATGTTTTCCCAACCCTGGTCTTTATTGTCGGATTTTTGATATCCGCCCAGGCACAGCAAGAATGTAGTTTGGGCATTGGGGCCACGGAATCGGATACCATTATACAAATATTTCAGCTCAAGGAGGAACAGATAACCCATTTGGAGGAGTTTAAGGCGGCTCTGGAAATTGAAACGGGCTTATTGGACGAGGAACGAAAAAATCTATTTGAAAACCATCCACAGAGTACCCCTGAGGATTTAACGGCTTTGGGAGCGAAGTATAAGGTTTTGGAGGAAAGAATGAAGCAGGTTTTCAAAAAGTACGATCTTAAACTTTTGGCACTTTTTAATGAAAGGCAATACCAAAGGTATGTAACACTTTGTCAGGAAGTGTCCAGGCAACCCTTAGTGGTAGTGCCAAAATAAATTGTAGTAAATGTTGATAAAAAGCGTGTGTTTAGAGTGGTATGGCAGGGGTAGTTTGTATTTTTGTGAAAAATGATTTACATGTACAAACAGCTTATCCGCCCCATCCTTTTTCAATTTGATCCAGAAAGCGTTCACCATTTTACTTTTGGAGCTATTCGTTTTTTTTCCAGAATAGGATTTGCCCCTATATTTAGGGCCCTATATTTGGTTGATGATCCCCGATTGGAACGTGAATTGTTTGGGTTGAAATTTAAAAATCCGGTGGGATTAGCGGCCGGTTTTGACAAGGATGCCAAATTGTACAAGGAACTATCCGATTTTGGATTTGGATTCATTGAAATTGGTACCCTGACCCCCAAACCTCAGGATGGAAATCCAAGAAAACGATTGTTTCGCTTAAGGAAAGATCAGGCTATCGTCAATAGAATGGGGTTCAATAACAAGGGGGTTTTCGAGGCTGTAGAAAATCTAAAAAAGAATCATGGAGTATTGATCGGGGGCAATATCGGGAAGAATAAGATAACTCCCAATGAACTGGCAGCCAAGGATTATTTAATATGTTTTGATGCCCTGTTCGATCATGTGGATTATTTTGTGGTAAATGTTAGCTCACCAAATACCCCCGGGCTTAGGGAACTTCAGGATAGACAACCTTTAACGGCCTTATTAAAGGAATTGAAAAAAGAAAATACCAAATTGGCATCGACAAAGGATGGGAAAGAGAGGCCCATTCTTTTGAAAATAGCGCCCGATTTATCCAATGATCAATTATTGGATATTATTGGTATTGTGAAGGATACGGCCATAGATGGGGTTATTGCGACCAATACGACTATTGCTCGCGATAATTTGAAATCTAATTTATTGTTAACAGAGGAAGTAGGGGGGCTAAGCGGTAGGCCACTTACTAAAAGAAGTACGGAGGTAATCCGGTTTTTATCGGAAAAAAGCAATAAGGCCTTTCCAATTATCGGGGTAGGTGGAATTCATTCTGAGGAAGATGCACTGGAAAAATTGGACGCCGGGGCCGACTTGGTTCAATTGTATACAGGGTTTATCTATGAAGGCCCGTCACTTATAAGAAGAATCAATAAGGCCATTATAAGTCGGTTTAATGACCGGAAGGGGTAGATTGTCCTAAGTTTTAGGGTATAAAAAAATCAGGCTTTGCAAAGGGAAACCTGATTTTTTTATTGGATAATGCCGGTTTTCTATGCCTAAATCCTTTTTTATTAGCAGGCTAGAGGTTGAGATCCTGCCTTTGCCGGCCTCTAATTTCATTGCTTTCGAGTTAGTTTCCAAAAGCTTTGGTAGTCCACAGTGGGCAGTGAGATTCGTTTTTTTGCCAACTGCTTACTACTTACTGCCAAGTCCCTAATTGGTCCAATAATCCACCACGGTAGCATCCTCCAAATGTGGGGTCAATACCGCGCCAAAAGCCTTATGGTCCGGGTGAGGAAGATATATGGCCCGATCCTCTTCACTGCGGAAGGTAAGGAAAAAGCAATGTGTAAACCCTTTGTCCAATCCTTCTGGACTGTTGTTGATACCCCATTCGTAATCCAATATTTGGGGTATTTTGGAAGGTAGGGCACTAAAAGCGGCCTCCACTTTTTTAATGTCCTCTTTGGAGGTATTGGCCTTAAACTTAAATAGTACTACATGTCGTAATACACTGTCCTGTTTTTTGGAATTTTCCATGTTTAAATCTTTGCTCAAATTACTTGCGTTAGGGGTGCCATAACCCATCAATAGTATTGCTCCCAATAGGCTAAGGGTAGAAAGAACTAGTTTCATATCATAATTTTTGTGGAAGATATAAAAAAGATGGAGATGGGTTCATCATTCATAAAATATTTATCAGGTTTTGTGTATGGAAAAGATGTGAAATAATTGGTATTTTTAAGCTCGCATCAACCTTTCAATTTAATTGGGCATGTATTACGATATTTTATTGGCATTCGTAGTGACTACGGCCGTATTGGCCATTTCTCCGGGACCGGATAACATTTTTGTGATGATCCAAAGTATGGCCAACGGTAAGAAATACGGCATAGCCACGGTAGCGGGATTGATGACCGGCTGTTTGGTACATGCAACCTTGCTGGCCTTTGGATTTTCGGCCATTATTAAGCAGAATCCCAATCTGTATTTCTCAATTAAACTGTTTGGGGCCATTTATATGTTTTATTTGGCATTTAAGGTTATAAGAAATCCTATAAAGATCGATATTTCTGATATGAATGGAAGGAAGCAATCCTTAACAACATTATATAGGCAAGGCTTCATAATGAACGTATTGAACCCCAAGGTTGGTTTGTTCTTTCTTGCTTTTTTCCCCGGGTTTCTATTTAGTCATTTTTTAAATATCGTATTGCAGATATATGCTTTGGCATTCATCTTTATTATGGTTTCCGGTGTTATTTTTAGTGCAATAGCCATTCTTGCCGGGTCAATTTCGGAATATATAAAGGCTAATAAAGGTATAGGGAAGGTTTTGTCCTGGTTACAGATTATTGTTTTTGTGGGTATTGGGGTTTACCTGCTATTATCTGATAAATAATAGTAATTTTGGAAAAAGCTTAAGCCGGTAATGTCCAATACCATTAAAATAATAGAATGTCCTAGAGATGCCATGCAGGGTATCAAAACTTTTATTCCAACGGAAAAAAAGGTCCTGTATATCCAATCCCTTTTAAATTGTGGTTTTGATACCATCGATTTTGGAAGTTTTGTATCGCCAAGGGCAATTCCGCAGATGGTGGATACGGCCGAGGTACTTTCCCAACTGGATCTGTCCAAGACTACAAGCAAGTTATTGGCCATTGTGGCCAACGTTAGAGGGGCCGAGGATGCCTCCAGACTTAGTTCCATTGATTATTTGGGATATCCTTTTTCCATATCGGAGAATTTTCAAATGAGGAATACCCACAAGACCATTGCCGAATCGGTACTTACATTGGAAGAAATTTTAAGGATAGCCGGAGATTCGGGCAAGGAGGTGGTTACCTATATTTCTATGGGGTTCGGCAATCCTTATGGGGATCCATGGAATGTAGAGGTAGTGGGGCAATGGACCGAAAAATTGGCTGAAATGGGAGTAAAGATATTATCTCTTTCTGATACCGTAGGTTCTTCTACCCCTGATGTAATCGGTTATTTATTTTCCAACCTTATTCCAAAATTTCCTGAAATAGAATTTGGGGCCCATCTACATACCACCCCGTCCAAGTGGCATGAAAAGGTAGATGCTGCCTATAAGGCGGGTTGTCGTAGGTTTGATGGCGCGGTACAAGGTTTTGGGGGATGTCCTATGGCCAAGGATGAGCTTACTGGAAACATGCCCACGGAAAAAATGTTGTCCTATTTTACTGCTGTTAAGGCCAACACCGGGGTCAATTGGATGGCTTTTGAGGCTGCTTTTAATAAGGCATCCGATCTGTTTTCTTCATACCACTGAAATATTGGGCTGTTCCAATCCAATAGAGCTATAAGCATTTCATAATTCCATCTTTTATTTAGATTTAATTTAAATAAAAGTTTGTCGGTTTGGTTTTGGCCATTATATTTGCACCCGAAAAATTATACTTATCCAATCTAAATAAGAACAATTACCTAATGAAAAGAATTTCGTTACTATTCGGACTACTCTTGGCAACTGGAGTTTTTGCCCAGACTGCCAATGATTCCATTTCCTTGGATCCACAAAAACAATTGAATGCGGCGCAACGTTTGCTTTCCGGAAATTACGCTTCGGCTGTTACCGTAGGTGCTTACGGGGAAATGCTCTACAATCAGCCGAAGGGTGACAATGGAGAGATAGACGTTCAAAGGTTGGTGCTGCTTTTGGGATATAGATTCAATGAAAGGGCCCAATTCGTTACCGAAATAGAGTTTGAGCATGTGGAGGAGGTATATGTTGAACAGGCTTTTGTGAACTATAATCTCGGAAATAGTGTTAATCTTAGAGGGGGCTTAATGTTGGTGCCAATGGGTATTATCAATGAGTTTCATGAGCCTACAACATTTAATGGAACAGAGCGTCCGGCCATGGACAATGTTATAGTGCCTACCACTTGGAGGGAACTTGGTGTTGGGGTGTTCGGCAGGGTGAACGACCTATCTTTAGGTTATCAGGCATATATATTCAACGGATTTAAATCGACCAACGCTAATGGTGAAGGTGGAATAAATGGGTTTTTGAAAGGATCCAACGGTTTAAGGGGTGGAAGACAAAAAGGGATCCAATCTACTATTGATAGTCCTACCCTTTCCGCCAAATTGGATTACTACGGAATTTCCGGTCTGCGTTTGGGGCTTTCCGGGTATTTCGGAAAAACGCAGGCCACAGATGATGTAGAGGAACTTACCGGTGCAAACATTGGAATATCAATGGTAGGCCTGGATGCACGATACGCTTACGGTAATTTTGCTGCCAGAGGTCAATTTATATATGCCTCCCTTTCCGATACCGAAGATTATAACGCTTTGACCGGTTCGGATTTGGGAAGCGCCCTTCAGGGATGGTATGTAGAAGGGGCCTATAATTTATTACCGGCAGGCAATGAACAAAAATTGTTCGCCTTTGCCAGATACGAAAAATACGATACGCACGCAGATACAGCGGGAGGATTGTTAAGGAACAATGCCTACAATAAAACAGATGTAACAACAGGTCTTACCTATCATTTAGCTCCAGGGGTGGTGTTGAAAGGGGATTATCAATTTAGATCTGACAAAGTGGACAATAGTGATCTGAAAAATGTATTAAATTTTGGTATAGGGGTTTGGTTCTGATCCATAACATGAAAATTTTTGGTTCATTGCCCTAAATATTCCAATTATTATTAAAAATGATTCTAAATTAGTATATTTGGTGCATGAACTTTAGAAAGCGTATAACGGTTGTTTTAGTAATTTTTTCCATGGTGTTTTTTGGGTTTGGAATCCCGAAAAATGTTCAAAAAAAAATGGATAAGGAGGTGGAAAAAATATTTGGCACCACAAATTATTCTTTCGTACCATATACTGAATCAAAGGCAGTCCACGAACAACTCCCAATTAAAATTACGGCCGATAATTTTTTTCGAATAAAACAGGATAAGACCTTGTTGGGCTACGCTTTTATTGATCAGGCCCCAAGTAAAACGGCTCAGTTCGATTATTTGGTTATCTTCAATCCAAACCTGGAAATCATACACGCTAAAGTTCTGATATATCGTGAAGAATATGGAGGGGAAATTGGCAGTAAAAGGTGGTTGGAACAATTTATAGGAAAAACGGGAAAAGATAGGGTTAGCCATGAAACCAATATAGACGGTATTTCCGGGGCGACCATTTCGGTACGATCTATGACTACTTCTGTGGATAACCTGTTGCAAACGGTTGGAATTCTACAAGATAAAAAGATGTTATAATGGGGTATGATGGTTTGTTACTGACCCTTCCAAAGGGAATAAAATGGTTTGTTGCCACCTTTGTTCTGGTTCTTAGTATTGGCTTTTACACAGGTCTATTGTTTGTTTCCGAAACAGGTGCCTCTTCTTCCAAAGGAATTGTTGAAAATTATATGGGGAATGAGGACGATGAGGAGGCCGAGGTAATGAAGTTCAAAAAAGGGGAACGGGAGATGCTTACTATAATACACACCCATATACTTTCCATGTCGCTTATTTTTTTTCTGTTGGGTGGTCTGGTATGGCTTGCCAAACTTCCCTTTAAGCTAAAAATGTTTTTGACTATTGAGCCTTTTTTATCCGTGATCTTAACTTTTGGGGGCATTTACCTTATGTGGTCAGGATTTCTTTGGATGAAATATGTGGTTATCCTTTCGGGAATTTTAATGACTTTGACCTTTAGTATTGCGGCCTTTTTGGTGGTTTATCAATTGTGTAGGAAAACGGTAGTAATCAATTAACACAGTAACTGTTCATCAGTTCCTTTAAATGTAGTATATTTGCACGCAATTAATCTTTAATTGCTATGCAAGCTCACCTAAATAAAATTGTTGGAGAGGGTCTTACGTACGATGATGTACTTTTGGTTCCCGCTTTTTCGGAAGTTCTTCCCAGAGAAGTCATTATTCAAACAAAGTTTACTAGAAACATTACGATCAATATTCCCATCGTTTCGGCAGCCATGGATACCGTTACTGAATCCCGTATGGCCATTGCCATTGCCCGGGAAGGCGGTATAGGTGTATTGCACAAGAACATGACCGTAGAACAGCAGGCGCAGAAGGTACGCAAGGTAAAACGGGCTGAAAGTGGTATGATCCTGGACCCCGTTACCTTACCTTTAAATTCCAAGGTAAGGGATGCCAAGGCCAATATGAAGGAATTTAGCATTGGCGGAATCCCCATTGTAGATGATGAGGGTAAATTGATCGGAATCGTAACCAATAGGGATCTTCGTTTTGAAAAAAATAATGACCGCCCTATTTCCGAGGTGATGACTTCCAAAAATCTTGTTACGGTAGGGGAAGGGACTTCCCTAGAGCAGGCAGAGGATATCCTACAGGAAAATAAAATTGAAAAATTACCGGTGGTCGATAAAGATTATAAGCTTGTTGGATTGATCACCTTTAGGGATATAACAAAACTTACCCAAAAGCCGATAGCAAACAAGGACCAGTACGGAAGATTGCGGGTTGCGGCGGCATTAGGGGTTACCGGTGATGCCGTAGAGAGGGCGGAAGCTTTGGTCAATGCAGGGGTAGACGCCGTTGTGATCGATACGGCACATGGGCATACCAAGGGAGTGGTAACTGTTTTAAAGGAAGTAAAAAAGAGGTTTCCGGATTTGGAAGTCATTGTGGGCAACATTGCTACGGCGGAAGCTGCCAGGTATTTGGTAGAGGCGGGAGCCGATGCGGTAAAAGTTGGAATAGGTCCCGGTTCAATCTGTACCACACGTGTGGTGGCAGGGGTCGGCTTTCCGCAATTTTCAGCGGTGTTGGAAGTGGCCGCGGCCATTAAGGGCAGTGGAGTGCCCGTAATTGCTGATGGAGGAATCCGTTATACAGGGGACATTCCCAAGGCCATTGCTGCCGGGGCCGATACGGTAATGTTGGGTTCTTTATTGGCAGGAACAAAAGAATCTCCTGGCGAGACGATTATCTATGAAGGACGTAAATTTAAATCCTATAGGGGAATGGGTTCTGTTGAAGCTATGAAGCAAGGTAGCAAGGATAGGTATTTTCAAGATGTGGAGGACGATATCAAAAAATTGGTGCCGGAAGGAATCGTAGGTCGTGTGCCGTATAAAGGGGATCTATATGAAAGTATCCATCAGTTTATCGGGGGGCTTCGTGCCGGAATGGGTTATTGCGGGGCCAAGGATATTGAAACCCTAAAAGAAACCGGAAGATTTGTTAAGATTACTGCAAGTGGAATCAACGAGAGCCATCCACATGATGTAACCATTACCAAGGAATCGCCCAACTATAGCAGGTAAATTATACATGCAATAGAGCGATATTGGGATAATAAAAAAAGCCGGTCATCCGGCTTTTTTATCTCTATACTTTATAATGATATTTATTGGGGTTATTTGCTTTCGCTATCGTAGGTATTCCAGTCCTTTTCCTTGTGGATGTTGTCACCAAAATACTTGGCTATTTTTAGGAAGGGTTCCGGTTTTTGATAGCCTGGAACGGGAGAAAGCATATTCATTTTTTCATCCAAGAATATCGTTGTGGGATAACTCATTTTACCCTGCATCAAGGCAGCGGCAAATTCGTGGTAGCCGTTTCTGCCGGAGGGAACAAACTTAAAGGTTTTTCCCCTAAAAACAATAGGTTCCTTGCCTTCTCCATCCAACTTGACCATATAAAAGTTTTTGGACATATATTCCGCAACTTCTGCATTTTGAAAGGTATCCTTATCCATTTTTTTACACCATCCGCACCAGTCGGTATAGACATCGATAAAAATTTTCTTAGGATTTTTCTCCGTTTCGGCCAATTGGGCCGCTTCATTCCAGCTAAGCCATTTTACTTCCTGTGCCATGCTGCCTATGGTAAATAGGGACAAACAGAAGAGCATAGTTATTTTGTAAAATGATTTCACGACCATAATTTAAATGAATAATTCATCAGCAACTTCAAAACTAACGAAAATATAACAACTTTATTTTACCGTTGCCTTTTCTTTAACAGTTGTGAATAGGTCCTGTACATCGACCTGATTTTTAATAAGGTCTTCAAAAGTTTCCCTTTCCCTTATCAGGATAGCTTTTCCGTTATGCCATAACACCTCGGGAGGTCTATATCTTGAGTTGTAATTACTGGCCATAGTAAAGCAGTAGGCACCTGCATTCTTAAAACAAAGGATATCCCCCTCAGAAATTTCATTGATGCGTTTATTGCTTGCAAAAGTATCCGTCTCACAAATATAGCCCACCACGGAATAATAGCGTTCACGTCCGTCAGGGTTGGAGATATTTTCAATGCTGTGAATGGCACCGTAAAACATGGGGCGGATAAGATGGTTGAATCCGGAGTCCACACTGGCAAAAACGGTTGAAGTGGTCTGTTTTACCACATTTACTTTGGCCAGGAAAAAACCGGCTTCGCTAACCAAAAATTTACCAGGTTCAAAGGCCAAGGTCAATTCCCTGCCATATTCTTTGCAAAATGAGTTGAAACGTTTTCCCAACTTCTTGCCCAATTCCTCAATATTGGTTTCAATATCCCCATCCTTATAGGGAACTTTAAATCCACTTCCAAAATCTATGAACTCAAGATCTTGGAAATTTTTAGCCGTTTCAAAAAGAATTTCAGAGGCGTAAAGGAATACATCGATATCCAAAATATCACTTCCCGTATGCATGTGTATCCCGTTTACCTTCATGTTGGTAAGGTTAACGATTCGCAGTAAATGGGGTATTTGATGTATGCTGATACCAAATTTGGAATCTATGTGTCCGACTGAGATTTTGGAATTCCCACCGGCCATTACGTGCGGATTTATTCTAATACAAACAGGAATATCCGGATGTTTGCTGCCAAACTGCTCCAAAATGGAGAGGTTGTCAATATTGATGCGCACCCCCAATTTCGCTGCCTCCTCTATTTCTTCCAAAGATACCCCATTTGGAGTAAATATAATGGAACTGGGCTCAAAACCGGCCTTGAGCCCCAATTGGACTTCCTGTATGGAAACGGTATCAAGACCGCTTCCCAGACTGTTCATCAATCTTAAAATGGCAATATTGGAAAGTGCTTTTGTGGCGTAATTTAATTGTAGTTTTTTTACATCCTTAAAGGCATTGGTCAATCTTTGGAATTGGGAAATTATTTTTTCGGAATCATATACATAGACGGGGTCACCGTATGTTTTTGCTATCTTTAATAGATCAGTGTTTCGCATTGTTCAAAATTTTGTGCAAATTTAGATTACTTATTGTTCGTGCGCAAAAAATATGGAGCAATAGTCGAAAAATGTAACACATTGTTAATAATGTAACAACTATTGGTTCGTCCGGATTTAATTATTGCCAGGTCCATTATAATTTCAAATAAAATTTATTTCAGTATTTTTAATTTCCTTATACCGTCCATATTTTCACCAACTGTGGACTGCGTGCAGCCAATATATCTTCCGGGCATTGTCCAGTAAATTCATTCCATCCCTGGTTATTGGTGGTACAATTGTCCCTTAATCAGTACTCCATATTTTTCTGTTTTATTTAATTAGGGTAAATCCGCTGTGTTTCCTATTTTTGCAACTCAACAAAATAGAACCTTCAATTTATGAACCTTCACGAATATCAAGGAAAAGAGATTTTAGCGAGCTTTGGAGTACGCATACAACGCGGTTTAGTGGCTTATAATGCCAAGGAAGCAGTAGATGCCGCCAAACAATTGACCCAGGAAACCGGAACCGGTTGGCACGTAATCAAGGCCCAGGTTCACGCAGGTGGTCGGGGAAAAGGAGGAGGAGTAAAATTGGCGAAGAACTTGCGTGAGGTGGAAGATATTGCAGGGGCGATCATTGGGATGAACTTGATAACCCCCCAAACTTCGGCAGAAGGTAAAAAAGTACATAAGGTTTTGATCGCCGAGGATGTGTATTACCCTGGGGATAGTGAAACCAGTGAATTTTATATGTCCGTTTTATTGAACAGGGCCATAGGGAGAAATATGATCATGTACTCTACCGAAGGAGGAATGGATATAGAGGAGGTTGCGGAAAAAACGCCCCATCTAATTTTTACAGAGGAAATAAATCCGGCCACAGGCCTATTGCCCTTTCAAGCAAGGAAAATAGCCTTTAACTTGGGGCTTTCCGGGACGGCTTTTAAGGAAATGACCAAATTTGTTACCAGTTTGTACAAGGCCTATGTGGAGAGCGATGCAAGTTTGTTCGAAATAAACCCTGTCCTTAAGACCTCCGATGATAAGATTATGGCGGTGGATGCCAAGGTGTCCATTGATGATAACGCTCTTTATAGAAGAAAGCAATATGCCGAAATGAGGGATTTGCTGGAAGAGAACCCCATTGAGGTAGAGGCAAGGGCCGTAGGGCTAAATTATGTTGACTTGGATGGAAATGTGGGCTGTATGGTGAACGGTGCTGGATTGGCAATGGCCACAATGGACCTTATTAAAATGGCAGGAGGCGAGCCGGCCAACTTCTTGGATGTAGGTGGAACCGCCGATGCCAAAAGGGTTGAAGAGGCCTTCAGGATTATTTTGAAGGATCCTGCCGTAAAATGCATCCTGATCAACATTTTTGGTGGTATTGTTCGTTGTGATCGTGTAGCGCAAGGGGTAGTGGATGCCTACAAAAATATGGGGGATGCTATAAAAGTACCTATCATAGTTAGATTACAGGGTACCAATGCCGAATTGGCCAAGGAAATTATTGATAATTCCGGATTGGCGGTACATTCTGCCGTGCAGTTTCAGGAAGCAGCAGATAAGGTTAAGGCAGTATTGGCGTAATAATCCTTAATTATAAAACCAAAGGCAGTACTTCTAAAGTGCTGCCTTTTTTATTCTTTAATCGAGATTTAAATGCTCCGATGCTTGCGTCGAAATCAAACTTGAATTTCATTTCAATGCCTCCTGGGCTTGCCCCGGGTTTACTTCAATGGGTTTGATCAAGCATTATGATTTTTTTTTGTTCTTGTATTTTACTGGATCAATGTCGTGGTCTATTTTCTTTTTCTGTTTATCCCTGAATGCCGGTTTTTGAGGTGCCCTAGAAATGGGGGCGTTTTTTGGTTTGGGCAAGGATAATTTTGGATCTTTGGGGTTCTCCCTGGTGCCACGATAATGTATGACCAAACCATTTAGGAAATTACGTAAAATTTGATCGCCACATTCTACATAGTTGGGGTGATCCTCTTTCCGGAAAAAAGCGCCCAGCTCACTTTTGGTAATTTTAAAATCGACTAACTTTAAAATTTCTACAATTTCATCATCCCTTAATTTTAAGGCAACCCTTAATTTTTTAAGTACATCATTATTGGTCATATGGTAATTTTTTTCACAAGATATTACAAAAAATACGATGTGTTGTTAGTTAGGGAATACTTTCCTGTATTCAAGGACCTGAAATCCATTCTATTTAACGTAACTTAGTGCTAAACTGTAATTTATGAGTACGTATTTGGAAAAATTGGGTATTCTTTCCCAAATGATCTCTTTCGCTAAGGCAGGTAAGGAGATCAAGGATTCGGAATATAATTTTTTATGGGGCGTGGCAAAGCAATTGGAAGTCGACAAGGAAACCTTCGATTCCCTTTTCCATAAAAAGGTAGACAAGGTCCTGCTTCGATCCGAGGCGGATCGTATACTGCAGTTCCATCGGCTGGTATTGCTTATGAATGTGGATAGGGAACAGCGCTTTATTGAAATTGAACAGTTGCATAATATAGGACTTGGATTTGGACTTCCCCAAGCGGCCATAGAGCAGGTGCTTGCCGTTATGCATGATTATCCGGACAAGGTTGTGCCCCCTGCGGTATTGATCAACATATTCAAGGCCTATAATAATTAATTAAAAAATGACACAATGTCTCTTTATTTGTTTAAAAACAAGACATAATGTCATTATAATACAATCGGTACACCATTTGTTTATTAGATCATGAGAAATTAATGTATAACTTAAAATATAAAAATCATGAGTCTAGTAAAAAGAAACAATGCTATTTTTCCATCCTTAATGAATGAATTTTTAAGTCCGGACTGGTTTGGTGGTATAGATAACTTTAAACAGGGCGTACCGGCCGCCAATGTTAAGGAAACCGAATCCGAGTATGTATTGGAATTGGCCATACCCGGTAGGAAAAAAGAAGATTTCAATGTTGAAATCGACAATGGTATCCTAACCATTTCCTCTGAAATAAAAAGTGGGGAAAACAAGGAGGACGATGGATATACCAGAAGGGAATTTACTTTTTCCTCCTTTAAAAGGGTGTTCAGTTTGCCCGAGACCATTTCCTTGGATAAAATTAACGCTTCCTATGAAGATGGAATCCTGAAATTTGTCCTTCCCAAAAAAGAAGAGGCATTGCCAAAGCCTAAAAGGCTAATTGAGATAGCCTAAACTTAAAAGTAATTGTGTATCCATAGGATGTGTGATGGATTGGTTGGTTGATTGTAGTAGCGCTTCGGGAAATTGAAGCGCTATTTTTTGTGCTATGAGATTGTTCAAATTTTAGGTATCGGGTGTACATTATTCCTGTTCCTGAAGCAATTTAATTTCGTCCCTTAACTTGGCCGCTTGCATAAAATCCAAATCCTTTGCCGCTTTCTCCATGGCCTTTCGTTTGTCCCGTATCATTTTTTCCCTTTGTTCCTTGGTAAGATACAATAAGTCGGGCTCTGCGGCCTTCATTTCTTCTTTCTCAAAATGATAGGTGGAGACCGAATTTTTGGCAAGAACACTGTCCAAATTTTTATTCAGTGCGGTAGGCGTAATATTATTTTCAAGATTGTAGGCAGTCTGTTTTTCGCGTCTATAGTTGGTCTCGTCTATTGTTTTTTGCATGCTGTTGGTAATTTTATCCGCATACATTATCGCTTTTCCATTTAGGTTTCTGGCGGCACGGCCAACAGTCTGGGTGAGGGACCTGGCACTCCTTAGAAAGCCCTCCTTGTCGGCATCCAATATGGCTACCAGGGAGACCTCGGGTAGATCCAGTCCTTCCCTTAATAAATTCACCCCAATAAGTACATCAAAAACACCTTTTCGCAGATCCTGCATAATTTCTACCCGCTCCAAAGTGTCCACATCACTATGTATATAACGACAGCGAACATTTATTCTGGTTAAAAATTTGGCCAGTTCTTCCGCCATTCGTTTGGTCAAGGTGGTGACCAATGTGCGCTCATCCTTTTCCACCCTTAATTGGATCTCTTCAACCAAATCATCAATTTGGTTCAGACTTGGACGGATTTCTATAATGGGGTCCAACAGGCCGGTCGGCCTAATTACCTGCTCCACATAGACCCCTTGGCTCAAAACCAATTCGTAGTCGGCAGGGGTTGCACTGACATAGATAACTTGATTTTGTAGTGCTTCGAACTCTTCAAATTTTAAGGGCCTGTTGTCCATTGCAGCGGGCAACCGGAATCCGTATTCCACCAGATTTTCCTTTCTGGATCTATCGCCGCCATACATGGCATGTACCTGTGGGATGGTAACGTGGCTTTCATCCACCACCATTAAATAATCTTTTGGAAAATAATCCAACAAACAGAATGGTCTGGTACCTGGTTCCCTGCCGTCCAAATATCTGGAATAGTTTTCGATCCCTGAGCAATATCCCAGTTCCCGAATCATTTCCAAATCGAAATTTGTACGTTCTTCCAGTCGTTTTGCTTCCAAGTGTTTCCCAATTTCCTTAAAATAGGCTACTTGCAATACCATATCCTCCTGAATTAAGTGAATGGCGTTTTGCAGTACATCAGGAGAGGTTACGAACATATTGGCCGGATATATATTTAGCTGTTGGTACTTTTCCAATGTTTTGTTCTTATAGGGATCAAAGGCTTCTATTTCCTCTATTTCATCCCCAAAAAAATGAACTCTGAAGGCATGGTCGGCATAACTCGGAAAAACGTCCACTACATCGCCCTTTACCCTAAAATTACCGTTCCTAAAATCGGCGGTCGTTCTAGAGTATAGACTTTGTACCAATTGATGTAGGAATTTGGTCCTAGGAATTACTTGGTCTTTCTCTATTCCAATAACATTTTTTTGAAACTCTACCGGGTTTCCAATGCCGTACAAACAGGAAACCGATGCCACGACCAGAATATCCCTTCTGCCGGATAATAAGGACGATGTGGCACTCAAGCGCAGCTTTTCGATATCTTCGTTAATGGAAAGATCCTTTTCTATATAAGTGCCGCTAGAGGGTATATAAGCTTCGGGTTGATAGTAGTCGTAGTAGGAGACAAAGTATTCCACTGCGTTATCAGGAAAAAACTGCTTAAATTCCGAATATAATTGGGCTGCAAGGGTTTTATTATGTGCCAGTACCAAGGTAGGTCGCTGCACCTGTTCTATGACATTGGCAACGGTAAAAGTTTTTCCGGACCCTGTAACCCCTAAAAGGGTTTGATAACGCTCATCGGTCAAAATACCCTCTTTTAATTGTTTAATGGCCTGTGGCTGATCGCCCGTAGGTTTGTATTCGGAAACAACTTTAAATTTCATTGGTGATATTTTCAGGCATTTTTGTAATTTAATCTTTTTCCCTGCGGGGCAATAATAAAAAATCACATTCGTATTATGACCTAAAATTAATAAATAGCGGGCAATACTAAGGTACTTTCAAAACTTATTGTGACTAATGATGCATTCCGCAAGGGATTATACAATTGGATAAGCAAAGAGGGTTTAAATTTTGGATATTGGCTTTACAAATCCCGTTTTTTGAGAAGGAAGTAAGAAAGATATATGAAAATTGTGGTCCAGCATCCCACTATTAAAATTTCATAGAAATGTACTGCATAATCCTTTTGGAATTGTTCCCCCATCTGTTCTACCATACTTTGAACCGCTTTAAATCTGGAAGCCGGCTCTTTAATCAGGTTGCTCATAGATTCCAGGGGAAGGAATTTCATAACGTTGGCCGAAGCTTCCTTACCGGCAAGCCACCATACCAAAAAACGGATAGCCAAATTTTCAATGGCAAACCATACAATTAAAAATCCCAATGCAAAGGCCGAGCGCTTTACCAAAATTCCCAGAAAAAGACAGAAGGAGAAAAACCCTAACAGCTTAAAAAAGTAAGCCAATATATATTCCAAATCCGAGAAAATGATGGATACCTCTGTAAAATCGGAATAAAAAAGCCCTAAAACCAATGAAACTATAAACACGAAAAGGGTGGAAACTGCGGAAAAGGCAAAAACGGTCAAAAATTTTGAAGCGATGAATTCCTTCTTGCTCAACCCATCTATTAAATTCTGTTTTAAGGTCTTGTTGCTATATTCGTTGGCCATCATGGAAACAATAACGATGGCAAAAAAGAGTTTCAATCCACTCGCAATCCAGGTGTTCAAGTGCCATATGTACGGAAAATTAAAGATTCCCTGTTCGGCCACATGGAACTGTATGGGGCCTATGTCAAATTTTATGGCGGCCAACAAGGCCATGCAAAGGATTAGGACGAAATAAGCAATGATCAGGATCTTACTCGCATTATTGTTCCATAATTTTATAAACTCTATCTGTAATAAACGTACCATATTTTCTTGCCTTTGGTAGTATTAATGCAATTCATCCCTAAAATTGGTCAAGCTAAGAAATTGTTCCTCTAGACTTTCTTTGCGTCTTACCAAATGGGATAACACTATGCCATTGTTAAACAATTCCCTATTTAGGGTATCCGCTTTTATTTCTTCTTTCAAAATAGCTTTGATCAGTCCATTTTCTTGTTTTATGGAACCAAAACTGGGGTGCTTGCCCAAATAAGTGACCAAGGCTGACCCGTTCATTGTACTTAGTTCAAAGAAACCATAACTGTTCAGCATTTCGTCGACCCGGCCCGAATAGAGTTTTTCCCCTTTTCTAAGGATAATCACATGGCTGCATACTTTTTCTACCTCGTCCAATAAGTGTGAGGCCAGCAGAATGGTAGTGCCCTGGGAAGCAATTTTTTTTATGATCTCCCTTATCTGATGTATTCCCTGTGGGTCCAGACCATTGGTGGGTTCGTCCAGAATTAATATTTCCGGATCGTTGAGGAGTGCCGAAGCAATGGCCAATCGCTGTTTCATGCCCAAAGAGTAGGTGCTGAACTTACTGTTCTTTCGTTCAAGTAGTCCGACCATTTCCAGTTTTTCCTCAATTCTATCTTGGGGAACGTCCTTGATTTTACAGACCAATTTTAGATTTTGAATGGCGGTCATATAAGGGTAGAAATTGGGACGTTCAATAATGGCACCCACTTTTTTGAGGGCATCGTGGGTGGAAATGTTCCCCCCGAACCAGGAAAAATCGCCTGATGTTCCATTCACTACGTTCAATATTATTCCCAAGGTGGTCGATTTACCACTACCATTGGGTCCCAGAATACCATAAACATTGCCTTTTTCAATGCTAAAGGAAAGGTCTTTGACTGCGGTGAGATACCCAAATTTCTTGGTTAGGCCGTTTACGGTCAGAATAGTTTCCAAAATGGGATAGATTTATTGGTTGTTAGTACTTACTTGACGAAGAAATCGTTATTTTGTTACAAATTAAAGTTTTTTCCATGTCTGAAAGATTAATGTCCAAGAAAAAGCCCGCATTTCCGGTCAATAATAAGCTGGATGCCTATTTGGAACACTATAGCAGAAAAATTGAAATCCCAATTTTTTATGAGGACCTGTTGCGTTTCTCCGGATCTATTGTGGTCTATGATTCCAATGAGGAGGACACGCTATGGGTACGGGTGTATTACAACGAGTTTGATAGGACCGAAATCGATATCAGCCTAAAGAAGGTATATTCCATTCTGCATTCGGATGGTAGTGACAGTATATTTCCATTTTTGAATGTTGATGCGGTAGACTACTGTACTTTTGGAAATTCCAAGCCCTTTAGGATCAAGGTGAGGAATATTTTGAACGATAATTTTACTTATTTCTATGTAAAAAGGACCGATGCCTCCAGGATCTACGGATTGGAACTGGAGCATATGTTATCGCCCTATAACCTAAACTTTTTGGTCTATGGGGATACTTTAATAGAGGAACACATTGCCGGTATTCCCGGAGATGTATTTATAAAGGATTTTTTGCCGAAATGCTCGGAATCGGAAAAGTCACAATTAGCCAAAGAGTTCGTCAAGTTCAATGAACGCTGCATGATCCGTCTTTTGGGGGATATGCGATCTTATAATTATGTTATTGTTCCTACCCACGATTTTGATCATGTAGTCTATAAGATAAGGGCGATAGATTTTGACCAACAGTGTTATGAGGGAAAATTAAAAGTGTACAGGCCCCAATTTTTTAAGGAAAATTATCAAATGGTTATGTTGGTCAAGGAGAAGTTGCAACGCAATTCGGTGGATCAGTATAAGATAGAGGAACGCTCCATTGTGGCCAAAAGAATTTTGAGTTCCGGGAACCGTATTAAGCGACTCATATCCATAGTGAAGACAGACAATATATCCAATGACGATAATATTACGGCCCTATCGCAGCATATATATGACCTTACAGGGGATGTTAGCTTTAAAAAATGTAAGATGATGGGGGAAGTATTGGCACTGGCACTGGATTTTGTAAAAAGAAATTATGAGGACGTTAGTATGAAGCAGATTATAGAGAACAGGATAAATATATGAAGTCTACCTGTGGAATTGAAAATTATTTAGGAGGATGTTGTATTTAACCAAAAATGAAAAGAGTCAGGTCAACTTGGGCAATAAGCCCTTACTCCTTAAACTTCCTGAAAAATACCGAGATCTTAAATCTTCGGTATTTTTCATTTTTTTGTTATGGGAGGGTTTTAACTGTTAATGGATGTAAGCTGTGGATAAAGCCTAACTTTTTTGTTCCTTGTTAAAATAGACGAGATAGTAGTACATTTGGCGTTCTTCGTCCCAGCCCTTTTCCACAAATTTTTGGGCCGATTCCGGATTGATGAAATCAAGTTTGATCTGAATATTGGTATCCAGGTTAATGACGTTTTTAATTTTTTTTCTGGCATCGGAAACCGCTTTGTTGGCAATGTCAAAAGTGGAGACATCCTCTATACTGTATTTAGGCCCTTTTTCTACTTTATAGTGCTTAAATTCAGGTATCAGTTCCGGATTTTCCATTACTTCGTTCAAGAAATTGGTCTCTTCAAAGGAGTCATTTTTGGCAAAATGATTAACCGCCCTGTTCATAAACAACACTTCTTGTTGTTTGTCCTCGGCGGGCAACACCACGTCCTTGGCAAAATTCTGACAGAATTTTAAATAGTTTTTGGTCTTAAAGTTATCATCGGACAAGGCGTCTACCCCTAGAAAATTTTCCAACCAGTACTTGGTGTCATAACGATTGCTGTCCACCGAAAGTACTTTATACCCGTCCTCCCTATCCGTATTGAAAATAAGGCAGCCCTTGTCCAGTTTATTGATGTTGATGCCTTGTTGTACCAGAATGTCCAAGTTATTTCCCTTTTCCTGAAATTGCAGGAAATCGTGTTTAAGCTCGCTTTTGAATATGCCCACCGCATTCACCTTTACATTATCCAACATTAGATCGGTAAGATAGGCTACATATACTTCACCGCTTTTAATGTGCGGATGGTTCGACTGGTCGAACAATTGGGTCGCAATTTTTTTTGAATTGGTGTGAAGGCTACCGGGCTCATCAAAAATATCGGAAACAATTTTATAGACTTCATTAAATTCTACGTCGGATTCATGGGCAAAATAATAGTAATTCTCTTCCTTTTCCCTAAAGGGTTTAAAAAAATATTCCTTTAAAAGTCCCGTAGTTTCATCGTTGAGGGAAAAAGGTGCTTCCGAAAGAAAGATACCTTCACTTTTATTTTTGTTTCCCACACGATGTATGGAAATAGTTTCAATTTGGGTAGGGTATAAGTTGATCATGGGTAAACGGGAAATATTTAGGTATAATGTTATGAAATAAGCTCCGATGAAGCCTCGATAGGGTCACTTTAATGTACTGTAAATTTATAGCCAGCGGAATTGTCAGTTCCAGTTTTCATCAAAATCCAAATCTTCGTAATTGTCAAGGGTATTGTCAAAATCGAATTCATTTTCATCCGCTTCAAACTTTTTTTCGGGCGGGGAGTCCGGCAATTCGCCAAAACAAAAAAGGATATTGGGATAGGTTCTCCCGTCTTCTTTTTCTACTATATCCGCCAATTCAACGAAGAAGGTCCACATACTTAAAAAGTCGTAAACATAAATTAACTTGGGGGAATGTTCGGTAAGAATATCCTGCAATTGGATTTCGTTCATTAACCGAACATCGGAACTATTTTCACTCATGTCAAATAAGGGAATTTCCTCGTCCTGCCTCCACTCTTCGTCACAGGTGTAAAAAGAGGCCATTTCATTTCCCAAGAAGCCAAAAGCCTGGGTAATGGCATTGTGAAGGTCTTCCATAGAATTGTTTTCCTCTATTTCAATATCCCTAAAAATATCTTCCTCCGCATCTAGAATAATCCTTATTTTATATATCATCGGGTCTTTATTTTGGTGATGGCGAAGTTACAAAGTTTTCGCGGTTTTAAAGGCATTTAGAGCTTCCAAAACCAAATAGAATTGAAAACCGAATAAAGCGCATGCCAGTACAAGATGCAAGGGTTGGGAAGCGAAGGGGAAATCCAGATAGTACATGGCCATACCGGAAATAATCTCTAAAAGTAAAACGGCCAAAACCCATTTTATCTTGGAATAACCAAGATTTAATTTATAGACTCTTATGGCCAGTGCCAAGTTCAAAAGAACTACGATTACCGAAAATGAACGGTGGATGTAGAATGGGAGCGTTGCATTATGGAGCCATAGATTGGGGGCATCCTCTCCGTAAATATCGGTCTGCACATCTACGAACTGTCTTACTTGGGTGCCCAATATTACTTGTGCCAAGGTGGCCAAAAGAACAAAGATGATCAGGTTTCTCGTTGCTTTATCGGGTTTTGAAGATTTGATATTATTGTCAGTGGCTTGAATCAGGTACAGGATAAGGGCAAGGATGAACAGGGCCATGACCATATGGACGGTTATTTTTGCCGGTGCCAAAACGGAATACACCACAGTGGCGCCAAGCCATGCCTGGAATCCCATGGCCAATACCACTACCCAGGAAAGGATAGTGACGGATCTCTGTTTTTTCCAATAGGCAAAAGAGGCTATGGCCATAAAAAAGGTTCCCAGTCCGGCAAGGGCACCAAATAACCTATTGATGAATTCGGTCCAGGTATGGAAAGGATTAAAAATAGCGTAATCGTGCTTGGTATAAGGCACCCAATTATTGTTGTTATAGGTAGAGGAAGTAGTAAAACTTTCTTTAGCTACCCATAAGGCTTCATCCAAAATAATGACCTGTCCTTTTTTGAATTCTTTTTTTGGCAGCCACTGCAGTTCCCCAATATCCGTTGGGGGTATATAGTGTCCAAAACATTTGGGCCAATCCGGGCATCCCATGCCACTGCCCGTCATTCTTACCACTGCACCGGCTATAATTACCAAATAGACCAAAACTAGGCTGATCTTGGCGATTTTTGTAAACTTTTTTTGCATTTGGATGTTTGAAAGAGTTTTGTAAAATTACTATTCTTTTGTAGAATAAGCACTTTTACAAAGCTTCTAAAATAACTTAAAATGACTAAAAATTACAATTTGATATTTTAGAATTCCGGTAAATATAGGTTGACAAGGTTCAATTAATTAAGTATGTAACTACAATATTGTTTTAGAGGCCAAACAATTTGATTGGTGTTATTTGTTATCACTATTTTATGGGGACTATATTTTTTGATTAATGCAAATAGGCTTTAAAAAAATCTTTTATTGAACGACCTTCTATTAAATCTGTTTACAAAGTCGTACCTAAGAAAAATTTCCAGTGATCCGTCATTAAAATTTGTTGTTCCCAAGGATGTTGTTTCCCTGTCGTATGATAAACCTATCATAAAATTGGTACTTACCTGAAATCCGGCTAGGGCACTCGCGGTCGCATTTAGGCGATAAGCAGCTGCTACAGAGAATACATCATTGAATAAGAAACCGGCGGAAAGGTCTACTTGTACAGGGGCTCCTGTAACGGCCTTGAATAAAATTGTAGGCCTGAACTTTAAGGTGGGGTTTAAGTCAAAAACATAACCTGAAATGAGATAATAATTCATTCTGTTTTTGGCTAGATAGGAGTTGCTTTGGTCCGAATTATCAAAATGTTTGGTCTCCAAAAAGTTGGGCACAGAAAACCCGGCAAAAAAATTGTTGGTATGGTAATAAATGCCAGCCCCAAAATTGGGTGAAAACTTTTTGTCTACATTGGGCAGATTACTCTCGGCTCCATAATTGATGAGCTTTGAAAAATCTAGACTTAGTAAGTGGCCTCCTGCTTTTAGGCCCAAAGATAAATTGCCGGTTTCAGAAGTGGTCAAGGTATAGGAAAAGGTTGCATCAAAATAGGTGTTTTGATTGGTGCCATTTCCAATTTCATCATTAACTATGGAGAATCCTAGACCTACACTTTCCGAAGCGGGGGTATTTATGGTTAAAGTTTGCGTAGTTGGCGCACCATCCAAACCTATCCATTGGGACCTGTAAAGGGCACCTATACTGAATACACCCCTAGATCCTGCATATGCAGGGTTGATTACCATGGTATTGTACATATACTGAGTAAATTGTGGCGCTTGTTGGGCCATAATTTTAACGGAACCTAAAGCGATTAGGAATAAGAAAAAAAGTTTTTTCATCTGTTGTGATTCATTTGTTTTTAATTATCGTTCCATGGCTGTCTATAGGGATATATAGATGGTTTATCGATTAATATATAAGTATCCGGAGGTTGATTTAAGACCGGTATTATTGGAATATCTTATGATATAGAAATATACACCTGCCGGTAACTGTTCGTTTTGTCGAATGCTTGCCTTATTATTGGAAATTCCTCTAAAAGCGTTATCATTATTGTTGTAATCATTGGTTTTATAGACCATTGCACCCCATCTATTGAATATCTCTACCGTATTGTCTGGAAAGGATTCAATATTGAGAATATTGAAAAAATCGTTTACACCATCATTATCGGCACTGATAATCGTATTTCCAATGCTAATATCGCAGCTTGATCCGGTAGGAGGGGTTCCTCCTAATGAGTTGCACGGATCCAAGGGGTCGGTATTTTCAGCTATTTCCTGTCCATCATTAATGCCATCACCATCGGTATCGGGATTATTTGGATCCGTCCCTAAGGTGTTTTCTTCGGAATTGGTTAAATTATCATTGTCGCAATCACTTGAAGACAATGGGGTGCCTCCCAGGGATTCACAATCATTAAGAGGATCGGTAGCGTCACTAAATTCTTGTCCATCACCAATACCGTCGCCGTCCGAGTCCGGGTTAAAGGGGTCTGTTCCCAAGACTGTTTCTTCTCCATTTAGTAAACCATCCAAATCACAATCTCCTGAGGAGCTTGGTATTCCTACATTGGCCTCACAGTTGTTATAGGGATCGGTGCCGTTTCCGTGCTCGCTCCCGTTGTCCACTCCGTCGCCGTCACAGTCTGCTGCCGCCCATATGGCATTGGCGGGGTCGTACCCGGTGTAGCCCGCGCTCCGGGCCGGGTCGCAGGGGTCGTTTTGATCGGTCCCGTCGTTGATCTCATTGTGGTCATCAGTCCCGTCCCCATCGGTATCTAGGGAAACGGCATAGGGATCGGTGCCGTTTCCGTGCTCGCTCCCGTTGTCCACTCCGTCGCCGTCACAGTCCGCTGCCGCCCAGATGGCATTGGCGGGGTCGTACCCGGTGTAGCCCGCGCTCCGGGCCGGGTCGCAGGGGTCGTTTTGGTCTGTGCTGTCGTTGATCTCATTGTGGTCATCGGTCCCGTCCCCATCGGTATCTGGGGAAACGGCATAGGGATCGGTGCCGTTTCCGTGCTCGCTCCCGTTGTCCACTCCGTCGCCGTCACAGTCTGCTGCCGCCCAGATGGCATTGGCGGGGTCGTACCCGGTGTAGCCCGCGCTCCGGGCCGGGTCGCAGGGGTCGTTTTGATCGGTTCCGTCGTTGATCTCATTGTGGTCATCGGTCCCGTCCCCATCGGTATCTGGGGAAACGGCATAGGGATCGGTGCCGTTTCCGTGCTCGCTCCCGTTGTCCACTCCGTCGCCGTCACAGTCCGCTGCCGCCCAGATGGCATTGCCAGGGTCGTAGGAGGTATATCCGGCAGGTTGTGCAGGGTCACAGGGGTTGTTGTGGTTGGTTGTATTATCGATTTCCGTTTGATTTAATATGCCGTCCCCATCGTTGTCGCAAATTGGACTGGAGACGTTAATATTGGTACTACCCAGATCCATTTGCCCTTTTAAAGTGGTTTCAGGAACACCGGTAATCGGATTGACGGGGGAAGATAATCTATAATTGGAATCCAAATCTGCCAATGTGAAGCCGCCATCCCCTTCCAGGGCATCCGGACAACCATCATTATCGCTATCATTATCCATATGATTCGGGTAGGCATCCCCATCCGTATTTAGCGGGGTACAGTTCCAGAGCATATCCGAAAGGAGAATAAGGGTATATGTTTCATTATCACTTGGGTCAAATATAATTGGTCCTTCGGCATTGGTATATGCAACTAGAATCCGATCCACAGGCATACTCAAGTTAAAGATTACATCCCCCTCAATACTGGGCGTTTCATTATAACCCACATGGGCATTGCCCTGAAATACCCCATTGCCCATATCATTTACCGAAGGACCTAGGGTATAGTCCGTGCCCTGGGTCAGGTTTACAGGAACGCCATTGTTATAAGCGGTTACGGTTACCTGGTCTATATACCTGTTAAGGGTGGTTTTTCTCCCTATGTTGACTATACTAAAGTTTAGGTTGTTTACAGGCGTGTCAAAATTTATTTGGTGCTGGATCAGGTTGTTGGCCCCCAGATTGTTTAATTCGGATTCCATCATAATCCCTTTGGAGCCATTTAGCGTTACCTGGCTATTCGCAATCTGGTAAAAGTAGTAATATTCCAAAGCGGGCGTACCTGAAAAATCGGTTAGGGCATTATCCACCGTTACGTTGACACCGTTAACGCTGGTAGTGGATGAGAACGGGTAGGAAATCAGATTTCCGTAATAATCGGCAGGGTTGTTGGTCGTAGGGGTAAAAATCCAAGATGCCTCATTCCAGTCAAGACGGGAACATTGTTGTTCATCCACATCCAAAAAACCATCGTTGTCATCATCTAGGTCGATACTGTTTATAATGCCATCACCATCACAATCTCCATTTGGAGAGGGGTCTGCACATTGGGCCCGAAGTGTCTGAAAGCTTCCAATGGATATAAACACTAAGGATATGATGGTAACACGCCATCTTTGGCCCAATCGCGCATCTAAACTGTAATGGGCTTTTTGGTTATGGTCAGATATGAAGAAATGGGACCTTATAAATCGATGAAATTGTACGGTCTTGATCATGTTGATTTGTAATTTTTGTTTCATGTGCATGGATTTGGAGTGTTCATGAAGCCATTGTGTTTAGTTGTTCCTGTATGGGTCAAATACCCGGACAATTTATAACGACCATAAGTGAGCTCATTTTGGGCATCCCTATTATTTACATTTGGATTACTTAGTTTCATTTATGATAACGTTAATACCCAACGAATTATTTCCATTAAGAAAAAACTTAAATTTTTCCAGTGGATTCATGTATAATGATAAACTTAAGATAATATGGATTGAAACTCGGATCATTGACCTTATAAACTAGCGATAAAAAAATCGGTCAAAGAAATATCCGAATTAAAGTCAATTTTGATATGTGCAAGGAATGTTATGGCCAAGGATATATAAAAGGATATATAAGAGGTATATCAGGAAATCGGTTTTTTAGAATTTACCGATTGTTAGTCCCATTTCCTTTCCCTTCTGCAACATTAAGGTAAAGGCAGCATTGTATTCGTTGGGAATTTCACCTTCCAAAATAGCTTCCTTAATGGCTTCTTTGATGATTCCAATTTCCTTGGAAGGTTTAAGGTCAAAGGTTTTCATGATTTCCTCCCCGCTGATGGGAGGTTGAAAATTTCTGATATGGTCCCGTTCTTCTACTTCTTCAATTTTTTGACGAACAATTTTAAAATTGTTCCTATATCTTTTTTGTTTTTTTGGATTTTTGGTGGTTATATCCGCCTCACATAGCGTCATCAGGTCCTCTACATAGTCCCCGGCATCAAAAATAAGCCTCCTAACGGCAGAATCGGTTACAAAATCTTCGGAAAGAACTATGGGCCTGGAACTCATCAGTACCATCTTTTGCACATATTTCATTTTTTCATTTAAGGGCAACCTAAGTCTCTTAAAAAGTTTGTAGACCATTTTGGATCCCACAAATTCGTGTGCATGGAAAGTCCATCCAATCTTTTTGTCAAATTTTTTGGTAGGTGCTTTACCAATATCATGCAATAGTGCTGCCCAGCGGAGCCATACATTATCCGTGTTTTTGGAAATGTTGTCAACTACTTCCAAGGTGTGCCAAAAATTGTCCTTATGTCTTTGTCCCTCAATTTCCTCAATACCTTGCAGGGCTACCAGTTCCGGTAATATAAAAGGTAAAAGTCCTGTTTCGTGCAACAGGGAGAATCCGATAGAGGGCTTATTACTGGCCAGAATTTTATGCAGTTCGTCCACGATGCGCTCATTGGATATAATTTTGATCCTTTCCTTGTTGTCCACAATGGCCTGTAGTGATTCAGGATGAATAATAAAGTTCAGTTGTGTAGCGAACCTAATGGCGCGCATCATTCTCAAAGGATCATCGGAATAGGTAATGGCCGGGTCCAAAGGCGTTCTGATCAACTGTCTTTTTAAGTCCCCAATGCCATTAAAGGGATCCAGTAATTGTCCGTAGTCCTTCGCGTTAAGGGAGATTGCCAAAGCATTTATAGTGAAATCCCGTCTTTTTTGGTCGTCTTCCAAACTTCCATTTTCAACAACAGGCTTTCTACTATCCCTGTGGTAACTTTCTTTTCTTGCCCCTACAAATTCAATTTCAATATCTTGAAATTTGATCATTGCGGTACCAAAATTTTTAAAAATACTGACTTCCGAACTTCCCGGTAATTTTTTGGCCACCAATTTGGCCAATTCTATTCCGCTACCAATAGCAACAATGTCGATATCTTTAGGGGTTCCCCTTTGTAGCAAATAGTCCCTTACAAAGCCCCCTATTACGTAGGAATCCAATGAAAGTTCTTTGGCCGCTTCGGAAATAATGGAAAATACGGGGTTATTTAAGGCCTCTTCGTGCTGTCTCTTCGTCATTCTTACTCTCGGATCACTTTTACGCTACCATTATTACCTAGCATAATAATGGAAGATGGGGTATTGTTAACTATATCACGGCCCAAATTTACTATATAGTCCACACCTTTTAAAATCTCAGGGGATATTTCTTTAAAGGAGCTGGGGGTTGGATGCCCTGCTAAATTGGCAGAGGTAGATACAATGGGTTTTTTAAATTTCTTTATTAGGTATTGGCAAAATTGATCGGAAGCGACCCTAATGGCCAAAGTGTTGTCCTCGGCAATTAAATTGGCGGCCACCCCTTTAGGGGACTCGTAGACAATGGTGGTTGGTTTGGTAGCAAGATCTATAATATCATAGGCCAGTTCCGGTACTTTTTCAACATGTTGTTCCAGCATAAAATCATTGGCCACCAAACAGATCATGGTCTTGGTATTGGATCGTTGCTTTAATTTGTATATTTTTTCTACGGCTTCCGCGTTGGTGGCATCACAGCCAATACCCCAAACCGTATCGGTAGGGTATAATATGAGACCCCCTTTAGTGAGGATATCATGGCAGGCGTTTACTTCGGAAAGTAAATCTTTCATCTGTTTATATTTATTGTTTTTTTATCGGTCAGATGTAATATCCAAATAATCATTTTCGGTGGGTTTGAAAATTTTGCTAATGGATATTTCATAGTTGTTCATTTAGGTTTCTCAATCTCTTTAGTTCCTTATACCTGGAATAAACCCCCAAGGCATTAAGATAGCATATGACCAACCCTTTTTTTCCGTCCAGTATGCCCAATCTTAAAATATAATGATTGAAAAATTTGTAGAACGGTCGAAATACAAAGTGGTAATAGTTGGGGGCATAGTTTTTTTTAAATTCCTCTACGGCCTTCATTTGTCCATACTTTATCATTTTGCCCCTATAGTCTTCATAATTCTTATAGGAGTAATGGATCAGTTTGTTTTTGAGTATTCCCGATGGTCCGTTCACCACCAACGTTTCATGTACTATCCTGTCTTCGGTAAAGTGTACTTTGCTCTTTTTGAACAATCTATAATTTTTGTCACTCTGCCAGCCACTAAAGTACAACACTTTGTTTTTGAACATAAAGGTCCGGTAAAAGTAATAGGCATCTGCTGTTGGTTTGGAGGAATTAACGGTTTCCAGAATTTCATTTCTAAGTAGGTCGGGAACCCGTTCATCCGCATCCAGGAAAAGGACCCAATCATGGGTAGCTTGTTTTAGGGCATAGGATTTTTGATCTGTGTAATTGACAAATGTGCGTTGGATCAATTTAACATCAGGATGCTCTTTTATTTTTTCGATGGTGCCATCCGTACTAAAGGAATCTACAACAATAATTTCGTCGGCAAACTTTACATTTTCTAAAACGGCATTGATGTGGATGTCCTCATTATATGTTATTAGAACAGCGGAAATTTTGTTTATTTTTTCGCCAACAAAAGGGTTTTTTGTAGGTCCCCCAAAGATGGAATTAATTTTGAACCTTCTGGCCAAGGGTAGTTTTCTTTCTTCCGGAACTCCATGGTTTTCAATGTAATCCTTAACCGTATTTACCATACGAAGTGCCGACTTTCCATCCTGATAAGGGTGAAATTGCATATTTATGTATGCCCTTTCTGCAGCGTGGGAATCCAAGTGAAAATTGTCCAAAACTTTCTCGGTAAGGCCGGTGTAGGAATTGGAGTTGTCCCACAGCACCTTGTCGGCAATATTTTTGAAGGATATCACCGGTTTGTTCAAAAGAATGAATTCGTATATTACAGATGAGGTGTCACTGACCAACAGATCTGCCTGTAAGAGCAATTTAATTATATTTTTATCCTCTTTGAAAAGAACATTGCGAATTTCGCTGGAAAGTCTTCTGTATTCCTTTATCCATTTTTGATCCATAAGGTCATGAAACTTTATGAGGACTACGTATCCCGTAGTCTGGGCAAGGTTCCTTATTTCTTTCAATAAATAAGGGGCAGAAGTTAGGCTGGGGGAGAAGGTAGGGGCATAGAGTACAATTTTATCCGTGTTGAATTGCTGTAACATGGCCTTTTTTTCAAAGTCGTACCTGTTTTTTTCTGTACTGTATACATCCAATTTGGGCCAACCTGTCTCGATGACGTCAAAATTTTTGTGTGCATTCTTCAACGCATTGAATTTATCCGTGAAATAGGGACCTTGGGTAAGATAAAGATCAAAATAGTGCCTTATCCTGAAATGTCCTTTTTTTTCACCGGCAAGTCCGTGAAAAACCTGAACTTTTAGCCCTCGGATATAATAAGGCACTTCATTTCCAGGTGCAAAGATAGCATCACTCTTATAAAGTTGAAGGTCTAATACGCTAACCGTATACTCGTCATCTTTATATGGGAAATTGTCCAAAAGTTTGCCGGATATATACCAGAGAAAACTGTGTCCCTGTTCTAAGAGTACATCTCGGATGGGAGCAAGGATGCCAAAAGCATAGGCATTTTGGCAAAATAAAATTACTTTCATTTTTGAAATAGGGTATTGGCATTCTCTAAATCTTCCTTAAAGTCTACTTCCATACAATTGTAATCGGAAATGTCCACAGCGCTAATCTTGAGACCGTCTTTTTCTATTGCCATCTCCAGACCTCTTTCAAAATAATCATTGTCTTCACATTCTTCAAGCCTGGTGATAAAACTTTTTATATCCTTGTCAGCAATGAAATTTATGCCAACCGCTTCGCCCAATCCATTTTTTACCGTTTTGGACAATTTGTCTATAAAATTATCCTTTAATGTGTACTTTACCTCCTCGTCTGCCACTTTATTGGTGTTTACCGCCACAAACGATTGATTTTTGTTAATGTGCGGTATAAGGACGGACAATAGGCTTACATCAAAAACAACATCACCATTAAGCCAAAGTACGGATGTATCCCGATTTTTTCTTAGGGCTTTTAATAGGCTTTTGGAAGTATTGGTCTGATCAAAGAACGGATTGTATATATAAGTAAGTTCGGGAAAGCGTTCCATTATTAAATCTTTTTTAAAGCCAACAACAACGTTGATGTCGTCTATGTCAAAGGTTTCATCCAAATTGATGACCTGCATCTCCATGATACATTTTCCATTTTTTAAAGGTGTTAAAGGTTTGGGGAATGGGTTTCCAAGTCGTGAGCCAATACCTGCTGCTAAAATGACAATTTTCATGAGTTTTTATTAATGTGCTTGCCCAAAATTGGACGGGTTATATAATTTTGCCCTTTGGAAATCTCCTTTTTATTGCGATAATCAATAATTATAGTTGTAATCTATAGGTAATCGGCTATTCTTGACATCGGAGGGATAAAAAAGGTATGTTTTGCCAAATATTGTTTTTTCATGAAAGAAAGTATGTCCGCCAATTTCCCGGTAACCATTTTCATTTTCCTTTTGCAGAAATTCGTTTGATTGTCAAGAACCGATCTACTGCCCAAATAGTATTTGTAATATATTTTTAAACGGGTCTCTTGGTGTAGCAATATAAATTTCTTGAGGAGTCCAAATAATATTTTTTTAACCATAAGCTAATACAAAGATAAAGAAGGGCGTAAAGATATGTAAATATAAGGAGTATAATTTTGTTGCGCGGAGCACTCCATCCCTTGCAAATACTTCTAATTTCGAAGAACGATTGAAAAAAGAATATCCTGAAAATAAATGGTTTTGATAGAAGAATGTAATATGGGGGCAGGATCGGCAACCGGACTAATGGCTGTTCAATAGTGGTGTTCAATCCAAACGATTGTAGCACAGTGCTATCCGTGTACATTTGGAATATACGGGAAGTTATAGGGCCAAAGATTCGGTGTAAAAAATAAGGCCATTATAAAATTGGTAAAAATAACTAGAAGGACTTGGCCCGTTTACGGCTTGGCCAAAGAATAAGTCAGTTTTTCCCTTTTGCCCAAACGTTTTAATTCCTTGTATCGTTCAAAATCGCCCAAGGCATTCAAATAGCAAATGGTAATCCCTTTTTTTCCGTCAAGGATACCCAATCTGATTATGTAGTGGTTAAAAAATTTCCAAAGAGGTTTAAAGATCAAAAGAAGGTAATTGAATTTTTTTTCTTTTTGATGGGCTTCCTGGGCTTTTAACCGCCCATATTTTAGCATTTTAAATTTATAATCTTCGTAATTTTTGTAGCAAAAGTGCATTAATTTCTGCTTCAATATGCCAGATGTACCCTTTACAATAAGGGTTTCATGAACTATTTTTTTCTTACAAAATTGCACTTTACTTTTTCTAAAAAGGCGATAATTTTTATCGGTTTGCCATCCACTAAAACGCAGTCGACTGTTTTTGAACATAAATTTTCGGTAGAACCAATATGCACAATGCTCGGAATCCTTTGTGGCTTTAGATATTATTTCATTTCTCAATTTGTCCGTTACCACCTCGTCTGCATCCAAGAACAACACCCAATCATGTGATGCCTGCTTTAGGGCAAAGGATTTTTGGGCAGTGTAATTTTCAAATTCGTTTTGGATGACCCTTATCCTGGGATGATTGTTTAAATATTGGTAGGTGCCATCCGTACTATAAGAATCCACTACGATGATTTCATCTGCGAATGCAATGGAATCGATACATTTTTCAATATATCCAATTTCATTATAAGTGATTATTAAAGCTGATATTTTTTCATTTTGATTTATCATGCAATCGTATTTTTTACCACTTATTAGATAGTATTAATAGAAATAGTTGCGTTGAAATCACTATAATTTATAATGATACTACGTAGTACATAACACTTAAAATCGAATAATAGTATATCTAATTGCAAGTTATTTGTGCGGTAATTTCATACAAAAAATGAATGAAATTGGGCATAACCATTGGTTGTATTGATGAAGTTGCTTCCAAACCCATAAAATAAACCATGTAAGACAGAAGATTATAAGATATACGCCATTTGGATTGGGAGCTATTGTTAGGGCACGTCTACAAAAATTACATCTCCGGTAGGATATATGCAGTTGAGCCACTTCCTTCCAGTGTTCAATTAAATGTGATGGCCGTATTATTTTTCGGCTATAACTTTTTTAAAAAAAACAATATGCCTTACCGGTTTTGTAGGGGTTACGTTCCCAACTATAACCTATAAGGCATATTAACCAGTCCATTGGTAAACAAAGTAGTTTGGGACAATTACATAATTGTTCCCTTTTCTTGACCTTTAAACCGCTACATCATATTCCCTTAGGGCATCGTTTAAAGATGTTTTTTTGTTGGTACTCTCTTTTCTGGTTCCAATAATCAAGGCACAGGGTACCTGATAATCGCCAGCCGGAAATTTTTTGGTATAACTCCCTGGGATAACAACAGATCTTGCTGGTACCAACCCTTTGCGTTCTACAGGTTTTTCGCCCGTAACATCTATAATTTTTGTGGAGCCGGTAAGTACTACATTTGCTCCCAATACCGCCTCTTTTTCTACCCGTACCCCTTCCACAACAATACATCTGGACCCTATAAAGGCATTGTCCTCAATAATAACAGGGGCCGCCTGTAAGGGCTCCAAGACCCCGCCAATTCCTACCCCGCCACTGAGATGGACATTCTTTCCAATTTGGGCACAACTACCCACGGTGGCCCAAGTGTCTACCATGGTGCCTTCATCTACGTAGGCACCAATATTTACATAACTTGGCATTAAGATGGTACCAGGGGAAATATAGGATCCGTGTCGGGCAACCGCATTGGGAACGACCCGAATCCCTTTTTCGGCATACCCTTTTTTAAGGGGCATTTTATCGTGATATTCAAAAATACCTGCTTCCAGGGTTTCCATTTTTTGTATCGGAAAATATAGTACCACTGCCTTTTTGACCCATTCATTGATCTGCCACCCATTTGTGGTAGGTTCTGCACAGCGCAATTTGCCGTTATCCAAAAGGTCTACGACCTCCCTTATGGCGGTTTGGGTAGAATTTTCCTTAAGTAGGTCTCTATTTTCCCAAGCAGTTTCTATTGTTTTTCTTAATTCTTCCATCTTTAATTATTCAAATTTTAGCAAATATAAGGGCTAGCGGCTAATTAACCTTTTGTTTTTGCACTTATAACAATTTATCCTTTATTTTTGCAAAAAAAATGTGTGGGTAGGATTGTAGCATTGGATTATGGAAAGGTTCGGACCGGTATTGCCGTTACCGATGAGTTGCAATTAATAGCTTCTGGCCTTACTACCGTTGATACAAAGGAACTTTTGAATTTTCTGAGGAAGTTTGTCCAGGAGGAGAAGGTAGAAAAATTTGTGGTCGGGGAGCCAAGGCAAATGAACAACCTTCCTTCCGAATCCGAGGAATTGATCCAACCTTTTTTGAGAACCTTGAAAGGTGTTTTTCCAAAGATACCGGTAGAGAGACAGGATGAGCGCTTTACTTCCAAAATGGCATTTCAAACTATGATAGATAGTGGCCTGAAAAAAAAACAAAGAAAGGATAAGGCCTTGGTCGATGAAATTAGCGCCACTATAATCCTACAGGCGTATTTAAATAGAAAACAGTAGTATGATATTACCTATAGTTGCTTATGGAGACCCGGTACTGAGGAAAGTAGCGGATGATATAGACAAGGATTTTCCAAAATTGGAGGAACTGCTGGCCAATATGTGGGATACCATGTACAACGCCAATGGAGTTGGTTTGGCCGCACCCCAGATTGGGCTGCCCATTAGGTTGTTTTTGGTGGATACCACTCCATTTGCGGACGATGAAGAACTTTCAGAAGACGAACAAAATACGTTGAAAGGTTACAAGAAAGTGTTTATCAATGCCCGTATAGAGGAAGAAACCGGAACGGAATGGGCTTTTAACGAAGGCTGCCTAAGTATCCCCGATGTTCGGGAAGATGTTTTCAGAAAGGATACCATTACTTTGTCCTACATGGATAGTGATTTTAAAACATACAGGGAAACCTTTAATGGTCTTTTGGCCAGGGTCATTCAACATGAATATGACCATATAGAGGGAATTTTGTTTACCGATAAATTATCTGTCCTAAAAAAACGTCTTATAAAAGGTAGGTTGACCAATATTTCCAAGGGAAAGATAAAGGTGGACTATAGAATGCGATTTCCCAACATAAAAAAAGCACGTTAAAACTAGTTCTATTATAAACAAAAAGTAGCATATTTGCCATTGAAACTAAAATAACAGATGGGTTTAAATAAAATATTATCGATTGCGGGTAAGCCGGGACTTTTTAAATTATTGACGCAGACGCGTTCAGGGTTTGTAGCCGAATCCTTGTTGGACGGTAAAAAAGTCACCGTTGGTTTTAAAAACAATGTTAGTGTATTATCCGAGATTGCCATCTATACTTTGGAAGAGGAAGTGCCGTTAAAAGTGGTGTTCGAAAAGATCAAGGAAAAGGAAGATGGAGGAAAAACGTCCGTGAACCATAAAGAGGATAAGATAAAATTGGAGGAGTATTTGTTCGAAGTGCTGCCCAATTATGATGAAGATAGGGTTTATGCCAGCGATATTAAAAAGATTATTCAATGGTATAATCTATTGCATGAGCATGGTATTACAGAGTTTATGGATGAAGAGGAAAAAGAAGAGGCTTCCAAGGAAACAAATTAGATATCATATTGAGATAAATTTAAAACCTTCGTTTACGAAGGTTTTTTTTGGTCCATATTATTCTGTAAAATAGGCATAGCCATTGCCCTATGCCAAATTATTACCCATTTAGCTTCGGGTTAGTGTTGTTGGTCTAAATTCTTGGGCAGGGACCTGTTAATTATGGAAATTAAATTTCCAATTCATTATTCAGTTTTATTATGGCTAAATTATACAAGAAAAGCGCTGCTGTTTTATTAATGTCGATGATCCTTCCCATTGTATTTACCGGACAGCAACGTACCGGGAATATAGTGGAATATTTTGGCAAGGAAAAAGTAGAGGATATCCATGAAGGAAAGGTAATCCATATATTTAATAAGGCTCTGGTTTTGACCATTCCGAGTTTCGGGTTTGAATCCGCTTCATTTCCGGCAGACCCTGTTTTTGATAAGTTCCTAATGAAACCTGATGCCAAGGTAAGGGAGGGGGAAGTTTTTGATATAGATCCCTTTGGAAAGGAATTGATATGGAATGCTATAGAGGTGGACAGTACCAATAGTTTTTCGGGTCGGGGCCTAAGGTCGGGCTATGTATACCTTAACTATAGCTCAGGTTCTGAAAAGACGGTTTTGTTCGAAGCTTCCGGACATTCCTTGGCTTCCATTAACGGTTATCCGTATGAAGGTGACCACTATGATTTTGGTTGGAATCTTATCCCCTTGAAATTAAAGAAAGGGAATAATGTTTTTGTTTTAAAGGTAGGCCGTTTTCCAAGGATTCGGGCAAGGTTGTTGGAGCCTAAGACCGAGATACAGTTTACTACCAGGGATGTTACGGTTCCCGATATTTTATTAGGGGAGAATATGGAATATAAGGCCGCCATAAGAGTTATCAACGCTTCCGATAAGTGGATCAGGAAATACAACGTTCAGGCTACTGTAAACGGTAGGGAGCTTACAACAAAAGTGGCCGATATTCCACCATTATCGATCTCTAAAATTCCGTTTTCCATTCCCTCGCCCACCTTGGACACCGCTCTGGAAAAGGTGAATGTTGATCTCCGATTGTTGCAAAGCAACGGAGGGCAAGTTGCTCTAGAAACCTTAGCTTTAAACGTAAAATCAAAGGATAAGCACCATAAGAGAACTTTTATAAGTGATATAGATAAAAGTGTTCAGTATTACAGTGTAGCACCGGACAAAAATGGACAGACCGAGGGCGGGGCACTTTTCCTTTCGGTTCATGGAGCTTCAGTAGAGGCCGTAAATCAGGCAAATGCCTATAAGCAAAAAGATTGGGGCAACCTTGTTGCACCAACAAATAGGAGGCCCTTTGGGTTTGCTTGGGAGGATTGGGGAAGATTGGATGCCTTGGAAGTACTGGCGGAAAGCAAACGGATTTATAAACCGGACAATAGCAAAATTTATCTAACGGGCCATTCCATGGGGGGACACGGTACATGGTATTTGGGGGCAACCTATCCAGATCATTTTGCCGCCATTGCACCATGTGCCGGATACCCGGATCTGTTATTGTACCGCGGAAGTAGGTCCAAAAGAATTCTGGAAATGACAGAGGAACAGCGAATGCAGTATGGAATTGGCCCTAAAATGTTTGAACGCCTTACCCGGGAGTATGTCCCCACTGCTGTTGAAAAAATGGTAGAAAGAGCGGGAACCCCCAGCAGAACCCTAAAATTGATCAGAAATTACCTGCATCATGGCGTATATGTACTACACGGGGAAAAGGATAATGTGGTTCCTACCTATATAGCTCGTGACATGAGGGAACGATTGGGGAAATTTCATCCGGATTTTACTTATTACGAGTATCCGGGAGGTACGCATTGGTATGGCGACCATAGTGTAGATTGGGAGCCCATTTTCAACCTTTTTAAGAAACGGACAATTCCGGAGATAAACGATATAAAAAAATTGGAGTTCAGTACGGGGTCCCCTGGGGTTTCTTCATCCTCGCATTTTATTTCCATCCATCAGCAACAAATACCATTTGAAATTAGCTCTTTCGATTTTTCATGGGATACCATCTTTAAAATTGAGACCAAAAATGTGTCCTTATTGAAGGTAGATTTTTCTCAACTTCCGGGAGAAATCAACAGCATTGAGCTAAATGGCAAGGAGATAGGAATTCCAACAAAGGGAGATACTTTTTTTAAGGAAAGGGATGGGGAGTGGAACATAGTGTCCAAACCGTCCTTGAAGGAAAAGGGCCCCCATAGATATGGAGGATTTAAGGATGCCTTTAGAAATGATGTAGTATTTGTATATGCTACCAAAGGTTCCGAGGCGGAAAATGATTGGTATTATAATAAGGCCAGGTTCGATGCCGATACCTTCTGGTACAAGGCCAATGGAAACATTGAATTGGTGGCGGACACCAACTTTTCCCCTAAAGACTATCCCGACCAAAATATTGTTGTTTATGGAAATAAATCCAATAATGCCGCATGGGACAAATTATTGAAAAATAGTCCGGTCCAAGTATCCGATAACACACTCAATTTTGGAAATAAAAATCTTTCCGGAGGCCATTGGGGGCTTTATTTTATTTTTCCAAGAGCGGATAGCGATATAGCCAGTGTTGGGGTTGTAACGGCAACGGGGGAGAAGGGCATGAAAGCGGCTTATGCCAACCATTATTTGGTGAACGGAACCACGTTTCCGGATGTATTGCTTTTTGATGAAACGGTTCTATCACAGGGTGCCGGAGCGGTCAAATGTGCGGGCTTCTTTGGCAATGACTGGACCATTGATGCGGGTGATTTTGAATGGAAATAGGGGGGTATCCCATTATCAATCTAATGTTTATAATTCCCCGACGGCCCTGCCTCGGGGTTTCCGATCATACCTCCCCTTTGGGGGAGGTCGGAATTGCTTTTTCGTAATTCCGGGTGGGGCAAAATACAAAATTTCGGCTTTTGGCCCTAAGGCCAAAATGAAACTGGCGAAATACCTCTATGGCTCTGCCTCGAGGATAGTCGGTTTCAAGAAATTTTTTATTGTTTCTTTTTTCCCTCGAGTTTATAGGTTTTATGGGATTGGGAATTAAGTAGTAGCAGTGGGCAGGTTTTGGGTTAAAGGTTTGCAATGTTTAAAGTTGAGAGTTTCTTACCTCCAAAACCCAACATCCACTATGTGGCTCCGACTACGCTCAGCTACCAAATAGATGTTCGTATATTAAGCGGAGTCGAGATTGAAGTATCCCGGTTCAAAGTTTTAATCTTTACAGTCTGGTATTTAATATCTCACATGGCAATTGAACGGCATTATTTATCCAAAATCAGTCCTTATCAATGGTTTTGTAGGTATACCTGCTTTTTTTCCAATCAATGAGTTTTGAAGGGTAGTATTTTACATCCATTTTATCCAAATAGGGTGCCTGATTGCCCAACCTTATTCTGTAATTTTCCCAAATCCTATTTTCTTCTACACTCCAGCTAAGTTCGGAATAACCGATCATCCTGGGAAATGCCAAATATTCCAACTCATCCATATTGCTAATGGTCTCGGACCATAATGGGGCTTCAACGCCCAAAATATGATTTTTATTTATTCCCTCTACATATCTCTCCGGTGTCCAGACATATCCTGTATCTACAGGAATATAACCCGCCCAATGTAGTCCGTGTTTGGATAAGGTATCATATTGCATATCCAAATAAGCCTTTTTTCCCGGGGACAATATTATTTTCAGCCCTTTTTCCACAGCAATTTTGGCATTTTCTTCATTGGACCAAAATTGTGCAATGGCTGTGGTATCTATGTTGGCATGCACAATTTCATCCCATCCTATCATTCTTTTTCCGTACTTTTTTACAATTTTGTCCACTTTGGAAACAAAATGGATAAAATCCTTTTTCTTGGTAACGTGGCTCTCATCGCCGCCGGCATGGAAATACGGACCTGGCGTAATGGCCGATATTTCCCTTACAACATCATCTATAAAGGCATAAACAGTATCCTTGCGGGTGTCGAAAGTGCTAAACCCAACTTCCGTTCCAGTATAGATTTTAGGTGTTTTTCCGTTTCCGTTTAAAAAGGGATACGAAACCGATGCGGCATTGGTATGCCCGGGCATATCTATTTCAGGGACTATGGTAATAAAATGTTTGGCGGCATAGGCCACAATATCCTTGTAATCCTCTTGGGTGTAAAAACCACCTGGGCCATCGCCAACCTCGGAACTTCCCCCAATTTCTGTAAGCTTGGGCCATGATTTGATTTCTATTCTCCAGCCTTGGTCATCTGAAAGGTGTAGGTGTAGGGTATTAATTTTGTAATAGGCCAATAGGTCTATATACTTCTTCACATCTTCCACACTAAAGAAGTGTCGGGCCACATCCAACATGGCCCCCCTATATTCAAAATTGGGATGGTCCATTATCTTACCGGTAGGAATCAACCACATTTTATTTTCCGAAAGGGTATCATTACCGGTCTCCGGAATCATTTGCCTTATGGTCTGTATGCCCCTAAAGGCGCCCTCGGCCGTTTTTGCATTAAGGATAATGGAATCTTGGGTGATGTACAGTTCGTAACCTTCCTTGGAGGATAGAGCAGTACTGTCGGACTGATTTATATAAATGATCCGTTGCGTGGTGGCCTTGTTTGTTGAATTTACGGGCAAGTCCAAATCGATATGCCATTTTATCTTTTCGGATAGAAATTCACCGACCTCTGTAAAACCGGCAGCGTTTTGGGAGGTTTGGATAATGGTGTTTTTATCCAATCCAAAGGCACTATTGGTAGGGATTACCCGAAGTGGTTTGGGAATTAAATTTTCCTTGGTCAGATCCGTTGCGGGAAAATTGATGATTTTCTTTTTTTCCTGTTGACATGCAGCGAAAACCACAATAACTGTAAATGTTAATAACGATTTAAAAAGAATTGATTTTTTCACACGTTTAAATTTTAGTAATTAATTATTAATGAGATAATTATAAAATTGAGAACGTGTGCAACCACTTCGTTCTCACACTAAAAATTTTAAAGGTTATCTTTTAGTAAGAAATGTTTAAACCACTTCATTTATTAATGTTCGCTTCATTAGGATGACTGTATTAATATTACAGTGTAATTCCTATTCTTGGGTTCAATTCATATAGGGTTCGATAACCACATACCAAAGGTTGTATCCTTTGTAGTTCATGTGGAGCCCATCATTTAAAAAGATGTCCTTTCTTACTTGTTTTCCATCCATCATCACGTCCCATACATTGGCAAACTCCAGGGAAGTGTCCCTCTTGCACAGACGTTTAAATTGCCTGTTCAAATTTTTGTATTTTCTTTTTAAATGCCATCTGGCAATACTTGGTTTTGCTGCGATAATCACAATTTGGGTATTGTGGTCCCTCTCTTTTATTTTGGAGATGATCATCCGGGTATTTTTAATGATTTCCGAAGTCTTCTTCTTGGCGGCAATATCATTATCCCCTTCGTAGATAAAAACTTTTTTTGGAGCGTATCGCAATATGAGTTCTTGATGATACTCCAATAGATCGGAAGATTGTGAACCACCAAAGCCCGAGTTTACAATTTGTTGATCGGGAAACATGGCCTCCAGATTTTTCCACATACGAATGGTTGAACTTCCGGCAAAAACCGTGGTTTCCTTAGAAGCGTCCCAAATTGAATCATACTTTTGCTGTAAGGAACCGACTTCGTTTTTATAACCATTGGATTTTTGACCGAAGGTAACGGCTGTAAATAGAAGGAATAAAAAAAATAGTTTTTTCAATTTAAAACAATTAAGGGTGTTAACTTATGATATTTATTGGTTCTGACCAATAATTTTAGGCGAGTGATCGGCATGCTATTGTATTTACGGATCCTAAAAAAATATTACCTTACTCCGTGAACGTTCATCTCCAAGGTATATAAGGAATTCATCGCCGTAATGAACAGGGTCTGTTGGTTTTTGCCTCCAAAAGTAACATTGGCGGTCCACTTCCGGTCTATGGGAATATGTAGAATTTGTTCTCCTTTAAAATTAAAGACGGTAACCCCATTTCCGGTGAGGTACACGTTGCCTTGGTTGTCCATAGTCATTCCGTCAGACCCCATATTGGCAAATAAGGTCTTATTACCAAGACTGGCATCGGGATTAATAGTGTACGAATAGGTTTTTTTATCGCCTATGTCCGCAACGTACAATAAGGAGCCGTTCTTATTCCCAATAATACCATTGGGCCTTATGTAATCATTTGCTACGATGATGGCATCCTGTTGGCCAGGGGGTAGATAATAAACATTTTGTGTTTCCAATTCTTGCTCTGTTCTGGTCCAATATGATCTTTTATAAAATGGATCCGTAAAGTAGATACCCCCCTTTGGGTCTACCCATAGGTCGTTGGGTCCGTTTAATTTTTTACCTTCAAAATCATCGATTAGGACGGTTACGTTTTTTTGGGAATCTATTCGCCACAGTTCATTGTTTTCATCGGCACAGGCCAATAGGTTGCCGTCGTGATCAAAATAGAGTCCGTTGGCCCTTCCGGAAGGCTCCATATAAACCGATACGGTATTGTCCTTGGCGGACCATTTTAGTATACGATCGTTGGGTTGGTCCGTAAAAAGAACATCACCGTTGGGAGCTACCGCTGGCCCTTCGGTAAAAGTATAGTCGGTTGCTGCCAATTGTACTTTTGCGTTTTTGGCGATCAGGGGAGTGGGCAGAGATTTACAGGAAAGAAAGAGTAATATGGTACCGGTGCATATGGCGGTTAATAACGCATTAATTTTAATACTCATACGGGCTTGGGTTATGGTTTGTCAAAGTATATCTTTAATATCAAATTTTCCGATCAGCGCATTTTCAAATTATCTCATTTTCAAATTATCTCATTTTCAAATTGTCACATTTTCAAATTATCTCCATTGGTAAATTTATCTGTGATCTTTTTCATAGTGGGCTTTTAATACATCCTCTCCATAATCATTGGTCAGATCCCTTACAACGGTATGTACATGGTTGGCATCGTTCTGGGTGTTGTCATATTCAATCAGCAGTATAGGACCATGAATCCGGAAATAATGCCCTTTTCCGGGCTGCATACTCCCGGCCCAGGCAAATTTTAAGTGGTCTATACCCGCTTTTTTTATTTTTTTCTTAAATTCTTTAGCAAATCCATGCTCGTAATTATCGATGTACAGGTCCAGAAGTTCCATGAAAATCTTTTTTTGATTTGGGGACAGGTCCGTATAGGGAATTCCGAAGGATTCCAATTGTCCTACCTTTCTTTTGGTGGTGGTAATGATATCGTGCGGGGCGACATCTGTAAAAACCACTGTTTTTAATTGTTCCTCGGTCATGGAATGCAGGAGTGAAAATCCTAATTGTGCTTCCTTTTTCAACACTTCCCTGCCTTTGTATTCCGTACTTCGCACAATACCGGGATTGGTTCCGAAAAAAGTAGGGGTCGCGGAACTTATAATTCCATCGGTAGAGGTGAAGTTCAAGGAAAGGTGATGGCCCTCAAATCGCCATCCCCAAGCCTTATCCTTGCTGGGATTGCCAAAAATGCAAAAATGATAGTTTAACGGATCACGTCTGTGCCCGCCATCGGGCATTTTATCGGCATCGTTATTTTCTATGATCCGCAGCACTTTTTCCAGTTCCATTATTTCCTGTGACTTGCGAAAACCTTCTTCGCTCAAGGAAGCCCTAAGCAGGTCCAGTGCAGCTTTTTTTTGTTCCTCGTTAAAATCATGGAATGTGGCTCCTTCCCTGGGAATAGGTACGTAATTCATATTAAAGCGTTCCGTATCCTCAAAGGAAAATAGGGTTTTGGCCTTTATTTCCCCGGAAAGGCTACTGATAAAATCATTGGCCTTTTGTAACACGTTCTGAGCGGGAACCATACCAAAGAACATAAGTAGCATGGCCGATGAAATCATTTTTTTTAAGGTCGGTCTTAATTTCATTTGTCTATCTAGGTTTATAATTATCTATGTTTTATTAAAAGTTATTTCAGATAGTAATAAGGAAAGGGCCCAGGGCCCTTGCACAAAGGGATTGAATTGTTCCTAAACCCATTAGGAAACATAAACTTAATCTTTATAATTCCCCGACGGCTCTGCCTCGAGGACAGTCGGTTTCAAGAAATTTTTTATTGTAAATAAGGCCATACGGGGTATTAATTTTATGTTGGTCATAATGGTTTGGTCGATCAACTAAGGTACTAAAGTTAGCTAAAAACTCGGAACATACTATAGTCGGAACCATACAGACTTCGTATTTTTGTTGAAAAGCGAAGTTTATGAATTCTCGGGAATCCCAATTAAAAGCCTTTGATAGGCTCCTCACAATAATGGATGAATTGCGGGCCCAATGTCCGTGGGATAAAAAACAGACCATGCAAACATTGCGGCACTTGACCATTGAGGAAACCTATGAATTGGGAGATGCCATTCTGGACAACGATTTGGAGGAAATAAAAAAGGAATTGGGTGATGTTCTCCTGCACATTGTTTTTTATGCCAAAATTGGAAGTGAAACCAAGCATTTTGATATTGGGGATGTTGCCAACGATATCTGTGATAAGCTCATCAATAGGCATCCCCATATCTATGGGGATGTAACGGTGGAAAATGAAGAGGAAGTGAAGCGGAATTGGGAAAAAATTAAATTGAAAGAAGGAAAAAAAAGTGTTCTGGAAGGGGTGCCCAACGGACTACCTGCTCTGGTAAAGGCCAACCGTATCCAGGACAAGGTGGCAGGAGTAGGGTTCGACTGGGAAAAGCCCGAGCAGGTTTGGGAAAAAGTGCAGGAAGAACTGAAAGAATTACAATATGAGGTTAAACACCGCAATGGGGACGCTATGGAGTCCGAGTTTGGGGATGTGCTGTTCTCTATGGTAAATTATGCCCGATTTTTGAACATAAATCCTGAGAACGCCCTGGAACGTACCAACAAAAAATTCTTAAAACGATTTCAATATTTGGAAAATAAGGCCAAGGAACAGGGCAAGGCCTTAAAGGATATGACCTTGGCGGAAATGGATGTTTTTTGGGAGGAGTCCAAAACCCAATAGAAAGTTTTCATTTTTCATAAATTTTCCAATATTCCCCAAAAAACGAATGGGGATAATATATCTTTGCCCCTTCAAAATCAAAATGTGTTGTTGCATAAATATACCAGGGAGTTTCGTTATAACTTATCCCTTTCCTTTCCCGTAATTCTTGGAATGCTAGGGCATTCCTTTGTACAGTTTGCCGACAATATTATGGTAGGGCAATTGGGTACAGCGGAATTGGCCGCGGTTTCCTTGGGCAATAGTTTTGTATTCATAGCCATGTCCCTAGGTATAGGGTTTTCTACGGCCATAACGCCCTTGGTCGCCGAGGCCGATGGTGCGGGCAATGTGGCTGCGGGAAAAAGCGCACTTAAGCATGGTCTATTGTTGTGTACCCTTATGGGCATTTCGCTTTTTGGGATAATATTGTTGGCCAAGCCGCTTATGTATCTCATGAAGCAACCTCCAGAAGTGGTGGAATTGGCCATGCCCTATTTGGATTTAGTGGCATTTTCATTGGTTCCGTTAATTGTATTCCAGGCTTTTAAACAGTTCTCCGAGGGGTTGTCCCAGACCAAGTACCCCATGTATGCTACGGTAATTGCAAATTTTGTAAATATTTTATTGAACTATCTTTTAATTTTCGGTTCCTGGGGCTTTCCTAAAATGGGAATCGTAGGGGCGGCCTGGGGTACGTTGATTTCACGTATCATTATGGTTATTTTTCTTTGGGTACTGCTGAAGAACAAAAAGAAGTTTCATGATTATGTTACCGGACTCAACTTTAGGTTTATGGAAAAAAGGGTCATGAAGAAAATCCTAGATCTAGGATTTCCTTCGGCCTTACAGATGTTTTTGAAGTTGCCATTTTTACTGCCGCGGTTTGGTTAAGTGGTGTTTTGGGCAAGAATTCCCAAGCGGCCAACCAGATAGCCTTAAATTTGAGCAGTATGACCTTTATGGTAGGAATGGGGCTGGGCGTGGCGGCTATGATTCGTGTGGGAAACCAAAAGGGATTAATGGACTTTAAAGAATTAAGGCGTATTGCTCAGTCTATCTTTCTACTTACCTTCATATTGGAAGTGATTTTTGCTTTGTCTTTTGTTGTTTTGAACGATTTTTTACCTACAATCTATCTGGATCTTGGGGATGTCAATAATTTGGCCGATAATATAGAGGTGGTCAAGATGGCGGCGGAACTAATTTTGGTTGCAGCCGTATTTCAAATTTCGGATGGTCTACAGGTGGTGGTGTTGGGGGCGTTAAGGGGGCTTCAGGATGTTAGGATACCTACCATGATTACCTTTGTAGCATATTGGATGATAGGCTTTCCCATTAGTTTTTATTTGGGACTTTACACACCATTACAGAGTACGGGGATATGGGTAGGTCTGTTGTCCGGACTTACGGCATCTGCCGTAATGTTGTATATTAGATTTAATTATCTGACCAAGAGGTTAATTGCCCAAAAGGGGCTAGACGATATTGATTGATATTAGGGCAAGGCGGTATTTGCCAAGAAAGACTGGTTTTAAGGATATCGATGTTTATAAAAAAAGTTGATTTATGGAATTTCCAAAATTTTTATTAGGTGATAATACGGATTATCCAACCGCTATTTTCGTAGTACATACAGAATACCCCAGATTTATAATCAATCTGGAAAACGATGAAGTGGAGTGGCTGGAGGATTTTGGCCAGGAAGATGAAAAGGAGCTGGAGGCCGAGGCCGGGAATTTAATTGAACAGGCTACAGCTTTCTATGACCGAGAAATTTCCCGCTACCAAGAATAGTATATGTTGGAGCAGTTGGTACATTACGACAGGGAATTGTTTTTATTCCTGAATAACTTGGGCAGTGCCAGATGGGACGGTTTTTGGCTTTTCATGACCAATAAATGGAGTTCTATTCCCCTTTATGGGCTTTTGGCATTTTTAACCTATAAGGCATTCGGTCCCAAACGCCTTTTAATGACACTCTTGGCTATTGCACTGCTCGTTCTTGTAACGGATCAATTGGCCAATTTCTTTAAATATGGTGTGCAGCGGTTAAGGCCTTGCCATGACAATGGGATAACCGACCTAATGCGTTTGGTGAAAAGTTCCTGTGGCGGAAAATATGGTTATTTCTCAGCCCATGCCGCCAATTCCTTTGCCGTAGCCATTTTCTTTGCCACCTCGTTATGGTCAAAGTACAAATATATGGGACCGTTTCTACTGGTGTGGGCATCGGTGGTCGCTTATAGCAGGATATATATAGGAGTGCATTTTCCCTTGGATGTACTAACAGGAGCCCTCATAGGTACTTTTTTGGGAGGATTATTTTTGAAGCTTTTTCTAAAGGCCGTTTCTAGATATACTACTTGATCCAGGAATCTTATTGAGGTTGGTATTACATCTACCCACTCTTTTTGGCCTGCTGCATAAAGTAGGCGTATTCAGAAGTAGTTTAATTACTTGTATATCAAGTAATTAATTCGTATATTAAGGTATAATAAAACCCCGAAAATGAGTATCCAGCTCGAAAAACGGGGTTTTTATCTTAATGTCTATGACCAAGATACGAAGAATCCACGATTTCCAGCATTGTTTTTCATTCTCTTCGCAAGAAGAGCAGTTCGATGTCTTTTACGCCCGTTTTTTGGAAGGGGACCTGGGCAAGATCTATTCGGCCGTCCCCTGGGACGAACTGGTAGGGGCCTTCGGCCTGAAGGAGGCCAAAAAAGGCCCTTCCGCCATTTTCTCCCCCAAGGGCAAGCTGGCCCTGATGTTCCTGAAGAACTACTCTGGCCTTTCCGACCGCAAGCTCATCGAGCACCTGAACGGGAACCTGGACTGGCAGTTCTTTTGCGGGATCTATCTGGGCACCGGACGGCTGTCCAATTTCAAGATGGTCGGCGAGGTCCGCTGCGAACTGGCCGGAAAGCTGGACATGGATGGGGCGCAGGAGGCGTTCTATAGCTACTGGTCGCCCTATATCGGGGACAGTGGCTCAATCACCATGGACGCCACCTGTTACGAGAGCCATCTGCGGTACCCTACCAACATCAAGCTGCTGTGGGAGGCGGTGGACTGGATCCATGACCTGTTGATGGGCCTTTGTAAAAAAACGGGCGAACCCTTGCCGCGCAGCAAGTACCTGAAATGGAAAAAACGCTACGTGTCCTACAGCAAGATGCGCAGGAAGACCAAAGAAGAAGAAAAGGCGCTGACCCGGGCCTTGCTCCTGTTATTGGAGAAGTTGGGCCGCGAGGTGGACCGGTTGGAGGCGCGGCACACGGTAGCGATGGCCAAGGACCAATATCGCAGAAGGGCGACGGCCAAAAAGGTGCTGGCCCAACAGCACGCCTATTTCCACAAAGGAGAAAGGCCGAAGGACCGTATCGTGAGCATGGACCGCCCCTACATCAGGCCCATCGTAAGGGGCAAGGAAACCAAGGCCGTGGAATTCGGGGCCAAGGTCAATAAGCTCCAAGTGGGCGGGATCAGCTTTATCGAGCACCTGAGCTTCGACGCCTTCCACGAGGGCAACCGTTTTATCGATACCATCTTTGCGGCCCAAAGGCTCACCAAGACCAGGACCAAGCTGGCCGGTGCCGATGCCATCTATGCTACCAACAATAACCGGAGGTTCGCCACCAAGTACGGTATCCGCACCGATTTCAAAAGAAAGGGCAGGGCCGGCAGGCACGAAAAGCAACGGAGCAAGCTGGCCGGTGCCATTACCAAAGAACGGGCGAGCCGTCTGGAGGGCAGTTTTGGCAAGGACAAGGAGCACTACCACCTTAAAAGGATAAGGGCGCGCACCAAGAAGACCGAGGTCCTGTGGATATTCTTCGGCATCCATACGGGCAACGCACTGGAGATCGGCAGGCGCATGTCGGCCATGGGACTGGAAAAAGCGGCATAAGTGCAACGACATCCGAAAGCCCCATGGAAAAGGTATGCCCGGACATCAAAAAAACCGTTGAAAAATCAGGAACGCAAATGGTTCCGGTACGGAAACATAAAAAATCCCGGGAATATCAATTGCCCGGGATATAATTATGTCAAGATTAGAACAAAAAATCGCCTTACTCCTGAATATGCCTAAAGTATACAGCCTAAAGCTCAAAGCATACAACCAACATATCATCTGCTTATATTAGTTTATTTTGATTGTTCCTGTTCAAATATTTCCTTGTTCAGCGGACCTAGAAAGATAAGGAAAAAGATGGCCCCAAATGCCAATTCGTACACTTCCCATTTTCTGCTGGCCGGATTAAGGTCTACTAAAACGGTGGCCACCAAAAATGCGATGGTATGATGCCATTTTACAATGGGAACCGCAAATTTGTTGGCTAAATCTTTGAACCAGTGGTATTTTCTGAAGAGAATAGGGGTAATTATAAGGTAAACGAACATTACCAAAAACAATAATTGGCTGAAGATGATCTTGTTTATTTTTTTGTCACCTACCACCAAATTATGCAAGTTGGTTTCGCCCTGGGCATTATTTTCTATAAAAAATTCGCTGGATTCCACCCCTAAGATACGCTGTCCCCATGAAATTTCTTCCCCGGCAGCAAAAAGGAATAAGACTACAAATAGGAAGGTTCCCAGTTTCCACCCTGTTTTTTTGGTGGGCCACAACTTTATTAAGTGGTATAGGGAAAGTACAGAAATTCCAAATAGCATTATGGTGGTTCCCCATTCGACCGGTCCGTCTTCTTGGGCATAGTTGACATCAAAATAGATATCGTCCATTAGCCCTAAATAAAGACCGAACAATACAATTGCCAATAAAATACTATATCCTATTTTTTCAGTTTTGGAAAAGATGTTCATCATCGTTTTTGAACTATATATAAATTACTTATCAAACGGTTTTTATGTCCCTTGGTCCCAGGCTCGGCATTATGGTTTAAATCATATACGGTTTTTAACGCATAACTATATTCCGGGTCAAAGATACGTTTAAATTCATTTTCATCTGTTGGAATTACCAGTACCCCAAATTTTTCCCCCTCCGGAATTGTGATTTCCTCTTCGCCTTTAAGTACAGGAATTTCGGCACCATAATCCCAGATCATTTCCGGAGCAATTTCTCCAAAGCAATAGAGATTTAATTTTTCTTTCTGAACCATTTCCCGTAGGGGTGAAATACTTCTGTATTCCGTATTTTTGTCCATAGCTCCCAAAAGCGGCATTGCCAATAATTTTATGGCACCTATTAAGGCAATAGAGAGCAGGAAGCAGTTGTACACCTCTTTTTTTCTTAATTTAAGGAAAAGTAAAACACCTATAAAAAAGAGTCCAAGGGAAGAAAGGGCATAGTGGCCCCACAAGTCTTTCAGACCATCCTTAAGAAAAAAATAAGCAATAAAAGGATAGGCTATACCAATAAGTGCTATTATGGAAAAATGGAAATATACAGGTATTTTTTCCTTTTGGGCCAGTGTACTTTTAAAATTATGGATAAGGTATTCCATATAAAAACCTGTATTAAGGGCGAGGGGAATTAAAACGGGTACCAGGTACCTAGCTTTTTTTTCGGGGATGATTGATAATAGAACAACTGAAAAAATAGTCCATAGAAGGGTAAGTCTGTAGGTTTTCTTATCACTGACCTTATTTTTGAGATAGGGGTACAGTAAACTTACCAAGGCTGGAAGGGTCCATATACCGCTTTGTACAAAAAAGCTCCAATAGTAATAGAAGGGACGCACATTGTAGCTGGACCAATTGGCGGTTTCTTTATTGGTAATGGCCAAAAAGGCATCGGGATCGGCCAATCGAACATAAAGGAACCACCATATACCGGTAACCGTTGCCAAGAGGACCATGACCAATAAGGGGATGTATTTTCTATTAGCACCAAAGTCCTTAAATTTATATACTACCCCAAAGGCCATGAGAAAAGGGAGTAGAAGTGCGTACAATGAAACAGGTCCCTTGCTCATAAAGGAAAGGCCTATAAAGAGTCCTGCAAGTAGACTGTTCTTCCATTTGTTGTCCGGAAAATTAAAAAAGCCATATAGAAAATAGATGGCTATCAACATAAATCCGTGGGTGTATATATCCCAAGGGGCTTCAACCGTAATTGCAATGATATAAAATGAACTTAACAAAATAAGGGCATTAATAAGTGCTAGCAACTTATTGCTCAATAATTTTAAGGATAACAAATACCCCACATATCCTAAAACTATGGCCATCAACATAGTCGGTAGCCGAAGTACAGCTATATTTTCCAAACCAAAAATAAACCCAAAGAGCGCAGTGATCCAACTGGGCAAGGGGGGCTTTTCATATCTTGGCAGTTGGTTCATGGTGGTCAACAACCAATTTCCATCAGTAATCATTTCCCTGGCCGTGATAAAATTTCTGGCTTCCATGATGGTAACGGGAATAACGTTCAAGTGAAAAAGAAAAATAGAGGCTCCCGCCAAGAAGATCAGGGCAATAGGATTATTTTTCAACCAGGTCATGCTTTTGATTTTTAAGGATAAACAGATTTCTTAAATAAACGACCAAACCCAATGAATGGCCCGCAAACAGGACCGGGTCTTTCCTGAAAACGGCATAGGTAAGAATTAAGGAGGCCCCGATTAGACTCAATAACCAAAAACCGAAGGGAAGACTGGATACATTCTTTTTCTCGGAATATATCCATTGATATACAAACCGAAAGGTGAAAATAACCTGGGCTATACTGCCCAATAAAAGCAGCCAGATCGGAATGTTTTCATTGTGGAAAAACTGCCTTAGATCATGGGTGTTGTTATTATATCCGTAGACTATGATTATTACGGGGAAAACCCATAGGAAACCTCTAAAGGCCCGTGGTAATTTGGTCCATTCCCCCTGTAACTGGATGTTGCGGATATAAATAAAATAGGTAATGGCCTGTCCCAACATTATGGCAAAATCATTGCGTAACCATCCATAGACAAACAAGAGAAACGAAGCCAATAGGCTTAGTTGCCAAAAGAGTCTGGGGGTAATTACTTTTTTGCTTTTTTCCGAAAGTATCCATTGCACCAGCATTCTACTGGAAAACAGAATTTGGGCAATAAAACCAACTGCATAAACCATCCAATCTGCCATTTACCCTATTTTGTCTACTTGATAGTTAATATATTTCTTCTTCATCCATAAATAGGCAAAACAATCTATAAGCGGTCCCAATAATCTGTTCCAAAGACCAAATTTTGCTGTTCCTGCCATTCGCGGAAAATGGCGGATAGGAATTTGTACAATGCGTCCATTTTGCAGTAGGACCATGGCGGGCAAAAACCGATGTAAACCTTTGAACATAGGAATCCTTTTGGCATAATCCGTTTTTATTACTTTCAACGGACAGCCGGTATCGTCCATGCCGTCTTGCGTAAATGCACGGCGTATACCATTGGCGATGGTGGAAGATGCATTTTTGATAAAGGAATCCTTTCTGTCTGCCCTTACTCCGGTAACCAGATCGTATTGGCCTATATGTTCCAAGAGAAGGTTAAAGTCTTCAGGTGATGTCTGTAGGTCGGCATCTATATAGCCTACCAAAGGGGTATCGGCATAGTCAAAACCAGCTTTGATGGCTGCACTCAATCCTTTATTTTCAGCAAATTTTACAAAACCAAAAGTTTCGTTTCTCCCACAAATAGTTTCTATCCATTCCTGGCTCTTATCTTTTGAACCATCATTTACGAACAATACTTTTGCTTTTTTTGCGCATATGGCCAAGTAGTCCTTAAGCTCCTTTTCAACGCGTTCCAAATTATCTTCTTCATTATAGACAGGAATAATTATGGTGAATTCGTAATTCATTTTATGCCAGGATAAGTGCTTATATAACTAAAAAATTTGGGCCAAAGATAATTAACTTTGTCCACCTATGTTGCATTGGAACCTACATCTTATTGTTGTAGTATAATGGAAATAGGTTTATTGTTTTTATTATTTAGTTTTTTGTTGCGATTATACACGAAAAGTAACACAATTATGTTGGGGTTAAGTTTTCTTGGCCAGATCTAATAATTTTTCCGCTGCCTTGAACGGGGAAATTTTGTCCTCAACGACCAATTCCGTCATTTGGGCCAAATGGGTTTTAACTTTTTCATTCTGATAAAATTGTTGTTTCAGTTGGTCTTCAATGGTCTGTAGTAGCCAGTATTTGTTCTGTACCCTTCTTTTGGCCTTAATGGCATCATGGCCGGGTTTGTCTTCGAAATAGGTTTTTACAACTTCCCATATTTCCGATATTCCAGTTTTCTGAATAGCGGAGCAATTAAGTATTTTAGGGGTCCATCCATTTTCTTTTGGGGAAAGAAGGTGAAGGGCTTTGGTAAATTCACTTTTGGCCAATTGGGCCTGTTCCATATTGTTGCCATCGGCCTTATTGATTACAATGGCATCCGCCATTTCCATGATACCTCTTTTAATTCCCTGAAGTTCATCGCCTGCCCCGGCCAATTTCAACAATAAAAAAAAATCTACCATGCTATGTACCGCTGTTTCACTTTGACCTACCCCGACCGTTTCCACTAAAATGGTATCGAAACCGGCTGCTTCACATAGGATTATGGTTTCTCGGGTTTTTCTGGCCACCCCTCCCAAAGAATGACCAGAGGGGGAAGGACGGATATAGGCATTTTTGTCCTTCGCCAATTTTTCCATACGGGTTTTGTCTCCCAGAATACTGCCCTTGCTTATGCTGCTGGAGGGATCTACAGCCAATACGGCCACCTTTTTTCCCAAGCCTGTAAGGAAGGAACCAAAGGTATCGATAAAGGTACTTTTGCCTACTCCGGGAACACCGGTAATTCCAATTCGGATACTTTTGCCACTATGGGGCAGGCATTGGCCTATAATATCATTGGATTTTTGTAAATGTACACTATTGGCACTTTCCACCAATGTAATTGCTCTGGCCAAGGTGGCTATATCGCCGTTTAAAATACCTTGCACCAATTCTGCTATGGTCGGACTTTTTTTTCTAAAAGCTCTAGGATTACGATACCTGTCCGTGTTTTTATTGGTGGCCAAATTTATTTTTTAATAGGAAGGCTTAGTTTGGTTTTATCCCAGGCAAGACTAAGGTAAAGTTGTTCGTTTTCCTCAAAGTCTATGGTTAGGCTTTCAATGGTCTGCGACAATTGATGTGCCGGGACATTTAGCTGTAAAACATCCGTATCGGCATTTCTGCTTGTATTTTTACCACCGCTAAAAATAGTTGTTCCCCAATTGGGGATTTCGCTATTGAATATAAAGGTCCAGGTCTCTTTACCGGGGATGGTCCACAGGGAATAGGTACCTGCGGTTAAGTTTTTGCCCCCAACACTGATGTTGCTGCCGGTAGTAAAGGTGGTAGGCTCATTGGCACCGGTCCTCCATACCTCATTATAGGGTACCAATGCCCCAAAAATTTCACGTCCCTTCTTAAATGGGCTGCTGTAATTTACTTTTAGATCCATACCATTTTTTTCATAGGTGGCCGTTTTTTCCGGGCTAATCTTTTTGGTCTGTTCCTTTAGATAGGGCCTTCCAAATAAAAAGAAGGCCAATGCCAATACTGCAACGACAGCCAGTAACCATTTAGGAAATTTCATATCCTCGGATTTTACTCGATAATCGAGATTTGTATACTCCAACGCTTGCCTGTCCGTTCCGTTCAGGTGGGCGTTAAAATCTAAAAATGATTTTGTTTTCAATGCCTTGGGGATTTGCCCCGAGGTAGTTTACTTGATTTAACTGCTCTAATTTACGAAACTAAACTTAAATTCGGTTTCATTGTAATAGGTTTGCCCGGGCCGTAAAATACTATTCGGAAAATGGGGCTGGTTGGGAGCGTCCGGAAAATTCTGTGTTTCAAAGCAGATAGCGGCAAAAGCAGGTGGCGTATAGACGACCACGCCCGGTTGATTGGTCTTTACCTTCATGGATAAACCGGATTTATCGGAAGCCAATTCGATACCTTTTTCCAGGTTCGGATTAATAACGAACGGAGTGTCCAATCGTACTTGGCCAATTTTTTTCATCTCCAGGAAATCGTATTTGGAGTTTAATACGGAAACCAATTTTCCGGTAGGAAGTAGTTTGGCATCCGTTTCCAAGTATTCCGGACAAGACAATCGTAGATCCCATTGGTCTATGGTATCCGCACCATCCAGGTTGAAATAGGAATGGTTGGTCAAGTTTACCGGTGTGGCCTTATCCGTAAAGGCCTCATGAATTATGAACAATGATGATCCGATCAATTTATAGGTCACCGTAGATTTAAGGTTGCCCGGATAGCCTTCTTCCAAATCCTGACTTAAGTAACTTAGTTTTACAAAAGGATTTTCCCCATCATGAACTTGCTCTATGGTCCAATATCTCTTTCCAAAACCTTTTTGTCCACCATGAAGATGCACCCCATCCTTGGAAAAAATGGGGTAGTGGACCTTGTCGATTTCAAAACCGCCATTGGATATTCTTCCGGCATAACGGCCAATACAGGCGCCAAGGGCCTTGTTGTCTGTCACATATTTTTCAGGTTCTTCCAGGCCCACCACCACATTGGTGTCCACACCGTCCTTATTTTTTAATATCAGCTTTTGGATGATGGCACCGTAATCCAGCACGGTCAGGGTGATAAAACTATTTTTAATGGTAACTTGGTTCAAGATGACTTTTTTTAAGATTTATGATAAAAATACTATTTTTTGCAACATTACAATCATTCCGTCGTCCTTTTGGTTATAGGGATTTATCGGGAACGATTTAAATGTAGCCAAACCTTCCCAACAAAAACAGAAACTGGCCAAAATGTTTCAGACTGATACTGTAGAACAATGTAAACGTAATAATCGCAAAGCGCAATTGGAACTGTACAATCAATATTGTCACGGTATGTACTGTGTGGCAATGCGATTTTTAAGAAATCCCGATGATGCGGAGGATGTAGTGCAGGAATCGTTTATCAAGGCCTTTCAAAAAATGGATCAGTACAAGGGAGAAGTAACTTTTGGGGCCTGGTTGAAAAGGATAGTAGTAAACAAGAGTATCGATTTTTTAAAATCCAAGAAAATCATTACGGTGGAATTGAATGAGGGGTATATGCAGGTTGTGGAGGATGAAGACTGGTCCGTAGAGGATAAGGTAACCGTGGAAGAGGTAATGCATGCCATTACAGGATTGCCGGATAAATACAGATATGTGGTGCAGTTGTTTCTGGTAGAGGGATACGATCACAGCGAGGTATCCGAAATATTGGATATTAGTTATTCCACTTGTAGGACAAGGCTATTAAGGGGTAAGGGACAATTAAAGGAACTATTAAAATCGAACAAGTATGTCGCAGGATCTTAGGGATATGTTCAGGAATTCGGATATGGAAAAAGTGCCATCAATGAAGGATGGGCATGAAGAACGTTTTTTAGAAAGAATGGAAAAAAAACTACCGGTTTCCAAGGGCCTTGTTTTTCCTTGGTTCAAGATTGCCGCTGCGCTCATAATTTTTATTGGTTTAGCGGTCTATATTTTTAAACAAGGGAATGGGCAGGAACCTTCGGAGACGAACATAGTTGAAAAGGACGGCCCCGTGCCTGGGGAAAAGGGAATTTCCTTAGGGGATCTTTCCCCTGATTTAAAGAAGGTGGAGGATTATTATATGGTGAACATAAATCTGGAATTGTCACAATTGGAAATTTCGGATAGGAACAAAACCCTGATCGATAGTTACATGGAACGCTTGGAGGAATTGAATATGGAGTATAAAAAGTTAAATAAGGAATTAAACGAAATTGGCCCTAACGACCAGACCATAACCGCTTTGATAAAGAACTTACAGCTAAGATTGCAACTGCTGCACAAACTTAGGGATAAGTTAAAGGAATTGCAGACCCAAGGTGTACAAACGGATATAAACACCTTGATTACGAGTGTTTGAGCAGCCCTTTTTTTAAACTAAATAAATAGTACAGATGAAAACAATATTGAAAAAAACAGGATTTATTGCGGGAATAATAGTGTTTATGGGTACTAGTGCCGTATGGGGGCAAAAAAAGACCAAGACCTTTCATGAAAATTTTAATGTATCCGATGAGGTGGTGTTGGAAGTAAACACCAGTTATGCCGATATAGAATTTGAAACATGGAACAAGGATCAAGTGGATATTTTGGCAGTGGTAGAATTGGAGGATGTGTCCGAGGAAGAAGCAGACCGCTATTTTAAAAGGGAGCCTGTAAAAATAGTAGGAAATAGTAAGAATATAAGTATAAGTACAGTATCTGGACATAGGGAGTTTCTAGCATACAATACTGAGGATATTGATATAGATATCGATTTTCTGGATCAAATTAACGGGGCAGAGGGAGCCCATACCATAGCGCCATTGGTTGAGCTGCCGGAACTTCCGGAAATGATGGAAATGCCCCCGCTTCCCCCAATGAATATTAAGCCATTTGATTACGAGGCCTACAAAAAGGATGGGGAGGCTTATTTAAAGGAATGGAAGAAAGAATTTGATAAGGGTTTTGGTAAGGATTATGAAAGAAAAATGGAAGAATGGAGCAGGCGTATGGATATAAAACATGCAGAGATCGATAATAGAAGAAAGGAAATTGAGAAAAAAAGGGAACAGGCGCATCAAGATCGATTGCAGCGATTACGGGAAATGCAAAGCCAAAGAATGGAAATTAAGAACGATAGGAAGGCCATAGCCATCAAGGTCGATTCAGCAAAGGGGAGGAGTAGTGAAATTATAGTGTTGGACCTGGACCATCAAAAGGCACCCAATGTGTTCTATTCCATAAAAAAGGGAGGGGATAAAAATCTAAAGGTCAAGAAAACGATAAAAATAAAATTGCCGAAGTCCACCAAGATTAAAATGAACGTAAGACATGGGGAGGTTATCTGGCCGAAAACACAAAGAATCTAAGTGCCACCTTATCCTATTCCAGTTTATTGGCGGAGACCATTGATGGAGACAAAACCTATATAGATGCTTCCTACTCCCCTGTAAGTGTGCAAAAATGGAATTATGGTCAATTAAAGGCGGATTATTCCGATAAGGTAGATATTGGGGAAGTTGAAAACCTGACCTTAAGCGCTACTTTTTCCGATGTAAATATTGATAACCTATTAAACAGGGCCTTTATAAAAAATAGCTTTGGTCCCTTGGCGATCAATGCTATTTCCAAAGATTTCACTGATTTGGATATCAACCTGCAAAATGCCGAATTCTTTTGTACCCTGCCTAAGGCCGCATTTAACATTACCGTAAATAGTAGCAATTCCGAATTGGTATACCCAAAGGAATTGCATATGGTAAAAACAAAAAATGGATATAATACGTTGGACAAGGGGTATCATTTAAACAAGAATAGTGATAAGTCCGTTATTATCAATTCCAAGTTTACAGAGGTGGTACTACGGCATTAGGGATTGTTGTTCGTATAAATAAAGCGGGGGATTTTCAATTGAAAATCCCCGCTTTACATCATAGAGTTTAAGGAATCATAATTTTGGTTCCCAGCCATTTTGATATTCCCTTTTCCAGTAGGACATGGCTTCATCGTCATTTTTGACCTTTCCTGTTTTTGTGTTGATGTGAATGGTCCTACCAACATCCTGGGCAATATTCCCTAAATGACAGAGCATGGTAGAAATACTGGCGTCGTTAATATCCGAATTCAGGGAAGTGTCCTGACGGATGGCACTGAAGAAATTGTGTATATGATTTACATCCAATCCGCCCATGCCCATCGTATTGGTGGTTGCACTTTTTACCCCTTCTTCAACTTTCTTTATTAAACTTCCATCCAGATTATAAAGGTTGTAATCGTTTCTACTTAGGGTAATCATTCCCTTGCTACCATAAATGGTAACTCCCCTACCGGGCTGTTCCGGTTTAATTAGACCACGGCTATGTCCGGTCCAGGTTATAAACTTGTTATTATCATATTGGTAGGTTACCTGTTGGTTGTCCACAAACTCCCAATCATCCTTATAAGTGTACTTTCCCCCAAAGGAGGTTACGCTATTGGGTAGGTCTACCCCCAATGCCCAACGGCAAATATCAATTTCATGGGTGCCATTGTTGTGGATTTCCCCTGTGCCCCATGTCCGGAACCAATGCCAATTATAGGGGTGTACATTGTCCCTATAGGATTCCCTAGGGGCGGGACCCTGCCATAAATCCCAATCCAATGTGTTCGGGACCTCTATTTTCTTCCCAATTCCAATGGAACCTCTATTGCTGGAATAATAGGCCTCGCCTTTAAAGACTTCTCCAATAATTCCTTCACGGATCTCCTTAACGGCCAAGGCTGAACTTTGGGAGGAACGTTGCTGGTTTCCCATTTGTACTTTTTTGCCATATTTTTTCTGTGCGGCGACCAAAAGTTCATTTTCGTGAGGATTGTGGCTACATGGTTTTTCTACATACACATGTTTCCCTGCCTGCAGGGCCATGATGGCCATGGGAGCATGCCAATGTTCCGGGGTAGCTATAAATACGGCATCTACCTTCTTGTCTTCCAAAATTTTTCTAAAGTCCTTTTCCACTTTGGGGACATAACCGATCTTCTCTTTGCACCAAACATTGTGTTCCTCCAGAATCTTATCGTCCACATCACAACTATAAAGAATTTTGGCATTGGGGTCTTGGTTTATAGCCACAAAGTGGGCCTTGGCCCTGCTTCTAACCCCAATGACCGCTACATTAATTTTGTCGTTGGCCCCTAAAATATTACCGTAACCCATACTAGGCATTACCAATCCACCTAGGCTTAATGCAGCACTCCCTGCTGCCGTTTTTTTAATAAAATCTCTTCTAGTTTTCATTTATTCGCTTTTGTTTATGCTCTTAATTTTGATGTTTTTGAAAGAAACCCTATCCCCATGATCTTGAAGAAGGATGTGTCCTTGGTCTCCTTCGCCAAAGTTGGGCCATTTTACGTATTTACTCTCGGATACCAATTTGCGATAGTCGTCGCTTTTTCTCTCGTATTCCAATACTTTAGTGCCGTTTAACCAATGTTCAACGTGGTTGTTGATCGATTTGATATGTGCCGTGTTCCATTCTCCAATAGGGTTGATGGGCTTGTTCGGATCCGCCTGAATAAGATCGTACAATGAAGCTACCGTTCTACTGCCTTCGTGATTGCCCAATTTGGCATCCGGGTGACGGACATCGTCCAAGATTTGATATTCCAGACCGATCGAGGAACCTGGGCCTTTGTTAAGATCTGTATTTACGTAATACTTTATTCCGCTGTTGGCACCTTCCGTAAGTTTAAAATCTGCCTTTAATTCGAAGTCCCCATACAATGCCGTGGTAACAATATCCCCCCCAGCCGCGGATTCCTCACCACCGGATGGCAATACGGTGAGAACACCATCTTCAATTTCCCATCCAGACTCGGGAAAACCATCCAATCGTGCTCCACGCCATCCATTGGTAGTTTCTCCGTCCCAGAGAAGTTTCCAGTTATCCTTTTCTTCGCTTAGCGTAAGCTTGTTTTTGGTAATTATTGGAGTTAAGGGCGATTTTCTTGAATAGGTCTCCAAGTTGTCCGTAAGTATTTTAATGTTCTTCCAAACTATTTGGGTCCCTTCGGTTTTGTCCTTACCTATACCGTGTACCTGTAGGGCAATAAAACCACTGGCCGTTTTATCATCTATAAGATATGCTGCGGGTACGTCGTTTATCCAAGTTTTTAGGGTATCCCCAATGGCTTCTATTCGGTAATGGTTCCAATCGTTCTGTTTGAAGGCCCGCTGCGCGTTGAGGTTGCCATCCAAAGTATTTAACCAACCCCTTCTGCCCTCGTCATAAATACCGGCACTCCAAGCCCTTTCCGAGGGGTCTATTTCAACCTGGTATCCGTGTACCTTGCCATCCTTGTATGTTGGAATACTATTGCTTCTGATCTGGATACCAGAATTCATTGATGGGTCTACCTTATAGTCCAATTCCAAAATGAAATCCCCATACATTTTGTCAGTGGTCATAAAGGAGTTGGGAGTATTGTGGACTGTGGTTCCAACAATGGTGCCATCCACAACTTCGTATTTGGCCACTCCCCCTTTTTGGTTCCAGCCGTTGAGGGACTTGCCATCGAATAAATCTACCCAAGGTGCGGTGTCCTTTTCCGTTCCTGCGCAACCTATCAGTAAGGACGCCAACAACATTGCGGAGAATAGGGTAGCTGTGATTTTTGATATTATGTTCATCTTTTTTGGTCTTATTTATAATAATGTGAGCTTGAAAGGTATAAAAAAGTGATTAATTATTGCCCTAATGCACTAAAATTAGCCCAATTGTTATATTAAGAACCCGACCAGAAAAAAGGCCAACACATCCATTGGTGTCTGCCCAATTAATTATTATAGATATTCTCCCAAGTTCCGCTAGATAGTTGCCTTCTGAAAAAGACCCAACCCTTTAGGTTGATTAAGATTAACTCGACCTAAAAATAATTGCAAGACATTGATTTCTTGTACATTAAAAAATTGTTACTGTCCCCTCGAGACCCAATAAATTTTATTTTTCAAGCGGGTATGATGACATTATTTCAAAAAAATGATTTTGAGGTACAAAACAAATACGATATCGGTAGCGTGATAATTAAAGGTTTCCAGGGCGTCATTTCGAATGCATATGAGAAACCTAAGGTTCAGCAAAGCTAAACCGAAGGTTCATGAATACTTCTAAAATAAATATACATGAGCTAAATCCCACTTCTAGCTCCTGGCCAGTATATGTGACTTCTCGTCGTCCCGAAAAGGGACTCCGTCGAAGTGACTACGTTGCCGAGTTCGTATCATTAACATTAAGGTTCTTAATAAAGAGATGTCTATGGTAGCGGAGTTGAGAGGTTACTGTACTGTAACACTTTTAAATTGAGGTATCTCCCGATATCTATCGGGATCCGATCGACCGGACAAAATTATCATAAATTACTCATTAACAATTTAATATAAGTCATATTCACCTAAAATTAATGCGTCCCTTCCTTTAACAATTGGGGAAATTTGGCTTGAAATTGCTTTAATCTAGGTATGGATACGTTTAGGATATAGGAATTGTTGGGATGGTTTTTTTCATAATCTTGGTGATAGTCCTCTGCGCGATAAAAAATACTAAAGGGTTTTACTTCCGTAACTATGGGGGCGGAATAGACCTTTTCTTTCCCAAGTTGGGAAATGTAGTCGTTTATTATTTTCTTTTCGGAGCCGTTTTTATAAAAGGCTATGGATCGGTATTGGGCACCCTTGTCCGGCCCCTGCCTATTTAAGGTAGTGGGGTCATGGGAGCCAAAAAATACTTTTACCAAGGTTTCAAAAGAAACCACTTTTGGATCGTAATAGACTTCTACCGCTTCGGCGTGGGTGGTACGCCCATATCCTACGTCTTCATAAGTAGGGTCTTTTTCCTTACCGCCGGAATAACCGGAGACCACTTCCTTAACTCCCTTTATACTTTCAAAAATAGCTTCCACACACCAAAAGCATCCACTGGCAAAATAGGCAGTTTCGTATTGTTGGAGCTCATTTTCAGCAAGATCCGCTATTACTTCATGCCTTTGTTCCGATTTGGTTTTGGATTGACAGCTGATTGTGGTTAATCCCAAAATAATGAAGAGGGTGATCTGTAATAGTTTCATCTGTTAATATTTATTGTTTTTCAAAGGTCAGATGTAATGCCCTTATTATAATATCGGTTGGTTTGAAAATTAATTCTAATGGACATTTCATAGCTAATTTCTTAATGTTATAAATGCATAAATCCTATTGTCATAAAGATAGGATAGTTTTATTGAAAATAACTTCAATTGGTATGCCATTCTTTTAGTGTCCCCCATCCTAGAATACTTACAGAAATCCTGCTTAAAAGTTTTATAATGTCACTTATATATTCTGAATTGCTTGCCCAAACCCATTTTATGGATATACCCGGATTATTACTACAAATATTGAATGAATCCTGTTTTTGCATTCAAATTACTGTAAGAATTACCGATTAAGTGCTATTAATATCGATTAGTGTTTTTTGGCCGGGGATTCACTTATCGGGTATTTTTCGCACTTGGTCTAAGGATTTGTCAGATACCGAAAAATAAGAGGGTTTAAACGATTTATGACCTGTAAAGGAGTCCGTGTGGCGTTAAATTTACATCACAAAACAACGCATCATGAAAAGGCTTTTAACTTTAATTTTTGTACTTTTTATAGGAATGGCTTCACAGGCCAATAACGTGGGGCAGGAAAAGAAAGTGGAGACTGTTTCCATGGGTATTGTTACTATTGTTAAAAATAAAGCTTTCGTTAAAAACGAAAATAACGTGGCCCGTTTGTACATGTTCAAAAATTCGAGGATAAAAAAGGAGTTGTCTTTCACTACAAAATTGAACAAGGCGAAATTGGCCTAATCCCATTACTTTCTTATAGACGGTATCTCTGTTCATAGAGTTATATATTGTTCACAATATATTTTCCAATTTTGTCTTTTAGCATATAGTTAATGATAAGGATACCAAATACCTCCCGAATCCAATAAAGTCTTGGTGATTAAGATTTCCGGGATGGTTGTACTTAGTGGCCTGTAATCCCTATTTTAGCCATTTCAAGTCTTGTTTATTTTTATTTGGCCAGCTTTATAAAAATAGTCCCGTAATTACTGCTGCGCAACCATTTTTTGCCTTGGACAAATAATAAAGAACGATTGATTAAACTGCATAGTAGCATTGAAACGTCCCTAAGTGATGGTCCTATTTGCCCATGATGACCTAGATTCTTTAGGTTTTTGAGGTAATCTACATGGCACTTGTTATGTCAATGGGGATATATGCCTGGTCCTCTTGGTTTTATAAAGGAAAAATGAACTAAATTTGACAATTGGAAACAAACTTTGGTACATTATAAAATTCAATTCCTAAGATTTATTGCAATTTTTGACCCCAAGCTAAAGGGAGAAGCCTTGAAAGGACGATTTTTGCAATGTACCAATGAATCAAATATATAAAAACGTACACTTGAAATCCGAGGGTTATTCGCATACGTTCCTGCCTATGGTCCTTGAAGGGAAGGATTGTAGGGACTTCTTATAAAATGACCCATAGGTAAGGCCATAGAGTTAAAGCTTTAGAAATTTCTCCATATAAAATAAGTAGTGGAATATGTATAAAAATGCTTCGGAACTACGGGAACAGTACAATAAGATTTTTATTGAACAGGCACCGACAGCTATTGCCATGTTGGATAATGATATGCGCTATATTGCGGTATCCCAACGTTGGATCAGGGATTATAAAATGGAAGGACAGGAAATAATAGGCCGTTCGCATTATGATTTGTTTCCGGAAATAGGGGAACAGTGGAAACAGAACCATCAAAAATGCCTAAAGGGGGCCATTGATATTTGTGAGGAGGCACCGTTTAAGCGTTCGGACGGATCAATTCAATGGATTTACTGGGATGTACGCCCTTGGTATGTTTCGGAGAGCGAGATAGGGGGATTGCTTATGCATACCGGTGATATAACCTCTCAGAAGGAAAGGGAAAAGGAAAGAAACCGAATGTTGGAGATTTTGGATAAGACCAGTGAAGTGGCCCGTTTGGGTATATGGGAAGTGGATTTGAAAACGAACGGAATTTATTGGAGTCCGGTTGTTTATGAAATACATGAGGTGGAGGAAAATTACCAACCTAGCTTAACAATGGCCTTAAATTTTTATAAAGAAGGCGAAAGTCGGGAAATTATGCGAAAATCGGTGGAAAAAGCCATTTCAAGTGGCGTCCCCTATGATGTGGAAGTGGAACTTGTGACTGCCAAAGGAAATTCCATTTGGGTACGGACTGTGGGTAATGGGGAATTTGAGGACGGAGAATGTGTTCGTATTTACGGTATTTTTCAGGATATCAATCATAGAAAACTTTCTGAGATGGCACTTAATAAAGCCAATGCTGAACGTGGGGCTGTTTTAAATACCAAAACACTGGCTATAATTACTACGGACAATGAGGGGACCATAAATCACTTTAACCATGGGGCGGAGAATTTATTGGGATATTCTGCCTCTGAAATTATAGGTACAAAGTTGCCGGGCGTATTTACCGTCAAAGAAGAGGCAGAAGGCTTTATGGCAGATTTAGCTAGAAAATATCAACGGGATCCCATTGACCTTGATCCCTTGAAAGCGCTGGCCGAAAAAAATGACAATGATGTTAGGGAATGGAACTATGTAAGGAAAGAAGGTACCGTGATTCCGGTTCAGGTTACTTGGTCCGCAATCAAAAATAAAGAAGGGGAATTAATGGGGTTTTTAAATGTTGCCTCCGATATTTCCGAAAGGAAGTTGGTGGAGAACGAGTTGTTGCGAAAAAACCGGGTCCTGAATTTTGCGGAGCGTCTTACCATGATCGGGAACTGGCAATGGAATACGATCACGGATGAGGTGAGGTGGTCCGCCAATCTATACAAGATATTTGGTTTGGATGTGGAACAACAGAAGCTGACCTATGATACCTATTTTTCCTTTGTACACCCCGAAGATAAGGAAATGGTAACCAATCATGTCCAAATGGCCATTAAGGAGAAAAGCTTCCATGATCTGATGCATCGAATACAATTAAGGGATGGGACGGTAAAAACCGTTCAGCTTTTGTCCGAAGTTATGACCAACGATCTTGGAGAGGTAATCGAATTGATCGGTACCTGTCAAGATGTAACGGAACAACGGATGGCAGAAATAAAATTTCGTGGGTTGTTGGAGTCGGCCCCAGATGCCATGGTGATTACCAATGAGCTTGGAAAAATTTACATGATCAACAGGCAGGCAGAAAAATTATTCGGTTACAGTGTTCATGAATTAATAGGGGAGCCTATGGAAAAACTAATTCCGGATGGTTTTATTGAAGTGGATACCGAGGATTCCAATGCCATCTTATTTAATTCCCAAATAGGGGAACTGGGAGATGGAAAGGAGTTGGTAGGAATAAATAAAACCGGAAGGCCGATACCTATACAGATCAGTCGTAGCCCCCTTAAAACAGAGGAAGGCATATTGGTGTCGACTGCTATCCGGGACATTAGCATTCAAAAAGCTGCCGAGCGCAAAATTTTGGAAGCTAAGGAAAGTTTGGAAGTTTTTTCTAAGAGATTGGTGGCCAAAAATACCCAGCTTGCAGATTTTAATCAAATTACATCCCATAATTTAAGAGCGCCCGTCAGCAACCTGAACTCACTTTTGGGTTTTTATAAACTTGCCCAGAGTGATGGGGAGCGCAATGATCTGTTTCAAAAATTTGAAACGGTCATCAATCACCTTACATTAACGCTCAATACCTTGGTAGAGGCTTTAAATATCAAGAAAGATAATGAAGGGGATACATTGGAGGATATTGAATTTAATTCGATAATGGTTAAAACCCAGGAAATTCTATCAGGAGAAATTATAAGGACAGGGGCCGTAATTGAAAGCGATTTTACAAAACTTCCAAAAATTACCTATAATAAGATTTATTTGGAGAGTATTTTTCTTAACTTGGTAGGAAATGCCCTAAAATACAGAAGTACAGTTAGGGTGCCCAAGATATATGTAACCACTGGAACTGCAAATGGCAAAAATTTTTTAAAGGTTACGGACAATGGGCAAGGGATTAATTTGAAAAGGCACGGCCATAAATTGTTTGGTCTGAACAAGGTTTTCCATAGGCACCCCGATGCCAAGGGAATAGGTCTTTTCCTTACCAAAATGCAGGTTGAAGCGTATGGCGGGTCTATTTCGGCCAAAAGTGAAGTAAATGTGGGTACCACTTTTAATGTTAATTTTAATTAGTTTATAATGAACAGTTCTTTAAATGTTTGTATTGTGGATGATGACGATATATATCAATTTACAATGATCAAAACATTGCAATCGCTAAAGTTGACCAATAATATTATCGCCTTTTCGGATGGAGAGGAAGCTTTGGATTTTATGTTGGACAATCTTCACAATGATAAGGAGCTTCCCGATGTGATTTTTTTGGATATCGATATGCCTATTATGGACGGGTTTGAATTTATGGAGGAATACATAAAGATAAAGCCAAAGTTGGGGAAGAAAATAACGATATATATGGTATCCTCCTCCGTAGATCCTGTGGATATTGATAGGGCAAAGAAAATAAGCGAAATTACGGATTACATTGTAAAGCCCATAACCCATAACCAATTGACCTATATTCTCCAGGAATTGGATAGTAATGGAGGCCTATAATTTCATTTAGCCATGAGCCAATAGTTGGAAAAGAAATTGGAAACGGGAAATAAGAAAGCTTGATCTTTGGCAATTGTATAGGATAAGTGGAGATTGATAACGTAGTCGAAATCCCGGTAAGCAGTGGATAGACCTGGTCTTGATTATAGATTTTTAAATGGTATTGTCCCCTTGAGGGGAACTTAGGGGTGTTTGTTGAAATCTAAAGGCAATAGCCAAAAGCCATAATCGATTAACAATTAACAATGGAAAGGTGTTAAAACAACGCGAGTTCAACTGATATTTGATCGTTAATGGGTTGATTATGATAATTTCGTCCGGTCGAGATCCAAGAAATTTTATCCGTTCCAAAGCCCTACCTTGTCGGGTATGCATTTTATTTCATTTATATGCCCGCATTAGTGATAGCAGTGGCATCCTTTTTTAGGCCAAAGGGGATAGTATAAATAGCAGCTAAGATATTTTGGGAATAAAAAAGATATAGCGAAAAGCACGGCCACTTTATGGAAAACATAAAGTGGCAATGCCTACCAACGAATTATAATACGTTGTCCTTGATTTCCTCTACTACCTCAGGATTTAATAGTGTACTGGTATCTCCCAAATTGTTTAAATCCCTACTGGCAATTTTTCGGAGTATTCGTCTCATTATTTTACCGGAACGGGTCTTAGGCAGACCAGAGGTAAATTGAATCTTGTCCAACTTGGCTATAGGGCCAATGTGCTCTGTAATGATCTGGTTTATTTCGTTCCTTAAATTATCGTGGTTACGGGATTCCCCAGTCTCCTTAAGGATTACATAACCATAAAGTGCATTGCCCTTGATATCGTGTGGGAAGCCTACTATGGCCGATTCCGCCACTGCCGGATGTTCGTTAATGGCATCCTCTATCGGAGCAGTACCCAAGTTGTGGCCGGATACAATGATTACGTCATCTACACGTCCCGTAATTCTGTAGTAGCCTACCTCATCCCTTAAGGCGCCATCCCCAGAAAAGTATTTGTTTGGAAAGGCCGAGAAATAGGTGTCCTTATACCTATCGTGATTGCCCCAAATGGTTCTCGCCATTCCCGGCCAAGGGAACTTTATGCAAAGTCGCCCCTCTACCTGGTTGCCTTTGAGTTCATTGCCCTGTTCGTCCATCAATGCAGGTTGGATCCCGATAAAGGGTAGGGTGGCATAGGTAGGTTTGGTGGGAGTTACATAAGGTATGGGCGTTATCATTATGCCCCCTGTTTCCGTTTGCCACCAAGTGTCCACAATGGGGCTGTTCTTTTTTCCTATAACATCATTGTACCAATGCCAAGCTTCCTCATTGATGGGTTCCCCAACGGAGCCCAATACTTTTAAGGAGGAAAGGTCGTGGTTTTCGGCAAAAGCGATATTTTGTTTGGCAAGGGCACGGATTGCCGTAGGAGCGGTATAAAACTGGTTTACCTTGTGTTTTTCCACAATTTCCCAAAATCTTCCGAAATCCGGATAACTCGGTACCCCTTCGAACATTAGGGTAGTGGCGCCATTGGCCAAGGGGCCGTAAACAATATAACTATGGCCTGTAATCCAACCGATATCGGCAGTACACCAATAAACATCATTTTCGGTGTATTGAAAAACATTCTTAAATGTATAGGCGGTGTACACCAAATAGCCGGCGGTAGTATGTACCATTCCCTTAGGTTTCCCGGTAGAGCCGGAGGTATACAATATGAACAAAGGATCTTCGGCATTCATAATTTCAGGTACGCAATCCAAATAAGCATCCTCCAACAAAGGCTGTAACCATTTATCCCGGCCTTCCTGCATATGTACTTCCGCATTGGTACGCTTAACCACCAAAACGGTTTCAACACCGGGACAATCTACCAATCCATCGTCTACAATTCCTTTTAGATCAATGGATTTGGAACCTCTGTAGGAGCCATCCGAAGTTATGACCAATTTACAGTCACTATCATTGATACGTGTAGCCAGTGCGGTGGATGAAAAGCCCGCGAATACTACAGAGTGTATCGCCCCAATCCTGGCACAGGCCAAGAGGGCAATGGACAATTCGGGAATCATAGGGAGGTATATGCACACCCGATCACCCTTTTTAATACCTTGGTCCTTTAAAACATTGGCCAACTGACAGACCCGTTCGTGCAGTTGGCGATAGGTAATATGTTGGGCTTCCTCCTCTGGATTATTGGGCTCGAAAATAATCGCCGTTTTGTCTCCCCTTGTAAGTAAATGTCGGTCTATACAGTTCTCGGTAATATTGAGTTGTGCTCCTTCGAACCATTTTATCTCGGGCTTTTCAAAATCCCAATTTAGCACATTGTTCCACTTTTTTCTCCATAAAAAGTGCTCTTCGGCGACTTCTCCCCAGAAATTTTCCGGCTCCCTGACCGATTTTCGATATACTTGATAATACTCTTCTAAATGCTTAATATGATAATTGCTCATCGTGTTTTTAAAATTTTTATAAATTTATATAAATCATCCCTAAAAGGAAGGTTTCTATACCTGATTTTAATAGAAATTGACCTTTTTTTTGGTAATCCTTTAAAACTGTATGGAATAATATTGGGTATCCATAATTGTGCAACTAAACCGGTCAATGCATCTATATGGAACTACTTTTTTCTAAGATGTTGTTAACCAGTTTTCTAGATGGTTTAGTGTTCCACTGCCTTACCTGCACCACTTGGAATTCTAATATTCTCTACTATTTCCTGGACGTTCTTTGGAGGCTCGGGTGTAAATTTATTGATAACCAATGCTACAATAAAGTTAACTACCATGGCTACGGTTCCAAAGCCTTCCGGGGATATGCCCAACCACCATTGGGACTTATCGGGAATTTCTCCCAACCAGCCCAATTTGAATTTGGCCATATAGAACAGCATTAGACTGATTCCTACGACCATACCGCCTATGGCCCCCTCCTTGTTCATTTTTTTGTAAAAAATGCCTAGGACAATGGCAGGGAAGAAGGAGGCGGCCGCAAGTCCAAAGGCAAGGGCGACCACTGCCGCCACAAATCCCGGTGGGTGAATTCCAAAATATCCGGCAATTATCACTGCCACGGTAGCTGCACCCCTTGCTGCCCAAAGCTCCCCTTTCTCAGAGATATTAGGTCTAAAAACCTTCTTGATCAGGTCATGGGAAACAGAGGCCGATATCACCAAAAGTAATCCTGCCGCTGTGCTGAGGGCAGCAGCTAAACCTCCAGCGGCTACTAGGGCTATTACCCAGGCCGGAAGATCGGCAATTTCCGGATTGGCCAATACCATAATGTCGTTATCTACCGTTAGTTCGTTCTTATCCTTATCGGCTACATATTGAATAATGCCATCCTTATTTTTATCGTTAAATATTAAAAGACCGGTCTCTTCCCAGTTTTTAAACCAAAGGGGCATTAAACCATATTCTTTGTTGCTTACGGTATTTATTAAATTCGTTTTGGCAAAAACGGATACCGCCGGGGCGGTGGTATATAAAATGGCAATGAGCAATAATGCCAGTCCGGCCGATTTCCGGGCATCCTTAACCCTTTTTACGGTAAAGAACCGTACAATAACATGGGGTAATCCTGCTGTACCGACCATGAGGGCCAAGGTAATGGCAAAGACATCAATGACTGATTTGGTACCATCGGTGTATTCGGCAAAGCCCAGTTCTGTGGAGAGTCCGTTAAGCCGATCCATTAAAAAGGTACCAGAACCATCATTGAGGGTAGCTCCCATTCCCAGTTGGGGTATTGGGTTGCCCGTCATTTGAAAGGAAATAAAAATAGCAGGGACCATAAAGGCGAATATCAGCACACAATATTGTGCCACCTGGGTATAGGTAATACCTTTCATACCCCCCAAAACGGCATAAAAGAGTACAATTACCATTCCTATGATAACCCCAGTATTAATATCTACCTGCAAAAATCGGGAGAATACCACACCTACACCTCTCATTTGTCCGGCAACATAAGTAAAGGATACGATCAGGGCGCAGAATACGGCTACCATACGCGCAGTGTTGGAATAATAGCGGTCCCCAATAAAATCGGGTACCGTAAACTTTCCAAATTTTCGCAAATAGGGTGCAAGTAGCAAGGCCAACAGTACGTAGCCTCCGGTCCATCCCATTAGGTACACGGAACCATCATAGCCGGCAAAGGCAATAATCCCGGCCATGGAGATAAAGGAGGCCGCGGACATCCAGTCGGCCGCAGTGGCCATTCCGTTGGCCAGGGGCGACACCCCACCACCTGCTACATAAAACTCTTTTGTTGATCCTGCCCTGGACCAAATAGCGATTCCTATGTACAGGGCAAAGGTGATTCCTACTAGAAGGTACGTCCAAACTTGAACACTCATATTTTAAGGTTTTGGTTGATATTTTGGATTGTGTTTTGTGCTAATGCGGTGTGTGGCGTGTTTATAGGTATTTTGAAACTTACAGGCGGCGGGGTAAAATGTAAACCGACTATTCGTTATAACCATACTTTTTGTCCAACTTGTTCATAAGGCGGACATAAACAAATATTAAAATCACAAAAACGTAGATAGATCCTTGTTGCGCAAACCAAAACCCCAACTTAAAACCACCAATTTTTATGGTGTTCAGGGCATCCTTAAATAATATCCCGGCCCCGAATGAAACGGCAAACCATATGGATAATAGAATAAATAGATAGCGTACATTTTCCTTCCAATAGGCAGTTGCCTTTTTTTGTTTTTCGCTCATTATATCTCTGGTTTTGTAAAGAGGCAATAATTTGGTAACCAAGATAAGGTTTTGATTTAATATACCAAACGATATGTATTAAGCGGGTAAATAAATAACACCTCCAATTGAATCCCTTTTGGCCCCGGTTACGGAGCTCAGGCAATTAATTTTTCCTTCTTCCCTTAGTACGCCCATAAGCGCAAATACTAGGGCCTCTTTAAATTCGATCAAGGTTTTGGAAGGTAGAACGACCTTGGTTTCCTCTCCAAGTTTTTCCCGCAAACAATCCGTTAAAAAAGTGTTCAGGGCACCTCCACCGGTAACAAATAAGCTCTTATTTGTTTTATTCTTTTGGGCATTTACTTGAAGGACGATCTGATCGCAAATATGATGTACTGCGGTATGCAGTAAATTTTCAATACTGTCTTGGGTATTTTCAACAATGGGGACTACTTTTTCTACAAACCACTCGAACCCTATAGATTTTGGAAAGGGCAATTTATAGAATTCCAGGTCGTTGAGTTGGTACAACATGTCCGGATTTATCTTTCCCGTTCTTGCCAATACCCCTCCTTTGTCATAATCGAGGTCTATTTTTTTGGTAATATGGTTGAGGATCATATTGGCGAATCCTATGTCATAGGCCAATCTTTTGCCATCCAGGTCAAAGGAAATATTGCTTATTCCGCCGAGGTTGAGGCAAAAATCGTAACCGCCAAAAAAAAGGAGATCCCCAATGGGTACCAAAGGAGCTCCCTGTCCACCCAGGGCTACATCATTGGTGCGGAAATCACATATGGTTTTAATCCCGCTTTCATTGGCCAGATGTTGGCCCGAACCTATTTGAAAGGTAAGTCCGGTTTGCGGCCGGTGATGGGTGGTATGGCCATGACTGGCTATAAAATCCACTTCTAGGTTATGGGCTTTTATAAATTCCTTGGTCTGTAGCCCAAGCCAGCTACCATAGGAATTGTGGAATTGCAACAATTGGTCTGCTGGGAGGTAAATGGAGTTTTTGAGCTTAGTTCGCATTTCTTCGCTATAGGAAATACTTTGCGTTTGTTTAATTTCGAAATCCCAACCTGTAGGAGTTTCCCATATAGGGCAGTAGGCCAGGTCCAATCCGTCCAAGGAGGTTCCGGACATTAACCCGATGACTTTATAGGTTTTCATGTATCAGGGGTTTAGGGGGTGTTGGATGGCATTGTACAGTACCTGTTGGATATTGGTTCGGGTGTTGAGCCTGTATAGGGAAGTATTCTCTCTGCTAGGAAGAACCCTGTTGGATAAAAACAGGTACAGGAGCTCCTCTTTTGGATCCATCCAAACCATGATTCCGGTAAATCCGGTATGACCAAAGCTTTCACTACTGGCGTCTTTGGCGGTATTGCCATTTTGGCCGCTGTAGTTCAGGTTGGGTTTGTCAAATCCCAACCCGCGACGGTTGTTGTTTTCAGGAAACTGTACTTTGGTAAATTCTTTTAGCGTATTTTCTTCGATAAACCGCTCTCCCCCATAACTTCCCTTATTTAAATACATTTGCATTAATTTGGCCAGATCATTGGCATTGGAGAATAGGCCGGCATTTGCAGAAATTCCGCCCATCATAGCGGCACCTTCATCGTGTACGGTACCGTGAACCGGAAGGTGTCTAAAAATAAAATCGTCCTCGGTGGGGATTATTTGTTTTTTGTCAAATTTTTTATCTGGATTATAGGTCAGGGTATTGGCTCCCAGTTTGTTATAGAAATTGCGGTCCAGATGGGCTACAAAATTTTCCTGGGTAATCTTTTCTACGATGGCGGGTAGGATCATAAATAGCAAACCGGAATATTGGTATTCCTTTTTTTCCAAAAGGGGCGATTTTTTAATGGCCTTGAATATTTTTTTTCGATAATTGCGGTGTAGCCACATATGGGCGGTAATCTTTGTGGGAAAACGTACCGAGGAGTCTTTTTTGATAGTATTCCATTTATAACTGCCATTTTTCCTGAGAGTATTTTTCCAATAGGTGATATAGGGATTAAACCTGGCCTGATGGGCCAAGATCTCCTTAAAATTGGCATCCGCCTTGTTGGAATTTTTAAAATAGTCCAGATAATCGCCGATTCCCTTATCCAGATCGAATTTTCCTTCATCATATAATTTCATGATTGCAGGGAGGGCAGAGGATATTTTGGTGACCGATGCCAGGTCATAGATATCCGCGATCGTCACTTTTGTGGTATCGTTATATTTTTGCTGGCCATAGGCCTTGTGCAGCACTACCTTTCCATTTTTTGCCACCAGTAGTTGGCCCCCTGGGGTAGCTTTTGCACTTATGGCCTGGTGCATCAGGGAATCCACGCCCTTAAAAAGGGTCTGGGAATCCATCCCGACCTCTTCGGGAAGTGTGTATTTGAGTCGAATTCCGCCCTTTACGGTATGTCCGTCCCCAGCCTTGAACTTTTGACCGATCCCAACGGGAAGCTTGCCATTGGCCCCGATGCCGCCAAAGATCAATTGTGCGGTCAAATCTTGGGCGGAGTTGCTGTCCTGATAGGCCACAATGAGCCCTTTTGCATACTCCAAATGGTTTAATTTGGCTATGGAATATGGGTTCTTAAAATAGGAGACTATGGTTTTGGAAAAGGGAAGGGTCTGGATAAATGCCTGTAGGGGGGCAGAAAACTTGATCGTATTTCGAGGTCTGGGACTATCATCATGTACTCCGACTAAAATCAAATTGTATTGTGGGAAGGCTTTTCTGATCGTTTCCATTTCTGCCGGGGAAGGTTCTAGGGGCAAGGTATAATGGGTCACCTTGGTATACAGGTCCAATGTTTGTTGAAATTTGGTTTTATCATCGGAACCTATGGAAACGGACATGATCTTTAACGTGTCCAAGCTTTTTAAAGGGAGGAGGTCACCGTCATTTTTTAGAACCGTTAAGGAAGCTTGGGTTAACTTTCGTTCCAATAACAGGGCATGTGGATTGTTGATGTCCTGTAGCAGGTTGTTTAAGGGCACAGGATGGTAGTTGTCCAGTTTTGCCCACTGTTTGGCGGCCAGGATTTTGCGTACCTTGGCATCTACCAGTTTTTGGGAGATAACTCCCTTGTCTATTGCGTTTTTGATTTCACTGATAGCTTTGGCCACATCGGGAACAATTTCCAGTACATCATTTCCGGCCAAAACCGCCTTTTTTTCCACGAGCCCGGCAGGGTTGCTTTTAGTTACCCCCTTCATATCCATGGCATCCGTAACTATCAAGCCCTTAAAATGGAGCTGTTCTTGTAAAAGATCGGTAATTATGGCTTTGGAAAGGGTGGAAGGCTCGTTGGAAGGGTCTAGTGCGGGGATGTTCAGATGGGCGACCATCATACCATTGATACCGGCATTGATCAATTCCTTAAAAGGGTATAGTTCCAAATTGTGCAATCGTTCCAGGGAATGGTTGATTTGCGGCAGGGCATAATGGGAATCCGTATTGGTGTCGCCATGCCCGGGAAAATGTTTTGCAGTGGTGATCAATCCACCGTCCTGCATGCCCTGCATGTAAGCGATGCTTTTCTTTGCCACTTTAAATTTGTCTTCCCCAAAAGATCGGTAGCTGATTACCGGGTTATCCGGATTGTTGTTTACATCGGCAACAGGGGCAAAATTTAGGTGTAATCCCACTCTTTTGACCTGATATGCCATTTCTTTCCCCATTTCATAGATCAGTGTATCCTCGGCTATGGCGCCCAAAGCCATTTGAAAAGGAAAACTGATGCTGTTGTCCAATCGCATGCCCAATCCCCATTCGGCATCAATGGCCCCTATAAGGGGAACTTTGGCCACATCTTGATATTCGTTCATTAAGGTAAGCTGGCGTACGGGGTCGCCTTGAAAAAAGACCAACCCTCCGATGTTCCATTTTTTTATGGCATTTAGGATTTCAGTACGGTGTTCCGGTCCCCGGTTAGAGTAGGCGGCCACCCATATGAGTTGCCCAATACGCTCCTGCGGGGTAAGTGACTCCATTATGGAATCTACCCAGGTACTTTGGGTGTACTGCAGGAATTCTGGTGTTTTTGGCCTTGCTTCTTGAGTATATGCAAAATGATGGAGCAAACTGAAAGCGATAGATAAGGTGATTCTTTTTATACACATAATTTATAGTGGTTATCATATTTTAATGTAAATTCTTTTCATGCCTAGGATATAGCCCAAAAGCTACATGATCGTTATTGAAGCAGCGGCATATCCAAGAGAAGCATTTAGGTCGTACAGCGGTGTCTTAAAGGAGATGGCATCTATATGGATCAGGCCCATGTGCTTTGCGACCAGTCCGGAGACCACAAAGATAAAAAGCGGGTTCTTGCCAAAAGCCCCAAAAAAGTAGCCCCATTTTTTAAAGTTCAATATTTCTATGGAATAGATCAATATGGCCTCTGCCCGTTTACCTACTTTTTTTAAAAATAAACTGTTGTCCACTATCTCGTATTTTTTTAAGCTGAAGCTCATGGCAGTGCCCACAACGAATAGAAAAGAGTGGAATAGCCAATCCGTTGGGGTAAATCCGTGCCAAGCGGAATGCTTTAAGGGAGGATAAATGGCAGACCAACTTCCGAGGTTGCTTACCGGGATCATCAAGGCGATGGCCATCCCCCGTAAAATGTCCAAGGCGTAGTACCTTTGCGTCTCAATCGTCTTTTCCATTAATTATCGGTTTTTCGCGAATTCAGATTCAATTTTGAATTGTTGGTCGCTTAAGATTCAAATCTCTAAAAGTAACTCTTTTTAGCCAATCAAAGGAGGCTTTCGCATCCCTATTTTTGTTAAGGCCTATAGGTTTTTCGCTTAGGGTTTAAAATAATTTTTTTTGGAGGTATTGACGGGCAAATACTTGGTTCTGAACAAGGGTGGCCTTATATTTAGACGTTGTATTTTTTAACTCGATATGATGTCGATCACGAGTCGATTTCAAGACTATTTCTGTATTTATGGGTACTATTTTATTTGGCCGGACCAATTCCCTTTCTAGAAAGGGAATGCGCATTTTCAGCTTAGTGTTTCTTGTTTTTTTGCAGTGTTGTTCTTTTTTCGGATTTTCCCAGGACCTGAGTTTGGACTGGAAGCCCAGGGAAGACCTAAACGTAATGTTGCCCAGTTCTGTCCAAGTTTTTGATGCAGCGGGTACTCTGGCCGACGGTAAGCCAATTAGGGCGGTTTATGCCCAAGTTGACCTGCGTGACCCGAATCTTGATCTGAGATCTATAGGCAGTAATACGATAAGGGAAACTACCTTGGAAACCAGTGAAAGGCACGGGGGCATTTTGGCATTGAACGGGGGATATTTTGCTTCCAACAGTTCGGTAAGCCTTATTGTTCAAGATGGTAGGACCGTTGCCCCGGGGCCTACCGGTGATATCGCCAGAGGGGCATTTGGATGGGTAAACGGGAAACCGGAAATTGTGTGGTCTACCGGATCTAAGGATACCGAAATCCTTTGGAAGTATGACGGTCCCGGTACCGGTTTCCGTAAAGTGGAATGGAATCCGGAACAGGCAGTGGGCGGTGGACCAGTGCTGGTCAGGAATGGGGAGCTTATGGTAACGGCCGAGGAAGAAGGGTTTGGCAAGAATTTTTTGATCAGGCACCCCAGAAGTGCCATTGGTTATGTAGACCAGCATACCTTGCTGTTGATGGTGGTAGATGGGCGCCAAGCGTCCAGTGCCGGGGCTACTCTGGAGGAATTGGCCCGACTCATGCGGGGAATAGGGGCCAAAGAGGCGCTAAACTTGGACGGGGGAGGTTCTTCTGTTCTAGTGGCGGGCAAGGAAGTAGTGAATGTTCCCACGGATATTACAGGGGGAAATAGGAATAGTTTGCGAAAAAATGCCGGGGCCCTGGTGCTGTCCCAGAAGAAACCCGGCCAACAGGGAGAAGTATACCTATTGGATACCGAAAGCCCGTTCTATTCCGAAATAGGTATATGGGACACCAGTAAGGGCAGCAATTATTACGGAAAAACGCCGGCACGCAAAAGCACGGTACATAATGGCAATAAGGCCGTTTATACCTTGGAAGGCGTCAAGCGAAACAAATACCAACTGGCAGTTTGGTATATTGCGGATAAAGCACATTCGGATCAAGTGTATTACGTGGTCCATAGCCGTTCGGGGGCAGATACCCTTACGGTAAATCAGCAATATCCATATCAACCTGGAAAATGGGAGGTATTGGGTTCGTTCAACCTTGGCCCGGAAGATACCATCGAAATAGTTGGCGGTGGAAAGGGCGGGTTTTCTGTGGATGCCATTAGACTGGTAGCCGATAAAAATTCGCCGGAATTGCCGCCAAGAGGGGCCATGCGGATTGCGGTGATAAGCGATCTGAATTCTGGTTTGGGTGCGGCGGATTACGAATGGCAGGTAGATAGTATTTTACAGCGAATCCCGAGAATATGGAAACCGGACCTGGTATTGTGCGGTGGCGACATGGTTGCCGGTATGGGAGTTTCCGATACCCTGCAACTCCAAAGAATGTGGGAGGGCTTTGACAAGCATATTATGGAGCCCTTGGACAAGGCTCAAATTCCCTTTGCCTTTACAGTGGGGAATCATGATGGGCCGCGGTCTTACCCGATCGAACACAGGGCCACTCAAATATTCTGGAAGAAAAATAGGGATAGGACCAGACTGGATTTTGTAGATGGATCCCATTTTCCCCATTATTATTCATTTGTGAAAAATGGCGTTTTTTTTGTTTCTTGGGAAGCTTCTTCCCCGGTAATCAGTAGGGAAAATTTGGATTGGTTGGAGAAGCAGTTCCATACCCCGGCGGCCAGAAACGCGTCATTGCGCTTTGTCATAGGTCATATGCCATTATACGGTGTGGCGCAGGGAAGGGACTCGAAGGGGAATCTTCTGGAAAACCCCAAAAAACTGCAAAAGTTGTTGGAAGACTATAACGTACATACCTATGTCAGCGGCCACCAACATGCCTATTACCCGGCGAAAAAGGGAAAATTGGAATTGCTGAATGCAGGAGCGGCGGGGTCTGGTGCCAGGTCATGGTTGGGAATAGACCGGGCACCTGAGAATACCATAACCATTGTAGATTTTTTTGAGGGCGGGGATAGATTGGAATACACTACCTACCACATTAAGGAGATGGATGCGGCCAAGATGGAGATATGGGAAACCTCTGGTTTTCCCTCCTCTATGTACGGGGTAAATGGTCATATCATTCGACGCGATATACCAACCGATTTTGCAAATGCCGAAGGAAACCTGATACGGATCCAAGAAGATAAGGCGTCCCATATGGGTTTGAGCGGGGGAAAAGTATTTGCGCAAATTCGGGAGAACACTTTGTATATGGACGGGAGTCTGGTATTGCCCAAGGGTATTTTTTCCAAGGGGGTTACCGTAGTTTTGGGGCAAGGGAGAAATACGGAAACTGGCGGGGCTATAAAAACATGGCAAGTTGAACGTGGAAAAAGGGGGCGTTTTGCGTTTCATGGGGAACTGGAAATGACCCCGGATTTAAAGGAATCTCTTGCGGTGGGCGCATTGTACGTTTTGGTAACAGGGAGCGGCCTGGAGTATAGGACGCAGCTGTATCCCAAAAGCAATCGCCCACCGGAGGTATCTGAAATAAGATCGCACCGATCCAAAAACACCTATGGAGTGCGTAATTTTGAAACCCTGTACAAGGTAGCGTGGCAGCCTTCCCTGGATAGGGACGGGGACTTTGTTTCCTACACATACCAATTGGCCAAAGACCCTCATTTTAAGGAGCTTGTTCGGGAAGTGAACACCGGAAGGGAAACCCGATATAAAGCTACGGAGGATAGTTGGTACAAACTCCTGTCCGGAATGGAACATGGAGAAACCAAGGTTTTTTACCATCGGGTCCTTTCTTCGGATGGGAGCCATATCACCACCTCTAAAGCTGAGGAGCTCAAATTGATGAAATCCGATCAGCCTTTGGAGGGTTTTGCCGAGGTGGTAGCCCCGAATTATGAGCTGGTACACCAGCTGATCCCTTCTGCAAGGGGGTATGGTGCCGTATGGGACGGGGATAATAAACTTTGGTTGGCGGATTATAACAAGGGCTTTGTAATACGGACCGAGGAAGGTGAACCTACTGTATTTTCTCCATTGCGACAGGTTACCATAAACGGAACGGAGTACAAATTGAATCCGGTAAACGGGGTAGGAGTGGATTTGGACGGACATATTTTAGCGGCGATCAATAGAAGGCTTATTAAAATAGACGCCAACACAGGAAAAGGGTTGGCCATTTGGGAAGTGCCGGAAGGGGAACGTGCCATCACCGCACCGAGGGTTAATGCCTCAGGAGAAATATATGCCATGTCCCTTTTCGCGGATGACCCCAATTATGTACTAAAACAGAATGGCGAGGATCCCGCTACCTTTGATCTGGTCAGGACCATAACATTAAAAGACCGGATTTTGTCCCGTACGTTTGATATGGATCCAGATGGGTTAAAATTGTATTTTCCGGATCCGGGCACTTCCAGGGTACAGGTGTATTCCAGTACTGATGGGCGCCATTACCAAGAAGAAGCGTCTATTGGAAGTGCCAGTGGTGGAAGTAGTGCGCTGCGGGTACTCAGGAAGAACAGGGTATATCTTGCTACACGATCGAGTGGAATTGCTCCTGCTACCTTTCATTATAGCAATTTGGACGCCCAAAAAGTCTGGACTTTGGAACTGCCGGAATTGGAAGGGGCCGAACCGCGTGGCTTGGGGGTATCTCCGGATGAAAAAACGCTGGTGTTCTGTAGTTGGGACAAGGGAGGGGGCTATTATGTGTACCGCCTGAAAGAGTAGGGAAGGGACAAGGGTGCCGGGTTTTTAAAATAGGCCCTTTCCTGTTATTACAACCTGAAAGGGCATATTGCGGTATTATAGTATAGGATCAAATAGCTCAACGGTATAGGGGCGATTATCCACTAAAGGGGTATCGAAACTTCCCGTCTGTCGTTTAGGCTCAGTTTTTCGTTGCTTCTTATGGCCGTTATCCAAGCCCGATTCATGGTGGCTGAGGTGTTTTATCAATACTATTTCAAATCCCAACAAAGAGAACCCATTGCATCAGGCTTCGGAGTTTAGGCCCAGACGGTATTGCCCACTTTGCCCCGGAACGGAAATAAAAGCCATCCCGAACGGCGAAGTCCCGCCATTCTGTAGGCCACCAGGTACCAAAGGGATTTTTTGTTCCCTGTAAAAAAGTGTTATTGTTCTATTTTTTAGTGGTAAAGTAGCTAAGGCCGGGAGGATACCAAAATAGACGGCTATGGTTCCATAAACGATCAACGGGGCAGGGCAGGCTGATTTTAATTGATGTTTATTTCAAAAAACTCACTTTGATTTCCAGTCCTGTCAACTGCGGTAAGGCCGATTTTCGTGACCGGTGCCGTGTCATTTTCCCTGTGCAACGGTAGTATATGAGACATAGTCCGTCTATTAAGAATCATGTATTCCCATTTTTTACCTCGGTATTGGTAGTATAGCACCCATCGAAACACTTCAAATTCATTGTCGTGCTTCCAAGATATTGCAATGTTTGCCTCATTTTTTTTTACTTGGAGGCTGGGTTGTGCTGGCGGATCGTTGTCTAACCATGGTGATGTAGGTACCAGTGTTTTTTTGTTGTAGGGGCCTCTTTGAATGGCCATGGCCAAACTGTTATGTTTTAGTAAAGGACCGATGCTCCAGTGTACGGCCCCTTTGCTTTTAGGTACCATTCCACGGGTAATCATGATCTGGTTGATAATTTCGTCCGCATTTTTTTCATCCCCTCCAAGGCCAATGTTCATACCGGGCCATAGATGTAATTGTTTGGAGTTCTCGCTCTGCCACCAGCCCAAAAGTTCAGGGAAACTTTGGCCGGATTTGTTTATTTTCCAATAGAGTTGAGGCGTAAAATAATCTACCCATCCTTCATTTAGCCACAGTTTGGCGTCTGCGTAAAGTTGGTCGTATTGATCATAGCCCACTACTGATTCCGGGAAGCCGGGCCTCCATATGCCAAAGGGGCTAAGGCCGAATTTTACATGGGGTTTGAGCGCTTTTATTTCGGTATATACGTTTTTGATGAAGGTGTTTACACTTTGGCGCCTCCAATCTGACCGGGATAGCCTACCACCGGAATCTAGGTATTTTTGCCAACTGATCCCATCCGGAAAATCTTTTCCGTTATTATAGCTGTCGTAAGGGTAAAAGTAATCGTCGAAATGGATGCCGTCTATTTCGTACCTACTTACAATGTCCTTTACCACTGCCAAGGAATGCTCCTGGGTCCCTTTTAGTGATGGGTCCATCCAGTACATGCCATTTTCCAGTTCAACCACTAATTCCGGATTTGTTTTTATAATGGATCGATCACTTATTTCCCCTCCAGAAGTATGATGTGCCCTATACGGATTTAGCCATGCGTGTAATTCCAAACCTCTTTCATGCGCAGCCTGAATCCAAAACTGTAAAGGATCATAGGCCGTTTCGGGTGCATTGCCCTGTTTTCCCGTAAGGTAATAGGACCAAGGCTCCAAATTACTTTTGTAGAGCGCATCCGCCTGTGGGCGTACTTGAAATAGTACTGCATTGAAATTGTTTTGCTCCAAAAAGTCCAAAAGGGCAATTGCTTCCTTTTGTTGTTCATGTACAGGAAGCCCCGGAGCGCTGGGCCAGTTGATGTTGGCAACGGTAGCTACCCAGGCGGCCCTAAACTCTTCTATATTGTAAGGTGTTTTAGGATCCCATTTAACGGTTTTTTTGTTGTTGGCAGGCAGAGGGGATTTTTTAAAATAGGAGGTATTTTTAACGGGTGCACAGCCCGTGGATAAAATAAAAAGGGTAGCTATTAATAAGAAGTGTTGAATATTGTATTTCATGGATTTAATGTATGGTTATGGAACCGGGATTTAAAATGGTTAAAGTGGAAAATACGTTTTGAACATAAAAAAAGTACTTCAGGAGAAGGCCCTGAAGTACTTTATGTACTAATTCAATAAAGTTGTCCTATTCCCATCCGGGATTTTGTTCAAGTGTTACGCCTTGATCGTTATAAAGTGTAATTTGATCTAAAGGAATGGGGCTTAGGTATACCCTTTCGTTGTCGAACACCCGCTGTGATGCAGCTGCGGAAGCGGGTATGATGTAACCTTCTTCCCCATCGGTTAAGGTGATGTCATTTAGGTCGCTTCCTGGATAGTCTGATTTTTTTATCCATGCCCCTTGATTAATTTTTGGATTGTCCACCATATCCACATGGGCCAACTTTTTCCACCGTTTTAGATCGGAAAGCCTAAATCCTTCCATGATCAATTCTACCCTTCTTTCCCTTCGTATTTCCCATAACAGGGAAGGTATGTCTGTGTCCCTGTTCGGATCGTTGTAAACGATGCCCCCTACAGCAGGTTGTTCTGCGGAAACTTCTAGGTGTGGTAATCCAATACCTGGACGGTCCCTAAGGACATTGATCGATTTGTCCAGATCACCTTGTGACATGCCCGGGCCTCCCAAGGTTGCCAATTCGGCAACAGCTTCTGCATAATTGAGTAGGATTTCGCCATATCTTATGATGGGCGCATCCGTTGGGTTAAGGTTGGAACTCCCTTCTGGGTCGTCCTTTATACTTTCATTTAAAAATTTATGTGTAGCTATTCCGGTAGTGGAATGGTTGGGTGCTATCCCGTTGATCCGAAGTTCGGTAGATACAAAGGTCTCGTAAATCCGACCATCCCTGTCGGCCATCACATTGGCTATACCTTGGTCTCCCTGATATAATGGAGATAGTGAAATGGGCAATCCGTCTGCTGCGAGATAGGATTCAATGGCATCTCTGGAAATTCCGGTTTGGGGTTCCTTATTGTTGTAGCTGTTTAAGGCATGGGTAATTAGACCGGCCTCATACTCCCTGTACATAATTACTTCCGGGTTGGAGGATAGGCTCAAGGAATTGAATACTTCCCTGTAATTGCCCAAAGAGTAATTGCCGGAGTTGATGATCTGATCCGCGGCCCATTTGGAGGCTTCCAAATATTCAGAGGCCTTGGCACTGTTGTTTTCGTGGTATTTCTGCCATGTTCCCTCGTATAGCATAATACGGGACATAAAGGCCAGTACCACATCTTTGTTTACTTCCAGACCGTCATTGTCCACGGAAGCCCTTACATTGGCAGCGGCATACTGAAGGTCTTCCAGTACTTTGTCCATGACAAAGGTGCGATCGTCCCTAGTTCGGTATAATTGTTCCGTATCTTCTTCGGACAGTTCTTTATCAAAGTAAGGTACATCCCCAAATCGGGCCACTAGGTCATGGTATTCCATAGCCCTAAAAAAACGTCCTATTCCCGTCCAGTGATTTATAGCTTCCTGTTCCATGGGCACGGTTTGTACCCGATCAATAAAGATATTAGCCTTTCGTACCCAAGCAAAGCCCCATCCCCCTCCGGAAGTCGGAACCTGTAGGGCGAACCTAGGTGGATTGGTAGGGGCAAAATCATCGTTCAAGGATTGTCCAGAAAAATAATTCCCCCAGGTATATCCGGAGCCGTACCCCGTAAAATATCCGGTATAGAACCCGAAGGCAAAGGTCTTTACATTGCCTTCACTACTCCAATAGGTTTCATCTACCAACATATCTTGTGGTGGTACATCCAGTAAATCGTCCTCACAACCTGTAAATGTAACAAGACCAAGGAAAAATAGGGTTATTCTATGTATTGTCTTCATATTTTTATATTAAAATTATAGGGATAATTGAAGTCCGAAGGAATAGGTTCTTCTAAAAGGATAGACCCTTCCAAAGGTAGAAGTATCGTTGGTGCCGGCATTGGTATAATCTACTTCCGGATCTACTGGTATCTGTACGCCGCTGAACTCGAACAAGTTTTCGCCGCTTAGGTATAATCTCAGTCGATTTACTTTTAATTTGTCCAGTATGGATTCCGGGAAGGAGTATCCCAAAGTGATATTCTTCATACGTAAATAGGACATATTGAGCAAATACTTGGTTTGCGGTAAAAAGTTCATAGTACTGTTGCTCTGTCCCTGGTCGTTTGGCCTTGGGTAGTAGGCATTGGTATTTTCCGGGGTCCAATGATCCAATTGGTGCTCGTACCAACCTTCCCCATACCGATATCCCGGGATAAATACGGGACCATTGGCCCAGAAATCGCGTTTTCCAACCCCTTGCATAAACAGGCTAAGGTCTATTCCTTTAAAATCGGCGCCCAATTGAATACCATATTGATATCTTGGGGTAGAGTTCCCAATGACCTTCATATCCCCGGAGTCCCCTACCGTATTGGTGCCATAATCGATAACGCCGTCTCCGTTCAGGTCTTTGAACTTAACATCCCCAGGACCATATTTGAACCACGAATTAGTTTCAAAAATATCTTGGTTTGGTACTCCAGCGGCATAAGTTCCATCAGAATTAAAATCGTCCTCGGTAAAGAACCTATCGGTTTCATAGCCCCATATTTCTCCCAATACCCGACCTTCATAATTGGAGTAAATGCTTTCGGTCGTATTGGAGAACTTGGTCAATTCCTCTTTAAAATCGGTTAAGGTAACCAAGGCATTTATACGAAGATCATTGTTAAATTGGTGTCTGTAATCCAAGCTTAACTCCCAACCTTTGGTCTGTAGCTCTCCATAGTTTCGTCTAGGGGAAGATGTTCCATAAGAACTGGGCAAGGTAACTCCGGAACTATGCATATCGCTTACCGTTCTTTCGTACCAATCAAAAGTCATCCCAAGTTTGTTGTTGAAAAATTTAGCATCCAGTCCAAAGTCCAAGGTGGTGACCGTTTCCCATGTCAATGAGGAAGGCAAGGCGCCAGGAGTTCCTACGGTAACTTGATTTGCACCGTTGATGAGCCATCCGGAAGAGCTGGAGGACATAATTCGGTATATGCTGGACAAATAGGTGTTTTGGTTGCCTACAGATCCATAAGAGGCCCTTAGTTTTAGGAACGAAAGTGCAGGATCTAAGGCATTCATAAAATTTTCCTCGCTAAGGACATACCCAGCGGATACCGATGGGAAATATCCCCATTTTTTATCAGAGGACAATCTAGAGGAGCCATCGTATCTGGCATTGACCTCCAACAATAATTTGTTTTTGTAGGCGTAGTTTATCCTGCCAAAGAACCCAAGGGTGTTCCATTTTTCCCTATCCCCTCCAACAAATTGATCCCCGGTGGCCAAGGCCAATTCTCCTTGGTCGGGATTTAACAGGTCTCTTCGCTGGGAATAATGGAACCAGTAATCGTATTTTTCCATATCCCCTCCAAAGGTGAATTTAAAGACATTATCCCCTAAGTCCTTGTCATAGGTCAAATAGGCTTTGGCCGTATTTCTTCTGCTCCATTCCGAATTGTATTGTGCCCGGTCATAAGCAGGACTGCTATAGGGAACATATGAGAAGTCTGCGCCCTGTGCCCAGAAATTATAGGCACGCAAAGTACCGCCTACTTGTTTTTCATGCTCTTCTACCCTGTCGTGGGTAAAATCGAAGTGGATGGCCAAGTCTTTAATAGGGGTGAGGGAGGTTCCTAAATTGATACGGGACAAACTATAGTTGTTCTCGTTCATTTTGGCTTGTTCCACTTCGGAGATATGGTTTCTGAATGGTTTTCCGTCTACGGTTCCATAAGGGTAGAAGGCTGGCCATCGGGTAGTGTAGTACCATGCGTCATAGGTGGCAGATCCAAATTTGAACGGTTCGGTCGTTGCCGAGTTGTTATGCAATACCTTCGCCCTGATATCCAGCCAGTCTGTAACGGTAGAATTAATGTTCAGGTTTACATTGTAACGTTCGTATTTATCGGGATTGGTCTTGTACACCCCTCCTTGGTTTAAATACCCCAATCCCAGGTAATAAGTGGTGCTCTCGCTACCACCGCTAACCGAAAAATCCTGCTTTTGCTGCGGGGCCCATTTTTTGACAAATAGTTTTCTAGGGTCCCATGATCTGTAGAAAAACAGGTTGCCATCCCTTATTTCGTAATCCCTGCCTTCTACCATTTCCATGCCAAGGTCCTGTCCGGCATACTGTTGGTCCCATTCCCTCATTTTATCAATGGCAAGCTGGTCTATGCGCATCCCTACCACTCCAAAGGATTGTAAGGACGGTATTCTTCTGTTTACCGCTGCAAAGGCCATTTCCGCACCATCGGCCGCTGGAGCTACCTTTGGGGTTACGGTGGGCGTTGCCCATGAAAAGTTGTTAGAATAATTGATCATAGGGGACCTATTTTTTTTACCTCCTTTGGTCGTTATCAAAATAACGCCCCAGGCTCCTCTGGCTCCATATATAGAGGTGGATGCAGCATCCTTTAGAACGGATATTTCCTCAATGTCCTCTGGGTTGATGGACTGTAGATTGGGAATCTCCACGTTGTCCACTAGGATTAAGGGCTGTGCCCCGCCACCTGTACCTAAGGTGCCTACCGACCCTCTGAGCTTGATGATGGGGTTTTCCCCGATCTGTCCACTGGGAGCGGTGATGGTAAGTCCGGGAGTTGCTCCTTGTAGTCCCCTTGCCACATCGGAAATGGGCCTTGAACTTAGTACTTCTGTGTCTATTGCCGTAACCGCCCCGGTTACATTTCTTTTCTTCTGGTTTCCGTATCCTACCACTACCACCTCGTCCAAACCTTCCACATTGGTTTGAAGGGTAATGCTAAAGTTGGTTGTATTGCCTATTGCAATTTCTTGCTGTAAATATCCCAAAGAGGAAAATACCAGTACGGTATTGCTGCTCTGGGGCACTTGAAGTGAGAACTTCCCATCAAAGTCCGAAGTGGTTCCGTTAGTCGTATTTTTCACATAGATTCCGGCCCCTGGTATGGGAACCCCTTCCGGGTCGTATATTTCCCCGGTCACTGTTTTTGTCTGTCCCCACATCTGTGTGGAAACCAGCAACACTACAAACAAGAATAATTTTTGAAATGGTTTTTCCATAATCTGAGTTAGTTTAAAATTAGTATTCAATAGGTGCTTTGCCAAGTCGCGTAAAGTAGGTAGGTAGCATAGCTTTTTTCAACTGTTAAAAAATTGCTAATATTTGATCAAACAAACTTGATAAACTGGTTTTGTGCCGGAACTAAAAAAAGCAAATATTGGCAAAAATCATATTTATATGTTCTTGACCCTTTCAAAAATAGGCAAAAAAAAGCATCATATGCAATATTTTGCAATTAATTTTTAGTTTATCTGCAATCTTATGCAAGCACACGCATAAATGTTTATATTTGTTCAGTTTATTAGAATTATGTTAAAAGAGGAGCGACAACAAATCATTTTAAATGAAGTAAGAAGGCACAATAGGGTACTTTTACCGGATATGGCGGACCTTGTCAAAGTATCGGTGGATACCGTAAGAAGGGATATTAAGGAACTACATCGGGATAAAAAGCTTAAAAAAGTTCACGGTGGGGCTATTTCCCTGGGCTTTTATAATTATAATTTTGATGCCAGCGAAATCTATTCCAAGGAGAAAAAGGCAGAAATAGCGGAAAAGGGGATTGGTTTATTAAGGGATGGACAGGTGGTTTTGTTCAGTGGTGGAACCACCAATATGGAGTTGGCCAAGCTGTTGCCCGCAAATATGTCCTTGACCTGTTTTACCCCAAGTTTTCCAGTGGCCAATCAATTGATGGCAAAGCAAAATGTGGAAGTTATTTTTATAGGAGGTAAAATAGCAAAGGACTCCCAAATAGCTATAGGAGGCGGGGCCATTAATATGTTGTCCGATATTTCGGTGGATATCTGCTTTTTAGGGTCACATTCCATAGATTTGTCCCATGGGCTGACCGAGTTCGACTGGGAGATCGTTCAGATGAAAAAAGCCATGATCAAAGCTTCCCGAAGAGTGGTGGCACCCGTTATTTCCGAAAAGTTGAACACTATACAAAGATATAAGATATGTGATATTGAAGATGTGGATACGCTCATTACCGAGTTGGATCCGGATAATGCGTTTTTGGCTCATTTTCGAGATAAAAAAGTCAATATTTTATAAAAATTCAAAATGTTGGGCCAGGCAGTTATTGTTCAGAGCGTTTTAATCCCTGTTAGGAACATTTTAAAAATGAAAAATTAGGAGTACTTTTGTATACTTGTAGGTTCTATTCCAATCCAAAAACAAACATAATAATCCATTATTAAGGCCATCCAAGGATTCCAATAATCCCAAAATGCGGCGGGCCTTATATTGGTGATAACAATATTTTATTTTAAACCACTCTATTATTTTTAGTTATGCTAGATTACATCAAAACCACGGAATTGCCATCAAATTACAACGATTTGGAATTGATGGATTCACGTACGATTCTTACTGCGATCAATGAAGAGGATAAGAAAATAGCCGGGGCCGTTGCTCAAGAAATACCTGCCATTGCCAAGTTGGTGGATGCCCTGAAGGAAAGATTCGATAAAGGGGGCAGACTATTTTATATAGGAGCCGGCACCAGTGGCCGTTTGGGTATTTTGGATGCCTCGGAAATCCCTCCCACTTTTGGATTGTCACACGACCATATTATTGGATTGATAGCGGGTGGGGATGTAGCCATTCGAAAAGCGGTCGAGAATGCCGAAGACGATACGGAGCAGGCTTGGAAAGACCTGCAGGCTTATCATATTACTGAAAACGATACCATTGTGGGAATTGCCGCCTCCGGTACCACCCCATACGTCATTGGTGGTGTAAAGAAAGCCTCTTCACAGGGGCTGTTAACGGCCTGTATTACCAATAACCCCGGTTCGCCCTTGACCCAGGCCGTTGAGATTCCCATAGCGGTGAACGTGGGGCCGGAATTTCTTACGGGAAGTACACGGATGAAAAGCGGAACCTCACAAAAGCTGGTACTCAATATGATTTCCACGGCCCTAATGATCAGGATAGGGAGGGTAAAAGGAAATAAAATGGTAAATATGCAGCTTACCAATGAAAAATTGGTAGACCGCGGTACCCGCTATTTGGTAGAGGAATTAAAGATTGATTATACCGAGGCAGAAAAATTATTGAAAAAATACGGTTCGGTCAAAAATGCTATAGATGCCCAGAGAGGTTAGGCTCATTTTTTAATAATGGCGGAAACCTCTTCCGGGGTAACTATTTTGTTGCTTTTGTTTCCCCAGGAATTTAAGATGTAGTTCATTACATCCGCAATTTCCTCATCGTATAATCCCATTGGGGCCATGGTGTTGTTGTAGGTGACCCCATTTACAACGATTTCTCCTTGCTGACCGTATTTGATACCGCGTATACTTTCTTCCCTTTTTTTGAGCAAGTAATCGGATTGGGCCAGGGGAGGGAATGTTTTTTCGACTCCCTCACCATTGGCCATATGGCATGCGATACAAAAATCGGTATAGATATCCCGACCCCTATCAATGCTTTCCTTTAGTTCTTTATCCTGATCCTGAAATAGAAAAGTGGACAATAGGGCAACGGTCAAAAAATAAGCTAGGAACAAAAACTTCATATTCTAATTTTTGGGTGCCAATTTATAGATCCCCTTACCTTCTACCGCTACATAGATGAATCCGTCGGGTCCTTGTCTAACATCCCGTACCCGTCCCAGGTCCGGCATTACTTTTTCACGGTATACTACTTTGTTGCCCTTGAGTTCCAATCGCTCCAAATATTGGAATTTTAACGAACCGATCAATAAATTACCTTTCCATTCCGGGTATTTATCGGAGGTTACAAAGGCCATTCCGCTCGGTGCTATAGAGGGTACCCAGTAATGTAGGGGCTGCTCCATGCCTTCCATTTCTGTTTTGTCCGTAATGGGCGTGCCACTATAATTGATCCCATAAGTAATTACCGGCCAGCCATAATTCTTTCCTTTTTGGATGATATTGATTTCATCCCCGCCCTGTGGCCCGTGTTCGTTGTTCCAAATCTCTCCGGTCTCCGGGTTCATTGCAAGCCCTTGCGGATTTCTATGGCCGTAGCTATAGATGGCTGTTTTTGCCCCATTGGTGTTTACAAAAGGGTTGTCGGATGGGATGCTTCCGTCTGCGTTTAAACGATATATTTTTCCACCGTCCCTAGTAATATCCTGAGGGTTGACGTCCCGTTCGCCCCGATCTCCAATAGAGAAAAACAAATAGCCTTTATCGTCAAATGCAATCCGAGAACCAAAGTGGTTACCGCCTGTAGTGTTTGGCTCCCCCTTGTACAACAATTCTTTGTTGGTTAAACCGTTACCGTCAAATTTTGCCCGTATAATAGCCGTATTACCGCCTTTATCCCCACCTTCTTCGGAAGCGTAGGAGATATAGATCCAACCGTTGTTTTTGTAATCAGGGTGCAACACTATGTCCAACAAGCCTCCTTGGCCCCTGGCGTATATTGCGGGCGAATTGCCAACTGTATTTTTATTACCATCCTTGTAATGGATCAATTCGCCCGATTTTTCGGTAATCAACATACTGCCATCCGGTAGAAAGGTAAATCCCCATGGTATTTGTAGTTCATCGATTATAAGTTCCGCCGTAAACGGGTTTTTTTCTGGGGTATTAACCTCATTGTCAGACTTTTGTGCGCAAGATGAATTTAAAAATATCAAGGCGATGAATATCATTAGGATACTATTTTTCATAATTCAACGTTAAATAATTAATAATGTAGCTAGGAACGCTAAAGATAAATATAAAATATAAGTTAGAAACAATACACCAAAAATATACTTCGATCTCCCAAGTCCGAATATATTTTAAAAAAACCTACTTGACCTATGCTCCCGAAAAAGCCTCGGTATATTTATTATACCTTAGTTCTGCTAACACTAAGCATTGTGTTTGGCGTTTTGAAGGCAAATCCCATAGTTAATGAACTTATAGCGGATGTTTCCGCTGCGGTAGAGAATATAAATTCTGTGGATATTATAGTTGACCGGCCCTATGGGAACAGGTTTGCCGACAAAGTAAAAGTAAATTCTGGCAAGGAGGCCGAAATTGATATTACCTCCAGTCCAATGATGTTTGCCACGATCATCAACGGGGCAAATGAAGAGGTAACCTGTAACAATGATGGGAGTACCCTGGCCAAATTTTTCCTTTGTGGGACCGGGGATGATAGAACCATCTCTGTAAGCGGATCAGGAACTATTACTTGGCAGAAGCTTTCATCTAGTTGTCTTCTTGTAGGAACCGACAATTGCCCTGTAAAGGATAATACCTGTTATGGGCCGGCAGTTACCGGTCCCACCTATTTCCTTGATGCCAGTGACCCCACCGTTGCCGGGGAATACCGCGTCAGGGTCGGGTCGGGTGCCTTTTATTATTTCAGGGTCTCATCCAATCCCTTGAATCCGCAACTCAGTACCCAGGATATTATCTGTGGTAATCCGGGCAGGGTAGAGGTTACCAATGTCCCTGCCGGTTATGAATACAGCCTGAATTCTGCTGCTGGCCCCTATCAGGATAATCCCTATTTTGATATACTTGCTCCAGGTAATTATCAGGTGTATACGCGTTTAAAGAATGCTTCCCCCAGCGCCTGTGTTTTTCCGTCCCAAACCGTAACCATAAACGAAGTGGATATGAGCGTGGCGGTTTCCATGGTAGATATTGTCTGTAGTGGGGATAAGGGCAGTATAAGTATAGACATTTCGGGGGTACCCGGATTTTACAGTTATAGGCTAATTAGAAACGGGGTTACCATGAACACTTATGGTCCCAATGGTTCCAATACCCATACCTTTAATAATCTTGGTGCAGGTACTTATTCCGTATCCGTTCAGGCGGGCAGTAGTTGTACACAGACTATTAGTACCATTAATGGCAACCCAATTACTATAGGGGCAGGGTTGGTTCCAGTGGATGCTACGGCCTTTGCGACCGACAGTTTTGGTTGCGGTGCCACTTCCGTGGATATCACCATCGATGCCAGTGGGGGTACCGGACCTTATCAATATAGCGTAAATGGTGGAGCTTTCGGCGGGAGTTTTGCAACTTCCACCACCCATACCGTCAATACCCCCGGAACCTATAGTATAGTGGTAAGGGATGCTAACGGATGTTCTAAGAATGCTGCGGTAGACGTAGAGAATATTCCACCCCCGGTGTATAACATTAGTTCCATAGATGCCAATTGTGGGGGGTCCAACAATGGAAGTATTACGGTAAATGTAACCAATAGTAATGGTTATAATTTAGAATACAGTATTAATAACGGTGGTACGTTTCAGAACAGTAATGTTTTTTCCAATCTGTCCCCAGGGAACTATAATATTGTGATAAGGTATCAGCAGGATACTTTTACGTGTACCACTCCCGCGGTTGCTAGGGCCATTGGTACCCCTTCAACAATATTGGGAAATGCCAACGCCACCCAAACCCCAACATGTTTGAACGAAAGTGGGGGGCAGATTACCTTTTCTGGGGTCAGTGGAGGTGTAGGTCCCTACGAATATAGTATTGGGTCCGGATTCATTCCCAACAATACGGTGTTTAATGGAATTTCTGCCGGAACATATTCCCCACAGATACGGGATGCCAATGGTTGTGTCTCCACCTTGCCCAGCATTGTTTTTAACCCGTTGGACAAGCCTACGGATATCGATTTTACGGTATCCAGTATAGATTGTGCCACAGGTACGGCATCCGTTTCCTTGGCCGTAACAGGGGGTGCTGCCATAAGCACCTATGAAATTATAGCCCCTACCAGTGTAAATAATGGCGGGTCCAACACCTTTGCCGGCCTTGGCCTTGGCAGTTACACTTTTAGGGTAACCGATGCTGCCGGTTGTAATTACACCGAAAGTTTTGCCATAACCGATATTAGTTCCATTGGGGTTGCCAGTCAGTTGTTGACCAATGTTAGCTGTTTTGGGGATAGCGATGGGGCAGGCCGTTTTATTGTGGACGGATTTAGCGGAACTTACAGCTATCAAATAGATGCGAATCCTATAGTAACCGGACAGACTTCCAATATAGTTTCTGTTAACGGGTTAAGTGCCGGTGCCTATACCATAACGGTTACGGATGAAGATACCAATTGCGTTGAAACGGCAACCCTGACCATTGCAGAACCATCAACACCTTTGGCCATAGCACCAATATGGACGGATATGAGTTGCCAGAACAACAATAGGGGAGCGGTAAATGGAAATGCTTCCGGAGGGTGGGGTAGCTATCAATATACCCTTATCAGGCCCGATGGAACTTCTACAAGCCCAAGGAGCAATCCCAATTTTACGGGTTTGACCGATGATTCGGGACCCTACACTATTAGTGTAGTGGATGGTGGTGGCTGTACGGCTTCCGCTAGTTATACGTTTACTTCGTTAACGGCACCTACCTTGGTGTTGGATTCGGCTGCCTCGGATTTTTGTTTTGATGGTGGTAATGCGGCAACTATAAGTGTTAGTGCCTCGGGAGGATCTGGTTCGTATGAATACAGAATAAACAATGGTCCATGGGGACCTACAGCTACTTTTAGCAACTTAAACCCGGCAAACTATACTATAGAAGTTAGGGACAGCAATAATTGTAGGGCAACCATTAACCGAACTATCCGTCCGCAAACCACAACAGCAGTAGTTATTCAAAGTGAACTTAGCTGTAGTCTTTCGGGTACGGGCGATGCCGAAATACGGGTCAATATTGCCAATGGCAATACCCCATATGCCAATTATGCGGTAAGTGTTGACGGTAGCGGCTATGGAGGCACTACTGGTATTTCAGGATCATCTTTTGTATATTCCACAGGAACTCCGGGAACCTACCGTTTTAGGGTCACCGATAATCTAGGTTGTGAGGTAGAAACGAACGAGGTGGTTATAAATCCTTTGGAAACCATTGTTGCTTCCGCTATGGTTTCCGACCCAAGATGTGGGGATCCTACAACAGGAATTGTGGAGTTGATACCGGATACCACGGTGGGGATACCCCCATATCAGTTCAGTACCGATGATACTACTTACACCAATCAAGCGGTTTACCCTAACTTATCTCCCGGAAATTATACGTATTACGTAAGGGACAGTAGAGGTTGTTCCGTTACCGTACCTTTTACTGTAGGACCACCTATACCGGGTGTTGATGCTACTGTGGTAGCTACCGATGCAATCTGTGCTGCAGGTATTGCAAACGGATCAATTGATGTTACAGGTATCACTGATGGTGTTGCTCCCTACACCTATACCCTTGTGGATGAAACAGGCGTTACTGTGGGAACGGTTGGTCCTACAGCAAGTACTACTGCCAATTTTCCAAATTTAACACAGGGATCATATACCGTAATCACTAGAGATGCTGCCGGTTGCGAGGATACCGATACAGTAGTTATATCGCAAAATGAGCTCGATTTGGTTCCTATTGCAACAACCACACCACCGGACTGTACTTCAGCCTTTACCTATATCGTTAACATTGTTGGAGGTACTGCTCCTTACCAAATAGGTCTGGTAGGAACACCATTGACATCGCCCAATGTAAATATTGATACACATGATTTTACGGGACAAATTCAATATGGGGTTACTTATTTTGTAGAGGTAATCGATGCTCTGGGCTGTCGATATATAGAACAGATAGACCCCATTACGGGCCCCAATCCTTTGACGGTTACGGCTAATGCCAGTAGCGCTTCCTGTGATGTTGCCGGAAATGGTGTTATCACGTATTCTATTGGTGGATTTATAGGTGCTAATGTGAACGTTACTGTAATCAATACCCAAACCGGTACTACAGTCGTTGTGCCTACTTTGGTACCAACTGCGGGTCCCTATCCGGATATTACCGGACTTCCCCCGGGGAACTATCAGATTATTGTAGAAGAGGCCACATCTAGCTGTAGGGCCAGTGATTTGGTAACCATAGTACAAGATATTCCCTCTATTACTATAGATAGCAACACTAATGCAACTTGTAACAATCCTGATGGACAATTGGTCATCCGTGGTGTAGGTGGAACACCGGGATATACGTTTGCCATAACAACAGCTGGTAGTGCGGCTCCGGCCATAGGGGACTATGATGCCGCAACCAGCTATGACTTGGCTCCTGGGAATTATGATATTTATCTTAGGGATAATCGTGGATGTGAGGCTATACTGCCTAATGTGGCTATTGATACAGATCCGGGAGTTCCGACACCAACGGTCAACGTAATTAACCAATGTACGGATATTACAGACTTTAATGTGTTTGTTACCCATCCAGTTAGTGATAATTTAACCCCTGAGACCACATTTCAATACGATATTGGTGGAGGTTTTCAGAACAGTCCCAATTTTATAGTCACCAACCCTGGTTCTTACACAATTGTTGTTAGGGATGGTAACGGCTGTACCAATACGGTTGTGGCCGAGGTATTTGATTTCTTTTCCATTACCGCCAGTGCTTCTACACAACCTTCATGTAATAATTTGGATGGGAGTATTGCTATTACCACCTCTGGTGGGAGTGGAGATTTTGAATATGTTCTGGATGATGGCATTAACCCTCCAATTACACAGCACCTTAACAATGTTTTTACCAATTTGGGCCCGGGAACATATAGTATTTTGGTGAGTGATTTATCTTCCAATACCCCGGCACCATGTACGGATACCGCGGTAGTTGAAATCATTACGGTAGACCAACCTTTGATAGATACTGTTACCGAAGAGGATATTTCTTGTTTCGGAAGCGCCGATGGCAGTATTTCGGTGGATTTGGTAGCGGCAACAGCTACGGACGGACCTTTTGTTTATAATTTGTACGATAGTGGCGGTGGTTTGGTAACAAGTCAGGTAGATGCCATTTTCGACAATTTAGCTGCGGACAATTATGAGGTGGAAGTAGTGTCCGCTAGGGGGTGTATATCGCCTCGTGTGCCCGCAAGCATTATAGAACCTACGGCATTAATGGGAGCGGCAACAGCACCTCCTTTTGCCTGTAACCCTTCCAGCAATACCTTTAATACCACAATAATAACCGCCTATGCGGATACCAATAGGGATGGTACAGGAACGCTTACAGGTACAGGTCCCTACACTTATAGCATAAATGACGGTAGCCCAGTATTTGATGGGACCAATTTTCAGAGTAACAATACTTTTGAGATTATTGATAACGGTGGGCCGCAGACCATCATTGTTACCATAAGGGATAATAATGGTTGTGAAATTACCGATACGGTCAATTTGGCCCCTCCTTCAGGATTGACTTTTAGCTTTAACCAACTTAGCCCCATTACCTGCGATGCATCCGGATCCGGGGTAATGGCCGGTACAGTGGAGATTATTATAGATCAAGGCCCAGGAGATTATGAAGTGGAAATATTGCCTTTGGGAACCGAACCTGCGCGTTCTTCTGCAGGTACGGATAGGGTTGTATGGGATTTGGATACGCCGGGCGATTATATTTTTGCAGTGAGGGATATGGCCAATGGTGGCTGCTTGTTCGTTACCCCAACTTATAATGTGCCCGATTACAATCTTATAGAGGCCGTTATCAACGAGGTGAAACCGGTAACTTGTTTTAACGGGTCTGACGGGGAAATTAGTATTGAAATCAATAATTATACCGGTGTCTATAACTATGAAGTGTTTTCCCGAGATGCCGCAGGGGTGGAGACCAGCACAGGGGTTAGCGGTAGTTTTGATACGGCCAATCCAATCAATAGCCCTGAAATAATAACAGGAGTACCTGCCGGCAATTTATTGGTACGGGTAGAGGCCGTAGATAGCCCTTTTTGTGATACCGTTAGTAATACAACCACGGTACGGGGACCGGACAGGCCCTTGGATCCTACACCGGCCCAAACGGCAGATGTAACCTGTTTCATTCCGGGTAGGGGTGAAATAACGGTATCAGGTGATGGGGGCTGGGGAGGCTATGAATATCAATTGGAACAGGAAACGGCTCCGGGAACGTATCTGATGATAGCTTCCTTTTCTGCCAACAATGTATTCAGCAATTTAGTGAGCGGCACCTATCGTGTAGGTATCCGAGACGCTGGTGGATGTGTGGTTTTGGAAGATTTTATTATTAGTCCGCCGGTACCGATAGCCGCCGATATTAGAATTGTGCAGCCTTTGCTATGTCCCGGATCAAATGATGGAATAATCGAAGCTTATAATATAAGTGGTGGGGAGGATATTAATGGAGATGGTGAGGAGTATCTATTCCAGTTGAACAGGTTGGATGTCTCCGGTAATATATTAAACACCAGTGGTTTACAGGAATCCGCTGTTTTTCCAAACCTTCCTACAGGTAATTACACCATAGTGGTCTATGATGGCTGGGGATGTAGTTTTACCACCTTGCCAGTTTTTATCCAGGATCCATTGCCGGTAGATGCCGACTTGGTGGAGACTTTGGCGCCTGGTTGCGGGGATGAGGGCCGTATGGAACTTACAATTGCAAACCCCGTTGCGGGAATGGAGTATTTCTATCGCAGATCCGGCACCACCGATCCTTTTGTTTCTTTTGGAGGAATCGGCGTAGTTACCGTTGAGATTATTATACCGGATGTAAACCTCAATCCGGGGCCTTACCAATTTGATGTACAAAATGGCAATGGTTGTCCTGAACAGAAGTCGAATGAAATTAACCTAGATCCGGCTTTACCCTTGGTAATAGCCCTTGATCTGGTGGATGCAAATATCAAATGTGCAGGAGAACCTACTGGAATTGTAAGGTCCGAGGCTTTTGGAGGAGTAGGGAATTATAGCTATACCTTGGTAAACAATGATTTGGATAGTGGAACCCCGGGGGTTCCAAGACTCCCCGTTGCTGCAGATATTGTAAGAGGGGCCCAAAGTTCCGGTATTTTTAGGGATTTGCCTCCGGGATCTTACTATGTTTATGCAACAAGTCTTGGGTGTACGGCTATTTCCGGGGAAGTTTTGATAACTCCGAAAGACCCATTGATATTGGATCGTTTGGAAATGGTACCTGTTAGTTGTTATGGGGATATAGATGGCCAAGTCATCATTGAAGCCAGTGGTGGAACCGGGAAAATTCGTTTCTCCATATCCGATACCTTGAGTGAATTCTTTGAAGGGGAAGATCCCCTGAATCCAAATTCATTCACTTTTACGGATTTGCCGCCCGGTACTTATGAGATAATAATACAGGACGAGCTGGGATGTAATATTTTGCAGGAAGTGACCATTACGGAGCCCGAAGAATTGGTAGTGGCCAATGTGGATACCGTTCCAGAAACCTGTATCAACGCCGCCGACGGGTCAGCGCAACTTACCGTTGTGGGCGGAACACCCTTTTTGGATATAGTAAATGGTACCGAGTATTATGAGACCAGGATTATTGGTCCCAATTCGGTAGGGGACGAAGTTTATGTTAGAAACGATGCCTTGTTTTTTGATAACCTGATGGGGGGTGAAACCTATGTAGTGTTCATTCGCGATTCCATGGGGTGCGAGGCGAATGCCATTGTTCCGATCACAATAGGTGTCGATCTAAGTTCCGAACCCATTGTGGAATATGGATGTGAGGGAATTTTTCCAAATAGTACGGTTACCATTCGCATGACGGATTCTAGCTTAATGTCTAGACTTCTGTTTTCTCTGGATGTGGACGATATTACATTGGCCAATACCCAGACGGTCTTCGGAGATTTGCCGGCCGGTGATCATACTGTTTATATTTATCATGAAAATGGATGTGCCACTTCGGTCGACTTTAGTGTGGATACCTATGAACCATTGACATTGACAGCGGTTAAAACTGGTCCTAATGAGGTCACAGCAACGGCAATGGGAGGTTTTGGGGATTATGAATATTTCTTTCAAGGGGATCCTTATGGCGATGTCAACGTATTTTTATCCAATCAGGACACCAATGTAACGGTTAAGGTGGTAGATCGCATGGGGTGCGAGGCTTCAGTATCCATTCCCTTTAAATTTACGGGTATGCTGGAGATACCTAATTTCTTTACGCCCAATGGGGATAATATGAATGATGAATGGTATCCTGAAAATAGGGATTATTTTCCTAATATGGAAGTTAAGATCTATGATCGCTATGGTAGGGTAGTGGCTATTTTGGACCAAGTGTCCGGTTGGGATGGTAATTATGATGGTAAAGCTGTACCTACGGGAGATTATTGGTATGAAGTAAATGCGAACGATCAAGATAAGCAACAGTTTTTCGGACATTTTACCTTATATCGATAACTGAATTATTACCTGTACTTTTCCATAGAAGTGAGGCCGCCTAAAAGCTATTTGGGCGGCCTCATTTATCTTGATATGTTTGCTTTTGGAATTAAAAAACCACTTGCCATATCAGGAATGTTATGCGTCTTGCGGGGCCCTCTGCCCTTATATATACATTTGGTTTTTTCCTACTCTAAAAACAAAGGCCAAAAACAAAATAACCAAACCGCCCTTGCGGTTCACGAACACGAAAGGGAATGGCAAAGTATAGTGGGTAGTCTTGCCAAGGCACCAATAATGGACATCTTTACAAAATCTTTATAACGCAATCACTAACTTTGAACAAAAAATGTGGACTTACTGAGAACAAGAAAATATAGCAAGAAAAACCAATACCTTATAAGCGTTTTACTTATTGTATTCACTGCTGTTCTATGCTTTTTATCGGTTGATATTATTGGCTACAGGGCCGTGGCCCTAATTTTACTCTTGGTTGTTTCTATCAAAGCCATTCTTTTTGATATTCTTCCAGTAATGCTATCGGCAATATTAAGTGCTTTGATCTGGAATTTCTTTTTTATTCCGCCAACGTTTACGTTACATATTGGCACTGCCGAAGATGGATTGATGTTCTTAATGTATTTCGTTATAGCATCAATAAATGCAGTTTTAACCTACAAAATCCGAGAAGTAGAACGAAAGGAAAGGGATGAAGTGGAAAAAGAAAAAGCTATACAACTGTACAACACCTTACTTAATTCACTTTCCCACGAATTGAGAACACCAATTTCCACAATAATCGGTGCCATTGATACCATTAAAGAGGGCCAGACCAAACTTTCGGACCATAATCGTAACGAACTTTACTCGGAAATTGAAATTGCCGGTTTTCGATTGAACCGCCAAGTCCATAACCTTTTAAGTATGAGCAGGCTTGAAGCGGGTTTTATCCGGCCCAAAATTGATTGGTGCGATTTGAACGAACTTGTTTTTTCTGCGATTAAGGACAACGAAAATGATGCGCAACATCACAAAATTGTATTTATACCCAATGAAAACCTACCCTTGGTTAAAATTGACAACGGTTTAACCGAGCAAATTCTTTATAACCTCATTCGTAATGCTGTTCAACATACTCCTAGGCATACAAATATCTCTGTTGAATTAGGTAACAATGAATCACATTGTCTTATTTCGGTTTTTGACAACGGAAAAGGTTTTCCCGAAACTGAAATGGATTTTGTTTTTGATAAATTCTACCGTTTAAACAATACTTCAACAGGTGGAACAGGTTTAGGGCTTTCCATTGTAAAAGGTTTTACGGAAGCTATGAACGGAAATATACAGTTGGAGAATCCAGCCCAAGGTGGAGCAAAATTTACTATTGAATTACCTTGTGAATTTTCACATAATCAAAACATGGAAAATGAATAAGGCAGAAATACTTATCATAGATGATGAACCACCAATCAGAAAATTACTTCAAATAAACTTGGAGAGCAACGATTATAAAGTAGTTCAAGCAAGCTCGGGAAAAGAAGGATTGATCTTATCGGCCAGTCATCCCCCTGATTTGATATTACTCGATATTGGTCTGCCTGATAGAAGTGGCCATGAAATTTTATGTGAACTACGCCAATGGTATAACAAACCCATCATTATACTTTCGGTTCAGGACAATGAAGCCGATATTGTTTCGGCCCTGGACAATGGGGCAACCGACTATTTGACCAAACCATTCCGCACAGGTGAGCTATTGGCAAGAATTCGTTCAGCAATTAGAAGAAGTCAAAATACGGAGAACAATTCAATCGTTTCTTGTGGGGATATTGGGATTGATTTGGTGGCCCGAATTGTAAAACGAAAAAATGAAACCATAAAACTCACTTCTACAGAGTATAACTTATTGGCATTATTTGCCAAAAATGAAGGCAAAGTCCTTACACATCAATACCTGCTGAAAGAAATTTGGGGATACAGCTACCAAACCGAAACACAATATTTGCGTGTTTTTGTGGGTACGCTACGTAAAAAGATTGAGGAAAACCCCAATAACCCGCAACACATCATCACAGAAAGCGGTGTTGGCTATCGCTTTCAATAGTCTTTATAAAATCTTTATATAGGCATCCCAATTCTTGATTTTTTAATTATCACTTCCATCAGACCTTTGTAGTATCAAAATAGTACAAAGAAATGAATGTGTTTTTTCTATGATAATGATGAGGGCAAGGTTCCCAATCTTCAAACACATCCAAGCCAACTTAACAAAACAGTTTCACCTCATAGGGTAGTATGAAAAAAGTAGTAAAAAGATATCGTAAATTTCAATTGTCATTATCGCCCCAACAGAACCTACTTTTCGGTTTTTTGACGTATACCTTAATTGGTTGGTCACTCCTCTGCTTGCCGTTCTTTCATAAACAGGCCGTTACGGCATTGGATAGTTTGTTTATTGCCACATCGGCAATTTCCACAACAGGATTGGTAACCGTAAGTATTTTTGATAGCTATAATTGGTTTGGTCAATTCATTGTAATGTTACTTTTTCAAATTGGTGGTATTGGCTATATGACATTCACCTCCTTTGTGCTACTGTCAAGGAAAAACCCATTGACCCATTGGCATCAGCGGGTGTTGAATGCAGAATTTACAATGCCCAAAGGATTTGAGCTAAAAGTTTTTTTAAAGTCGGTTATCATTTTTACCATCATTATAGAAACAATTGGGGCACTGTGTTTGTACATTGCCTTTACCCGGGCGGGTGTGGAGCATAACTTTGCTGTTTGGAGCAGTATTTTTCACAGTGTTTCAGCTTTTTGTACGGCAGGTTTTGGCCTATATAATGATAGTTTTGAGCAGTTTGCGGACAATGCTTCCATTAATGCCATTATTTCTGTATTGGCCATTTGTGGTTCTTTGGGCTTTATTGTCGTAACCGACCTTTGGAATAGGGTTTCAGGAAAGACCAGGGGCATCACCTTTACAACCAAAACGATTTTCGGGCTAATTATGGTATTGCTTTCCATTGGAACAACAATGATCTATTTTTTTGAACCTTCGGTAAGCCAATTGGGCGAGAACAAATTAATGGCTTCCTTCTTTCAATCTATGGCCGCATTGACTACGGTAGGTTTTAATACGGTTCCCATCGGAAGCTTCTCCATAGGGGTTTTGTTGGTCGTGATTTTCTTGATGTACGTAGGCGCTTCACCTTCGGGTACGGGTGGTGGAATGAAATCTACCACTTTAACAGCGCTTATAGCGATCATGTGGAGCAGAATTAGGAATAATAGTCAGGTAACATTCTTTGGGAAGACCATTCCTATGGAACGGCTTTATGTAGCAACCTCCATTTTTATGCTCTATGCCTCTGTAATCTTTCTTTCCACATTCTTGTTGGCCATGACCGAAAATTTTCCGCTGGACCAAATTCTTTTTGAAACTACATCGGCCATTGGGACAGTTGGTTTAAGTATGGGCCTAACAGGCAACTTAAGTGTTTGGGGTAAAATGGTTATTATTTTTGTAATGTTCGTAGGCAGGCTCGGTTTGCTCACTTTTGGTCTGGCAATTTTGGCAAGGAGAAATAAAATTACAACCATAGAAGATGAGGCCGATTTGGCGGTTTAATGTAAATACCCCGTACTTTTTGTTGGTGTCAGCCTATCGGGTACAAATGTGGATCGTTTAGCTGAAATTCAGTATTACGGCATCCATAGGAGTCTGGGACGAACGGATAGTGAATCCATCCGTAATTCCGCTCTACCGGCAAAAGCAGAACCCTTATGGTTATAAAAACAGGCAACCCTATTGAAGCAGGTTTCAATTTGAATTGCGAACAGCGAAAAAATGCAAATTACATTTTGTTGTTTGCGATATTGGGCACTATAATTTGGGGCGCTGAACTTGCTTCTGGCAAAGGGCGTAGGTAGATTAGTCCTTAAGCAACCAGACTTCAGAGGCCATGGTGCCCCAACCACCGGAATTACGCCATTGCTCTACACCAATACGATCACCACGGGCCACATCATGGGCACGTTCCAATCTAATGGTCAATTCTCCATCTTTGGTAACCGATCTAGGGATGTGGTAAGTGAAAAAATCGCTCATTTGTAGCGGTAATTCAACATTCTCGACCAGTACCATATCATCGGCATAGATTTTTTGGGATTTTTGATTCATTCTGGACGCGTACCGTTCCTGGTACCAAGGGCGAACAAACGTAAATCTAATGGAATAGGAGGCATTTGGGTCCAGATCCGGGTAAAAAAGGCTTACCCCAAGATCTTCATTTTGAGTAAAGTGCATGGAGCGTTGGCTGGGCCTGTTTTCTTCCGATAGCATTTGCGAAACATAAGGTTGTCCATGGTCATAGGGATAGCCGGTTATAACATTGGGGGCCACATTGGCAGTTCCAAGATTGTCATAATATCCTCCTTCACCGGGATTCTGATAATCAATAATCATTTTTAATAGATTATGGGCCATTTTTTTATTGGAATTTTGAGCTCTTGTCAGTTGTCGTTTCAGCCATCCTATTCCAATATAATCATGTTTCAGATTAAAATAACCGTCATTTCTTTGTCCGTAAATAATATTGCTCTCCTCTCCCAATTGTTTGGCTTCTGCACGCAGACTGGCCATCTCTGAAGTCTCATCGGGAAGTTTTGCTTTATTCAGGATGTCATTTAGTGTTATGGCTTTGTCATTTTTTAAATAGATGGCCACATCATTTTCTATTTCCTGTTCCAACCTCTTTTGCTGAATAACATCCAATTTTACATACTTGTCCAATGCCGCCTTTTGCATATACATGCGCCATAACCAATTTGTTTTCATAATTTCCGGAGGCATCATTTGCCCTGCTTGATGAACTAGGCGGTAGTATTCATCAATTCCCGGTTTTTGATCCAAGGGAAGATCCTCAATTTCTTCGAGGTTCTTTTCCAATAGTAAAATGGCCCGTGCCATTAAAGGTGCAGCTTCTTTGCCAAACCAGGTCTTGGAATATTCATTGAGGACTTCATCAACAGACGTCCTTGGGGACCACAACAGGCGTTGCCACATCCACTGGTTAAAATGATCATGGTGTCCACTGGAATGGGTAATGTCCCCATTGCCATATCGCATTAAATCGTTGAATACCCTATGGTAATATTCGGGCCAGGCAAAAAAAGTCAATCGATTATAGACCATTGTCAGGAATTGATCGGGCCGCCTGTTGTATATGTCATGACTCCAATGGGGAGGCAGGTCCCCGTTTCGGTCTGCTCTTGGATACATTTGGATATAGGCGTGCTGGGCATATTTCCAATGGGTAATTTCATTGTAATACAAAAGCTTGTGACGGGAAGGAATTTGATGGATTATTTCTTTGGGATATAATCCATACGGCCCAAATCCCGGATATTCAAATAGGTCTATGCGGTGTGTTTGTCGGTGTCCCGGCTGCCAGGTAGTGGCATCCGAACCAGGACCATAGCCCCATGCCCAAAGCCAGGGCCTGGGTTTTTCCTGCAAATATTGAAATATGGCATTATCGTCCTCATTGTCAAATTTTTGATTTGTGAAATAGATGCGACTTTTGGGATGATATTTATGGATAATAGTTGCCATTTCCTCTACCAATTTTATAAATGTAAGGCCATAGGGATTGCATTTGTCACATTCACACCCCCCTCCATCACCACCGTAGAACTCAATAAGATCATAGAATGGGCTATCCTTAAAATATTCATCGCACTTTTTCAACATATAATCCCTAGCTTCGGGAACGGAAAGGCAAACGTATCCGGAACGGCCAATAGATTCAAAGGCGTTCCATTCTTTCGGTACTTCGGCCCCGCTGTATTTGCCCCAAACTTGGTCTGGGTCATTAGGCCGTAAGATTTTATGAAATTATACATAGTGTCATTATCCGCAGCAAAAATATTGGCCCCTGCCAGGGCATAGTCCAATAATGCACGTTGCTTTTCGTCTTTGGTCCAATCCCTTACCTTTGCCAATTTCTTGGCAATATGGCTCTGTCCAATTTGTGTTCCGCGGATTTCAAATGCTGGAGCCGTCCTAATGTCCAAATTGTCGGGTATGGCCAGCTGCCCTTCCTTATAGGTCACTTGTCTCAATATTTCCCCTACGGCATATAGGCATCCCCTTTCATCCAGACCGGCTGCGATTAAAAAGCAATTTTTGGGACCATCAACATATTTTAAAAGAAATCCTTCCGGACCAGGGGCCAAGGCCGATAAACCGGGAATCCTTAATTTCATAAACTGGGAGTTCAACAGCGAATGGTTTTTGGGAGTCCCCAGAAGAATTTGCAATTCATCGGGATTACAGGGCAACTCTTTTGTTTCAGTCCTTAGGGTTACTTGGATACTTGGGATTTCTTCCAATCTATTTTTTAATAAATCCACTATGTTCCGTTCTATTGGACTTGCAGAATTACCGCTGACGATGGTAATATTTCTGAACAATATTTCTTGTGAATGCCCTAAAATACTGTTTATACAAATTAAGCAAAAGATGATTATTTTGGTAAGAAGGTTGTTCATAGGAATTGGATCTAATGATTTCAGGTTTATTTTAAGGATTTATTGATTTAATATTCCGCTTTTCTCCATCCAGGAAAATAAGGGCTGCATCCATTCATCGGTATCCAGATTCAGGACAAAACCGTGATTGCCTTTTGGATATAGGTGCATTTCCGAAGGTATTTTATGATGGATCAATGCTTGGTAGAAGCGGATACTGTTTTCTACGGGAACCACAGTGTCATCACCCGAATGGGTCAGCCAGGTAGGCGGTGTTGAGGAGTTGACGTGCAATTCATTTGAAAACTTTAGAATTTGTTCTTCTGAAGCGGATTTTCCCAGTAAATTTTCACGGGATCCCTTATGTGTCAATTGATCTTTCATACTTATTACCGGGTAAATCAAAATCATAAAATCGGGCCTTAAATCTATTCCCTCATTATTATGGATATAGGACTTGTTAAAATGTGTCCCTACAGTTGATGCTAAATGGCCACCGGCCGAAAACCCCATAATTCCTATTCTTTTCTTGTTCAAAGACCATTCAGCCGCACGTTGCCGTATTATTTTTAAGGCTTGTTGGGCGTCTTGTAATGGTCCAATACTTTTGTCTATCATGCTTGAATCACTGGGCAAACGGTATTTTAAAACAAAGGCGGCGATACCCTTGCGCAAAAAGGCCTCGGCAATTTGTATGCCTTCCAGTTTAAAGCTTTCCATACCGTATCCACCTCCCGGGCATATAATGACAGCCGTTCCCGTTGCCAGATGTTTTTCAGGAAGATATATTTTTAAGCTAGGAAGGGTGACGTTTTTATATCCAAAGAACTGTCCATCTTTTTTCAATTCAACTTCCTCTATCCCATTGGGTTTGCTGTTGGGAATTGTTGAAGAATAAAGGTCTATGGTTTGTTGGGCTTCCAAATGTATAGCGATCAACAAAGAGAAAAACAGTATTGTTTTTTTCATGAATAGGGCATTTAGTTTTTAAGGTGGGCCTTTAAATCCGGAACAATGATTTCCTTGGCCACATCCACATCAATATAGGTCAGTAAATCCCTTAGAGAGATCACCTTAAAATTATTTCGGGACAAGTACTTAAGGTATTCCTTAAACAGTGGGGGAGGGGTATTTACCCAAGGATGTTCCACATCGGGTACACCGTGCAAGGTAAGTATTACTACCTTTCCGTTTTTAGCTTCGTCAAGAGCGGTCAAAATTTCATTTTTGTTATCCGCATTGGTGGCCCAGCTTGGTATAAGAAATGGATGATCTGTCAATGGATCGTATGCCCTGCTACCACCGGCTCGGGCGAAAAGATATCCCTTTTTTTCCAAAAACCTGAGGACATTATCATTTAGACCGTATCCCGGATAGGCAAAGTTTCGTGGTCTGGTTATCCCAAGGGAATCGCATTTGTCCTCAATATATTCCAATTCTTTATTAAATTCCATTTGGGAGAGTTGGCTAACATTGGCATGGGTATGGGTGTGATTGGCCACTTCAAAACCCATTTTATCCAAAGCCGCTATCTGTTGCCAATTCATGTACAGGGTACTGTCCTTGTAATTTGGAGGAAACTCACATACAAAAAATGTAGCCCCATAACCGAATTCCTTTAATAATGGGGCCACTACTGTATATTGACTCGCCGGGGCATCATCAAAGGTGAGCACTACAAGCTTATCGGGAATTTGTTTTTTTAGGATTTGTGCATGGCCGCACAAAAAAAGGTTAAGGGCAATAAGGGCAAAAAAGTTTTTGATCATGTAAAATTATGGCTTGGTTAAATTTAGGAAATTTAGTTCAGTATCCATGTCTTCTCAATTGTACCATACGGCATAGCGCTCCCGCCTCAATTCCAGGGCCAGGCCTTTTTCTATTTCCAGTGCCTCGCCCCTGGTCAATACAGGATCGATATGATGGTATAGGCTGGGCCTTAGATAAAGACCATATTTTTCAACTATGCTAGACGATAATCTATGTCCCTTCCTGTTTCTGTATCCTGTCTTGTGCTGGTCAAATCGCTCCTTGGGCGTCTTGGAGGTCATACCTACATATAGGCATTCCAATACCCCATTATATTGGGGATTGGCCGTCCTAAACTTCGTATTTTCATTAAAAACGCGTTTCGATAATTCCACAACATAAACTCGGTAAAGTGTTTTGGGCATTTTGATATAAGGAAATTTGGATGTAAGCTAAGTAAAATTCCAATCAATTTAAAAGCAAATTTTCCATATTGACTGTTTTTATCAATTTTTTTACGAATTTTAAGGGATATAAAGTACAAATCAAGTTTATTGAAAACCAAAAACAATTTTAAAAATGAAAAAGGAACCAAACAAACCCTTACCAATTACACGTAGGTCATTTATCAGTAAAACCGGAGTGGCTGCAGCAGGAATTACCATCCTCCCCAGTAATGTTATTGCAGGGTTGGGACATAAGGCGCCCAGCGATAAATTGAATATTGTTGGGGTAGGTGTAGGTAGTATGGGGTTTGGTAATCTAAAAAATTTACAGACCGAAAACATTGTTGGATTGTGTGATGTGGATTGGAAATATGCAAAGAATTGCTTTGATCACTTTCCAAATGCCAAGAAATACAAGGATTTTAGGGTAATGTATGATGAGATGGGCAACGATTTTGATGCCGTTATGGTAGCTACTGCCGATCATACCCATGCCATAGTGGCGGCCGATGCCATAGTACGTGGAAAACATGTTTATGTGCAAAAACCACTTACACACTCCGTTTATGAATCCCGACTGTTGACCAAGTTGGCCAAGAAGCACAATGTGGCTACCCAAATGGGGAATCAAGGGGCTTCTGGAGAAGGAGTGGCCAAGACTTGTGAATTGATATGGAGCGGTGCCATTGGGGATATAACCAAGGTAGAATCCTTTACGGATAGGCCTATATGGCCGCAAGGAGTAAATCCCCCCAGCCAAGGCCAATGGGTACCCAGCACCTTGGATTGGGATCTGTTTACGGGACCCGCAGAATTGATACCCTACAATGAAGTATACCATCCATGGAACTGGCGGGGATGGTGGAATTACGGCACAGGAGCCTTGGGAGATATGGCCTGCCATATTTTACATCCTGTGTTTGAAGCTTTAAAATTGGGCTATCCCACCAAAGTTCAGGGAAGTTCCTCCTTGTTGTTAAAGGACAGCGCCCCAACGGCACAGTCCGTACAAATGACCTTTCCGGAGCGGGGAAGAAAAGGCAGGATTAAATTGTCCGAGGTAGAGGTGAATTGGTATGACGGGGGCATTAAACCTAATTTACCGGCCAACTGGCCTAGCGGAAAAAATCCCAACAAGTCTGGCGGTGGAACTTTCTTTTACGGCACCAAAGGGATTATTCATGCAGGCTGTTATGGGGTAGAACCCGAAATATTGGGCAGGGAGATGCCAAAAGTAGCTGAGACGGAACGCAGGGTAGAGAAGGAAATCGGTCTTGCCTGGAACAGAGGTGGCCATGAAATGGATTGGGTAAGGGCCTGTAAGGAGAATCCGGAGAACCGCAAACCTTGTACTTCCGATTTTTCAGAAGCCGGTCCCTTTAACGAAATGGTCGTTATGGGAGTTTTGGCGGTTAGGCTGCAATCTTTGAATAAAGTATTGAATTGGGATGGGGAGAATATGAGGTTTACCAATATAGGGCAGGAGGAGACCATCAAGACCGTAATCCGCGATAATTTTGTCATGAAGGACGGACGACCAAAATTTGAAAAGGAATGGACAGAACCCTATTCTGCAAGTGAATTTGCAGCCGAATTGATAAAGCATACCTATAGGGACGGCTGGAAATTGCCGGATATGCCGGTTTAGAAGGGAAACAGTTTATAAACCATAGGAAAAGGGAAGGGCAGTAGTTTCTTCCCTTTTTTAGTGGTATACATTTGTCTGTAGACATCGGGCAAGAATCATAAACCACTGGTCTGGGGACTAGGGGCAAAACATGAAAAATATAGTAGGAGTATCTACCGGGCAGCAACCCACCCCTTTGCCCATCCTAGGATTTTGTTATTTTTTCGGATTTTTATAATTAATAAAATAGTATCTTTATTTTGCCAGTAGTATTGCCCATATGGGCTATGATACGTTCTTATAGCTGTACTATATCCAGATCGGACTTAATTTATATCTCCCCATCCTAAAACAGAGAAATTATGCCACTATTTATGGATCGACATTATATAGAAGGGGCCACTCCCGAAGAGGTGGCCAAAGCGCATCATGAAGATATGAAAATCCAATCACGGCATCATTGTAAGGCATTGACTTATTGGCATGATGAAAAAAAAGGCATGGCTTTTTGTCTTATTGAAGCTCCTTCTGCCGCCGCCGTACTGGGTATGCATCAAGAAGCACATGGTCTGATTCCCAACCAGATCATTGAAGTTGACAGTTCGGCCGTGGCCCAATTTCTTGGCCGGGTTATAGATCCCGAAAAGGAAGATGGCAAACCCATGACCGAGAGTCCATTTAGGGCAATTATGTTCATTGATATGGTAAGTTCTACAGATATTACCAAAGCATTGGGAGATGTCAAGGCCTTGCGCCTAGTGCGTACCTATAGGAACGTGGTAAGAAAGGCGTTGGTTGACCATGGAGGGCGAGAAGTAGATAGGGCGGGAGATGGGTTTCTGACCAGTTTTAGATCGGCTTATAGGGCTTCGGTCTGTGCGGTAGAAATACAGCGCCAATTATCGCAGTACAATGAATCCCGTGAGGATGGGATCTTACTCCAAGCAAGGATCGGTATTGGGGCCGGAGAACCGGTACAGGATGGAGATGCCCTATTTGGTTCAACGGTGAACCTGGTAGCGCGTATCTGTAGCTATGGTAATTCGGGTCAAATTATTAGCGCAAAGGTGGTCAAAGACCTTTGTATTGGTAAAGATGTTTCCTTTAAGCCACTCGGCTCCCAAATGCTAAAGGGCTTTGATGAACCGGTGGATCTGGAACTTATAGAATGGTGATGCCCGGTCTCGGTATTCGGTAATAAAATGGGCAGGAAACGGCAAGGAGATGTTGGTTTGGTGTCAAATGTCCGAAGACGTGGTCAGGACATAGGATAGTCCTGTGCAAGTACTTATGGCATAAAGGTCCTCGATGTAAAAAGCCTCCATTTTAACGGAGGTTTTTTTACCACTATTGGTTTCTATAAGTTTTGAGTGTCCATTCTTGGTAACGGGCATGGGCCTCGGAATCCGTTTTTATGGGAATAGCTTACGGCATTTTGCTTAAAGCTTACCGCCAACATATCATTCATTCCGTTCAAAACCTTATGTTGATAATTTATTTACCGGCTCCAACAGAAATTTCGCTATATACCTTTTTCATCACCGCTATCTTACCTATATCCTCTGCTACGGCATGGGTAGTGAACATCATTACTCCGGTAGATTTTCCGGTCAATCCGCCTCGCAATACGATTTCAAAATCTTCATGGGTAACAATACCCGGCTCATTATAGGCCTGGACAATGGGCCATATTTTGGGGTAGGCGCCATTATCAGCATTAATCTTTTTGCCAAACCATTCAATGTTCTCCTGGACCCAATTGGGGGTCCTGCCCATTTTTTGATGGTAGACCATAGGTGAAAAAACATCCACGGTTTTCTTCAAGAGGTCATAATCCAGACCCAGTATTCGTTCTCTGGCACCATGAAATTCTTCGTCCTTCCAAGGAGAATGATACAGGCCAAGAAGGGTATTGGGTCTTATTTCCGCAATAATACCCTTAAAATTGGAAGTCCAATCATAAATAACCCCGCAACGCCATTTTCGCCAGTCCGAATCATGATGGTCTAGAATGTATTCGGCCTTTTCGCGGGTAGTGGCATTCGGTAACCGGATGTTGTTATCCCTTGAAAAACTGCTTAGGCAATGCTCGCAAAAACAAGTTTCGGGAAGAATGGGTTCCGGATCCTCAAATTGGGCGTGCCAATGCACATAGTCCATCCACACACCATCCAGTTCATACTCCAGAAGTAAGTCGCGTAGCTGATCAAAACGATATTTTCTAAAACCGGGTTCGGTAGGACAGACCCCCATGAACCAAGTGGCAGCCTTAACCCTTTCCCCTTTTTCATTTATGGCCCAGGCCTCCGGATGGGCTTCTACATAATCCTTGCCGTTCAAAGTAGCAAATTCCGCATAAACCTTGGCCCCTTCTGTCTTTGCACGGTCTATCATTTCTTTATTGATGGATCCACTGTGGACAAAGATGGCATTTACCCCGAGGTCATTAAGTTGATACCCCTTATCCCACAAGGGTTGGGGATTTCCGTAGACTCCCCTGATCTCTACGGTTTTGGAGGTGGAAGAGGTACAGGACACCAAGCCGATTGCGCTAAGAAAAAAAAAGAGTCGTATTTTTAGTTTTAAGGCCATACCCTTTATTTTTTGAACATTAATTTACGACTTCCCGTACAATAATGTTGTTCCTATTGTTACGATTATGGGTGTGGGGCCATCTAAAACTGATATTAGAAAGAAGGGAAGGTTTATTTAATGCCTCCAAAAGCCCCAAAACATATGTTCTTGTGCAATATCTCTACCTTGCTGAAGCCTAACTTTTTCATGAGATCCAGCTGATAGTTCATAGATCTGGGGGAATCCTCTTTGTCCACATATTCCAACACTTTTTTCCTATAGTCCTCTCCACCCAATTCCTCCAAATATTCCCCATATCTTTCCCAGGTATATTCATTGAGTATTTCACTGTCCTGGGCAATCAGGTCCGAAATCATAAAACAACCCCCGGGCTTTAGAAGGCCATATATTTTTCCAAAGGTATATTCCCAGTCCTGTTCCTCCCTTAAATGGTGCAATACGGCACCTGCCAATATGATATCGAAATGGTTTTCCTTTAAAGATACATCCCTAATATCTCCCTTTACCAAGTGCACTTTTTTATTGGTCTCTTTGGAAACCCTTTCGAAGGCCCGGTCCAACATAGGACCACTTAGGTCTACTAAGGTACATTCCAGATTGGGGAGCTTGGAGAGCATCTTTAGGGAGTAGTTGCCGGCACCACATCCTATGTCCAATAGCTGATCTGCATTGGGAGCAATTCTTTTGGCCGCTTCGGTAATCAATTCCAATGAAATTTTGGCGTCGATTGTGGTAAGCTGGCCAGTGTCCAAATTGGAGAACCGCTCCACATCATTATCGAACCGTTCCCTGATTTCCGCTATGGTAGATTTTTTCATTTCTTGTAATATATAATTATTTTCTTATGATTCGGACAATGCCATTATATTTTTCCAAACACTATCGCTAACCGCCATCCCGTTCTTTGGATTTTCTTTCTTGGTAGGGGCGCTCCTTTCCCTGGGCATGTGCCTACAGCTAAGCTTTTTCTTGGGGAAACCTGTCTTTTTAGAAAAATAAATTATAAAAGGCCTGCTCCGGTAGGGGAACAATTATATGTGATCATTGATTATGTTTATTCCTATACCCAATATAGCGAATCTTTAAAATCCATCTGCATTTTAACCAGTAATTGATGAATAATTCAGAATTAAATTTAGGTGTACATGGAGCCTTGATTCTATAAAATACTACTGTGATTTTTCCATTGTTGCATTGGTACTTCGGTAAAAAGGAATGTTGAGCAGCCATTTCTTTCCTTTGTCCGAAACATTAAGGATAATCCCATGGGCGTTTTCCGATATAATTTTTGCCTTTATTTTAGCGTGCTCCTTTTCCGATGGTAATAACAACCATACCAAGGTGGAATTGCCCTTTGTTTTATAACTATAGGAACTTGTGGTATTGGGTTCGTATATGTTATATTCAGGACTATACCAGCCTTGTACCTCAGGGGTTTCCTGTCCTTTGATGAATTGGATATCGAATTTTTGTTGGCCAACCGGAATGAGCGCCAGATTGCCCCCTTCGTTAACGGTCTTTACTATAGACCTGTCCTTTACCACCTTATTTTCCGGGTGCCAATGCCATAGGGCATCAATTTGTCTTGGCCTGTCCGTTTCTATTCTGTCCACTACCACCCAGAATTCCCCACGAACATAAAAAATTACCCGGGTATGTTTTACAGTTCCCTTTACATCTATAAACCGATCAAAGGAATTGGAAGCATAATCAAAATCCGTTGTTATTTTAAAATGATCTCCGTCCAATGGTTCGTCCACTAGTAGGGGGCCATCCTGTTGTCCTTTTCCGTCTATAAGTAAAAGGTTATGTCCGGCACTGCTTCTTGAATAGGGGCGAAATTTTTCCGCCACTTCTCCTGTATAGGCAAATCTTCCCGAGTCTACCAGAAAATCTTTCCCATAAGCGGATATGGAAAGATGTAACTTATCATTATGTTGATGCCCGCTGCCCCAGGGTCCCATATCAAAGAACGACCAATGGGCATCCCTATCGAAGCCACTACGGGAGACAAAATGCCCGGCCCAGGGATAAAAATAGGAGGGGCCGTCCAAGGGCTTGCTACCTGTTTGTCCGTTGGTAGCGATATATTCCCAATCTCCATGGCCAAATTTTTCAGCACCCTTTAGGATAAAGTTACGGTCGCTTCCCTTGTCCCCGTCATTGTTCATTAACCGATGGCCGCTTGGTCTCACCATATGCGAAATATAGCCGTACATGGCCTCAATGGTGTGGTTGTAGAATTCTGGCAAGGTCCTATTGGCCCTATCACAGATATCTTTGAAAAGTTCAAAATTGATTAATGAAACATTATGGTAATGTGAGCTGAGCTCGGTTTGTACCCCGTCCGCATAAACCTGATCCTTCATACTTTGGGTCATTGTTTCTATGGCATAATCCAGCCATTCCCCAGAATTCTTATATTCAGGAAAATAGGCGGCTACGGTGGCCAGGGCAGAAATTTCCATAGTGAGCCAGTTATTGCTGCCGTGAAAATTTCGGTTATAGTGTGCATGATCGGGCAGGCTACTGAGCAGTAATAATTGGGTGGCCGGTGATATATATTCACTTTCCAACAGGCCATAGAATATTTTGGGCCATACCTTGGCCCTGAACGAAACTTCCAAGCCCCGCCATACGGAAGTGCTACTTTTTACAGCGGGATAGGGCATCCCCAGGATTATAAAATCTTTTAAGAACAGGTCTATATATTGGGCATATTTTGGGTTGCCTGTTTCCAAGTAGGTGCTGAATACACTATTAAGCTGACTATGTCTATTGGAAAGCCAGGCCCACTCCTTGTCATTATTGGGGCCCTTATAATACCAGTCGCGATGGCCATTGGTCAGGAACGGGACTTGCCCCCTGACATTCTGTACCACAAAAACATTGTTTAAAATAGTATCCGTCTCTGGCTTGGTTCGGTCCGTTTTTGTGGGTGGCGTTTTTCGTAAGTCTATTGAAGTATTGCCGTTTTTGTAGTAACTGAGTAATTCTTGACAGGCAGTAATCAGATTACCACTTTCCTGTGCCTGTTTCACTTTATCCAATCCCGGGTAGTCCAGATTAAATTGATCCAGCATGTTGGTCATGGTCTCCGGATAGTATGTGCATACGTCTTCAACGGTAGTTATACCCTTCCAACTATGTTGGGCAATGGCATCTGTGCGGATGCACAATAGGAAGACTAATAGGAGTAAGGGTTTGATCATTTTTAACATAGGTTTATGGTTGACTAAATTTGTTTATGGCAATTTCTTTGGCCGGGTCTGCTTGAGTGGCCCAAATGTGCAATTTTCCGTTCCGGTCTATCTGCAGCCCCACGGCCGCATTAAAATCCACTCCGTTCTTGCAATTAAAGGTTTTGGTTCCAATTTTTTCCATGATAGGCTTAAAGGATCCAAGTTTGCTCACCAAGAACAGATCTGCTGTTCCCAGCGAATCCTTTCTATAAAAACCCAGGGCATAAATAGCCGTGACATCCTTGATAAGGTTGATGGACTGATAGCTTCCCCAATCCTTGGGCACAGTAAAATTATATAGTAATTTCTGTTCTCCTTTTTCCGGTGTTATATGATAAAAGTCCCAGTTGCGCGAGTCCCAATCGGCTACGACCGATAAATACCCACTTTGCACCGCCAGCAGTCCTGTTGCCCCGGCAGTTTGTCTCTTGGTTTCTCCTTTACGGATTATGGTGACGCTGGGCTGGGCATTGCTTAAAGCATTGTTTTGGTAATGGTACAGACCAACTTTTGAAGTGGTTTTTATAATGTTATCTTCTATGCCAACTATCAGATAAGGATCGCTAACTTGAATTCCTCCGGCATGCCGGTAAGGGTCCTTCATTAAGGTAATTAGGGTTTCCGATTTTTGTGTTGTCAAATCTATCTGTAAAATGTAGGCCTTGTATCGTGAACTTCCGGAAACTAGAAGTTTTTCGCCCCCATTTTTATTTATATACTGTACTCCCTGAAAATGGCCATGGCGTTGGGGTATTTTAATTTTGTTTTGGATAAGGATGAGTTCCGGCTCCGGGTTTAGGGCATTAAATGCTTGGGGAACATCTTCAACCTGTTGCCCCAAACCTAGCATTGGAGGCAACCATAGATGAGCCAATAAAAAAAATCTTAGAAATAGATAGGGTGCGTACAATGCAAAATCAATTTAATTACTACTTTCTTTTAATTGGTTGCTGACTATAATCTCCCTAAGCAAAATATAGGTATGTTTATCTATTTTTAATAAAAGTTGTCCTTAGGGCTACATCTTTGAATTGTAAATATGGGCATTTTTTATAGTTTAAACGATTAAATATTTATCTTGGAGCTGATTTTTTTCAATTTTTTATTCAAAGATCGGATTATGCCCATAAAATTTAAACAGCAAACCCTTACCCTTGGAACAATTTTAATGTTTTTATTAAATCCCTGTATCGGTTGGTCGCAAACCAATTATTCCGTCATGGATTTTTGGAAATATTATTCCGATGCCGAAAATTCACTCTACAGGCAACAAGTTGAACTTTCATTGGAAAGTATGGACAAAAGAAAGGAATCCATTTCACTGCTACGTACCCAGGAAGATTGGAACGATAGACAGCAATTGGTAAAGGAAAAATTACTGGCGTCCGTAGGGCCTTTTCCTCCAAAGACCGATCTAAATCCCGTGGTGACCCAGCGAATTAAAAAAGAGGGATATAGTGTAGAAAAGATCTATTTTGAATCCATGCCCGGAGTAAAGGTTACGGCCACATTTTTTATTCCCGAGGGGAAAAGAAGGAAACTGCCCAGCATTATATATTGTAGTGGTCATAGTGATTTGGGATTTAGGAGTGATACCTATCAGCATGTAATTCTGAATCTGGTTAAAAAAGGTTTTGCCGTTTTTGCATTTGACCCTTATGGGCAAGGGGAAAGAATACAATATTTTGATAAAAATGAAGGGAAGTCGCGTTTTGGTCCTACCCAGGAACATTCCTATCCAGGCGCACAGCTTTTTATAAATGGGGCCTCTGCGGCCAAGTATATGATATGGGACGGTATTAGGGCAGTGGATTATTTGCTTACACGTAAGGAAGTGGATCCAAACCGGATAGGGATTACCGGCAGGTCAGGAGGTGGCACCCAGTCCTCCTACATTGCCGCCTTTGATGACCGCATCAAGGCCTCTGCACCGGAATGTTATATCACCACCTTGGAATATCAATTAAAATCTGGAGGTCCCCAGGATGTGGAACAGAATTTTCCACAAGGTATCCAACTTGGTTTGGATCATGCCGATCTTTTGGCAGTAAGAGTACCCAAACCAACATTAATGATCACCACCACCCGGGATATTTTTAGTATTCAAGGGGCACGGGATACCTACAAGGAAGTGCAATTGGCGTACCAAGCTTTTGGCAGGTCGGATAATCTCCTGATGGTAGAGGACAATGCCGGGCATCAATCTACATTAAAGAACAGGGAAACCATGTACGCCTTTTTTCAGAAACATCTGGATAATCCTGGAAATTCAGAGGATGAGGAAGTAACACTTTTTCCGGTGGAAGAATTGTTTGTTACGGAAACCGGTCAACTCTCAACATCGGTAGGGAGCCAATTTTTGTTCGATGTGAACCTTGCCTTGACCAAGGAAAATATGGAGGTGTTGAACAGGGAAAGACAGAACATGGACAAACATTCAACAAACCTAAAACAAAAAGTAAAAGTAATTTCGGGCTACACCCCAAGTACCAGGAAAGGCAAATTTATTTTTTCGGGACAGACGGAATTTGGAACATATTACCTTAATAAGTATTTGATAGAGCTGCCCAAGGGCAATGTAATTCCGTTTGTGGCCTTTGTGCCCAAACGACCCAACAAACTATCGGCCCTATATCTTGATAATATATCCAATAAGCAGTCGGATGCGGCCTATGCCGTACCAATACACCTCGCTGAAAAAGGGGTAACGGTGATTGTGCCCGACTTACCGGGCTTTGGGGAAATGGGACCGGGATATTTAAGGGGGGATGCCTATTTTGACAACACCTCTTATAACCAATGGTTTGCCGGTATTTTGAATGGAAAAAGTACGGTTGCCATCCATGTGGAAGCCATAATCGCCCTGCTTCGGTTTTGTAGGGAAAACATGGAATTGGACCAAAATGCACTTATGGGCATTTCCAAAGGGGGCTTTAACTCCAGTTTACTGCATGCTGCGGCCATGGGGGAAGATTTTAAGGGCATGCTGTTCTTGGATCCCTTGCTTTCATTTGAATCCATAGTCTCGCAAAGGAGTTATAGGCCGGAACATATTCCCTTTACCGTTTCCGGTGCCTTGCCCCATTACGATCTTCCCGATTTGTCTGCGGCCTTTGCCCCAAATAAATTAATGTTGGTTCAGGATATAAACAATATGCCCAACGATTCCCTTTTAAGGTCTTATGATTTTGTAGCAAAGCAATATACTGCACTGGACAAAGCTTCCAACTTTTCTTTGGAAAAGGCCAATTTTAAAAGTCAGTTTGGGGATTTACTTGATGTTTTTATGAACGCACTTTAATTATTTGTGTACATGCTTTTATGCATAGACCTTGGGCCGATCAAATATTTATCTTGCTCTGATTCTGAAGTCGTGGGTCTGTGGATTTTATAGAAACGGGTCTGTTTTCCATTACTTCTGTGATTCTCTCCATGGTCTCTACTTCCAACCTGTGCATGGCTTCATGGGTATAAAATGTTAAATGGGGCAGAAGGATAACATTGTCCATGTTATAAAGTCTTTTTAACGGATGGTCATTTTGGTTCAAGGGCTCCAAGCTGTAGACATCAAGTCCGGCGCCCGCAATTTGTTTTTTTTCCAAGGCATCCAGAAGAGCCATTTCATCTATCAAGGCTCCCCGGGCAGAATTGATTATTATGGTATTTGGTTTCATTACCTCAAACTCCTTGGCCCCTATGAGATGTTTGGTCTCCTTGTTCAAAACGGCATGAAGTGAAATAAAATCGCACTCCTTGATCATTTCCGTGAGGTCGTTATATTTCTGGATTCCTTTTTTTGCCAATTCTTCTTTCGATTTTCCGGGGTCGTAACCAATAACTTTGGCCCTAAACCCCAGGCCCGCTATTCTCGCCATACTGCTTCCTATTTTACCACAACCAACGATACCCAACGTTTTTTCGGCAATATCCAATCCCAACCACTCCTGACTTGGCCATACCCAAGCCTTGCTATCCATTTGTTTTTGCAACAGGGGCAATTTTTTGGCCAGTGCAATCATCATGGCAAAGGCCCCTTCTGCTACGGTCTCCTCTGCGTATTCCGGAATATTCACCACTACCACGCCCAGTGCATTGGCGGCCGGAATATCTATGGCATCTATTCCTACCCCATACTTTATGATTGCTTTGAGCTTCTTTGCAGAATCTAAGACTTTTTTGGTAATAGGAGTGTAGCACATTAATAGGATATCGCAATCTTCCAATTCCTTCATTAGAATTTCTTCCGATACCCCGTCCGGGAGTAATATAAGGTCATGCCCTTTTTCCTTAAGTGTTTGGTCTACAAATGGAGTTTCCAGCTCCATATCGGTTCTTACTATCTTCATAATATTAAAGGGTCTGTGTATGCAAAACCGTAATTTTCATGTTTAAATTGGCCATTAAAACAAATGTAAAAAAGCAGTGGGAATTAAATGTAGTATTCCGAAGAATGTTTTATTTCTTTCAGGACAAAGGTACTGTTGAGAACACCTATATTTTCTATCTTGGAAAGTTTGGTCTTTACAAAATCATGATATTCCTCCAGACTTTTGGTATGGATCTTTAGGATAAAATCTACCTGCCCCGCCAAATGGTAGCATTCCTGTACCTCTTCCAAACCCTGAACCTGTGCCTCAAACTTTTCAATAAAGGCTTCATTGTGGTACCTCATGGATACTTGGCATATAACGGTTATGGATCGGTCTATCTGCTTTTTGTCCAGTATGGCCACATATTTTTTAATAACGCCTTGTCTTTCCAGTCTACGGATTCTTTCATAAACGGGGGAGGCGGTAAGATTGAGGATGGCTGCAATTTCTTTTGCCGTTTTTTTGGAATCCTTTTGCAAAATCCTCAGTATGGTAATATCGGTCATATCCAATTGCTCCATAGTAGTCCTAAAATTTACTTTTAAATGTACATTTTTTTATATAAAAAAGTAAATATAACTTTTAACTGTTAGTATATCAGTAATTATAACTTAAATAATTATATTATATAATTATTAGTGTTGTATTTAGTAATTTTGATAGTGATTAACACTTTCCTTTATCGTGTTAAAACAATGTATTATGAAAGCAAAAGTTCTAGTAATAGGGGCCAATGGGCAATTAGGATCTGTGCTTGTAAAAGAGCTGCAGTATCGTTATGGTTTGGATAAGGTGATAGCTTCCGATATACAGAAAAGACATAATTTTAAGGGGATATTTGAAGCGTTGGATGCCACTGATAGAGTACAATTGACAGAGGTTGTTTTAAGACATGGCATTACCCAAATCTATCATTTGGCAGCAATTTTGTCGGCCAAGGGAGAAGCGGATCCGTTGGCAACTTGGGAGCTTAATATGAAGATGCTCTTCAATGTATTGGAAGTGTCCAGAACCCATGGAATGGATAAGGTATTCTTTCCTAGTTCCATTGCCGTTTTTGGGGAGGATGCCCCTATGGCGGACACGCCTAACAAAGCCTATTTGAACCCGGCAACCGTTTATGGAATGAGCAAGGCGGCAGGCGAACAATGGGCGCAATATTATTTTTTAAGATATGGTTTGGACGTAAGGTCGCTTCGTTATCCCGGAGTCATTGGATACCAATCCCTGCCAGGGGGAGGTACAACGGATTATGCCGTGGATATTTTTCATAAGGCCGTCTTAGAAGAGGAGTTTGTCTGCTTCTTAAATGAAGATACTACCCTTCCTATGATTTTCATGGATGACGCCATAAGGGCCACCTTGGAATTAATGGAGGCACCCAGGGAAAATATTAAAATAAGAACGGCCTATAATCTTTCAGGAAGTAGTTTTTCGCCAGGGGATATGGTAAAGGAAATCCGTAAATTTTATCCGGAGTTCAAAATAAGATATGAACCGGATTTTAGGCAGGATATTGCTGCCTGTTGGCCGAAATCTATAAACGATATTGAGGCAGCCATGGATTGGGGATGGAAACCTCAATACAATTTGGAAACGATTGTACGGACCATGATCGAAAAACTGGGAGAACAGTATGTGGCACAGCAATAAATGTATTGGGCCGATTAAGCAAAACAGAATGTCCTTAATGAGGCAGGACACTTAAAATTAAAAATAGATATGTATTCTACAGTCAAAAACGCATTACAGGGAGAGCTTGAGGCTATAAAGGCCGAAGGACTTTATAAAGAAGAAAGGATAATTACAACCCCCCAGGGGGCGGAGATACAAACTTCCAATACCAAGAATGTACTTAATTTTTGTGCCAACAATTATTTGGGGCTTTCTGCCCATCCGGAAGTTATAAAGGCAGGAAAGGAGGCCATTGACACCCATGGGTATGGGCTATCCTCTGTCCGTTTTATTTGCGGTACCCAAGATATCCATAAGGAATTGGAACGCAAGACCGCCGAATTTTTGGGAATGGAGGATTGTATCCTGTACGCTGCGGCTTTTGATGCCAATGGAGGATTGTTCGAACCCATTCTTGGAGCTGAAGATGCTATTATTTCGGATGCCTTGAACCATGCTTCCATCATTGACGGGATACGGTTATGCAAGGCAAAACGCTTTAGGTATGAGCACAACTCCATGAAGGATTTGGAGGAACAACTAAAAGCGGCCCATGGTTCACGAAGAATATTGATTGTGACCGATGGTTCCTTTTCAATGGACGGAACCATTGCACAATTGGATAAAATCTGTGATTTGGCCGATAAATATGGGGCCATGGTCATGATAGACGAATGTCATTCCACCGGCTTTTTAGGTGCCAGTGGCCGCGGTTCCCATGAATATAGAAATGTAATGGGAAGGATAGATATCATAACAGGAACCTATGGTAAAGCCCTAGGGGGAGCCTCGGGAGGATTTACGGCGGCCAGAAAGGAAATTGTGGATATGCTAAGGCAACGTTCTAGGCCCTATTTGTTTTCCAATACCTTGGCGCCTTCAATAGTTGGGGCTTCCATAAAAGTACTGGATCTTCTTTCCTCTTCCACTGCACTTAGGGACAAGCTTGAAGCAAATACCATTTATTTCCGATCTGCAATGACTGCATCCGGTTTTGATATCGTACCGGGAGATCACCCTATTGTGCCGGTAATGCTCTATGAGGCCCCATTGGCCCAGGAGTTTGCTGCCAAATTATTGGAGGAGGGCATTTATGTAATCGGTTTTTTCTATCCGGTCGTTCCCAAAGGGAAAGCCAGAATTAGGGTACAATTGTCTGCAGCCCATGAACGGCAACATTTGGTAAACGCAGTGGAGGCCTTTACCAAAGTAGGGAAGGCACTTAGGGTGATATGATTTTTCTTTTAACGTCTGGAGCTATAAGGATATTAAGTATACTATATAAAATTGAAATAAATATAAGAAGGAATTAAAGACCTACCTTGACCTTTTGGGGATTAGGATTATTCTAATCTTTATAATTCCCAACGGCTCTGCCTCGGGGTTTTCGATCATACCTTACTTTGGGGGAGATCGGAATTGCTTTTTCGCAATTCCGGGTGGGGCAAAATACAAAATTTCGGCTTTTGGCCCTAAGGCCAAAATGAAACCGATAGCTATCGGTACGGCGAAATACCTCTACGGCTCTGCCTTGGGGATAGTCGGTTTCAAGAAATTTTTTATGGATAAGATTAAAAAGCGTCATTGTACGCCGATAGAATAAGCTCGCTGGACCGGTACCTTCATGATTGGCCCTGTCAGTAGATAGGGCTTGTCTTAAGGATAGCTGGTTTTAAGAAATTCTTTATTTTGGTTGGGAAGGAAAATTTTCTTCGGAATTACTCCTTTTGACGCCCTTAGGCTTTATATTTTGGAAATGGGCTACTATTTGCCTGTTGAATATTCAAATAGGAATGTTTAACTTTAAAAAAAATATAATGATCCAACCATGTATAAAATAACTGCTTTTAAAGTATTTTCAGTAGTATCCTTTTTAGGATTTTCCTTCACCTTAATGGCACAAAATGCCCAGCACGATCATACACACCATGCGCATGAACATAATGACATGGCCCATCATCACCCGCATGGCCCAATGCCCTCTGATGAAATACCCAAGCAGGCAAAATTGATAACGGGCCAGGGGGAATTTGTTTTTTCATGGGACCAGGAATTAACGGCGGCCTTTCCTAAGGAGGCCCGTAAATTTGAACCTGGAATGCACGGAGGATTTAACGAAGATCCTGAAACGGGTATTGTGTATACGGGAATACCCGGCTATGGATTATGTGCCATTAGCCCCGATTTAACAAAATGGTCTACCCTCGGTTTTGACGAACGTTTAAAGGACAATATCCACGGTATCGTTTTCTTTGTCCATAAAGGGGAAAAATACTTGGCAGTGGCACAGGAGGGGAAAAGGGTTCTTGTACTTACCCTGGACGGAACGATAGTTAGTGAAATTTTGAAGCCTACCGGAAATGAATTCAAATTTGATGAAGCCAATGAGTTTTTCGGGTCAAAAGACAGTAATTTTGGAGTTACGGATGTAACCTATCTTAATGGTACACTATATGTGGCCCATGGTTATTCGGCAGGCGATTTTGTAATGACCATAAAGGAGAAGAACGGTGTTTGGAGCTGGGGAAAACTGGCCTGGGGAGGAAAAGGGGATAAGCCCGGGCAGTTTCAGACCGCACATGGTATCTATGCCCATGAAAATCATATTCTCGTGGCCAATAGGGCAGCAGGGCAGGTAGTAAAGTTTACCAAGAAGGGCAAGTTTGTGGAAACTTTTAATGACATACCGGAAGGCAGTCTGGTATGTAACATTTCCTTTGAAGCGGAGCATTACTTCCTAAATGCCTTACAGGCCATAGGCGAACAAAAATCGGCGCCTATCTATGTGCATTCCGGGGAGAAGTTGCTTTCTACCGTAATTCCGGGAGATTTGGATATTCCTGTATTAACCAATATTCATCAGGTTTGGCCGCATATTGTTACGAAAAACGGATCCAAACAATTGTATCTTTTGGTCCATGGATGGAACAAAGGAAAATTTGCCGTCTTGAAAATGGAAAAATAATAGACTAAGGCCCCCCTGTTTTTAAGGAGGCCTTCTTTTTTTTTATCGATCGGCTATTTTATAGGGGTCAAAATAATATTGCGATAGGCTACCTTACCATGATCTCCCTGTAGGTAAATGGGCCCGGGACTTAACACATCTGCTGACATAGCGCCACCAGTAGGCCCCCAAACAGGTTGATTGTCAATTATTTTTTTACCGTTAAAGATTACTGTCAAATGTCGGTCTACCAATGTAATATCAAACGACTGCCATTCCCCGGCAGGTTTTTCGGCAGCCTCGCTTGGAGTAATACGGCTATATAGGGCACCCATATTATGGCTGTCCAACTCCTTGCCATAAGAATCCACTACCTGGATTTCATATAGTCCGCGTAGATAAACACCACTATTGTTGCCTTCGGGAACCATGACTTCCAACTTTAGGTTAAAATCGCTAAAGTCCTGTTGGGTTCTAATGTTGCCATAAGAGATATGTTCACCATCTTTTGGTTGCACGGGATCGTTCATTAGCATACCATCCACTACCTTAAAACCGTTGGATTTTTTAGGGTCTATTAATTTCCAACCGTTCAAATCCTTCCCGTTGAACAATTTGATCGGCTTTTCAAATTTCAGTTTGGATAGATCGGGTGTATCTGGCATGGGGGGCATACGTTTACCGGTAAATTTCTTGACGGACACTCCATTTCCGGACCTATTGGGTCCGCTCATGGTACCCTCTAAGATATCTCCCACCTTTTTAATTTCCAAGGTATAGGTTACAGTATGGCTGCGATCGGGACTCCTTTTGACCTGATTGGTTCGGGTAACCACTAGCGTATTTTCGTCTATTAGATAAACATTGGCCACGGGAACCACACTACCACCGATCCATAATAGTTCGGCATCCAAAAAACCCTGTTCTTCATGTACTTTGAGCCAACCGGCACCCCCACCTTCAATATCAAGGCCCCACATGCCCATAAAAGGATTGGCCAAAAGAGGTGTTACCGTATTATTTGCCAAACCGTTAAGGGCAATAAAAAGTAATGTAATAATAGTAATTATCCGTTTCATTATGCTGTGCTTTTGTATAGGTTAATGTATATGTCAATGAGATTTTTTGATATCTATGGAAGATAATAAATTAATTAACGCGAAGATTAATTTCAATACTATAAATTAAACCTGGCATCCGAGTGACGATACTGCTGTGGTCTATTTCAAAGGTCATCGTTGAAAGGGCCATGCAAGTGAACAAAGGATATGGATATTTGAAAAGAGCCTTGATTATTAATCGAAATTCTTTATTTTGGCATAGAAATTTCCGGTATCGGTTTTGCACGATTTAGGTGGATTGTTCTTGGGCCTATTGTTGTGATATGACCAATATCATAGGATAAAAATCCTTGGTCGGATATTTTTAAACCACTAATATAAAATAGTACACTATGAGAATTTTAATACCCACAGATTTTTCTGAATTATCTAGAGTAGCAATTAGGTATGTTGTAGATTTTAGTAAGGATGTAGAGGTGAAACTTATTTTACTTCACGTAATAGACACCAATGTCCCTTCAAAGACTAGACTTGGTTCCAGTAAACTACAAGAGGCGATACAGGCTAGTTCCGAAAGATCAATGAAAGAACTTATAGCGTCTATAAAAAAGGATAATGGGCATAATATTGAAATCAACTATGAAATTACCTCCGGATCATCCATTGAAAAATATGTGGAAATGTTTGCGGTAAAAAATAATATCGATATGATCTGTATTGGGACCAAGGGTGCCAGCGGCTTAAAAAAGATACTTTTTGGAAGTAATGCAGCCAGTATTATACAAAATAGTAGTATCCCTGTCCTTACCATACCTGAATTTGCGCGCTATAAGGGTATCAATAATATTGTATATTCAAGTGATTTGTACAATCTGGAAAAGGAAATGGACTTAATTGTTCCTTTTGCAAGATTAATGGATTCACGGGTTGAAATTCTTCATATAGATAAGGATAATGAGCGTTTTGAAGGGAATCTGCAACAGAAGGAAGAGGCCCTGAAAAACGATTTATCTTACCCAAAAATAAAGTTTAGTGAACTAAAAAGTGATTCTGTTATTCAGGGAATCAACAAATTTGTTGCAGACGTTGACGCAGATATGGTAATTATGTTTACACATCACACCAACTTTTTAGAAAAGGTATTTCAAAAAAGTGTTGCCCAAAATACAGCGTTTCAAACCAGAATACCTCTTTTTACCTTTCAAAAGGAGTCGTGAACCATGAAGAATTCCATGTTGGCTTGTTAGAAAAAGCCGGATCTATTTATAGTTTTGAGTAGATTTGAACGGTAGGCGATACTGGAAATTGTGAATATCTATTTTATGGATGGCAAGATAATTTTTTCTATTAGGACTATTTTTGGCATCCTTAAAAAACATAGATATGAGTCAGACTTGGTACGAGTGCAAAGTAAAATACAGAAAAACCCATGAGACGGGAGAACAAAAAGTAACTACGGAATCCTATTTATTGGATGCGATATCATATACGGAGGCAGAAGCCCGGATTAACGAAGAAATGGCGGCATATACCAATGAGGAATTTTTGATAACGAATATAAAGGTCGCCAATTTATCGGAAGTATATCCTTTTGAAAATTCAGATCGCTGGTTCAAATCCAAAGTAGCCTTAATTGCCTTTGATGAGAATAGTGGCAAGGAAAGAAAGACCAATACCTATTTATTGGTGCAGGCCAATGATGTAAAGGAAGCCTATGACAATACCATACAGGCCATGAAGGGCACTATGGGCGAGTATACCATTCCTGTAATTTCGGAATCTCCGATCATGGATGTGTTTCCCTATTTTTCTGGCGATGAAGGGGATTTGGACCAATTGGAAAAGTTCAATGCCCTAAAGGCTTCTACTCCAGAGCCCAATGTACTAAATGAAGACTTGGAAGCATTGGATACTTTTGAAAACGAGGAGGCTTTTACAGTCGGGGCATTGGATGGGGAAGAGGAGTAGGCCACGACTCACCCCTGTTGCCCATTCAATTTTGTTATCGGACATTCTAGCTATTTTTTGTTTTGTAAAATTGGGAATAATGTACAATAAACAATGGGCATAATAAGGGAATAGGGGCACCCGCTAGTTAGGTTACCAACCGCCAGGCTTTTCTTGCCTTCCTTGACAATAGTGCATTGGCCTCGGAATCTCCAATAAATTTTTCCTTTTCCGAATCCCAATCTAGTTTTCTTCCCAATCTATAGGAAATCAGTCCCAAATGCATGGGTAGCGTCATTTGGCGTGCATAGGCAAGATTTGATTCGGGTTGGGTCCTGGATTTTACGGCATCCACAAAATTTTGCTGGTGCCCGGGGGAACGGACAATGCTTTGTGGTATTTCAGGGATATCGGTCACGGTTTCCCCATTAATGGTTATTTCACGGGTATTATAATCGCATATTAGACTGCCCTTTTCCCCTTCAAAATAGGCTCCGATTCCTCTATTGGCCGCACCGTCCACTTTGGGCGGTTCGGTGGTCCAGTAAATTTTGAGACCTTCAAACTCATAATCAATTTCGATCCATTCAGGGGTATCGGCGATGCCTTTGGCTTTTTCCCCTCTGGCAACAATACTTTTTAGGCCTTTAGGCTCCAGGGCCCAAAAGGCCACATCGGCTATATGGCACCAGAAATCGGCAAAGAAGCCTCCGGAATAATCCAGAAAATACCTATAGGTAAAGTGGCATCTTTCAGGAACATAATCTACATAGGGGGCGGGACCCAACCACATATCCCAATTTAGTCCTTTGGGTACGGCTTTACTTTTGGGATTGCCCAAATTGGGTGGTGCCCCCGTTTTCCATAAACGGACCGTATGCACTTTTCCAATGGCACCGGACTTGATAATTTCAACAACCCTGTGGAAGTTGTCCGTGGCATGTATCTGGTTCCCCATTTGGAAAATACGGTTGTGCTCTTCCAAATTTTTAAGCATCATCTGTCCCTCTTTAACATCATAGGAAAGTGGTTTTTCACCATATACGTCCTTTCCCGCCTGGAAAGCCATAGTTGCAATTTGGGCATGCCAATGGTCCGGGGTTGCACAGGTAATGGCATCAATATCCTTAAGATCCAAGATGTTTCTGAAATCCCCGTACCCTTTTACTTTTTTCCCAGGCTGTAGGGTTTCCATGGTCTTTAGGCTATTGGACAGGCGCATTTCATCTACATCGCAAAGTGCTACCACGTCCACTTCCGGCAGGGCGCTGAACCATTTCATATGGCTGTTGCCCATACCTCCTACGCCTATATGGGCCACCCGCAGGCGATCACTAGGGGCAAACTGGCCATAGGTGGAAGGCAAAAGTGTCAGGCCAAATGCCCCTAGAGCACTTTGCTTTATAAATTCCCTGCGCTGATTTTTTTTAATCTTCATGAGTGTTTGATTTAGTTAATATAGGGCAACCACTACCAAAATACTTGGGACTGCAATTATCTTATTTCTTTAGTTTTGAGAATAACCATTCCTTTTTTAATTCATGCTGCTCAGGGTAGGTCCAATGTTGTGTTTTTTGGAAAAGACGCAACTCCTTGGGTGCTGTCAACACATTATATGCCGAATAGGTTGAAGCCGGAGGACATACATTATCGTTGTAGCCCCAACTGTACCAGCCGGGTGCTTTTACGAAGCGTGCAAAGTTGACTACATCATAATATTTTGAAACCTCAATTTTCTCAGGTTTATTGGTAAATTCGTCCAAGAAAATCTGTGGCCATCCCCCGGCGCGCCCATGTAAAAATCCGGTCATATCGGACAGGGCCGGATAAAGGGCGGCCAAATAGTCAATTCTATCGTCCAGGCCGGCCGTCACAATGGCAAGCGCACCGCCCTGGCTACCACCGGTAACGGCAATATCCTCACCGTTAAATCCTTCCACAGTTTCTATAAAATCAACGGCCCTAATACAGCCAAGATAAACACGGCGGTAGTAGGCATTGTCCCTGTCATCCAGATTAAAGGCCTGATAACCGTTCAAGGCTCCTTTGGCAAGATCGTCGTAAACACTTTTATCCAAGTTTACCGGAATGCCATGAATGCCAATGGTAAAGGAGATAAAACCTTCCGCTGCTTCGTCGATTTCCCCGTAATAGGGCCGTATTCCGGCACCGGGTACGTGTAGGATGGCAGGATATTTTCCGGCTTTTTTAGGTTTGCTAAGAATACCATAGATTTTTCCTTTAATATTATCCAACTTAACGTGGTACACGTCTACCTTGTCGGTGCAGCGTTCGGGCATCAAAGTCAGTACTGCGTTCATGGGGACTTGATCCAATTCTTTCCTGTTTTTTTTCCAGAATAGTTCAAAATCCTCTGGCAAGGTGGTAGTGGGTCGTATTTGGTCCGGAGCAAATCCTACAGTGGTATATGATGAATACTCCTTTCCCTCTACCTTAACTTTTACCGTACAGCGTAGAAACCCAGGTTCGGTAAACTTCTTGGCCTTTATTTTGGTGAAATTATTTTTGAGGATAAGGGTGCCCTTGTCCCAAATTTTTGTGGTTCGATACCCTGGATCGGGTTGGATGGTATATTCAATTTCAATACCGTTTAAAGGAATATTGTTTCTAAAAACCGAAATTGAAAATTCCGCCTGTTCTCCAAGGGCATAGGTCCAGTCCTTGTGGTTTGGGCTTACCATGACCTCTACCAGTTCTTGGCGGGGTTGTGCACTTAAACAAGCGCTGAAAAGAAGGAAGCAAGATAGGGAAACAGAAAAAAATGTTTTCATTTTTTGGTTGGTTTGTGTTCAATATTTGAGCCATTGGTAATATGCCATAACAGAGTATATACCCGTTATATTGAGGTAGAAATTGGTATTGGTTTCCTACCACTTGAGAAAGATAATAAAATTGGTTGGAATTTTGGTCACTAAATATAAGGGGCTAAAATAGCATTTTAAGAAATTAGGGTTATTGGTCGGATTCTTTCATCTCCAAGATGAGATTGGCAATTAAGGCCGTCCATCCCGTTTGATGGGAAGCGCCCAAACCCTTGCCATTGTCACCATTAAAAAATTCATAAAATAGATGTTGGTTCTTAAAGTGTTCATCTTGTGCGAAAAGTTTATTCCGGTCATCCGCATGATATTGGAATTTACCTTCGGAATTGGTTTCAAAGAGTTTTACCAACCTTTTGGTAAGCTGGTCGGCAATTTCATTTAGGTTTAATTTCTTTCCGGATCCCGTTGGGAATTCATATTGATAGGTAGGTCCATAGAAGGTGTAATATTTCCGCAAGGATTGAATGATCATATAATTCAACGGCATCCATATGGGACCTCTCCAATTGGAGTTCCCCCCGAACATATTGGACCTACTTTCCCCCGGTTCGTAATGAATGGTATAATGGCCGTTATGTGCAAATACAAATGGATGGTCCTTATGGTATTTTGAAAGGGAACGGATCCCATAATCGGATAAAAACTCATCCTCATCCAAGAGTCGTATCAATAGTTTCTCCAGTCTATAGGCCCTCATGATGGAAAACAGATAGTTGCCATCTTTGTTGGCCTCTTCAATATTGGAGATCAGGGAAGCCAGATCTGGTCTGGTCCTAACAATTTCGGCAGCCCGTATTTTAAATTCCTTCAATTGTTCAAAGAGGTCTTTGTGAATGATCTCAACGGCAAATAGAGGAATAATACCCACTAAGGATCTTACCTTAAGTCGGTTTGAAGTACCATTGGAGAGTTCTACAACGTCATAATAAAAATCGTCCCCATCATCCCATAGCGAAATATCCTTTGTACCAATATGGTGCATGGCCCAGGCAATATTTAAGAAGTGCCTAAAGAATTTGGCGGCGGATTCTTCATATACTTTATTGGTCTTTGCCAATTCCAGCGACATACGAAGCATATTTACCGTAAACATGGCCATCCAACTGGTGGCATCGGCCTGTTGCATTCTGCTGACTCCTTCCGGCATATGGTTACGATCAAAGACCCCAATGTTGTCCAGGCCCAAAAATCCGCCTTCAAAAAGATCCGTACCGTGTTTGTCTTTTTGGTTCACCCACCAAGTGAAATTGATAAGCAATTTTTGGAACGCATGCTCCAAGAACTTGGTATCCCCATTGCCGGTCCGCGATTTGTCTTTTTCATATACGTTCCAGACCGCCCAGGAATGTACGGGCGGATTAACATCACTAAAATTCCATTCGTAGGCCGGTATTTGTCCGTTGGGATGCATATAATTTTCCCGCAATACCAGCAATAATTGTTCCTTGGCAAAATAAGGGTCTATTTCTACAAAGGAAACCATATGAAAGGCCAGATCCCAGGCCGCATACCATGGATACTCCCATTTGTCGGGCATAGATATCACATGCCTGTTGGTAAGGTGTTGCCAAGTAAAATTCCTGGCGGCCGTACGGAAGGGCTTTGCTTCCCCAGGCCCCCCAAAAAGCCATTTAAATACATCGTAGTAATAGAATTGCTTGGTCCATAATAAACCGGAGAAAGCACTTCTAGCAATGGATCGATGGTTTTTTGGCAGATCGTTCTTCAGGATATTGCCATAAAATTCCTCACATTCCTTAATCCTTTGTTCAAATACAGTATCAAAATTGGACCAGGGATCGTCCATTTTTTTCTTGCTAAGTCGAATTCTAATACACTTTTCTTCTCCTGCTTTTAGCTTAAATTTATACCATACGGCCGACTTGGATCCATGTTTTTCAGGATTTACGGTAGACTTGCCATTTACCACATGGTCGTTGATACCATCCTTAACATAGTCCACCTCATTGGCAACATTGTAAATACGTTTGTTGTTGGTCTCATTTTCACAGAACAACTGCTCACCATTTTCATGGTAAAAATAATGCCTCCCGTTTCTAGTACTTCTGGATTGTAGGCAATTGTCGGTTATGGATTTGATGCTTGGGCGACCAAACCGCTTATTGTGCTTCCAAAAATTTCTAAACCAGAGATGGGGGAGTATATGTATCTTAGCTTTTCTGTGACCTCTATTGACCACCGTAATTTTCATGAGAATATCTTCTACATCTGCTTTGGCATATTCAATATAACAGTCGAAATACGCATTCTTATTGAAAGATTTGGTATCCAATAACTCATATTCCATATCTTCCCGGCTACGGATATTGTTATTGATCAACTCTAAATATGGAAATTTTTTATGTGGATATTTATACAGGTATTTGCAGTAGGAATGGGTAGGGGTGGACATCTGATGAAAGTAGAGTTCCTTAACATCTTCGCCGTGATTGCCCTGATTATTGGTAAGACCGAAAAGGCGTTCCTTTAGAATGGGATCCTTGCCGTTCCAAAAGGCAGGGGCAAGACAAAGTATCTCTCTGGAGTCGCAAAAACCTCCTATACCTTCTTCTCCCCATCTGTAAGCATTGCTTCGTGCTTTTTCATGGTCTACAAAATCCCATGCATGCCCATGTTCGCTATAATCCTCCCGAACGGTGCCCCATTGTCTTTCCGCTAAATACGGACCCCATTTTTTCCAGTTTTTGTAGGTGTCCGGTACTGCCAATCTTTCTTCCTCAGCATTCTTCGGAGTACTATGTGCCATTAAGATATTCTTTAGAAATATTTAGTTGGTATACTGGTAAAAATAATACTAATTCATTCAGTTGGTAATTATACGGGCCACTATTGCCTAATTACTATTTTAGTGGGTAATCTTTTGTTATCCATTAAAAAAAGAAAGTTTAAATTAAGGAAGTGATATTATATCTATTGGGTATTGGGCACTTTTACACTTATATGCTAACGAACTGCCATAACCATTAGTGGTCTTGGGTGGAGTTAAAACCCTGCCTGAACGAATTTGGGCAGACCCGACTGACGGCAAAGGAAAGTATACACTTTAGTATATTCTGCATTAGCTATTAAAAATATTTTTGCCATAAGCCATGGGCAACTAATGGTGTTCCGTAGTTTACCTCCATTGGGACAAAGCACTGTTAAGGACATTTTCCACCCGCCACTTTGGTTTGTGAAAATAGATCATCCCGTGCCCAGGAAGCATAATATCGGGATCTAATTTGGAGAATCTGAGGAGCGACTCCATATAGGCACTTTTGTTGAAATCAAAAGATCCGTCCCATCCGAAATCACCCACCATTAGGGTGCCAATGATGTCACCACTTACCGTAACCTTTTTATTTTCATGTAGGAATGAGAAGGCGGTACACCCCATGGAATGACCCGGATAATGACCAACCTTAATATCGATGCCCATTAAAGTTAAGGTTTGGCCATCTTGTACAATTATATCCACCTCTACCGGACTGAAGACTTTATGGTATAAATATCCCGCACATCGTTCGTCTCCGGAGGCGATGGCTTCTGCGGTTTCTTTTATGCCAATGAGTTGTACACCTCTCTTCTTTAGTATATGGGCGGCCCCTGCATGATCTAAATGTGGGTGGGTGAGCAAACAATACTTGATATCGTCCGGATCTAACCCCCAGTATTCCATATTCGTAAAAATTTGGTCCAGAGTATCTCCGCAACCACAATCGAACATGATCAATCCGGTTTCCGTTTTCAGCACATAGGAATTTCCGTCGTTCCACAAAGCACCCTGTAAATCAAAGGTCAACCCGTTAAGGTCTCCCCCTGTTTGATATAAACCCTTAAGTATTTGCATATAATCGATTTTTAAAGTCTAAATTACTTTATTTCCCTGTTTTTAATTGCTTTTTCCAGTCTATCGAAATTTTCTTCATTCTTAGGAACGGCCTAAGGTAAGATTTTGTTGCCTACTTCAATCTTTATAATTCCCCGACGGCTCTGGCTCGGAGTTTTTGATCATACCTCTCCTTGGGGGAGGTCAGAATTGCTTTTTCGCAATTCCGGGTGGGGCAAAATACAAAATTTCGGCTTTTGGCCCTAAGGCCAAAATGAAACCTATAGCTATCGGTACGGCGAAATACCTCTACGGCTCTGCATTGAGGATAGTCGGTTTCAAGAAATTTTTTACTCAATGGGCCTTAGTTATTTTTAAAAAATGTCTTTATAATTAGGTATTCTATTCTTTGTCCTTTTGAGTCTACTAATCCTAAAAGGATTTCATCTCCTGGCTCATGGTCTACGTAGTCGCAAAAACTATTGCCCCTCTCAAAGTCCAGGCTATCAATTTTTACAACTCTCATATTGGGCCTGACCCCTTTATAGTAAGCGTCTGATTTTTCCATAACAGACTGAATATATACACCTTTATCTATGGTGTACCCTAGCCTGAATCCAGCTGATCCAACGCTATCCACCTCTTTTCCGTACTTCGATAAGTATAATTTCTTATTGATCCAATCAATAGTGACATTAAATCTTGATAAAAAATCGTTTCCGATCGAAACAGTTTTTCCGGTTCGAATTATAACGTTTTTATGTTGCAGGCCATTGGTTCTAACGGAGTCCGAATAGGTTATCTCTCTATTGAGCCCAACAGGTTTGCCAATAATTCCACTCTGATTGACTCCTCTTTCAATAAAGGTTTCACCAATAATATTCTTTTCTTTAAGTGCAGAAAATATTTCATCGTTCAAAGCAATGGAACCATTGGATCCATAATCTACCAAAATATTCTTCAATTTGGTCTGGCCAAAATACGCATCTATGAAAATATTATACTGGTAATCAGTCTTAAAAGGAATAACAACACTCTCTTTAAAAGTATCTATTTCAATTATATCGGATAAGGATAAAGAATTTTGTTTTTGGTCAATGGTCCAATTATAATTTCTAATTAAGTTTGAGCCAATAATCCCATCTATTTCCAGACATTTTATTATTGGATTTGCATCAAAATCCCCAACAAATGCAGTTTGATTTGAAAACAGTACCTTACCAATGCCTATGGAGTCTACTTGTACCCAGTTAACCTTCTTTTTATTGTAATCACTGTCAACAATATTCCCCTTACTGACTATCTTGAAATTTTCATCTTTCTGGATCTGGTTTGATATACTGAAAGGGGCACCGGTATCAAATAAAAAACGATATTCTTTTTTTCCTATAGTGATGGGTACGATTATTAGTTTTTTTTGAATTTCAATAGCTACAACTTCTGTAGTATTTCCGCTGGAAACACTTCCATATCCTATTGCCTCTGTCCATTTAACAGAACAACCTTGTAATACTATAACTATAAGACAGCTGAATACTAATATTTTATGAATATTTCCCATTTTTTAAAATTCTGACTAGCGGCAAATTTAATTTAAAAATGCTCTAAAAATCTTGCCCGTTGGCTAAAGAAATTAATAGCGTTTTTTTGTTGGGAATGTTTGCCAACGGTCACTTGTATGTGGTAGGGAGTTTTGAAGGGGAATTCTGTTAAGCTCATGGGGAAGTGCGGCAAGGCTTAACATATAAGACTCCTAAAAGCCCCATCTACGATATACAATTTGTTGACGTGTCGTTATTTTTTCATTCGCAATTTGTGTGGACTTGTCCCGGGTATTCTTTCAATAATATTCCTAGCCTCTAAATCCAATTTTACGGTTACAATATACCATATTACTTTTCCATCAAAAGTTTCGCTTAATTTAATAACTGCTAAATCCGATAGTTGGCCGTAAGTTATCTCGTTATACTCCCCAATTGTTTTTAATATGAATTCTTTGATTGTGTCATATCTTCTTTTGAGAATGTTGACACCATCTTTTCCTTTTGGGTGCTTGGTTAAAATTCGTTCTTCGGACATAATTATTTTATTGTCAGGTTACAAGTTACAAGTTAAAGGTTAAACCTCTGTAATTTCATTGCAGTTATTTTAGTTTTGATGGATGTAGAACTACTGAAAAAAAAGTATTCCATAGGTAATTTGAGTTGCCACTTGAAGAAGAAATACCGGGGGCGATACTTATGGGCGTGGGTTATGGAGTTCGTTGCACTGTAAAGATAACTGGTGAGATGGTCCATGAGTATCTGGACACCATAGGGATAGGCCAATACATAAGAGAGTAATTGGATATTAGAGTAATGCTAAGGAGAATTTCATTCTTTTGTTCAAAACTATAGATTTCAATGCTATAGTGGTTTATTTTTTTAACCTTTTAAATCCGAAATGTATAATAGCGCAACAAATTAATGATCCAACAATAGCGGGAATTAAAATTGATTTTCCGGATGTACCTGCATTTTCAATACTCCATACTATTTTTCCTGCCGCCATTAAAATGAGCACACCTATTCCCATAATGAAACTACGCTTCCAGAAAGAGAGCCCCAGTGCTATAAATGACAACGGAATTGTTAGGGTTACCATTATTTTTATCATATCCCATTGTCCGTATAAGTAGTCTTTCTCAAACGCTAAAAAGTCTACTACACTTTGGCTTGTCAATTCAGGTTTGGGGAACCAAAACATACTGGTAAACAAGGCGAAAATGGAAAACATCATTCCTGTGAAACTCCTTTTGTAGGCAAAAAAGCAGAATGGAAGCAAGAATAACGGTCTTAAGTACCAGCTCCATAGATTATGATGCCGTTCAAAAACCCAATTAAAAAAAGGTGTATTGGTCATGGTCAGCACAATAAATGCTATTGTCAGGATTAAAAAAACACTGCCCAAAAGGACATCAATTGATCGGTTTTTCATTTTTTTTAATGTGTCAAAATATCTGGTTAACCATTACTTTTAATTTGAATTACACATTAGTATCGCAAAGAATTATCAAGAGGAAACCCTTCAAGGACATAGAATGGCCTATTGGAGTATTTCACGATTAATCGCATAGGTTTCAAGCATTTGTTTTTGTATGATTTTTTCAGGTGTGTATTTCAAAATGAAATTTCGGAACATTTCCAACGGTTGATAGGTAATGGCCATTTTTGAAGTAAACCGTGATTGTTCAACCAGCTTTTTTACTTTGGTTTTTCTAAGGTTGTAAAAATAGTTGAATGCTGTATCTAGTGAGTTGGATTGATGGATAAGGTTTGATAGATAAAAGGCATCTTCTATAGCTTGGGCGCCACCCTGTCCTAAATCTGGCGTCATGGCATGTGCTGCATCTCCAATCAAACAAATTGTGTTGGCATGCCACTTGTCCATCCATTCTAGGTCTGATAAATCGCCTCGTATTATTTTGTTGATGGATGTGTTTTGTATGAGGGTGGTTACAATTGGATGGTATTGAGAAAACATTTCGATCAGTTTGGTTTTTACAGTCCCCTTATCGTCTTGCTGATCGGGTTTACTGAGCATAACGGCAAACCAGTAGGTTTTTCCCTTTTCCAGTTTGGAAACGCCAAACTGAAGTTTTTTGCCCCAAAGTGTAAATCCGGCGGAGGCCAGCTTGCTATCAAGTTCAAAATCGGCCACGCCGCGCCAACAGCTTTGTCCGGAATAGCGTAGTTTGCTGTTGGGGAACACCTGCTGTCTCACCTTGGAGTTAATACCATCTGCACCAATGATCGCATTGGTTATCTGGGTCGATTTATCGTGAAAATTTATGGTGTATGACCGGTCATGGTTTTGGGTATACGATTCAAATCCCTTGTTCAATTGTATATGATCTTTATTGAGAAAGGAATAGAGGGTCTTCTGTAATACACCTCGATGTATGGCCAAGGTGGTGTACCCAAATGCGTCTTTTACAAAATCTTGGCTAGAATCACGGATGGGCTTTAGTTGGTGGTTTGCCAGTAAAATTTTATCGAATGAATTCCCTGAACGCTGTATGCCATGCAATAGGTTGGGATCAATCCATTCTAGAACCTGTAATGCATTTGGTGATAGCCATATGCCAGCACCTACTGCTTTTAATTCATCTACTTTTTCATAGAGCGTGTATGCTATGCCCAATTTTTCAAAGCAAAGGGCAGTGGTCAATCCGCCTATTCCTCCTCCAATAATCGATATGTTATTCATTTTATGGTATTTTTTCAATAATAAAAATCTCAAATTATTGAGTTGGCTGATTTTATATATTCTTTTCTCCTAACTTTTCTACCTTATTTAGCCATTTCATCCGAAATTTATCTTCTGATAATCTAACGGGGCCAATTGCTGTTATCTTTACAGATTTTACCCCGATAAAATGCAGGGTTGATTTTTTTATGGCATTGTGACTGGGGCTGCCATAAAACCACTTGTAGTACCAGCTTGGCTGATCCATGGTACAGATAATTCGGGATGTTTTAGCCGTAATTAGTTTATCCCACCAAAGTGAATTTTGTCGTTTTTGAAACGCAAAGCCGGGAAGTAATACCCGGTCTAAAAAGCCTTTCATCATTGCGGGAACCGATCCCCACCAAACCGGATAAATCCAAACGATGTGATTTGCCCATTTTAATTTTTTTTGGGCATCGATGAGGTCAGGTTCCAATTCGGTTCGTTTTCTGTATCCGAACTCAAGATTCGGGTTAAAGTTCAGCTCTCGGATGTTGATCGTTTTAACTTCAGCATTGCTGGTTAAAGCACCTTTGATGTATGCGTTGGATAGCGCAAAGTTGTAACTTTCTTTATCAGGGTGCCCATTAATAATCAATATCTTTTTCATCTGCTAATATTTATTGTTTTTAAAGGTCAGATGCAATGTGCCAATAATCATTTTGAGGGTATTGTGATTTAATTTGGCTCATTTCATACGTTTAGAAGTAGGTTTTTATTTTTTGTTCTATTGAACTATTCGATAAAGTATTGGTGTTAAAATATCTGAACAATGCAATGGAGGCTGGAACGGTCAAAAAGAAAAAACATATGGCAAATGTTAGACTACTGGCGAAAACTGCTACTAGTGGGGCCATTTTTACACCCAAATTTTGTTCTTGAAGTAAGAAATATTGATAAATAGGCAAAGCATATCCGTAAAAACGAATTATGGTTTCATAAGCAAGCCAAGCAGGGTAGAACCATTTTCTAAAAGAGGTCCACCATGCGCCCCAAATTGATTTATTGATGCTGTTATTTCCTTCCATTGGTTTAATTTTTTACAAAGATTGTGTTAATGGAAGTCGCTTCATTTGATCTATATCAAATTCGAACTTTCTTGCTTCGAATTCTGCTTAGCGTTTCTAGTGTAATACCTAGATAAGAGGCAATGTGCGTTAAAGATACGCGTTGGGTAATATCGGGGTAAGTACTCATTAAATGCTGATATCTTTCTTCGGCTTTTGAGAACTGGATGATATGTAGTCTTTCGCAAAGACCTAACATGGTTTCCGTAACGATTTTGCTTATAAAACGTTCAAAATCATGGTGCTTTTCTGAAAGGATATCAACCGTGTCTTTTGAAAACTCGAGAACTGTAGAATCTTCCACAAACTCTATATAATGCGGGCTGGGTTCTTTGCTGAAAAAGCTAATAATGGAAGCCATGAACTGATTTTCAAAGGTAAACCAATCTGTTATGTCTTTCCCGTTCTTTAAATAGTAGGCTCTTACACAGCCATTTATTATTAGATAGGCTTTTTTTGAATACTGGCCTTCACGTACCACAATGTCACCCTTTTTAAAATTTTTAACCTCAGAATTTGCGATAAATTCTTTTTGACATGCATTGGAAAGGGGTGCGTATAATTGTTCTATGTTGTTTAAAATAAGTTCTAGATTCATTTTTAATGTAGGGTAACGGTTTCGGAATTGTGTGGTTAAAAGTAATGAATTTTATCTTTTGGATAGGGTAGGACTGATTGTGTCCTAAAGTTAAAAGTGTCCTTTTTGTCCAATGAAATCCAGATTCCCGATTTTTTATTTGGTTGAGTTATGCTTGTTGCCAACAATCATAATAAGATCAGTAGGGGATATAAATGCACTTACTTTACAGATGGCAAGATGCTTAAATTAAAACAATAGCGGTTTGGGTGCAAACTCAAACCGCTATTGCTCTCATACAATGTTAGCTTTTGTTATTTTTCAATCGAATGTGTCCAATATGCACCGCTTATGTCGGTAATTTTAAGAATATATTTTCCTCCTGCCAAGTTGAATAGGTATTCATTCTCTAAATTTAATTTTGCCTTAGCTCCCAATGGTACAACTAAACTATGTTTCCCAGGTTTAACTTTGGCAATATAATAATTTTCAATACTCTCATTATTTAACTGAGCTAGGTCTTCTTGCGAATATTTGACAACTGTTTTATTGTTTTCATCAATTAATTCAATGGCTATTACCCAAGAGCCATAAACATCAACACCTTCTGTTCTATACACAACAAAAGAAAGAATGGATTTTTCAATTTTACCTTCTGTAATTTCTAGTTTTGGTTTTACGGATTTATTGTGAAGTGTACCCCATAGACCACCGTGAAACACTTGGTTGGTCATTAAGGTCATTCCAAGGATAAATAAAGACCCTATTAGTACTACTTTAGGAAAAACACTATCCTTAATAGGGATTATACCAGAGCCCAGCCAAGCAAACCACTTCTTTTGGGTTATTGAAACATTATTTTTTATAAAATAATTGTCCAAAGAATATTTTCCACTTCCTGTTAAGAATAGGACAAAGCCCGTAGCTATTCCTAAAACACCTATTTGCCACTCATCAAGACAAGTTGTTCCAATCCATCCGGAACCCAAAAGTATTCCCATGGCCAGACCAAAAACCCCTATACTCATCAATCTGGTAAAAAGACCAAAAATGATGAATAGCCCAACAATACCTTCTATTATGGTAAATGCCACCATATTTATCCAAAGCATATCGGGGTTCTCTACTAAATATTGAATAATTGGTTTTATGCCCAAGGCATTGGGTAAAAATGCATTAAACTTTTCACCAATATACCCAACTCCGTCCGGGTCAAGTTTATTTTCTAAGGCTACTCTTCTCCAAAAGGCTGAAAAATAAGTCCAACCAATAACTAGCCTTACTGCCAAGCTTAATAAACCAGCATCATTCTTAATACTTATATTTTTCATTTTTTTTAGTTATATAGATAAAGTAATAAATCCGTTTTTGGTAAGTTGAAATCCATCTAGAATTCCATTTTCTGTTACTTCTATGGAATTAGGTATGTCATTCGGGTCTATTCCAAACTTTTTTAATGACAGCCCGCAGACAAAAACCTTCAAGTTTTGTTCTTTTGCCTGTTTAGTGAGTGAAATGAATTCTTTGTTTTTTGAAATGTTTTGAACTGTTTTGCCACAAAAAATCACATAGAACTCTCCGTATTCGTTATCATCTTGCTCCGCCAATTTGGTTGCTGTCAGTATTACTGGTTTTAGTTGTTGTATGTTTTTTGATAGCACTAAATAATTGTTCTTCTTGAGATTAACCATTTGTGCTTGGACAATTCCTGTGGTCATTAATAACATTAGTATTGCAATTATTGATATATTTTTCATTGTTCATTAAATTTTATGTTTGAATTTATACTGAAAAAAATTAGACCTCCTAGAATAGCAATGTTCTTAAACAAAGGTCCTAAAGTTGCCGATTGACCAACTTGTATGGTTAAAGTGATAGGTATTAAAACAGTCATTAAAATTATAGCCGAAATTTTTGTTTTAAAGCCTATTAGTAGTGATATTCCTGAAACCAACATAACAATGCCAGATAGTACAACTGCCATTTCAGGTGTCCCCAATATATTGGCTATAAAACCCAAATTAGCGGCTTCTATTCTTTTGCCTGTTTGCTCAAGTTTAAAAAAATGGCCAGTACCAGCTACGATGAAAATTAAACTTAGCATTATGCGAAGTATTACTACAGACAGGTAGTTAACTTCAAGTTTTTTCTCTTGAGTTTTCATTTTTACATGTAATTGATTATTAGTATACAGTTGGGAAACTGTTTAGTTTTTAAAAGAAGTAATCAATTACGAATAGACTTGAATGTTTTGATATAAAATATAAAGAGGTATAGAAGGAATCAGTTCAGTTTTACTGATTCGAAGAGTATTATCAACCTTTGGTTGAATTGGAAAATGAAAAGTGGATAACTTCTCATTAACAAAGAAATCGAGTACTTTTTTAACCGATGTTGAAGATGAATGTTTAATTTCCGCAACATCAAAAGTTACACAACTATTTGTCGAAATTGTGGTCTGACTTTTATTTAAAACTTGAGTTTGAGGTACACCTAATTCAGCTTGAATAAAATTCCTGACCTTACACGGCGAAAGTAAAAGCAACAATACCAGTCCAAATAAGGACAGGACTGAATTATTTTTTATTTTTAGCTTTTCTTTCATTTTTGGCAAACATAGGAATAACCATTTTAAAGTTGTGTTATTGTTTTCATAATAAAAGCTAATGATCTAGGTTATGCGCAGTGCAAAATTTAAAGGTACTTCGCTATAACAATTAAACCGTTAATTTGTTTATTAAATGCTCTAAAGTTTAATTCTACTATAATGCCTCGTATGACATATATTTATGTTTGGCGGTAGTTTTTCTTACTGGTAGGTTATGACTTGAATATTTTGGTTAATTTAATGCTCAACGGTAAAAGATAAATCACAAGCGGCCTTGTTGGGAAACTTGTGATTTTTTATAAGACTCGGCGCTTTTATTATGCAGACTTGTTGAGGGTAAATAATCGAGCGGAATACTTGAAATATTCTGAATAACTCATGCGATTTCTGAAATTCTCGACCACATCTTTCTTAACGCTGTCATGCAATTCTGCTTCCGCTGTTTTTAGTGTGGCTACAATAGGCGGAATAACCTCGCTCATAAAATCCCAGTACTCATTTGGAGATTCACAATTCATGATACCGGAAATGTCTTTTTCCTTACCCCTGGTGGCTCCCAGTTCGGCAAATAATGTAGGTAAAAATCCCGGGGCGGCACACCTAAAAAGCCCTGGACCATTTGGGTTTGGCGATGGTAACTCCAAATGGCCCCTTTTCAAGGATTCCATTACGGAAGTAATCCAATCGTTTTTAGAGGGTTCTGCCCAAACTGTGAGGGCAAGAATGCCACCAGGTTTCAATACGCGCAGCATTTCACGTGCTGCCAGTTGCATGTCCGGAAAAAACATGAAGCCGAGTCGGCAGCTAATGGCGTTAAACGAGTTGTCTTCAAAAGGCAGATGACATGCATCGGCCACTACAGTGCTAAAGTTGTCCAATGACATTAGCTGTGCTTTCACTTTAGCTATGTGTAGCATTTCTTCAGAAAGATCTGTTGCTATAACCGAGCCACCTTTGTTGACCAAAGTAGCAATGGTTAGCCCTGGCTCTCCCGTACCAGTAGCAATATCAAGTACCTTATCGGCTGGCCTTAAAGACAATGCATCTATAATGCTCTGTCCTTGTTGCTGAAGAAATTTCATGGTAAAATTATCCCATTTTTTCCAACCGCCTGAAAATGAGTTCCAGGATTTGCGTTGGTTTTCTCTTATTTGAATCTGTTCCGTATTCATGATTAAATGATTATTAATTCGAAATACACTTTTATTAGCCAAGACTTACCTACATCTACCGGATTGGTAGTGAGTTAAATACCGGGGATTGTTTTGCAAGTGCTATTAGTTCCATCTTCGTCTCTTCATCCACGCCTTCTATATCAAATGTTACCCTGATCTGGGAGAATTCCTTTTTCACACTGGAATCCAGTCCCATAAATCCCCGCAGATTTACATCTCCCTCTATTTTGGACGAAACAGCTTTTACTTTAATTCCTCTTGCGGCTGCCAATAGCACCATAGCGGTGGTCATGCAACTTAGCAGGCCATACATCAATATTTCACCTGGGTTGGCACCTTTATTGTGACCTAGTAATACAGGTGGTTCATCATGATCATAAACAAAGGGTTCTGTACGGCTTGTGTCCTCTTGGCAGGCACCATAGAATCCCTGAACATAACTGCGGTTATGGGCCCCTTCTATCCACTTGTTTGTGGCTCTTAACTCAAAGTCTGCAATGGCAGGATTTGCTTGGATTGCATTTACTGTTGCACCAATTGCTTCCTGACTGAATCCATTAACTATTTTACTTAAAATTTTCATTTTTTAATGTTTTTGTAGATTAATAATAAAGTATGATGCAAAGGTGGGACAGAACTTGTCCTTACTGATAGACTGAAAAGTTCATAAAATCAACAATTCGGTTCCGGAAGAAGAAATAGAAGTCTTAGGGGGATTATTTATGGTTTTCGCGGTATTGTAGGGGGTGTTCTTGTAAACCTGTTTTTAAATGCCCTGATAAAGCTGGAGGTTTCTTCAAATCCACATTCAAATCCGATCTGATTGATCGATTTGTCTGTTGTATGGAGCAGATGACAGGCTAGATCCAGACGTTTTTCGGCCAACCATTTTCCAGGAGAGGTGCTAAACACTTTTTGGAAACTCCGTTTGAATGAGCTCAAACTCATGTGGCACAGGTCGGCATATTGCTCCAAGTTTAAGCAGTATGCAAAATTCGATTCCATAATCTGTTGTATCTGTACACTTTGGACTTTATTTAATGAAAGTAGGTATTCGGCAAGTGTTTTATGAATGGGGCGGGTAAAGATATTGAGCAGAAGCTCTTCAAATTTTAAGTTGAGCAGATGCTTGTCCGGATAGGAAGGCGAACTAAGGAATGCGGCCAGAGAATTGATATAGCCCTCCAGATAGGTATCCAAATCAATTCTGATGATCGCATCCGTTTGCCCGGTTTCCATCTTATCAGCATTAATGACAGTTGAAAAACGCTGAATGAATTTTCGAATGAAATCATCAGGAATAAAGACCATTAGTGCGCAGTAGTCCTCGTCAAAATATTGATGGACCAGGTTGGCTCCTTTTTTCACGAATAACGAGTCACCAGCTTCTACCACATAGTCGTTGTAGATACTTCGCCACATTTTCTTTCCGGAGGTTACAAATACAAAGTAATTGGCATCCGACCATATGCCTGCCTTTACTTCTTGTACCAAACACTTATACTCAATAAAGAGCAATTCATCAATTTGCAGTTTCTTAAAATCGTTGCTTTCCTTTAGGTATCGGTGTAGGTGCAGCATGTCTTTATTTTAGTTTATCTGAACTTATGATTTATATGTAGATGAACTCGCTTAAAAAACAGGAACAATTACGGATACAAAATATTTTGATAGCCGTTAATATCAATTACCGCTAAGGGTGCACGTTTATGAAGCGTAGTATCCCGAAGGTTACTATGATTTTATAGCATCGATGAAAAAACAGTATGTCTAGTATCTTTAAATTAAAGCCATAACCTTAAAAGATATGAACACTCAAATTACTGCTACACCTAAGTTATTCATTGGTGTCGAGATACACAAACGGAGCAGGAAGATTTATTTCAGTCTAAAAAAACACCGTCTAAGACGGTGTTTTTTTAGACTGAAATAAAAATGAGTGAGAAATTTTATTCAGCTTTTATAAAACCAAATGATGTTTGCTTATTTTAAAAAAGACGGCGTTAAACGCCGTCTTTTTTTATTTTTCATAAACCTAAAAGTTTATATATATTTGCTGTGACGGTGATAAATGCCGTTATAATTAAGATATGTAAACATGGCGTCTAATCCGAATAGAAGAAAATTACTAGAAGAGCTTGTGCCAGAAGGAATAATTGTTTCCAGAAAATGGTTAAAACAAGAGACAGGTCTTAGTAATCATGCTATCGATAATTTAGTAAAAAGCGAACAACTAAAGCTATTGTGGAAAGGCTTATATACTCGTGGTATAATTACACCAAATTGGCAAAGTATTGTATACGCTTTACAGCACATTTTACAAACTGATTTCATTATAGGTGGTCTGTTTGCATTAGAATTGAGAGGTTTTTCACACTACCTTCCCAATTCAAACAAAGTTACGGTACATTTATATGGTAATGATAGACTTCCTCTTTGGGCAAAAGAAATTGTAAAAAACGATCTTTTTATAAAACATACCCGAACAAGTTTATTTGCTAAAATGGATAAATCATTATCTGAAAAATATACCACCTCTATTCCATGGAAAGATAATATAGGTGTATTAAAAATGTCTACGCCTGAAAGAGCCTGTTTAGAAATGTTGGATATGGTTCCCCATACCATATCTTTTGAACACGCAGATCAACTCATACAAGGTATGACTACATTGTCCCCAAGAGCACTACAACCATTGTTGGAAATGTGCTCGAATATTAAGGTTAAACGTTTATTTCTATGGTTTGCTAAGCGTCATAATTATGTATGGTTTACTAAACTTAATCTAGAAAAAATAGATATAGGTTCTGGTAAAAGAGTAATTGAAAAAGGAGGTGAATTGTACAAAGATTATTTGATAACCGTTCCTAAAAATTTCGAAAATTAAAAAATGAAGAAAGACAGTATTTTCTATAAACAGGTACAACTTTTAGTACGAGTATTACCACTACTAGATAGTGAAAAGTGTTTCGCTCTAAAAGGAGGAACAGGGATCAATTTATTTTTTAGAGAATTACCACGGTTGTCGGTGGATATTGACTTGCTATATCTTCCTTCCGAAGGACGTGAAGAGGCGTTGATTAATATTCGTGCAGCATTAACACGTTTGAGCACATTAATAAAGAAAACAATTCCAGATATACGTATACAAAATACTCACGAACAAAGCGATGCACTACGTCTGATTCTTCAGTTAGGAGATGTTCGCATAAAAGTGGAATTATCTCCTGTGATCAGAGGAACTGTATTTCCAGAAGAGCGCATGGAGGTATGTGAGGTAGTAGAAAGAGAATTTGGTTATGCTGAAATCCAAGTTGCTTCATTACCTGATTTATATGCTGTAAAAATTTGTGTAGCTTTAGATAGACAACATCCAAGAGATTTGTTTGATGTAAAGTTTCTTTTAGAAAATGAAGGTTTTACAGATGATCTTCGTAAAACATTTTTAGTGTTTCTTATCAGTCACCAAAGACCGATGTCAGAATTATTAGCTCCACATAGAAAAGATATAAGAAATATTTATGTTTCCGAATATGCCGATATGGCGGAAGTAAATATTCCAGTTGAGGAACTAGAGCAAACAAGAGAGGATCTTATTGATATCATCCATCAAAATATGACGAATAATGAAAGAGATTTTCTGCTATCGTTTAAAGAGAAAAATCCTAATTGGGAATTATTGGGGTTAGAGAATATAGGTGAAGTTTATAATTTACCTTCAGTTCAATGGAAACTAATGAATTTAAAAAACATGGGTAATGTAAAGCATGCAAAAGCTTTGGATAAATTGAAAATCGTTTTATATCCTGATAAAGAGAAGTATAAGACGGATATATAATTTATGTACAACGAAACGAAGTTTTTATTAAACACAATCAATTATGGATGCCTTTAAAACTCACGAAAATGTAATATCTGATTACAAATCATACTTACAATCTTTCATTAATGTTAACCTAGAATCTTAATTTTATTGACCAGTAGAGTTGATAGATACAAACCAACCCCGTAAACGCAATGAATGATAAGGCTCATTATTCTTGCCTTATTAGGGTCGGGTAAATTTGAGCCTGCAACACCCAAACCAAAGGCAGGTTGCAATATAAAAAATGGTGCTGCCATTGTGAGTAGACCGATAATTAAAGCGGGAAAAAGTGTGGGATTATCCACCCATTTTTTTCCAAATACGGCTACTAATAAAAAAGTAAATGTAATGCCGATAGAATAGTGCGATACTTGCCCGATAATTTGTTCGTATTTAACTGGTGTAGCATCGAAAATTTTATTGTGATAAAATTTCCCGTTAAAAAGGTGTCCTATCCAACGCCCCAAAAATCTATAATCAAGCCCTTTTATTCCAAAAAGGTTTAGGGTAAAGGCGTAAATATCCATAGTGAAGGTAGCTCCAATGCCTATGACTACGATTTTAAGTATTATATTCATTTTTATTTGGTTCTATATTTTTTTAAGAATAAGAGTAGAGACATAACAGCAAACACTGCCCCGGCAGTTTTAAATGCCAACGAGTAGCCCGATACCACATCGGTTTCTAAAGCGGCAACTGACATAAATACGGCAAGACCTACGGTAGGGCCAAGTTCCATTGAAGTATTCATAACCCCTCCTGCCAAACCAATTTCAGAAGTTTCAACATTTGCGGTGGAAAGGACAGCCGAGCCTGCAAAAATCATTGATAATCCAATGGGCAGCACTATATATGCTGGCAAGAGATTAACGACAAACCCACTACCATAACCGATAAATGAAAGTATTGCGAATGATAAAGTGCTGAGTAATAAACCGACTAATGTTATGGTAACAGTACCCCATTTTTGAACCATCAGCATTGTATACTTATTCATTACTACCAAAATTACTGCAAATGGCAAGTACGCTCCTGCAGTCTCTAAGGGCGACCATTCTTTTATTTGTTGCAAAAACAAGGTTAAAAAGAACATAGAAAGGCTGGAGGCGGCAGCCGCCAAAAAAATACTTATAAGCCCAATGGAACGTGTTTTGTCGAGCAAATAATTGAGTGGCAATAAAGGGGTACTCACTGTTTTTTCTATAAGGACGAATGCTACGATTAATACGAGTCCTGTCAGTAATGGAACAATCACTTGGGGCGAACCCCAAGAGTAGGCATCTACCACAATGAGCGCATAACTTGATGTGGAAATGCCCAACGTTGCCAAAATAGTACCTGTAATATCCAAACTCAGTCGGTCAGCATTCACGCTTGATAAATTGATTCCAACAAGTCTAACCTTTATAAATAAAAACGCGGTAACCGAAATTGCGAAAGGGATAAGAAACAACCAACGCCAAGGAATAAAGGTAATAAAAGCACCTCCCAAAACAGGACCAAGAGCTGCCCCCAAGACCGAAAAAACTCCCCACTGCGCCATTGCGTTTTTGAATTGCGACTCGTCCGTAAAGACCTTTTTCAAGATACCAATAGCAGAAGGTGCTATTAAAGAGCCCCCGACTCCCTGCAAGAACCGAAGCCCTACAAGCAATTCAAAATTGGCGGCAAACACATCTGCCAAGGAAGCTAATGCATATATTAAAGAACCTATGATAAATATGTTTTTGACATTGTATTTATCTGTTAATCTACCGCCAAATAATAACAGGCCACTATAAGGAAGACCATAAGCAGCTGTGATAAGCAATAAATCTGATTGCTGCAAACCCATTTCCAGGGCTATCTGCGGTAGCGGCACAAAAATTAGGCTAATCGTAAATATCAACGTAACCTGAATAGCTGCCAATACACAAAAGACAGTCCTTTTATTTTTATTGTCCATAAATTGAAAATTTCTTTGCAAAAATGCATTGAAACTTAGCTGCCTTGATAGGACAATAAATGAAAATAATTGTACTTATCTAAAATTATCGCGGAATGCTTGAGGTGTAGAACCTGTATTTTTTTTGAAAAAGCGTATGAAGTAAGCAGGGTCTTCATAGCATAATTGATAGGCAATTTCATTAACTTGATTAGAAGTCGCCAACAATAACCTTTTGGCTTCTAGGATTGTATGTTCATTTATTAGCTGGGAACAAGTCTTTCCCAATAAATTTTTGATTATACTATTTAATTTATAAGGCGTGACGTTTAGCATATCTGCATATTTTTTGACTTTTTTGTTCGTGCAAATATCGCTTTCCAATAATTGCAGAAATCCCTCTAATATTACTTGCTCATAGGGGTCGTTCCGCATTTGTGTATTATTTTTATCTAATATATCTCTCGCTAGTTCTATAAAAAGAATATCTAAATTGGCTTTAATGACCTCTTCAAAACCGATTTCCTTTTGGGTAAATTCATTGAAAATAAACTTGGAAACTGATAAAACGGTATCAAATTTTGGGCTATCAAAGTTGTAATGGTTATGTAGAAATGCTTTCCGAAAGGTTTCTTTCTTGTATTGGTTTGAAGGTGCATAAAAACCAGCATCAAATGTAATCAGAAGGCCTATGCTGCCTTGTTCAAGAAGTAATTGATGAACTTGTCCGGGACGGATTAGAAAAACTGAATTTGAGGAAACAGGATAATCTTTAAAATCAATAGAGTGCGCTCCATTTGCATCTTCTAGGACGAGAAGAAAGAAGAAATTATGACGGTGTAAATTCTCCTCCATCCTTTCGTTCACAAGCAAATTGCTAAGATTGATTATCTCAAAACCTCTTAAAAAATCAGGCTCTTTTAATTTTCTAATGATAATTTCTGCATTTAATTTTTTTTGAGAGGGTGTTTTTTAGTTTGCTGCCAACGGTCTCGTATAACCGTTAGTTACGGGTAAATTAGCGATTATTTTCGGTTAAGCACTGACGCGCAAGCAATTCCGGAAATTGGTTCGGACGTAGTCGATCCGCCGTAATTAATGGGCATTGTTATGCAAAAGTTTTTTTCCGTTTAATGTTGATGACTTATCAAAATCAAAGTCTTTTAGCTCTTTTGCTATGAAGATTTGAAACCTCATAAGCGTACTCTCCATCATTATTATAATCCTTTAAAATGCGACGAGCAATTTCCCAATCAGATAAGTCATAGTTATAATCTCTATCAGGAATTACTATTCCAGTTTCTGCATATCGTTTTTTTGATTCCGCTTTTCTTCTCTTCTGATTTTTCTTTGCTTTTTTCTTCAGTTTTTTTATGGCTTTTTGATAGCTATATTTTATTTTTTCAACGCCTAGTTCTACACTTTTTTCGTCATTAATAAATTCATTTGTTTGAACTTGCATTACACCAAGAGAATGTTTCTTCTTGGTAAGTATAAAATTTATATTTTCTGCTATCCGAGCAACTTTTGGTCTGTTGAAATCTTCATAAATTATAATCGCATATACTAAAGCTTGAAGCTTACTATTGCTGATTTCATTCTCAATTATTGAATGATACTTTTTCTTAAATAAATAGAATCGGTTTTTTAAATAATTGTCTTTTCTTTTGACAGTATATTTGTCGGAAGTTCTTATGTTATTTAGTGTGTGAAACAAAAAAATTGCGATTATTATCCAGAGTTCATTTGTAAAATCTTTAAAGTCTGGTAAAAGATTAATTCTGTTTGAAATTATTTTATCATATGAATAATAAGAAATAGATAAAATTGCTATCCAATATAATGACTGTCTAAACCAATTAATTAAAATCGCTCTATTAGTCAGTAGATTAAAGATTAACCTAAATATAAGATAGTAAAGAGAAACTAAATATATATTATATACAAATCGGTCAAAATTCAATTTGTATAGTATCGCTGATATTAAGAATAAGTAGACTATAGGACTTATTATTCTAAACAAAAAATTAAAAGCTGGTGATTCCTCACGTCTTAAAAACATTGAAATTTGCATATATCCAATAGAGTAGGAATGTTTTCCAATCCAGTTGATTATAAAAAACAATAAGATTGCTAAAAAAATATGAATTATAATTATTTCAATGCTCATTATTCAAATTCTGACTAACGTCACGGCTATGATTTCGGTCCGGTAATTTTTTGCCTGGCCGTTAGGCAGGCGTTGGAATATTCAGGATCAGGATCGTGCCAGTTTAAAGGTAAGGAATTTTATTGGTCTCAAAAATAGTTAAAACTATGCACTTTAGTGCATTTCGCTTTAGCTTCTAAAAATACCTACCTTTGTTTTATGGGAGAACAACGGGTAAATGGTCATACAGTTTCAAGGTTGACGGTCCATATAGTATGGAGTACCAAGTACCGCTATCCTGTTTTAAGGGGGGGGATGTCCAAAAGAAGTGCCGAAGGCTTTTGATACAAGTTTGCGACGCAGAAGGTGTCAACATTTTGAAAGGGGTCGTCAGCAAGGACCATGTCCATATGCACATAGAATATCGTCCTTCACAGGACGTAAGCAGTCTCGTGAAAAAGTTAAAAGGGAGAAGTTCAAGAAGATTGCAGGAGGAATTCCCTAAATTAAATAAGCGCTATTGGGGCCGTCATTTTTGGGCTATAGGGTTTGGATGTTGGAGTACGGGCAATATTACCGACAAAATGGTGAATGAATATTTGGAGCATTACAGGGCATCAGATAATGATACAGATGCCTTTATGCTTGAGTAATCACGTGCTGCTGACTTCAGTCAGATTTAAAAACCTATGGCACTTTAGTCCATAGTGGTTTAGGCACTTTCAGGAGTTGTCCTAATTTTGTGGAACATATAGAATATAAAATGCCCATGGATTTTATTTGGGGGCATTTTTTATGCCCGATAGTGATTTTTGGACATGAGGCTTGTTTCTGGGCGGATTATGGTGTGGTCTTTGGCCAGGTATCTCATGATTTTTTTTGATCTTGCCCGGATTATGCCGCTTGTTGTAGTGTTCTTGCGATTCGTCTACCGACCTCCAGGGCATTGGCCGTATGGATACCGAAGAATATCCACAAGGCCTCTGTCTCTTTGGTCCTGGCCTTGATCTTTTTTAGGTGGTAGTGCTCTTTTTCCTTGCCAAAGCTTCCTTCCAGGCGCGTGGCCCTTTCCCTGGTTATCATGGCCGCCATCTGTCTGCGCTGCCCTTCGTGTTTCCCTACCCTTCTCTTGCGCTTGAAATCGGTCCCTATACCATACTTGGTGGCGAACCTTCTGTTCTTGTTGGTTGCATAGATGGCATCGGCATCGGCCAGCTTCGTTCTGGTCCCTGTAAGCCTTTGGGCCTTGAAGATGGTATCCTGGAAACGGTTTCCCTCATGGAAGGCGTTAAAGCTCAGGTGTTCTATGAAACTGATGCCGTCGATCTGGAACTTGTCGGCCTTTGCCCCGAACTCAACGGCCTTTATTTCCTTGCCGCGTACGATCGGCCTTAGATAATCCTTGCCGATACTTACGATACGCCCTGTCGGCTTTCCACCGGTATGGAAGATCCGGTGCTGTTGTCCGTATATCTTTCTTATCGTTGCCCTGCGCCGATGGTACCTCTGCGGCATTCGGAGCCCATGGCCCTTTTCCAGTTTGTCCAGCTCGCCATCGATCTTGTCAAGGAGCAGAAGAAGGCTGCGGTCCAACCTTGTCCGTTTCGACCTGGTCTTGCGCCGCATCTTGCTGTAGGAGATGTTGCGCCTTTTCCATTTCAGGTATTTGGTCCGGGGGGCCTTTATGCCCAGGGCCTTACAGATCGCCCTTAATTGGCGGTAGCTCCAATCCACCGACTCCCATAAAAGTTTCTCGTTGGTGGGGTAGCGCAGATGGCTCTCGTAACAGGTGGCGTCCATGGTAATGCAGCCCTTGTCCTCCATATAGGGCGACCAATGCCCATAAAAAGCCTGTTGCACCATGTCCATGTCCAGCTTCTTGGCCAGTTCGCAGCGGATCTCGCTGATCATCTTAAAATTGTCCAAACGTTCCGTGCCCAAGTATATGCCACAGAAGAACTGCCAATCCAGGTTCCCGTTGAGCTGTTCCATAAGACGCCTGTCCGAACAGCAGCCGTAGTGCTTGAGAAACATCAGGGCAAGTTTGCCCTTGGCAGGGAAAATCGACATTGGACCCCTTTTGGATTCCCCAAGGCCAAAGGACCTGACCAGCTCCTCCCAAGGGACGGCAAGGTAGACCTTGCCCAGGTCGCTCTGGAGGAACCGGGCGTAAAACGCATCAAACTCTTCGGTCTGGGAAGAAAATGTAAAACTGTGCTGGAAATCGTGGATTCTTCGTATCTTGGACATAGACATTAAGATAAAAACCCCGTTTTTTGAGCTAGAGACTCGTTTTCGGGGTTTTATTACACCTTAATTTACAAATTAATTACCTGATAAACAAGTAGTTAATTAACTTCTGAATATGCGGGTTTAGTTATGAGATAGGGCAGGACTGAATCATAGCTATTGTTGGCATTAGTACTTTTTTTCAATCCACAAAGGTTTCTTTTATCACAGCTTTGCATTTTTTAATTTCCGGTTTGGTCAGATTTTCAAAAACTCGGATTATTCGGGTTTTGTCAACTGTCCGGATTTGGTCGATCGCGATCATTCCCTTTTTTCCGTTGTGCTTTACGGAAACTCTTGTCGGATATTTTTTCAGGTTCGTTGTCATTGGTGCAAGGACGATCGTGTTCAGGTATTTGTTCATTTCATTTGGCGAAACGATAGCACAAGGTCTTGTCTTTTTTATTTCGCTCCCGATTGTAGGGTCAAGGTTTACAAGAACGATTGAATATTGTTTTAATTCCATTCCTCCAGCTTTTCGTCATCGAATACATCGTTCATTAGCAACTTGTCATCTCCGTTTTCACTCATTTTTTTAAATTCCTTTTCCCAATTTTTTCTTGGCGAAGCGATTGGTTTAAGGATTATTTGTCCTTTTTCAAGAATAAGTTCAACTTTGTCCTTTATGTTATATTTTTCCAAAATGGTCTTGCTCAAACGAAGTCCTTTTGAATTTCCGATTTTGATAATTGAAGTTTCCATAGCTTTATAGATGTTATTACAAAGTAAATACATTTTATTGGGATATCAAAATTCGTTCCGTATCAATGCCAACGGTCTCGGCTATGAACAGTTGGGGATTTTTATGCTCTAACTTTTCGGTTTAGCATTGACCTTTGTTTAATGTTTGTACTTTCGTTTAATCACTTTCGCCCCAATTGTTTATAGTCAATGTTGTGGCGTCGTTTTTTATTTCAGTCTAAAAAACCACCGTCTTAGACGGTGGTCATGTTTTAAAGGCTTAGCCATTTTTTAGGTTTACCATCTAAAACTTTTTTAAGATGAGTAAATATAGAAAATTAACACATGTGTATTACAAATGTGACTATCACATCGTATTCACGCCCAAATGTCGTTTCCTTGTCCTAGAGGGCATGGTAAAATCATTGGTAGAACATGATTTGCAAGTAATCAGTACTTGGAAAGATGTCATTATTCAAGAGATGAACGTACAAAAAGACCACGTTCATTTAGTTTGTTCAATTCCGCCGAAGGTGTCTATATCGGAATTCATGGGTGTTCTAAAAGGGAAAATGGCAATCAAATTGTTCAAGACGTATCCAAGTTTAAGGCAAAAGCCTTATTGGGGCAATTACTTTTGGTCGAGAGGTTATTTTGTGAGTACCGTTGGTCTGGACGAGGACATGATAAAGCGATATGTGAAATATCAAGAACATCATGAATGAGCCTAATGCCCCTTTGGGGCTAATCTGAAAATCAAAGCCTCCGTTTTTAACGGAGGTTGTTTACTGTTTTCAAGCAGATATTGGATTTACTCGAATTTGTCCGCCAACTGCTTTTAATACTTTCATTATTGTCGAAAATTGAGGTTTTGCTCCGTTCGACAATGCTTTATACAAACTCGGTCTGCTCATTCCTGTTTCTTCCGCAATTTTGGTCATTCCAATCGACTTTGCGATGTGTCCAAGTGCGACAATCACATCATCATTATCGCCTTCTTCCAAAACGGAATTTAGATACTCGGCAATCATTTCGTTGCTGTCCAAGTAATCCGCTATGTCAAATTTTGTCGTTTCCATTTTTTACTTTTTTAACTTGTTCCAAATTTCCTTCGCTTTTTCAATGTCTCTTTGTTGAGTTGATTTGTCTCCACCAATCAATAGGATTATTATTTTGCCGTCCGTTTCTTTGAAGTAAATCCTGTAACCTTTGGCGTAATTTATTTTCAGTTCGTTGATTCCGTTCCCAACAGGTTTGCAGTCTCCGAAATGTTCGTCATTTTCAAGTTTTTGGATTCTGAACAAAATTTTCGCTTTTGCTCTAATATCCTTTAACTTTCTTAACCACTTGTCAAATTCTGTCGTTTTCTCAATAAAGTACATTCAATCTTTTTGTATTCATTTGGATACAAAATTATGTAAATATTTTGGATTTCAAAAATTGTTCTTTGATTTTCTGTACGTTCCGTCAAAATGCGCCACAACGGTTGGGCTATGATTTCGGTCCGGGAAATTTTTGCCTGGCCGTTAGGCAGGCGTTGGAATTTTCAGGATCGGAATCGGGCCAGGTTAAAAGTAATGAATTTTCTCTTTCGGATAGGGCAGGACTGAATTATAGCCATTGTTAGCGTAACGTGCGCAGTCCCGAACCTTGGAAGGCCACGCACTTGCACTGATGTCCGCGGGGCTTGCCTGGAATATTTTTTTTAAGTCGGCCGCACACTGGGTAGAGGGGCGAGGAACACTGCCCAAAGGGGAAGGTCCCGGAAATAGTCCCTGCCCATGGTCGGTCCATCGTTGTGACACAAAAAATAGGGATCGACCAAAGGGTCTTACCGCCATTATCGCCAACGGACCGCAGGCCCCAAAACCATTTTAGGCAATGGGCATTTGCCGGACCATTATTTATTTTTTCATGCTTCACCGCTACAGGGGCGGACGTGGCGCGACCAATGGAAAGTCGACCGATATATTCCAAAAATGGGCGGTTGAAAAATTTTCTGCGCGATTTATGCTAACGGTTGGGCTAAAGTTCGTTGCTGTGATTCGTCCACAGGACAATCCGGCCGAACCCAAAGTTAACTTTTTGCGCAGGATTTCCGTTAGGAAATCCGCAAGCAATGAAATTTAGCCATTGTTAGCCACAGTACTTTTTTCTTAATTCTTTCGCTTCTTTGTCCGATTTATAACCGTGGAAAAGAAGTCCATCGCTACAATTCAGCCTTTTCTCTTGTATTAGTTTGACGATATATGTTTTATACTCTGGTGAACTCCTGAATTGTGCGGGTATTAAATTCAATATTTTTTTAGGGTCAATTTTTTTGAATTTATCGCTGACAATCAACTTGAAAAGAGTCAAATAAAGCGAGTCCAAATGATACTCGCTTTCAAGTCCAAAATGTAGGTCATGTTCAATTATATTTGAAGAAATGCTTATTCTATTCTCGAGTCCAGTTCTATGGGTAGGGCTCGGACTTTGTGGGGACATGGCCGGAGTTTTCTGGCCGTGATAAGTCCCAGCGTCAATATTTATATTCGATAGTTGCTCATATTTTATCGTCTCCCCGTGATTAATAATAATTCCCTCTTCATTCAATTCCAGATGTCCTGTTTTTTCATGTTCCAATCGCTCGTAATCAAAATATTGATAAACAAATGCTGCACAGTAAAATATAAAACCAATTATGAATTGATAATAGATAATGGACTCGATATTTTCCAACAAGGGCATTTTAGCATTGAGAAGTTTTAAGATAAACCCTAATGCCACAAATACAATTGCTAGGAACAACAAAAATCGAGTTGTCGATATTTTGGATTTACCTAGTCGATAAGTGTAAGCGGTAAATTTCACGTTCGTATTGTGGCTAACGTGTTTGTGTATGGTTTGTTGCGGTGAAAATCCGCGAGGATTTTCAGATTAAGAAACCAAGATAGTAAAATTGCGAGGAAATTCCGATAGGAATTTCAGAAGCAATGAACTATACACGTTGTGCCTGTTGCACAAGTTAGGCAAAAAAAGAGTGTTTTCGATCTTGCGGATCGGGATTTGGATCGTATCTTTAGTTATGCAGGGCAAAAAATACTATCAAGAAAAGCTGTTCGCCCAATTCCAACTTAGCGAACGCGTACCAAGGAACAATTTCTACAGACGATTAAAAGGAGTGGTGGACCTGGATTTTCTGTATCCCATTACCAAACAGTATTACGGGGAGAGCGGCCAAAAGAGCATCGACCCTATTGTGTTCTTCAAGCTTTGCCTAGTAGGCTATTTGGATAATATTATCAGTGACCGAAAGCTTATCGACCACTGTAGTATGCGGATGGATATCCTATATTTTTTAGGTTACGACATTGACGAGGACCTTCCATGGCACAGTACCATAAGCCGTACCCGTCAGTTGTTCCCGGAAACTGTTTTCGAGGAGGTCTTCACTACAGTGTTCACCATGTGTGTTGAGAAGGGGATGGTCAGTGGCCATACCCAGGCGATCGACAGTGCCCCGGTCAAGGCCAATGCCAGTATGGACAGTCTGGAACTGAAGGTGCCGGAAGCGGAACTGCAGGAGCACTTGAAAAGAATACGGCACATAAGTTCGATGGACCGGGAAGTCCCTTTTAGGAAAGCTAAGGTAAATAAGGCCGACAATGAGCAACAGGGCATCACGGCCTCCAAAAAGGAGTTGGGCGCCATTGCCTCGCGGAACCGCAAATGGGCCAAGGACCAGGACCAAAGGCCAGGTGCCGGCAACAAGGGTTCCAAATACACTTCCAATAAGACCCACTACAGTCCCACGGACCCCGATTCGCGCATCAGCGTAAAGCCCGGCAAGGCGAGGAAGCTCAATTATCTCTCCCAGCTTACGGTGGATACCGCGCACCATGTGATCACGGATATCAGGGCCTACCATGCGGACGGTAAGGACAACCAACAGCTGCCCGACATCGTGGAGCGGGTGCAAAGGCGGTTGTGGAAGGAAGGTCTTGTCTGGGAGAACTGTGTAGCGGATACCGGTTACAGCAGCGGAGAGAACTATTTCATACTCGAGGGAAAGGGCCTTAAGAGTTTCATCCCGCCCCATGGCACCTATAAGGGCGGACCGGACAATTTTATCTTTAATAAAAGCGAGGACCATTATGTTTGTCCGCAGGGTAAGGTCATCCCATTTACCAAGGAGTTTTTGGACAGTCGTACCAAGACCAGGAAAAAGGAATATAGGGCAAGGAAGCACGTGTGTGTCGCATGCCCTATCAGGGAGCAATGTCTTGGCAGGTCGGCCCAAGAGAAAAAGTTCTCTGTTACCTATTACCGTGAGGAGTATGAAAGGAACATTGCACGGGTGAACAGCCCGCAGGGCAGATATATGAAAGGGAAGCGGCAAAGTACGGTAGAACCAGTTTTCGGAACCCTGACCCAGTTCATGGGCCTGAGAAAGATAAACACAATAGGCATCGCGCAGGCCAACAAGTGCATGCAGCTCTCCGCCATTGCATACAACTTGAAGAAGTACTTGAAATTCTCCGAAAAACATGTCAAAAGTGGGGCAAGGGCGCTTGCCATTTTATATAATGGAATAAAGGAGCTTCGGGACTTTATAAACTTGTTCCTAAGCCCTCCAGAATTTAGCCGGACCGTTAAGTTGATAAAATAAAAAAGCCCTGAAAAGGGCTTAAATGGATACGGTTTTCGTGAATTTATAGGCTTGTGCAACGGTTACCGTTGTTGTGCATAGTGTTTTTATTCCGATTTCCATCTTTTGATATGGTGTTGCAAGCCTGTTTTTGCTCCACCTTTGAAATAACCACCAGAATTAACTTTGTCAATTAATTTTATTACATCATTTGCATTATCCGATTCCCAATTCAATTCTGTAGTTAAGTATGAAAAAATCTCTTTTGAATTTAGTTCGTAATCATATTTTTTTAAAGCTCTGATATAAGTTTTGCACTGCTCTTCGTCCATTGGATGAGTTATTCCAGTTGTCATATTGATAGAATTAGTCAAATCAATAAATGCTCGTTGTACAACTTTGTCTGGTAGCGCAGTTTTTTCAATTTCGGTTTCGGTTTCTAAGTTAATGGCTCCCCAAGATTTAGCCCAATCGTTCACACTATCTTCCGACCATTGATGTGCAATTATTCCCGCAACATTTTCATAATCATCGTATTTATGTAATTCATTTGAACGTAGTCCAAAAGCAACTACAATCTTTTTTCCTTGCCAATCGTCATTAAAAGTCCGAACAGTTTCAATTTTTAAAGGCGGATAATTAGGGTCTATTTTAACTCCACGAAAAAAGTTTTTTAAATTCCGAGTTTCAAATATCCTTTCTAAATATCCTGTATTTCCTTTAGTGTGGATTAATAAAGTTATTTGAGTTATATCTCCAATTTCATTGCATAGTTCTAAAGCCTTTTTAAGAGCGAGAACTTCGTTTTCTTTAATTGGACCAATATTGTCGTTATAGTATCTTTTCTTTTCCTTTTGTTCGGTTTGGTTACATTATGCACAACGGTCTCGGCTATGAGTAGTTGCGTGGGTTAGCACTTAACTTTGCAGGTACACACCAAACTGAAAATCCGTGAGGATTTTCAGAAGTAGGCTAGAACAAGCAATTACTTATAGCCATTGTTAGCCACTGGCATTATTTCCGAGCTAGAAATTCTTTCGCAGTTAGAACAGGAATCTTTGAATTTTTAAAATCCTTTTTATTTCGTGTTATAATTATGTCAATCTGATTTTCGATTGCAGAATAATATTGTAATCCGTCCTCGAAATCGGGAAAATTTTCATCACTCAATGCTAATTCGGTTATTTTGTCATCTAAGCTCAATAGCTCGACAAGTACTTTAAACTTTCTTAATATTTCTCTAGCCTCTTTTGCCGATTTAAGTTTTGAAAGAATATAATTTGTATTGGCAAAAGTTAAAGACGAGATTGTCAATTCCAGTTCTTTTTTGTCTGCACGAGAAAATAATTCGGCAGCTTCATCATAAAATTCATCTCTTTTTGAAAGTAAATCAATTACGATATTTGTGTCAATTAGTAATCTGCTCATTTATATTTCTCGATTAAATAATCAGTATAAGCATCTTTAACGTCAAAATCATTATCAAGAGAGATTACTCCGCTTAAACTTTCCACAAGAGGTGTTATTTCTGTTGAACTTTTTTTTCTTTTTGTGAGTGAGGTCAAATATGATTCGATAAGCTTTGACAAGCTGATATTGTTTGATTTCGCATAATTTTTTGCGCTTTCGATAATTGCTTTATCCAAACTCAATGTCAATTTTTTATCCATAACGTTTATTTTACGTGTAAATTTAATAATTTTTTACGTAAAATCAATTTTGTTATGATTTTTTTGCTTGTGGCTAACGGTCAAGTATAAGCGTAGTGCGGGATTTCGGAGTGATTCACTGTCCGCCCGCACGAAACTTTGATAGATACCAAATTACTGAATTTTAGCGATTCAGCCCGCATTACGCTTATACAATGTTAGGCGTAGTTATTTCTGTCCTTTGTCAACGGTTATTGTCAGCTTGTTTTTCTTTTGGTCTATGATTACCATTTGTCCTTGCTTGAAACCGAGTTTGTCAAGCCATTTTCCTTCAAGTCTGATTTCGGGAATCGAAGTTGTCGCTCCGTAAGCCCTTGCTTGGTATTTCGTATGTATTTTGAGTTTTCTTGAATTTGCCATTGTCGTATAATTATATGACAAATATATAAACTAAATTTTGAATTGTCAACTTTTTATATGACAAAGTTGTCAATAAATTAGCTGACATTTGGTTCGTGACTAGAGATAAACTAAAGAAAGAATTGGGTAAGCGCATTGTCGAGCTTCGTGAACAGAAGGGTTGGAGCCAGTCCGACTTGGCGAGAGCTTGCAACAAAGACCGTCAGGCGATTGAAAAGCTTGAAAATGGAAAGGTTAATCCTACTCTTTATACTTTGCTTGAAATTGCGAATGCCATGGAGATTTCTTTGCCTAAGTTGGTTGATTTGTCTTGATAGAGCAAGTTCTAAAGTTTAAAATCAACATTTTCTAAATACTCATCGAGTGTAATTTTACTTTCAGCCCTTTTTAGCGCAATTTCTATACTTACTGAAGCTGAAGCCAAACTTTTCATTTCCTTATCAACTAGACTTACTTTTGTTTGTTGAAATTTGTCCCGCACAAATTCATCGTCAAATATGGCACATGATAGTTGGTCTAAGAACTGAGAAGCATGTATAAGGGATGACTTTAAGTCATGATTTGGCTTGGGTTTTAAATTGAGACAAAATACTCCGTTTAACTCCTCAGTAGACACGAATTTAAATCCGACAATTTGAACATTGTGGATTAGGTGCAAGAGAGAAGACTCAAATCGTACCTTAATATTTTCTGTCCCTCCTAATTTAGTGACAATTTCCTTGACGTGATTTAAGTCAAAAAGTACTTGACCCAATCGGATTACCCGATAAATATCTTGAGTCCAATGAACGATTTTGTAAAAGTCTGCGTACGAAATGGTACGAGTTTGAATAGTTCCCCTGCCGTACTCAATAACTATATCGTTTTTATTTATGATAAATGATTTATGAGCAGCTATGTTGCGCCATTGATTCGTGGATATTGAAAAAATTGGATCTTCGAGAAATAGAGAAACATCATTTTTCATCTGAGCCGGAAAATCTCTTATTAGTTTTCCGAAGTCAAAATTTGAATTGTCAATTACTGTTTGATTCAGTTTGAAATGCGTTAGTTTATCTAATAATTTGAAGCGTGGCTTAAAGGCTCCTTCTAATGTTTCATCAATAGCTTTAAAGTAGTAACTTATCTTATCTCTTTCTGAAAAAGTTGAGGAGTCAGGTTTTGTTAAAACATTCGTCATCCATTTCATGTCCGTATTTGAAACATCATAAAATGAATCAGCTATTATCTTAATGGTCTTTGGTTTGTTAATGTTTAAGCAGTCCTTATATAAGTCAAATGTCCATTCAAATAATTTGAAATATTCAGGCTTAGTGCAAAATCTGATATAATTAATAATCTCTGTCCTGAGAAGTTCTTTATTCTTTTCAAAAATGGATTTGTCCACAAAGTATTTGCCAAACTTTAGGTCAATTAGGGCATTCCAATCGCCCACCAAAAATTCTTCGGTAAACCCCAAGTCCTCATATATTTTATCTCGTCTCAATCGTTCTGATAATTACGCCTAACTTGTTTATATAGATTTAAAATATATCTATATTCCCCAATATAGGAATAAAATCGATGAAAAATGTTGTTCTATATTTTTATAGGTCAAAATCATCAAAAGGGTTTTTTATCTTGTCCAAACTAGTGGAACTTACGTGGGTGTAGATCATGGTCGTCTTCGGGCTGTTGTGTCCAAGTAGTTCCTGAATAAATCTTAGGTCGGTGCCATTTTCCAACAAATGGGTAGCATGGCTGTGCCTTAGGGTATGAAGTGTAATCGATTTTCGAATTCCGGCCTTGTGCAATGAGCGTTTAAGTACTTGTCGTGCACTTACCGCAGAATACATACCGCCATTTTGTCCCTCAAAAACATAATGTTGCGGGTCATAGCATTCCATATATTTGGTAAAAAGAACGATCATCCGTTCCGGTACGGGTACATACCTATCCTTTGCCCCTTTGGCGGACCTAACGTGCATGAACCTCCGTTTTTTGTCAATATCCGTTATCCGAAGTTTTAAGGCTTCACCAATTCTTAGTCCACATGCATACAATAAGCTCAACAATGTTCTGTGCTTAAGGTTGGCGGTATGCCCCAGTATCAATTTTACTTCTTCCAAGGCCAGGACATCCGGTAGCTTCCTGGATTTTTTGGGGCGTTCCAGATGGTCGGGTAGGAGTTGGGGACTACCATAATTACGGTAAAAAAGTTTAATGGCATTAATGGCCTGGTTTTGATAGGTATAGGAATAACGGTTGGCCATAATGTAATCGGTATTAAATTTTAAGACATCCTTTTCGGTAATGGTATTTACCGCCTTGGGGTGTTGAAATCGAAAAAATAGGAGCAACATACTCTCATAAGTATTTATAGTGTTTTTACTATAACGTTTTTGAGACATCCACCTCTTGAACTCATTAATTTCATGAAGTATTTCGTCCGAGATTTCATGTCCTATAATTATTTTATTTGCGGATCGTTCAATTTCACTATCTTCCTTCTTGGTCTTTAGCGCGGAGTAATCAATATAATAATCTTTGTCCCTAAGGTATTTGAAAAGGATATTTGTTATTTCTTTGTCATACAAAAGATAAAAGCTACGTAGGGTAAAACTCCATTCCATGCCCTTGAATTTTTTTAAATACTCTTTGAGTTCCATATTATATTTAAACCCAATCAGAAGAACCTCGTGCCCCTTATGGTAAGCCTTTGAAAAAACTATCGTGGGTGGTCTTGGCATAACAAATATAATTTAAACGTATCTTAATCGAATAATGTTCGTATAACATTCGTTTAAATTTGGATTTGATGAGAATACAGCAAGAGTGTCTTTATTGTAACAATAAACTGGTTGGTAGAACGGACAAGAAATATTGTAATCTACATTGTAAAAGTGCCTATCAGTACAAACGGTCCAAACAGGGGCCCGAACGATTCTATAATAAAGTGGATAATCAACTGAAATTGAACCGTAAGTTGCTTAAGGAATTCAACAAAGGGGGCAAGGTAACTGTAAGAAGTACAGTTTTGTTGGAGTTGGGATTCGATCCAAAATTCTTTACCCATTATTGGAAGAACCAAAAAGGGGATGTCTACCTTTTTGTGTACGAATACGGTTTTTTAAAAAAGACCGAAAACGGAAAAGAGAAATATGTTTTGGTCACCTGGCAGGATTATATGGAAAGACCGGGATATTGATTTAAATCTTCCCCAATTCATGGATGCATATATCCAAAAAGAGAGGAAGTTACCTATCTTTTACTCTTCATAATTCCCCGATGGCTCTGCTTCGGGGTTTCCGATCATACCTCCCCTTTGGGGAGGTCGGAATTGCTTTTTCGCAATTCCGGGTGGGGCAAAATACAAAATCTCGGCTTTTGGCCTAAGGCAAAATGATACCGGCAAAATACCTATACCGCTCTGTCTCGAGGATAGTCGGTTTCAAGAAATTTTTTATTCCTTTTTGGTTTTTGCAACAGCTCTGGATAGTCTTGCGTTAGGGACCGAGGCGGCATCCCCGCAGCACAGCTAGGGATATAGCCAAGGGCCCGACCGACGCAGGAGGGAACGCCCAAAAAGATAAGTTTGGTCCGAGATACCAAATAGTAAGCATCCAAAGAGGCCCATTTCGTTGCCGGTACTCTTTTTCAGCGGCCCCAAATTGAACTACAAACGGACAATTTTAAACTTCCCTGAAAAATCAATATGTTGTGCCCAAGTTATTTTTTGGGCATAAAAAAAGGGCTTCAATCTCTTGAAACCCCTGTTATTACTTGTAGCGAGAACGAGAGTTGAACTCGTGACCTCCGGGTTATGAAATCTAAGAGAACTGTATCGATATGGCTTTAAATACACTGAAAATCAGTTAGTTACCAATAATTTTAAATTTTTAATTATTGGAAAAAACCATAAAAAACCATATAAAACCGCAAAATGTTGTACATATGTTGTACATAGATTTTATATCTTTATGTTATAACACAATTTATTATGGCCACCGTAAAGATAGTATTGCGTAAGAATTATCGTAAGAAAGACGGAACATTTCCAATTGCTTTGCGATTGACCCAATACAGGAAGTCAAAATTTCTCTTTACTGGTGAGTATATCTTAGAAAAGGATTGGGATGAAACTAAAGGGTTGGCAAAAAAGAGTTATCTCAATTCCTCACGACTTAATAATATGCTATTAAAAAAGGTTTCGGAAGCTCATGATATAGCATTGGAAATGGAGGCAAGCGAAGAAAAACAGTCGGTTTCCACATTGGCAAAAAAGATACTAGGCGAGGACAAATTTGATTTTTTCAAAGTGAGCCAAATCTTTATGGAAAATCTTTTAAAACGGAAAAAATTCGATCAACATTATAATCAAGAAAAAAGACTGAATATATTCAAAAATTTTTTAGGACGTAAGGAGTTATCTTTTATTGACTTGGATGTCAATTTGTTAAGGGGGTTTGAAACATTTCTACTTTATGAAAGAAAGGTTGCGCCAAGAACAGTTATTAACTATTTAATGCTCATTCGAACTATTTATAATTTTGCACGTAAAGAATACCAAGTTGATGATGGAAACTACCCATTTGGCAAGGGCAAGATCCAAATCAAGTTTCCCGAAACTGAAAAGATAGGATTGAATGTAGATGAGATCCAGTTGCTGGAAATGGCTAACGGCTTAACACAGGCTCAACAACACACAGTAAATACATGGCTAACAAGTTTCTATTTTGCTGGGATTAGGGTAGGAGATATCCTAAAATTGAAATGTTCGGATTTTAAAGATGAAAGACTCTATTATCGAATGGGTAAAAACAAAAAACTTGTTTCTCTAGCCGTACCTGATAAAGCAAAGAGAATACTACACCCTTATATATCAACCAAAAACCATAAAAACGATTTGGTTTTTCCCTATTTGAAAGGGATTAATCTGGGAGACGAAAAACTAATTGCAACCAGGGTAAAGACTATTACAAGAAATTTAAATAGGCGATTGGAAATTGTGGCCGAAAAACTAGGTATCGAAAAGAAACTTAGTATGCATATTGCCAGGCACAGCTTCGGTAATATTTCAGGGGATAAAATCCCAATTCAAATGCTTCAGAAATTATATCGGCATTCTTCTATTACAACCACGGTCAATTATCAGTCGAATTTCATGCACAAGGAAACGGATGATGCTTTAGAAAAGGTTATAAACTTTGATTGAGATGATACCGTTTGACCGTTCCATTAACGCTTATACCTAATTAATTGGTAAAGAATGGACATAATACGTATATTATAGGATGAAAAATCACGAAGATGATAATATATTTAACTGTTAACAATTAATCCGATGCAGGTAGTATGTCTACAAGAAGAAGCTTTTTATGCTTTATTTGATAAGGTAGTAGAGCATTTAGAATCTAAACGCGGAGATAAGCCGGCTAAATGGATTGATGGTGAAGAAGCAATGTTATTGCTTAATATAAAATCTACAACCACCTTACAGAAATTAAGAGATGAAGGTAAGATTAGATTTTCACAACCGCAAAGGAAAATAATTCTTTATGATCGGGATTCCATTAATGAGTACATTGAAAGGTACGCCCGCGAAACTTTTTAATTATGGAAGAACATCTAAAAGTTGATAAGGATTACATGGAAGCATTCAATCTTGGCTATGAACTTGCCAAAGAATTGAAGCTAAAGTCTCCAATGTTTAAAATCATTGAATCGGATGATAGACGTATGCACGCAATGCACACGGGTATGGAAGAATACAGTAAGGAAATTACTTTAAATAAAAATATTACTTTGGATGACAGCAAAATCATTCAACAAAAAAATAAAGATAACCAAGATGGGAATGAACTCTCCCTTTAAGTAGTATTCTAAAATGCTTGTACATTAAATCAGTCTTTTTGAATCGATATCTTACGCTTAGACCACTTCTGCAACAACCACGACCCATAAGCCTTCTTAAAAATGATGATTCAGTGAACTTTCAGAAAGTTTAGAGATAGGTATGGGAAAATTAACTTTATAATTATGCGGCAGAGAAGTATATAAAAGGTGGGAATAATTACACGATGTTGAATTGAGCGTGCCCCAAAAAACGTTCATGGCTGTTTTGGAACTGGTTTGAAGTATGGGTAGTGTCCCAAAAATGGTTCTTTTTAAGGCACAATCAAAATTTATGTGTTTATTAACTTTAGAGAACTGGATTAGTGCATTTTCATAGGAGCTGTTATTGAATGCTAAGTTATTGTGTGTAGTGTTTGCATTATTAATCAAGTAAAATTTCGTCAATTTTCTTTATTAATGGTTCAATATTTGATCCAGCACCATTATATATAATTTTTCCACTTTTATCAATTAATACAAATGTTGGAGCAGCATAGATGCCATAATCCTTTGAAACATCATTTCCCATGTAAAGTGTTGGAATTTCAATTTTTTGTTTTTCAATATATTCAACTAACTTATTTTCGGATTCTTTTGTAAACTCTATACCATAGATTGTGAGTCCGCTGTCTTTATATTTTTCTTGAATTTTATTTAACTCAGGTACAACAATCACACATCCTTTACAATAAGGAAACCAAAATTCTAATAAAATGAGTTTATTTTGAATTTTAGAAAGTTGGATAGCCCATTTTGGAATAAGGTAAAGTTCCATTTATTCGTAAATTCTGAAGTGTCCCGGAACTAATCCGAAGCATTTCCATTACCTCAGTGGAACGCAGGTATCTTTTCAAGCTCCCGTTGGCCTGTTTGGATAGTAAATTTGAGATTTCCTCCATTAGTTCGATCTTAAAATCCCTTAGATCATCCGTTGTAATCATAGTAGCTGGCATAATTTAAAGATTTAGTGAATGGGACCAGCAGGATTCAATTCAATTGCCGGCCCCTATCATGATTAGACTTTCGTTGTACAAATCTGATATGTTTTGCGCCATAAACTGGTTATTTCGGAGTGATGGTGCCACCTGTTTCGGTCAAACAGTGCCAATTTGAAAGATCTTTCAATAATACAAAAAAAATGTGTTAAGCGTTTTTTATAATTCCTTTTCTTAAGCTTTCCCCTTTTAGGTCCAACCTATGTGAGGAGTTTACTATTCTGTCCAATATGGCATCCGCAATGGTTCCTTGGCATTTATGCCAAAGTTTGGACAGTTTACCCCAGATGTCCGTTGACCTCTTATCAATTTAATGACCTTGGCCGAGAATTTAAAATACTCCCACAATGTTAAAATCAATGCTTGTAAAAGAAGTTTATTTCGTAGCGTTCAGGATTCTAGGAAATCGAAAAGCAAAAAAATGGTCCTAAAATACACTTTTCGGTGTGTGCCACCTTATTTATTATGGTGTTATAAGCTTTTTTTTCGTTTAACTTCAGGGTTTATTTGGGATTAAAAAAATGTAGCTATTGTGGTTAGTTTAGTATAGTTTCGAATTTCAAGTTAAAATGATAGCAAAAAATAAGAGACTACCTTTTTAGGCAGCCTCCTCTTTTTGAAATACTAATTCACAATCAACTGGTAGTTACTTCCTTAACTGTAGATGGTTTGGATACATCAGTTCCTTTTTTGGTATAAACCCGGACATAATATTTGGTCTTAGTGGTCAGACCGCTTACAGTGGCCGATATTTCACTGACCTCTTTCTTGTTATAACCAGAAACAGTGGAACTAAAATCTGATTTGGTCGATACCTCTATCAAGTACTTATCGGCACCTGTAATGGCACTCCACTCAATTTTGAATGATGTATTCTGGATATCAGTCGCATCCTTGAGTACTGGTCCAGCTATAAGCTTAGTCGTCGTGGCAGCTTTGGTTGCCGATGGCTTGGAAACGTCTCCACCGTCCTTTGCATAGACCCTAAAGTAATATTTGGTTTCCCCTTCCAATCCGCTTATTATGGTGTTGGTAGTGCTTAACGATTTTTTATTGTAGCCCGTAATTGTGGTGCTAAAATCGGATTTTTTGGAAACTTCAACTAGGTAACTATCTGCCTGTTCTACTTTGGACCAAGAAGCCTTAAATGAAGTTGCCTGGAGTTCACTAGCATTACTTAGTGTAGGCGCTTCCACTTTCGGTTCTGGATCATTGTCATCGTCATTACTACATGATGTCATCAAAATAGGGATCATGGTCAAAATAATTAAGAAATAATACACTTGGAAATTGCTTTTGTTTTTCATATACATTATTATTTTTATAAGTTAATAATCCCATTACGTTGAAGCTTTTCAGAACGCTACACTTTCTACAATTTTTTTTTACTCCAGAATTCTTATATATTTTGGGAGGTTATAAGGAGATAGGTATACCTTGCATTGGCCATATCTCAAAGCCATTTTCATGGATAGCCATAGGTTGTGAAATTTGCTCTTATACTTTTTTGTTAAAAAGTCAGATTGTATCACATTGAAATCACTATTTCAATTTTCCAGAACTTTACAAAGACATCTTGCAATATTAATGTCTCAGTTATCCCAAATAATTTTATGATTGATTATTTTAAAATTGCCAAGTCATTGAACATGTGCCTAACAATATTGTACTCTATATTCCTGATTGTCTGACCAATGATATATTCAACAATAAGCTTTGATCAACTATTTTTCGTCGTGGAATTTGGAATGGTCATCAAATCCACTTAAAAGTTCCCAATTGAATACATAAAAAAGAGGCTGTCTAAAAAGTCAAGACAGCCTCTTTTTACTCGGGTAGGTATCGGAGAACTATTCTCAAATACGCAAATTATGGAGGGGTTGAAATACTTTTTAGACGCCCTCCTTAGAAACAAAATATAAATAGCTAAATGAATACGTTATTGTTCTACACAAAAGGTCCTTTTTAGATATCTTTGTTATTTTACCTTATGCAAATATCTCTATACCTACTCCATTCAATAAAAATTACAAGTAATCCTAATTTCATTTTTGTAACCGTTTTAAGGAGTTATAGAAATTCTGAGAGATATTCCGCCCATGGGAATTTTAACATCATCGGCAGTCAAGGAATTTAATGGAATCTTATAAAAGGGTTGAATTTCATATTTTAAGCGATCCGTTAGTGGAGCTTTATAACCTATGGAAATATTAAATGTGCCTAACGGATGCAACTTGCCTCCTTGATAATCCGATTCTACTTTTGAAGAAACCGATTCTGTAATCCTAGTACTTTGGGTATTCCCATCGACATCGTGAAACACCTCTACTTCACGCAATGTTGTCTGTGTTGATACCACACTTTCATTGAAGGTTATATAGGAAGACATCCCTGCTTGCACATAAATATAGTTTCTTTTGCTAGGGATTTTGTACATAATATTTATGGGAATATCGAAATTGTACAAACTTGTTTCTTCTTTATAAAATGTATCTTCGTCCACTGAATCCTCTGAGAGTGCTAGTATGGATTCTTCATTGGTCAAACGCAAATTATTAAAAATGACACCTGTGTTAATTGCTACTCCAGAGTTTTTGATAGGCAAATTCAGAGTAACTCCACCTCCGAAATTGGTCGAGGCCAAGGACTGGGTAAAGGCATTACTGGCACCATAACTCGGTGAAATTTGAATTCCCACTTCAATGTCCGTTTTATCTGATCTAATTTTTTTTGATTCATCTACGGTTATTGGAGGTTCCAATTGTATTGAACTTATACCATTATTTTCATATGTGGGCCTTAATAGATCAATATCTACCAAATCAATGGATAAATCATTGGCAAAGGTCTTTAGATGCTTTGAAATCACTGCAACGGTTCTGTTTTTTACAAAAAATCCATCAACCCTACCATCTTCTTGTGCAAAGCCATTATTATTGTTAATTTGGGATATCAGGGAATGCCGATTTGTGAAAATTTTAGTCTTCATTTTATTTATAATGGAGTCTTCTTTCTGGACATAGCTGCCTTCCCCATTAATTTCCTCGATTGACACAGAATCCAAAATGCGGGACAGGATAGGGGGACCTTCCTTAACAGTTATTGGGTTTTGAACATGAATGGTTTCATGCATGTAATTTTTCGTAATCAAAACTATAGTAATAAACAATAATACGGACGAAGCGATTCCTGTTAAGTACCAATAGTATATTCTATTCTTTTTATTCTTTTTACGAGTTAAAAAGCGCTCCCATGCACCGGCTTCATAGGCCTCTTCATGATCGTTAATAATGTCCCTGATTTTTTGCGCTAATTCTTCGTCAAAATGTCCTTTCATCATTCCTAGTTAAAATGTCTGGTGACCATACTCCTCAACTTCTCTTTCGCTCTTGCAAGATATGTTCTGGATGAACTTTCGCCTATATCCATTATTTCGGAAATCTCCTTGTGGTTATACCCTTCGATTTCATAGAGGTTAAAAACCGTCCTTAGAATTTCAGGGAGTTCTCCCAATATTTGATGAATATCATCTATGTTCAATCTGTCAATAAGATCCACTGCAGGTAAATCTACTGTACATTCGGTTATATCCAAATGATATAAATGTTTTTTAGTCCTTCTAAATTCGTCTATGGCGCAATTAATGGTTATTCGCCTTACCCAACCTTTAAATGATTGATTCTGATCATAAGCTCCAATCGAATCAAATATCTTGATAAAGGCATCATCGACCACTTCCCTTGCTATGTCCTTATTGGAGCAATAGGCCATGCTGACAGACATGACATAACCATAATATTTTTTATAAAGACGTTCCTGATCTTTTCTTGATTTTAATCCACAACCAGCAATTAATTTCGTCTCTTCCTCCGTAGTGTCCTTGCTCAATCCTATTCACTATTTTACTACTTAAGGGAATCAAAAAAAGAATTCCTAAAATATGTAGTCGTATTTGTTATTTTTTAATACCCAAAATTTATTATGTAAGTGATCGGGTGATACTTTATTTGATTTCAATTTGTCTGAACTTTGAACTTAAATAACATTTTTAAATCAATTAACCATGCATATACCTATAGAATACACAATACCTTAAAACCGTGTTTTAAGTAGTTTTATTCCAATTAATTTGACCTCATTCCCCTTATTGTATTGTCAACCGGGATATTAAATACAAAAACCCTTGGCCAAAGCAATCAGCACTCCAATTAATACCGTTACGAAAAGTTGTGCGTGAACGCTACAGCTGATTTGTTAAATTTTCGATAATTGAAAAAGACGTTAATATTACAGGTGCAAATTTCTTAAAACACGCTTTTGACTCTTATGCAGACTTGTTTAACATTTAACAATACGCTGCCCGGCAGTTCAAAATATTTCGTCCATAAACATTAAATGGATAGTTCAAAAATTATTTGACGTTGGTCTATATCCGATTGTAGATGTAAATGATTTTCAAAGGCTTGGTTTCCGGCTATTTCATCAAATCATGTTATAAACAAATCAATTAAATCTTCTCACTTAGTGGAATAGTGCCTTGATCGTACATTGTCTCGGCTTCCAAACTCAATGGGATCCTTTTTGACCTAATAGTTTCTTTTTGTTTACTTACCTACAAGAATTACCGCCGAAATCACTGCAATCCCAAGGAATAAATACGGGCTAATCTCTATAGGTTCAAAAAATAGTTCTGAGGTGACGGTAATCATTTCCTTATTAAAGTTTAATTGTTCTACGTGGTAGACGTCAATATTTTGAATTGGTTGCCTCAACAGAGCATAGATTGTGCAATACAAATTATATTAGGGTTAATGTGTTTTAAACGTACACATCTTCGTGCTTTTAGAGAGTGGACAGGCGTTATTTATATGGGAAATAGTCTTCTCAAGACAAAGCCATTAATTATTTAGCAATGAAACCTATATAGAATTATTTTAAATAAATGAAATATAAAAGGAACCTACTTTAATCCAACGGTAAAAAGGATGTCAACTATTTCGGGATCTGAAGTCTACCCCTTTAAGTAAAAGGCATGTGCCTTAAAATCCATGTTTATAATGAAATTTTCAAATGCAAGGACTACGGTGAAAAACAATGTTTAAACGTAGTGAATGAATGACAGTTATGACTTTTTTTAACGTTAAATTCGGCAACCAACAATTTTAAATTCCAATAAAAACGGCCCGTTCAAGTCACTTGGCAGTTGTAATTTCAATAAATATTGATTGATTGCCAATTCAGTGTAGCGTTTTACTTAAATAATCCGTACTGATATAAACGTTAATTATCAAACTTATGAAAAAGTATTCCTTAAACTCCGTACCAACTTATTTATTGATAGGCCTGATTGTAAGTATATTGTCACTTGGTTGTGAAAAAAACCGGGATGAAGATAAAATAGGTCTTGGATTGCACAACTATAAATTACAATCAGGGAGCTATACGTTTTATGCAAGTTCTGAGCATTATCTACAGACTAATATAAAAAGGGGCGATGAAAAATTTTGCCAGGTTGAAACTAAAATATCAAAAATAAGTAGAGAAGGTAATATATTGACTTTAGAGATTGTGAAACCCATAGATTGTGAAGTTAATTATGAGATTATCTGGGATGGTGAAATTAAAGAATCCTATCCTATGCAATGCAACCTATTTGTATATGCTTTGCCAGGGAACTGCAACAAAATGTTGTTTGGTGCTTCGATTGAAACTTTGGTTATCAATATAGAAGAGGTATTAAAGGATATAGACAAGAGTACCTTAAGTGATATTAATTTTACCATTAAAGATGCCTGTAGCTATAGGGATGTTGAATGCACGGGGGATTGCGCAGTTACTGTGGCTAAATAAATCGATACAAGTTTAAGGCTACAGATTACTCCCACTGAACTCGTCTACTTCTTTCAATCATTTAAGTGCGAATCCTTGATATTTGTTTGTTATTAAATCGGACCTAAAGCTAAAAACTTGTTTGTTATTTTCTATGTTAATAGGTCTTAAAAAAAGAATATCTGTTTCTATCATTTTTTTTGTTTAAGGTACAACAACCTGCTTTTAGCAATCCATAATTTATTTTTCAAATGAAGATCCTGTTTTAGATATTTTAATATATATGTTGGGTTCTTGAGCTTAGTATTTTTCAATTTTGACTTTTGTTACTAACAAATAGCAATGACAAAAAATCAATTATTGTGGGAACTACAATTACTGATTTTATAAGTGCAGAAAGTATAAATAACGGGGCTTTAGACAAATCAGAATCCTTCATTTTTTGCAAGGTATAGGCGATTTCCGCTTCAGACACATTGTTGCCGGTCATTTTCTTTTCGTGGAGATTTTATACTGCGCTAAACCATTTAGGATTAAGGAAATGTTGGTAAACATATAGAATGAGATCGTAGATAAGAAAAGAAATAGCATTAACGAAAATGGCGATTTCGATTCTATTTATCAGAGTAACATTATACCTGTTTCTTTCCTGTCTAATGACCAAGCAAATAATATAAATTGGCAGTAGGACGATTGCGATATTCAGATATTGCCCGAATTCCAAATAGGTTGTACCCAATTTGGTCAACCACATCAAGGACGTAAGGTGACAAAAGCCCTCCCCCAAGAACACACCTTGTGGGAGTGCTGATTTTAAGGAGGCGTATTTCTGCATAGTTTTAATTTAGTTGTCAAATATGCGTCTGTGGTAGTTAATTTGCCCTATATGGTAGGTTAGATGGGCCAATAAATGAACCAATACAAATTCTATGGAAGTTCGATCTTCAAATTTTGAAATTGGATAATCGCTCTGTAAATTTTCTTCGGTTGTGTTTCTAAGCACCTTATCAACTATAGCAGCAGTTTCACTTATACTGTCCACTAAATGTTCCCTTGGTACATCGTCTGAATTAAATTCAAGTTCCCTGTCCCGCAGATAGCCTATCTTTCCAAAACCGAACACAATAAAATGATTCAGGTTTCCGATTAAATGAAGGCAAAGGTGACCCGCTGAATTTGCGATTTCCTTATCGATGACCCATAAGGTTCCTTCATCTTTATACAGCTCGATTTCGTTTTTTAGCTTTTCAATTTCCGTCTTATAAAGTTTTCTGTATGATTCGACCTGCATAACTATTTGATTTTTAGTAGCGGTTAAGCCGCTCAAACTTCTGAACTACCCTCTTGTTTCTTTTTTTCTATACCTTACTGCCAATTTACACTCTTCAATTTTCAGGGAGGTTAATAAATAGTTGGATACGAGCAAAAACTGCAAATTCCTAAAGTATTTCATAATGTTATTTATAGTTTAAATTTTTTTTATGTCGGGTACCCATGGGTATACTTAAATTATCTTTATTCTGCCCTTTCAGATTGGCTTTTATTATTTTCAATTTGAATTTTAGAGTGCTCAATTTTCGCTTGAACCAACAAGAAGGGGATGGACAATAGCAACAGTAATTCCTTTATATATTTCATAGTTTTTTTAAGTATTTTAATATCCGCCGTTTCCTTTACGCCCTTAACCAATAACCGCAAACAAATTCCAATTTCGCCTATACTGGCCGACATCTATATATAAGAGGAGATGCCAAATCCTGAGTAACTGGTCAAAAACGTATTCCCGACGAAATTTACTAAGTTGCTAAAGCAGGCGAACATTAAGAGTATACCAAGAATCTTTGGAATTAATCCTGACTTGTATACCAGATAGCCAATCGAAAATAACAACAGTCCAAAAAATACTAAAGTGATTAAGCGTCCATTATCATAGTTATTGAGATATAACAGGACCTGAGCTTTTAATTGCCCACTATTAAACACTATGAGATAATTTTCTCCACCAATCAATGATAACACGTTGAACTGGTTTTGGATATTCAACAGGGCCATTGGGACACTGGCCATAGCCAACACTAAGATTGATATTGCATGGATATGATGAACCGATTTTATCAATTCATATAGGACCAGAGTCAAGATCAAAAAGGAAGTATAGCATATAATATAGCTAATAAGGCCAAACCGGAAAAGTGCTTGAGATTCAACGACATTATTGAATGTAATTGTAGGATTGTCCCAAACAATGAGTTTTGAAGGAACATACATTAGGCTGAAAATTCCGGTTATCACAACTACTAAATACAGTAACCCTGCAATTCTTGCTATTTTTTTATTTGATGTCATGTTGTTAAATTTTATAGTTTATCTATTTTTGTTTTGGCCAATTAAAGGCACTCCACGCTATAAGCGTGGTGATTATACTTTCTAAAACTGCGTAAAAAACATAAAATGAACGCCACGGAGTTATGGAGGTAACAACAATCCACAGCATAAGGATTGTGAAAAAAATTCCAAAGATGATATTAAGCCATTTGCTTAAAATTGGTTTTGGCAAAATGGACAGTATTACCATCAAAGCTGAAATCGACAATAAAAGTGATGCTAGAAATAATTTCATTGGGCTGTCCAAGAGATTGCGGCCATTAACTAGTCCCTCGGCCTTTTTGGGAATATAGAGTTCAAAATAGTCGCCATATAGGTAAAGGAAAGTGACCGCTGCCCAAAGAATCGAGAGTTTTATGTTGATGTTTATTTGATAATCTTTTAGCATTTTGTTTTATTGATTAATAAAATGCAGCAATCATTTTGATGATTATAGAAGTCTTGTGTTATTCCTTATTTTAAAGCTCGCCATCAATAAATGGACGTAATTTATTTTTTTCCTTAGATGATAAACTCTCATAAAAAGACAATAGGTTATTTCTTATGTAAGTTATTCTAACTACGCGAAGTAAGGGTTCTTCATTTAAGGTTGTGGCCCTAACCGAAACCCCTACCAACTGCCCTTCAGAATTAAAAACACCTCCGCCGCTCATTCCAGCAATAGCTTCGGCCTTGGCTATAAATTCTACATTAGAATTATAGGGTATTTCCCCTTCAACATCCCCTGCTTCCTTCAAAAGTTCGATGGTATTCTCGGCTTCAGAATCCGACAGTATTTTGCCAGTAGAAACAGCTCCATTTGGATAGTTTGTTTTGTCCTGCGGATAACCTACTACCAATATAGTATCACCTTCTACGACATTTGCCCAAGTTTTGGCAGAAGTGGTTCTGTTATTAGGGTCATACATTTGAAGTGCTTGACTTGTTTGAACAGGATTTGGATAAATAGCCAAGCCATTATCAGTTGCTCGTTGATTATCTACAATACCAATGTAAAAGTCATCTTTAGGTAAAATTGTAGTATTGGTTGTAGACATCGGTATCTCTGGATGATACAAACCGAAATCTGCAATTAATTCATTACCTAGTGATACGCTGCCATTCCTAGAAGGTATTTGAGATTTTAGAAAAATGCCGTTATTAAATTTTGATAGGTCTATAAAAGATTCCTCCCTGCTATCCCAAGTATCAACTCCATAGACATGATTTGCTGATACGTATAAACCCAAATTATAATCGTTTTTCTTGCTCCAAATTACCTTTGATGCAGGGCCGAATGTACCAACACTTCCCCTTACTTTATTTATTAGGTTTGCAAATTCCGTATTTGAATGATCAATTGCATCTTCAAGTTTTATTAGATCAGTGCCTACAATTCCAGATGGGGGGTACGGTATCGGATTTGAGCTGTTTTTTGAACATCCGGTTATAATTATCAAGAAGATAAAAAAATTGAAAACTGTTATATTCTTTTTCATGTGTACAGGATTATATAATAATTGATTTCAGTTCTTTTTAAAAGTTTAGATTACCATAAAATAGGTTCAAGGTTTTCACAACCACTCGTATTGATCTGCTTTAGAGCATAGCAATCCAAGCAACTAAACTGTTTCAGACTTTTTAGCTGCCTTATGTCAACTGATTTTATAGGGTTGTTGGACAATCGAATAAATTTAAGCTTTGGTAATTCCCGAAAATCAATTGTATCCAACTGGTTTTCTCCAAGCCATAATTGCTCCAAACCTAACGAACCGTCTATAGCTATTTCGTTCAACATTGAATTGCTCGCTTCGACAATCTTTAGATTTTTCAGGTTCTTCAAATTGAGTTTTGGAGTGCGAGTATTGTTGACCTGAAGCTCTTCCAATAATTGGAATTGTGAAAAATCGATATTGAGACACAAATTCGGGTTGTTTTGAAGAAAAATGTCCTTCAAGCACATAAGACCGGTAATATTGATTGATTCTAATAAATTTTCCATGGCATATAATCGCTGTAACTTTTTTAATCTGCTGACATCTAAATATTTGATTTCGTTACCGTAGCAACCCAACTCTTCTTGGTTTAAAAAATGATCGATGCCATTTAAATCCTTAATCTGTTGTTTGGTTACATACAGCACGGTCACTTTTTGGGCTTCATCTATTTGAATCTCCCCGTCCCCGTTTTCATCAATACCCTGGGTCAAGAGCTCCCTTTTGAAAGCAGCATCGGGAATGTTGACGATTTGAGCTTTCAATTGGGGCAAAAAACAAAACAACGCTAATTGTAATATCAGATTTTTCATAAGGATACTTTTAATTGGAAATGGTTGCTTCAACAAGTTGACCTTCACGGGTTATTTCGGCTGTGCCCGATATATAATACCCATTGAATTTATTGTAACTAAACTCTTGAAAGATTGGAGGACCCGAAATCAAATTGCCTTCAAACGTGTAAGAATCTTGGCCCACGAAACTGGTACCCTTTTTTTCTTTTACTACATTCAAATATCCTTCAATGTAATATTTACCTTGTTTAAGGTTTGTGAATTCAAAAGCGCTCCCGTTGTTTCCGTCTACTTTTGTGATAATCCTATAGGAAAGGGCTTCCGGGGTAATACTCGCTCTTTTTTTCCCTTTTCGGCCATATTTCTTCTCTAAGTACAAGTACTCGGCAAAATAATCCGTTACCGGAAATAAGGACACTTTCATAAAGTATCCAACGGGCTTTCCTTTTAGTATGGCCTTACTTTTTATTGTGCCTGATCCCGTATTATCGAGAATTTCGGCAATCTCGATATAATTAAATTCCGTAGCAGGATAGATGTATTCAATTTTTTTCTGAGCCTTAGAATATTGTACACTTACCAGAAGAATTGTTATTAATATAGTTTTTTTCATATTAGGTTTTTAGAATTAATTCTATAGTCAATAAGCTTTTATAAATGGCGTTGGGTTTGTAATATTTATTGTCCACTACCTCAGTTAAGTATATAATTACGGCGTTGAGTCTCCTTTTTTGTTAAAATGTTTCATATCGGCTTGACTTAACAGAATTTCTAGATTTGGAACATTATATACTTGGCTCTCATTATCAGTTGTTAAACTAGCGATGGGCGCCCATAGAAAGCTAACAGACTTTTCATCATAAATTTTTTGTGTCTCATATTTTGATAGTCTTCTGTATAGAACAGGTAGCGGTCGTGATTTAGAACCACCATATAACCTGCTTGCATATATCCAGAATTAAAAGCGCCTTTTGATAATGTATAGGCCAACAAATAATTTTCAGGACTTATACTTGTTAAATTGCCGTTGCAAAAAATTATATTTGTATGCTGAAGTAAAAACGCTGCGTTATATTTATCCCAATTAGTGCTGATTTTATCTTCGGTCGAGATTTCAAATACTCTCGTCCGATGCTTTTGGTCCGTTGGTTCATAATTTGAGGCATCTACCTTTCTATTTCTCTGATCAACTTCTCGCATTTCAATAAGTTCTTTATTTTCAGTTGATTGTACTTCGTTAATTTTTTGTTGATGGCATCCAATTTGGACGAAAATGAAGCCAAGGGTTGTTATTTTCATTTTTAAAAATTCAATTTGTTCGTGCATTTTTGAAACGTGGCATGCCTTTGTGGCAAAGGTCTAATCCAAAAAAGTAGATTTCCTTGATATTAGAATCTATTGCCTTTGGTCAAATAATCCAATAAGCCAAGAAATACTATAAACATTTTTATCTTCTGTACAGCAGTCAAGTTGAAATTTATATCCCAAATCAGCAAAAAACAAGTTGATTTACGGGATTACATTCATTCGTCAACCTATTATACTGTTAGCGAAGAATTCCAGGTCAGCTTCTTCAGTAAGTAGATATAACTGTTAAGCCAAAAACAGATACTAATAACTCTTTTTTAAATATGTATATTGCCCTTATTACTTGAACTGATAATTTCATAATTATGCCTCAGAATAATATAACATGCTCGGACTACTCAAAGGTGTAACTAGCTTTATTTACTTGTGTCAAACGAAAGTACCCATATGCAAAATTTTCAGGGTTCGTTAAATTGATACAGTTTCCTTTTACGGCTACCGGAATAGTCTCAAAAAATCCAATACCGCCTATTTGCTCTATCAATATCTCCATGAAATCGTAATATGCCCTTGAGATACCATACATTTCTATGGAGACGACGTCGCCCGGCTTGAGAACATCAATTTTGTCAGTGTCTTCATCCTCCAGGATTTCGTACCACCAATCAATTTCATTTCCATTAACAAACTTATCATTACCGACCTCAAAGGAAGGCAATAAATTTCCCTCCTTTTTGAATCTAAACAAATAGTAGTTGTCGTCTTCCTCAGGATCGGTAAATTCAATATGTAGTTCCAATTCCTCATCGTCAAAGCCATCCTCCCGCCCTTGGTAAACATCAGAAATATCGGTCACGCTAATTAGGGTTTCCTGAGCACTATAGGTTTCACCATTATGTATAACCTCTAAGGTATACGATTGCCCCAGTACAGGAAGAAACTCGGAAGTCACATATTCTCCATTGTTTTGATCAACAAATATGCAAGTATCACCACTTGTATCATTTGAAATCGTGACCGTAGCACCTTTCACAGCAGTATTACTTGTCGACTTGTAAAAAGCGGTCGATGTTCTTAATCGAATAGTCTGTTCATTACCCGCAGTTCCTTTTTCCCAATCAATGGAGGCTTCAATCACTAGTCTGGTAGGCCCATTTTGCACGGGTACGTCAATCACATCGGTGCATGAAGTTAAAATAAAGGCTAGAATTAGTGTGACAGTTCGTATTTGAATTTTCATGTTCTTAAAATTTAAAATTATAGGTTAAAGAAGGAACGATTCCGAAAATAGCGGTTCTGGTGGCCTCGTTGACCCCGGTCTCCAAATTTTGACCAAAAGAAATGGAAGCAGCATTTTTTCGATTATAGACATTGTAGATACCCAATACCCATTCACCTTTGAACCTGGCGTCTGGTTTTCGATTGGGTTTGTAATTAAACGATAAATCTAGGCGGTTATATACCGGTAAGCGGTCCGAGTTTCTATCAGCATAGCTGGGAACGGAAATCCCTTCGTATTCATATTGACCATTCGGATACGTTACTGGTCTACCGGTTTGAAAGACTAGATTGGTCCCAAAGCTCCATTTATCGTTCAAATTATATGACCCCGAAATTGAAACATCGTGGGTTCTGTCAAATGGGGTATTGTACCATTTCCCATCGTTAATTCCCAAGCCGCCAGCACTGCCACCAGGTGTTCGTTGTTCTGATCTAGAAAGGGTATAGGCAATCCATCCCGTGAATGTACCTTCGTTTTTGCGCAATAAAAGTTCAAGACCATATGCTCTTGATTCTCCCCTTAAAATTTCAGTTTCTATTGTATTCTGTCCTATTAAGTCAGACCCATCAATATAATCTATTCTGTTATCCGTGTTTTTAAAATATATTTCTGCCTCCATAGAATATGCTTTATCCTTGAAATCCCGAAAATAGCCCAATGCATATTGATTTGATAACTGTGGTTTAATATACTGCCCACTCGGCGTCCAAACATCTAACGGAGTGGCCGAAGAGGTATTCGATAACAAATGAATGTATTGTGCAGCCCTTGAAAATCCTGCTTTTAATGAAGATTTATCATTTAAGGCATATGCCAAAGAAGCCCTAGGCTCAATATTCCCGAATTGTTTTATAACATCCCATTCTTCATAGTCCGTTTCGCCAACTACCGTTCCGCGTTCATAGATACCCAACTTTGGATTGTAGACTACGGGTTGGTCGTTTTCATATCCAAACATTGCTTGACCGCCTAGCCTTGTGAATGCACTATAGCGTAATCCGTATTGTGCCGTCAGTTTATCCATCAGCTTATGTTCAGCGGTAACATATATACCACTTTCGCAAGCTTTTTTACGATCCAATACTAGCGGATTTACCGCTGAAGTCTCGGAAGTAGGTTTAATCTTACCGGGGTCGAAATCATAATAGATACCGCTAGCTCCGAAATCGAGTTTAAACTTGTCACTGAAATAGTATTTTAAATCGTATTTAAGGTTATAATTAGAAATTGAAGAAACCCAATCGAACTCAGCTGTCGTAAAGCCCAAAGAGTAATCGTACTTGCTATATATCGCTGAAAGATTTGAAAAAAGTCTGTCATTATAAATGTGATTCCAACGCAAATTCCCTGTTGAATTACCATAGCTACTACTGAAATTTTGCCCAAATTCGAATGCATCCCTACCAAAATAGCCAGAAAGAAAAATTTGGTTTTTCGAATTTAGCTTGTAATTCGTTTTTAAGTTTAGATCATAGAAACTAACACTATTATCATCACCGGAAGCCTTTAACAATAAATCGGTATAGAACGTCGACGCGTTAAAATGACCCTTTCTCATTATATAAAGGTCCTTCAAGGGCAAGTCGACTTGAAATAACACAGACCACCTGTGGCAGCAAACTGTTTGATATTGCCATCTTTTTGTCGAACATCGAGTACAGAAGACACTCTACCTCCATAACGCGCCGGTATTCCCCCTTTGTATAATTTGACATCCTTAATAGCATCGGCATTAAAAACAGAGAAAAATCCGAACATGTGTGAGGTGTTAAAAATTATAGCTTCATCCAAAAGCACTAAATTTTGATCACCAGCACCACCACGTACATGAAACCCCCCTGTGCCTTCTCCATTATTGGTAACACCTGGAAGCATTTGTAACGACTTTAAAATGTCTACTTCGCCCAAAACAACGGGCATTTGCTTTACAGTTTCGATATTCATTTTAAGTACACTCATTTCAGGTTTTCGTAAAATGGCCCTCTCAGGTTCATTGGCAGTGACCTCTACTTCATCGAGTTGGGTAGAAAATTCCGAAACTTCGAAATTGATTTGTTGATTATTGATGAGATTGATATCCTGTTTTGTGTCCGAATAGCCCATATATGTAATTATTAAACGGTACTTTCCTTGTGGAGCGGTAATAGAATAAAATCCATATTCGTTTGTGATTACACCGATAGAAGTTCCTTCTAAAAAAACAGAAGCACCAAAAAGTGTCTCTCCATTTTCTATATCGCTAATTTTCCCACTAATTGTGTAATTTTCTTGACAAAAAGCAATACTAGACACCACTACTACTAGCATTGTGATTAATTTTTTAAATTTCATTTTATTTTTACTTTTTTGATTTTTACGTGATCTACTTCAGCCTATTACAGGCTTTTCGGTTGATTGCCAATATTTTAGAGTTGTTGACATTTAAACAAAAGTGTTATTTTAAACGCTTTTCGATTTCAGCGAAAAATCTGATTGTAATAGATCCATTTTCTTGTTGTTCCAATTTTTTCAATCTCAATAATCCAATTATGGTTTATGTCTATCTTCAAGGAATTAATTGCCAAAATTATGTAGCATTAAACTTTAAACACGTTAACTTTGGTTAAGAAATGAAATTGATAAATATTATTTTCCAAGTATTCCTCTCCAATATTTTGAATCTTTCCAAGAATCAAGTTCAGGACTGAACTTCAAAATCGTATATTATAGCCCAATTGCGAATAAAAGGGTAACATTGGTGAGGTCTTAAAATCTTCCTGCAATAGTTTCCCCACTCTTAGATACACATCACTTTTTTTGAAGGAATACCCTCCCTGCAGGCCATAATAGAAGTTGCCACCTGTTGCGGGCTCGTACCATCCATCCTGGACTTGTGGATAATTTTCCTTATACAGATCGGAATGTTTGAAATGGGTAACAATGGCCTTGTCAAAACCTACCTCTCCGGCAGTGTACCATTTAGGCTTGTAATAACCCACCATGACGGACATATCGCTTCCGAAATTCAACAATCTGACTAGCTCATTACCATAGCGTCTGAAAACCCCTTGTATTGTAGCACTGGCGGTAATCCCGTTGTATTCATAAAGCTTTATGTTGCCCCCGATCTTTGTTTTAAAATCGTCCATAAGTTTTTCTCCAAATGGAACGGAAAACTCCAAATTCAGTACGATTGGAATCTTTGTATTCAATTGATAGCCATAGCCTAGGCCGATAGTAGTCCCATAATCCAATCCGATATTCAAATTGGCTATATGCTTTTGTTCTGTGGTAAGACCCCTCCAATTGATATTTTGCGAATAGATGCTTATGGCCATAAAAAATGCCATACTTGATATAATGATAGTTTTCATTTATTTTAAGGAATTGAGATAGTTAAGGACGATGGGATAAACACTGTTCCATTTGAAATAAATCATTTCATGACCAGTGTCATTGATTTTTGCGACTTGTGAATTGGGAAACTTGCTTGCTTCCTCTACTGCAATTTGTGATCCATAAGATGTATTGTTTTCGCTGTATAGCAGTAATACATTTGTGGTGTATTGCGAAAGGTTTGTGGTAAAATCATATCCATCCCTTTCGCCGATATCTAGAAGACCAGCTAGAATTGCCGCTCCGTTTCTCCAAAATGGTGACGCTCCCTCTACGCCCTCTTCATTGTCTTTTTTATACCCAAAAGGTGACAATAGGCCCAATTTGTAATCTAGAATCTCATGCTGATTATCCTTGCCGGTAATGAATTGATCCACATTAAGAATGTTGCTGGTGGCTTCCGTAAACAGTCCATTTTTTTTGCTTTTTTCATTATACTTTTCAATATCGTCCCATGTCAGACCACCGGGTTCAGCCAAAATGACTCCTTGGATCCTTTCAGGGTATTTGTTGATGTAGCCAGTGGCCACGATAGCGCCCCAAGAGTGACCAAAAAGAAAAATTTTTTGATCAGGAGAGTTTCTGTAATGGGCGATAACCGCTGCCAGATCATCAAACAACAGTTGAATTGAATAGGAGTCTTTGTTATGTCTTTTGGACAGACCGCATCCCCTTTGGTCAAAGAAGACCATAAAATAGCCGTTATCGGCCAACTGTTGGGCGTTAAGTCCATTTCTATAATCGGCTCCTGGGCCCCCATGAAGAAACACGACCATGGGGTCGTTTGGATTTCCAAATGTCTCTGCATGAAACTGCGTTCCGTTCACTGAAATATAGGGGAGGCTTTGGTCTTGTTCTACTGTTTTCGGAACAAGATTTCCTGGATCACTGATTGAAATTTCCTTTTCGCATGCGGAAAGGAAAATGACAGATATGGTATAAAATGAAATTTTTAATTTGCACATAATTATCGGGTTTAAAATTTGTGCAAATGTGGGCAGATGGTAGACTTCAATCGCCCCGATGTGAAAGGTGGCACCTATTGGCTAGAATAGGTTGTAGAATTGTATAAATTTGATTTTAAGATATTAATGGAAATTCTTTCTGGAAACTAATATAATGAAGGGCTAATTTCTTTGAGGTTGTCTTAAATAATCGGAAGGAGAGAGGCCGGTGGCTTTTTTAAAACTTCTGTTGAATGCTGTTTTTGAATTGAAACCACATTCAAAGGCAATGGATAACAAGGTATATTTTTTGTTTTCGGAAAGATCTACAATTCTCTTAAACTCTTCGATGCGGTGGTCATTGATAAAATCATAGAAGTTCTTTTCTTCTTTTGAGTTAATTACTTGAGATAAATAGTTAGGATGAACGTTTATTAGTTGCGCAAGATTGTTTAGAGTCAATTCCGCATCTTTATAGGGTTTATCGGTTCGCATAACCGAAGTCAGTTCACTATGTATATCATTGGCAGCTTCACTGCTCAAAGCGGATTTTTCGTATTTGACTTTTACAGGTGGCCTAATCGTATTTGTATCCAAAACTACATTTTCACGGATATATTCCTCGACCCTTTCGAACCCCTGAATTTGTCCTGTCAGATTTGTATGCAACCCCAGTTGCTCATCAGAACCGAACAGGACGGTATTTTGACTGAAGACACCAACTTGTTTGATGCCAAAATATCCCATAAATCCCATAAAAAGGACTACCGTCATAAAGATATATTTGTCATCATCGGTAAAGATAATAGCTAACCAAATCAACGAAATTCCCAAAATCAGATGTTGCAACCAGTCCAGATTTATTTTTTCGGTGAAGGAGAACTCATTTTTCAAGGCTTTTTTGTAGGTTCTTAATATAAGGAGAGACAGTATGGTATAAATAATCCCAGAGCATATAATCATCGCTATATTGAAAGTACTGTATATTTCATATCCTGCACCTTCATTTCTAAATATGGCTATTTTGGTTTCAGGGGAAAGCAATAAAAAGTCGGAAAAAAGTAGGTAGGATATAAGTACGGGAATAAAATGTAACAGTTGAATAGCCTTAAGCCTTTTCTTAGAGGTTAGAGCGGTGGTATATAGAAATAACAAAGGCCCTTGAAATAATGGCAAAGGAAATCCAAGTCCAAGGACAAACGGATACTTATACTGAATTTCGGTAATATGCAAATAGTATAAAAACAATTTGATCGTCGTGACCAGTATCCAAACTAGTAAAATACCATCCGCCTGAGTCTTACCCTTTTTACTAAGCAAGACGAGGAAAAGAAAAATGCCGATAACGATTCCAGAAAAGTATAGCATACCGTAAATAGTCTAAAATGAAGATTTCTTGAGAATTTCAATTTCATCAGCGAAATTAAGGCCATATTTCTGAACGGCCTTAGTCTTTAACATTATCACCACGGGTGCCAAAGAATAAATAAGTTCCCTATCAACAGTTCTACCGGCTACTTTTAATAAAACTTGGATGGATTAACTTTAACATGTTAGGAGGAGAACAAGTGGTCCACGTAAACATTTGGCTAAATTTATTTTTTGTAGATAATTGCTCCTATGTTTTTAATTCATTGTCTTTTTTGATATTACTGATATTATATTTCAAACTTTATCTCTTAAAAAGGCTATCAGTATCCCTAATTTTATTTTTACGGTTTCGCCATCATTTTTAATTTCAACCACTTTTGTAGCGAAAGCCCAATCGTTTACATTGTAATGATAAATACGTTCAATAGGAGCAGAACCTATATATCCGCCGTATAAATTATAAGTGTGAGTGTAGCCTTCTGTTTGCGTAGCGCTTTTGGTTCTAATAAAACTAAACTCTGAAATTAGGAAATAGCTCCCCGCCTTTAAATTAATGAATTCAAAATTTCCTTCATTATCTATAACTTTGGTTTTAATAATACATTCAGAAGCACCTTCGGGAAAAGGAAGTGGTTCTTGATTTTTTTTTGCGGCCTTTTTGTTGTAATCAAACCAGTTTTTAAAAAAAGAGGTATAAGGTATTAATACGACTTCTGTACCTACCGGTGCTGGTTGTTTTTTGTTAATGTTTATTATAGCAATCCCTTTAATTGGAGCTTGGTTATCTTTGGCAAAGGCTTCACCTTTTATTGTAGAATGTCCTTTTGCAATTAACTCTAAAGTTTCTTCTTTATTAAAAGTTTCATTTTGAGCATATACAATATTCAAAATAAATAGCGGGATAATATAAATTAAATATTTCATGATATCAGTTATTAAAAGAATAGTCTTCTGAAAAATCTTTATCGTCACTACTGGTGCATGCTGTTGTTATAACAGATATCAATGCATATTTTACTACCGATTTTAAAATTTCCTTTTTCATAAATAGTTGATTTTAAAATTAATTTTGGGTTGTATTACCATGTTCTCCATAGTACCTAGGTAAATATAATTTACCCTCGGTTACTGAAATAGTTTCGGTTAGTTGTGTTTCTTCCCAAAGGATACCTTGAAAAGTTCCTTTCACATAAGTGCTTGTAACTTCGGTTATTTGCAGCGTAAAATCTTTAATGTTATTGATGTCAGCATCTATGTAACCTATCTTGTTGCTGTTGTGAAATTGAAAAAGCATGTTATGTGTAGCACTGCTGTAAGTGCCAACAGAAACATTGTTTAAGTTATCGATGTCACAAGTAAAGAAAGGATAAACGTTTTTCAGATTATTTCTAGCATATAAATTTAGCGCAAAAATAGTTGGTCCACCCTGTAAGAGAGCTTGTGAGTAATTGTTAACCTCTATTAATTGGCCGTTAATTTTAGCTTTTATATAAAAATTAGTACTTTTCCCATCGTCATCTGGAGAACTACTGCTACAAGCGTAAAAGCCAAGTATGATGAATAAAGCAAAAATTTGTTTTAATGATTGTTTAAATTTTTTCATGATGCATTTGTAATAAGTGTAATTGTAGTTAAATTGATTTTTCTTCTTTTCACGTGTTTTTATGGCCATTTTTAATATCTGCCAGTAGTTTAGCTATGTGTGTTTAGCTATGTGTGTTTAGGTATGGGTTTTAAAAAAGCCTTGAAATCTAGCCTGTGTCTGTGTGATGCTAATTTTATAGTCTAAGTTATAATTCTACCTTTCAAAAAGCGGCTAGAAATTATAACCAAAATGCAATCCTGGTTGACCGTAGAAAAATCTTGACCATTTATCGTCAACATGCTGAAAGGAATCAGGCATTTTTGATTGATAGGGGCGATGAGTAATGGCTATTGAAGGTTGTATAAAAAACCTATCTTTGAAAAGTTTAATGTGATAACCAATGGAATACGTGTTAAAGATTTGAAAACCATTGTCGATCTTATTGCCATTTTCATTTTTAAAAGTTTGAAAAGCGGGCATCACGTCTACTTGGGTAAAAAGACCATTCCATAAAAACCTGTAGTAAGCAAGTGAAACGCCGTATTCACGAATATAACCAGGAAACCCTTCGCCATCTGCTTCATACGATTTTCCATAAGGAATACCAATGGGCCAGCCATATTTCCAAGTTTTGAATTCAAGCGAAATAGCATCCATTCCTGTTATGCGATACCCTAAGTTTAGATACACCATATTAGGTGGATTGTTGTCTGGCACTAAATTCGCCAACATAAATAAGGTGCTGCCTACAAAATACTTATTATAAATACTATCTTGTTTGGCATATTGTGCTTGAAGTTGTATTGTGCTTGCCACCATTAAGACAAAACCAATGAATAAACTTTTCTTTTGCATTTCTTTTTTTTAAAGATATTACAAAAGTATATTGGTGAAAAACTACTAATCGTTCACTTAAGTTAATTAATTTACCTTGTTTTTATTTTTCTCCACAATTCTGGCTCTTAATCTGCTTAAAGACTGAGGTTTTATCCCCAAATAGCTCGCTAATTGGTGCTGTGGCACACGTTGAATTAGGTCTGGTCTTTTCTGCATTAAATTTAAATATCGTTTTTCAGGAGAGGACGTCTTAAACTCGTCAAATTCTATTTGTTGTTTTGCTACAAGCTCTTCAGACAATATTCTGCAAAGCGTTTCAAATTTTGGGAATTTGTTAAAACTGTCGGCCTCCATATTAGGATTTGTAATTATCAAAAAGGTGTCTTCCACAGATGATATGTAATATTCAGAAGGTGTTTTGCTTATAACACAATGAGGCGTAAATCCTTCCATTTCTGTATAAAAAGCGGTTGTTTTTTCTTCACCATCCATAATGTAATATGTTCGTATACAGCCTTTTAAAACAAAATAGCCTTCATTGGATTTTTGCCCTTCTTTTAGGAGAGTCGTATCCTTTTTAATTGTTTTAAGAATATCTAAAGAAGTGATATAATTCTTTTCATCTTCGGTTAGCGAGACATATTTTGATATAAAGTCTAATAGTGAATTTTGCATTGTTTATTTTATAGTTCCAAATGTTTAAGACTTTCCTTCAAATGTAATTTTTTTTCTTAGATCAAATGGATTTTTATAAAATTAATTATGGTCTTGCTACATTTGTTGGGACACTTAGTTAAGGGCAATATTGAAAAATCCTTAACTTGGTAAAACGATGAAAGAAAACAGAAGAATCTACAGTAAAGAATTTAAACAAAAGGCGGTGGAATTGAGCCACGTTCGTGGCAATGTGAACGATATTGCCCGTGAACTGGGTGTCAGATCGGAACTTCTCTATCGCTGGAGACGAGAGTTTGCCCATGATCCTTCCCTGTCCTTTAGTGGCAACGGGAATAAACAGCTCACCCCGGAAGCAAAAGAAGTTGCCAGGTTAAAAAGGGAGCTCGCCGATGTAACCATGGAGCGGGATATCTTAAAAAAGGCGATAGGCATCTTCTCCGCGAGCGACAGGAAATCTACCAATTCATGAAGGACCACCGATTGGAATTTCCTGTTGGGAAGATGTGCAAAGTTTTTAAAGTGAGCAAAAGTGGGTTTTACAGAAGTCAAAGAATGCTTCCTTGCGACCGGGACAATGAGAACCGGATGCTACTTTTTCAAATTGGGCGGATACACCAGAAAAGTAAGGCGACCTATGGAAGCCCGCGGATAACCGATGAGCTCAGGGCCCAAGGATTCGATGTGTCCAGGCCACGGGTGGCCCGGCTGATGAAACAAAAAGGTATACGGGCCGTGCATGCTAAAAAGTTTGTGGTCACCACCGATTCCAAACACAAATATCCGGTGGCAGAAAACAAATTGGACAGAAACTTTTCAGCGCAAGCTAAAGCCCGGGCCTGGGTATCGGACATCACCTACATAAAGACCGGGAGGGGATGGCTTTACTTAACGATAATTATTGACCTTTTCGACCGTAAGGTCATAGGTTGGTCACTCAGTAGCGATCTGAGTGCCGCAAACACTTGTATGGCCGCATGGAGAATGGCTGTTAAAAACAGACCGCTTTCGGGAAAATTGATATTCCATTCGGATAGGGGCGTACAATATGCCTGCAATGCCTTTAGAAACCTATTGGGCAGTTATGAAGGAGTTCAGCAGAGTATGAGCAGGAAAGGGAACTGTTGGGACAATGCCGTTGCGGAAAGCTTCTTTAAATCCATAAAGGTAGAACTCATATACAGGACCCGTTACAAGAGAAAAGAACAGGCCGCTATATCTGTGTTCGAATGGATAGAAACCTGGTACAACCGAAACAGAAGACATTCAGCTCTGGGTAACCGCACAATACTGGAATTTGAACAATTAATGCAATTTAAAAATGTAGCTTAACTTTTTGTCCCGTTTATTGTTGCAAGTTCATTACGTAAGAAATTTCTATTAAATCACTATAAATTTTTGATTTATAGGAAGTTTTAAGAGGAACTGAGCTAAATAACAAGTTTTTTTTAGACTAATTTTGAAACAAAGTTCTCATTATATGACACTCCCGATTTAGCAATTGCCAATACCTGTTTCAATAGTTTATTGCACACAGCAAGGGTTATTGGAAAAAAGCGTTAAGTAGTATTTATTAACTTAAGTGAACGAGTTGCATCCTTTCGCCATTCTAATTTTACTATATCATTTAATATCAATTAAAAAACATATGCAAAATAAAATTTTATGGATAGGACTTGCCTTAATATTGGTAAATAATTTACAAGTAAATGCCCAGTATACTGAACAAGACAGTACTTACAAAAAATGGTTTGTAGGGAGTACTCTCTATTTGCTAGGAAATTTTGACCAAACAAATAACCCTGAATATATACAATTGAATGTGGGTTATCGAATAACGCCTAAAGATGTAGTTTCAATTAGGTTTAAAAGGTCAATTTATGCTTGGCCATTAGGAATTCCTTTCGGGTCTTCATCATTTGATGCACCTGGACAAGGTTATCCAGGACACGCTCGCATACTTGCACCCACGTTAGGATACCAACGTTTTTTGGTGGAAAGGAGCTTATACATCTGTTCAAGTACTGAATGCTTTTGAAAAATATTTTGACTTAAACAAAAACAAGATTGGAAACGGTTATACATTATATTTAGATTTTTATGCAGGTTATCAATTTAAGTTTTTTAAAAACCGATTCTTTTTTGAACCTGCTATTGGAATTAGTACTTGGCCTATAAGAAACAATGTTCCAGAATCTTTTAAAGTAGTAGAACAAAAATGGCCTGACTACTTTATTCAACCTGGATTTGATTTTGGTTTTAACTTTTAGATGTTTTGCGCGATTATTGAACAAGAGTTCAACAAAAACAAAGGAAAAGCACCTGCCGCTAACAGCGTTCAGCTTGGAAAAAAAATCTGTAACAAATTAACAATCAATTCGTTAAATTAATTATGAAACAATCAATCATAAAAATATTGTACTTCCCAATCACGAAAATTATTTTGGGAATTACTGTTTGCTTTTCACTATTTGTAGTAATTCAAAACTTTGTATTAAAGCCATTTTTTTATAACATTATTCAAGATAAAAATATTACTAACCCGATTATTCATTGTGTTTCTTCTATACTATTATTAGTTAGCTATTACTATTTTTTCCGTTTATATGATAAAAGAAAAATTACCGAATTATCCATAAAACATTTACCCAAAGAAATGTTTGGGGGTTTTATTTTTGGGTTTTTGACAATTTCATTATCAATTTTCATTATATATTTATTAGGGCACTATCAGGCTATTAGCATTACAATAGCTCACTACTCAGCAAAGTTTTTCACTTTATTAATATTTGCTGCATTAGTTGAAGATTTGTTTCATAGAGGACTAATCGTAAGAGAGATAGAAAATTGGTTAGGTACACATATAGCCATTGTCATTGCAATGTTAGTAGAACTTCAACACATTTTTAATCCCAATTCCGACCTGTTTAGTTTTTTCTTTTACTTGATTTGGGGATTTACAATGGCTATGATGTTTATATATACTAAAAGGATATGGCTGCCTTTTTTCTTCCATTTAGGCTGGAATTTTGCTCAGCCTTTTTATGGCTCCAATCTCACAGGGACAAATGATACGGGCACTATTATTCAATCTAAATTTACAGGTCCTGAATTATTAACAGGAGGTGCGCTTGGAATTGAAGGTTCAATTTTTACGGCATTATTTCTATTAATTATTGGTATTATTCTTTATTACCTTGCCAAAAAGGAGGGCAAAATTGTAAAAAGCAAACTGTTTAAAAGATGAGTTTAAAAAGCGAATTATTAAATGTTGATAAATATTTTTTATCAAAAATAATTGGAGAAGTAAACTACCAATATATTAAGGTGGTAAAAATAAAGGGGGAACAAAGTTCCTTGGCATAAGCACGTGAACGAAGACGAATTGTTTTACATCATTGAAGGTTCATTGTTAATGGAAATTGAATGCAATGAAGATTTTATTATGGGAAAAGGTGATTTTTATGTTGTAAAAAAAGGAATAAATCACAGAGTCTCATCTAAAGAAGAATGCTTAATTATGCTTATCGAATCAAAACTACCGAACATACTGGTCTTGCTACATTTGTTGGGACACTTAGTTAAGGGCAATATTGAAAAATCCTTAACTTGGTAAAACGATGAAAGAAAACAGAAGAATCTACAGTAAAGAATTTAAACAAAAGGCGGTGGAATTAAGCCACGTTCGTGGCAATGTGAACGATATTGCCCGTGAACTGGGTGTCAGATCGGAACTTCTCTATCGCTGGAGACGAGAGTTTGCCCATGATCCTTCCCTGTCCTTTAGTGGCAACGGGAATAAACAGCTCACCCCGGAAGCAAAAGAAGTTGCCAGGTTAAAAAGGGAGCTCGCCGATGTAACCATGAAGCGGGATATCTTAAAAAAGGCGATAGGCATCTTCTCCGCGAGCGACAGGAAATCTACAAATTCATGAAGGACCACCGATTGGAATTTCCGGTTGGGAAGATGTGCAAAGTTTTTAAAGTGAGCAAAAGTGGGTTTTACAGAAGTCAAAGAATGTTTCCTTGCGACCGGGACAATGAGAACCGGATGCTACTTTTTCAAATTGGGCGGATACAGCAGAAAATTAAGGCGACCTACGGAAGCCCGCGGATAACCGATGAGCTCAGGGCCCAAGGATTCGATGTGTCCAGGCCACGGGTGGCCCGGCTGATGAAACAAAAAGGTATACGGGCCGTGCATGCTAAAAAGTTTGTGGTCACCACCGATTCCAAACACAAATATCCGGTAGCAGAAAATAAATTGGACAGAAACTTTTCAGCGCAAGCTAAAGCCCGGGCCTGGGTATCGGACATCACCTACATAAAGACCGGGAGGGGATGGCTTTACTTAACGATAATTATTGACCTTTTCGACCGTAAGGTCATAGGTTGGTCACTCAGTAGCGATCTGAGTGCCGCAAACTCTTGTATGGCCGCATGGAGAATGGCTGTTAAAAACAGACCGCTTTCGGGAAAATTGATATTCCATTCGGATAGGGGCGTACAATATGCCTGCAATGTCTTTAGAAACCTATTGGGCAGTTATGAAGGAGTTCAGCAGAGTGTGAGCAGGAAAGGGCACTGTTGGGACAATGCAGTTGCGGAAAGCTTCTTTAAATCCATAAAGGTAGAACTCATATACAGGACCCGTTATAAGAGAAAAGAACAGGCCGCTATATTTGTGTTCGAGTGGATAGAAACCTGGAATAACCGAAACAGAAGACATTCAGCTCTGGGTAACCGCACAATACTAGAATTTGAACAAATAATGCAATTTAAAAATGTAGCCTAACTTTTTGTCCCGTTTTATGTTGCAAGTTCAGTTTTTGTCTGTGGGTAAAAATCCATTTCTCGCCATCAATTCCGTAGTTAATATGTGACTTGGATAAGTTTTTGACATCTATGTATGCTAAGCCTGTAAAACAACTGAAAAGGAAGATATCGCGAACCAGAGATAATCTTTCTGTTTTGAAATCTTTTTCAATTATGCTTTGAATTTCAGCTTCAGTTAGATATACTCGTTCAACTTCCTTGACTTTGGATTTATAGTTTGCCAACGGATTTTTTTCTAGCCAGTCATTGGCCAAACATATCATTATAATTTTATTGAAGTTTTTGATGTATTTAACTGTAGTGTTATTAGAACAATTTATAACCCTTCGTAACCAAAATTCGTAATCAGTAATAAAAGCGTGGTCAATCTTAGTAATATCAATATCGGAAACCTTGTATTTCCATTGCATAAAATCAATGGTATGCTTCAAAGAACTAGTGTAGCGTTCTAGTGTTCCTGGAGCGTATTCTTTTCCAACCAATTCTTTGATTTTGTTGTTGTGGTCTTGGAAGATAGGAACAAGCATTCTTTGGCGCTCTTCGGTTCCAAGTAGTTCGCTTTTGAAGTTTTCAATAGATAGGGTCTCGTTTCGGTGGAGTAGTTCTATTTGTGCATCTAATACTTTTGATTTCATCAACTCAAGGTAGCTATTGATTGAACGTGCTTCTTCTGTCGTGCCTTTCATTTTAGCTAGTTCACTTGACCATCTGGATTTTTCTACAAATTTTTTGGTACTGAATTCTAACCGTTTCCCGTCAACTGTTAATCTTACATAAATTGGAAGTAGTCCGTTTGCATTGGCTTTTGTGCTTTTGGCATAAAAGTGAAGTGTGATTTTTGTTTTCATTGTGGTGACCAATTAATTATTACTCAATTTAAATTCCTAATTGAAATCAAACAAGATGTTTAATGAGTGAATAAGCTATTGAACTCTTCATTAAACCGCCTATTTGCAATGCTTTCGAGAATTTAGCGAGACCCTAATTTTCGAATTTTCTAGGGTCTCGATTTTATCTCGATTAGAATAAGATTTGATGAATAATTTGGTATGTCTGGAAAAGCAAAAACCTTGTAAATCATAAGATCTACAGGGTTTTGATACCGTTTAGGATTTTTTTAGCGGAGAAAGAGGGAATCGAACCCTTCCAAAATGATCTGGGAGTTTCTTATTTATAAGGGTAGGTGCCAGCCTAAAAATTCATTTTTCATACTTATGCCGCAATTTAATCAAGCCGCATTTGCCCTGTCCATGTAGTATTTGAAAAAATGGGGTATCCCTCCTGTCGGGGGAGCCCACCACAATTTTTTAAAATCTCCACATGGACTTATCCCCACCGCTACGCTCCTGTTGATTTTTTTCGCCGCATAATCTTAAAAACATACTATTATGAAAGACATTCGAATCGCAACCTTTAAAGATTTCGTTGGAGAGTTAACAGCCATTTACAGGAGAACTGAACTTCCCAGTTTTCAAATAACCTCTTCCAGTTCCGTAAGGGAGTTCATATATCCCTACTTTGACGATGTAATGGACGATCACGAAGAAGTGAAGGTCATACATTTGAACCGTAAAAATCAGGTGGTGAACATACACCATCTTACATCTGGCACCGATAATGGTTGTCTAATTTCGACAAAGGACGTTTTACGACATGCCATCCTGATCAAGACAAGCTCCCTGATCCTAGTCCACAACCATCCATCGGGAAATCTGAAACCTTCAGAAGCAGATAAACAAATCTCCAACAAGTTAAAAGAAGCTTCAAAGTTGATGGACATTTCAACCCTTGACAGTATAATAATCACTAGAGAGGGATATTTCTCCTTGGCAGATGAAGGGCTTTTTTAAGTCCTTTATTTTGATTAAAATATATCTTTGAATATGTACGCTTTTGAGTACATTTGTAGTAAGTTCAAAAATCTATAACACTATGGATTATAAGTTTGTACCCCTTAGAAATTGGCTGGTGGAACGGGAAGCGCTCTCTATTAGGAAGTTGGAGGACAACTGTAAAATGCCAAGGGATACCCTACGCCATTTCCTGAATGAACGAAGAAACTTTCCTGAAAAGCATTATGAATCTTTATTGAAAGAGTTGGTAAAGTATGGGTTTCACCAGGATTAAATCCTCTACTTAAGAATTTAAAGAAACAAAACCCTAAAGCCAGAGCCATGAGGCCACACAGGGCAACAGGTGTTACACTAAAGGGTTTTTGTAAATTTATGGAAGTTTAATTAAATGAAGATATAATTAGTGTTTTAATGATTGCCATACCTACGCTCATAATATTTATCTTTATGCAAAGGTCTAAAACATGTTCTTATGAAATGAGCCATGAAAATTCTTGATATCAACCGAAATCGAAGATTCACGAACTCCAAAATTTAAAATAAAAACTCGTGAGTAAATGATTATTGGCGAATTACACCCGCCTGAATGAAGTAGTCGGGCAGGTCTGACCTTTTAAAAACAAAAAAAATAAACAGATGAAAATTATTACTAATGTTTTTCTCATTTTTTCTATTTTGATAATTTTTGCATGTAGTAATGATAATGATAATCTTTCAGAATCGGATAAGGCTCAAGCCTTACTGGGCCAATGGGAATACGAATCCATAATGACCGATAGGGCAGTGGATATCAATGGGGATGGCACCTCAAATATAGATTTGTTCAATACACAGGAAATTAAACAATGTATCAAAGATAATTTGACCTTTTTTGCTGAAAGGGGAGAAGGCGAGAAAGGTGTTTATAACATTAACGAGAACGGGCTTGCTTGTGATGGAAATCAAGCTTTTACTACGATAGAAACCGACACCTATCAACTCGTAAACAATAATCGTATCATTTTTGAAACACGAAATGAAATGAAGATAATGGAATTTACCAAAAATAAACTTGTGGTAGAGACCCAGGATAATCTTGACGGCACCGATGTTTTGGTAACCATTATCCTCAAAAAAAGTTAATTCCCAAAATGGTTATTATGTTACCTTTTTCTTTAGACTCTTATTATTGACCCCCTTACGGTATTACTCCATTGTCCATTGCTGTCCTGTACCCTAACCTCATAATCTTGGTCTAGATACTTAAGTCTATTCTCTCTGGGTTCTTCCTCTAGTTCAAAATAACGTTCAACACCCGTTCCTCTGGCGTCATTGTAATTGAATAGCATTGTATCCCATCTTCTATCATCTATGTTGTAAATACGAACCTCCACCTGTTGTAAGGTGGCACCATTATAAGCTTCTGAACAATTTGCAGCAAAACAGGTATATATCCGAACCACGTAGTCACAGCCATTAAGACCACCACATCGTATATTATGCTTCTCTCCTTTGACGGCTGCTGTGGGCTTTTTAAGCATTAAAATCGATTCACTGGTGGTCTGTGATATCCCGGTTGAATTTTCCACACGAAAATTAATAGTAAAACTATCGTCGATTTGTGGATAAAACTGCATCGTAACAGAACCGTACTCCAGGGGAATAACCTCACCTTCCCTATATATCTTTCCCTGATGGTTTATATAACCGCCGTTCATATCGGCGAATTCAAATGTCATTTGGTACATTACAGTTGTATCGTGTCCAGAGGCGGCATTTGTGACCACATTCAATAGGAAGGGTTGATTTTCATATTTATCTTGGGTTGATTGGCCGATAGTAAGATCAAAAAATTCTTCATACTTTTCAAAATTAATATTTACATCTGCTGTTATTTCAACTTCTGAGGATGATCTGACCGTAAATTCAATATTATGATTGGATTCAGAAATGCCAGTATAACTTCCCTGGAAAGAGCCAATTGGAACGTTAAAACTTTCACCTGCCGCATAAGTATTGCCTTGATATTCAAAGCTACCGTTGCTGCCTCCGGAAGAAAAATACATCACATAGCTATCTCCTCCAATGCCCAATTCGGTAATATTGAAATTAATATCTACAGTTTCTCCAATATAAACCTGTGATTGTGTCGCGTTTGCTGTAAAATTATAATTCTTTGGTGTTACGTCGATGGATATGGTAACCGTTTTTTCCAGACCAGTTTCATTTTGAACATAAAAAGTTAAATTGATATTGCTCTCGTCGGTACCTTCCAAGCTCCAGTTGAAATTTCCTTTGGGAATATCATAAATATTTCCTGCACTCACTTCTGTACCATTTTCATTCCTAATAAGGGCATTTCCGTTTAAGCTATATCTGATATTATATTCTGAAGAACCAATACTTTCCGAAATGTTGAAGTTAAGCGAGGTGATCTCGCCGACTGAAATATCGGTTTTTTGACTCCCTCCAGTGAACAAGAAATCCACTTGGTTGTAGTTCACCATAGTATTCGCAGTATGCGTCACGTTTGCACTTGACTCTACACTCAGAACAATATCATGCTGACCAGCTTGGGTACCAGTATAGACTACATTATTGTTATTTGGTACAAGTTGAAATTTTTCGCCTGGTCCGTATTCTATTCCGTTTACTCGAAGTGAACTATTCCTGCCGGATGAATAAAAGGCTTTATAAGTATCATTGGTTCCTTCAGGTATTTCATTGATGTCAATAATTATATCTACTGGTAAATTTGCAAACTCGGAAGTCTTTGACGGGGTCATACTCAAAGTAAAATCGTTCTGTTTGGTTTCAAGGTCAATATTGACCGGCCCCACTTCCTGACCGTAATTGTCGGTTACAATAAATGAAATTTGGTGCGAACCTAAACTTTCTGGATAATAAAAAAGTGAAAAGTTACCAAGTTCCACTGGATAGCCTGTTGAGTTCTGTAGGGTGTTGCCATTTATCCCGGTCAGCCTTCCGTTGCCCTCCACAATTTCATAGGAAATATTGTAATCTATATTCTCTGTGTTGCCATTGGATTTAATATTAAAATTGAGTTGAGTACGCTCATTTAAAAAAACTGAATTGCTTTCCGAATTACCGGAAAAAGTAAATGGAATGTTCGCCACCTCGATTTTAACGCTGTCCTGTTTAATCTGTCCGTTAGAATCCCTCACATCAAAGAATATTGTCCGTTTTCCCAGTTCAGTACTCGTAAAAGTGAAATTGTATGAATTGGGAATTATAGGCCTAAATTTACCTGGATCCATTACGCCACCGTTCTGGTCGCGCACGGTACCTGCACCTTCGCTAGTAGATGAAAAGGAATGGGTAATTTCATATGCTACGTCAGATTCTTCGTCTTGGGTCCTCAGATCTATGGCGACGGCCAAATTAGTATTCAATTCCACTTGGGTCGATGCAGCAGTGGCATTAATTGTAAAGCCGAGGTTAAGTACAGTAATAAGAAGAACCTCGGTCAAGGTAGCACCATCAGGAGCTTTGGCCGTAACGATTAATTTATGTTCGCCCAAGGTATCTGGAAGGTATCCCATCTCTGAAATTCCTTTTGGTAAGTTAAATGGCTTTCCAGCGTCAAAGGCTTCTTCTTTCAAATAGAGTTTCCCGGTTCCATTTTCTATCTGATACGTTATTTCAAATTCCCCTTTATTATCGGGGTTTTCGGTTTCCTTATCCCTAAGTAGTGTAACGTTCACAGGATTCTTGGAATTGATGATAAAATCGTTGACCCCTTTGTTTAGCAAAAAGCTAAAACTGGCGTATTTGGCATAGTGCAATAGTTCCAATTTTTTCTCCCTGGCATTTGAATCCCAGGCAATGAAGTTAATTTTATGCATGCCAGTATCGATGGCTACATAATTATATGACCACTGCTTGTCTATAATGTTCAGCGTATCATTCTCAAGGATAGTATCGCCTAACATGTTCATGAAGTATCCTTTGCCATTCAAAGTCGTAAATCGCGCATAATAATGAACAGTACTTATTTCTTTTTCAGGAACAATTGAAAATAAAGTTTTGACACTTTCAAAAACGAAACTGGTTTCAGGCTGTTCAATGGAGAAATCAAAATCAAAATCATCCAAAATTATATCCTCAAAATCCTTGCTACAAGCAATGATAAGCACTGATATTAAGGCGACAAGCCCCAGCACTACTTTAGTTACTCTTCTGTAGTTTTTCATCTTCAATGAGTTTAGAACAGAAAATAGCGAAGACCGATTCCGACATAAGGATAAAAATTTCCTATATCGCTATTGACGTGATAGTATTCGTTGGCCTTTAGTAAAAAGGAGAAATCATTGCTGAGGGTTATTTCCCCTTCCAGTCCCAAATAGGCTCCATATATAAATTGACTTTTAGCATCTATGATCGCTCCGTTCTCAAGCAAGTTGCTGCCATTGTTAATGACCTCGTATCCGATAATTGCCCCACCGCCAAAATTGACGGCATACCGTTTAAAATTTTTCTGTTCCCAAATCTTGATGAAGTATCCGGGCTGTACAGTGAAAATGTTATAAGGAATATCAAACGTACCTTTATCCTCTGCAATGGCGGCGAATATGCTTAATTGCACATAACGCTCTCTGTTTACGTGGTAATTGAACGTGGCCATTATACCATAGCCATCCTCCGCGTAACCCCCGCTTATTCCGACCGATGAGGCATAATTGCCGCTTTGCGTGTATGCCGTTGTCGTAATGAAAAGTGCCAAAACGGCTATAGAATTCCTCATTTTTAAAAGTTTATGGGATTATTGATAATTTCATGGCCAATGCGCAATGAAAGATTGCGGTTGCCGGACTCTTCGTCCAATTCCACCAGAACCTCTTTTTTCTCATCCAAGGCAAACTTTTTAAATACCACAACAAAATGGTTCTCGCTTTTTCCTGCAATGGTTTTAGGTTGTTTATATACAAAAATCGGTTTGAGCTCCATTTTTTGGTTACTACTGCTATTTTTATAGTTGGTTGCAATTTGATGCTTTATAAAATTGATATCCATATCAAGGCCTTCCTTGTTTTCTATCCTATATTGAAAATAAAGCTCGTCCTCGTTATAGTAGACACCTTTTAGCCATAGGAAAACATTGTCCAATCTAGAAAAATACCGACTGATTTTAGGCTTGTCGAATTGCATATAATAACATCGAAGGCGATAATATTCCAAGGGGTCGGATAGGTACAATTCTTTGGTAGCACTATCTTTAAAATTACCAGCAACTATTTTGTCGGAGTTTTTAATATGAGAAATAGTGTCCATTTTCTCCATTTCATTGTTAAGCTTCTCAGGTGTTGCTATCTGCCGCTGATTTTCATTCCTTTTTTCAATTGGTTTTCCCTCAATGTTGGCAACGGCCATTTCTTGAGTGATGTACCATGTCGTTTTTTCCGGAACCGCAACCAATTCCAATACAAAATCGTAAACGTTTCCAGTATCAGTAATGACCAAATAGTTGGTTACATTTTCTTTTTCGATGGCGAGTTCATCGTAATAGAGTTTTATTATTCGGCCACTAAATTTGCCGCCTTCCGGTTTTGGTAAGTCCACAATAAAACCGAAATCGTTGCCGATACTACTTTCGGAAATGTTTTCAGGAAAAATAAGAATGGTCTTGAAGTCCTTTGATATTTGCAAGGTATCGCTAGAGGCTTGGCCAACCAACGCACACCCTGAAAATAGGACCGATATGAGCAATAGTGCCTTCATCATCACTATATTTTTTTTGGTTTTAGAATTACACGGTCTCCATTTACCAAAAGTATCTTGTCTTTCTGTTTGTATTTTTTCTTTTGGAAAAAACTGCCAAAGGAGCGTACCAGGTTTTGTGCCAATGGAATTTCTACTGTTTCGCCGACAGCCTCCGATAATTCGTTTACACTTTGTTGTTGAATATCGGCTGTGAATTCCTGCAACAATTGACCAGCTCGCTCATTGTGCAGTCCGACCATGCCATCTTCCTGATCAATTGCGGTCAATTCCATTGCTAAATTGTCAATATTGGTTATTTCCAATAAAACCCTTGATCCTTTCACGTTGGCTGTTGCGTATACAAATGTATTCCTAGGGAATCGCCTACCCTTGTAATAGATATCATCCTTTAAGATCAGGGTAACACGGTTACCAGGTAAAATAAACTGGTCACGGTAAATTGCTGCATCGAATGCTATTGCATTTGTCTTTGAGTCGGTGGATGGTTCTGTATATGGAGCGGAATAATCCTGACTACGGGCAAGCCTTTGATCCCTTGCTTGCATCAATAGATTTCTGTATTCCAGTTTTTTTTGTGCATCCGTGGTTTTGGAAGTGTACTCGGGAATAATTGTTTCGGGATATGAAGTGTCCTTGACACTCCTATTGCTACTGTTTTCCTTTTCATCCAAAGAAAAGTTATTGAGTTCCTCTAAAATACGTTCTAAGGAATCTTTCTCATTCTTGGTTTCTAAAATGCTCTTGAAGAGTCCTTTTGACCTCAATTGATCAAGTGAATCTTGTTGTAACTTTTTGTAAATATCGTTAGGTTTCGTAGCATCGAGTTGTTTGTTATGGTCCGGCAAATTATTGTTGTACGCATCGTCATTGTTACTTTTTTGCTTGTCCTTGCCCATAGTACTGATACTGGTCATTACAAAGAATACTGCCAGAAGAACTATAATAGGGGCAAAGAAAGCGAACAGTCTATGCCGTTTTATCCAAAGATTGAATTGGTCAATTTTGCGATTCATAGGTTCGTAATTACAAATCTTGGTTGTTTAAAACGTCGAACTTTATAATCTTAAGTCCGTTCAAATTATTTGGAGTTGAGTTGGTCTCTACCAAGTACCCTTTGGTTATCATATTCCGATATTCCACATTGCCACTCTTTAAAATCCTTTGTTTTCCAACGAATCGAAATAGAAATGGATATTCGGAGTAATCCACGAAAATTGAATCCTTTTCTATCTCTATCGAATAGCCACTTTTGGCGATATCCTCGTAATAGTTTTGATCGATCAAACGATTGTACAGCCTTTGTACCGAATGATCGGCCATATACAGCGCCTTATCTTCGATATTTCTCTTGATATGGCGTAAATCGGGTTCCAACGCAAAAAACAATTCATGGAAATTGGCAATATGGCCTTCACATAAAATATCTATTGCCCGCTTGTAGTCCTTTATCCTGACGGCAGCCAGCTTCTGGCCGTTATCGAGCAGATAGAAATTGTTTTTGGCGCTCTCGTTCGTCTTGTAGGTATAAAAGATATTGAGGATAGTGGTTACGAACGTGAGAATTAAAGATACATATAGCACTTTATTACTCCTACTACCAATCTTGCTTAAATCGTTGAAAATCTTATAATTACCGTCCATCTGTTTTTTTGATATCGTTTAAAGTCAATTTTTATCGTTAAACCGCTTATTGTATTAAGGTTCTTACTCCCTTTGTGGCTCCTCCCGTGTTTGCATCAACTGTCGTTTGTACTACTTTTTTTACATAGTGTTTTGCCTGATCCTTCAAATGGCCGGCACTAACGCTCATTCCCTGGACGATGAAGTTGGAGAATATTGGGGCCTTTAGATAAACAAAAACGTTCATCAACATCAATAAACCACAGGTGAGCACTAAACCTAAGTTCGCATCTCTTTCTGATAGTAGTGAGTCTATGAGCTTATCCAACACGTGCAACATGAAGTTATCGATAAGGTGAAGCATAGGTATCCATAGGCAGACACTCATGAATTTTTGTAGCCATGCCTTCCACATACCCGAAAATACAGGGATGAAGGACAACCCTATATTCAATGGCCCAAATATTATCAACACAAACAAATAGACTACGGACATTGCTTTTATTCCCACGAATACAACGGCGGAAATAACGGATGCAATGGCAGTAACTCCGGAAGTGAAAGCCCCGAGAACAAGTATTTGAATAGCCTCCGGATCGCCCTGTAACAGAACCCAGGATACCCCAAAATCCACCATAGCAGTTGTCTGGGCCACCAAAATTTTAATATGGAGGACGTCCCATGAAATATCATTAGCCTTTAGGGACATTCCAATTCCTTGGTAGAATTCAAGAATGGTCCTTGTCAGGGCCCGATAATTAAAAAGGACAAAGGCCAACGGCATCCATTTGAGATGTTCGAAAATATCAGCTCGCTTATCCTTATTGAGAAACACTAGAATGGCAAAAACCGAGATACCAATACATGCGAAAACCTGACCGATTTCTATCATCGGGTCTACAATTTCGTAGGCATCCAAAATATATTGATCAAATAGTTCATTGACCGATTCCCGTATTCCTTTGTCAGTGATGTTCATACTATGATTAGTTTTTATTCATATTGATCAGTGTGCGGTGAGATTCTCGGAGGGAATTGATTTGTGATAGTTTATGATTGTAAACAATTAGGTTGTCCAAAATGGTTTCCAGTTTAAGGTTAATGGCTTCGACTTTCTTTAGACGTTCCTCGGGCAAAATGATGGCTTTGGTATTTATAATTTCATTGCATTGTTGAAATAGATTTTTGGTCTCCAAAAGAGCATTGGTGGCATAACCAATAAATTCATCGATTTCCTTTCGCTCCAAATATTCCAATTCTTGGACGGTCTGTTTAGAAGTTCTATATGCTTCGAGAATCTTCATTTTTAGTTCTATGGCCAAGCTCACATCGGTCGATCCGGTCACATATTTGGGTGCCTGTTTCTTAGCTTCTAGCTCTTCTTTCAGAATTTCTCTGGATTTAGAGGTTTCATTATTGTTTTTCTCCATTAGATTAATCAACTGGGACAAGTTTTTGTTTACAGCTTTTAGCTCTATGTTGATATTCATGAGTTGGCTGTTGACCATCCCGACGCTAGTGTTGGTGGCAACATCTGTTACTGGAATCTGGGAAAAAAGCGCCAGGTGCAGCAATAGGCTCAGAATTACTGGAGTTAGTTTCATTTTTTTTTTTTTGGTTTTATGGAGTATTGTCAAAGGCATATGCCTTAGCCGTCAACTCCCAATTTTTATGATTTTTAAGGTATAGTTGTTTGATCTTAGCACTTTCGTTGGGGTTGGTTTCATAAATACACTTTTCTTCCAAAGACGTTTCCACGCCATACACCTTTACCATGTCCATCCAACAAAATGCAACCTCACGGAATTTCCTGTCTTTTGGTAGGTCTTTGTTGAGAGAAAGAATGAGTTGTTTCTGTTTTTCACCCAATCCCATTAAGGACTGTATTTTATCAAAGGATCGGGCAAAGTCGCGCATATCCAAAAACACTTTTATATGCGAATTGACCACAATAGCATTTTTGATGATTTCCGAGGATATAAAATCATCAACTTTTTGGGAAATGAAGATTGGCTGGCCGCCCAACTTTCTGGCCATTCTGGACTGGTTGTTAAAGTAGTGTACAAGTTCCGGTCTTACTAGAGCCTTCCAGGCTTCGTCGACGGCCAGTATTTTATTAATGGATAATTTTGTAGGGTCGTGCATCTTCTTGTTGAATATTTGCATAATCATCAAGGCGGTAATAGGAAATAGCAGTTCGTTATCAATCAATTTGCCCAATTTGAAATAAACAATCTTTTCATCACTTAGGCTGGAAATCCGATCGTCCAATTTGTTCAGTAAGCTTCCCCTAGTGCCATTGGCATAGTATTTTTCCAAAAGGAACATGAACACATCAGGATCGAACTTTTCCTTTGGGACTTTTTTAGTTTTAATATAGGTTGCAATGTGGATTTTGCAGTATTCAAAAAAGGTATCGAACTTATAATTTTTGTCTCCATTTTTCCACATCCATTCGTAATAGTCGGTAATCAAAAATTCCAAAACGGTATTTGTTATTTCTGATCCGCCTATATTCCCATCCTGACCAATAATCAATTTTAGAAGGGTTACAAGGTAAACTAGCTTTCCTTGAGCCAACGTTTTGCCCTTGACGTCACTTTCAAGAGAATCATATTTGTCCATTAAAAAGGGGTTGAATGTAAACGGCTTTTCATCATCGTGCTGCAACGTTACACCGCCAAATACTTCAGTAAGTCTATCGTATGAGTTGCCATCTTCCATAATTATGGCCTCCGCGCCCTGTCTTAGTTCGGAAGCAAAATAATGATTGGCTAAATAAGACTTGCCACCACCTGATCCCGAGGCAACCAACATGCCCCGATTGAAGATCCAATCTTTTTTTTCCGGTTCCCTGTACACAGATACTGAAAGCGGTTGGCCAGATATTCGGTCAACCAACCGCAATCCATCAACAGCCCTGGTTGCATCTTTATAACCACCTTCAAAATAGAGTAGGGCAGTGGCCATATCACTGGGCATGGGCATGTACATATCGGAAGATATCCCGATTGCGTTTCCGGCTACACCTGCAAAGAAAAGGTTCTTACGGTCTATGGTGTTGTGTTTGGCATTTATCCTTAGTTTTTTGAAAGCGCCTGTAATGGAATTTTCCATTTGCTTGGGCTGATTCCCGACTTCTTCAAAACCAAAAACATTGAGATGGTAAAAAACAGATTCCTTATGATTTTCCAAAATTTCTTTGGTATAATCATAAATCTGGTCCGCATAGATGGCATTGCTGTCATCTTTTTTGCCATTACCGAACCGTAGAAAGCTTTTGGCTTTTTTTCTTAAGCCTGTGAGGACTTTTTCTTGATTTGGAATATAGATATATTGGTTAATAATGTGCTCATGGGGAACTTTGAAACCTAAAGAAAAAAGATTGCCTATAGGAAACCGGTTTTGTCGGGTAGTGAACTTTCCATAAAATTCGTAGGTACCGATATGGTCCTTATTAAACTGGTCCAAGTTTTCAAGGGTAAAAAACTGTCCTTTTTTATTTCCCACATGTATGGTGTTGTTGTCAAAATCTACATCCACCCGATTTGTGTTATTTTCCTTAAGGCCAAAATATTTGGCGTAATGTCCATTTTGGGAAAATAAGTCGTTGTATTCAAGAATATGCGATGCTATGAGTCCAGTGGAATTGATCAGATTGTTCACGTTCTGTACCTGAGCTTCAAAATCTGCTATCAAACTACTATTGATGAATTCATCGGGAACGGTTTGGGTCAAATAGAAATCCCGGTTTTTCTCTAAAAAGGAGTTCGCCCGTTTGGAACTGTATTTGATATAGTTTTCTGGAACAACACTAATATATAAATAGTGCGTTCCAACTAAATAGGGGCGACCTTGAAAATGTTTTTCGTTTGCCCTTTCCATCATATCGCCCTGCAGTCTTTCTGATATGGGCGTATAGTTTTCCTGGAGGAAGAAATCTTGCCTATGCAAGAGTCTATTTGGGCCTAAAATATTTATGATGTTCAAGAAAAGTTCTTGAAGGGTACCATAGTCTTTGCTGTCCAATGTGAACACTTCGGGTAGAATAAGCTGTAATGGAATTGTTAAACATCCCCTTTCTTTTGATATTAATGCCTGCCGTTCATATCCGTATATAGGGAATGCATCCCAAAGAGTTACCTGTTTTCCCATAACAATAGATTTTTATAGTCATTGCCTATTTTGATGGAATCAGGTTTGGAAGCATCGGCAAGTTTTTTGACAAAGCCATTGGCGCCATAGGTCCTAGAGTAAAACAGCAAGATCATGAATACGACGACAATTGCTATACCAGTAATTAGCAAGGCCAACAACATAGAAATAAAAACGGATAGGACAAGGCCTGTTATGATTGCCGCCGTACCAAGGTATACGCAGTAAAAAATGTATTTTGCGTTGAGACCTTTGTAATAGACATCTTTTTGCAGCCCTTTCTTTATAGGAATGTGGCAGTTTTCCATAATACGGGAAATTTAGATGTTAGCTATTTCCTCACCTATGGCGATCAGAGCAAAAAAAATGGCGATTCCAATAATAATCTTGCCCAATTTATTGGCCAGGTCCGTCTGCTGATCTCGAATATAGAGATAGGTCAAACCTGTTATGGCAATGGCCACACCAGCAATAACCTTAATAATATCGACAATTTCCCTGGAGAGGTTTTTTGAATCGTTCTTGAAATCCTGTGCTTCCTGAAGCAGTTGATCGAATTGACCATAGGAGCACACGGTTATGGATAACAGAATTAAAAATAGAAGAAATGTTTCAATTTTCGGATTCCGGCGGTATTTCATTGGCCGTATCCTTGTTGCGGATGACTTTGAGTTTTTCATGCTTTTTGCGAGTTATGGAATTTGAATCATCTTCAAATGAACCCTCTCTAAAAGCTTCCAAAAGTTTAGAAGTGTCTTCCACTTCGTTTATCTGGTCGAGTACAGCGTTTAAATCGGCTTTATCATTATCTGATTTATATACAAATTTATCATTTAAACGCAAATAACCTAATTTTTTTGAATGTTTTTTTGTTTTTGTGCTTTTTTTGGATAATAGCACCCACATGATATACCCGTACCAAACAATGGCAAGACCAAACAATATGTACCAGTAACTGCTCAAATTTCAGTTTTATTTTTGCTCAATGAGCGTAATTAATTTTTCATAATTTCTATTCGTAAAATCCATCAAAACCTTTCGGATCAAATCATTCCTTGAGGTTTTGACACCCATTTTGTAGGAAATACCCATTGCCAGTTTTTCGTACTTCATTGCACAATCGCTGTTGATGGTCATAAAAAAAGTTTCTTTTTTATTTTTCAATTTATCGGTTTGCAATAACACATCCAACTGTTTTCCCATATTATGGTTATTTTCAGAAGGACTATCTTCCTTCGGTTTCCTATTTTTCTCCAACTTGTTAATAGCATCCTCCTTTCTAACGTTGAGGGAAGTGGTTTGTTGTTTTAGGCCCATACGATCTAGTTTGAGCTGTTCTAGCGTACTTGATGTCTCTTGATTTTTATTTGCCATTTGCTCCAGCAGATCAAGTGTGGTGATTTTTTTCTGTTTTCCCATTGAAATCTAGTTTATAAATTCGATAACTGTTCTAATTCTTCGAGGAATTTTTTAATATCCATATCCCCTTCTTCCTTATTTTCGGGAATAGGGTAGAGGGTATTCCTGTATTGTTCCTTGTATATAGTCCTGTCCTTGACCACACTTCGCATTATTGGGATGCCGGCTTCTTCGAACTGTTGACGGAGCAATGAAAACTTGTTTTTCCTTACCAATTTATACTTGTTGAAAAATAAGTTGACACTTTTGAGTACCCGCTCCTCATTGTCCAGAAAGTTGTTCTTTAAGGTAAAATAGAAATTGGAGGTGCTGTCTATTTCAAATTCGTCGTGGGTAAATGGGATGAAAATATGTTCCACATATAACAGGCCCTTGACCATTTCTATGTTCAGACTCCCGGGTAGATCCAGTATAATATAATCCATTAGACCGTAATATTTCATAATTGTGTCTTGGATAGATCCCACTGTTACCCGTTCTATAGTGTAAGGCTCCAATTCCTTAATTTCCGAAGCATCCAAGAAACTAAGTTCACGCTGTCTTTTTTTATAAATCGAATACTGTGGATTGTCACCATCAAGGAGCACTACCTTTTTTCCTTTTGCATAATGAAGATTGGAAGCAAGGATAAGGTTTAGGGTCGTTTTTCCTATACCACCTTTTTCACCCACGATACTTATAATTTTTGTTTCCATGAAATAGATATTAGTTTTGATATATACATATATTATTGAGCCGTTATAAGTATATATTGGAATATGAATATATATTAATAGAGATATATTGACATATAAACATATTTGAATATGCACCTATATTTATATTTAAATATATGTATATAATTAATTAATAATCAGGTTTTTATAATAAAAAATTTAATGTAGGATCATATAAAACCATATCAAAACAGATAGGTACAGTGGGAGGTTCCATATGGTTTTATGCATTGGTTTTTGCTGAGGATTTTTGAACTTTTTACTAATCATGTAGAGGATATTATTACCACTTTTTACGCCTGGATAGAGTTTTGGTTTTTCTTTCATCACCTCAATATGGTTTATTAGTGAAACTCAATTTTGAGAAGTCAGTAAGACGCAATGAAAATTGAAAGTTGAACTAATCCCGCCATTTTCGGCGGGATCTAAGTTCAATGCCTTGACCCTGGGGTCGATTCTTATTATGGGATTCAGGGCTTGCCCTGAGGTTTAATACCTTTTAATTAAGTTTTTGAAGGGACGGGATTTATAAAATGCTGGTTTCTGTATAGTTCCAAATCCCTCCGGAAGTCGAGCAACCCTTCCACTACAACCCTCCACATGCGGACACGCTTCGCCGGTCCACTCGAGAAGTCTTTCCGTTCCTGTTTTCCTCGACACCCTCGGGACCGCACAAAAGTACAAGCGCCAAAAAAAGTCGCTTGACCTTTTTTCGCCAACCCACAAAAAAAAGTTGTATTTCGATGATTCTCCTCATTTCCAATACATCAAATAAGACCATATAATTCTTATGCCTGTACCCATTAATATCCATATGGCTTGATATGTATTTTAAGTGTAAAAAACTGATTATTAGATTGTTATAATCAATTTTATTCTGCTATATTTATCCGTGTAGACGGATAGCAAGTTATGTTTTAAGCATCTTAAAACGCCTACTTCTTACGAAGTGAAAAACGATAAAATCGATTCAAAAAATGGTTAGTAACAGAGGCGGGAGAAAGCATTTGGGGGACAGGAAGCGAGAGCATGCCATAACGCTTAGGTTCAATCGCACGGAACTGGAAAAGGTAAAGGCCATCCTGCAATCCTATAATCTTGATTTTCGTAAACGGGGAACCGTCGGGCCTTTCCTAAGAAAGCTTATCCTAAACAGGGAAACCATAAAAGAGAAACGAGTTCCAGATGAAATATCGAACCTCAGTTACCAATTGAACAAAATTGGCGCCAACATCAACCAACTCGTCAAGGTGGCCAACTACAAGAATATGCGAAGCCCCAACGCGAACCTGGAACGGGAGATGGAAAAAGCCAGCGAACTGATGATAGAACTTATAGAAACGATCAACAACGGAAATTAAAATGATAGCAAGGATACTATATCGGAATAATGTGCAGGGGATTATGAATTATGTATTGGGAAAGGCGGATAGCATTATACTGGGCTTCCAGAACACCTATTCGGAAACCGATACCAACACAGCATTTTTCGGTAGGGTCCTTTGCTACCTCGGCAATCGGCACGATTCTGAAAGACGATTTGTACATGCGACTATCAATCTTCCCAGAGGCGAACATTTGGAAGACATGGCCTTTTTTGAGCTGTCCAAAGCGTATATGAAGTACATGGGTTATGAAGAACAGCCCTATATGGTGGTACGCCACCACGATACTAAGCACGAGCATGTCCATATCGTCTCGACCACCATCAAGGAAGATTGTCTGCAGATAAATCTTTCCAATGATTTTAAAAGGAATGTAGCCACCCAAAAATACCTTGAAAAACAGTTCGGCCTTTCCCCGTCTCCTGATAAACGACAGGACAGTGAGCTCCCAATTTATGGGACCCCCCAATTTAAGAATCAGGACATTAACGGGGTTAGGTTCTATATACAGGACATTACAAACAACATTCTACAGAAGTACAAGGTGCGAAGTTTTAAAGAATTGTCCGAAATATTGAGACCGCACCATATCCATTTAAGGACGGTAGACCACAATGGCAGGGATGGCGTATCTTTTGGGGTCGATGTAGAAAATGGCTACAGCTCAAGATTTATCAACGGCTCTACCGTACATCCACAATTAAGCGGACCAAAACTGCAAAAGGTTTTTGAGCGGAACGTAAGTTCCAAGCTATTACCTATGGTTAAAAATCGTTTGGAAAAGCAAATAGTGACGACATATAAATTGTTCAAGAACATTCACATGGAAGACCTGCCAGATGTATTTAAATCCTATCAGAATCTGGATTGTGAATTGCTTTACGGAAGGAAAGGCCAACTAAGTGACATTATTATCTATGATAAATCAGGATTTATATGTAGAACTTCGGAAATAAGTTCGAAGATAAATTTTGTAAACCATCCACAGCTAAACAGTTCCGAGAATGGGCAAACCAGCATAGATGTCGATAGCAACCAGTTTGTACTTGAAATACAAAAACTAATAAAAAATGCTTTTTACAAAGCCTATTTCGATGCCAATAAACGTGATATCTTGTTATCGGAATTTGTATCGCTCATAAGTTTTAAGGAGGTGCTTCCCTTTTTGGCGAGTTCGGAACGATATGCATTTCTAAACCATTACATATCCGAAAATAATGGTAGTACCTTGTTGATTTCAGTACAAAAGGAATTTGAGAGCATGCGAGATATGTTGGGTATAACGGAATCAAAGAAAGAATTCAAAATACTGGAAAATAGGGTTTCAATTATAAAAAAGGTATTGGAAGCCAATGTATTCGATATTTCGGGGAGTAAAAGTACCTTATTTCATTTGTTACAAGGTTTGGGCCTCAAATATAGTAATGGCGCTATATCCTATATCAACTCTGATGTCCATTCGGTTAAGATGTTCCTGGACAATTATTATATACCAAATGAGAATGAAGCCTACATATCCTTTGGTTGTATCAATCAAAATGAAAGGGTATTGGAAATGTTAATGGAAGAAAGAAGAGCTAGGGCTGCCGATTTAAACGCTACCGCTTTTTTCCTTCCCATGCTACTGCCCCAACTATATAGCTCAATAACTCTGGATTATCGAAGGCAGTTTGAAGAACATAGCTTAAAGGCATATCTCCATAAAACGGAACGGCTTCACTTGCATTACGAAAAATCCGCAATCGATTATATAAAACTGTTCAACGCCAAGGGATTTAATTTTAAGCAAATAGGGAATGATATTTGCGTCTCCTCTATTTATTCAAAACATGGGGTCAGTATTCCGTTAGCATTAAAAACCCAGGCATATCTTAAATCGATCAAGAATTTGGATCAAGTGTTGAGCGAGCAATCCAAAACAATATCCAACATATTGGATGAGGGTAGGGGACAACTCAAAAACTTATGGCTTTCCTATTTGATAGAAAAAGAATTATACTTTAAAGCCGCTTTTATGATGGTCTTCGATAAATTACGTCCAAATTTGGATAAGGACGTTATGGAATACCATTTAGAAAAAGGATTGAGGGAACAGCTACTTCAAGTATCCAAACGAAAGTTAAATGCACAACAGACAACTATTTTGCGTAGGAGTGCCTTTGTCTTCAGTACGTTTTTAGGAAATAGACCATATAAGGATGAAGAAGTATTTAATGGATTTAAGGACGAGCTTACAGATTATTCCAAACGTAAAGGAATTTACCTTTATTGATTAGTCAATTTAAATCATAATATAGGAAATTAATTGCGCAAGATTAGATTAATTAGTGTTGTGAACAAGAGTAGGTTCTACCTCTCTTGTTAAAACAAAGGTAATTTTTTATTATATTTACCCTCGTTAATAAAACGTAAGTAATTATTACCCTCATTCAAAATGACAGCATTTAATAGAAATACGCCCTACAATAATTTACCGTTATTACCACCAAAGACGGCATTGGAAACCACTAATGTCTTGCGAAAGACCATTGATGCCAGTAGGGCTCTGGCACAGCTAAACGGTATGCTCACCAATTTGCCTAACCCTACGCTGTTTTTGGACACCATACATTTACAAGAAGCAAAGGCTAGTTCCGAAATAGAGAACATTATTACCACCAATGATGATCTGTATAAATCTATAGTGGCGGATAAAAAGTTTGATAATCCTGCAACAAAAGAAGTGATAAGCTATAAAGAAGCCCTTTGGAATGGACTGCGCGATATAGAAAAACGCCCTTTTATAAGTGCAAATTTGTGCATTGAAATTGTTCAGAGTATTAAAAAGAATACCGCTGGCATTAGAACAACACCCGGAACGGCTTTAAAAAATGCCAAAGGTGAAACTATCTACACACCACCTACAGGCGAAAATGTGATACGAGAGAAATTGGCAAATCTCGAAACCTTTGTTAATGGTGAAGATGCAATAGATCCATTAATCAAAATGGCTTTAATGCATTATCAATTTGAAGCCATTCACCCCTTCAATGATGGTAATGGGAGAACAGGGCGTATTTTATTGTTACTCTACTTAAAACTTGAAAAATTGCTGGATACACCTGCTATTTATTTAAGTGAGTATATTATAAAAAATAAGGCGCACTATTATAACAAATTACGTGAGGTTACCGAAAATAATGCATGGGAATCGTGGATATTATATATGCTCGATATGGTAGAATATACTGCAAAAAAGGGGTTACAGCGTTTAAAGGACGTAACCGATTTAATGCAAATAATGACTACTGAAATTAAAGAAACCTTACCAAAAGCATATACTAAAGAGCTTGTGGAAATATTATTTAGATTGCCATATACTAAAAGACAATTTTTGATCGATGCCAAATTAGGAACACCCAAAACTGTTGGTAATTATCTAATAGCCTTAGAGGAAGCTGGGTTTTTAATATCTGAAAAAGTAGGAAAGGAAAAATTATATCTCAACCATAGGTTAATGGCTGTTTTAGAGGCATCCTAGTTGACTAATATCGATTTAAGAAAAGAAAGGTATAGGTAAAATTTAATTGCTTTAATGAAACATTATTTTTTGAATATTTGCTGCCTACAAGGAAACTTCCACACTCAGCATTGGGAGATCTGACATCGAATGGGTTCATAGACACAAATCAAAATAGCCCGGATTCTCTACTTTCGACTGCTAGTTGTATTGGGAGGAGATCATTAGCTATGTTTTATAAATTCTTGCCAAGGAACTTGATTAAATTTATGCCTTTTTATTTTTCAAGTTACATGGAAATAATTGGACTTCTAAAAAAATAGCAATTCAACGGATATTACTGTACTTAACCGATAAAGCAAATACCAAAACTAATATTTACTATCTTAGAAAGTTAATAGAACATCCTTGGTTGTAGCACTCCCCCCTCTATACACCATTGAAAATTTTATGCGATTTTTAGGATTTATAGTACACTAAAAGCTTTATACATTTTTAGCCTTTGTTACTGTTTCAGTACATTGTCTAAAATTAATCAACAGAATTATACCGTTCATAATCAAATGTCGAAGTTCCAAAAAATGGTTTATCAACAAACCAAATGGTTTTGTGAGATCTGGTGTATTATACGGAAACGCAAATGTTTCTCTGCCTCATAACCAGCTTAATCCATGCCTAAACTATAATTGATATAAAAATTAAATATGTGGTACAAAGAAGATAATTTTAAAGTAAAAATTGGAGGGAATTATTATATAGATACACCCAACATCATAGTATATAAAGGAGAATCTTTATTCTCAATAGTAAGAGCAGAAAGCACGGAGCTTCTTGGAATTAATTTCGTTATTCACAACAACTCCGGATCGAAAATTGCCACAGTCAAACAAGGACGGATCTATGAGGGAGATAAGGATTTATATACTGTCCATATTGCGCAAGACAGCTATACACTAATTGAAAAAGAAAGTGGTCGTACAATATGTGACATAAAAAAGAGAAAATTGGCTGAACAATCGGAACTTGAGGTAACAGTCAACATGTATACCAAAGATGGTTTTTTAATTGAGGCCACGCCAACAGGAACAAATATTGGCACAAGTACCATCCAGGGAAGCACATTTAAGAATTGTGGTGCTGGAATAGCAATTAATTAGTGACAGCTAACTTTCTTTAAATGCAGCGAATAGAAGAAAATTATTTTACCAAATTTCAAAATCACGGAACAATTAAGCTAGTCCAATCAGTGGACTATAACTGTCCAGAATGCGGTAGGAATGTGAATTTTGCATTGGGTTGGTCCATACCTCAAGTACATTTATCGTTGACTACAACATCAAGATGCTCAGGTTGTGGCAAGATCAGTAAATTCATTTATATAGACTATGACTTGGGCACAAAGCCTGAATACGGAAAGCTTTATATTCACCCCGATTCCAAAAGGAGAAGTTCAATAATTGACTTTAGCAAGACAGATTCCACCCTTAATACAAGTCTACAAAAGGCATATGAATCTGCATTAAATGTTTATAATGTTGGGGAGTGGACAGCGACTTCGGTGTTGTGTAGAAGACTTTTAGAGGGTATAACACAAGATTTATTGCCCGATGAAAATAGAAAACATAGCTTATACAAGCGCATAGCAGATTTACCGAATCATCTAGACTTAACAAAACCAATTTTGACACTAGCGGATGCCTTAAGAAAGGGAGGAAATCTAGGTGCCCACTTCGACTTAGAAAATACTCCTGACAAAAAAATAGCAAGTCAAATGCTTGATTTATTGGACTACCTTATTGAATATATTTATATATTACCTAAACGAATAGATAATCTTCACACAGAGATTAAAGATTTGAATGGTGAATAAATTCAGGATGTTATAATTGTAATAATTCTTTGTGGCGTCATACAATAAAAATAATAACCTCCAAGCGGTAAAGTAGGGTTGAAGTGTGGTTCATTTATGATTGCCGAAACCACTAGGAAAATATCTATACCATGATAAATAATCATATAATACACCAATCACCACAAAGCATTTATTTTTTCCGACTAAATAGATACCTTTAATTTTTAATCCAAAACCAAGCACATTCATTTTTTACATGGCAAAAAATACAGTAAAGGCAGATATAGATTTCGAAAAGGAACTTTGGGATGCTGCAAACGAATTAAGAGGGGCCGTATCCGAGAATAATTACAAAAACTACATTCTACCCTTAGTCTTCCTAAAACACCTTAGTGAGCGTTACGAAATGGTGCATGAGCAGCTTACCCAGGAGTTAAAGGATCCTAAATCTGATTACTATACCACAGATCAAGAGGAAATCAATTACGTATTGGAGGATCAGGACGAATACCGTTCCCGAAATACCTTTAAAATTCCAATAACGGCTTCTTGGCAGCACCTAAAGGACAATGCGGAGCAAGATGATATAAAAGTGATCGTGGATGATGCTTTTGACACCATACAAGAGCTTTTAACGGCATACAATCCACAGTTGAACAACCTATTGCCGCGAATCTTTGTACGCAGCGAATTGTCCCCTAAACAAACAGGAGGGATTATCAACTTATTATCCCATCCAAAATTTTCTGAAAAGGAGAATCCAGAAAGTGATATTCTGGGGCGTATCTATGAATATTATATTGGACGTTTTGCTATGGCGGAAGGTTCAGGTGCAGGGCAATTCTTTACCCCTGGTAGTATCGTTAGACTTCTGGTAGAATTGTTGGAACCTTACAAAGGCCGAATTTTTGATCCTGCTTGTGGTAGCGGGGGTATGTTTGTACAAAGTTTAAAGTTCATTAAAGAGCATGGTGGCGATAAGACGGACATTTCTATCTATGGCCAAGAAATGACGGCACAGACCCTGCGATTGTGTTTAATGAACCTTCTGCTACGCGACTTATCTTTTGACATAAAATTGGGCAACTCCCTTTTGGATGATAAATTCCCCGAATTAAAGGCCGATTATGTTATTGCCAATCCACCCTTTAATGTAAGCAATTGGCACCCCGAAGATTTACCGGATGGCGATCCACGACTCTTTGGTCCTAAGGAAGAATTCACCACCGATGGCTCCGCTAATTATATGTGGATGCAAACCTTTTGGCATCATTTGAGTGACACAGGTACTGCTGGTATTGTAATGGCCAATGGAGCTATGACCTCTAACAGCAAAGGCGAAAAAAATGTACGGCAATTTATGTTGGACCATAGTATGATAGATTGTATTGTACGTATGCCGGATAAGTTGTTCTTAACCACGGGAATCCCAGCATGCCTTTTTATACTAAGCAAAAACCGAGATGGCAAGGATGGCGAACACAGGGAACGTAGTAATGAAATACTGTTTTTGGATGCCACCAAAATGGGGACTATGGCTAGCCGTAAGCTACGCGTGTTTTCTGATCAAGATATAAGCCTAATTGCGGATACCTACCACAATTGGAGAACTACCGGAAAAACCTATGAAGATGTGGACGGATTTTGTAAAGCGGCCACCTTGAAAGATGTACAAAAACAAGATTATAAATTGACGCCAGGCATTTATGTAGGCACGCAAGCAGAAGAAGATGATGGTATACCTTATGAAGAAAAAATGGTAGGCTTAAAAGCAACCCTTTTGGAGCAGTTTGAGAGAAGTGACGAGCTTAAAAAACTAATTTTAGCCAATTTTGAAAAACTGTAGTGATGCTAGAAAGTTGGAAAACATATACCCTTAGTGATTTTATGAATATTAATCCATTGGTAAAGTTAAAGGCAAAAGGGAAGTATTCATTTGTTGAAATGAAAGACTTAGATGCTAATCTAAAAGCTGTCAAGCCTTCTGACTTTAAATCTTTAAAAGGTGGGGCTAAATTTCAAAATGGAGATACGTTGTTTGCACGCATAACACCTTGCCTCCAAAATGGTAAAATTTGTCAAGTTAAGGGTTTAGAGAATAATCTTGGTTTCGGTTCCACAGAATTTTTAGTATTTAGAGGAAAAGAGTGTGTTTCAGTTACGGATTTTATTTATTATTTATCTCGTGATCCTTTCGTCAGAGCTTTTGCAGAATCTAATATGATAGGAACATCTGGTAGGCAAAGGGTGTCAAAAGAAGCCTTTCAAAATATTAAATTAGAACTTCCTCCCCTCCCAGAACAAAAAGCCATCGCCTCCATCTTATCTGCACTTGATGATAAAATAGAGAACAACCTAGCCATGAACAAAACCTTGGAAGACATGGCAATGACACTCTACAAGCATTGGTTTGCAGATTTTGGTCCTTTTGCTGATGGCGAGTTTGTTGACTCCCAATTAGGGATTATTCCGAAGGGGTGGGAGGTGAAAAGTGTCTATTCAATTGCTAAATTTATCAATGGAGCCGCTTTTAAATCAAAGGATTTCCTTGAAGATAGACTAAGTGGTTTGCCCGTAATTAAAATTGTAGAAATTAAACAAGGAATAACTTCTCAAACAAAGTATTCTAATAAAAAATTAGACCCGAAATATACAATTTCAAATAGTGACATTTTATTTCCTTGGTCAGGAAATCCACATACTTCCTTAGGTATACATTTATGGGACAAAGGTAAAGCGTTATTAAACCAACACATCTTCTTGGTAAAGGTGGAGGATGAAAAATATAGACCCTTTGTCTTTAATACATTGAAAAACCTCCTTCCTACGTTTATAAATTTAGCAACACATAAACAAACAACTGGATTAGGCCATGTAACAATTTCAAATCTGAAAGATTTAATGACCCTCTTTCCTAATGAAGAAGCTCTTGACTTATACAATTTGGAAGCAAAACCAATCTTAGATCTTGTCTATTCTAATCAAATTGAAATCCAAACTCTAACCCAACTCCGGGATACCTTATTGCCCAAACTTATTTGCGGAGAAGTGCGTTTAAAAGAATTTCAAGAAACCCTAGCCAACGTTTTATGACCAGTTTTACCGAAGCTACCTTACAAAATGCTGCCTTATCCTGGCTTCAGGAATTAGGTTATGCCCATAAAATAGGTAACAGCCTGAATCGGAACCTTAAAAAGGTAATTTTAGAAGACGAGCTTCGTAATTTTTTGGATCGTATATATAAAAACGTTCCTGCTACTGCCATTAACGAAGCTTTGGCAAGTTTTACCCAACACCAAGGGATGGATACGGATAATCGTAATCGGGATTTTCACCGTAAATGTACACAAGGCATCTCCATAAGTTGGAAAGATGCCCAGGGCAAAGAAAATGCCAAACACATCTACCCTATAGATTTTAAAAATGCGTCCAACAACAGTTTTATCTGTGCAGATGAAGTCACCATAATTGGTAAAAACACACGCCGAACCGATGTGATTATTTTTATTAACGGCCTGCCTTTGGTAGTGTTTGAGTTTAAAAATCTATTTGATCACAATGTAGGAGTAGATAATGCCTACGGCCAAATACAGCATTATAAAAAAGACATTCCGCAGTTATTTGATTACAATGCCATAACGGTAGTTTCGGATGGTTTGGAAGCTTTGCATGGCATGTATAGTTCGTCCATAAAATGGTTTGCTCCATGGAAAAGCCTGGATGGGGAGGAAACAAAACAAAATGATGATCTACAGTTAGAAACCTTAATTAAGGGACTGTTTCCTAAAGAAACACTGTTGAACTATATCCAAAACTTTATTTTCCACGAAGACCATAATGGTAAGATTATTAAAAAGGGTGCCAAGTATCACCAATATTGGGGCATTACCAAAGCAGTTTCCTCCACCATAGAAAATATTAAACCCAAAGGTGATGGTAGGTTAGGGGTTATATGGCATACCCAAGGTTCGGGAAAAAGTATTTCCATGGCCATTCTTTCTGGAATTTTACGCCAACTACCAGAATTAAAAAACCCTGCCATCGTAATACAAGTAGATCGTAATGATCTGGACCAACAGCTATATGAGAATTTTGTACTATGTAAAGATTTGGTTGGTGATGTACAACATGCCAATACTACGGACGAATTAAGAAGTTTACTAAGTACAGATGGTGGGGGTGTTATTTTTACCACCATAGAGAAGTTCCGCTTAAAAGAGGTAGAAGACGGTAAAGAAAAAACACATCCCGTACTCTCAGAACGCTATAACCTGATCGTTATGGCTGATGAAGCCCACCGTACCCAATACGGCTTTAAGGATGGCGGTTTCGCTCAAAACATCCGCAAAGCAGTCCCCAATGCATCGTTTATAGGCTTTACAGGAACTCCGGTCGATGGTAAAGATGCTGATACCGAGCAAGTTTTTGGAAAAACGATACACACCTATGATATCAAGCAAGCCGTTGAGGATGGGGCCACAGTACCCATTTATTACGAACCCAAAATGGTACCACTTAATATTAAGGCGAAATACACCCAAGAATTGGAAGAAGTAGCCGAAAGTGAAGAGGAGGCTTCCAATTCGGTGTGGGCAGCCGTTGAAGATGCAGCGGGTGCTATAGATAGAGTAAAACGTGTTGCAAAGGATATTTTAACGCATTTTAATGCCCGTATTGAGACATTGGACGGCAAAGCTATGATAGTCTGTATGAGCCGCCGTAATTGCGTAAAAATGTACGATGCTCTTATACACCTAGACAATTGCCCAGAAATAGCGGTTATCATGACCACGAACATAGGAAAGGATCCCGAATCCTGGAATCCTCATGTACGTACCAAAGACAATATGGAAGCCATTAAAAAGCGTTTCCGTACTCCAGAAGACCCTTTAAAAATGGTTATCGTTAGGGATATGTGGCTTACAGGTTTTGATGCCCCTTGTGCACATACCATGTATGTAGATAAAATAATGAAAGGCCATAACCTTATGCAGGCCATTGCAAGGGTAAACCGTGTCTTTCAGGACAAACCTAATGGCTTAGTGGTAGATTTTATTGGTATATCAGGCCATTTGGCAGAAGCCACTAAAAAATATACCGGTAGTGGAGGGGCTGGCAAACCTACCATAGATTTAGATGCAGCGGTAGCAGTCTGTTTGGAACAGTTTGTTGTTACAAAAGGGTTAGTAGGAGATTTTAACAAGGCACAAATAGAGGCCATGCCTGAAACCGAATTGATACAGTGGACCAATAAGACATTGAATAGCCTATTACAGTCGGATGCCATAACCGATGCTTTTCTAAAAGAGGAACGCAAACTAACTGAATTAATGGCAATGACCAATTCTGACCCCAAAATATGGGAGATCCAGGAAGAAGTGGCCATTATCCAAAAGTTTAGGGTATTGATCCGAAAAATAAAATCACCACCAGGTGCCCAACGGGAAAAGAACGACCGTATCAAGGACTTAATAAGTAAGAGCCTAGCCTCACAAGAAATTGTTGACTTGGCCAAAATGTATAATCTGGATAAAATTGATATCTCCATAATAGACGATCGTTTTCAGGCTATTGTAAAGGAAAAAGGAGGGGAGAACATAAAAATTGAACTGCTAAGACGTATCATTAATGATGAACTTAAGGTACGCATGTCCAAGAACATCCGTAGAATGACGAACCTTAGGGATGAATTGGAAAAGGTACTTGGCAAATACCATAAAAACAGTATGGATTCTATTGCTGCCATAAAGCACCTATTGGACATTGCCCAAGAATTTCAACAAGATGATGTCAGGACAAAACAATTAGGCCTTACAGATGACGAATTGGCTTTTTATGATTTGCTGTCCGCCAACGAAAAATTATTGAACGTAAAGGGCCCTATTCAAGACCTGGTACATTCCGTAGTTGCATCAGTCAAAAAAAATCTACAATTGGATTGGACCAAGAAAGAAGATGCCAGGGCAGCAATACGCCTGGCTGTAAAAAAAGAATTGCGAGGCAAGATACCTTTCTCCGAATTGGATAATCTTTTAAAGGAAGTTGTTGAACAGGCTGAAGGTCAATATAAAGATTGGCCGTTGATGGGGTAGTAAAATTAAAATAACAATTATAAATTATCTGTTGGCAATGAGACTATATATAACTCTTTGAAAGGAGTTGATAACTAAATTAGACCTATGATAGTCAAGCACAATATAATCTTTTTGGATACGAACATATTTGAAAGTGAAAACTTCACCGAAGGCAAAAAATTAAATCAATTATTACAACTAACTAAAGAAAATGGAATACAAATAAAAATAGTTGACATAGCATACCAAGAATGTCTAAAACGCATTGATGTTAATTTAATTAAAGCAAAGTCTACTTTCAAAAAGGCTAGAGCTTTACTAAATAATGAAGGCAGGGTGCTTAGGCAATTAATTCAGTATAAAAGTCACTACAACATACCTTCTAAAATTGATATAGAAGCAGATTTTCAGGCGTTAAAAAATCTATTTGATAACTTCTTAAAGGAAAATAGCATTGAAATAGTGCCGTCAGATATTGCTAACCATGAGGAGATTTTCAGTTTATATTTCGAAAAGAAAATACCTTTTGGGGAAAATCAAAAAAAGGATCAATTCCCTGATGCATTTATTTTAAATACCATTGAGCATTGGTGTAGACTAAACGGTATGGGCGCGTACCTAATTTCATCCGATAATGATATAGTTAATTTCAATTCTGGACGTTTTGAAATTGTAGCCGGTATTGTTAATATGCTGAATTTATTAGTCGAAGCGAGCGAGCTATACGATGCTGTGTATGAAATTTTAACAGATAAAATAGACATTGCTATTAAGGACTTAAAGAAATCAATTAATAACTATTCTGATGACTTTTCAATTTTATTATATAATAGATTGCTAACAGACCCTGATTATCTGGAGCTGGAGTACGATCCAGGTGAAATTTTGAAGGTAGAATTTCCTTCTTTATTAATTACCTCTCTTGAAAATAATCTAATACGTTTGGATTTAAAAGCATTTGTTGATATCCGGTTACCATTGACGTATAATGATTTGTCAATGGCCACATATGATAGGGAAGATGATAGGTATTGGAATGTTTTCCATGTAGAAGAGAATAGTATTTATCGCCTTGACCTATCATTTTCTGCTGATTTTGAATATGAAATAAAAGATAAGGAAGTCTTAAATTTTAGTTTAACTTCAATCGATGATTATAGCTTGTATGGATATGAAAAAATTGAAGAAAGTATACAAACACGTTCTGAATTTGCGGACTGATTAAATTAATTCCATTAATTTTTTAATGAAGCCTTTAATTTTCACTGTCACCTAATGTGTCACCCGCAAAAACAAAGCCCCGTAAACATCGATCTACAGGGCTTTTCAGCGCAGTGGTTATAGTAGGAAGGGTAACACTCCCCCGCACAATTGACCAATACATTTTTAAATCTTCTTCTTAAACTCCGAAAGTGCATTAACAATGGCGGACTCCAACTCCCTGTATTCCTCTTGAACATCGGTCTGGTAGACTATATTCTCCCCTATATTGTCCTTAGGAATAAACTCGTTGTCCTCTGTAAGAATCCATGCTGGATTATACCCTAGCGAGTAATAGTATAAAACCAATTTTATGGTGGTCAAGGATATGGCCCCGCGTTCTACATTGACCAAGGTATTATAGTCCATATCAAAACGTTCAGTAATTGATTTTATGGAAAATGCGCTTGAACGCTTGTTGCCGGTATCCTTTTCTACTAGTTCTTCGCGAATCATCCTTAAACGTTCGCTGATGTATGTGAAATCCTCAGTAGAGGCTCTCATCATCTCGTCAATATCTTTCATATTTTTAATTTTAAATATAGATTATTCCTTATACATTTCTATAGGATAACTTGACAATAAGGTTTCCAAACTTTCCAAAGAATCAGTAAATATGTCTGTTTGGTTAACCGCAGAAACACTTTCAAAAGTAGGTGTTTCATATTGCCTACGAAAGGCATCTGCCAACTCCCTGCTGGATTTACTGCGGTATTTCTTCATAAAATCTTTTGCAATGACTTCGTCCTTTTCCAGGGATGCCGCCACTTTATCGCCAATTTTGTGTTCGTCAAAAATAGCCAACTTTGGTTTATTTCCAGTACAATGAACATATTCCCGTTCAACAAGCTCATTGATATCTTTGATCACCTTTAAAAAATTAGCATCCAGAATCCTATCTATTTCCTTGTCTATATACATGCGATTTACCAACGCAGTAATATAGTGCTCTATACGTGCTGTAGAACCGGAATCATCCTTTGTCAATTCCTCCAAATTTTGTAGATGGTCGAACAATTTTAGCTCATGGGCTAAAGGAACGAACTGCATTTGTTTTATATGATTATCGTATTGATCTGCTGCAAACTCCTTAATGTAAGCCGTATAAAAGTGCAAATAATTCGTTTGACCAAAATCGAGGTTCCGTACAACATCAAAAAAATCAAGGCTGTGTATCAGTTTCATCTTCGAATCCACTAGTTCCTGATGATTTTCACTTTTAAATTTGTTATGCACTGGCATTTCGTATTTCCCTTGAATTTTTTTGGATTCCATATTGGGTTTTAGCAACCCAAAACACAGTTTTTGTTCAATAGGGTTTTCAAAGGTGTCGGCTACAATGCCCCCAAAATAACCTGTAGACATACTGGTAATCTTGCTTTTTGGCAACAATTCCGAAAGAATGGTACTGAAATTTACAGTGGTGTCGTTGTTGGAAATTGCCTTGCTTTTTTTTCCTTGATGGATACGTCCAAATATCTCACTGATCCTACGGGCCGTTTCCCCTTTTGCAGCTCCACTGAACACATTGGAGCAGTTGTCAAAGATGACCTCTGCCAGTTCCCGGCCATAGTCGGCAATCAATTGTGTAATGCTTTGTATACCCAACACAGTGGCCACATAATGAGATCTTCCGGTATCGATTATCTTACGAAGTCCCATAATAAAAACGGTTGGGAGTTCATCCAGGATAAGACCCAAAGGCCTACAGCCAGGTTTATTTACCACTTGCAAAACCTTATTAATATAGAGTCCTATGGGAGCGGCATAGATTTCGGAACGGTCGGGATTATTTTGAATACAGACTATTTTAGGTTTTTGTGGATTATTGATGTCCAACCTAAAATCGTTACCGGTCATGATGTAATAAATTTCCTTGCTGGCCAGCATGGAAAGGGATATTTGGGCGCTTGCGGTCTGACCGGCCAATTGCTGGCCCGCTTGCCTCTCCATGGCATCCTTGAAAGGGATCATCAGACTGCGGACATCTACTTCCTTCATCATAATTTCCAACAAGTATTCGATGTTTATTGTAGATAAGGTTATGACATGTGGCAAAGTGCAGATATTCTCACCCGTCTCCTCGGATTTTTTCTTCAAGTACCAGATCAGTCCCGAAACAAAACTAATGGCGCTCTTGGAAAAGAAATCACTGCGCTTTATCCAATCTTTGTTCAGATTTTTCATGATAATTGTAGCGGCATCTGCGGCATCGGTCTGGTTTCGCATTAAATATGGGTCGATAGGGTTACAGCGATGCGATTTTTCTATATCATCAAAACTCAAAGTATAAAACTCGGGTAGTTTGGATTTTTCTTGGGCATCGTTTGTGCACTCCTTTTTTCTTCGCCAATAGTTATAGGCAACCTTACTAAGCGTATCGAACTTAAAATCATATATCAACAGCGTAAAGTTTTTTTCTATCATTTGCTCTATAATCTCTTCGATCAGCGCAAAGGATTTCCCACTACCTGGGGTTCCTATGACCAATAAGGCCCGGAATAAATTGACAAAATTGATCCACCCTTTCCGCAGTTGCCCTTGGTATTGGTATTCATAGGGAATGTTTACGGAATACTCTGTATCTATGCGTTCTTCCATCTGCCGGAACGTTTCGTTCCGGTCGTTAAAAGGGTCATCCTCGGCATCATTGACAAAGTCCATCACTTGGAAAAGATGTACCGAACCAGAAACACAAAACAGGAAACCGATATTATATAAAATCAAAGAGCACCAGAGCAAACTGATTTGGGAAGGTTTAAAATATCCTGTTATAAATAACAGTACACAGCCAATTCCAAAATACGTTAGGCCGGTCAAAAATGATTTGCCCTCTTTTTTTCTGGGATTATATAGCATGACCGAACCTAAAATGAACATCAATAACATTGTTCTTCCCGGTAAGGGCTCTTGCAAAGGCTTAAATCGAATAAGGAAATTATGTATGATTTGTGAAAGTTGTGAATCCCATTCCAGATATTGCACGATCGGGTAATAGGCAATAAAGCCTATAATAGCAAAAAAGGTTACCGAAAGTAGCATGGCTGAGAATGCCAGATTCTTGTCGTTCATAATGAAACTAAGGTGTTATAAATTTACCTAGTACAGATTGTCCTTTAATTCTTCTAATAAGGCGTCTATGAGTATCATTCTATCAAGTTTTGTAAGTTATTGTTCTTCTTTATTCTGTCATTCCTTTTTTCAGAAGCAAGGGTGGCTTTTTTCTTTAAATGTGCGCTAATTTCATTTAAGGGAATGGTATAATTATATTCCAATCCAAAATCGCATTCCACGCTATTGTTGTGTACAGCTTTTATGATACCAACGTAAAGAGCATCATTAGAGCCTATTGTTGTTTTCAATTCAATTTGATCACCGATGACCATAACATCTGCGCTTACAGTCTCCATTTTGACATATTTGGCCTTCTTGGAGTCCCTAAGGTCATCATTCCAATCCTTGCCTTTAGATTTATGGATAGTGACTGGGAACGGTAGATAAAAATCGGTAATGGTTTCTATCAAGGATTTGAACAGATTTTTTCCTCTTTCAAGCTGATCGTTATTTATGATTTCTGGTAAGCAAAATTTCAATACAATCTTGTCCGTAAATCTTACCCATTTGATCGAATTCGACATAAGCTTATCCCATTCTATAAGGGAAGTTAATTTTTGCTCCAGCAAGGTGATAGGATTGGTCAGTTGATCCGCGACTTTTGAGGTGTTGTTAAAAGTTAGGCTTACATTTCCGTGGCTATATGAACTTTCCAAATATACAGTTGGATTAAAGCGGTTGATAAGGCTACTAAACAACTTAAGGTCAAACTCGAAACCTTTGATATCATTGTCCATTATGGATATCATGGATACACTGTTTGTCTTAAGGTAAGGTTCGGTTAGTTGACCGAAGAAATCTAACTTTTTTTGATACACGTTGCCACTAAAGGATACATAAAAATTATCTGGACTACCATGTAGTTCATGGTAGGAGAGGAGGTCTATGCCACTTTCCCCGACTACAATTTTGTATGGATTCTTGATGGGATTGGAATAAAATAGGAAATGATCTTTTTGGTTCAAGACTAGGCGAAACTTCTTAATTCTATTGTCCCTCCTACTTCTATATGTTTTGTTGTAAAGGATATAATTTTGGGGATGGTCGTTCAAATCGTACTTTGGAAAGGCAATGTTGGCGAACTGATAGCCATTTTCCACAGTGGGATACGCATTATAAATACGGCCCTTAAATATAGGGCCGTTTAAAGTTGTCTTGGAAATACCCCGTTGTAGCCTTAGATAACTTGAATTCCGTAATGGAACAATGGTAAAATTATCCTCCAAGGATTTTCTCACGGTATTGGTATCTCTAACTTCCATAGGTATATCTCCAATATAACCAGTCCAGTTCACAATTTCTAGTCCGGCCTGAACGGCTTTATAAAAATTAATGTTACGCTTCATCAAGTACATAAAGAAAAGCCCTTTGTCCTGGGAATCATTTCGGTTAAAATAGGTTACGGGTTCCCTGGCCATTTGTAGAACAATGCGATCATTGTCGTTCTTAAATTCCATGGAACCTGCACTTTTTTTTATCAATTTGTACCCATTTTGATGTAGGTGCATCGGAAAATTGGCCTCAGTATTGATTTTTGAAATCAATCTTTTATAATATTCAGGGTCATCTAGGTAGTTAGGACTTTGCATAGGAAGGATGTAAAATGGCCGACATGCTTGGCGTGTCGGCCATTTGCTTGAATTAGTATAACTGAGTTACATGCTTATGGCGTTTTTAGGCTGTTTCTTTTTTTTTTCGCCGTCAATGGTTTTGTTCTCCTTGGCCTCTTTATCCAAAACATTGGTTTTGTCCAAATTTTTGTAAAGAAAACGTTGGTTTTTAGCACTCCATCGAACCATATAGGTCAAAGGTCCTTTTTGTGTCTTTCGAATGGTGATCTTCACTTCTTCCCCTTTGTTCAAAATATCTGCCTGTTGCTTGGTCAATATTTGTCCCAGAACATACATATTTGCTGACACAGCCGATTTTGTACGGATATCGTTCAGTTTTGGCTCGTAATAGGCCAGTTTTTGGAACGTATCGCCGCTCAAGGAAGTGCCAGTAAACTGAATGGTCTTGCCTTCTTGTACCATGGCATGGTATTCATCCTTGGTAAATTGATATTGAAAGGCATTGGCATCTTCAAGTTTAACCTGTTCTTTACGTTTGATCTGTACATCCAGTCTGGATCCGTAAGTGGAGTTGTATAGCATTTGGACCATCTTGACAGTTTCCTTTAATTTGCCGTCGTTGATGTACGTTGTCTCGATCAACTGCTCCTTACCTTCTAGAATTGACTCTTGAATGTTGGGTTCCAACTTCTCAAAACTTATGTAAGCCCCTTCCAAGCGTCTTTTTACGTCAGCCTCGGCAAATTGTTGGTCCTTGTTTTTCATAACCTCCACATTCCTGCTGTCCTTCAACATTTCAAAGGATGGATTATTACCGGCTTTTATTTTGAAGGTTTTATCGTCTATAGATATCGCTTCGGCCTTTTGCCAAACCTGATTGACATTGACGAATACTTTTTGAATCGTGTTTTTTACTTGATTTTCCATTTTTGAGTGATTTTTAATTGTTACGGAATTTGAATTTGTTACTTTTGAATAACTTTCAAATCAGGAGTGATTTGTGAGTTACGGAATTTGAAGGAAAGAGGGCGGGAGCGCCCTTTTTCCATTTTATAATGCGATTCTATATTCTTTCAAATGCACCTCCTTCCCTTCATTAGCTTGGTTTTGGGTATCTTCCCATTCAGTATACCAATTGTCAGACTTTGGCTTTAGAATATCTATTGTCTTGTTCAGATAATTTTTGTAATACGACCAGACCAATAATTTAATGGCGTTGGATTCCATGGGTAAGCGGACTTTAATGTCTTCATTGTCCTTGGAAACCAGAATACTATATTTGTTCAGCCTGTTTTGGTCGATGATTTTGTTGAAATTCAAAAAGCTTTGGGCCAAGTCTTGGTTATAGCGTCTGGTATGGTCGTAGAAGCGGGAGAAGGATTTTTCTTTACCCATGGGGAAGCGTAATAGCATATCCCTATCGGTCAAGGTCAAATTAAAATCGGAATCCTTTGTATATGATATAAAATGGAGGTCCCGAAAATAGCCCTCAATTTTTTTATTTCCCGTGAAGCTTAAAAAGAGTTTGTCCACTTTCGTTAGCCTTTGTATCTGGAAAAGTAAATCGGTCGTCTGGGAATTTATCGCTCCCAATGCCATATATACTACATTTTTTAATTGGAATTTTTTATGGAATGCCAAAGCTTCCTTAGGATCTTTAAAAAGAAAAAGGCCCTCTATTCTCTTTGGAATATTGGAGTACCAAAGGGAGTGTTTTATAGCTGACTCTTTATAAGGAACTACTTCTTTGTCCGTATCTAGGAAATATCCGCAGACCTCGTTCTGCAGATTGAACAAAGGAAATAGCGGACCACCTTCATGATTTTGGAAAACACGCCCCGAAAAGGGCATAGAGCTTTCCACATCATGATATAGGTCTTTGGAAGTATCTTGGAGTGGTGACCTGTAGGATAGAAAGTGATTATAATCCTTTGGTACTATTTTTAGATTGGATTCCGGGTTATTGGATATTAGAAGGGTTATGGTTTTCAATACTTTGTTATATAGGCTATCTACCTTATCCCATATCAGGTCCTTGCCGATCCCTTCAACCTTTGATACATGCTCAGTAATCAGGTCGGATGCGGATAGTTTTTCCTGTGGCCGTTGCACCTTATAATAAAAATATCCTTTTTCAGTATTTATGACCACATAGTGCTCACCGCCCTTTTTGAATATATGGTGGGTACTATCGGTTTGTACTAGTTGGAACCCCAAATGTTCAAAGAGTTTTGGAAGGTGTATTAGGTGGTCTTCTATAAGCCAGTTGTTCATCTTGTCTAGGAATATTTGCTTATTTGTATTTAAATAATAACTTTGTGTATAAATACAAATATATGACTTTTTTCGAACCCACAACTTATTGGAGGAAAAAATTGAACATCACCAAACCGGAAACGGATAAAACCTGGGGTAGGAGAGAGCTAGCTTATTTTCTTTTTCTAATTCTCATGTGCCTGTTCTATATAATATGGCACAGTGCGGATATTTCAACACAACGACTTAAGGACACCGCAATAACAATGGACCTGTATGAAGAACGCCTTCAAATTAATTTAGAATCTACATTAAAGGATTCGGTCCTTGTAGAAAGGGAACGTAATGATTTGCTAATGGCAATTGAAGAACGAATAGTTGCATTTTTATACCAAATTCCTGATTTTTCCTATATTGGTTCTTTAGAGACATACCTAAAATACCGACCTCAGTTGCTAGAGCAATTTCCATCTGCAGTTCCGTTGGAGAAAGGCAACTATTCTGTTACGAGCAACTATGGCATTCGCATCCATCCAATTTCTGAAAAAAAGAAAAAACACTATGGAATCGATTTGGCCACCGCGAGTGGAAAATATGTTTATGCATCGGCATCAGGTACCATTAAGGATATCTTATATTCAAAAAAAGGCTACGGTACGCATATTATCATTAAACATCGCTTCGGTTTTGAAACTTTATATGGACATCTAAATAAAGTGCTTGTCCAAAAAGGTCAAAGGGTAAAACAACATGAAATCATTGGTACGGTGGGTAGTACTGGAAGCTCCACTGGAAGCCATCTACACTATGAGATACTGAAGAACATGCTACAAATAGACCCAAAACTTTCATTCAATCTAAAGAAGAATATTTATAGCCATTTAATTAAATCAAACACCATCAAAGATGGAGTGGAGTAAAAGAAAGTGGTGGATTCAATATTCTAAATTTAAGTATAGTTATACACCTAAAAAAAAGTATTAAGGGGTCTACTCCTAAAATCGTATTTTTTGAATATAAAATAACAGATGTTAGAATCAGATATTACCTAGTGCCCAACTGGTTTTTTTGTAGATAGGGGAAAAACGACTGGACAGCTTCTAAGCAATTTTCAAAGGAGTGGCAAAGGGATTGGTGTATGCCAAAAGTGATTTTAAATATCATGGTTATACCACTGTTTATAATTTAAATAGGATATCTATGTTGACTGTTGCCAGAATCAGGAGCTCGATCCAAAAATATAAAATAACTAATTTTGGTTATGGCTTAACCTAATTATTAGATTTCATCTCTATAATAAGTATTTTCATAAATATCTATAACATGAACACGAGACCTTCTTAAAGCTATCGTGTTGGGAATCTAAATACCTTGAATAATCTTTAAACATTATAAAGTGCATCAGCCAATTCGTTTTTTTTGTGTCGGCTCAATGGTACCTGTGTTCCAGCTACTTGAACAATTTTACTGTTAAATTTTTCAATTTTCTCCAAATTCACGATATAGGATTTGTGTATCCTTAGGAATTTATCCCCTGGCAACTGTTTTTCAAAGGATTTCATAGTAGAAAGTATAACGATATTACCTTCATTGGTCACCAATTTAACATAATCACCAAGAGCTTCGATCCATTTAATATCGTTTAGTACTACCTTTCCTTTCCGCTGCACACGAAAAAATTCCTTACCATTTAAGTCAAGAAATCGAAACTGATCGTAATGGGTAATACCCTTAATAATTTCAAGGTATGGTTCCATGAATGCCCTATGGGTATTCAACGGGTCATAGTCTTTAGGAAACTTCAGTTTTGACCAATAGTTGGCATTCTGTATGGGTGCCTGAAAAAGATCTATGAAAGATTTTCTCTTCATAATTGCTTCACGCTCTTGTAACAACGAGAAACTTTTTATTTGTACGTTTTTTTGATAGATGAATAGGACCAAGGAAAATATTAAAAGAGGAAAATAAAGTATTGCGAAAATTTTAAATACCTTTTTCCACATAAAATCAACCTATTAAATTTTTTCGCTTATTGTACAAATAACACATTGGATTGTAGGATTGTAAGTACACTAAAATAAGAAATATTCAGATTGTCGGATAGTGTTTCGTTATTATTATTAAATTTTTATGTTGTTATACCCTATACTTTTTAGGCTTGCTACTCTTTATTTTAAATCTCGTGGATTATTAAATTCTTATAGTGTGCTATTTTTGAATTTAATTTTTTTAACTTATGAAGTAGAAGGGGTTATATTTGAAAGATATAGTTCTTATTATAAAAGTTTCACAATCTTCATAATTTTTCAATTTTAGTTTAATGTCAGACTTATGTTTATTTACTATTTTTGATAAACCCGCAAATTACCAGAATGTCTCCTCTAAGCAAAATCCATCAGAATTTATTTATTTTAATTTACCTTAATTCCATTGTTCCTCTTTCCTCCGAGCTAAAGTCCTTTTTGAGCAATAAAATAAAAAGAAAGGTTTACGCTAAAAATCATATCATTAACAGAGAAGGAGAAATTTGTAATAATTTACACGTCATAAAAAAAGGAATGGTCCGCGGTTATTACATCAGTGACAGTACCGACATTACGACATGGATAAGCAGTGATGGAGATATTTTCACTTCGATTACAGGTTTTTTTAAAAATGAACCCGCCAAGGAAAATATACAGTGCCTTGAAGACACCTATTGCGAGTATTTGGAATATCAAGACTTTCACTATTGTTTGAAGAATTTTCCAGAAATGCGGGAAATAAACCGTATCATGATGGTGGAGTATTATATTCATGCTGAGAACCGAGCATTTATGACCAGGATTCCCAATGCGAAAAGTCGTTTGAGCTATTTTTTAAAAAATGCGGATCCAAAAGTGGTAGAAAGGATTCCGAAGAAATTTTTAGCTTCTTTCCTTGCGATGCGTCCAGAAACACTTTCCCGAATATTAACCTACCCTTTCTTACCAAAGTAGTTGCCTACTGCAGACTAAGGAAATTTCAACAACATAAAGACCAATTCAAGTCTAAGTCGTATTAACAAAGCATGTTTGTTAACTACGGTCATTATGGTTTTAGTCCTATATGGTATAGAGCATTTCTCCTTTGTACTAATACCGTTTCACTTCAAACAGCCATTTAATTATTCCTCCGACTTTTGAGTGTTAGAACTTAAAAAAAAGATCCACTTGACATTTGTCAAGTCTTGGAAAGATTACATATAATACAACAATACCTACGTCGTTATAATCCAAAACAAACATAGATGTAAAGAAAAATACTACAAAATGAATTTTTACAAATCAACCGCTAAACAACCATTTCAAACTACAATTATGAAAACCACAATTAAAACAATCTTATCGACTTTTATCATCCTAATGGTCTTGGGATGTGGAAAGGCTATAGCTCAAACTGATATTCTTGTCGTAATAGATCAGGATTATGCCAAAAGGAATGAGGTACTTTCACAACTGCCCTCTGGTGCGGCTGTAATAAATCTTAAATCTAATTCCAATCCATGGAAGGATATTCGTGAAAAGCTAACTTCCGATAAAGACTTAAAGCAAATTCACCTTTTTGTTGAATCTGGATTTAATTCACTACTTATGGCGGGAATTGAATATAATGCGGAAAAAGTTCAATCAGAATTTGAACTTTCCATGCTGGAAGGTATATATACAGGAATCCACTATCAATTATACCTCTATACTTGCAACCTGCCTTCCAACCCTGAAGGACTTGAACTTATAAAAGAATTGGGTAACAAGACTTATTTTAATATTGCCGCTTCTACAAATTGTCAAGAAGGAGCAGACCATGATTTTAACTTCGATTATACTACTCTAGACCAGCCTATTGCAGGTTCTATTTTCAAAATCTAAACCAATCAATAAAATGAAGAATTTTTTTAAACGACTCGTCGTAATGGTCTTTCTATGTCAAATAGGAACCATTCTTGCCCAAAATGTTGGGATGACTGTACAGCAAGGCCCCAATATAGATGTAATGTTAACGGTAGGAGCCGCCAATATTGACCTAAGTACATTTGAATCAGATTTGGAACAGGCAATGCACACCAAAGGGATCCCGCTTGGGAAATTAAGAGTGGAGGCATTCCAAAGAAGTTCCATATCCTCTGATCAGGCCGATGCCAGTGATATATTCAATAGTTGGAACAAAATGAACTTTAATGGGACTGAACCTCCAGTTCATAGCAGTTATACCGGAAATTACTTTTCCTTTGATGCAAATACCAATAGAGTTTTTGCGGATTACGTTAGTCGGTATAATGGATATGGATATGCCATGTATGATCCTTCCGGTGATATTTCTGATGGAACAATTTCGGCTACTTTTGGACTCAACGGGGCGCCTGGGGCCCATGCAGAAGTTGGATTTATTTTCCGTAAAGTAGATAATAACAATTTTTATGCATATATCATTGACAACCACACAGCATGTGGGAACTTAATGAATTATGCAAATGGAGATGGCTACCCTGCAGAAGCTATTTTGAAGAGAGAGAATGGTGTTACAACCATTCTTGCCGTGAATACAAATAGTATGAGAACAGGCCTGCCTAGCGGTTGGAACTCATCCCGCTCTGATATGTTTGCTGCTTACTATGACGGTCAACAAATAGATTTTAAAATCGAAATGGCCGGAGATAATATAAAAGTATCCCGTAGGGGTGGTGGCGGAAACGCAGGTACAGATTGGATTCAATCATTTGATATTACAGAAAATGCTCATGCTGACGGTAGTTACGGTTTTTACGTCCATGAACAATCCGGCGCTTACTTTAAAGATATTGAAATTACAAAGTTATCGCTTCGGGCATTCAAAGATGTTTTACGTGAACCACAATGGCGTAGTAAAGCTTTACGTTTTAACGTAAACCTGGATGATCTTGAAGTTGCGGATTTCGAAGATGACAGTGATCTTTCCGAAATCCTAATGAGGACAATAAACGAGGACATCCATTATTTGGGTTGGGGTGTAAATGCCAATCAGGCCCAATTTGAAAGGTTTATTAGCCAAAATAATACTCAAGGAATTTTTGTGAACCGGGACACCAGTTCATACGCCAGCTCTGTAGATCAAATTGCACAATATATCTTTGAGCAATACCAAGTGGGAACCATTAGTGAAGGGAATTATTTTATTGCAGGTACTTCCGTAGAAATTGATGTAAATCCAACACAACTTAAGACTAATACAGCCAACGCCAATTATCCTGCAGGCCGTTGGAAAATAAGTCATGACGAAACTCATTTTCCAAATAATACGGGTAAAGTCTCTTGGGACGGCCTTTACTTGGAAGATTTACCGGAACTCTATAATAAAACTGGTAAATATACCTTTACCTTTGAAGATCTTCCAACTGCACCAACGACACTTTATTTCCATAGAAAACCTGTGGCCAGTTTTACCTATAGTCCAAATTCAGGACTTATTAACGATACTTCCTATGATCTGGATGGAGGTTCGAATAACGGAATTGCCCAGGCAGAATGGAAATGGAAAGAGGTAAATGCCCAGTCAACAAATGATTGGAATTTAGGCCAGTTTGATAAAAATAGTGTTCCGAATGGGCAATATTTAATAATGTTGAGAGTTCAGGACCACCAAGGTGTTTGGAGCAGTCCAACGAGCATTTTTGTTGAAAAATCTGCGGCCACCGCAGGAACAGAAGATCTTCCGATCGCACAGTTTAATATTAGTCCAGATGTATTGACTACCTACAATGGTGCCATGGCCATTACTATAGCCAATAACTCGGTGGATCCTTATTCCAGAACCCTGGATAATGAAGAGTGGATAGTTGTCAAGAGAGTATATGATGTCAATGGCGATCCAACGGATACGGAAATACACAATACCTCCACTCCACTTACGGATTTCACTGCTTATAACAATGAGAGTGCCGAGTATATAATTAGCTTAAGAACCAGAACGGATACTGGGGTATGGTCCCAACCGTTCTATAGAACTTTGACGATTATAGATGACAGTACTGCCCCTACTGCCAATGCAACCCCTCAGAATGGAGTTGTGAACACAGAGGATATTATTACATTGGCTTTTCAAGATGAATCTACCGGAAGTGGATTTGATGTACAGCGATATGCCATTACTCAAAGTAATTCAGCACCTGCCAATGAAGCTTCCAGCTGGAAGTCTTGGAGCAATAGCCAGACCAAGGACATTACCTTCTCTTCAGGAGGTAGCGGCTGGTACATTCATGCTGAGGTAAAGGATAATGCGGGAAATTTGGGTACAGCAACTTTTGGACCATATGATGTAACTTTGATATTAACAGCGGTAGCTGACCTGGCACTTACCGATGAGGACACAGCATCCTCTCCTATTAACATCCTTTTTAATGATAAATACGACCTTAACAGTGTACCTGTAATTAGCATTACTGTACAAGGAACAAAAGGTACTGCCGTAGTTGATGGGAACAACAATATTGTCTATACACCTAATCAAGACCAAAATGGAACAGATACGGTAACTTATTTGTTGGAAGATTCAGGAGAGAGTTCATCTGCAGATATTACCATCTCTATTCAGCCTGTGGATGATTTGCCTCTTGCTGTTACCGATAATTTTGAAGTTGATGAAAATGGAACAATTAATAAAGACGTCGCAACAAATGATATAGAAGTGGATGGGGATGACCGTGTTTACCATTTGGTGGATGGGCCGGCCTATGCTTCTAACTTGACTTTTAATACTGACGGCACTTTCACTTATGAACATAATGGTGATGAGCAGACCTCAGATTCCTTTACCTATAATTTTGAGGATGCAGTATCCTTTTCAGAAACGGTGACGGTTAACTTAACTATTAATCCTGTTAATGACCTCCCTACTGGTGGTGATGTAACTGGAAATGTAGTTGAAGATGTACCTACCGCTTTTTCGGTGGATAATTTTACATTCAATGATGTGGATACGGGAGATAACTTCAATGGAATCCAAATTATAGCTTTACCCACCAAGGGAACATTATTGTATGATGGAAACCCAGTGGCATTGAATGATCTTATTAACGATGTTACTTTGTTGACCTATACCACGGAGTCTGGTGAATTTGGGACTGATTATTCTTCCTTCGATTTTAGGGTGAAGGATCAAGAGGACGCCGTCAGCACAACAATTAACAGTTTCAAAATTAATGCCTTGGAAGACCTGGACGGTGATGGTCTGCCGGATCTGTCAGATCCAGATATTGATGGAGATGGAACACTTAACAACGAAGATGATTTTCCTAGAGACCCTAACGAGGATACCGATACCGATGGTGACGGAACTGGAAATAATGAGGATAATGATGATGACGGGGACGGAACCCTGGACAATGAAGATGATTTTCCATTGGATCCCAATGAGGATACCGATACCGATGGTGACGGCACAGGTGATAACGAGGATAATGATGATGATGGGGACGGAACCCTGGACAATGAAGATGCTTTCCCATTGGATCCCAACGAGGATACCGATACCGATGGTGACGGCACAGGTGATAACGAGGATAATGATGATGATGGGGACGGAACCCCAGATAGCGAAGATGCTTTCCCATTAGATCCCAACGAGGATACAGATACCGATGGTGATGGAACTGGGGATAATGAGGATGGTGATGATGATGGGGACGGAACACCTGACAGCGAAGATGCATTCCCATTGGATCCCAACGAGGATACCGACACCGATGGAGACAGCACCGGAGATAATGAGGACAACGATAACGATGGAGACGGCACCCCGGACAGCGAAGATGCTTTCCCATTGGATCCAAACGAGGATACCGACACCGATGGAGACAGCACCGGAGATAATGAGGACAACGATAACGATGGAGACGGCACCCCGGACAGCGAAGATGCTTTCCCATTGATCCAAACGAGGATACCGACACCGATGGGGACGGCACTGGCGATAACGAGGATGCAGGATGATGACGGAGACGGCACCCCGGACAGCGATGATGTATTCCCATTGGATCCCAACGAGGATACAGATACCGATGGTGATGGAACTGGGGATAATGAAGACAATGATACCGATGGTGACGGAACCCCAGATAACGAAGATGCTTTCCCATTGATCCCAACGAGGATACCGATACCGATGGTGACGGCACAGGTGATAACGAGGATAAGGATACCGATGATGACGGAGACGGCACCCCTGACAGCGATGATGTATTCCCATTGGATCCCAACGAGGATACAGATACCGATGGTGATGGAACTGGAGATAACGAGGATAGTGATGATGACGGTGATGGCACCCCTGATAATAAAGACGCGTTTCCCCTTGATGCCTATGAGGATACCGATACGGACAATGATGGAACTGGAGACAATACCGATAACGATTTGGATGGCGACGGTACTCCCAATGATGAAGATGCTTTCCCGTTAGATCCCAATGAGGATACCGATAGCGACGGTGACGGCACAGGTGACAACGAGGATACCGATGATGATAATGATGGGATTCCAGATACGGATGATTACTTTCCGATAAATGCCAAGCCCGCGCTAATACCGGCTCAGGCCTTTACACCCAATGGTGACGGAATCAATGATTCCTGGATGATACCTGGCATAGAGAATTACCCCAATGCACTTATTAAGGTCTATAACCGGTGGGGGCACGAAGTATTTGTTAGTAAGGGCTATAGGAACGATTGGAATGGCTCCTATAAATCGAACAGCAACAAATTACCTTCTGGATCATATATGTATATCATTGACCCTGCCAATGGTTCTGCACCTATCCAGGGTTGGTTGTTCATTAATTATTAAAACTAATAGTTTATCAAATAAAATATAAAATGAAACTTAAAATAATATATTTCGTCCTAACCTTTTTTTTGGCCGTAGGTGTTTTATCTGCCCAGCAGGACCCCAATTTCACATTTTACCGATATAATATGAACCTTATTAACCCTGCTTTTGCAGGGTCTAACGGGGTGAGCGATATTGGGGTAGGAATTAGGAGTCAATGGGCAAGTATTGAAGGTAGCCCGGAAACCCAGACCGTTTTTTTTGGTACCCCTGTAGGAAAGAATCTGGGTCTTGGAGTATCTGTCATAAATGACAGGACGTTCATCGAAAACCAAACATCGGTAGCGCTGGATTTCTCATACCACTTACAGTTAAATGATAATATGCACCTATTCTTGGGGATAAAAGCCGGATTAAACTCTTATAAAGTAAACACGGATGGTTTAGTGACGTATAGTATCCAATCCGATCCGAGCTTAATGGATATTGATGGTGGTTTTACCCCGAATATTGGGACCGGTTTCTACTTAAAGGGGCAATCCTTTTTTGCATCTCTGTCCGTCCCCAAAATACTGACCCCAAACAGGTTGGACAACGACAATGGTATTGCAAAACAAGGAGAGGACAAGTTACACGTATACGCTTCTGCAGGTTATGATATCCCATTGAATGGCAATATAACCATTAAGCCGTCCATACTTGCCAGATATGTCAATTCCTCTCCAATTTCAATTGACCTGACTGCGGCATTTATGTTAGGGGAACGATTTGAACCTGGAGTGGCATATCGTTTGAACGAAGGGTTTGGCGGATTCTTTATTTTTAAGGCCAGCAAGGGCCTACATATAGGTTACGCATACGAAACGGCCCTTGAAAATGCCGTTTCCAATTTGAACAATGGCACCCACGAGATACTCTTAAAACTAAAACTGTAACTCTGGAATGGTGGTTTCATATAATCAGAAATGCCTATAGTTTCAGTATTTTATTATAATATTCATAGTTGGCGTTTTTTGAAATAATGAACAACTAGATATGAAAAGTGCTTATTTTGGACATAGGATGCTATCTAATCGAAATTATTGCTATCCTGATGGCACTATAAATCAGCAAGAGTATCTAAGTTTTTTGCTGAGTTTAAATGTGGTTATAGGTGTGAATATCTTTTATCCAATGAAAAAAGTGTTCTGGTGCAGGTGGTTAGGTCTGCCACCCCGACAAATAAAATCCGATCATAAAAGTGGTTGGATTTTTTTGTAAAAATAGTCTAAAAAGTTACAAGAGGACTAAGAATAATAGTTGTGTTTGCATAAAGTGCTTAACCTTTTCAAATAAAAAACAGCATTCATTTTTTATCCAAAATTAGATCTCATCAACTTGAAAAAAGTGCCAATAATGTGCTACACTATAAACAAATTAGTTGAAAAATGTGAGTTATTGTGTGTAGAGTTAAGTTTTCTTCGAGGAGTTTGAGGAGAAAGTAATTTTTTGACAGCAAATTTAGAATGTTGTACATATGTTGTACAGAGAAATAAAAAAAGGCTCTTGATTTCTCAAAAGCCTTGTTATTAATGGTAGCGAGAGGGGGGCACGATCCCCCGACCTCCGGGTTATGAATCCGACGCTCTAACCAACTGAGCTACCTCGCCATGTGCTTTTTAGCGGCTGCAAATATAAAGTTAATTTTTTGTCCTATCCAAATTAGATAGGTAAAAAATATTATCTCGGTTTTATTTTTTAATCCTTTATAAATATATATATTGTCCGCCATAAACACTATTCAGAATGAGCGATAAAATTAAATTTGAAGTTGAATTTGTAATTCAATCCTCTCCACAATTACTATATCAATATATATCAACCCCTTCGGGACTTTCGGAATGGTTCGCGGATAACGTAAATTCCAGAGGTGAAATGTTCAATTTTATTTGGGATGGCTCCGAAGAACAGGCCAAATTATTAAAGCGTAAGAGCGATGAATTTGTGAAATTTACCTGGATGGCGGAAGAAGATGATAGTTTTTTTGAAATGCGCATTATCGTGGACGAAATAACCAAGGACGTGTCTTTGTTTATAACGGATTTTGCTTATGAGGATGAAGTGGAAGAATCTAAAATGTTATGGGAGAACCAAGTATCCAGTTTAAAACAGGTATTGGGTTCCGCCTGATCCATTAATGGAATATAACGTATCTTTGGCCTTGATTTTTTCAAGGCTTTTTTTATGGTAAATTATAACGGAAACCTACTTTCTAAAAACACATCTTACCTGAACCACGAAAATAGGGGACTGCGCTATGGCGATGCCCTTTTCGAATCCATTAGGGTAGTAAACGGAAAAATATTCTTTTGGGAGGACCATTATCTTAGGCTTATGGCTTCCATGCGGATTATGAGAATGGAGATCCCGATGGGCTTTACCATGGAATTTTTGGAAGAACAGATATTGGCCTGTGTGGAAGCCAATGGCCTGTTGGAGGGGCCTGCACGGATACGGTTTACCGTATTTAGAAATAATGGCGGATTGTACCTGCCACAAACCAATGATGTATCCTATATCATTGAAGCTAATTGGTTGGATTCCCCATTCTTTACCCTTAATAATGCGGCCTATGAGGTGGAGCTTTTTAAGGATTTTTATGTAAATCCCGATATGCTTTCTACCTTAAAGACGAATAATAGGGCGATCAACATAGTGGGCAGTATTTTTGCTTCCGAAAACGGTTACCAGAATTGTCTGTTGCTCAACAATGAAAAAAAGGTGGTGGAAGCCCTAAATGGCAATCTTTTTTTGGTAAAGGATGAATATATCAAAACCCCATCCCTAAAGGATGGTTGTCTAAACGGTATTGTTCGGAAGAAGCTGATCGCTATATTGGGTTCTTTGGAGAAGTACCGTTTTGAAGAAGCCCATATTTCTCCCTTCGAGCTGCAAAAGGCGGATGAGCTGTTCATAACCAATGCTATTGTAGGTATTCAGCCCATTACTAAATACAGGAAAAAGGAGTACATTGCTACAGTAGCTGCCGATGTATTGGGCAAGCTCAATGCGGCCGCAAGGCTGGGCTAAACAACCATGGCCTAATTTAGATTAGGGTTTTCAGGGGCGTTGGACCATATGAGGTAATTTCCGCCCAGTTCCATCATTTTTTCCTTCCAAAAGGCATTGGCAGATTTTTGGATAATGGCACTTTCATAGATATTTTTTACCACGACCCAGGATTTTGAACTTAATTCCTTATCCAATTGTAGGGAAGACCAACCGGAATATCCCAAAAAGAAGCGGATATCGTTTTCGGATATGATCCTATTATTGATCAGGTCCACAATAGACCCAAAATCCCCGCCCCAATAAATACCGTCGGAAATTTCAATGCTGTTTTCTATTAGATCCGGAACCTTGTGGATAAAATAAAGGTTGTCCTGTTCTACCGGCCCCCCATTGTATACTTGAAAAGGGATATCTATTTCGGTAACCAGATCATTTATACTGTAGTCCAAAGGCTTGTTCAGAATAAAGCCAACAGACCCCTCATGGTTATGTTCCGCCAACAGTACTATAGACCTGTTAAAGGAAACATCCCCTGAAAGGGTGGGTTCGGCAATAAGCAGCTTGCCTTTCTTTGGCTTTTCAGCGACCATGATTACTTGTTCTAGTATCTCTAAAATAAAACAATTCCGTTAATCTGAAAAGCCTTTTGTACAAAAAAAGCACTTCCGGTTAGAGAAGTGCTTTCTATGTATAATAAATTATGATTAGTTTACTGCACCGCTCAAATCGGCTCCTGCCTTAAACTTCACTACATTTTTAGCTGCAATTTGGATAGTTTTTCCAGTTGATGGATTTCTACCTTCCCTTGCATTTCTTTTAGATACAGACCATGATCCGAAACCTACTAGAGATACTCTACCACCTTTTTTTAGAGAACCTTCAACGTTTCCTAAGAAAGATTCCAATGCCTTTTTAGCTGCTGCTTTAGTAATGCCAGCATCAGCTGCCATTGCATCGATTAATTCTGTTTTGTTCATAATTTCGATAAATTAAGTGTTATTAATTATAATTAAATACTATAACAAATTTATACGGATTTGCCATTAACGCAAGTAAAATAGGGGGAAATCCACATTTTTGTTGATAACTTGAAACGTTTGTTGATAAAGTAGGGTTTTTTTTACGTTTTCCCATACCCCCAATGAATATAGGGGTTTACCGAACATAGGCGTTTTTGGATAATTTTAAACCGTTCAACATCTCTTTGGCGGTCATTTTTCTTTTTCCGGGAAGTTGAATTTCCAAGATATGGATGAAACCATTCTTTACGGCCACTTTCAGTTCGTTTTTGGTAGCAGCAATGGTTCCTATTTTTAATTGGTGCGGTTCCGAATCCATTTTGGCCGAATATATCTTTAGGAACAGCTCCTCCCCTTCATGGTACATGGTGGTCCAAGCGGTAGGATAGGGGCTTAATCCCCTAATAAAATTGTAAATAGTGGCAATGTCCCGGTTCCAATCAATTTCACAGGTCTCCTTATGTAGCTTGTGTGCCTCTTTTAAAGGCCCGTCCTGTTGCTGTTTGGATGCCGTTATCTCTTTGTTTTCCAATTTACGTACGGTTTCCAGCACTAGGTCCGCTCCCAAGAGCATCAACCTATCGTGCAGGGTACCGGCAGTATCCTCTTCCGTGATGTGGGTTTTCTTTTGTAGCAATATGGCACCGGTATCAATTTTATCATCAATAAAGAAGGTGGTTACCCCTGTTTCCTTTTCACCGTTTATAATGGCCCAATTAATGGGGGCCGCTCCCCGATATTGGGGCAGGAGGGAAGCATGAAGGTTAAAAGTGCCCCATTTGGGCATATCCCACACCATTTTGGGCAACATTCTAAACGCCACTACGATCTGTAGTTCCGGTAGTAATCCTTCCAATTCCTTAATAAAATCTGGATCCTTTAAATTAGTGGGCTGCATTATTTTCAGGCCCTTTTCCGTGGCATATACCTTCACTGCCGATTCGTGTAATTTTCTTCCACGGCCTGCAGGCTTGTCGGGCGCAGTAATTACCCCAACAATATTACAATTGCTTTTTACCAGCTTGTCCAAAACGGCCACCGCAAAATCCGGGGTGCCCATAAATACTATTCGTGGTTTGCTCATCTTTCGATTATTTCATATTGGTTAATGGAATTCACACGTATTCGTTGCTCTTCCAACAATCTTTGTAAGGCCAAAATAATGTTACTTTCCCTATAGGTCAATGATTTTATAAGGCCTCTGGAACTTTCCTTTTGCACCCTTAAAATCGCTAATATATCCTGCTCTATTATTTTTAGAACGTCCTTGTCCACCGGATTCTTTTGAAGACATGCATCGCATTTTCCACAGTTTTCCTTAGTAGTTTCCCCAAAGTAGTTTAGGATTTGCCTACTTCTACATAGTTTGGAATCCTTGATATAGGCCAGCATACTTTCTACATTGTCCCTTTTTACCTTCTGTATCTGCTTTATTTTTTTAGCAAAGATATTGATGGTTCGTTCATCCTCCCGAGGCACTAAAAAAGTAATTTCTAGATCGCTGTGTTGGGCATGGTATTCAATTATTTCATCTTTTTCCAATTTTTTCAGGACCGCTATTACCTCCTCTTCGCTTTTGTTGGCTTTTCTCGCAATCAATAAGGTATTGATCTTGGTTTCGAAATCGAAAATTCCGCCGTAGGTTCTGAGAATAGTTTGAACGATAGCTACCGATGGCCCATTTTTTTCCAGATAATCAAATATGTGATGCTTGGAAGCTATTAGGTGTATAGTGGTTCTTTGGGAGAAGGCTTCCGTTAGTGATATCACGGAGTTTTGATCCAGCAACCTTAATCCGTTATACGTTAATGTAGTATTCAGTTTATAGGTCTCACAAAAAGAATTAAAGGGTAACTGAAAGGTTTCTCCGCTACCTTCGCCGTAGGGTATCTGAAAATAGTTGGCCAATTTTCGGTACAGTAACTTAAGAAAGTCAACATCTGGCAGGACTCCTAAAAACTGCTTGCGTACCTGGGCCTCATCCGTTGGGTTGGTAATTAAGACCGCATTTGCCGGTTTCCCGTCCCTTCCTGCCCTTCCGGCCTCCTGAAAGTAGTTTTCCATACTGTCCGGAATCTGGTAATGAACCACAAGGCCAACATCCGGCTTGTCTATCCCCATTCCAAAAGCATTGGTAGCCACCATGATCTTTACTTTATTTTCCAGCCATTGTTTTAACCTGGCATCCTTATCTTTTTTGGAAATGCCCCCGTGAAAAAAGTGGCCGTATGCCCTTGTTGGGATAGGTAGTTGGCCAGTTCCAAGGTCATTTTTCTACTGCGTACATATACGATGCTGCTCCTATTCGTCTGGGCACATAACTCTTTAAGACGAAATCTTTTATCTTCTTCCCAACAGACCCTAAAGGTAATATTGCTCCTTGAAAAAGAATCCTTTGCCACCCATGGTCGTTCCAGATGAAGACTTTCACAAATATCCTTTACTACTACGTTGGTTGCCGTGGCGGTCAATGCTATTACGGGCACATTTGGGGCCAGTTCCCTTAAAACATGACATTCTAGGTAGGCAGGCCTAAAATCGTTGCCCCATTGACTAATGCAATGGGCTTCGTCTATGGCTATAAGGTTAACGTTCATCTGCCGGATCCGTTCCTGTACCAATTCCTGTTGCAGTCTTTCCGGGGATAGGTATAGAAACTTATATTTCCCATATAGACAGTTGTCCAGGAGGTCGTTCACTTCATCGAACGGAATGCCCCCGGTAAGGGCAATGGCCTTTATGTCCAGTTTTTTTAGGGTATCCACCTGGTTTTTGATCAGGGCTATTAAGGGAGATACTACAATACAAATACCCTCACGGGCCAGAGCGGGCACCTGATAGCATAAGGATTTACCGCCTCCTGTAGGGAGCAGTGCCAAAACATCCTGTCCTTTTAAAATAGCGCCAATGATCTCTTCCTGGGAATTTTTAAAATTTGGAAATCCCCAAAATTTTTCCAATATATCCTTAGGGTGCCGATGCACTATAACCTTTTTAGTTTATTGAGTATAAAGGTAACTCTTCCCGAGACGGTTTCCTTAGGAACATTCATAATTTTATAGCCGTATTTGGTGTAGGCTTTTTCCAAAAAGGTATGTATACGTTCCGCCTCTTCAAAGTTTTCATAGCGTTCATTGTCGGACTCATGTATTTCTTTCCATGGGGGCAATAAAAATACATGGTCGTATCGGTGCTTTTTGCAGCTTTCTATAAAATGCTCGCCATAGGCCTGTCCAAAACAATCCATATAGGCCACTACATCCGGAATACCGCGATCGTAAAAAACTATGGGTTTGTCCACTTCGTTGGCGGCTTGGAACTGCTTGATCCTGCCCTGGATAATTCTTTCGCTAAACAATAAAGGGTCGGAAACGAATAACTGCGGAATTCCTTGCTTTCTGGCTTCCAGGGTAATCTCACGGGATATTTCGTTAAAGCAGAAGTAGCCCTCCCTTTCAATTTTTTCTATGATGGATGTCTTTCCTGTACTGGGCCCTCCTGTAATGACGATTCTTTCTAAATTCAAATAGCGACAATTAAAGTTTTGCAAGTATATATAAAATTGGAGTTGGTACATGACAAAAAATAGTTTTTCGTCATCGAGCGGTACGAAGCGATCTGTCGCCCCTTGGGCAGATTGCTTCACTTTGTTCGCAATGACGGCCTGTCACTGTCAGCGCAGCGTGGCAGTCTGTCCATTCAAAAGAACATATTATTTCCTCGTTCCTCTTACCGATGACCCATTTTTTATACTCTAATCGGGTTTTTGTTATGTACTGTTAAATTGGAGTTGCAAAGTAATGAAATAGCCCTAAGATTAAAAAATTGACGGTGATACTTTGTTTAGGAGTACAACCAACTATTGTGTTTATTAAGAATAAAGATTACTTTAATCTTTATAATTCCCCGACGGCTCTGCCTGGGAGTTTCCGATCATACCTCCCCTTGGGGGAGGTCGGAATTGTTTTTTCGCAATTCCGGGTGGGGCAAAAATACAAAATTTCGGTTTTTGGCCCTAAGGCCAAAATGAAACCGGCGAAATACCTCTACGGCTCTGCCTCGAGGATAGTCGGTTTCAAGAAATTTTTTATTCGGGCGCGTTTTTTTTATAGTAAGTTTTATCTAAAGAGAGCAATCGATGAAGAACATTAATTAAACTTATACTTTACATTTTCATTTTCTTTGCTTGTCCAATGAAACCGACATAGGAGGTTCATGAATACCTTATTCTAAAATAGACAAGCAATGAATAAAACGAAACAAACCCGATGCCATGCCTAAATTATTTCCAAGGCTTTAATAATTCTTTACGGCCATGACTTCTCCACTACGGAAGAAGATAGAGCCAACATCAGGCCTTGCGGGCAATCTTCAAAAGGAATATAAAAATGGCCAATGGTTGACGGGACCCAGGAACGGCCTATTTTCAATTTCGTCTTAAATCAAGTAGTTTCCACATTGGCTATGGGTAGCCCTGTCTGTCCGCCAGGCAGGCGTCCAAAGATCATTTCACCCAAGTGAAAGCGGTCTGGACGGTGTGGCCGTGGAAAGTGCGTAGATTTAAAGAAATTTAAAATCAGCCTAGCGTTTTTTGGTTCGTTTTTGGGCGATGCAAAAAATGAACAGAAGATGAATTTGGACTGCAAATTCTATCTTTTTCCAATTCACACACAACTTTTGAGATTGATACTTTATATATTTGCAAAAACATTGGTATGGATCAGGATAAATCGGAGGAATTTTACAGTAGGTTAAGGGACCAATTGGAGGAAAGCGGCCAATGGCCGTCCAATTACCTGTATAAGTTTATTGTACCAACAGATGCTGAAAAAATAAAGCAGATTCAGGATATTTTTGATAATACGGGCGCGGTGATCGAATCTAAACAATCCAAAAATGCAAAATATACCAGTTTGAGCATTACGGTGAACCTTAAGAATCCGGATGAAGTAATTGGAAAATATAAGGAAGTAGGACGGGTAAAAGGGGTAATATCGCTCTAAAATAGTATTTGTAGCATAATTTTGTTAATTTGCAGCCGTTATAAGAATACTTCCTTATGAACTCATCTTGACTTTTTTGATTGAAGTGAAAATTAACTATTTTGAGTTTGATTGAAGGTATTTTTAAGTTGCATAGCAGGGCTACGGAATGAAAAAATGATGAAAAGCAGGCTCAAAAGAGCAATTTTTTAACCAATTGGAAAAAGTCAAGATGAGTTCTATAAATAAATAGCATTAAATATTTCAATTTGAATTTAGTAGAAAACTTAGAATACAATACGGAGCGACCAAAGCTCATTATACCCGAGTACGGACGCCATTTCCAGAAAATGGTGGACCACGCCGTATCCATTGAGGACGATGCGGAACGCAACCGGGTGGCCCAGGCCATTATAAGCGTTATGGGCAATATTCAGCCCCATTTGAGGGACGTACCGGATTTTCAACATAAACTATGGGACCAATTGTTTATCATGTCCGATTTTAAATTGAACGTAGATTCACCATTTCCCATTACTTCCAAAGAAACCCTACAAAAACGTCCGGACCCATTGGGGTATCCCCAAAATTTCCCAAAATACAGGTTTTATGGCAACAACATAAAGCGTATGATAGATGTGGCCATAAAATGGGAGAAGGGCGATATGCGTGATGGATTGGAATATGCCATAGCCAATCACATGAAAAAGTGTTATTTAAATTGGAACAAGGACACTGTGGATGACAAGGCCATTTTTAAACATCTCTACGAGTTGAGCGATGGAGCAATAGATTTGGCCAAAGAGGGGGAAAACTTGACTGAAAGTGGTCAATTCCTCAAAAATCGTGTGGCAAAAACGGCTAGGACCAATTCTGGAAAAAAAACGCAAAGAAATCAAAACCGTGGTAAAAAGCGGTATCAATCTTCTTAAACCTTAATGGGAACATTTAAAATAGAAGGCGGTCATCAATTACATGGTGAAATTACACCCCAAGGAGCCAAGAACGAAGCATTACAAATACTCTGTGCCGTACTGCTTACCTCGGAAAAAGTGTCCATAACCAACATCCCCGATATTGTTGATGTAAATAAACTGATCTCCCTGTTGGAGGATTTGGGGGTCAAGATCCAAAAGAAGGGTCAAGGATCATATACCTTTATGGCAGATGACATTAATTTGGACTATCTGCAATCGGCCCAATTTAAAGAGGACGGTAGGGGCCTTAGGGGATCTATTATGCTTGTAGGCCCATTGTTGGCACGTTTCGGTAAGGGATATATTCCCAAACCCGGTGGGGATAAAATAGGACGCAGGAGATTGGATACCCACTTTGAAGGGTTTATAAAATTAGGGGCCAAATTTAGATATAATAAAGAAGAGCACTTTTATGGGGTGGAAGCCCAAAAATTAAAGGGCACCTATATGCTTTTGGACGAGGCCTCGGTCACCGGAACGGCAAATATTGTTATGGCTGCAGTACTGGCAGAAGGTAAGACCACCATATACAATGCGGCCTGTGAACCCTATCTGCAGCAATTGTGTAAAATGCTGAATAGGATGGGGGCCAAAATTACCGGTATAGGCTCCAATTTATTGGAAATTGAAGGTGTTGATACTTTAAGTGGTACAGATCACAGAATGCTACCGGATATGATAGAGATCGGTAGTTGGATCGGTCTGGCGGCCATGACGAGGAGCAATCTGACCATTAAGGATGTTAGTTGGGACGATTTGGGACAAATCCCTACTGTTTTTAGAAAGTTGGGCATACAACTGGAACGAAAAGGGGACGACATCATTATTCCCGAGCATAAGGACGGTTATGAGATACAAAACTATATAGACGGTTCTATTTTAACCGTTGCCGATGCACCATGGCCGGGACTTACGCCAGATTTGTTGAGTATTATTCTGGTGATGGCCACCCAAGCCAAAGGAGAGGTCCTGATTCATCAAAAAATGTTTGAAAGCCGCTTGTTCTTCGTTGATAAATTAATAGACATGGGGGCCAAGATCATTCTATGCGATCCACATAGGGCCACTGTTATAGGGCATAATTTTAGATCCAGTCTAAAGGCTACCACCATGGTGTCTCCGGACATTAGGGCAGGTGTTTCCTTGCTCATAGCCGCTTTGTCCGCCAAGGGCATCTCTACCATTCATAATATTGAACAGATTGATAGGGGCTACGAAAATATAGATACGAGATTAAGGGCCATTGGTGCCAAGATTACTAGGGTGTAATCAGGAACATCATTTTTTAAAACAGGGACTTTTCAAAAGAAAGTCCCTGTTCATAAGCATAAGGAACTTTAGAAAATAGACCGTTGCACTGCTAGAATATAGAAAATAGATTCCTGAAAATCAGAACTCCAGGCGTTCCTCTTTTGTTGCGTCATCTTTTTTTTTTGAATTTATCTTTTTTGCAAAAAGTTCGGTTTTATTAAAGGAGTGAAACGTTAGTTGGTTGAAAATCAACAGAGTATGTGTTCTTGGTTCTAAAAGCGAAGCAGTCTTTTGTCAAACTTTCGGACAGTTGTGGTCCCTGTTTAATTTTAGCTACTTTTTGTCCCAATGGCCCGGACAAAAAGACCATTCGGATCTAGAGGCCATTGAAATAGGCCTATCAACTAATAACACCGCTTATTTTTTCGCCTAGGCTTAAAAGATCGTTTACTTCCTCCGAAGTAAAATCGTAAGGAACAGGTTTGGCAATTCCCAAGGTGCCATATAATTTCCCGTTCAGCAACATGGGAACCGCAATGGAGCCTTCTACTTTTGTTTCTTTGGCCGCAGGGCGCGCCACTCCGGAATCATCGGTTTGCAGATTGCACATTTCTACGGGTTCACGGCGATCTGCCGCTATCCCTGCCATTCCTTTGCCAATAGGGATCTCCGAAAGTTTGGGGATGAGAAAGGGAGGAATGCCCTGATGTGCCCGGACCTTTAACAATCCCGATTTTTCATCCAGAAAATGAATGGTACCGGTAGTGCAGTCAAAAGTAGAAATTACCGTAGAAAGAACTTCCTGCCAATTAGTGGTGTCTTTTTTAAGAAGACCGTTCAATACAGTGTCCCGTTGTACATTGTCCTTGCTCATATGCTTTAATTTTATTCGTTATTATCCAAATTTACTAAATCCGGTTAAACTATTAGCGGGGTTGTTTAATCTAAAAATCCTCCGACGGATCTGCCTCGGGGTTTCCGGGTGAGGTAAAAACAATCTCGAAAGCTTTTGGGACGACTAAAGTAGGGTTGACAGGACATTAGGGCATTGGATTATGTTTATACTGTACCTTGATTCTTGTAGCATAGTGATCTTGCTTCCAATAAACCGTAGGCTCTTGGTTGTGGCAGTTCATTCGTGATTGGCATTATCGATCTATATCCAATAGGCTGCGGGATCGTTGATGTATATCTGCTTGACTCCATCCGAACCTAAGGTAACCGCCCCTTTTGTACCAGGGCAGTCCCCATATACACAACTTTTGTGAATTGATCTTTGTTACGACTGGGAATTATATAGTTTTCTTTTTCTCAACACAATAACACAAAGGGCCAATTGAAGCACCACCGCAATGGCATTGGAAAGCAATAGGGCTAAGGTATTAAAACGAATTCCGTAAAAACACCAGAACAGATATATAAATATCCAGCCAAAAATAAAGCCGTTGGAAAGGCTGCTGGGCCCCTTGTAACGGTATTCTTTATAGACCTGTGTGGCAATAACCAGACAGGCACTTAGTCCGGCTACCATTCCTATACTTTCAAAAATGTTTTCCGGGACACTGTGTATAATATTCATGCAATATGGGCTTATAGTTTTAAGTATCGATTTTTATGGGTTTATGATGGTCCACTTCTGTATTTTAACCTTCCAATACCTCTAAGATGTTCTTTCTTGGTCTACTTCCAAAAGAAGGCACCTCGGTCATGGTGTATAAATGAATTAGGTTGAAATTGTAAGAAAGACGGCCTTCACTACTTGGAATTATCCATTTTAAAGATAGTATATTTTTTAATCGGAATATAAGTATGTTTTGAAGATATGGCCATCCTTGTTCTTAAAGACCATAAAATGCGGTTTTAGTTTTTAACTTTTTGGGTTCATAAAAAACGATAGGGCACCGGACGGACATTTCATAATCTGTGATTTCAATTGGTCCGTTGTGGCCATTTCCGGCTTTATCCACGGTTTTTCTTTCGGGTGGTACACTTCGGGCAAGGTCTTGACACAAACCCCGGCGTGAATGCATTTTGAAGGTTTCCATACCACTGTAATCTCACCATTGGTATACTCCTTTGAATTTTTTTTCTGTTCCATAGCTACGCAATATTGATTCCTTTTAAAACTAATTTTTTCCAGTCAGGGTGCCTTTTTATATAGGAAGCAACAAATGGACACATGGGAATCAAGGTCAATCCCTTCCTTTCTATATCTTCCAGAACATCTTTCACTAGGGCGGAGGCCACCCCTTGCCCTTCCAATGCAGTGGGAACCTCTGTATGGGTAAGGTAAATTTTATTTTTGGCCCTTATGTATTCAATTTTGGCAATTACGCCATCTATATGATACTCATATTGTTTTCCTTCCGTATTATCTATTAATTTACGTTCCATAGCCATCCTTATTTTATCCGGTTTAAGTTACACTTTATTCTTCCAAATAGCCAAATTTGCCCAAATTGTAATCTCTGATGGCCTGGGCTATTTCTTCACGGGTATTCATTACAAATGGTCCTTGGGCGACTATGGGTTCGTTTAGGGGTTCTCCACTTAAAATTAGAACAATGGCCTTTTTAGTAGCCTCTATACTAAAATGTTCCCCATCATTTTCGAAGAGTGCAAAATGATTTTCAGCTACGGTCTGGGTTCCGTTCACATTTATTTCCCCTGCCACTACCAGTAAGGCGGTATTATATATGGCCGGAAAATTAAATGCAGCTTTTCCCCCTTCATCCAATCGGGCATTGAACATGTTAACGGGGGAAAATGTAGAGGCCGCACCTGTAACATTTTTATAACTCCCTGCTATGATTTCAATTACTCCCTTATCATCTTCCAACGGATATTTATGGATCTGTGAATGGGTTATTCCCTGATATTTGGGCGCGGACATTTTATATTTGGCCGGAAGGTTTACCCATAATTGTGCCATTTGAAAATAGCCCCCTTCCTTGCTAAACTGCTCTTCGTGGTATTCCTTATGGAGTATTCCTGAGGCTGCGGTCATCCACTGTACATCCCCAACGCCGATTACGCCACTATTGCCGGAACTATCGTGATGGGCCACTTTTCCCTGATAGGCTATGGTAACCGTTTCAAAACCTCTGTGTGGGTGTACACTCACCCCTCTGGGTTTATCGGTGGGTGGGAAATAAAATGGGGAATTATAATCCAGAAGGATAAAGGGATCCATTCGTTCCATATCCAACCTATATCCGCTAGGGATAAAATTATGTACTCTAAATCCGTCCCCCACATAGTGCGGCTCCCTTGGGGCCACCACTATTTCTATGTTTTTTGTCTTCATCAAAATCTATTTAATTATTATACCCCAATATTACAAGGAATAAAGATCCTGGGCATTGATGTATGATAAGAATCACTCCCTAGTTCGGTTTAAAGTTTTTATGGGCCAATTCCTTACGCACCCTGCTGAGGCTCTCCGGGGTAATGCCCAAATAGGAGGCGATCATCCATTGCGGTACCCTTAACGTTAGATCAGGGTATAGTTTAATAAAATCCATGTACCTTCTCTCCGCGCTTGCGCTCAATAAAAGATTAATCCGCTTTTGTTGATGTCGGATATGGTTTTGAAGTGCTATCTGATTATAGTTCCTAAAGGAGGAACTAATCTCACTGGCTTCATTTATAAATTCCGAATTTATCAAGACTACCTGGGTATCCTCTACGGCATCGATGAACAAATCTGAAGGCTCATTAAAAAAGGCACTGCTCCTATCGGATACGATCCAATTTTCCGATCCAAACTGAATGATATGCTCCTTACCGGCCTCATCCACCGTATAAGACCTTAAAAGACCATTTTCAACAAAGAAGGAATGTCTGCAAATTTCTCCCGAACGAAGGAGAATTTCGCCTTTTTCTATACTTTTAAAAGTTACTTTTTTAATAAGGCGTTGAAATTCAGATTCGGCTATGTTTGCCTTGGTCTTTAGGTACTTGGTAAAATTTTGCATGTAACTGTTTAATGGGAATGTTTGTTTTTATAATGATAACTGGCCAAAGCCAACAGTACTTTTTCTATATTTCGGCCCTTGTTTTCTGATCTGCCCGTACCGTTCGGGCGGGTTTACCTCTCCTTGGGAGGGGTCGGGACTGCTTTTTCGGCAGTTCCGGGTGAGGCAATATAAATTTACTAAAAAAAGGGCTTAATAGATACAAAATTCAATTTGCCAAAACTTTCCGGTCGATAGGAAGAGTAGGGGATATGGTTATTATTACAGATTTTTTTGGGGATCATAAATGGTAGGAACAATACTACCCGCCCTCTTCCAGGTTAAGCTTTTAATATGTAATTTAGCATAAACATTCTAAACACTTGTCAATATGAAAAAAATAACACTTTTAGTATTTATGATGACCCTATCCTTTGGGGTACGGTCACAGATTTCGACACCGGCGGCGAGTCCGTCCTCTACCTTGATCCAGACGGTTGGATTGACGGATGTAACCGTGGAATATTCCAGGCCGTCCATGCGTGGAAGAACCATTTTTGGGAATTTGGTACCTTATGGCAAATTGTGGAGAACAGGGGCCAATGCAAGGACAAAAATCACCTTTAGTGAAAATGTAATGGTTGGTAATCAAGAGCTTAAAGCTGGCTCATACGCTATATATACCAAACCTGGAGCCACTTCATGGGAGATTATCTTTTATACAGAAGCAGATGGCGGAGGAACACCGGCAACCTGGGACGAAAGTAAAGTTGCTGCCAAAACAGTGGTACAGGTGCAAAATCTGCCATTTCAGGTTGAAACGTTTACCATTTCAATAGACGGTCTTTCCGATAACGGGGCTACTTTAGGTATGTTCTGGTCCGATGTATATGTGGGGCTTAAGTTTGATGTTCCTACGGAGAAGGCGGTTACCAGTTCCATAAACAAAGTAATGAAAGGTCCGGATGCCAATGATTATTATGCGGCTGCCGTGTACTACATGAATTCGGGCAAGGATATCAATCAGGCCAAGGAATGGATGGACAAGGCCATAGGAATGACTGAAAAACCTGCCTTTTGGCAGTTAAGACAGCAATCTTTGATCTACGCCAAGGCAGGCGATAAAAAGCAGGCCATTGAAACTGCCAAAAAATCATTGGCCGCTGCAGAAGCCGCAGGCAATGATGACTATGTTAAGATGAACAAAGACTCCTTGAAGGAGTGGGGGGGCAGGTAATATTATTGTATTTCTAGATTAAAAAGCTCACTTTTCAGTGAGCTTTTTTTTTAAATTTTGTATAAAAAAAACGATATGGGAAATGGTATAGGATTCCAAGAAATGTAATAATGACCGTAAACTACCTCGGGGCAAGCCTGTCTGTCCGATAGGCTGGCCCACGAGGCATTGAAAGGAAATTCGAGTTTGATTTCGACGCAAACCCGCCTGTAGGCTTGTAGGGCAGGCATCGAAGCACCTGGCTACGGCAGGCAGGTTTAAATCTCGATTATCGAGTAAAATTATAATCCTTTTGAAATGCGCAATCAATATTTGCTGGCTGCTTCCAGTATTTTCAGCGATATATTTGCTCAAAACATTTTGGTTTTTTATTTTTTCTAGTGCCGCAGTATCATTGCGGTACAATGCCAAAACCAATTCGCCCATTAAGCTGGTATTGATTTTTGAAATTCGATGCATGGAAGATTCCAATTCCGCGTTCTTTCCTAATTTTTTAAGGGACATTAGTTCAATCAAGTCATTGGGCAATACCGTCTTTTGCTTATTTTTATGGTGATACGCTATAATACCTGTCAATACGTGTTCACTTTTATTGGCATCTTTAAGGAATTCATAATTTATGGCAAGGAGGTAATCCTGTAGTCTTTCATCTACATGGTAAGGTTTTCCAACTCCCAGGTTTTCCGGCCATTTTTTTGACGATTCCAAAAGGGATACGGCCTTATTGTAATTCTTGGATTTCATGTGTTCCAAAGCCATTGAAATATGGGCCTCGGTATATATTTTTTTACTTTCCGAGGCATGCTCAAAAGGCAATATGTGTATATCCTTTAACACTTTAATGGTAGTGGCATATTTTCCCATCAATAAGGAGGATTTGGCATAAATCAAGCCAATATTGGCATTATCGGGATATTTGGAGAACGTCTTTTTCGCCATAGTATACGCTTGCTCAATTTTATCATTGTCTAAATAAAATTGGACTATTTCTTCCCTGAGTTTCCAGTCGGTACCGTTCAACTGCAATGCTTTTAAATAATCCTTTTCATTGGTTTCAAAATCTCCATTTTCGAACATTCTTGCCCTAAAGCGATAAAATATGTCAGAATCGGGGTTATTTCCACAATCCTTTAGAAACTTCGATCCCAAAGCTTTTTGTCCTACGGCAATATAATTCTGTGCCAAGTAATATTTTAATTTCCAATGTGCATTTTGGGATACGGCCCAATGTAACACCGGTATCGTTTCTGTTCTATAGGGAAAAACAAAATCTATAGGCCTGTCCAGAACTGGGTTTAGGTATTCCTTACTTTTTTCGGGCGCGGTATTCTTAAGGAGATAAGCCTTCCAAAGACTTGTTTTTACATGGGTAGGGAATAGGTTCAAAACAGCTTCCGCCTCATTTTCAAGTCCTATGCCCTTATAGTATACGCCCAATTCCAACACGGTTTCGTCTGGGAACTCATTGGTAATATCCGTAGGCAAGCTCAGGGAACCGCCATGGTTAAATAGCTGTGCTTCTATTTGGGCAAAATGATTCAGTGGATCCATTTTTAACAAGGTATTGAATTCGTTATCAAATTCCGCAGCGCTCTTGTTTTTTCGGTGTACGATCAATTTTATTTTTCTTGCATTAATATTGAAGGTGTTATAGTCCAAGGCCTTATCGGCGTATTGTTCCGCTTTTTTCAAATCGTGCAGCAACAGGTATACTTCTGCCATTTGGGCATAGGATACGGATCTGTACTTAATGCTTCTGGCCGCCCAGCCCAAAGATTCCAAAGCATTTACAGTATCATTTAGGGAACGATATAGAATTCCGGCCATGTAATTGGCTGCCGTATTATAGGTATCCAACTTTAAAACCCTATTTACGTAATCCAGGGCTTTATCATAATTGGTTTTTCGATATTCCAATTCCGCCAACTTTAGTAAGCCGTCCTGATGGGAGGGATCAAGATCCACCAATTCATTTAGTTTTTTGGAGGCAAGTTCATAATTTCTAAACTTTAAGGCTTCCCAACCTTCGTGATACAATTGTTGGCTTATGGATATCTTTACAGATTCGTCATTAATGAACGGACGTTTTATGAGGGTGCTTTCGCCATTGGAGCTGTAAAATAATTTTTTATCCCCTAATTGCACTATTATTTCCCCTTGGTCCATCAATGCAATCTCTTTGGAGAAAACCCCCATAGGTTTTAGGTTAATTTCCTCGGAATAGATTGTTTTTCCATTGATGTATACCCTTAAATTATCTTTTAGGTGTTGTAGGGCATTGATGCCGATATAGAGCCCGGTATCCGATTCCCTAACGTTAAGAACTCCATATTCCGTTGCATCAACCATGCCACCTATTTCCTTGAAAGGAAACCAGATTTCTTTCCAACGGTCCATAACATAGGGTTCAAAATTGGCCTGGGAAATAGGATTGGTTTCCCCTGGGGAATATTGATTTAGAAGTCGCCCTGCTTGGAATTCCATGTACTGTCCATCGCTATCGGTAAGTAAATCCTCCCATATAGCTCCTGACCTGGCCATGGACCATAACCAGAGTTTCTGTCCCGGCATTTCTTCATAAGGGGCCCAATGGCCAAAACCAAACTTTTTATTATGATAATAACCTCCAAAAAAATCTTTATAATCGCCAACCACATGCTCGGATATATCTTTGTCAAAATTATTGTTTTTATAAAGGGATAGATCCCTACCTTCCGTATCTATGGGCCAGGGCTTGGCTGTTCCTCCATGTTCCAAAAATTGATTCCCAGGGTATATGAACTCCAAATCATCCGAAACCACGGCTGCAGCGGTCATCCAATTGTAATAGGATTGATCTATGGGGGAACCATTGTACCAGGAGGCATGGGTCTCAAAGTAGGCTTTGTCTTTTTCAAGCTTTATTTCTACCCTCCAATCGGTACGGGAGGGCAGGTCGGCACTGCCTACGATACAGCTTACACTATTGTCTTCATTGGTTTTTAATACATAGTCTACCGGTGTTGCGGTTGAGGGGTGATGTCCAATGATACCAAAATTGAATTCGATGCCTCCAGAGGTCCATGGTCCGCGCATTGAAATATTTCGGAATTTGACCACCTCATTCTTGTACAGGAATTCCTCGCCCGTACTTTTTTCTATGGCCCCCACACTTTGCCACCTATTTCGGGCAATATAAAAACTTTTATATAGTCATTCTCCAGGGTAACTACCTTCCAATTCTTCTTTTTTGCAGTATGTTCATAGTTTTCAAACTTAAAATAGGGAAAGATCTTGGCATTGTCCGTAAGAATGGGTATTGGATTGGGATTGCTGAAACCATAGGTGTCCAAGGACATTGTTTCTTCTTTAATGGTCACCGATGGCGATTGGGCCCATAGCCCCAAACACATTCCCAGTGCGATTAGTAAACTGTAATTTTTTACGCTCATTTTTTGTTGTTATTTATAGGATCCTATTTTATAGGTGGCGATTAAATCATTGTTTCTTACGAACAGTAAGGCCTCCGATGTATCGGCTAAGGTCACTTTGATAATATCCCTTACTTCCCCGTCAATATTTAAACCACTTTCCGTTACGGTTGAAGCCCTAAAATTACCTTTTCCGTCACCGCACAGGACCAGGCCCTTATTGGCATCATATCTTCCAAATTTCACCCTGGTCCCAAAAAAATTGCCACCAACAACCAAATCTTCGTTGCCATCATTGTTAAAATCCCCCTTTAATATCCCATAGATTGGGGAAAATTGTGTTTCCGCAGGTAAAGGAACAAGTTTAAACTTTCCGTTACCTAGGTTTTCCATATAACTGGAATCAAAATTTTTGGCTTTTAAGACAAGGGCTCCTTGTAATGTTTCAGGGCTAAAGATATCCGTAATTTTTGCCGAGGCATAATCGGAATAGTTTACATATTTTCCTTTAAGTCCACTTAATTGGCCTACCAGATCATCTTTGGAAAAAACGGGGAATTCCTCTCCCAAATCAAAGGAACACAATATGGGGTCCAAAGAGCCATTGTTATCAAAATCCTTGGTGTACAATGTTACCGGTTCGGAAGCAGAGGTTTTCAACTGGGAATTTCTACCAAAATTTCCAACTATATAATCCATGTCCCCATCCTGGTCAAAATCTCCCTGTTCAATGCTGTTCCACCAACCTTCGGAATCATTCAGACCATTATTGCCGTAAACTTCCACAAGTTTACCACTTTCATTTTTAAATGTTCTTATTTTCATCCATTCCCCTACTAGAATAAGATCATTGCGATTATCGTTGTCAAAATCGGTCCATAAGGCATCGGTGACCATCCCCGGATACTCCAGTTCCGGGTTGACCATAGCGGTAACGTCTTTAAAAATACCTTGACCGTTATTTTCCAAGATGTAGCTTCTTGGTGAAGTTGGATAGGTACCGGGAACCAATCGGCCACCAACAAAAAGGTCTAAATCCCCATCCCCGTCCATATCTGCAGCTTGAACACAGGATCCGCTCGAAATCATTTCGGGCAGGGCCCTGGTTACTTTAACGAAGTTGCCCCGCCCATCGTTAATATATAATCTATCTTGTAATTCTGTGGAATCTTCGTTAAAATCGTTTCCGCCACTTACCACATAGAGGTCCATATCCTTGTCGTTGTCCGCATCAAAGAACAGACATCCAATATCTTCCGAGTCTTTGTCCACAATAAACGTTTTTTGATTGACGGATACAAAGCTCCCGGATGTTGTTTGCAGGAACATTTTACCCTCGCTGCCTTTGGCCCCTCCAACAAATATATCTTCCAGGCCATCATTATTTACATCGGCCTTGGTTATTTTAGGGCCTTGGGTAGACAATTTGTGCGGTAGCAATTGTTCCCGTTTAAAATCGTTATAGTCGTTTTCCAAATGCCGATAGGGGATAAGACTGTCCATGGTGATGTTGGAAAAATACGTATTTCCAATCACCGGATTGGGGGTATTCCCTGCCATATTCGCATTCTTTTGGTGCAAGGTAATGGTCTGGTTTGCCTTTATATCTGTCAGAATTTGTACTTTGCCATCCGGCCATATTATTCTTAGGTCATCAATGGTAGTTGTTGCTCCCAGTCCAAAAACCAAGTTAAAATCTACAGAGGACTGAAACCCTCTGGTAGGCATCAATTCTTGCATAAAGGATTTTTCGCCACTGTTCAGGATAACTTTGGCCCCAATACCATAGGTATTTTTACCGTCACCTTTAAAATTGATCTTTAGGTAGTGATTGGTAGTGCGCAATTCACTATTGTTTTTGTAAACAAAGGGGTAATCGTCTATATTATTGACTACAAGGTCCAGGTCCCCGTCATTGTCCAAATCGGCATATACCGCTCCGTTGGACAGTGATTTCTGATGCAGTCCCCACTCTTCGTTCACCTTGGAAAAGGTAAGGTCGCCGTTATTGTGGTAGGTATAATTTTCCTCAATGGTCGCGGGCATATTTTCCAAAAGGTCGGTAATGGCGGTTTCTACCCCGGTATTATTTTCATTGATTTTTTCCTGTACGGCATAATTCATAAAATCCATATTGGTATAGTCCCGTTTTACCCCGTTGGTAATAAACAGATCCTTAAATCCATCGTTGTCCAAATCCATAAACAGGGAGGCCCAACTCCAGTCGGTATTGGATACCCCTGAAAATTGCCCAATTTCGGAAAAGGATTTTCCTTGATTGTTCAGATGCATCATGTTCCTCATGGACTGATAATAAAATCCGGATTTCTCCAAAAAACTATTCTTGTCGTAGTTGTCCGGTCCGGAGACCATTTTTATACGGTAATTATTTTCAGGGAGCATATCCAAAGTCATGATTTCCGGGTAACCATCATTGTTGATATCCGCCACATCGGAACCCATGGAAAAATGGGAAGTATGTCCAATATATTTTTCAAGACTTTCGGTAAAGGTGCCGTCCTGATTATTGAGGTATAAATAATCCTGTTCCTTAAAGTCGTTAGAGATATAAATATCGGGCCAATGGTCGTTGTTTACATCCGATACTGCAATGCCGAGCCCAAAACCCAGGACATTGGATACTAGCCCGGCATCATCGCTTACATTTACAAATTTTCCATTATCGTTTCTATAAAGTCGGTCTTCATAGGCTGGATTTCTTTGTTTTTTTAAGCTATTGGAAATTTGCCTAAAACTGGAATATTCCTGAGCGGAATGATTCACTACATACAGATCCAGGTCTCCGTCCCTGTCGTAATCAAAAAAAGCCCCCTGTGTAGAATATCCGGCATCATCAACCCCATAATCGGCCGCTTTTTCGGTAAAGGTTAAATCCCCATTATTTATAAAAAGTAAGTTCTTTCTTTTAAAATCGTCCTTGGCCGCAGACCTACATACGTAGATATCCAAATACCCGTCCCCATTCACATCGGCCATGGTAGTTCCCGTATTCCACAAGCCTTCGGCAAATACCCCTGCTTTTTGGGCAATCTCCTCAAATTTAAAGTTTCCTTTGTTTATATATAGCCTACTTCCTACCATGCTCCCCGTAAAATAAAGATCGGTAAGACCATCGTTATTGACATCCCCGGCACTTACTCCGCCTCCGTTGTATATATAGCCATAAGTCAAAATATTAAATTCCTCGGTTTCCTGTAAAATGGGTTTAAATGTAATTCCGGTTTTGTTGCTTGGTATTAAGGAGAACATTTTACTATGGTCCACTTGTTGGCAGGAGAGGAATAGGGCTGCTGTAAAAAGAAGGTATATCTTGATATGGTTTTTTTTCATAATAGTTGAAATTTTGACAATATAAGTGATGAATCATTGTAGTCAAAGCCTGGTTGTAATTACCGTTTACGATAAAGTAAGTTAGTTAATTTTGGTAGATATCACAATATAATTAGTGGGAATGGACACAGGGTGTAGGTGTTCCATAATTTGCAGGGATAGGAGGGCCTGTCCTATAAAAAAAGCCTGTGATCTTAAAATCACAGGCTTTTCCCTGTTTTTATAAAAAATTAGGCCATTAAAAATTTGGTCCGCCGGTATCCCACCATAGTCTTGTTCCGATTTCGTCGGGTCCTCCAAGTTTGGCTGTTGCATCGGCAACTCCTGCGGCATTATTATCTCTTTCGGAATTTACAAAAGGCATTCTTTTAATAAAATCACCATCGGCAATTACACCCCAATCCGGACTACTGCTATTCTGATATACCGGAGGTAATTTGGGATATCCGGTTCTTCTGAAGTCTGCCCATGCCTCCATTTCATTGGTATAGGCCGCGATCCATTTTTGGGTGATGATTTTCTCCAATTTAACTTCATTGCTGGCGGCTTCATCCCAAGCTACCGTTGTCGTTATTTGATTGGTAAAATCATTGATGGCCCCATCATAAACTACATCATCGTAATCAATGGGCAAACTTGTGTTGTCCGCTAAATAGGCATCTACTCCACCTGCACCCCATAGTTCAAAGGAAGCCCTTACACCTGCTTCGTAATTGGTTTGTGCATCTCCGGCACCGGCCCAGCCCCTTAGGGCAGCCTCAGCCTTTAGGAAAAATACCTCATCGGCACTCATCACCTTGCGTTCAGTAACTTTTGCGGGTTCATTAAAATCCAAATTTATTGTAGAGTATGGTAGGTGGTCATCTTTAGCAACCAATTGTGCTCCGTTGCGAATGCCCTTATAAGGCCAATCCGGGTGATCTGCAACTAACGATAAATCACTGACAGGTTCAAAAAATGCCCCTATTCTATTGTCTTTATAGCCAATTAGAATGGATTCCATGGTGGCACTCATTCTTGTGTCTCCCCATTCAAAACAAATCTGTGCCGGATGAAACTTAGTTCCATATAAGGAGATATTAAAGTTATCCGTATTGGATTCAATAAGTCCAACTGGATCGGCAAGAGCCTTTTCCCCTTGTGTCTTGGCCAATGCAGGAGCCACTTTGGAGATACGCATGGCCAATTGTAAACGTAAGGAATTGGCATATCTGGCCCATTGATCAACATCACCGTCATAGCTGGCATCGAACGCATTTAATCCAACATAATTGCTGTTGGCGGAGAATACCCCTATAATTCTGTCCAAGTCGGCAAAGAAGGCATTGTAAAGTGTTTCCTCACTATCATAAGAACCGTCCTTACCGGGACCATATTGCGTATAAATAACAGGACCATAATAAGTAGTGACCCTGGACATGGAAATAATCTTTATCAAATTGGCCCATTCAACAAAGACCGGCTGATCACTGGCCTCCGCTATACCTATTACTTGGTTGGCCGGGGCCATAACATTGTTGTATTCCCTGCCCCAATAGCCGTTCCAACGAACGTAATTGGTGGTGTTGTTAATACCTCCGGTAAATGGGGTAGGGGTGGCCAAATGTTGCGAAAAGGTAACGTTCGTTAAATTGTGATCTACCTGATTCCCAAAAATCTGACTTAACATAGAAGAGTAGAACGAACCTACATTGTTAAAATCCTGTTCCAATGACGAATCCGTTAATTGGTAGGGATTGGTATTCGTCTTTTCAAAATCGTCGGTACAGGCACCTAGCACCAGTATCGAGCATATGAGATATATAAACTTTTTCATGATATCTAATTAAAAGGTTACTTTAAGGTTAAACCCATAAGTGGCTGTTGAAGGAAGGTTAAAATTATCCAATCCTTGAGCGTTTCTATTGGTACTCATTGCCAATTCCGGATCAAAGGGGGCATCTTTATAAATAAAGAACAAATTGTTGCCGACAAAAGACAAAGTGGCCGCCTTTATGGGAAGGTTCAATTTATTTACGTCAATATCATACCCTATGGAAAGTTGACTCAATTTAATATTGGTGCGGTCATAAACATAGGCTTCCCCAACACCATTTCTTCCCCCAATTCCTACACCATCGCTATAATAGTCCTGTGCGGAAACATTGGTAATGGCTGCCCCGGAAGGATCTACTCCATTAACAGTAACGCCACCGGCATCCCTGGCATCGGCAGTTCTTTGAGACACTCCGGCTCCGTCCAACATGGATTCGGTTTGGCTAAATACGTTGCCCCCAAATTTTCCGTTGATCAATGCCCCCATATTAAATTTACCAAATGATATGTTATTATTCCATCCCAAAGACCAGTCCGGATCCAGATTGCCAATTAATTCCGGGGCCGTTGTTTTGCGCATCGTTGTTCCATCATCTTCAAACATAATCCTGCCCTGATCGTCCCTTAGAAATTTAAGCACGTATAGGTCGTTAAAGGAACCTCCTTCGTATAATCTGGAAAAAAAGCCTTCTGAGGTACCTAGTTCAATGAATTTTTCGTCATCCGGACCAATATCCACAATTTTATTTTTGTTCGTAGCAAAATTAAATGCGGTTACCCATTGCAGGTTATCATTGCGTACTGGGGTAGCACTAATTGTAAATTCTACACCTTTATTGGTAATTTTCCCAGCATTGATATATCTATCAGTATAGATTCCCTGGGAAATGGGATCGGAAGGATCCAAGGGTTGTTCTACATACTGATCCCTACTGGTTAGACTATAATATGTAAAATCCACTCCCAGACGGTTATTGAAGAACCTCCAATCAACACCAAACTCCAAACTATTAATTTTCTCCGGTTTAGCGTCTGTGAAGGGCGCATAAGTATTTCTATTGACCCCACCATTGGCGGCTATACTGTGTCTTGGAAATATACGGTTAAAGGGTACTTCGTTGCCCACTTGGGTATAGGAGGCCCTTAATTTGGCAAAGCTTACTTTTTCGCCCATATCAAACATCTCACTTAAAATAGTGGTAAGTCCAACTGCTGGATAAAAATAGGATTGGTTACCGGTTAGTGCCAAAGTAGAGGCCCAATCGTTCCTGCCGGAAAGGTCCAGGAAAAGCATTTCCTTATAACCTAATTGGGCATTTACAAAGGCACCTTGCTTTATTACTTCCCCATCGGTCAGAGATGTTACAGGTACGTTGGTTGGTAAGTTTTGAAAAAAGAACTCATTGGGATATATTAAACCCAAAGTTCCAGTTCCGTTGCCATCGACCCCTACGCCTACACCGGTACCGTATTTGGTCTTCTGGTAGCTGGCTCCCAAAACGCCATTAAGGCTAAAACCCTCACCGAAATTGGTATCATAGCTAAGAATAACATCGGCATATCCCAATTGGTCATCATACTTCCTATAGTTCCAAGCTCCGTTGCGATGTACATTGGTTTCGTTTGAGGTAGCTGCGTGCTGCTGTTCCTGCTCTTTTGCCGCATAATCATAGTTGCCCCGTACCTGTAAACTTAAATTGCTCAAAATATCCCATTTAACAGATGCATTGGCAATCACTCTTTTGGTGTTATCTACACGTGGTTGATTATAAATGATCCAATACGGATTGGATTGGTGGTGATCGGGTACAAACCAGTTCTGGGCATATAGGTTTCGTTCCGTATTGAAAACTTGATAATTGTTCTTAAAGTCATAGAAATTACGCTCCCTAGGGAACATATAGAGCCCTGTTAATGGATTTAGGTAGTAGCCGGCAGGCAATCTGTTTTTGGTTTCTTCAATGCTCAAAATCACACCAGAGGAAACAGTTACCTTATCATTGAAAAATTTGGTAGACTGTCTAAATGTGGCATTGTCCTTCTTATATTTATTTTCAGGAGTAATGCCTGTAGAGGTAATATTGGCATAGGAAAAATAAGCAGTTGTTCTATCGTTGCCTCCACTAATGCTCACAGAGTTGTTGAAATTATGTCCTGTTTGGAAAAAATCCTCTACGAACGAATCATCATAATTTCCCGGTGTGTTTGACCAACTTTCATTGGTTCCGCCTTGAGCTCCATATTTAAATTGTAAATCGGGTAATTCTTGATAGTGCTCAAAGGAGTATCCCGTATTTAAAGTAACCGTGGTTTTACCTGAAGCACCTTGTTTGGTGGTAATTACGACCACTCCATTTGCCCCTTGGCTACCATATAGCACCGCAGCATTGGCTCCCCTCAATATACTGATACTCTCAATATCGTCCGGATTGATAGCGGATAGTCCGTCACCAGAATCCGTTCCGCCCCACATTCCCGGCTGACCACCTTTGTTATTGGCCATAGGAATACCATCTATCACAAACAATGGGGAACTATCACCATTCAGTGATTTATTACCTCTAAGCACAATTTTGGTGGATCCGCCAGCACCTGAGCTACTTTTTTTAATCTCAACCCCAGCGGCTTTACCTGAAATACTGTTCATAAAGTTTGGATCTCGGGTTTTAGTAAGTTCATCAGACCTAACAGTTTGTTGGGCATAGGTCAAGGCTTTTTCTTCCCTTTTAATACCCAATGCCGTTACCACCACTTCCCCAAGTTGTTCCGCATCTTCCTGCATAGATACATTAATAGTATTCGACGCCCCTACGGTAACCGATTGGGTCTTCATTCCTAGAAATGAAAATACCAATACATTTCCGCTTTCGGCCTCAATGGAATAATTTCCATCAAAATCGGTTTGGGATCCAGTTGTGGTTCCCTGTACCAATACGTTTACACCTGGTAGGGGAGAACCGTTCGTTGCATCGGTGACCGTACCAGTCACCGTTTTGCTTTGCGCCAGTAACGGATAGGCTCCGAACACCAGTACAAAAAATAATAGCAATTTTTTGACCATAATAGAGTTGTTAGAGTTAATAATAAAGTTGTTTGTTAATATTAAGTTAATAGTGAAGTTAAACTTTTTTTTTAATAAAACAAATAGTATAGGATAAAATGTGTTCGAACACATTAAATAAAACCCAGATTTTTTTTAAGATCAACACTAAGTGGTATGCCTTTTTTGTTCGATAATCGAGACTTATATGCTGCGAAGTTTGCCCGCCCGTATCGGTTCAGACGGGCATCGAAATAAATCACTATGGATTTGAAATCCATAGTTCTAAACAAAAGAATGGATTTCCTTTTTTAAACATCGTGTCGCTCCGACAGAGCAGAGCGACGAGGAATCCTATAATTTTGATTATTCAATGGGATTTCCCGCTTTGGCCTGTCTTGAGCGGCAGCCGAAAGATTCTAAATGACCAAGTGGCTTAAAGTTTATAGAAACTAAAGTAACTGCAATGAAATTGCAGGCCTGCCAGGACTGCAAATGCAGGGTTTTAATTTTTAACCGGACAATAAAGTTCCTTTCAATGCCCCGAGGTAGTTAATTACCTAATTAAAGATAATAATGTGCATTTTCCGTAGTAATAATATCTATGGGGAGGAATTCTTGGGGGGGGATGGACTTTCCGAAAAGAAAATGTTCCGCCAAATGGCTTACACTGAGATAGGCCTGCCTTTTGGGCTTCTGATGTATTAAAAAGTTTATTTTGCCTTCCCGTAAAAATGTAATATTTTCAGCTAAAAGATCATATCCAATAATTATCGCGTTCTTTTTATTAAGCTCCAGGAGCGCCTCTACCAACATGTACGCCTTTGAATTGGTGACAAAAAAGGCGGAAATTTTTGGATGCTCCATAAGAAATTGGGAAACATCGGCAACAAAACATTTTTTCTCTATTGAATTAATTTTTTTTGATATTATGGTGTGGTTACTGCCAGGCCTTTCCATAAAATAATCCTTGAACCCATTTTCCTTAAACTTCATATGGAGTTCCCTATTGATATGGATAATAGCTATGTGGTCATCACGGTCAATCAAATTGTCCATTAAGCTGGCCGCCACCCTGCCGCTCTGGTTCAAGTCCTGCCCTATAAATATATGCCTGTTCACGGAATCCAAAAGATTGTTGATGATGGCCGGTATAATATTATGATCACAACAACTTTTTAAAAGCGCCTGGGATTCCTTTCTATATATGGGTGCCGTTAAAAGGGCATCCGGTTTTAAGGCTACAATTTTTTGGGATTGTTCCGAAAAGGAAATCCTATCGTTGGGATCATAAAAATGTTTTGTTACCAGTATTCCAAAATGGGCAAACTCATTTGCGGCCTCAATAACCCCTTCATTGGCAGGAATCCAATAGGGATCCTTATTTGGATCCGGGAGTAGCACATGTATACTATAGGTTTTGTTTTTTTTTAGGTTTCTGGCCATAGGATTGGGCCTATAGTCTATTTCCTTAAGTACTTTGTCTACCTTTGCGAAAGCATTTTTGGAAACTTTGCCGCGATTGTGCAATACCCTGTCTACTGTTCCTTTGGAAACACCCGCCATATGGGCAATGTCCTTTATTGTATATTTTTCTTTAATCATTTTTGACAACAGATACGGGAACAGAATATTTTTGATATAGGGCAAATATTAACAGTTTGCTAACCTTAAATATATGAATAATCCCAAAAAATTACCTAAAATATTCGTTGACACGATTATTTTTCGAATAGATCAACTATCGAGGATGGTTTATTGGTCACAGGTGGAGTTGGCAGTTGCATAGGCCTACAGGACGGCAAAGGCTGGTATACACCTTGGTACATCCCGCTTTGGCTATAAATATATTTTTGCCATAAGCCATAAGCGGTAGGCATTGCGCAGTAATAGTTTAAGGTTTAAATTTCCCACTTGGGATAGCCTGAAAGCTTTACATCACTTTCTTCTTGTTTTGGTGTTTCCATACACCTGGTTTTGTGTATAGTTATTTTAGGACGGGTCAAGTCCATAGATACTCCATAGATACTCCATAGATAGTCCATAGATAGGCCGTATATGAAAATAGGGAAAAACAGACTGGATGCACCCCCTTTTTGGCGGGCTAAAATAGGGTCAAATACAATTTCTGGGTATTTGGATATTTACTAATATAATTAGGTTAATCTAAAAA
>JAWKMN010000005.1:0-229229 GCA_041392165.1 Flavobacteriaceae bacterium
TTAAAGGCCTTTTTCTCATCGTCGGTCAGGTTTTTAACTTCAAATCCCAAAACCGGAATAATGATCGTTTGTCTTTCCTTGAGCATGACCGGGAATTCCATGCGCTCATCATTGCGCAGAACGGTTACCAAAAGCTCGTCACCCGGCCTCTTGGACGATATATAGCCTATAAGGTCCGCAAATTTGTGAATTTCAACATTGTCGATGTTTTTGATAATGTCCCCTTCCTTCAGATCGGCATCAAAAGCACCGGAATCTTCTTCTATACCGGCAATATAAACCCCGTCAATTTCATTTAATCCGTTTTCAACGGCGTAAGGACTGTTCATCGGTACCGTGTTGATCCCTAAAATTCCTTTCTGCACGTTACCGTATTCCATGATGTCCTCTACCACTTTTTTCGCAATATTGCTAGGTACCGCAAAGGAATAACCTACATAGGAACCTGTTTGCGAGGTAATGGCCGTGTTGATACCTATAAGGTCACCATTGGTATTTACCAGTGCGCCACCACTGTTGCCCGGGTTTACGGCCGCATCGGTCTGAATAAATGACTGATCCAGACTGGCCAATGCCCTGGCCTTGGCACTAACGATCCCGGCAGTAACCGTGGACGTCAAATTAAATGGGTTTCCTACCGCCAAGACCCATTCTCCCACCTTTGTATTGTCCGAATCGCCAAAAGCTAGGTACGGCAATTGCCTGTCAACATCTATTTTTATCAGGGCAATATCAGAATTGGGGTCGGTACCGACGAGTTCGGCATCGTAGGTTTTATTGTTGTTTAACGTAACCTGTAGTTGATCGGCATTGGCAATTACGTGGTTATTGGTAACAATATAGCCGTCCTGGGAAATTATTACCCCGGAACCGGTCCCCACTTGGGGTGTTGGGCTTCCGCCATATCCGTAGAAAAATTCCATTATATTGGACGGACCCTTGCTGGTGGCTACATTTTTAACGTGTACCACTGCATTTACGGTGTTCTGGGCAGCTATGGTAAAATCCACTTCGTTAATACCCGCACCCTTAGCTGAAGTTGGGGTATAACTGGATGAAATCATTTTTGCCCCACTGTTCTCCTGAATAACTGCATAATTTGGTTTCTCTAAAAAAAGTTTGTAAGCACCCAATGTAATAGCACCTGCAAATACAGAGACCAATAATAAACTTCCAAATTTCTTCATAAAAACATTTTTTAATTTACTCAAGTAAAATTAACATATTTCCATAGCAATTATTTGGCTTTAACGAGTTTTTAACTGATAATAAAACCTTAATAAAATTATATCTTTGCGTAATAAATTACAATATGCTACTGAATTTTTTTAAATATCAAGGAACAGGGAACGACTTTGTAATGATAGATAATCGTGAAGGGTTTTTTCCAAAGGATAATGCGGAGCTGGTCTCTTTTTTATGTGACAGAAGATTTGGCATTGGTGGCGACGGACTCATTTTATTGGAAGAGGACAGGGAGAGGGATTTTAAGATGGTCTATTTTAATGCCGATGGGGAGGCAGGGCACCATGTGTGGCAATGGAGGCAGATGTATTGTGGCCTTTGCCCATAATTTGGGTGTGGGCCAAAATACATCATTTATGGCGATAGACGGACTCCATAATGCGACCATTGCGAATGATATGGTGAGTTTGGAGATGCAGAATGTAAAGGAAATTAGACAAAAGACAAATTCTATGTTCCTTAATACAGGTTCCCCGCACCATGTGCAGTTGGTGGACGCGCTCAAGGATCTTGATGTTCGTAAGGAAGGTGCCAAACTTCGTTATGGACTGTATGGTGAACAAGGGAGCAATATCAACTTTGTGGACCAGGCAGGGGAGGATACATTTAATGTAAGAACTTATGAAAGGGGAGTGGAGGATGAAACCTTTTCCTGCGGAACCGGGGTAACCGCTGTTGCCCTGGCCATGTACCATTCGGGAAAGACCAATAAGGATTCCGTAAAGATCGTTACCCCGGGGGGAAATCTTCAGGTGAAGTTCAGGAGCAATGCCAATGGTTATGACCAAATATGGTTGACAGGTCCGGCACAACTCGTTTTTAAAGGAGAAATACATGTTGAGCTTTAAAGGGAAACGGATTTGTCTTAGGGCTTTGGAGCCCAAGGATCTGGATTTTCTGTATAATCTGGAGAACGATCCTGAGATATGGGAGATTAGTGGTACTACTGCACCATATTCCAAACATGTATTACAACTATATCTTGAAAATGCCCATAGGGACATTTATGAGGTAAAACAATTGCGATTGTGTATTTGCGATTTAAACGGTACGGTATTGGGCCTGATCGATCTATTTGATTTTGATCCCAAAAATTTAAGAGTGGGAATGGGGATTATTGTGGGCCGGAAGATTTTTAGAAATAAAGGGGTAGGCACTGAGGCCATAGAGATACTTACCAATTATGTATTTTCAGTTTTGGGGGTGAGACAGGTTTATGTAAATGTATTGGAAGAAAATGTTCCCAGCATACACTTGTTTACAAAACTGGGGTTTGAAAAGGTTGGAATAAAAAAGGATTGGATATACACCAATGGGGCTTTTAAAAATGAGATCTTGTTTCAAAAGATAAATAGCTAATGTATATAAAGAAAATTTTATTGGTTATCGTTGTGGCCGGAATGTTGGTGGGGGGCGCTTTTGCCTTTATGGTCTATAAGGCCTTCTTTGTGCCAAATACACAATTCAACAATGAGGTGGCCTATGTGTTTATACCTTCAGATTCGGACTTCGAAGATGTAAAGACGATTATGGAGCCACTTTTAAAAGATTTGGAAACGTTTGAATCTGCAGCCGACAGGAAAGGGTATAGCACCAATATAAAAGCGGGTAAGTATGCCATAAAAGCGGGAATGGGCAATAACGATATTGTCAATTCCTTGAGAAGTGGCAATATTCCTGTTAAATTAGCTTTTAACAACCAGGAGAATTTGGCGGATCTTGCAGGTAGGATATCCCTTCAAATAGAGGCGGACAGTACGGCATTATTGAAGGCTTTTGGTGAACCAGAATTTCTTAAAGCCAACGGATTTAACGAGAAAACGGCGCTTTCCATGTATATTCCCAATAGTTATGAGTTTTTCTGGAATACCTCGGCGGAGGGCTTTAGGGAGAGAATGTTGAAGGAATACAGGAGGTTTTGGAACGAAGAACGGATCGCCAAAACCAAATCTATGGGCCTTGACCCTTTACAAGTTACCACATTGGCCTCCATAGTGCATAAAGAGACGGCAAAAGTAGATGAACGGCCAAGGGTTGCCGGGGTGTACCTAAACCGATTGGCCAAGGGAATGTTGTTGCAGGCCGATCCTACCGTTATTTATGCCATTAAAAGGCATACAGGTAATTTTGATACCATTATTAAGCGGGTATTGTATAAGGATTTGGAATTGGATTCGCCTTATAATACTTATAAATATGCAGGTTTGCCTCCAGGACCAATTGCCATGCCCGATATTTCGGCCATAGATGCCGTTTTAAATCCTGAAAAGCATGATTATTATTACTTTGTGGCCAACGTTGAAGATTTTGGATATCACAAATTTGCAAAGACATTGGCACAGCATAACCGCAATAAAGAGCAGTACGTCCGTTGGATAAACGGTCAAAAGATACGTCGCTGACCGATGACCCTTATTTCTGTGTCATTTATCCAATAATTTTAACATTTTGTACAAACTTACGTTAAAATGAGCCGGTTTTTTAAAAATCGGGCATATCTTTGTACAGTGAAATTTAAGCGAACCCTTTTGGTTGTAAGTCTTAAGAAAACAAATATATGAGAAAGTGGACAAGTTATTTGTTCCCCGTTATCATGATTTTTATTCTAATAAGTTATGGGTTTAGGCCAGCTAAAATGGTGATTCCCGAGGCTTTTAGGGTAAATGGACCTACCGAAGTTTTGTTTCCCGAACACAGAACTGTTTTAAAAACTACTATGGCTGCACCACCCTTTTTAGGAACATCCTACAACGGGTTTAAAGAGGCTTTGGCCTTTAAGGAATCCCAAGGGAATTATTTTACTACCAATGCCTTGGGTTATTTAGGAAAGTATCAATTTGGTATAGGTACGCTAGAACTGCTAGGTGTTTACAACGCTACATTATTTCTTAACGATCCAATTTTACAGGAAAGGGTATTCCATACCAATCTTTCCAGAAATAAATGGATTTTGAGAAGGGATATTAAGCGTTTTGTTGGTACGGTCATTAATGGCCAGGAGATAACAGAATCGGGAATATTGGCGGCTGCACATTTGGCCGGAGCGGGGAACGTGAAGAAGTATCTGAGATCTTATGGTAAATTAAATGTAAACGATGATTTTGGTTCATCTGTTTCTTATTATATCAGAAAATTTGCCGGATACGATATTTCCCATGTAACCCCCCAAAAAAATCCTAGAATATAAAAGATTTGTAATTATGAAAATGGAAAGGCCCTAACCGTGTTGTTAGGGTTTTTTTATGCGTGGATAATAAAGATGGTTGGTCTCTTATGAAGATCTACGGAGGTTCTTTGCCAATCCATCGCTCTTTTTGTAGCGATAAACTCTGTAGACAATGTTATGTCGCAAGCAATACAGACCATGGTTTGTGGTGAAAGGGTCTTTATTAATTCGGCCAATAATTTATCATTTCTATAGGGGGTTTCAATAAAAATCTGCGATTGATCAAAATCCCTGGAAAGTTTTTCGAGTCTTTTGATGCTTTTTTTTCTCTCCCCGGCTTCTATGGGCAGATATCCGTTAAAAGCAAAACTTTGTCCATTAAGGCCACTGGCCATTAAGGCCAATAAGATGGAGGAAGGGCCTACCAATGGCACCACCTGTATCCCCTTGTTGTGGGCAATTCGTACGATATCGGCACCGGGATCCGCAATTCCCGGGCAACCGGCTTCCGATATAATGCCTACATTATACCCCTCAAAACATGGATCTAAAAAAGTAGGTAGTATTTCGGGTTCGGTAAATTTATTAAGTATATTGATATGTAAACCTGGCTGCGACTTTTTGGAACTTATCTTTTTAATAAAGTGTCTGGCCGTTTTTTCATTTTCAACTATGTAATGATCAATTTGTTCAATGGTCCTCTTAATGGATATTGGCAGTACTTCCAAGGGCTCGTTATCGCCCAGGGTTGTAGGTATCATATATAATTTTCCGGTAGTGTCCATTGCATGTTCCATAAGGGATTGGATTATTTATGAATTATGTCCTGTACAATAAGGTTACATGCGGAATCGATCAAATGAAAAATTTTCTCAAATCCATCCTCGCCCCCGTAATAGGGGTCCGGAACTTCCTTGTTGGTCAAATTTGACCTATGTAGTAATAAATTGACCTTGGCAATATCGTTTTTATTTTTGGCCAGGGCAATTATATTATTATAATTACTGTTGTCCATGGCATAAATAAGGTCGAACTCGCTAAAATCCTTGGCAGTGAATTGCCTACATCGCTGCTGGCTAATGTCGATGCCATATTTTTTGGCTATGGCTATAGATCTGTTATCGGGTTTTTTTCCAATATGATAACCGGCGGTACCCGCAGAATCTACAAGAACGGTTTTCCCGTCCAATTTATTTTTTAAAATTCCCTCGGCCAATGGAGACCTGCATATATTGCCCAAACAGACCATAAGGACTTTGGTTCTCATGGCAACGGCGGTATTAAGAAAACTTTTTTGTTAGGTCGTCTATGTATTTCCTGAATTGTTTGTCGGTTTCAGCAAGGTTGTCCACTGTCTTACAGGCGTGAAGTACTGTAGCATGGTCCCTTTTTCCTATTTGGGAACCGATACTCGCCAATGAGGCTTTGGTGAATTTTTTTGCAAAGAACATGGCCAATTGCCTTGCCTGTACAATATGTCTTTTTCTGGTCTTTGACTGAAGTGTGGCCACATCCATTTCAAAATAGTCGGAAACTACCTTTTGGATATAATCTATGGATACTTCCCTTTTGGTATTTTTCACGAATTTCTCCACCACCAATTGGGCCAATTCCAGGGTGACCTCCTTTTTATTGAAGGAAGACTGGGCAATCAAGGAAATTATGGCTCCTTCCAATTCCCTGATATTGGTTTTTATATGCTTGGCAACATAGTCTATAATGTCGTCTGGCATTTCCACCCCATCCCGGTATAATTTGTTTTTTAAGATGGATATCCTTGTTTCGTAGTCGGGCGTTTGGAGTTCGGCAGACAAGCCCCATTTAAATCGGGAAAGCAAACGCTGTTCTATGTCCTGCATATCAACAGGGGCTTTGTCCGAAGTTAGTATTACCTGTTTGCCGTTTTGGTGCAAATGATTGAAAATATGGAAGAATACGTCCTGTGTCCCTGATTTTCCGGATAGAAATTGCACGTCATCTATAATGAGCACATCGATCAACTGATAGAAATGGATGAAATCGTTTCTTGTGTTTTTCTTGACCGATTCAATGTACTGTTGGGTAAATTTTTCAGCGGAGATATATAATACCGTTTTTTCCGGATATTTATCCTTTATTTCTACGCCTATGGCATGGGCCAAATGTGTTTTTCCCAAACCGACACCGCCAAACACCAATAATGGGTTAAAAGAGGTTCCCCCAGGTTTGTTGGCAACGGCCATACCGGCAGACCTTGCCAGTCTGTTGGAATCGCCTTCCAAAAAATTATCGAAATTATAACTTGGGTTTAATTGGGATTCGATTTTTATGTTCCTGATTCCGGGAATTACAAATGGATTTTTTAATTCCGGATTTTTGGATTTTATGGCCACGTCCAATTCCTGTGGTTCTACATGGGATCTATTGGAGCTAGGTATTTTTTCGGTAAAAGGTTCCCGGTTGCCATAGGTGTTTTCCATTTTAATGATGTACACCAATTTGGCGGTCTCGCCCAATTCTTTGGTGAGGGCTACTTTTAGCAGTTTAACATAGTGCTCTTCCAGCCATTCATAAAAAAATTTACTGGGAACTTGAATGCTCAGGGCATTATCGGAAAGCTTAACGGGTTTAATTGGTTCGAACCAAGTTTTGAATGCCTGCGGTTGGATATTGTCCTTTATAAAGCTCAAACAATGGTTCCATACGGACGTTGCAGTAACACTCATTTTTAATGTCTTCTTTTTTCGGTTAGTGTAAATTATGGATGATATTCAGCCAAGCAAAATGGGACTATCAAGTGAGCAAATATGTGAACAAATATTCTAAAAAAAAAATCCAAAGAGGTTGAATTTTCTCTTTTTTTTTCCCATGTTGTGCCACAATATTTCCACATTTTTAAATATAAAGGTTTTACACGGAATAATATGGATTTTAATGAATTTTCTTTTAGGGTCAGGTATGGCGAAACAGACCAGATGGGCGTAGTTTATCATGGCAATTATGCCCAATATCTGGAGATGGGACGGGTAGAATGGTTAAGGTCTATGGGTATTTCCTATAAAAGTATGGAGGAAAGCGGAATAATGTTACCTGTAATCTCGTTAAATATTTTATTTAAGAAGTCGGCCGTTTATGACGATCTTTTAACGGTCAGGACCTATCTCAGAAAGCGGCCTATGGTGAGAATAGAATTTGACTATGAGATATACAACGAGGCCAAAGAATTGTTGATAGAGGCAAACACCGTTCTGGCATTTATGGATGTAAGATTAAATAAACCCGTAAAATGCCCAAATTACATTCTGGATAAATTAGATATCTAATTTTTTTATTCTTACGGGATACATAGAGGCAAATATATTTTCGGTAGAAAGGGCGTCGTTTTTTCTAACGGATATTTCAATGGAGCAGTCCATTTCCATTTTCTGGGTAATAATTTCCATTTGATATTGCCTTATGGTCCGCATAACCTTATCCATTTCTGGATATTCAAAACATAATAAATATCGCTGCCTTAAAGTTTTTTCAATTATTTCTGCCGAATCAAGTGCCATATATGCCGCTGTCCTATAGGCGGATATGAGGCCGCCTACGCCTAGTTTTGTGCCCCCAAAGATACGGGCTACGGCTACTAGAACATTGGTTACTCCAAAAGACTGTATTTGGCCGTATATTGGCATTCCTGCAGAATTATTGGGTTCACCATCGTCATTCGTCCTGTAATTGATGTCCTCATACCCCAATTGCCAGGCATAGCAAACATGGTTGGCGGTATGGTGTTGTTTTCTAAGCCCGTCAATAATAGGTTTTACCTCGTCCTCATGTAGAATGGGGTAGGCGTAACCAAAAAACTTGCTCTTGCGTTCTTTCAGCAAAACTTCCTCCGAAGGTGTTTTCAAGGTTTTGTAAACGTCCATTTCCATAGGTAAATTAAAAAAAGGCCACTAGAAAAATACTGACCATGGCCAATGTTATTCCCAACCAGTTTTTGATGCTGGGACGTTCATGGAACAGTGTTATACCCAAAAGCGTAGAAAACATAACTATGGCTACATTATTAATGGTAAAAACGGATGCGCTATTTAAGTTCTCGTGCTGCAGTGCACGCAATAGGTAAAAAACTGAAAAATAATTAAAAATGCCCAGAGTAATTCCTCCAAGGGCCGTAGTTAAATTAGGCGCCTGCCATTTTTTTAAGGATTTGATCGCAATAAATATTGCCCCTGTAGCAGCGGCAGAACCAAAAACAACTGAAGAAAATAAGGGAAATTCCTCCTTGGGAACCAAGGTCTCTTCCAAATACTTGATACTGGTATCTATTATCCCGGAACCTATAAAGACCAAAGCGGGCAATACCATGCTATTTTTCCTGATCGGAATATCCCTTTCCTTTACCGAAGCAAAGTATACGGCGGCAAGTGCCAATAAAATACCAACCGATTTTAAGGCTCCCAGCCTTTCATTATAAACCAGTAGGCCAAATACAACAGGTATGACCAATGACATTTTCGTGGCGACCGAAGCTACGGAGACCCCATTTTTTTGTGAGGTGGCCGCCATAAGGTTAAATACCAGGATGAATAATATGCCCAAAGCTAAAGTTCCTAGAAACCAAGGTTTTGCCGGAATTTGGAACAGCTCAATTTTTTCTCCATAAAAAAGCAGTCCTATCGCCGAGGCCGTCATGTAGTTGATTATGATGGCGTAAAGAGTTTGGACCTTATAGGTGCCGAACAATTTAAAAACCACAAAGATCAGACTGGAAAATAGGATACTTAAGGCAAGGTCCAACATGCTATAGTTTTTCCTTTAAGTTGACCACATCTTCCTTGCCAACAATTAGATTCCATGTTTTTATGCCCAATTCTTTGGCAGCATCCGTGTTTTCCTTGGTGTCATCTATAAAAAGCGTATCCTGGGGATCCAATTTATTTTGTTCCAGAACATATTGGAATATTTCGAGGGTCGGTTTTCTTAATTGAATTTCATGGGATAAATAAAACTGTTCGAACGAATTTTTAAATCGCTCAAAATTTTTATGGCCCATAATCTTGGTTACATGGGGAATGTGCAGGGCGTTGGTATTGCTTAAAAGGAATAATCTATACCTGTTCTCCTTGGCCAGGTTTTCCAGAAATCTTAGGCGATATTCCGGAAAATCCAACAACATGGAATTCCAGATATCGGTAATGGATTGGGGGCTATGATGGGGAAAATCAGGTTGTAGTTTTTCCACAAATTCCTGAGGGCTAATTTTACCAACTTCGAAGTCCTCGTTGATGCTATGGTATTTGGGCAAAAAATCCTCGATGCCATTATTTTGTAAAGCTCTAAAAACTACCTGTTTGTCCAGGTTGATAAAAATGTCCCCAAAATCGAATACAATGTTTTTAATCATGTGTAAGAAGTGTTAGTATGTCCGACTCTATTTGTGTTTCACTTTGAAGGCAACCCTGTATCTTGGGTGCTTCCAAGCCTTCCCCAAATCGGCTTTTACCTATGAGGATTCTGGCCTCGTCCCATAATTGGCTGTCTATAAAGCTTTGAAGTGTTTTGGAACCACCTTCAATGATAACACTTATTATTTCATGCCTATAAAGGATGGCACAAATTTGGGCAGCCAAATTAGCTTTATAATCAATAGTCTCATAGATAACTCCGTGATGTGGATTTATAGGCATTTGAGCGGTGAGGACGATGGTTTTTACACTTCCGTCCATAACATGGTGTTGGGGGCCAATTTTCAATTTCCGGTCCAAAACGATCCTAATCGGATCCTCCCCTTTCCAATGACGAACGTTCAACTTGGGATTATCGGTCAATACCGTATTGGTCCCTACCAGAATGGCCTGTTCCTGACTTCGCCATTTATGGACAAGTTGTTGGGAGTAAACATTGCTGATCCAGTATGGTTGGGGATTGTTGCTTCTTCTATCTTGGTTGGGGGCTATGAAACCGTCTGCCGTTTCTGCCCATTTCAAAATTACATAGGGCCTTTTTTTGGTATGGGCGGTTAGGAATCGTTTATGGTGCTCCATACATTCTTTTTCCAGGACGCCCAGGGTGACATTGCAGCCTGCCGCTTTTAATTTTTCAATGCCATTGCCGGCTACTTTTTCATGTGGATCCAATAGGCCTATGACAACATTGGGAATTTGATGTCTAATGATCAGATCTGCACATGGAGGTGTTTTTCCATAGTGGGAACAGGGCTCCAGGGTAACGTACAAGGTAGCTTTTTTTAAGAGCGCCCTGTCCTTTACGGAATTTATCGCATTTACTTCGGCATGGGAACCCCCATAGGGACTGGTATAGCCCTCTCCTATAATTTTGTTTCCATGTACAATTACACTGCCCACCATAGGATTGGGAAAGGTTGTTCCCAGACCATTTTTGGCGAGCTGTATACATCTTGAAATATATTTTTCGTGTATCTTCACTCCGTAAAAATAGAACAATATAAGTAGATTATGGATACTTTCTGGTTCCATGATAAATACAGATTGCCAAAAAGCGGGAATGTTATTAAAAGAGATTAAAAACATCTATCACATAGAGCTGGCCCCCCTTTTTCCACAGGAAGAAGTGGATAGCTTTTTTTATTTGGTGATTGATCATTATTTGGGTTTGGAACGATTTGTTTTAGCCTTACAACCTAATTTGGTAGTATCCAAAGAAAATGAGGAACCTTTGTTTTATGCCTTGAGCCAATTAAAATTGGAGCGACCTGTTCAGTACATTTTAGGGAAGGCCCATTTTTGTGAACTCGAGTTCCGAGTAAATGAAAATGTTTTGATCCCCCGACCGGAGACGGAAGAATTGGTTTACTGGATTTTAATGGAGGTTCAAAAAAAAGCCTTTCACGAAGGGTTGAGGATTTTGGATATTGGTACGGGAAGTGGTTGCATTGCCATTTCCCTGGCCAAAAATTTGCCCAATGCCCAAGTGTATGCCCTTGATGTTTCAAAAAAAGCATTACAGTTGGCGAAGCGGAACGCTGTGGACAATGGAGTGGACATCGTTTTTCTGGAAGCGGATATTTTGTCCGTAGAAGGTATTAGGGATGAATATGATGTAATAGTATCCAACCCTCCCTATGTTAGGGAATTGGAAAAATTGGAAATGAAGAATAATGTAGTTGGCTACGAACCTGGGCTGGCGCTATATGTTTCCGATGACGATCCCTTGATTTTCTATAAAAAAATTATACTTTTTGCTTTAAGCCGCCTAAAGAAAAATGGGATTCTGTTTTTTGAGATAAATCAATATCTTGGCAAAGAAATGAAACAACTTCTGGAGGCCCATAATTTTTCGAAAATTGAACTTAGAAAAGATATGTTCGGAAATGATAGAATGTTGAAAGGATGCTTAATGTGTCAATTTGAAAATTTGAAAATGTGACAATTTGAAAATTTGGAAATGCGATAATTTGGAAATGTAACAATGTACCTACTTTAAACCCAGACCATAGCATGGAGATCAAAGAGAAAATAGAAAGCCTGAGAAAAGAACTCAACCAACACAATTATAATTATTATGTATTGGACAACGCCACTATTTCCGATTTTGAGTTTGATATAAAACTAAAGGAGCTTCAGGATCTTGAGGCCAAACACCCAGAATTTTTTGATGCCAGCTCACCCACCTTAAGGGTGGGCGGGACAATTACCAAAAATTTTGAAACGGTGGTGCACGAACACCGCATGTATTCCTTGGACAACTCATACTCCAAAGAAGATCTGGAAGATTGGGAAAAACGCATTCAAAAAATATTGGGGGATGCCCCGGTAGAATTTACATGTGAACTAAAGTATGATGGCTTCCATTAGTTTAACCTACGAAAATGGCCAATTGGTAAGGGGAGTAACCCGTGGGGATGGATTTCAGGGGGATGATGTCACCAATAATATTAAGACCATTAGATCGGTACCCTTGAAGTTAAATGGGGACTACCCTTCTAAATTTGATATTCGTGGAGAGATCGTACTGCCCTACGAAGGGTTTGCCAAAATGAACCAAGATAGGATAGAGAAAGGGGAAGACCCTTATATGAACCCCAGAAACACCGCATCCGGCAGTTTAAAATTGCAAGACAGTGCCCTTGTGGCAGAAAGACCTTTGGAATGTTTGCTGTATAGTATGGTAGGGGTAAATTTAGGGTTCGAGTCCCAATTCCAAATGTTGGGGAAGGCAAGATATTTGGGGTTTAAAGTTCCTAAAGCGGCCAAATTATGTAAAACTACGGGCGAAGTGCTTCAATTTATCGATTATTGGGACCAACATAGGCACGAATTGCCCTATGAGACGGACGGGGTGGTCATTAAGGTGAATAGTATTCAGCACCAGGAAGAACTGGGGTACACCTCCAAATCCCCACGTTGGGCCATGGCCTACAAATTCAAGGCAGAACAGGTTTCCACCGTGTTAAATGAAATTACGTATCAAGTGGGGCGTACCGGGGCCATTACCCCCGTTGCCAATCTGGAGCCCGTACTCTTGGCGGGTACTACGGTGAAAAGGGCATCCCTACATAATGCCGATCAAATAGAAAAGCTCGATATTAGGGAAGGCGACACCGTTTTTGTAGAAAAAGGAGGGGAAATAATTCCAAAAATTGTAAGGGTAGATTTCACCAAAAGACCGATTCATTCCCAACCTACCAGATATATAGATCATTGCCCGGAGTGTAATACCCCATTGGAACGTATCGAGGGAGATGTCAAACATTATTGCCCCAACGAGTATGGTTGTCCCCCTCAGATAACGGGCCGCATTCAACATTATATTTCGCGTAAAGCTATGGATATTGAGGGGCTTGGTGCGGAAACTGTGGAACTTCTGTTTAAGGAAGGGCTTATCGAGAATTATGCGGACCTATACTTACTTACCAAAGAGCAATTGATACCTTTGGAGCGAATGGCGGAGAAGTCGGCCGAAAATCTGGTAAAAGGGGTTGCCGAATCGGTCAAAATTCCATTTGAAAGGGTTCTTTTTGCCTTGGGGATAAGATTTGTAGGGGAAACTGTGGCCAAGAAACTGGCAAGGGCCTATAAAAGCATAGATGCCCTTATGATAGCTTCGGAAGAGGAATTAATGTCGGTCGATGAAATTGGCCAGCGTATAGCGGAAAGTGTGGTGTCATTCTTTAGGAACGGAATTAATTTGGAAATCATTTCCAGATTAAGAAGGTACGGGGTACAATTTGAAGTGTCTGCCGATAAATTGCAGCATCAGACCGATTTCTTAAGGGGACAGACTTTTGTAGTATCCGGGGTGTTTGAAAATTTAAGTAGGGACGAACTCAAAAAAATGATCGAGGACAACGGGGGAAAGGTGGGTTCCAGTATTTCCTCAAAAACTTCTTATCTTGTGGCGGGAGACAAGATGGGCCCCAGTAAAAGGACCAAGGCGGAAAATTTGGGCGTTCCCATTATTTCGGAGACCGATTTTTTGAATATGCTATAATTATGTATCCTGTGGAAAATAAAATGAACAGATCTATGAGTAAAAAAAATATGGGCAAATGAGGGTAAGGGATATTTGTGTTAAATTGTAATTATGTATACTATACTACTTCTTTTATTCTGTATTGCATTTATAATTGTGGCTTCGACCCGTTATAAACTTCACCCGTTTTTGGCATTGCTCTCGGCCAGTCTGATATTTGGTATTTTTTCGGGACTTCCATTGGATAGACTCATAAAAACCATTAATGATGGTTTTGGAGGTACCATTGGTGGTATTGGCATTATTATTATTGCCGGGTTGATTATTGGGACCTTTCTGGAAAAATCGGGCGGAGCCTACACCTTGGCCAATCTTGTCTTAAAAATTATCGGTCCCAAGCGGGTACATATGGCTATGGGATTTATAGGTTATTTTGTATCCATTCCGGTATTTGCCGATAGTGGCTTTATTATTGTTTCCCCATTGAATAGGGCACTTACCAAAAGGGCAAAGCTGTCCTTGGCTGGAACGGCAGTGGCCCTGTCATTGGGCTTAATGGCTTCCCACACCATGGTACCCCCCACTCCGGGACCCATAGCTGCCGCGGGAATTTTAGGTGCCGATTTGGGTCAGGTCATTCTCTTTGGACTTATGACCAGTATACCCGCATTGTTGGTATGTGTTTTGTTCGCCAAAAAAATAGGTTCCAAAATTTTTATTGATCCGGCACCCAAGTTAACGGAAGAGCAGATCGATACCCAGCTCGAAAGTGCCCCATCGGTCTTTAAATCCTTTATTCCAATAGTTGTTCCTATTATTCTTATTGTATTGAGGTCTTTTGCCGAATATCCCACAATGCCTTTTGGAGATGGGACCTTTAGGTATGCCATTGGATTTGTGGGCAACCCGGTGGTGGCCCTGTTGATAGGAATGGTACTGTCCTTTACTTTGCCCAAAAAATTGGATAAGGAAATGTTGGGCACCTCGGGTTGGATAGGGGAAGCCCTTACTTCCGCTGCCATTATTATATTGATAACCGGGGCGGGAGGAGCTTTTGGAAAGGTGCTACAGACGTCGGATATCGGTTCCTTGCTGGAGCAGAACGTTTCCAGTGGCAATTTGGGAATATGGCTTCCGTTTTTAATTGCTGCAGGTATTAAGACGGCACAGGGCTCTTCTACGGTTGCCATAATTACAACGGCTTCCATTATTGCCCCTTTAATGCCTGCAATGGGTTTTGATACGGGAACTTCAAAAGCTTTGGCAGTCATTGCCATTGGGGCCGGTGCATCACTGGTGTCACATGCCAACGATAGTTTTTTTTGGGTAGTTGCCCAGCTTAGCGATATGAAAGTAAATCAAGGATACAGGACACACAGTTTGGGCACTGCCATTTTGGGCCTTTCTGCAATGATCATATTAACCATAATCAGTTTAATTATCTAATTTTTTAAGGAATGAAATTATACAAGACCAGCCAAGGAGTTTTGATAGAAAATGACCAAAAATTTTATTTTACCGATAAGGAATGGGATTCTTTTATTGCCGATGATGCCGTTTACGAGAGTACGTTAAGTTTAATTTCCGGGCTTGATCCTATTGAAAATAGTGCAGCCGTCCTAAATGGCGATTTAATGCCACCGGTGGGGCGCCAAGAAATTTGGGCATCAGGGGTAACCTATTACAGGAGTAGGGAGGCGCGTATTGAAGAATCCAAGGATGCCGGTGGGGGGGATTTTTATGACCGTGTCTATAATGCGGAAAGGCCTGAATTGTTTTTTAAGAGTACGGCCAGTAGGGCAGTGGGGCATAAACAGGCTGTTAGGATCAGAAAGGATTCCAAATGGAATGTGCCGGAACCGGAATTGACTCTGGTAATAACCCCAAATGCCAAAATAATTGGTTACACCATTGGTAATGACATGAGCTCTAGGGATATTGAAGGGGAAAATCCATTATACCTTCCGCAGGCCAAGAGTTATGACGGGGCAGCTGCTATAGGCCCCTGTATTTGGCTGAGCAAGGAACCTATTTCCATGGACACCAAGATCAAAATTGAAATTATCCGGCAAGGAGCTACCGTATTTTTGGACAAGACGGAGGTAGGCCAAATGAAACGAAAACTTACCGATCTTGTCCATTTTTTATATCGTGAAATGTCCTTTCCCTATGGAAGTTTATTAATGACGGGAACAGGAGTGGTGCCACCGGATTCTTTCACCTTGAATCATGGGGATGTTGTTAATATTACTGTAGATTCCATAGGGACCCTATCCAATACCGTAGCCTAAATGTCCGTTCCAAAAAGTATTGAAGAATTTAATGCCGCCCTAAAACAAGTATCGGTACCAATTTCCTGGCCTGAAACTTTACGGGCCATGTGGTTTGATGCCTTGGGAGACTGGGAGTCTTCACACAATATAGCACAGGACTTACATACCGCCAATGGCAGTTGGATACATGCCTATCTTCACCGAAAGGAAGGGGATAGGTTTAATGCAGGATATTGGTATGGAATGGCGGGAAAAAAGTTTCCTGTCATTACCCTTGAAGAGGAACATCGGCAATTGGTGGAGTATTTTTTGGGCAACCAGTAAGATAGACGCTGCAACCTCTATCCGTTCGGGCCTGCGTCGAGATGTTATCAGTAGTTGTTTTTTGATGCCTTTTGGGCATTAAGAGCGTGTTTAAAGTCAATAATCGGAATATTCGGTGGGGTAAAAGAAGCGTGTGATATTTTTGGAAACGTTGTTTTGATAATTGGGATCCGATTTTAATTTGACCCACACCGGGGAATCGGAAAAGGCTTTCCAATGGGCATCCCTGCTTGCCTGATTTTCAAATGTGGTCATATACATAAGGTTCGGCATAGTAGCACCGGACAATACCTCGCCATAGAATACGGCATTAAAGCCCAGGTGGTTGAATAGGGTTACCTCCCCACCTTTGTTGAACATATCTACTTTGTTAATGTATTTGGCCTCTGTTGCCGATTCATAACTTCTTAATTCATAGACACGGTCTTTACGTGGACCGCTTAATGGGGAAGGTTTCATCTTGGGCATATCCACAAAAGCTTTTAAAATAATGGATTCGACCCGCTTATAAGGAGGGTTTTTATAAGGGGCGTCCAAAAAATCTTTGGCAGCTGCCAAATACACCTTGTCCTTTTGAAGTAGGGTCTCTATTGTTTCCAAATCACCAAGACTTTTCATTGGGACCAATACTTTTATGCTTCTGGAATGTAGGGAGTCGATTGTTCTGGGTTTAAAAACGCCTACGTTATTGATATTGAGTTTTTTGAGTGCGGGCAACAAGGCCTTACTAAGGTATTGGTCCGTGGAATTTTCTTGTTCCTGGGTATCCAAAAGGTATGTCTTTAGTTGGTAATATTCCCGCTGGCCTGTCTGGGCAAAGGTGTTTAATGTGAAAAATAGTAACAGTACTGAAAGATATGCAATGTTGTACATGGAGTTAGGTTTAGTTAAATATTGGATGTTTTTATAGGTCCGTTAAGGTAAGGCTTTTGAATATAATGTAATAGTTTGGCAATATCTAAATTAAATGTTTCTTAAGCTTTATGACCACCGATTTTGAGGTAGGGGTATTGCTTTTGTCGGCAGTGCTGTCCAAGGGTACTAGGACATTGGCTTCGGGAAAATAGGTGGCACAGCATTTCTCGGGGATATTGTAAGGCAAAACGATGAACTTCTGTGCTAGGCGTTTCACGCCATTGTGAACACTGTAAAGATCTACCAGATCTCGTTCCTTAAGACGATGCCTCTCAATATCCTTGGGGTGCATCAATATAACCCGGCGTTCGTTAAATATGCCCCTATATCGATCGTTCAATCCATAAATAGTGGTGTTGAACTGATCATGGCTCCGAATGGTCATCATTAAAAGTTCCCCTTCGTCCAAAACAAAGGACTCATAATTGGATACGCTAAAATTGGCCTTTCCGGTGGTGGTGTTATAGGAATTGTTCCTTGCCCCATTGGGCAAATAAAAACCGGCAGGCTGTCTTACCTTTTGGTTATAGCTCCCAAACCCAGGAATACATTCTTCAATACTGTCCCGGATATGATCATAGTGCTGCATATATTTCTTCCAGTCCACTTTCGAATTTTTCAGGGTGGCCATGGCCAATTGGCAAACTATAATAGGTTCGCTCAACATATGGGAGGATATCGGTTTAAGACTTCCTTTGGAGCTATGTACCACTCCCATGGAATTCTCAACACTAACAAACTGCAACTCGCCATTGATAAGATCCTTGTCCGTTCTTCCCAAACAGGGTAGGATCAGGGCCTCTTTGCCGTGGATAAGATGACTGCGGTTGAGTTTGGTGGAAACTTGTACGGTAAGGTCACATTTTTGAAGCGCTTTGGCGGTAAATAGGGTATCTGGGGTGGCCGATAGGAAATTACCGCCCATGGCGAAAAATACCCTGGCCTTCCCGGAATGCATGGCCCTAATGCTTTCTACGGTATCATATCCATTTTTGCGCGGTGGGGTGAAGTGGAATACTTTTTCCAGCTGGTCCAAAAATGTGGCCGGGGGCTTTTCGTAAATGCCCATGGTCCGGTCTCCCTGTACATTGCTATGGCCGCGCACGGGACAGGTGCCGGCCCCAGGTTTTCCTATACTTCCCTTTAACAATAAAAGGTTTACGATCTCTTTTATCGTATTTACCGAATTTTTGTGTTGGGTAAGGCCCATGGCCCAGCAAGCAATGATCCTGTTCTTGTTGCACAGGATTTTGGCCACACTTTGCAAGGTCTGTTGGGGAATACCACATGCTGCTATCAGATTATCCAAATCCAATGCCCTTATGTGTGTTAGGTACTCCCTAAAGCCTTCTGTTTTTTCTTCAATGAAATCCAAATCAAAAACTGCCCCCGGATCTTTATCCTCTTCAAGGAGCATAAGTTTTGCCAACGCTTGCAGGAGGGCCATATCCCCATTTATTTTTACCTGAAGATAAAGGTCTGTTAATTTCGACCTTATCCCTAGGGCACCTTTTATTTCTTGGGGATTGTTGAAGTTTAAGAGTCCGGTTTCAAGGATTGGGTTTATCGAGATAATGGTGGCACCATTATCTTTGGCCTTTTTAAGGGCGCTCAGCATTCTAGGGTGATTTGTGCCAGGGTTTTGGCCTAATATCAGGATAACCTCGGTTTCGTAAAAGTCTTCCAGTTTTACGGAACCTTTGCCTATGCCCAAGGTATCCGTAAGGGCAACCCCACTACTTTCATGGCACATATTGCTACAGTCGGGCATATTGTTGGTACCGTATTCCCTTACAAAAAGTTGGTAGAGGAAGGCGGCCTCGTTGCTTGTTCTTCCAGAGGTGTAAAATATGGCCTCATCAGGACTTTTTAGTCCGTTTAGGTGCTTTGCTATCTTGGAGAAAGCTCCTTCCCAGCTTATTTCTTGATAATAGTCCGAACCTTGGGGCAAATACATGGGCCGTGCCAACCGCCCTTTTTTACCAATTTCATAATCTGAAAGCAGGGAAAGTTGGGAAACACTGTTTTTTTGGAAAAAGGCGGTGTCCAATTTTTTGGTAGTGGCCTCTTCGGCAATGGCCTTGGCGCCATTTTCGCAATATTCCGCTACTGTGCTTCGCTCATCATCCGGATCAGGCCAGGCACAGCCCGGACAATCAATTCCTCCCTTTTGGTTGAGGTTGGCCAGTGCATTCAATCCCCGGCCCAATCCCATTGCCCCAAAAACATGCTTTGCAGAGGAGATAACCGCAGGAATACCTGCGGCCACCTTTTTGGGGCCAGTAGTTTTAAGTCCGGTTAATTTTGCCGGAGAGGTAGGTTTAGGATATGTTTTTCCTGGGTCTTTTGCCATTATTTTATGGTTGTTGCCGCCGGGTTGGGGTAATTGTCCGATTGATCTTCCATGCGCCCATCCAAACAGATAAAATCTTTTTCCAATAATAAGCTCAGGATCTGGCCGTCCTTTAAAACCATCTCGTTGGCATAACCGACCCGATCGCTATCCGGCCATTTTAAACTTTCACTCCTTGGTAAAAATAAGGTAATGGTGTTTCTTTGAAACTCTGCTTGGAGGCCAGTGATGTTTGCTTTGGTAGCTACTGCGTAGATAAAGTTCTGACCGTTGAAAGCGGTCTGTTCCGTAAAATGGCCCTTTTTTTGCAATGACCTAACTTCCGAACGGCTCAGTCTAAAACGCACCGAATTTCCCTGTATCCTAATTTTCATCCAAACAATGTTTTATGCCATATTCCATAAAATTAAGGAATCGCCCATCAGTCTCAAAGTTTAGCTCTAAATTTTAATCCGTTTTGTGCCGGTATAGATGTTATATCTGGTATTGTTCAGAAAACCTATTAAGGTAATGTCCTGTTCCAAGGCCATTTCTACAGCCAAGCTGGAAGGGGCTCCCACGGCCATAATAAAGCGAATCCCTGCCATGGCCGCTTTTTGGATCAATTCGAAACTGGCGCGACCGCTAAGAAAAAGTAAATATTTGTCTAAGGGGAATAGGGCCTGGGCAACTACATGGCCAATAATTTTGTCCAAGGCGTTATGCCTTCCAACATCCTCGCGCATGGTGAGTAATTCGCCCTGAAGATTAAATAGCGCGGCCGCGTGTATTCCACCCGTATGGTTAAAAATATTCTGTTCTTGCCGCAGTTTGCCCGGAAAGGATTTAATAAGATTTTTTTCAACCTGAAAATCCGTTAAGGGAGGGGGTAGGGAACATACCGTTCTTATAGCTTCAATACTGGCCTTGCCGCAAACGCCACAACTACTGCTGGTGTAGAAATTTCGCTCCAGTTTGCCAAGATCGATGTTTTTGGAGTGGATCAGTTGGATATTTATACTGTTTTCTTCTGTGGCGACCCTTTTTATTTGATCGGAAGCTTGGATAATGCCCTCGGTAAACAGAAATCCAATGGCGAGCTCCTGATCATGGCCCGGCGTTCTCATTGTAATGGAGATATTTTTATTGATGATGGGGGAGTCTAAATGTAGTAGGCTTATACTAATTTGTAAGGGTTCTTCAACGGCAATGGTGTCCGTATGAGCTACAACATCGCTCCCTTGGACCTTAATGATTTTCTTTAAAACTATCGATTTTCCATTTTCCTGATTCATAATATGCGGTTATACTTCAATAGTAACTCCCTTAGCGGTGTTTTGCTTGCCATCGTCAAAATAAAAGTCGATTCTACCTAGATTAATGCCGAAGCAGCCCACTTGGTTTACTAATAGTTGTTCGTTTTTTCTATTGTTTACTATGGTGGGCCTATCCAAAAATGTGTGGGTATGGCCTCCTATAATTAAATCTATGTTTTCTGTACTGGCCGCTAATTTTAGGTCATCCGGTTTTTGAGGGTTTTTATATTGATATCCCAAATGGGAAAGACAAATAATTAAATCGCACTTTTCCTCGATTTTTAAGGTACGGCCCATGTCTTGTGCTATTTCTATAGGGTCTAGATAAACGGTTTCTTGGTACAACTTCTTGGTGACCAGTCCGGCCAGTTCTATTCCCAATCCAAAAACCCCGATCTTGATCCCATCTACCAAGTATGTTTTGTATGGTTGCACATGACTGTCCAAAAGGGTATTGGTGAAGTCATAATTGGCCGATAAAAAATTGAAGGAGGCGTGGGGCATTTGGGCATACAGGCCGTTAATTCCGTTGTCAAAATCGTGATTGCCAATGGTAACGGCATCATACCTTAACATGCTCATCAATTTAAATTCCAATTCTCCCCCATAAAAATTAAAATAAGGTGTTCCCTGAAAAATGTCGCCTGCATCAAATAATAGGGTATTTGGGTTTTCTTTTCGGATTTGATCCACCAAAGTAGCCCTTCTTGCCAAGCCGCCCATATTGGGGTAGTTGGAATGGTTGTTGGGAAAGGGATCTATATGGCTGTGCACATCGTTCGTGTGCAAGATGGTAATGTGCTTGTTGGCCGAATTGCCGCAAGAATTCATGGATAGCCCTCCTAGGCCAATAAAAGTGGCAGAGGCTGCCGTTCCCGAAATAAACTTTCTACGTTCCATAATTTATTTGATTTGCACAAACCGGTCATCCGTGGCCGCAGTGAGGGTATCCACTTTTTTAAAATGGTCTATAAGGGTATTTCTGATTAGGTAATCGGAATCGGTCAAAGAAATATATCCTTTTAAAAAATCCATTTTATCACCACCGGTGACCAAATAATTTGAAGTAGCAACATAGTAAGTCCTGTTTTCATCAAAGGGTTTTCCTTGAATGTTTACCGCTTGCAAACTTTTATTTTTATCCACAATTATCTGGATCCCTGCAATGGGATGGGCCACGTTGGACTTTATTAGAAACGATACCATGGCCCTAACGGCCTTTCCATCCAATTCGGCAATCACTACCGAATTTTCGAAGGGCATGATCTCGTAGGCCGTACGCTCGGTAATATTTCCTGGCGAAATTACAGACCGTATACTGCCAAAGTTAAGAAGTACAAAATCTATCTGCTTTCCGGTTCTGGCCATAAAAACCGGGTTTACCTCTTGCATTACAATATCTGCCATTAAATTTCCGGCCGGAGAATTAAGCCCCCCATCCGTTTTGGATATGGCCTTTGGGGCATAGGCCAAAACACTGTCCAATATTTGGTCGATTCTGTTTCTATAGGGAGCGATAATGTTTTCTATGGAATCTTTTGAGCTGGAAGAATAATTGATCTGAATCCTTTGGCCCTCAATGCTTCTCAATTTAGGAATAGATTCCTTGCAACCCGGCAATAATAGTATTGTTGTAATTATAACAAAATGTTTGTTTTTTAAAATCATATACTTCTTACCTTCGTAATAATTATTGGGGCGATATTATTTACATTTACAGTCATGAAAATGTAAAAATACATGTTTTTAAAAGCGCTTAAGGAAAAAATTAAATTTAGGAGAGGTAAAAGGTTGTTGAGGAAGGGGCTGAACGCTTCTCCCGAAACGGTAGACCGGGTAAAGGGCATAAGTGCTGTTGGATGCATTGTGGATTTGGACGTGTTTGAAAACACCAATGCTTTCTATGAGTTTGTGGAGGAATTTTCCCTCAGGCACAATGCTGTAAAAATAATTGGGTATAAGAAGTTTCATGACCATAATTCCCCTTATTCAACCCCGGTTTTTTCGGACAGGGATTTGGGATGGAAAGGAAATATAGAAAATAGCTATGCCCTGGAATTTTTAAATAGGGAATACGATCTTTTGGTAAATTATTATACGGATGATAAATTATTGTTACAGTTAATGACGTTAAGTACCAAGGCCAGGCTAAAGGTAGGTTTTGGTAGTGTGGATAAAAATTTAAATGATTTGATATTGAATACTCCCATGGAGGATTTCCAGACCTTTAAAAAGGAATTAGGGAAATATCTAAGGGTTTTAAATGAGATTAAATAATGGAACAGTTAGTTGGAACGGGCGTTGCTCTGGTGACTCCTTTTAAAGAGGATTTTTCTGTAGATACGATGGCTTTGGCAAAAATCGTAAACTATTGTGTGGATGGTGGAATAGATTATTTGGTTGTTCTGGGGACTACAGGGGAATCTGTGGTGTTGTCCAAAAAAGAAAAACAATTGGTTATAGATACCATTGTGGCGGCCAATGCCGGTAGACTGCCATTGGTTCTGGGAGTTGGTGGCAATAACACGGCAGCTGTTGTTGAAGAGCTACAGGAAACCGATCTAAAGGATTTTATAGCCGTTTTATCGGTTTCTCCTTACTATAACAAGCCTACCCAGGAAGGGATTTATCAGCACTTTAAAGCCATTTCCCTAGCCTCGCCCAAGCCCGTTATATTGTATAACGTACCTGGAAGGACAGGAAGCAATATGCTTCCGGAAACGGTTTTGAGATTGGCCAACGATTTCAATAATATAGTAGGTATAAAGGAGGCTAGTGGCGATATGGTTCAGATTATGCGCATTATTAAGGATAAACCCGCCGATTTTATGGTAATTTCCGGAGATGATTTTACCGCACTTTCTACGGTATTGGCCGGTGGTTCCGGGGTAATATCCGTTTTGGGACAGGGATTGCCTTCAGAATTTTCCCAAATGATGCGATTTGGTTTGGAAGGCAGGGTCAAGGAAGCCTTTGCATTGCACTATGCCCTTCAGGACGGGATGGATCTTATTTTTAAGGAAGGGAATCCTGCAGGAATCAAAGCTTTGTTGGAAGCTGTTGGCCTAGGGACTGCAGTGGTACGGTTGCCATTGGTGGAAGCCACAACAACTCTAAAAAGGACGATCAAGGTTTTTTTTGGCACCTTGCTAAAGACGGTTGTTAAGTAAACTGTCTCTGAGCATTGAAAGGAACTTTATTTTTAGATTTCAACGTCCGCCTGAACGGATACGGGCAGGCAAGCATCGGGGCACCAGCCTGCGGCAGGCAGGTTCAAATTTCGATTATCCGGTAAAACTAACCTGTCTATTTATTGGATTTTTCACCAACAAAGTTAAAACTTGCACAAAATGTTGTAGTTGGTAAAGGGGCGGACTATTTTAGCGCGATAAAAATGTTTTATAAATCCGTTTGGAATCCTTAATTTTGCAGAATGTTTTTAAAAATGAAGCATCTATTTACCTTTTTATTATTGGTCGCCATCCTTAGCTCTTGTAGTGAGTACCAAAAAGTGCTTAAAAACGAAGATGTTAAGGCCAAATATGATTTGGCGGAAAAATTTTACGATGCCAAGGATTTTAAAAGGGCGAACCGACTGTTGGAACAGATTGCCCCAAAGTATATCGGCAAGCCTCAAGGGGAACGTGTAATGTTCTTTCTTGCGGACTCTTATTACCAGACCAAAGATTATAATATGGCAGGGTACCAGTTTGAAAGGTTCCTAAAATCGTACCCAAAAAGTGATAAGGCTGCAGAAGCTGGATTTTATGGGGCGAAAAGCTATTATGAACTTTCCCCCAATTATTCGTTGGATCAAACGGATACGGACAAGGCACTGATAAAATTACAAAACTTTATCAATACCTATCCGGAATCCGAGTTTTTGGTGGAGGCCAACATCATGGCCAAGGAATTGACTACCAAGAAAGAGCGTAAAGCCTATGAAATAGCAAAGCAGTTTAATACTATTGGGGAATTTGATTATACCTTTTTAACTCCGGCGGTTACGGCTTTTGACAATTTTATTTCGGACAATCCCGGCTCTGTATATCGTGAAGATGCCCTCTATTACAAGTTTGATGCAGCTACCAATTTGGCACTTAACAGTTTCGATTATCTTAAAAAAAATAGGTTGAATGATGCCAAGGCGGCTTATATGGCCTTGAAAAAATCTTTTCCCGAATCCAAGTATCTCAAGGATGCCGATAAGACCTTGAAAAAAGTAGAAAAAGAATTAGAAATTTTTTCCAAATAATATGATGTAATTATGAATATGAACGATTTAAAAAACTCGAAAGCCCCTGTTTCTACGGTGACGATCAATAAAAATGATTTCGACGCCAAGACCGGGAATATCTATGAGGCTATTTCCATCGCCGCTAAAAGAGCTGTTCAGATCAATTCTGAAATAAAAAAAGAACTTTTGGAGAAGTTGGAAGAGTTTGCCACCTATAGCGATAGTTTGGAAGAAGTCTTTGAAAATAAGGAACAGATAGAGGTTTCCAAATTCTACGAAAAATTACCCAAACCACACGCATTGGCGGTAAAAGAATGGTTGGACGATAAAATTTACTACAGAAATACAGAGAAGGACGCTTAAGGGATGTTGGGCGGTAAGAATATACTTTTGGGCATTACTGGGGGTATAGCCGCTTATAAAACCACTTTTCTGGTTCGTTTACTTATTAAAGCTGGCGCTAATGTTAAGGTTGTTTTAACAGAAAGCGCCAGTTCTTTTGTAGCCCCCTTAACCTTGGCTACCCTGTCCAAGAATGCCGTACTGTCTTCATTTGTAGATGAGGAAAACGGCAGCGTTTCTTGGAATAATCATGTAGAATTGGGACTTTGGGCAGACATTATGCTGATAGCTCCGGCCACCGCCAATACCCTGTCCAAAATGGCAAATGGCACCTGTGACAATCTGTTGATGGCCACCTATCTCTCGGCAAAGTGCCCTGTTTACTTTGCTCCGGCGATGGACTTGGATATGTATAAACATCCTTCCACCACGGCAACCTTTAAAAAGCTGTTATCCTTTGGGAATATAATGATTCCTGCCACATCCGGAGAGTTGGCCAGTGGGTTGATAGGGGAAGGCCGTATGGCCGAACCCGAAGATATTGTAGGTTTTCTCAATGATCATCTGGGCAAGGGCCTGCCATTGGAAGGCAAAAAAGTATTGATTACGGCCGGCCCCACCTATGAGGCTATAGATCCGGTTAGGTTTATAGGGAATCATTCATCTGGTCTAATGGGGTACGAATTGGCAAAAAATGCCGCCAAGCTTGGGGCCAAGGTATATTTGATATCCGGTCCATCTTATTTAAGTATACAACATTCCCAGATAGAACTGGTAAAAGTAACTTCGGCAGATGAAATGTACAACGCAACGGTAGCCTTTTACCCGGAGATGGATATCGTTATATGTGCGGCCGCGGTAGCTGATTACAGACCAAAACTGGTGGCCGAACAGAAAATAAAGAAAACCCCAGATGAATTTACCATCACCTTGGTAAAGAACAGGGATATTTTATTTTCTTTGGGAGAAATGAAAAAAAAACAGTTCTTGGTCGGTTTTGCGTTGGAAACCGAAAATGAGGTTGAAAACGCCATTGGAAAATTGAAACGGAAAAATTTGGACGCCATTGTCCTAAACTCTATGAACGATAGTGGTGCGGGTTTCGGAAAATTGACCAATAAAATATCGTTTATAGATAAGAATTTGGATATAAAAACGTTTGGGTTAAAGACCAAGGCAGAGGTGGCCTTGGATATTTTAAATGAAATCAAGAATAGGATCCATGCGTAATTTATCTTTGGCCATAATTTGTTTTATAACTTCCATTACCTTGGGAGCCCAAGAATTGAATTGTGTGGTTACCATAAATTCCGATCAGGTTGGACAGACCAATCAACAAATTTTCAGGACCTTGGAGCGTTCCCTGAACGATTTTGTAAATAAGAATAGATGGTCCAATCGCGTCTACAGGGAGAATGAAAGGGTCAACGCCCAAATGTTCATTACCATTACGGAATATGAATCCAGTAGGTTTAAAGGGAATATACAGATCCAATCTTCAAGACCTGTTTTTAATACCTCCTATGAAAGTCCTGTGTTTAATTATAAGGACAATCAATTCAGTTTTGATTATATAGAGTTTCAGCCTTTGATCTTGAACGAAAACAATATCACCTCCAATTTGGTAGGGGTAGTATCCTTCTATGCCTATATTATTTTGGGACTGGATGCCGACACTTTTTCTTTGGAGGGCGGAACCGATTTATACAAAAAGGCACAGCAAGTGGTTACCTTGTCCCAAAGTGCCGGTTTTTCCGGATGGACACAAACATCAGGGCAAAGAAGCAGGTTTGAGTTGGTGGATAACTTATTGTCCAATTCATACAGGGAATATAGGATAGCCATGTACAATTATCACAGAAAGGGTTTGGATGTATTGGCAGATAACAACAGTACGGGAAAGCAGGTAATTGCCGGTAGTATGAGGTTGTTGGAAGCCATGGCGGGCAGATACCCCAATGCATTTTTGATCCAAACTTTTTTTGATGCGAAGTCGGAAGAGATACAAAACGTTTTTTCGGACGGACCTAAAGTGGATATTGTTCAGCTTAAACAAACCTTGAACAAAATTGCCCCAATTTATTCGTCAACTTGGAATCAAATAAAATTTTGATCGGAATTCCTTCCGATTAGAATATTATTTGCCTCCTTTCGGGATTGGATCGGGAAAATGGAATTTTTTTACTGCACATTTTTTTCCAAGACAATATCAATTATCTTTACGGCAATCTTAGACAATAAACGTTGCTGACAAATCTTTCTATAAAGAATTACGCCTTAATAGATCATCTAAACGTTAAGTTTACCAATGGTTTTACGGTAATAACAGGTGAAACAGGTGCCGGAAAATCCATTTTATTGGGTGGGCTGTCCTTGGTATTGGGTAAAAGAGCGGATCTTTCCTCCTTACGGGAGAAGGAGGATAAATGTATAGTAGAGGCGGAATTTGAAATTTCCAAATATGGCCTGGAGACTTTTTTTAGCGAAAATGATCTGGATTATGAGGCCAAGACCATCATTAGAAGGGAGATTTTGCCCAGTGGTAAATCTAGGGCCTTTATCAATGATTCCCCAGTAACCTTGGATATTCTATCCCGATTGGGAGATCAGTTGATAGATGTGCACTCACAGCATCAAACCTTGCAACTTGCCGATAATGATTTTCAACTGAAGGTTATAGATGCCTTGGCCGATAACGGGCAGTTGCTTGAAGAGTACTCCTCAATGTTGCTCATGTACCAATCTACACAAAAAGAGTTGCAAAAACTGGTGGATTTTCAGAATAGTGCCACTAAAGAACATGAATATAATAGTTTTTTGTTGCAGGAGTTAAATGCTGCACCTTTAAAGGAAGGGATATTGGAGGAATTGGAGGAGCAGTACGAACAGCTGAACAATGTGGAGATTATCCTGGAGCAATTGTCCCATGGACAACAACTATTGAATGATGAGCGGATTGGGCTCATAAATCTACTTTCAGCGCTTAAGCAGGTGTCCAATAGGTTGGCCGGTTTTGGCCACCAATATTCTGATATAAATGAGCGCGTAAAATCGGTGTTTATTGAGCTGGATGATATTTTCAACGAATTCACAGTCCTAAATGATAAGGTAGAGGCGGATCCACAGTTGCTGGAACAGGTAAGTGCCAAGCTTCAATTGCTTTATGACCTTTTAAAGAAGCACAAGGTCCAGACTATTCCGGAATTGTTACAAATAAGGACCAACTTGGATGAACAGGTAAGTGCCACGGAGAATGTTGCTGCGGATATAGACCGTAAAAGGGAGGAGCTACAGCAATTGGTACAGGCCTTGAACATCAAGGCATCCGGTATAAGTAAGAAAAGGAAGTTGGTCGTTCCAAAGCTGAAAAGCCAATTGGAGGAAACTTTGATCGATTTAGGAATGGCAAGTGCTACCTTTAAAATTGAAATTTCGGCAGCCAAAGAGTTTAAACCTACGGGAAAGGATGATCTCAGCTTTTTGTTTTCGGCGAACAAGGGGTCTGCTTATGGAGATCTTAAGAAAGTGGCCTCTGGTGGGGAACTTTCTAGGATTATGTTGACCATTAAGGCTATTTTGGCCCGATACGAACAGCTGCCTACCATGATGTTCGATGAGATAGATACTGGGGTATCCGGGGAAATTTCCAATAAAATGGGAGATATTATGAAGGATATGAGCAATTCCATGCAGATATTTTCCATTACCCACCTGCCACAGGTGGCCGCCAAAGGGGTGCATCATTTTAAGGTTTTCAAGGAGGAGGAACTGATGGGGACCAACACCAAAATGAAAAGGCTTTCTTTGGAAGAAAGGGTTGTAGAACTGGCAGAAATGTTGGGGGGGAAAAATTTGTCAGAATCGGCTTTGGCACATGCAAGGCAATTATTGGATTAACTTTCGTATGCGGCGATAGGGAATCCCCGAATACCTATGGGATATTTTATGGGCCTATACGTGTAAGGCCATCTTATTTCAAATACACCCGTATCCATTGTAAAAGTGGATGTAACAATGCATTTAAGGGACAATGATCAAGGGTGTTCCATAAGTGGAAATGATTTTTATACCTTCTTCATTCTACGGTCTGCCCATTAATTTTTAATATCTTTGACGATCTAAAAAGCACAAATAATAGACTATGTCATTTAATTTATTAAAAGGGAAAAAGGGAATTATTTTTGGGGCACTGGACGCTAATTCCATCGCTTGGAAAACTGCCGAAACCATACATGCCGAAGGGGGTACCTTTATCCTGACCAATGCGCCTATAGCCATGCGTATGGGGCAGATAGATGAACTTGCAAAAAATACGGGCTCCAAGGTTATTCCTGCCGATGCCACCAATGAAGAGGATTTGGATAATCTGGTTAGGCGATCCATGGAGATTTTGGGAGGTAAAATAGATTTTGTATTGCACGCCATTGGGATGTCCGTCAACGTACGTAAAGGAAGGGCCTATACGGATGAGAAATATGACTTTACGGCCAAAGGTTGGGATGTATCCGCCCTCTCTTTCCACAAAGTAATGCAGAGCCTCTACAAGGCGGATGCCATGAACGAATGGGGAAGCATCGTAGCCTTGACCTATATGGCCGCCCAGCGAACTTTTCCGGATTATAATGATATGGCCGACAATAAGGCGTATTTGGAATCGGTTGCCCGTAGTTTTGGCTACTTTTTTGGTAAGGAGAAGAAGGTAAGGGTGAATACCATATCCCAATCTCCTACAGTTACCACGGCAGGACAGGGGGTTAAAGGGTTTAACAATTTTATTTCCTATGCCGAAAAAATGTCCCCTTTGGGAAATGCGACCGCTCAGGATTGTGCGGATTATACCGTTACACTATTTTCGGATTTCACCAGAAAGGTTACCATGCAGAATTTGTTTCACGATGGCGGTTTTTCCAATACAGGTGTTAGTCAGGAAATAATCGATAAATTTTCAGAATAGCTTGCCCAATAGCCAAGTTATTTTAATACGGGGTTGTATATTATAAATGGCATATGCCTTTGCATTTTGGGCGAAGGCAGGCCAACACTATTGTTCCGCAATTTTAAATGGTAAAAAAACTCAATGGATTTTTTCTTTTCTTTTATAGTACCGGTTTACAATAGACCCAATGAAGTACAAGAATTGCTGGAAAGCCTTTCATTGCAGGACTATGATAAACCTTTTGAGGTGGTGGTAGTAGAGGACGGTTCGCGGGAAAGCTCCGAGGATATAGTGAAAAAGTATAAGGATGAATTGTCCATAACCTACTTGAAGAAGAAGAACTCGGGTCCTGGGGATTCCCGTAATTATGGAATGAAACGCGCACATGGCAATTATTTTATAGTGCTGGATTCCGATTGTATAATTCCACGCCATTATTTATCCGTGGTGGAGAAATCTTTGAAAAATAATTATGTGGATTGTTTTGGAGGGCCGGATGCGGCACACCCAACTTTTACCCCTGTACAAAAGGCTATTAATTATGCTATGACTTCTATCCTTACCACGGGGGGCATAAGGGGGAACAAGAGGGCGGTGGGTAAATTTCAACCTAGGAGCTTTAATATGGGAATATCTAGGGCGGCCTTTGAAAAAACCCTTGGATATGGCAATATACACCCAGGGGAAGATCCAGATCTTACCTTTAGGATATGGGAAGCGGGCTATGATACCAAATTTATCCAAGATGCCTTTGTATACCACAAGAGGCGTATAGATTGGAGTAAATTTTACATCCAGGTAAAGAAATTTGGAATGGTAAGGCCCATTTTAAATCATTGGCATCCGAGCAGTGCCAAAATTACGTATTGGTTTCCTACCCTGTTCTGTCTAGGGTTTGTAGGGGCCATGGCCTTGATGTCTTTAGGGGTATTGTGGCCAATTGTATTATATGTCCTATATTTTGGTTTACTTTTTGTACATTCCATGGTAGTCAATAAAAATTTTAAGGTGGCCGGGCTGTCATTGGTAGCGGTGGTCATCCAATTTGTGGGCTATGGATATGGATTTTTGAAAAATTCGACGCTAATGGCCATAAGCAATAAAAAGCCTGAGGAGTTATTTCCTAAGCTTTTCTTTAAAACGCTGTAATAAGTTGATAGATAAAATTAAAAACGGGCTAAATAAAAGAAAGGTTAAACTGTTTTTGATCTTTCTATTATGTTCCGGTCTGGCTTGGTTTGTTAGTAATTTAGCGGAACAATATTCCAATACCACCACCTTTGATGTTGATTATGGCAGTACGCCGGACAGCTTATTGCTGAATAGCGTTTCCAAAAATAACATTAAAGTTAGGTTAAGGGCCAGTGGGTTTCAATTCTTGATGTTCGGATTTAAAAACAAAACAGTGAAGGTGGATCTTTCCGAATTGGAAAAACGAGGTTCCAAGTATTTTGTTTCCCCTTCGGCATACAGAAGTCAAATAGAAAACCAACTTTCAAAATTTATTAAGGTTGAGGACATGGACAAGGATACCTTGTTTTTTAATTTCCAAAGACTTTTTAAAAAAAAGGTTCCTGTACTCCCTAAGGTAACCATAGATCTGGAGCAAAACTATCTTATGGACAACACGTATTTCTTGTTGCCAGATTCCATTACCGTAATGGGCCCCAAAAAGGAAATAGATACATTGAGGGGCCTTACTACCCAAACTTTGGTATTGCCACATACGACCAGTGATATTTCCCAAAAAATAAAATTGAAACTTCCGCCCGATCTAAAAAATACCAAATATTCCCATCATAGTGTAACCTTATCCGCCAAAGTGTTTAAATTTTCAGAAAGGGTTTTTAAGGTTCCGGTAGAGGTTGTCAATGTGCCGGAAGGTGTCGGCATAAGAACGTTTCCAGAATTGGTATCGGTTTTGTGTAGGGGGCGTTTGAAGACCATTAAAGAATTGTTGGTGACCGATTTTGTGGTCACGGCCAATTATTCGGACCTCAGGGACAAAAATGAAAATGTTTTGGATCTAAAACTAACGAAAAGGCCCGATAGCGTGAATGTTGTGCAGTTAAAGGAAAATAAGGTTGAATTTATACTGAAGCGGCAATGATAATAGTGGGACTGACGGGAGGTATTGGTAGTGGAAAATCCACTGTGGGATCCATGTTCAAAAAATTAGGGGTGCCCATATATAATTCAGATTTGGAAGCGAAGAACCTAATGGGCCGTTCCAAAAAGATCAAAAAGGATATTGAAGCCCTCTTGGGTAAGGGGAGTTATATGGATGGGGAACCCAATAGGGAATATATTGCCCAAAAAGTGTTTAACGACAAGCTATTATTGCGGGATCTCAACAAAATAGTACATCCCGCTGTGAGACGTCATTTTAAAAGTTGGTGCCAACGTCAGAATGCAGCCTATGTAATTCAAGAGGCCGCCATTATATTCGAAAATGGGATGCAGGAACGTTACGATAAAATAATCCTAGTGACGGCACCAAAGGACATCAGGATACAAAGGGTTATGGATAGGGATGGAATACCCTCAGAACAGGTATTGGCACGTATGGATAATCAATGGCCGGATAGTGAAAAACAGAAGTTTTCAGACTTCATTATTGAAAATGTCGATCGCAAAGCCACGGAGGGGGAGGTTTTTCGAATTCATCATAAATTGCTTAAAATTAAGGTTTAAGCGCTAAATTTTAACATTTTTGTTAAGGTTAGGTTAAACGTGCATTTCACTAAATGTTAAATTTTTAATTTTGTCGATAAATGAATAAGAGGTTATTTGGTCTTTTGGTAGTCTTAATGAGCCTTTCCCTAATAGGAATCATCTTTGTTCAGAGTTATTGGATAAATAAGTCGGTATCGGACAAGGAAGAACAATTTTCAAATACCGTCAACCAAATATTGAGTAAGGTTGTAGATAATATTGAAAAGCGTGAGGTACAGGATTACCTAAACGAATTTTACAAGCTTAGTGATAGTATTGGAAAGCCAAAGGCTACCCATCTTAAGAATTTTTTCTTTTTTGATCGTGATATCAACTCCAACGAAATTAAGCTTTATAGCCATGGGATATTGGAGGAAGATTATACAATGGCATCTACGTTCTTTGATATAGGTTTGGACACCACCACTTTTAGGAATATTACCAGTACCAGGACTACCGAGATTTTCAAAGAAGATTTTGGCCTGGATGGGACTCAATATTCCTTGACGCCTGTTCAAAAGCTCGAAAAAATCGGATCTATGACAGATCTTGATAAGTTTGCTTTGGACGATGTTTTTAGGGAACAGGCAAAAAATAGGCCCATCCATAAAAGGGTGTCCAAACAGGAGGTTGAGCTGATGCTTGGCCGGGAGTTAAATAATAGGGGTATCGATATAGATTATGAATATGGGGTATATAGTAAAGGACTGCCCACTAAAGTAAAATCCCAAAAATTTAAATTCTCCGAGACCACTCTTTATAAGGCACCCTTATTTAAGGATAGTGAAGGAAATACCAATTTTTCCCTATTGCTGACCTTTCCCAAAAAGAAAAGGTTCCTTATACAGTCCATTCTCGGAATGGCACTTTTGTCCCTAACCTTTACCTTGGTTATTGTAGTGGCCTATTCCAGTGCCATCTATCAGTTGATAAAACAGAAGCAGATTTCAGAAATTAAATCGGACTTTATCAACAACATGACCCATGAGTTTAAAACTCCAATTGCCACCATAAACTTGGCAGTTGAAGCCATTAAGAACCCTAAAATTATAGGAGACAAGGAGAAGGTAATGCGCTATTTGCAAATGATAAGGGACGAGAACAAGAGAATGCATGCGCAGGTGGAGAATGTACTACGGATATCCAAGTTGGAAAAAAATCAGTTGGATATTAGTAAGGATAGGGCGGATGTACACGACATAATAGAAGATGCCATTACCCATGTAGAGCTTATAGTGGCGGATAGGGGGGGGTATATCAGGCCCCATTTGAAGGCAGAACGATCCGAGGTATTGGCCAATGAGATGCATTTTACCAATGTTATTGTGAATATATTGGATAATGCAATGAAATATTCGCCGGGAGTGCCCAAGATCGATGTCTTTACCGAAGTGGTCGGGAATTCCATCATTATAAAAATACAGGACCAGGGGGCCGGAATGGGCAAGGCGGTATTAAAAAAGGTTTTTGAAAAGTTCTATAGGGAACACACAGGGGACATACACAATGTGAAGGGTCACGGTTTAGGGCTCGCTTACGTAAAAAAAATAGTTGATGATCATCAAGGTGAGGTTTATGCAGAAAGTGAAAAAGGAAAAGGAAGCACTTTTTATATTAAACTACCTTTAATTTAAAACAATAATGGAAACAATAGATAAGAAAGTATTACTGGTAGAGGACGATCCCAATTTTGGAATAGTCCTTAAGGATTACTTGGCAATGAACGATTTTGATGTTACATTGGCCAAAAATGGAATGGAAGGTTTTGAGAAGTTTAAGAAGGACAATTTTGATGTTTGTATTTTGGATGTTATGATGCCCTACAAGGATGGCTTTACCCTTGCCAAGGAAATCCGTGAAAAGAATGAAAACGTACCTATTGTTTTTCTTACGGCCAAGACTATGAAAGAAGATGTCCTTAAGGGGTATAAGGCAGGTGCGGACGATTATTTGAACAAGCCTTTTGATTCGGAAGTACTTTTGATGAAACTTAAAGCCATAATCCAAAGAAAATCTTCCAGTTCCGTAGCGGACAGTAAACAATTTGAATTTACTATTGGTGGTTTTCAGTTAAATTCCAAGCTTAGGTTCCTGAAATACAAAGATGAAGATGCCATTAAGCTCTCGCCCAAGGAAAATGAATTGCTTAGGCTTTTGGCCCTTCACGAGAACGATTTAATGCCTAGGGAATTGGCTTTGACCAAAATTTGGAGGGATGATAATTATTTTACATCCAGAAGTATGGACGTATACATTGCCAAATTGCGCAAATATCTTAAAAAAGATGAAAGTGTGGAGATATTGAATATCCACGGCGAAGGATTTAGATTGGTGGTGAAAACGGAGTAACCGCCACCTATTCAAAATTTTATGGAGCACCAAGAGATATCTTGGTGCTTTTTTATCCGGTGTCCCGCTGCCTACCTATCTTCCAGTTGTCGGTATTCTTTTATTATATGATCCACAATTTCTAGGGGACAGGGTTCTATTGAGATTTTTATGGCCTTGGTCGGCGGTTCAAAAGTATCCAATTGGGAACGCAATAATTCGGGAGGCATAAAATGTCCCTTCCGTTTTTGTAAACGTTCCAATAGGAGTCCAAAAGAACTTTCCAAAGAAATCCAAATCACTTTTTCCTCTATTTTATGTGCAAGTAATTTTCTGTAGGATTCCTTCAAGGCGGAGCAGACAATGACGGATCCGGTTTCTTGGTTGGAAACGGCCAGTCTGTTTAATGTTATCAGCCATTCATAACGGTCTTCATCGTTCAGGGGGATTTTATTGGACATTTTTTCTATATTGGCTTCGGAGTGAAAATCATCACCATCAAAAAATGGCAGGTTCAGTGCCGCTGCCAATAATTGCCCTATAGTAGATTTACCCGTTCCGGAGACTCCTATTACAAATAGAATATTTTTTTTACGTAATGTCATTGATCTTTACGTTTATGAATTGCCTTATCCAGAATTTCATTTAAGTGATATTTGTAATCTACCCAAAAAATATCCTCTTTTTTTCGTAACCAGGTCAATTGCCTTTTCGCAAACCTTCTTGTATTTTTCTTTATTTCTTCAACAGCGGTATCCAAATCCATTTCCCCTTTAAAATAACGGAATAATTCCCTATAGCCTACCGTTTGTAATGCATTCAGGGTCTGATGTTCCCTTAAGGATGCCACCTCTTCCAATAAGCCCTCTTCCATCATGTTATCCACTCTTTGGTTTATACGGTCATATATGATCTCCCTTTCTGCATTTATGGCTATAGTAGTGGTATTAAATTTCCTTTTGGGTTTTGTTTGATTCAGGAAGGAAGTATAGGGGAGTCCCGTAACAATACAAACCTCTAAGGCCCTTATAATCCTACGGGGGTTGTTCAGGTCTACCTGATCGTAATAATCCCTGTCTAGGACTTTGAGCCTTTCCTGAAGACTTAAAAGGCCTTCGGTAATTAGGGTTTTGTTAAGTATTTGGCGCACAGTAGGGTCAATGCTGGGAAAATTATCCAGTCCGTCCTTAATGGCATCAATGTACAGGCCGCTTCCGCCTACCATGACAACAAAGTCCTTGTCCTTAAAAAGTAATTCCAGTTTTTCTATGGCTTCCCTTTCAAAATCCCCTACCGTATATTTTTCAAAAATACTTTTGTGTTGAATAAAATGATGCGGAACACTGGCCAATTCTTCCGGGGATGGTACTGCTGTCCCAATGGACATTTCTTTGTAAAACTGACGGGAATCGGCAGAAATGATCTCTGTTTTGTAATGCTTTGCCATGGCAATGGCCAAGGTCGTCTTTCCTATTGCAGTTGGTCCAACAATGAAAATAAGATTTTTTTTATTCATTAATCATTACTTAGTCTGTGTCCACATTGTCTACAATAATGGGCGTCAATACGCATGATTTCCGTGCCACATTCCGGACAGGTTCTGTCCGTGTCTATATTTTTTTTGTTGGTAACCCCGGCAGTATATTCGGCCGAAACTATTCCTGTAGGTACTGCAATTACCCCATAACCGATGATCATGATCAAGGTGGCAATAAATTGCCCTAGGGGCGTTTCCGGAGAAATGTCGCCATAACCTACCGTAGTTAGGGTAACTATGGTCCAATAAACACTATGGGGAATACTGGTGAAACCGTGGGTGGGGCCTTCAACAATGTACATTACGGTACCCAATATAACGGATATAACAATGACGAAAAATACAAAAACAAATATTTTGGTTCTACTGGCCTTCAAGGCCCTCACCAGTTTATTGGATTCCCCAACAAAGCGGACCAGTTTTAAAATTCTAAAAACCCTTAACAATCTCAAAATACGAAAGGCCGTTATATATTGGGAACCGACCAGAAAAAGTGAAAGATATTTTGGAATTGTGGAAAGTAGGTCTACTACTCCAAAAAAACTTAGAATATATTTTTTGGGCCTACTTATGGAAATAATGCGCAATATATACTCTATGGAAAAAAGTATGGTTACCACCCATTCCGAATAGTTTAGGAATTTATGATGTTTTTCATCGAAGCTGGGAATGCTCTCCAACATTACAATGATAACGCTGTACACTATCACAATAAGTAAAAAGATATCGAAAAATCTACCCGCTGGGGTGTGGGTCCCGTAGATTACTTCATGAATCTTATATTTCCAATTCTTTTTGATTTTCACTATTTACCTATTTAGATCAATAATTTTTAGGATCTTTTTTTTTCTAAGATAGGAGGAAATGATATGGGTTGTGTTTTCGTTTCCTTCCATAGGGGTTATTATGGATTCCAAGATATGAATATTATTGATTTGATGGTTTAAATTAAAATAGCCCAACCCTTTAAAAACACCTTCTTTGATCTCTATGCCACAACGTTCGCCAATTTCCCTGCCCTTGTCCATGATCAAAATGTTCTTGTTGGACAAATTGTATTTATCCATAGCCTGTACCGCCCTAGTGTTATAGGCTTTAATCGGCTCTTTGTTTATGCAGGCTCCAAGGCAATTGTTGTCTTCGTAATGGGAGCAATGCTCCCTTGCCTTTGATAGGCCATTTATTTTATTGCACAATTGAAATTCTTCCCTAATGTTGTGAAGAAAATTCTCCGCACCCTGAAGGCTGTTAAAGGTTGCCACAGCCCTTTTTTTGGGATTTATGACCTCTGCCGACAAGGCAATATATCCATGCTGGTCAATGGATTGATAAACTCCATGGGAAAACAATCTTCTTCCATAGTTTGTATTGTATTTGGGTTTGATCTTCAATAATTCTGCGTTCTCCTTTAATAAGGCAGCCAATTCATTGCCCGTTTTTTCGTAAGAAACCCTTTTGGTTTCTTTCTGAATTCTTCTGGCCTTTGGACCGTTATTGGTAAAATGCTGGTTGACCCTTTTTTTAATGTTGCTACTTTTTCCCAACAAAATAATATCGCCATCTTTATTGTGCATGTAGTATACCCCTGTTTCCGAAGGTAATTCGTCTACCATATCCAACTGTCTGGGCGATAGTTCCCCTTGGCTCTCCGTTCTTAGGACGCTAGTGTATATGGTTTTGTCCAGATCTTTTGAAAGCAATAGTTTAAAAAGTTGCAAAGTGGCAAGGGCGTCCCCATTGGCCCTATGGCGGTCACTTACTGGAATCCCCAAAGACCGCACCAATTTGCCCAGGCTGTAGGATTCGGCCTCTGGTAATAATTGCTTGGCCAGTTCAACGGTACAGAGGGTCTTGCGTTCATAGTTATACCCCAATCTCCTATATTCCGTTCTCAAAATCCTATAGTCGAACTGTGCATTATGGGCCACAATTACCGCATCTTCCGTAATTTCCACAATGCGTTTTGCTACTTCGTGGAATTTAGGGGCTGTGCGCAACATGTTGTTGTTGATACCGGTAAGGTTGACCACAAAGGGTTGGATTTCTTTTTCCGGGTTTATCAGGCTAATGAACCGGTCTACGACTTTATGCCCGTCAAATTTGTGGATAGCAATTTCCGTAATCCCTTCTTCATTGTATTTTCCTCCTGTGGTTTCAATATCTAGTATGACGTACATGTAAAATTTCTAATTCGGATTGCTGAGCAAAGATACATAATCCCATGTCATGGAAACCTGCTAATTTCTGGAGCCAAAGATGCTGCTTCCCACTCGTATCATGGTACTGCCCTCTTCTATGGCCATCTTATAATCGCCACTCATTCCCATGGATAATTGCGAAATATGGGGGAATACCAACTTGGTTTTTTCAAAAAGTTGTTTAAGTTGTTTAAATTCCTTCCTGATTTGCAGGCTGTTGTCGGTAAATGTGGCCATTCCCATTAGACCAACAATCTTTATATTGCTAAGCTGTCCAATTTCATTGGAAAGGACCAATTTGTTGAGGTCGGTCTCGTCAAAACCAAATTTGGTCTCCTCCTCGGCAATATGGATCTGTAGTAGGCAGGGGATGACCCTGTTGTGCTTTTTGGCCTGTTTATCTATTTCCCTCAAAAGTTTTAGGCTGTCCACTCCATGGATCAGTGCTACATATGCGGCCATATACTTCACCTTGTTGCGCTGTATATGGCCTATCATGTGCCATTCAATATCCTTGGGAAGCACTTCTTGCTTCTCCGTCATTTCCTGAATCTTATTTTCGCCAAAAATTCTTTGTCCGGCATTATAAGCTTCCATGATATCACTTATCGGCTTGGTTTTGGAAACCGCAACTAGCTGTACATGGGAAGGAAGGGATTCCTTGATGGTGTTTAAATTATCTTTAATGGACATTCAATTATTTTTTTGCTATTGATCTGCACATGGTTCTCGTATGCCTTTACATTAACGGTCTACCGATCAAATTGTCGTGAAACCTGATCGGCCTTTCGGGATTGGGAATAATCATAAAAACCTTCCCCGGATTTAACGCCTAATTTTCCGGCAGCTACCATGTTCACCAATAGGGGGCAGGGGGCATATTTTGGGTTTTTGAAGCCGTCGTACATCACATTTAAAATGGATAGACAAACGTCCAGTCCAATAAAATCGGCAAGCTGTAAAGGGCCCATTGGGTGGGCCATTCCTAATTTCATGACCGTGTCTATCTCGTTGACCCCGGCAACTCTATTGTACAAGGTCTCTATGGCTTCGTTGATCATGGGCATTAATATTCGGTTGGCAACAAATCCGGGATAGTCATTGACCTCTGTTGGTGTTTTACCGAGCTTTAGGGAAAGATCCATAATGGTTTTTGTTACCTCATGGGAGGTGTTATAGCCTCTTATTACCTCTACCAACCGCATAATGGGTACGGGATTCATAAAGTGCATACCAATTACCATATCTGCTCTTTTGGTGGCAGCTGCTATTTGGGTAATGGAAATAGAGGAGGTATTGGTCGCCAAAATGGTAGAGGGTTCGCAGATGGCGTCCAATTCCTTAAAGATTTTTAATTTAAGTGCTGTGTTTTCCGTTGCCGCCTCTATGACAAGGTCTACCTTCTTTACCCCATCTTCCAGAATGGTGTAGGGTGTTATGTTTCCTAAAGTAGCTTTTTTGTCATTTTCGGTAATAAGCTGTTTCGCCACCATTCTGTCCAAGTTTTTGGCAATGGTCATAAGTCCCTGGTCTAGAGCTTCCTTCGAAATATCGACAAGATGGGTTTTGTATCCGTTTTGGGCCATTACATGGGCAATGCCATTGCCCATTGTTCCTGCTCCTATGACTGCTATGTTTTTCATTTACAATTGTTTGTAATTCAATCTTAACACTATTATTTATTGGGTCTGCCCAGTAAACGTATACAATAGGCACCTATTTTTTTTGGAAAGAGGCAATGACTTCCAGGGCAACCCTTAAGGCCCGGGTACCCTGTTCCAGGGAGACTACCGGAACGGTGTTGTTGATTATGGCTTCCGCAAAGGTCTCCAGCTCGTCCATTATGGCATTGTTTACCACTATATCAGGGTTTTCAAAATAGATCTGCTTTTTTTTGCCTTCGGCATTTTGTAAAATCATATCAAAATCCCCGGGTTTTTCCGGGGCGTCCTTCATTTTGACCACTTCCACTTTTTTCTCCAGAAAATCCACGGAGATATAGGCGTCTTTCTGGAAAAAACGCGACTTGCGCATGTTTTTTAAAGAAATTCTACTTGCTGTTAGGTTGGCCACACAACCATTTCGAAACTCTATTCTGGCATTGGCAATATCAGGTGAGTTGCTGATAACGGATACGCCACTGGCATTGATCTGTTTTACTTCGGATTGGACTACGCTAAGGATGGCATCAATATCATGGATCATCAGATCCAAAACTACGGGCACATCGGTCCCTCTTGGATTAAATTCTGCCAGTCTATGGGTCTCAATGAACATAGGATTGTTAATGTTCTCCTTAACCGCCATAAAAGCGGGATTAAACCTTTCCACATGGCCTACCTGTCCCTTGACCCGATGCTTTTTTTCCAAAAGCAACAATTCTTCGGCTTCTTGGAGGGTGTTGGTAATTGGTTTCTCAATGAAAACATGTTTTCCTTTTTCCATGGCCTTTTTGGCGCAATCGAAATGTGAAAGGGTAGGGGTAACGATGTCCACTACATCTACGGCATCTATTAGTTTGTTTATGTTGTCAAAAAAGGTATAGCCGAATTCTGCGGCTACTTTATTTCCGTTAATGACATCGGGATCGTAAAAACCGATCAAATTATATTTACGGGACTCATTCAGTAATCTAAGATGAATTTTCCCCAAATGTCCTGCTCCCAGGACGCCAACATTAAGCATAATGAATATATTTTCCTCAAAAATAAGGATAGTTTATATAATGTAACAATGAATTAATATAACAATCTAGCAATTTGAAGATTTGGGAATAGGTTGATTTGAAAATTTGGAGAATTGCCCATTACTTTGTGTTAAATACTCACATCTCAATACAAATTGAGTAACTTTACGGGACCAAAACCAAACAATTGAAAGATACATTAAAACATAGGGGGATGCGTAATAAATTGGCAGACCTTCTTTCCGAGAAGGGGATTGTGGACAATTTCGTTCTAGAGGCTATCCGGGCTGTTCCAAGACACTTGTTTTTGGATAGTAGTTTTGAGGATCATGCGTACCAGGACAAAGCTTTTCCCATTGGGGCGGATCAGACCATTTCCCAGCCATACACGGTGGCCTTTCAGTCCGAACTATTGCAGGTGAGGCCCGATCACAAGGTTTTGGAGATAGGAACGGGAAGTGGATATCAAACTGCGGTTTTACTAAAATTGAAGGCAAGGGTATATACCATTGAACGCCAGTTGGAACTGTTTAAAAAGACCAATCTCTTTTTCAAAAAGATGGGGTATAGGCCCAAGAAAGTAATATTTGGTGATGGTTATAAAGGATTGCCGGAGGAGGCCCCTTTTGATAGTATTATAGTCACCGCAGGGGCCCCTTTTGTGCCTAATCCTCTACTTGCGCAACTGAAGGTGGGCGGCAGATTGGTGATACCGGTAGGGACGGATGAGCAGATCATGACACTGTTTGTTCGAAAATCCGCCAAAGAATTTGAGAAAAAGGAATTGGGGTCTTTTAGATTTGTGCCTTTGTTGGAAGATAAAAATTGAGGGATGTTTAATTATTAAAGCTTTTCTTGATCCTATCCAAGTTTTTCTTGTTGTCGCGATCCTTGATGGTCTCGCGTTTGTCATAGAGTTTTTTGCCCCTTGCCAATGCAATGTTCATCTTGGCCAGGCCCCTATCGTTCAAAAAAAGATTTAAAGGAATTATGGTCAACCCTGAATTTTTTACTTCTTTCTCCAGTTTTTTAAGTTCGCCCCTGTTGAGCAATAGTTTTCGTTCTGCCTTGGGCCTGTGGTTGTAATGTGTGCCATGGGAATATTCATCTACCTGCATATTGATTACAAACAACTCTCCCTTGTCATTAAACTCACAAAAGCTCTCCGATATGGAAGCTTTACTTTCGCGGATAGATTTAATTTCGGTGCCGGACAAAACAATACCGGCCGTATAGGTATCCAGTAACTCGTAATCGAATCGGGCCCTTTTGTTCTTTATATTTATTTTTTTCTGCATATGTTTGACAAAAATAGAAACAATTATCCGATTGGCAATTAGGACAAAAAAATAGATCTCGTCGATTTTTAGGGACGCAAATATTTTTTTGTAATGTATATAGCACCAATGCGATTAATGTAAAAAAATATTGAATGAAAGTAATATATCTTTTAACCCTTGTTTTCCTGATGGTTTCATGCAAGGAGAAATTGCCAACAAGCCTTACTGCCCAAGAGATAGTGGATAAATCCATTTTGGTGAGTGGAGGAGAACGTTATAAAACCCATGATATAAGCTATAAATTCAGGAATTATGAATATGCCTCTGAATGGAATGACGGAAAAAGGGTTTTAAAACGGATAAGAAGAACCGACTCCACCAAGGTAGTAGATGTGAAAGGTAGCCGAGGCTTCAATAGATATGTCAATGATAGCTTGGTGCCCCTAAAGGATTCCATTGCCGATTTGTACGCAAATTCCGTGAATTCCGTACATTATTTTGCTTATTTGCCGTATGGGCTCAACGATCGGGCGGTCAATAAGGAATTATTGGGCGAAGCCACCATAAGGGGCAAGGAATATTATAAGATAAAGGTAACTTTTGATCGGCAGGGTGGAGGAAAGGATTATGAGGATATTTATTTGTACTGGTTTGACAAAGAGACCTTTAAGCCGGATTACCTAGCGTATAAGTTTTATGTGGACGGAGGTGGAATCCGCTTTAGGGCCGCATATAACGAGCGTTTTGTAGGAGGTATCCGTTTTGTGGATTATGAAAATTATGGGGCTTCCCTGGACGAGACTTCATTTTATGGTGTGGAAGTACTTTTTGAAAGAAACGAATTAAAATTATTGTCCAAAATAGTATTGGAAGATATTTCTGTGAAAGCTTCCAATTAGGACCTGTAAGTACTTCTGGAAAAGATGGCTTTTCAGGATATATATAGACCGTCAAGGTATTTTTAGCAATTTTGGTAGGGCCTAATGTGGGAGAACTAACGAAGAGAGGTGGAAAATAGCCCCAAGAAGGTGTTTTGAGGGTGTAGTGTTAACAGGTCCTAATCCATTTTTAACCTAATATCCGTGGCCTTTCCATTTATGATCCGGACAATAAAAAGACTGCTATTGTCATAATCATCCATTTCAACATATTTTTCTTCCCCCAACATGAGATTAACAAACTCTGGAGTAGTATTGCTATGGCCAACAATAAGAACGTTTTTGCCCAGATTTAGACTTTTAAACCCCTCAATATTGATGGCCCTGGGGTCGTAGTATTGGGGGGTAATTTCTTTTTTTACGGATGTAGGAGCGGCGGTCATTGCGGTTCTTTCAAAATCGGTAATATAAATGGCATCAAGGGCAACGGGGTCGAATACTTCGGCCCAGCGTATGGCCCGTCCCAGTCCGTCCTGATTTAATTCCGGATCCACGTTCTCCGGATCGCTACGATCTTTTTCGGCATGTCGTATAAAATAAAAAGTGGAAATAGAATCTTCTGCAATTTCCAAGGGTAACTTCGGATCCTCCTTACAGGAAATAGCTACCAATGGTTAAGGAAAGTATCAATACCAGTTTTATACGTTTCATGGTCAATTCTATTTTTGATGTTTGGTATTCCTTGTAATGTAACTAAAATTACAGTAAAATAGTATGTAGTACCCGTAGTTTTTTGTTCTTTTGCATATGGATAAAAAGTACGCTGTTTATACTATTTTGCTGGCGGTATTGTTTTCACATGCCCAAGAAGTTGTGCTGCCAACCGACTTGAGGCAGCATAATTTGACCGAATTTAACGCGAGTTTGTTTAATCCGGTCTTTTCACTGGACAGGAACAATCCCGAGTCCATTGCCTGGTGGTCCAGGTATCAGTGGCAGACCATAGATGGCGACCCGACTACCATTTTTTTAAATTATTCCAGAAAAGTAAACGCCCGGTCCTCTATTGGCGCCGGTTTTATGCAAAATAATACAGGGGTGTTTTTAAATACCGGTGGCGTACTCAACTATGCACATGTCTTTAACTTGGGCAATAATATGCAATTGTCCCTTGGTTTGAACGTTTTTGGTTTTAATAGTGAAATTGCAGATGATAGGTATAATCCGGACCCTGAAATTTCATTGCCCCAATTGGAATTGTCCAAAAATGCATTTATCATGCAGTTTGCACCTGGCGTCCGATTTTCCATTGATGGATTTGGTGTGGGTTTTACGGCAGAAAATCTGTTTGATTATAATTTCTCCACAAATGAAGGTGTTTCCCATTCCGATGAAAAAATTTATTTGGGAATGATGGATTATCGATTGCCCATTACCCTGTTCACCGGCGTGGACAATGCATATCTCCTTCCTATGCTGTATGTTAAATCTGTGCCTTATGGGGATACGCAAGTGGGGCTAAATGCGTTATTATCCTCCAACAAATTTTGGCTGCAAGGGGGTATAATACTTTCTATGGTGTATCGGCCGGTCTGGGCGGTAGATTTTTTAAGCACTTATCATTGGGTGGGCTTATAGAATATGGTTTGGACGGGGATGTTAGGGATCAGGATCCCACCTTTGAAATAATTGCTGCCTATACATTGGGCAGTCCAGATACCCGTAAAAAGGTAGTTGGTTTTGATGTGGATGAGGAACCAATGGAATTAAAAGAACCGGAGGAGGTTGTTCCAATGAAAGATGCGGATCGTTTGGCAGAGGAAGCGAAAATTCAGAAAGAACTGAGCAAGTCGGAAGCCTTGGCCGAGAAAAAAGCATTGAAAAAGGCCAAAAAGGAAAAACGGGTTAGGGGTAAGAAAAAGAAAGCGATTGCCGAAGAGTTAAGAGTGGCAGAAGCCTTGGCCGAGGCAAAACGGTTGAAAGAGGAACAGGAAGCCGAGGCTCTGGCAGAGGCGGTCCGGATGAAGGAACAGAAAAGATTGGACTCTATAAAAGCCGTGGAACTCGCACTGGCCAAGAAAATCCAGGAAGATCTGGATATGATTGCCGCTAGGAAGAAGGCAGGCAAGAAGGTTACTAAGGGGCATTATGAGGAAGTGGATAAATTGGAGGGCCAGAAGGCCGGATTTTATCTTATAGGCAATGTCTATGGTACGTCCAGATATCGCGATATATTTGTGGAGAGTCTTAAAAAGAAAGGGATTGAAGCAAAATTCTTTTATTTGGACAAGACTAAATGGGATTATGTGTATTTGGAAAGGTTTGATACTCTAGGGGAAGCGGAAGCGGCAAGGGATAATAAATTTAACGGTAAATACACTGAAAGAACCTGGATATTTAGAATAATAGGAGAGTAAGGTTAGACAATTACTTTTTTATTTCATGAACTATTAATTGGTCCAGGTAGGTCACCGTATTCAGCAAGTATTTTCTATCACCCGTAATAGTGGCCATGGCTACAGCTCCTTGGATCATGGTGTATAGTTGTTTAGAAAACTGTAGTGGTGTTACGGGCAGTCTAAGCTCATTGTTGTTAAGTCCGTTTTCCAGGACCAGGGCAATTTTTCCCTCAATGGTCTTTATGGTCTCCCTAGTGGCGGCCAGCAGTTGGGAATTGTTGTGATTGGCGTCTATCCCTATATTTAAAATGGGGCAACCACCCAATTCCTCAATAAAAGTATCGTAATGACGGTAGAAATTGGTAAGTACAAAAAGCTTTTGAAGGGAAGTGCCACTGGAGTTTAATTTATCGTCTATTTCGGCCAAGAGCTTTTTACTGTTATATTCAAAAGCAGCGAGTGCCAAGGAATCTTTGTTTTCAAAATTCCCGTATATGGCCCCCTTGGTCAGGCCTGTTGCCTCTGTTAGGTCGCTCATGCTGGTACCTACATATCCAAGCTTGTTGAAAATGGGAGCAACAGTTTCAATAATATAGGCGGTTGTTCTCTCTGCTTTTGTAGACATGTCCTTACAGTTTTATGCTAATATAAAAAATCTTATACTGTATGGTATATATTGTTAATAAAAAAGGGCATCCGATCATTAATGGGATGCCCTTCCTGTAATCTGTAAAAGGTATTGGTGTTAATTCGCCAGTTCGTTCTCATTTCTGAATACGAGCTGGTCGTCAAAGCAGTCCATAAGAAGCATTCCCCCAGGGTGGATCTTGCCGCTTAACAATTCTTTGGAAATATTGTTCAATACTTCTTTCTGAATTACCCGTTTTATGGGTCTTGCGCCATATTGGGGGTCAAACCCTTTGTTGGCCAGGTAATCTATGGCCTCTTCGGTTGCATCTATTGTAATTTGTTGTTTGGCCACCAACTTTTTCAACTGATCCAGTTGTAGTACCACTATCTTTTTAATGTCCTTTCTGCTTAAAGGGGTAAACATGATGATGTCGTCTATACGGTTTAGGAACTCTGGTCTTATCGTTTTTCGTAATAGTCCCAATACTTCAACCCTGGCAGCTTCGGTAGCGCTATAGATGTCATTGTTGTCCTCAAACTTTTCCTGAATAATATGGCTTCCCATATTACTGGTCATGATGATGATGGAATTCTTGAAATCGGCAACGCGGCCTTTGTTGTCTGTTAACCTTCCTTCATCCAATACTTGTAAAAGGATATTAAAGGTATCCGGATGCGCTTTTTCGATCTCATCCAGCAAGACCACCGAATAAGGTCTTCTTCGTACTGCCTCGGTCAATTGACCTCCTTCGTCATAGCCAACATATCCCGGAGGTGCGCCTACTAATCTACTTACCGAATGGCGCTCTTGGTATTCGCTCATATCAATTCTGGTCATCGCATTTTCATCATCGAATAAATAGGCTGCCAATGTTTTTGCCAATTCCGTTTTACCTACCCCTGTAGTCCCTAGGAAGAGAAAGGAACCAATGGGTCTTTTGCTGTCCTGCAATCCGGCCCTGCTTCTTCGTATGGCGTCGGAAACGGCCTGTATGGCTTCTTCCTGCCCTACCACTCGTTTGTGGAGGACGTCTTCCAGTTTTAACAACTTTTCCCTTTCACTTTGAAGCATTTTTGTAACGGGAATACCTGTCCATTTGGCTACCACTTCGGCGATGTCCTCGTTGGTCACCTCCTCCTTGATCAGGGTTTCCCCGTGTTGCTGTTCTTCCAGTTCGCTTTCCAGTTTTTTCAATCGTTCCTGGGCTTCTTTTATTTTGCCGTACCTGATTTCGGCTACTTTGCCGTAGTCCCCATTACGTTCGGCCCTTTCGGCTTCCAATTTGTAGTTTTCAATGTCGTTCTTTGTTTTTTGGATATTATCCACTACCGTTTTCTCACTCTCCCATTTGGCAAAGATTTCATTTCTGTCTTCCTTTAAATTGGCCAGGTCCACATTCAAAGCCTTTAGTTTTGAGGTGTCGTTCTCCCGCTTTATGGCTTCAATTTCAATTTCCAATTGCATTATTTTACGATCCAACACATCCAGTTCCTCGGGTTTGGAATTTATTTCCATCCTTAGTTTGGAAGCGGCCTCATCCATTAAGTCTATGGCTTTGTCCGGTAAAAATCTATTGGTGATGTAGCGTTGCGATAATTCAACAGCGGCAATTACGGCCTCGTCCTTGATTCTGACCTTGTGGTGGGCCTCATACTTTTCTTTAATTCCCCTAAGAATGGAGATGGCACTTTCGGTATCCGGTTCATCTACCATCACTTTTTGAAACCTTCGTTCCAGAGCTTTGTCCTTTTCAAAATATTTTTGATACTCATCCAAGGTGGTAGCACCTATGGCCCTTAGTTCTCCCCGTGCCAGGGCAGGTTTAAGGATATTGGCCGCATCCATGGCGCCCTGCCCGCCTCCGGCCCCGACAAGGGTGTGGATTTCATCAATAAAGAGCACAATGTTCCCGTCCGAAGAGGTTACTTCTTTGATAACCGCTTTTAATCGCTCCTCAAATTCCCCTTTGTATTTGGCACCGGCAATTAGTGCGCCCATATCCAAGGAATAGATTATTTTATCCTTTAGGTTTTCGGGAATGTCGCCCTGAACAATTCTATGGGCCAAACCTTCGGCAATAGCAGTTTTGCCTACACCAGGTTCCCCGACCAACATGGGGTTGTTTTTTGTTCTACGGGACAAGATCTGTAAAACCCTCCTAATTTCTTCGTCCCTTCCAATAACGGGGTCCAATTTTCCGCTATCTGCCAGCTCATTGAGGTTTTTGGCATACTTGTTCAAGGAGTTATAGGTGTCCTCTGCACTCTGGGAAGTAACTTTGCCTCCCTTTCTCAATTCGTTTATTGCCGCTTTTAAATCTTTTTCGGTAACCCCTTGGTCCTTCATTATTTGGGCTATCTTGCTCTTGGATTTGAAAATTGCCAATAACAAATGTTCTATGGAGACGTATTCATCGGCCATTTCTTTGGCAATAATGCTTGCATCGGTAAGGGTCTTATTGGCTTCCCTGGATAGCATGATTTCACCGCCCGAGACTTTGGGGAAATTTTCCAGTTCCTTTTCCAGAATTTGGTTCAATAAGGTAGTGTTTACATTTAATTTTTTAAGGATAAACGGAAGTACGTTCTCCTCCACCTCGGAGATGGCCTTGAAAATATGCTCGTTCTCTATTTGTTGATGGCCCAGCCCCTGCACTATTTGTTGCGCATGCTGTATGGCTTCCTGCGATTTTATGGTGAAGTTGTTAAAATTCATATAGTTGTTTTTTTTACGTTATTGCTTACTTTTGAAGTCTTAAAGGCAACAACCTTACCAGTATTTTTAACAAGACAAAATGTCACTTATCGTTTTAATTTTAGTGACAATAAGGCAGTTTGCAAGGTTGGCAACATTTATTGGACTTAATACTAAAATTACAAAATGGGAATTCTAAAAGGACTTTTTGGAAAGGGAAATAATAGTGAAAGGGAAAAAAAAGAGACAAAGGCCGCTCCATGGGTGTCTTTGGCGTCCTCTGAACAGTTGGAGGTAATAAAAGAAAGATCCGTTGTAAAACCTCAGGTAATATTTAAGCATTCTACCACTTGCGGTATTAGTAGAATGGTTATAAATCGGTTCAACGAAGGATATGATATACCTGTGGATAGTTTGGACCTTCATTACTTGGACCTGCACCAATATCGTTCTGTTTCCAATGAAACCAGTAAAATGTTTGGTGTTGTCCATGAGTCGCCACAGTTGCTTGTAATTAAAAATGGAACCGTGGTAGCCCATGAATCGCACGGGGCAATTACCCAACTGGATTTGACAAAATATATATAGACAGCTTTACTTGAAGGATTAATTGAAACGATGTCTGGTGACTATACCTTTCAATTTTGCTTTTAAATCTTCGCCTGCATCATAAACCATTTGTTCGTTGCTGGGAAAGGGGACGGCAGAAAGTTGCAATAATGGGACCATATCTTCCTCCAGGGCATTTGTATCACCGTTGTGCTTGGCATAGACATGGGTAAAGACGAATTGACTGGCCAAGGGATAGGAATTGATCTGTTGCTGACTTTGTAAATCCAAAAAGCTCACGTTTCCAACTACTTCAACCGATTTAAGCTGGGTAAATTGATAAAAATTGCATTTAACGGTTTTGAATTTGTCGATCTTTATTTTGTTGCCAAGACTGTCTTTTAAAACTTCTCCATTGGCATTGGTGGCATATTTATAGCCATCCTTGATCTGTTTTTCCTTGGAAATCTGCTTTTCGGTAACCTGTTCCGGACTAATATTGATGTTCTTGAACGCCACCTGCATTTCATAATCATATTTAATGTTTTCCAGGGCGTTGGTGTGGTAAACGGTCCAAAGGTCATTTAATCCGAAAGTATTGAAATTTAGCAGTTCCTGCTCCAGACGGTTGGGGACTATTTGTTCGGAATCATTGATCATTGTCACCTGAACGTAATCCAGACCCTTGTTGTGGGCTTCTTCCAGTTTACGCCCTGTATCCCTGTAATTGGGATTTATTTCGTTCAAATATGAAAATTGGTCAAATGCCTTTCTGTAATCCTCCTTGTACCGACCAGAATTTAAGAGGGTAGAGGCATTGTTGTACAAATAGTCCGACAATTCCCGTTTGGATTTGATTATTTCCTCATCATAATCCTTAAATGCAAATCGGGCATCCCTATTTTCATCATATAGCTTTAATGGCAATAAGGGTTTTATGCGCTCTTGGATAGATCTTAGGTTTTGATATCCGTTAAAAATTATTTCATGGTTGGCCGGATTGTTGTCCTTTTTTAAGAAAGCGATCTGTTGAAGCTCACGTTCTGTGTTTTTCTTGAAAGCCTCTTCCAACATAAGGATATATGGCTGATTGGATTTTTTTGTTTTGTTTGTGGCAATATTTTGCAGGGCGGTATTTATTGCGTTACCATAATTGCCCGTATTTATGGCTTCCTGTGTTTTTTTGACCCCTCCACAAGAGATTAAAAAAAATAGCATCAGCGAGATGGGTATTATTTGTTTCATGACGTTTGGTATAAGAATACTATGGACATAATTCAATAGCTATGCCAAAATAGTTCTATACACAAACGTTAAACTATTCCGTATAGTACAAACGGAGCTGTTTTTCTACTTATTTCCTCTTATGCTGAAATACGGGAAGCAATTTGGTGGAGACTTCCCCAAAACCGATACGTACATTATCTTTTTTGCAATAACCGGTTATGGTTACCGTATCGTAATCTTCAATAAACTTTCTTGTGGATCCATCCTCCAAGGTCAGGGGTTTTTCTCCACGCCAGGTAAGCTCCAGCATGGAGCCATAGGTATCAGGGGTAGGGCCGGAAATGGTGCCACTGCCCATCATGTCGCCACTATTTACCTTGCAACCATTTATGGTATGGTGGGCTAGTTGTTGAGACATTGTCCAATACATATACTTAAAGTTGGAGCGGGTAACGATAGTGGCCTTGCCTCCTTCAGGTTTTATGGAAACTTCTAAATTTATATCGAAACTTTTTTTTCCTGTTTGTTGTAGATAGGGCAGGGGCCTAGGGGTCTGTACCGGACTTGCTGTCCTAAAAGGTTCTAGGGCATCCAAGGTAACTATCCATGGTGATATGGACGATGCAAAATTTTTGGCCAAAAATGGCCCTAGAGGTACGTATTCCCATTTTTGGATATCCCTGGCGCTCCAATCGTTGAAAAGTACCATTCCAAAGATGTAATTTTCTGCTTCCTCAACAGGAATAGGTTCTCCTAAAACATTCGCGTCTGTGGTAATAAATGCCATTTCCAGTTCAAAATCCACTAATTTGGAAGGGCCAAAAACAGGCTGTTCCTCTCCTGTCGGAAGGGTCTGTCCCATGGGCCTTCTGACTGCTGTGCCGCTAGGTACTATGGAGGAGCTTCTTCCGTGATATCCTACGGGTATGTGCAACCAATTGGGAAGTAATGCATTTGCCGGATCCCTGAACATTTTGCCCACATTGGTGGCATGCTCCTTACTGGAATAAAAATCCGTGTAATCGCCAATCTGAACGGGAAGTTGCATTTCTATTTCGTCCATGGTAAAAAGAACAATGTTTTTATGTTCTTCGTTGTTCTTCAGTTCATTGTTGTTGATGTCGAATATTTCACTGATTCTATTCCGGACCAAACGCCAAGTCTTTTTGCCGTCGGAAATGAAGTCGTTCAGGGTGTCCTGTAAAAAAATATCCTCCGTTAGGGGAATATCCTTAAAATATCCCAATTGATGCAATGCCCCCAAATCTATTGCGTAATCACCAATCCTTGAGCCTATGGTAATAATATCATCCCTGGTCAGGAAAACCCCAAAAGGAATATTCTGAATGGGAAAATCAGAATTGATGGGTACGGGCAACCATGTTTTTTTTTCTGGAAGATTAGTTTTTAATGGCATTTCGGAATTGTTAACTGGTGTTTAATAAATATCTTATCAAATATATTATTTTCTAGCAATTAACGGTCGGCAATTCGTATTTTTGCACATTATTTAATAGAATATTACTTTATGCAACGCGACAATCAAATTTTTGAACTCATTGAGGCGGAGAAGGAACGCCAAATAGATGGAATTGAACTAATTGCTTCCGAGAACTTTACCAGTCCACAGGTGATGGAGGCTGCTGGATCCGTATTGACCAATAAGTATGCAGAAGGATATCCTGGCAAGCGCTATTATGGGGGATGTGAAGTAGTGGATGAAATAGAGCAATTGGCCATAGACAGGGCAAAACAATTATTTGGAGCCGCGTATGCCAATGTTCAGCCGCATTCCGGGTCCCAAGCCAATGCCTCCGTATACCATGCATGTCTTAAGCCGGGCGATACCATTCTCGGATTTGATCTGTCTCATGGAGGGCATTTGACCCATGGTTCTCCCGTAAACTTTTCCGGTAGATTATATAATCCTGTGTTTTATGGGGTAGATGAGGAGACCGGGGTACTGAACTATGATAAAATTCAGGCCATAGCCAAGAAGGAACGGCCTAAGCTCATAATAGCAGGGGCCTCAGCCTATTCCAGGGATATGGATTTTAAAAAGTTCAGGGAAATTGCAGATAGTGTGGACGCCATACTTTTGGCCGATATATCCCACCCTGCGGGACTTATTGCCAAAGGGATCCTAAACGATCCAATACCTCATTGCCATATTGTAACCACAACTACCCATAAGACCTTGCGCGGTCCTAGGGGAGGACTTATATTAATGGGTGAGGATTTTGACAATCCTTTCGGGATAAAGTTGAAGAACGGTTCTTTGAGGAAAATGTCCGCTTTGTTGGACCTGGCGGTTTTCCCGGGCAATCAGGGCGGTCCATTGGAACACATCATTGCGGCAAAGGCCATTGCCTTTGGAGAGGCCCTGACCGATGATTTTCTGCATTATATGCTTCAGGTGAAGAAAAATGCTGCGGCAATGGCCAGCGCATTTGTTGACAAGGGGTATAAAATTATTTCCGGGGGTACGGACAACCATATGATGCTGATAGATCTTAGGAATAAGAACATTACAGGAAAGGATGCTGAAAATGCTTTGGTAAAAGCCGATATTACCGCCAATAAGAATATGGTTCCTTTTGACGATAAATCCCCGTTTGTTACCAGCGGTATCCGTTTTGGTACGGCTGCAATTACTACAAGGGGGCTAAAGGAAGATCAAATGAAGGTTATTGTAGACCTAATCGATCAGGTGTTAATGAATCCGGAAGATGTAAAGATTATTGATGGAGTAAGGGAAAAAGTAAATGCCCTAATGCATTCAAGAGCGTTGTTCAATGCTTAATTTATAATTGAAATACTGTCCATAAGGTATAAGATCAAGAATTTTTTATACTTTGTGGACAGTTTTGCCAATCCCTTCTATTCACTGAGGATTTGAATATCACCAAATATTATGGTTTTGGTGCTTAGATCATAAATGGCCGCTTCCTCAGTTTGGTCATAATACATTCCCCAAAAGCCGAAATAGTCGTTCGTGCTGTTATTGTCCGAAACAATATTCTGTAATTTGGCATCGCTTTCCAGAGTGTCCTCTTCAAATACAGGGATGAATATTTCAAAGGGAGTCTCATTCATACCTTTTGTATAATATAGATTGTGGTTGATGAGTTCGGAAAAGATATTTTCCAATTGATCTACTATACTTTGATCGTAAATTTTACTTATTAGAATGGTGGTGTCCGTTAAGGATATGGTCAGTTCACTTATATCTATATTTATTTCGTTCCGCTTTTTTAGTTCCGAATACGCCATAAGGAATAATATGGTTTTTTCTTGGTCAGAATTTTTAGGGCGACCGGAGCATGTAGATGGTTTATTTATATAGAACAAAGCTTCGTCCAGGCTAAGGTTACATTTAAGGTCTATGATCAAATTGGCGGATTCTTTCTTTAAACCATAATTGCCAATATTGACCTCTGCAAAAAAATGTTTTTCCAGTCCTTTTCTAAAAGCCTCTATACCCGCAATATGGTCGGTGCTTTTTGTTCCAATTTTTGGATTATTGAAAAACTCGTTTCCTGATTTCGACATCCTAAATAGTGGTTAATTAAAATTTCTGTCAAAATTAGACTAATGCTTTGTCCTTGATTGGATAAAAACCTTATAAAAAATAAGGTTTTTGGTCATATTGGGTGTATTCGTCGAAAAAGTAGACGTTGAACGGTAAAGAGGTGTGCAGGGTGTACCAAATGGAAGTCCATTAAGTGGTGGGTACTATTTTGTGGGATAAGTAGGGAGGCATCACCAAAGTGGGGTTGATGGGACACGAGAGTTGGATTAAAGAAACCCCCTATTTCTGGCTTCATGGACCAGAGCCAAATCGTTTTGTTTTTCCACTCCAAAAATTACTTTTAGCTGTCTTTTTCTGTTTTCTATCCCGGCCAGTGACAGATTTATAAAATCGACCATATCCTTTGTTCTGGTGCCAATTGAAACGTGGTAGAGTATTTTTTTGTCATTATCGTCCAATAACAGGTCATTGGAGACTTTTTTTCGAATGGCCGCCAATGCTTTCTGACTATAGTAGGGGGGCGAGTTAATTACGCTCCGGACCATGGCAATTAAAGATTTTTCATCTATTTCCGATTTTACCATATAGCCATCGGGATTCACGTTTTTTAAAATGCTGTTTATTCTATAGTTATCACTAAATGAGGACATGAATACAATTTTGGTATCCGGGATTATCTTTCTGGCAATGATTCCCAGATCCTCCCCGGTTTGTGGTTCTTCCAAATGGGTTTCCGTTAATTGTACATCCAATAATAAGAGGTCATATTTAAATGATCTTGCCGAATCTTCTATTTTCTGCTTTCCGGTTTCAAAGGTATTGGCAGTTTCTACTTTTATCAGAAATTCTTCGAACTCGGCAGCCTCCAAAAGATATTTGTATCCGGTAGTGATCATTTCATGGTCATCTACCGTTAAGATTCTTAAAGTTCTCATTCTATTGTCGATTAAAATAATCCATTAGGCCGGTAACGGTTCCATTTCCTCTTCCATTATACAGGGAATGGTCACTATTACCTTTGTTCCCTGTCCAATTTTACTTTGAATATCATAGGTTCCGTTCAATTTCTCCAATCTAGAATTAATGTTTTTAAGTCCTATTCCTCTTTTTCCCTTCTTCTGGTCAAAACCAACACCATTATCCAGAACTATTATCCTTACATGTTCATTTTCCGATTCGAACAATAGATCTACTTTAGTGGCTTTGGCATGCTTTATACAATTCTGCAGGCTTTCCTGCACAATCCTATAAATGTTGATTTTAATATCCCCTTTTAATTGGTCCCAATCAATTTTTTGGTCGTACTTAAAATGACATTTCATTTTCGAGGAATCCTGAATGGTCTTGACCAATTCTTCAATGGATATAATAAAGTTATGAATTTTTTCTTGGGATGCCCTGTTCAATTCATGGGAAATTGTACGGATTTCCTCTTCCAAACCTTGTAATTTTTTAAGTAGCTCACTACGTTTAAGAACGGAATCGGAATCGGTTTTATTGTTAAGTCCGGAAAGAATTAAACGTATTCCCAACATCTGACCTAAAATACCATCGTGCAATTCCTCTGAAATCCGCTTCTTTTCCAGCTGTTTGCCTTCTTCTACCTTCTTGTTTTGGGCAAGTAGCAAATTAAAGATTTCTTGATTGGCTTTCTGTTGCGCCTGTTCAAATCTCAATTTTTGATTTTTTCGGCGTTGATCTATAGTAGTCAAAATAAATGCAGCAAGAATAAATAGGGTTGTGGCTATCCCGATCCATAATTGGCGCTGCCGGGTGAGCAATTCATTTTGTTCAATAAATTCATCGGTCTCAAAACGTATTCTTGTAAATTTATTCCTAGTGGAGCGTTCTTCCCTAATTAAACTATCGTTTAGTTTTATGTATTCCTTGGTGTATTTTGAAGAATTCTTGGGGTCTACTTTTGCCATAAGCTCCAAGGATTCCAATAACCTTCTGTTGTTACTGGTCTGTTCTGAAATCCGCTTGGCGGTCTGGGCATAAGTTAAAGCTTTTGCAGTATCTTTTCTGTCTAAATAATATTCTGCAATCTCATAATTCGTAATTGCCAATCCTCTGGTATCGTTTAAACTATCCTTTATGTTTAACGATTTTTCATAATAGGCCAATACACCTAAGGTATCACCTAGTTTGTTTTTACTATAGGCATAATTGGAAAGTGCCTGTGCATATAATTGTGCATCTTCATAAAGAATATTATCGGAATTGATTACCTTTTCAAAGTTTTCAAGAGCTTTTTTGTTTTCTCCTTTGGCTTGAAAAACCATGCCCATATTATTTAAAGCTTTGTTTCTTAGTTTATTGGATGGATTGTCAATCTTCGATTTATCCAAATAGAAAAGAGCCTTATTATAGTATTCCAAAGCCTTGTCGTATTCACTTAAGGCGTTGGTTACCGATCCTAAATTGTTATAACATAAAAACAATTGGTAAAATTTGTCCAAAGGCTTAAATAGCTCAATAGCTTCAATGGTCGTGATTTCACTGGCGGTATAATCTTTGATATTGGATTGTACCCTGGCCAAATTATATAAGACTCGTGCAGTAGAATAGTCATCCTTTAAGGACTTAAATATTTTTTCCGCCTGTGAATAATGATAATAGGCACTATCCTCTTTGGCATTGTCCTCTAAAAAAAAAGCCAGGTCCCAATGATTGTTGGCCAGGGCGTTGGAATCTTTTGTTTTTTTAGAGAGGGTAAGTGCCAATTTGTTGGAGCGTCTAAATTGCAAAGAATCCCCTATCAGTGCGTAGTAATAGGATATTTTGGAAAAGTGCTTGGATTTAAGGGAGTCGTTTTTTTACTGTAAGGCCTGTTCATAGGCCTTGGAAAGGTTTTGGCCATATTCTTTGGCGGAACTGCTGTTTTCTTCGGACAGCCAATAAGCAATGCTGTCGTTTTGTGGCAGGGGTACCGATTCTTTGGGGCCAAAGGAAGTATCCTTACAACCAATATGCATTAGTTGCAGGAATATTATAAAACAACATAAAAATTTATAATTTATTTTTTTTTCCATAGAGGTGGAAAGATAAAAAAAAAGCCCTAAACAAATTTGCTTAGGGCCTTATATTTTATTGATGTAATTAAAACCTTTCGGTTCTAAAATTTATCAAATCATTTATTATGCAATGGCGTTATTAACGTTTTGGAAATCAAGAGTCGCCTTGGGAGGGTCCCTTCTTTCCTTTGGAATATTGTCTCCATCGGTGGCCAAGGCATTGTCATTGTACTGGAAATCGGAGGTTGCCTTGGGAGGGTCCCTTCTCTCCTTTGGAATATTGTCTCCGTCGGTGGCCAGGGCATTGTCATTGTACTGGAAATCGGAGGTTGCCTTGGGAGGGTCCCTTCTTTCCTTAGGAATATTGTCTCCGTCGGTGGCAATGTTATTGTTTACTGTTGGGAGAACATCTTGGGTCCCCATGGCAAATAGGCCGATACTAAGCAGTACTACGGCAAAAATAGATAAAAATCTTTTCATTTTTCTAATGGTTTCGAGGGTTAATAAGGTTTATTTTAAAGCTAAATTAACTACGATGGGGCATTGAAAAATTATGTAAGAATTATCTTTAGCAGAAGTGGGAGTTCTGTTAGTAAGCGTATTGTGTCTGAGAGAATTTGTTTAATTAAGGGTAGAAATGGTGTTTTTGGCCAATATCTTTTTTAGGTTGTCTATATTGCCTTTATAGGATTTGGAAAAGGGCAATTGCAGCTTGTCATGCTTTAAGGTACAAATACCTTTTCCATAGTTGATCCTGGAAACAAAGTCGATATTGATGATATAGCTCTGATGTACCCTTATGAAATTTGTTGGCAAATTGTTCTCAAAAGTCTTTAACGTTTTAAATGCACTTATAGTACTTCCATCTTTCATAAAAAAATCGGTAGTATTGTTGTCGGCCTGTAAATACATGATTTCTTGGGTGTCAATGTAGCGATAGTCTTTATAGGATTGAAGTAAAAGTGTTTTGGGTTCCTGCTCCTTTGGGGCTTTTAGCTTTAGCCTTAGGAGGGTTTTTCTAATATCAAATTCGTTATACGGTAATAGCCAATAGTCAAAAAAATGGCATTTTAATGCTTCAAAGGCATATTGTTTGCTTTTGGAAATTCCGATGAATATGGGGATTTCCTTAACATATTGGTGCAATTCCATAATCATATGAAAATACTCATGGGCCCTTTCATTTAAATGGATGAAAACAATATCCGGATTTTTTTTAAGGATGCTATTTAACCCATCTATACTATTGCTGGCTACCCCGGAACAATAAAATTCACTATATTCTTCCATACAGTGCTGCAACTGTAAATTGGATTGGGCATCGGAGTCCAAAATAGTATAGGTGTATTCCATAATTTCAGATGATTTTATGGCAATTTAAGGATAGCTTGTAGCAAAGGGGGGTATTTCAACCTTAGAAAAACTAGGGTTTTTGTTTTATGTGAAAAAAAATGAACTTTATTACTATTTTTCTTACAAAAATGGAAGTATATTATGCGTCTAACTTACGTAAAATGCTGTATTTTCACCAAGAGTTGGATTTTATGTTCTGTTGGACCTTAGAATATTTAAGGGAACTATCTATGTCCTGACTATATTTTCTACTTCAATTATACTCTTTTGATAGCAGTATTATTTTATGCGTAGGCTAAGCTGGCCATGCTACTGTAAACAGTATCTATGTAGACAGTGTCTTGGGGGAATTTCAAAGAGCCGTTATTTTTTTGCAGGTTCAAAGTTGAACCCCGGGATAGATCGTGAATAGCTTTTAGGTTTGGGATAGAAAGATACCTTCTATTTCCGGTGAAATCCTCATGGGTTTAAAGGTCTCCGAGTTGAGCAAACACCATTCGGTTTTGGATTTGACCAACAATTGATGGTTTTCTTTGTTGTACATTTCCACAATTCTGACACTTACGGGGCCTTTGGTCTTGTCTATATATGTTTTCATTAGGATAACATCGTCCAATTTTGCGGCACTTTTGTAGGTAATATGATGGGTCAATACCACCCAGACCGTAGTGTCCATCAAATCTTTGGGGGCTTTGGCCTGCCAATGTTCCTTTGCAATATCCTGCATCCATTGCACGTATCGAACATTGTTAACATGGTTCAGGTCATCCAGATCATCTTCTACTACCTTTATGATTTTTTCAAAGATTCCCATAATTATTTTTTAAGGATGTTTACCTCAAATAATTTATCCCAGTTTTTTCCTGTAACAAAGAAGGTCTTTCTTTTTGGGTGATAGGCCACTCCGTTAAGTACGTCCAGACTCTGATGTTGCGTTACTTTCTCCTTTAGGCCACTGAAATTTACAACCCCCTCTATTGCACCACTTTTGGCGTCTATGATCATCATACTTTCCTTTTGATAGACATTGGCGTATATTTTTCCATCCACATACTCCAGTTCATTGGCCTTGTTGAAGATGGAGGTATTGGTTACCGTTTCAAAATGTCCTTCCTCGGCCATAGTGACAGGATTCAAGAACCATATTTTTTCGGTACCATCACTCTTGAATATCTTATTACCATCATTGCACAGACCCCATCCTTCCTTGCTTTGGTTGTATTTAAAGTTGTCTATTTTCTTAAAATCCTTAAGGTCGTATATGAATCCCGATCCACTTTGCCATGTGAGCTGATAAATTTTATCGTTTAAAATAGTAATACCCTCTCCAAAATAGTTGTTGTCCAAGTCTATTTTCTTTAAAATTTTACCAGTTTTATAATCTACTTGTCTTAATGAGGATTTTCCTTTTTTTCCGGTACTTTCATAAAGTGTATCCTTGTAAAATTCCAATCCTTGGGTATAGGCGTCCATATCATGGGGATATACGTTTAGAATCTCGTAGGTGTATATCTCCGGGGCGTGTTCTGCCAATAGTTTAATTCCTTTTGAGACTTCCACGGTTTGGCCCTCGAAACGAATACTCGCAGTTAGGGTTTTGGCCCCAAGTTCCAGTTGGTCCAGCGTAATTTTATTGTTGTTCGGTGTAATTTCCTCATTGTCCAAGGTATAGGTAATCTGATCTATATCCTTATTTTTTAGATTTTTTACCGAGATACCGACCACCTGATTTTTTGAAATTCCGTTTGGTTTCCTTCCAGTTGAATTTCGAAGAGTTTGAGGGGGGTCGATGCTGCCATCACAAGCCAAAAAAAAAACAAAGGAATTATAAAGAATAGGTTTAATTTGAAGGCGTTCATAATTTAATACGAGTATAATTTAAAATAAAATCTTACCGGGTAATGTGCCATTTTTGCACTATTTTTTCCTTTGATTTTTATTAGTTGTCTTAAAATCAACTTGCTATCCAAAAATATTTTTGGCAACTTCCTAAGGCAAGATATTTAATAAAATTAAGACCTGAAAACGATTGTAAAAAAATTAAAAGATTGTATATTTGCACCGGCAAGTCCTACACGACCAGCTCCTGTAGAATCCCCCAGGGTGGGAACGCAGCAAGGGTATATGGTTGTAGCGGTGCGATGTAGGTAGCTTGCCATTTTTTGTACCCTAAAGTGAAGGCATTTTTTTTGTTTTTATAGGATCAAGAACAATTTTATAGCATAAAGTAGGATCAAGCACAGTAATCAGATCCATTTTCCCACAAATCCTGTTTTTATTTGTTAATTTGCACCTTAATCTTATTTTATGGAGCATAGGGTTGTACTGGTTACTGGAGGTTCATCGGGCATTGGAAAATCGATAGGGGTTTATTTAAAATCGAAGGGTTTTAAGGTATACGGAACTACCAGGAGATTGGCATCATATCCTAATTTCACTGATTTTGAACTATTGGAATTGGATGTAAGAGACCCAGAAAGTATAGGCAGTGCCATTTCGAAGCTTATGGCGAAGGAGGGTAGGTTGGATGTTCTGGTAAACAATGCCGGTATTGGAATAGCGGGACCCATAGAGGAAACTCCGCACAGTGAAATTTTGAAGGCATTCGACACCAATTTTAACGGTCCCATACACATGTGCAAGGCGGTTTTGCCACATATGAGGAACCAGAAAAAGGGTTTGATCATCAATATTACGTCCATTGCGGGCTATATGGGTTTGCCATATAGGGGATTGTACTCGGCCAGTAAGGGTGCCTTGGAGCTGGTTACGGAAGCCCTGAGAATGGAGGTCCAAGGATTTGGGGTAGACATAACGAATTTGGCTCCTGGAGATTTTGCAACCAATATAGCCTCTGGCCGTTACCACGCACCAATCTTGGAAGACTCGCCCTATAAAGTGCCTTATGGGAACACTTTGAAAATGATGAACGAGCATGTAGATAAAGGTAAAGACCCCCTATTGGTGGCGCATATGGTCCATAAAATAATAAACACAAAAAAGCCAAAGGTACACTATAAGGTAGGTGAGTTTATGCAAAAGTTCTCATTGGTCCTAAAAAAATATTACCGGACAAAGTGTATGAGAAACTCTTGATGAACCATTATAAATTGTAATTTTGCAGGACTAAAAGAGCGACCTATAAGAAGGCCATATCTTTCAAATTAATAATTTTAAAAGCAATAAACATGAAGTTCTTTATTGACACCGCTAATCTAGCACAGATAAAAGAAGCCCAGGAATTAGGAGTATTGGATGGGGTAACCACAAATCCTTCCCTAATGGCCAAAGAGGGCATTACCGGAAGAAACAATATTCTAAAACACTATGTGGATATCTGTAATATTGTGGACGGTGATGTATCCGCCGAGGTAATTTCCACCGATTTAAAAGGGATGATCAAAGAGGGGGAAGAACTGGCCGAATTGCATGAGCAAATCGTAGTTAAAGTGCCTATGATAAAGGACGGTGTTAAGGCTATTAAATATTTTGCCGATAAAGGAATAAGGACCAATTGTACTTTGGTGTTCTCCTGCGGACAGGCTTTGTTGGCCGCTAAAGCCGGTGCGGCTTATGTTTCCCCGTTTATTGGTAGATTGGACGATATTTCTACCGATGGTCTAAACCTGATCTCCGAGATTAGGCACATATATGATAATTATGAGTTCGAAACCGAAATATTGGCAGCTTCCGTAAGGCATACCATGCATGTGATTGATTGCGCCAAAATTGGAGCCGATGTCATGACCGGACCTTTGTCGGCCATTGAAGGCCTTTTAAAACATCCTTTGACGGATAGTGGTTTGGCTAAATTTTTGGAAGACTACCAGAAAGGGAACTAGTTTTTTGCCAAAATTTTAAATAGAATAAAGCCTCTTGCGCCCATAGCATAAGAGGCTTTATTAGTTTTATATGGCAATCCATTTATTGGTTATTGGGCCAGAATAGTTGAAATGAAAACGGGAATTTTTTACTCGATAATCGAGATTTAAATGCTCCAATGCTTGTGTCGAAATTAAACTTGAATCTTTTTTCAATGCCTCGTGGGCTTGCCCCGAGGTAGTTTACTCCTATTAGGATGTGGGGCCGGCCATTAAAGAGAATTTCCTTAAAAGCTATTGTAAAGATCGGCAAATGCGTTTACAATACGGCCGTCTTTGGTTATAATACCCTTATTGAGGCCACCTATCACAAGGGTGTTTTTTAAATTTTCAAAATCATCGGTGCGGAATTGTTTGTCCATATCCAATTGATTGGCGCTTAGTAAGGACTGCCATCTTAATGCATCCGTATTGCAATTAATTCCTATAAAAGTATATTCCGGTCTGTTTTCCGATAGTTGTGCCACGCGCGTAAGTATATTCTTGAAGTTGGATCTCTGGGTTCCGGACCAAAAATAAAATACGGTGTTTTTCTCCTTTTCGGCAATTTCCTGTAGGGTGACCAAAGTTCCATCTGTGTTGTAAACAGAAATATTGGGCAATTTATTATTGGGCTGTAGATTGCTTACGCCTTGGTAAATGGACTCTATTTCGGCACTGTGACTATTGTTTCCTGAAAATCTGTGAAAGTCGTTAATAAAAATTCTATTGTTTTCATCCGTATCATGGACACTTATTAAATAGTCCATAGCAACATTCCGGAATAAATTGTCCCTAAGGTTTTTTTCGATGACCAGACTATCTATAAGTTTTAACTTGTGCAGGTTAAAATGTAATTTATTCTTGACGATGTCATTGTGCGCATCGTTACATTTGGAATAACAGCCCATATAGGATAAATTATTAAAATGGGTCTTCATAAAATTGTAGTAGTACCTATGATAGGTAAGATTCTTGTTGTTGTAGTCGAGCGTCTTTCTATAGTCGTAAAAGTGGTTGGGGAGCTCTTGGATATTGTCCTTTCCTGTCTTTCTTCTGTTCCAGAATGGGTATTTTTCCTTATAGATATAATAATTGTAATCGATACTTGCCCTAGCTATTTCCGCCGCCTTATCGGAAAGGGTACCGTCCATTATCAGGTTGTTAAGTGCGGTTACTTTAATGGTTTTTAGGGAATCCAATATATGGGAAAATTTCTCTGGATCCAGTTGGGAATAAGAATAGACTTTGGCCGGCTCCGATTCCGTACTTAAAAAGAATTCAACAAGGAAATTATTTATTTCTTCGCCCCTCCCGGAAAATATCAATGATTCGTCAAAATCCTCAGTATTTAGTCGGATCATCAAACTATCTCCTTTTTCGAGATACACGTACTGCAATTCCGGACTATGGTCAAAATGATATAAACCTTCTACAACAGTATCCAATTGAATACTGAATCTATTATGGTTATCCAGCTTGGCAGAATCTATTGCAATATCATCTTTAAATAGAACCACATATTGGCTTGTGGGATTTACAATTTCGCCAGCAAAGAATGCACCGGGGGATTTTTTTTCTATCGTACCGCAACCAACCAGTGCAATAAGAAAAGAATATAGTAAAGGTTTATTCATATGAGAATAGCTACTTTATAGTGAACAAATCTAATAAACTCAAGGGATACAGGCTGTTAATTGTGAGTTAAATCTTATGGGCCTACGTTAAAACGACCCCTAAAGGCATTGTAATATAGTTGCTTTAACGGGTTAATTTTTGTTATTTTTGCACAAAATTTAAAACGTTATATATGCTGTCAGTGTCAAATTTATCTGTGCAATTCGGGAAAAGGGTTCTTTTTGATGAAGTAAACGTGTCCTTTACACAAGGTAATTGTTATGGTGTTATTGGCGCCAATGGAGCGGGAAAGTCTACCTTTTTACGAATTCTATCGGGACAAGTAGAACCTACATCGGGTCGTGTCCACTTGGAACCGGGCAAAAGGATGTCTATCCTGGAACAGAATCATAATGCCTATGACGAATATACTGTTTTGGAGAGTGTAGTAATGGGCAATAAGCCATTGTTCAAGATAAAAAATGAGATAGATGCCCTATATGCCGACTACAGTGACGAGAATGCGGATAGGATAGGGGAGTTGCAGGTGCAATTTGAGGAAATGAACGGTTGGAATGCCGATAGCGATGCCGCCGCCTTATTGTCCAACTTGGGGATTACAGAGGAGTTTCATTATACCGTAATGGGCGACTTGGATTCCAAACTGAAGGTTAGGGTGCTTTTGGCCCAGGCATTATTTGGCAATCCGGATGTATTGATTATGGATGAGCCTACTAACGATTTGGATTATGAAACCATAAATTGGTTGGAGAATTTCCTGGCCGACTATGAGAATACGGTTATTGTAGTTTCGCACGATAGGCACTTTTTGGATTCGGTCTGTACCCATATTGGCGATATTGATTTCGGAAAAATGAACCTGTATTCCGGCAACTATACCTTCTGGTACGAGAGCAGCCAATTGGCGGCCAGACAAAGGGCCCAACAGAACAAAAAATCCGAGGAAAAGGCCAAGGAACTGCAGGAGTTTATCCAACGGTTCAGTGCCAACGTGGCAAAGAGCAAACAGGCTACTTCCAGAAAGAAGATGTTGTCCAAGTTGAAAATTGAGGATATAAAACCTTCTAGCAGGCGTTACCCCGCCATTATTTTTGATAGGGAAAGGGAGGCTGGAGATCAAATATTGAACGTTGAAAAATTGTCCGCTTTAACCGAAGAGGGGGAAATTTTGTTTCAGGATGTCAACATTAATCTGGCCAAGGGGGATAAAGTGGCCATAATCTCTAGGGATTCTAGGGCCACAACGGCATTTTACGAGATTATAAACGGCAACAGAAAGGCGGATAGTGGTTCCTTTCAGTGGGGAGTCACTACCAACCAATCCTACCTGCCTGCGGATAATGCCTCCTTCTTTACCGAAGATATCAACTTGGTAGATTGGTTAAGGCAATGGGCCAAAACGGAAGAAGAAAGGGAAGAAGTAAATATTAGGGGCTTTTTGGGGAAAATGTTGTTCAGCGGTGAGGAAGCTTTGAAGAAATGTACAGTTTTGTCAGGAGGGGAAAAGGTACGCTGTATGTTGAGTAGAATGATGCTCATGAGGGCCAATGTAGTTATGTTGGACGAACCTACCAATCACTTGGATCTGGAAAGTATAACCACTTTCAATAATTCCCTAAAGAATTTTAAAGGTACCGTTCTCTTTACGACCCATGACCACGAATTTGCTGAAACGGTGGCGAATAGGGTAATAGAATTAACTCCAAAAGGTAATATGGATAGGTATTTGACCTTTGATGAGTATATGTCCGATAAGAGTATAAAGGAGCAGCGAAACAAAATGTACGAGGTTCCGGTATAGTTTTGCAAGACCCAATTCCTGTCATGGGCCAAAAGCCTAAGCTATATGTTATAGGCCATGGATGAAAGACTAAAAACTGTTTTTTTGCTTACTGCTTACCGCCCACCATGCATTAGGCTTTTAGATATTTGGAATTCCAGATGGCAGGATTAAAATTTTTGCCTAAAGCAAAGCCATAAAACAGTACTATAGAGGCAAGGCATTTGAATATAAAAAGGAAAATTAACCAAAATTGAAAGCTGGAATTTTCTTTAGAGAACAGGCCGTTGGGAACCAAAAGGGTCATAACATAACTAATGCCTACTACCAGGGCTATTAAATTTGCCAGATTTTTAAAAGGCCACATCAATATTTTTCGCAACGGATGCAGATCATGTCCCCATTTATGTATCAAATAATAATGATCATTGCCGATCGGTGCAAATAAAATGGGGTCGTCCCTGTCTTTCAATTTGAAAAGTTTGGAGGGGGCAAGTATCTTAAATCCCTTTAGTTCCAGTTCGTGTTCTTTTTCCAGTTTTTTGATTTTGTTGATCGCCTCCTCCGGTATCTCACCTTTAAAATAATGCGAATCCAAAAAGCGCAACCTATAATCGACCGCTATTTTCTTTATATGGCGAAGATGGTAAATTTCGGTAGTTGCCAATAGATCAAAATTAAAGTCATAGGAAATTAATTCGGACTTGTTTTTAAGATTGGCCCCAATTCTATTCCGGTCATGGCCCTCTTTGGTTAAAAGACGGTAAACCTCATGTATCAAATTATCCGCAGATTTGTCCTTTTGTTTCGTTAGAATAAGCCTTTCCTGAATATTGGTTCTTTTCAACAACATTTTACATTCTTTTATAGCACCCATTATAAAATTAAGAAATTAAGGTTTTCCAATTTGGTTTAGGACGTTAAAAAATTAAAATGGGCTGTGAAACTTACTGATAATGTGGTGTAAATGGCAATATTCCTATATTTAAAATTAGTTGATAACTTTTTTTAGAACAGTAAACGGATTATTGTATATTGTCGATGAATTTAACCGTTCATCGATGATTTTATTATAATTTCCAAGTCCAACCAATGAAAAGCTATTTGTCCATTAGTGCAATTTTATTTTTGGTAACCTCCCTAGGTTATGGACAAACTTCTTTCATTGAAAATAATATTTTACAAAAGGAAAGTTCCATTATAGAAAGTGCTGCCGATTCCGGATATCACTATACCTTGTTGGAAGTCGTAAAGGCAGCCAATTTGGAGAAAATATTGGATGAGGATGGCCCTTTTACTGTTTTTGCGCCTTCGGATATGGCTTTCCAAAGGCTCTCCAAGGTAAACTTGAGGGAATTGTTGTTGCCGGAAAATAAGCAGGAACTTTTTTCGCTTTTGACCTACCATATTGTTGCCGGCAACATAACGGCCTCAAAAATTTTAAAGGCATTGTGCAACGGAAATGGAAAAGCAAGTTTTACGACCGTTCAAGGCGATAAAATTTATGCCTCTATGGACGGATTGGATATTGTACTCGAGGACAAGGCCGGGAACAAGGCCAGGATAACCAGTGCAGATGCCAGTCAATCCAATGGGATTATCCATGAGATAGACAGTGTTATCCTGCCCAATGTGCTTATAGCGACAAACCTACCTTAATTCAGCTCCTAATTCGCTTTTATAGCGCTGCAAAAGCTTATTCATTATCCTATCTATCTGCTTGTCCGTCAAAGTACCGTTTTCATCCTGCAAGGTGTAGCTTACTGCATAAGACTTTTTGCCTTCGGGCAAATTCTTGCCATTGTACACATCAAATAGGTTTACCTTGGTCAAAAATTTCCGTTCCGTCTCCAGGGCGATATCATAAATTTGCTTAAAACTCACCTGCTCGTCCACCAATAGGGCATAGTCCCTTTTTACTTCAGGATATTTTGGAATGTCTTTGTAGATTATTTTGTTGTTCACAATGGCTTCCAAAATATAATCCCAATCAAAATCCGCAAATAGCACTTCTTCCTTAATGTCAAATTCCTTTAAAATGGATTTCTTGACTACCCCGATATTCACCATTGGCTTATTGGCCAGCAACAGGGAAATTCCCTCCGAAAACGTATCGTTTGAAGTAGGAAGGGGAATAAGTTGGACAAGTCCCAGCCTATTCAGAAGGTTTTCCACAATGGCTTTAAGGTAGAAGAAATCTACCTTTTTGGGAGGAGTGGTCCAGTTATCTTCCAATCTGTTCCCGGTAATAATGATACTCAGATGCTTTTTTTCCTCTCTCTTGGTCGGATACTGATGATAGGTCTTTCCGAATTCGAATATTTTAAGGTGGTGCATCTGTCTATTACTGTTGTGTGCAATGGCCTCTAGACCAGAAAACAGCATGGATTGCCGCATCACCGATAAATCGGCACTAAGGGGATTTAACATGGCAATGGTATGCTCTTCCTTAATATCCTTAGATAATTTATTATAGGCATGGGAAGTTAGGCTATTGGCCAAAATCTCATTAAATCCGTTTGAAGCTAAATAATTTCCTATTATGTTTTGAATCTTATAATCCTCAAATTTGGAAGTAGGGGCAATGGAAGCATTCAGTTTTTCTTTGAACTCAATATTGTTATAACCAAAAACACGAAGAATTTCCTCAATTACATCGACTTCTCTTTGAACATCAACACGATAAAATGGAATTGATAATCCGAGACCGGATTCCGTTACATTTTTAACCTTAATATCCAATGATGCAAGAATGGATTTAATGGTATCCTTGGGTATTTCCTGACCTATCAACTTATTTATTTTATCGAAGGTCAAAAACACGTGGTAGTCATCCTTTTTTTTAGGATAAATATCCACTATGTCCGAGGTGATATCACCTCCTGCAATTTCGTGTATGAGCAATGCGGCCCGTTTGAGGCAATATTCTACATTATCTATATCTATTCCCCTTTCAAAACGAAAGGAAGCATCTGTGTTTATGCCATGCCTTTTGGCAGTTTTACGTATGGAGACCGGGTTAAAGAAGGCGCTTTCCAAAAATATGCTACTGGTACTTTCCGTAACCCCGGAATTTTGCCCGCCAAGCACTCCGGCTATACAAAGGGGTTTCTCGGTATCGCAGATCATTAGATCCTCGTCGCTCAATGTACGGTCAACACCGTCCAAAGTGGTAAAATGGGTTCCTTTGGGAACTGTTTTGACCACTATCTTGTTTCCTTTTATTTTTGCCGCATCAAAGGCGTGCAGAGGTTGTCCCAATTCGTGCAATACATAATTGGTAGCGTCCACCACATTGTTCTTCGGGGCGATCCCGATGGCCCTTAATCTGTTTTTAAGCCAGTCTGGCGAGGGTTGTACAATTAGATTACTAATGGTAATTCCACAATATCTTGGTGCCAGTTCGCTTTTAATTACTTCGGCATCAATTTTTAACGATCGGTTTACAATGTTGAAGTTACTTACTGGGGGAGTAATCAGTTCTTTATGGATATCCCTTTGTTTGAATCCGGCCTTTAGATCCCTGGCAACTCCAAAATGGCTCATGGCATCGGCCCTATTTGGGGTTAGCCCGATCTCGAACACCTCGTCCAGTTCCACTTCAAAAACTTCGCTACAGGGGGTGCCCACTTTTAAGCCATTGGGCAGTACCATAATTCCATCGTGGTCTTCTCCCAATCCAAGTTCATCTTCGGCACAGATCATACCATGGCTTTCCTGTCCACGAATTTTTCCTTTCTTTATCGTCCAGGCTTCCCCTTCCGCTGAATAAAGGGTTGTTCCTATAGTGGCCACGGCAACTTTTTGCCCAGCCTCAACGTTGGGAGCGCCGCAGACAATTTGCAATGGAGCCTCAAGACCAATATCTACGGTGGTCAGTTTTAATTTATCCGCGTTGGGGTGCTTTACACAGCTTAACACTTCGCCTACTACAATTCCCTTCAATCCTCCTTTGACCGATTCAAAAGGGGAAATACCTTCAACCTCCAGGCCCAAGTCGGTTAATAATTCCGCTGTTCTGTTGGAATCCCAGTCAATTTTTAAGAACTGTTTCAACCAGTTGTAAGATATTTTCATCGAGCTTTTTTAAAGACCTCAAATATAAAACAATGAAAGAAGACATTCAATACGTAATTGATTGAATGTTTTTATTTTTTATTTTCCAAAATTATTTGTTGCTTGGCTTGGTATTTTTCCAATATTTTTTTCATTTCCCAAGATCGACTTGTGAAATGGGCAAAAAAATTTAAGCGTATAGTGTTACCAGGTCTTAGATGATGGTAGATTTTCCCAATCCTATATTCTCGTAATTGTAATTGAGGTTTTCATCGGAATCTATAATATTTCCGGCTATAAAATCGCCTACCTGATTAGTGCCGTATTTGCTGGAAGCATTCAGATCCTTGGTCACCACATTTTTTTTCATGGATTTGTCCACGGCTATTACCACGGCGAGCGACTCTTCATGCAATCCGAAATGGCTCAACATCATGGCGGTAGATAGGATAGAGGCTACGGGATTGGCTATGTTTTTTCCGGTTGCCTGGGGGTAGGAACCGTGAAAGGGTTCAAACATGGCGTGCTCATTACCGATCGAGGCCGAAGGTAGAAGTCCCTTGGACCCACAAATGGCACTTCCTTGATCGGACAAAATGTCGCCAAACATATTGTCGGTGAGGATAACATCAAAGTCGTTCGGGTCCAGCATCATTTTCATAGCGGCATTATCCACAAATAAAAAATCCAATTGCACTTCCGGATAGCTTTCCGAAATTCTGGTTACCACTTTACGCCATAGCCTGGAAGTCTCCAAGACATTGGCCTTGTCTACCAGGGTTAATTTTTTACGCCTGTTCTTGGCGGCTTTAAAGGCTAGATGTGCAATTCTGCTTATTTCTTTTTCGGAGTATTCACATAAATCCGAAGCTAGGGTTCCGTCTTCGCTAAGTTTTTTTTCACCAAAGTAGATTCCGCCTGTAAGCTCTCGATAAATTACGAAATCCGTTCCAAAAATAACGTGCTTTTTTAAGGGCGATTTATTCACCAAGGTCGGAAAGACCTTAACGGGCCTAATGTTGGTGAAAAGTTGCAATTCCCTGCGCAATTGTAACAATCCCTGTTCCGGGCGTACTCTTGCGCTGGGATTGTCATCATATTTTAGCGTGCCAATGGTTCCAAAAAGGATGGCGTCGGAGGCCTTACAAAGATCAATGGTCTGCCTTGGTAGCGGGGAGCCGTATTTGTCCATGGCAATGGCTCCGATCAACCCTTCCGTATAGGTAAAGTGGTGGTTAAAGGTCTCCTCAACGGCCTGCAAACATTTTACAGACTGGGCCAAGACCTCAGGACCAATACCATCTCCCCCTAAAAGAGCAATCTTTAAATCCATTTAAGCAATGCTTTTTATTTTTATCCCACTGGCAATAATGATATCATGTATATCCTTGTCAAAAATTTCTTTTTGCCTGTCCGCAAATTTCAAAAACTCCTGATACACTACATCCAATTGGGCCTTGGTAAGTTCGTACCCCACATTTTTTGCCCTGTAGGCCAATGCCGCCCTACCACTTCTTGCAGTAAGGACAATGGACGATTCGTTTACCCCAACATCTGCGGGATCTATTATTTCATAGGTCTCCCTATTTTTTATTACCCCGTCCTGATGTATCCCTGAGCTATGGGCAAATGCGTTGGCACCTACTATGGCTTTGTTGGGCTGTACGTACACTCCCATTTTTTGGGAAACCATCTGGCTGGTGTCATATAGTAATTTACTGTTGATATTCGTATCCAAATTAAGGGTAGGATGCTGTCTTAGGATCATTACCACTTCTTCTAGGGCAGTGTTTCCTGCTCTTTCGCCAATTCCATTGATGGTACATTCTATTTGCCTGGCCCCGTTGATTACCCCGGCTATAGAGTTTGCGGTGGCCAATCCGAGGTCGTTATGGCAATGACAGGATAGAGTGGCCTTGTGTATGCCGGTAACGTTTTCCTTTAGATATTTTATTTTGGCCCCGTATTCCTCGGGCAAACAGTAGCCAGTGGTATCGGGGATATTCAATACGGTGGCACCGGCCTTGACTACCGCTTCACAGACCCTTGCCAAAAATTCGTTATCCGTTCTACCCGCATCCTCCGCATAGAACTCTACATCCTCAACAAAGGATTTGGCATAACTTACCGCCTCTACGGCCCTTTCTATTATAGCATCCTTATTGGAATTGAACTTAAATTTAATATGGGATTCCGAGGTTCCGATACCCGTATGTATCCTTGGTCTTTTAGCATATTTCAAGGCGTCCGCAGCAACCTCAATGTCTCTTTTAACAGCACGCGTAAGTCCACATACCGTTGCATTCTTTACAATTTTTGAAATCTCCTGTACAGAATTGAAATCTCCCGGACTTGAAATTGGAAAACCGGCTTCTATAATGTCTACCCCTAAAAGATCCAGCCTTTCGGCAATAATCAATTTTTGGTCCGTATCCAATTTACAGCCGGGAACCTGCTCCCCATCCCTAAGTGTTGTGTCAAAAATATGTACCTTTTCTTTGCTCATTATATTTACGTATTCTATATGCGCTATACGAATATAGTACTAGTAGGTTTGCTTGTCCTAATCACAAAATGGCATTTACAACGTTAAATAACTTTTTGAAGTATTTAAAATATTGATTATCAATTACATAAACCTAATTATTACGATGACAAATGCGCATAAAGATGCATTATTCGTTTTGGTAAAATCCTTTCAAGTCGGAGAAACGTCAATTTAAACTGTATGTTGGACGCTTGGGTGTCAACACTGATGCCAAATTTCTGGCCCTTTTTAATTTAATGGATAAAATTAAGGTATATGATGAAAAATTAATACTGGAAAATGGGATTGTAAAGAAGGCCCAGTTGTCCAACTTAAAGGCCCATCTTTACAAACAGATCTTGGTGAGCCTTAGGTTAAATCCGGTAAACCAAAATATAAGGGTTCAGATTCGGGAGCAACTGGATTTTGCTACCATTTTATACCAAAAGGGGCTCTATAAGCAGAGTCTTAAAATATTGGATAAGGCCAAGGCCATCGCTATTGAGAATGAGGAGAAAAATGTGGCCTATGAAATTGTTGAATTTGAGAAGTTGATAGAGACCCAGTATATTACCCGGAGTATCCCGGACAGGGCCGATGAACTGGCCGTACAGGCCAAGCATCTTTCGGCACAAAATGTAATTACCAGTAAATTGTCCAATCTAGCCCTTCAGCTATATGGGCAGATGTTAAAAATTGGCTATGTTAGAAGCGATGAGGATATTAAAAGGGTTCAGAAATATTTCCACAAGCACCTGCCCAAGTACAGGATTGAAGACTTGGGATTTAGGGAAAAGCTTTGGTTGTACAAAGCACATCTCTGGTACAGTTTTCTAACCCAGGATTTTTTGTCCTGTTATAAATATTCCAGTAAATGGGTGGATCTTTTTTATGACCATGAGGAAATGATCTATCTAAATCCCGTATTCTTTTTAAAAGGCAATCATTATTTATTGGAATCCTTATTTTATGTAAAATATAGCTCCCAATTCAAGGAAACCTTGGAAAAATTGGAAAAAATTGTAGAGAGCAAGGAATTTCCAGACAATGATAATATAGCTTCCCTGGCATTCCTGTATATCAATTTAAATAAACTGAACCTTCATTTTTTGGAGGGCAATTTTGAGAAGGGGCTTTATTTGGTCAAAATTGTAGAATACGGAATCAATAAACATAAGGATAGGATAGATCAGCACCATGTGATGGTACTGTACTATAAGATAGCCTGCCTTTATTTTGGAATTGGTGACAATAAAACCAGTATCCAATATTTAAAGAGGATCATTAATAACAAGCACCTAAAAATGCGCGAAGACTTAATGTGCTTTGCCAGGGTACTTAGTCTTATTGCCCATTATGAGGCCGGGATGGACTATCATTTGGAGGTGCAGTTGAAAAGCACCTATAAGTTTCTGTTAAAAATGAACGATCTCCATGCCGTACAGAAGGAAATGATCAAATTTTTAAGAGGTCTGGGAGATATTTATCCTCACGAGTTGCCCAATGAGTTCCAAAAATTGTACGATGAATTAAAAAAATATGAAAACCATCCCTATGAAAAACGTGCTTTCTTATATTTGGATATTATTTCATGGTTGGAAAGCCATCTTCAAAATAAACCCGTAGCCCAAATCATTAAGGAGAAGGCCTTGTCCGTTACCCGATAATCATATATACTTGAAAAGCAAAAGCCTTCACATAAACCATTTGCTAGAGATCAATCTGGCCATGATATTTATTAGTACTTCAGGAGCGCTGGGTAGATATGTACAATTACCGGTACCCGTTACCATTGCCAGTAGGGCAATCTTGGCGTTTTTGTTTTTGTTGCTTTATTGCAAATGGAAAAAAATATCGTTCCGGATTGCCAAAAGGGATCATCCCATAATTTTTTTAGGCGGTATTTTTATGGGAATCCACTGGTTGGCCTATTTCTATGCCCTACAGCTTTCCAACGTGGCCATAGGTATGTTGTCCATGTTTACTTATCCCATTATAACCGCCTTATTGGAACCATTGATTTTAAAAACGCCCTTCCAAAGAATTCATTTTCTCTTGGGCCTCTTGGTATTAGGGGGTATTTATTTGTTGGCCCCCGACTTTGATACCGGCAATACACATTTACTGGCCGTGGGTCTTGGTGTTTTATCGGCATTGGCCTATGCCATTAGGAATATTATCCTAAAGTCCAGGGCGGCCCATTACAACGGATCCCTAATGATGACCTACCAAACAGGTCTGGTAGGGGTTATATTGGGTCCGGCATTTTTTATCTACAATGTGGATGCCATTGCGGACCAATGGCCGGCATTGTTGACCCTGGCCCTTTTCACTACAGCCATTGGGCATACCCTGTTCCTGAATTGTTTTAAGCATTTTAGTATTACTACGGTGAGTATCCTAAGCAGTGTGCAACCGGTATATGGTATATTGATAGGGATGGTTTTTCTTTCGGAAATTCCCAGTTGGACTACGGTAATGGGAGGAATACTTATATTGAGTTCTGTGGTTATTGAAAGTGTAAGGTCTTATAAATAATGGCCCGGAAAATCACAAACAGGCATTCCAAATGCTATCCGTTGGGGGTGGTGCCATAAGTTGTATCGATTCTTTCCTAACGGGATGTATAAAAGTAAGGCTTCTTGCATGCAGATGTATGCTTCCGTCTTTATTGCTTCGGTCCGCACCGTATTTTAAATCCCCTTTTATAGTACATCCAATGGCCGCCAATTGTGCCCTGATTTGATGGTGCCGCCCTGTTTTTAAATCGATCTCCAATAAAAAATAACGGTCCAGTTGTTTAATGACCCTGTATTCTAAAACGGCTTTTTTGCTATCCGGAACCTCATTTTTGTGGCCGTAGGATTTATTCTGTTTGGGATTGCGCTTAAGCCAATGGATCAGGGTATCCGTTTCTTTATCGGGAATTTTATCGACTATGGCCCAATATATTTTTTTAGCATCTTTTTCGGCAAACAATTTGTTGAGCCTGGGCAGGGCCTTTGAGGTTTTGGCAAAGACCACGATCCCCGTTGTAGGCCTGTCCAAGCGGTGTGCCACCCCCAAATAAACGTTTCCCGGTTTGTTGTGTTTTGTTTTTATATACTGCTTTACGACCTCGCTTAGGGGAGTATCCCCGGTTTTATCTCCCTGCACAATATCGCCGGCCCTTTTATTAATGGCAATAAGGTGGTTGTCCTCGTATAAAACCTGAAGATTCTCAGGGGTAGAGATTATTTTTGTAGACACTTTTATAAAATTGTTTGGCCTGAGGCCGTTTGGGTACTAAAACGACAGGCACTATATGGGTATAATTGTATGCATCCTTTAGTACTGTTCCTCGTTGTTGGGGAAGTCCCTAGTCTTCACATCGTCCACATATTTGGAAATAGCTTTGCCCATTTCCTCATAGAGGTTAAGATATCTCCGCAAGAATCTTGGATTGAATTCCTGGGTTATTCCCAAAAGATCGTGAATGACCAACACTTGGCCGTCCACACCATTACCGGCTCCAATGCCAATAATGGGAATGGAGACACTTTTGGCTACTTCCGTGGCCAATTTAGCGGGTATTTTTTCCAGAACTATGGCAAAGCACCCCATTTTCTCCAAAAGTTTGGCATCTTCAATGAGTTTATGAGCTTCCTCTTCTTCTTTGGCCCTTACGGTATAAGTGCCAAATTTATATATGGATTGGGGGGTAAGGCCCAAATGTCCCATTACGGGTATGCCTGCATTTAGAATTCTTTTTACGGATTCCTTTATTTCCTGTCCTCCCTCCACCTTTACGGCGTGGGCACCACTTTCTTTCATGATCCGGATGGCGGAGCGCAATGCCTCTTTGGGATCACTTTGATAACTTCCGAAAGGTATATCTACGACCACTAGGGCACGGTTTACCGCTCGTATTACCGATGTGGCATGATAGATCATTTGGTCCAAGGTAATGGGCAGGGTAGTTTCATGTCCGGCCATAACATTACTGGCAGAGTCGCCCACCAATATTACATCAACGTTGGCGGCATCCACAATTTTGGCCATGGAATAATCATAAGCTGTTAACATGGATATTTTCTCTTCGTTTTTTTTCATATCAACGAGAGATTTTACGGTAATTCTTTTGTATTCTTTTTTGGCAGTGGACATCTATTTTGTTTTTGATGCGATAAAAGTAATGATTTGTTCCAAAAATTGTCAATGTAACCATCGTTTGTTCCAATGTTTTTATTTTTTGACTATTTTCATCAATTTATATTTATTGTTTTTTTATCGGTCAGATGTAATATCCAAGTAATCATTTTTGGTGGGTTTTAAAATTTTGCTAATGGATATTTCATACGTTTAAATTTTTGTAATTATTTGGAGAATAAACTAATTCAAAAATTGAGGGCGTATGTAACCGTTACGTTCCCGCATTAAACCGGCCTGCCGACAAGGCAGGAATTTTAAACAGTGCCTTTTGTAAAGTAATTTTTAAAATTTATTAATGCTCGTTTCATTTATTCTTTAATCCTTAATATGATGAATAAAATTGTGGTCACTTGTTTTATGTCGTTTTTGGCGTTTGGGATAGAGGCACAGGTAGGAGGAAAGGAGATGGTCAAAAATACGATCGATTCTTTTTTTAAAGCGTTTCACCAACAAGATTCAGTGGACATAAAGAAAACTGTGTCCCAGGATATTGTACTTCAGACCATTGTAAGGGACACCGAGGGTTACGAGCAGGTTAAAACAGAAAATTTTGATCAATTTTTAAAATCGATCGTATCCATTCCCTCTTCGACCAAGTTTGAAGAAAGGATAAAGACCTATAATATCCAAATAGATGGTCCTATGGCCAATGCATGGACCAACTATGAATTTTGGGTGAACGATAACCTTAGCCATTGTGGCGTAAATTCATTTCAACTGTTTAATGATAAAGGGGTTTGGAAGATTATCTATTTGATAGATACCAGAAGAAAAAAGGACTGTAATCGATAGAGGTTATTGGTGTTCTGTTGTTAAAATAAATTCTATAAGGGCTTGCGGCTGATCGGTTTGTATCCCGTCTACGCCAAGTTTAAGTAATTTTAGCCATTCCCGATACCATTTCTCGGGTGTATCCCCATTATCGTCTACAAATACCCTGACTTCTTTGGCATGTAGTTGCTTCACAAAGGATTTGGATATATAGTCCATATCCGAAGCCATATATTTTGGGGCATAATTTTTAAGTATCTTTTTTATATTTCTTTTGTTGCCGGGATCGGGCATGATGAGGCATTCTTGGCAATTGGATTTAATATCTTTCAGTGTTTTATGATCATTTGCGGAGATATACCAAACTATGGTTTCTTGCATGCCGTATTTTTTTATAAGCGGGAGCAAGGCCTTGGGGTCGGCTTTCTTGAGGTCCAGATATATCCCAATTTTGCCTTGGCAAAGGGCCAGGATTTCCTCAAAGGTAGGAATTTTGGTGTTTTTCCATTTTTCCCCTAATTTGATTCCAATATCCATAGCCCGTAATTGGGATAATGTAAAGTCTTCTACTTTTCCGGTTCCCTCCAATACATAGGCATCTACGGTAGCATTGTGGATACTTACAAATTCCCCGTCCTTAGTGGTCCTGATATCAATTTCAACAAAATCGCATCCCAAATCTATGGCTTTCTGATACGCCGAGAGAGAATTTTCCGGAATTCCGTTATGTTCACCTCTGTGGGCTATAACATAGGTATTGCCATGTTTAGGCTTGGGCAATCCACGTTGTGCATAGCCTTTGCCAAGGACTAAAAGGAGAACGAAGGGCACTATTCCGAAAAACCTGGGCATTTGATATTTTATTAAAGGGAATTCGTTAATGCATCAATTAATGGTGTTTATGGTTCGATCAGCTTATGGTAGGCGGCCAAATAATAGGGGAGGAGGTAGAATGTTCCTTCATGTTCCGCATATCCGTTACCTTCATTATCATGGAGAACCGTGGCATCGCGGTCCAATCTTACGTGACCCCTTTCGTCTATGGGCAGGGCATAGGTATCATAGCCCCAGCCCATACCTTTGGACTGGCCCGGTGTTGGGTCCAGTAAAATATCCAGTCGGTGGGTGTTGTCCATATCATATCCTATCAGATCCAATGGAATTCGTTGTAAGGTTTCTGTCATATAGCGGTTGTTCAGGCTGCTTTTGTAGTACCTGTCAATACTGGCCTTTGCAAATAGTGGATTTTCTACGAACAACTCGTCTGGCTTAAAAAAACTTTCATCCACCTTTCGGGTAAAAAAACCGGCCATGGCACCATAGAGTCCGTCCCAAAAGGCATTTTTTTGCTTGCTGATATGTAACCAGGCATTCTCCAGGGCAATACGGTACATAATTTGTCTTTCCGGATCCTTTTCATAATTTATAAGGCCATACAGGCTCATGAGACTTAGGTTATTGTCCCAAGGCACCGCATTTTCCGGTGGAAAAAATTCTTTGGCGTGCATGGCGTAGATATCATAATTTTCCTCTTCACGCAGTTTTTCGGCTACTTCTTCATATTTGGGGTCTCCCGTTACATGGGAGGCCACATTTAAAAAGGAAAGCATCATCATGGCATTTAGACCACGTTGTTCCCATCCCCAAACGGAATTGAAATAATCCGGGTCAAAACTCCCCCAACGGGTTGGTTTTCCATCATAGTCCACCAATTTGAAACCATGGCGAATTAGATGATCGGTAATGTCGGCAACCACTTGTTTAACGGCTTCCTTTTCTTCCTTTGTTTCCGCAACCAAATCATGGTAAATGCCATAATAAAAATAATGGCCGGCCAATTCATCGGAGCTGGTATCACATTTCCATCTATAATTTCCGTCATCACTCAGTGGAAAACGAGGAAATATATCTTTCCAAAAGGGATCGTTTTTTTGATGTCTGCTATTGTATTCCCTGCTGTATTGTTCATTGACGGGTTCATGCCAATCCACGGGAATGATCACCCTGGCAGGAAACCCTGGCTCATGGGTAATGTCTACCAACCATTTGAGGGCGAAAAAGCTCCTGTTGGCCAGTTCCCTGGCTTCCGGATCTTTGGTCAATGCATATCGGAAAGCCTGGGCCGCCCCGTACATGGCGGTATATTCCCCATCATTGTCCGAGATGGCCAGTTGGCTGGTTTTTATATTGAATTGGTCCGAAAGATGGCTTTGGCATACAAAGCCCATCCTGTTGTGCCTTAACTCTACCTGTTCCGTAAAATAGGCGGCCTTTTTGGAGTAGGTCATTTCTTTGGGGATAATTTGGCTTACCCCTTTTTTAGTGGCGATCCAGGTTGAGCCATTTGAATCAACGGCAATAGCGTTTACGTGGTCATCCGGTAACCATCTACGGTTGGCCCTATAGAAAAAAACGTTCTCTTCTACCCTGAAAGCTCCCTTTTCGGTACCAAACCAGACCTTTCCTTTTGGACCGGGGGATGCGCAGGTAAAATGATTGTAAGGTACCCCTTCCTTTCCGGTAAACAGTTTCCACTTGCCTTTCTCCAAACAGCCTATGCCTTGTTTGGCACCGAACCACAATCGGTTTTCGGTATCTACCGTTAGGGCTGCTACTTCTTTTAAGGCCCAGCTGTAATTTATGTCGGAGGGCAACTCCTGTTTCCACTTGTTGTTGCCCTGTTTTATATAAAGTCCATTTTCACAGCCCACATAAGTGGTATTGCCGTAATATGCAGTACTCAGTACCTTACCTGCTTCTTTGGGCAGATTTTTAAATTTTGGGAAGACAGCGGTCGGATTGTTTTTGTTGCTTGGAATCCATTTGGAGTTCTTCCATTCATATTGCCCAGAGGGGGAAATTGCCATCGGGGTATTGTCCACTATTAATATTTTGTCGATACTGCCTTGGGGAAGTCCATCGGAAATATCATTGATTATGGCAACATCCTGATAAAATACGGTCTCCTGTGCATAGATTCCGGAGAAAAAGTATAGGATTATGCTAAATAAGAATAGTGTTTTATTCATATAGGGGAGGTTAAAGGTCGATGACAAAAATTTGCATGGTAGGTGTGTTTCCATTTTCGGAAACCATGCGGTTGTAGGCTATTTTATGTCCATCGTGGGACCAGACCGGATTTTTTGGCGGATTTTGGGAGGGTTTGGTCAAGACCGTACTTTTGCCATCTTCAATTCTGAGACCCACCAAGGAATTTTGCCACACGTAGACCAAGCTGTGCTCTTTGGGATGCCAACGGATATAACCTTGAACGTCCGATTCATGAAAAGTACGTTGTATAGCCTGGCCGCCCCATGGGGAGATAGTGAATATCTGTTTAATGTTATTGTCATCTTTGGCAATATAGGCGAGCATACTTCCCCCATAGGAGGAACGGACAATACCTTCGCAACCTGGATACTTGTTATTGGCGGTATAGGTTAGCCTGCGTTGGTGGGTTCCTTTGGGGGGGGAGGGCATGGATGTCTCCGTACCCTGGAGTTCACCCTTACCCGGGCTGGTAATATCATCCGGAATATCTACAATATAGACCTCATCTAGCTGTTCTCCTTTATTATTTATTGTAGTGCCGATGAAAGCCCTTGCCCTTTGTGTAGATCCATCGGATTTTAAGTAGCCTACACTTCCTACCCAACTGTCTCCTGCCGCTTTAAGAATTTCATCGGAACCTGGTACCGGTTCAGGGACCACCTTTACTACTAGTGCACTGAACCATTCCCCTGAAAAATTCTCTCCATCTTGGGATTCGGGTACAGGTACCGGATGATGTTTAACAGAAACCCCTATGGTTCTAAGATTATGGACAAGGCCGGTGGAATCTTCCAGCTGCTTCATAATGGCATCGTTATAGGTAAAGCCTATCCATTTACCGTCACCACTAAATTCATGTCTATGGGTCCCCCCGCGTAGGGCACCCACGGTAAACGGAAAGGAAATGTTCCTAGCGTCCATAAAAATGGGCTGTCCGGGTTGATCATCCTTGATTATTACTCCGGTTCTCCTCCATTGTTCATAGGGTTTGTCCGAAGTGCAATTTAATAATCCATGTATAAAAACTACCTCGTTGTTGGTATGGCTATAACTTACCGCTCCCACTCCGGGACCATAGGCCCGGTTTTGTTGCAGTTCGTACAAAACTACTTTTTCTCCGGTCTTGATATGTACCTTTTCAATTTTACCATTTGCCCCGATACCACCTTCCTCGGTCCTGGTGTCATATACCAACCATTCATCGTCCGGGGAAAAATTGTCATTATTGTCCAAGTCATGGTTATAGGTAAGATCCTGAGTGATTTGTCTTTCCATTTTATAATTGTCTTGTCCACAAGCACTAAAAAGTATGGGTGTAATGAAGAGAAGGAGCATTGGTTTACTTTCTAAATTTATTAGCTTTTTCTTGGTGTCCATACTATAACTATTACTTGGGTTGTTAATATTTTATATTCAAATCTCCATTTTTATTTTGTGGGGCACTAATAATTCCCAGATACCTGCCCATCCAGTAGGGTAGCAGCCAAGTGTCCCCTGCACTTATAAGTTGTTGCCCATTCCCATCCCTATCCAAATCGAATATATTTCCATTATGTCGGTACAGGGGGGTCTCTGTTAAGGGCAATAGTTCATCTGTACTTTGTAACCTAAAATTATTGGACAGTAAGGTAATATCCTTGCGGTGGGAGTTCTCCATTTTCCAATTCCTTAAATCCATGGGATAATTTTTTAAAAACCAAATGGAATTATCCAGGTCAAAATCTTCGGAAGATGTAGTAGCTGTGTATATAAAATTCCATAGCGCATTTTTTTCAGGTCGTTCTGCTTGCCAATGATCCCGGATACTTTTTTTGTAATCTTCCTGTAATTCTGGAGTGAAGGCATAGTTGGAGAGTCCAAAGTACGCCAAAAAATACATTTCATCATCGGAATGGTTCCACTCATGGGATAAACTTGAACTAAGCGCATCATCATCGGAATGGCCAATTTGGCTTATGGGCCTCATCAGGTTTTCAAGATAACCGTGTTCTTTTATTAATTGATAGGCGCCGGTTTTATATTTTTCCTTTCCGGTAAACTTATAGGCAGTTTGAAGAAAACCAATAATATTAGAGGAATATAGTCTACGATCGCCCACGTTTTTGGGGAAGCCGTTTACATAGGACGGATTCCATTTGCCCCAAAGGGTGGGTTCCCCGTCCACATCAATAATATAGTAATCATTATCTATGATATAGCCCATTAGATTGTCCAGGCATTCCAGGGCACGGTCTTTCCAAGCTTGGTCTTCCACTAATTCCAGGATGGCCGTAAGTGCAAAAAATTGACCCACGGTCTGATCACTGCTTACCGTTGACCTCCAGGTCCAATTGGAATGGTCGTTTCCCGGGAGCCATTGACTGGCGGGACTGCCCGACAGGAGTTCCTTTTTTTGCCAGCCCGGTTTTTTTTCATTGATTACGATATAGTCTCTTTCGTAACTTCTTGCAAACAGGCCTTTTATGGGGGTTATATGGTGCAGCCTTTCCATAGCTTCAAATGATTCATAGGCATTTTGTTTGGCCTCTTCGGACCCTGTTACCTTATATCGGTACAATTGACTCACCAGATACATGGCAGTCCATAGGTTATCACTGGGCTGATCCTTCATGACTGCGGAAGCATATCCATGTGGAAGCTTGCTTACACTGCAGTTGAAGCCATACCTAATGTTTTTTTCGCGCACTTGTTTTTCATAGAACATGGCCTTGTCCTCAAGGGTCATTAGATCGGTTTGTATGCTTCCCACTCCATTGTTGGTAAGAATGAGGACCGATCTTTCCGGACCTTTTGCCATTCCAACTACATTATTGCCGGGCAGCCAACGTTCCCCGGAATAATAGCTATAGTTGCCATTCTCCAAAAGTTTGAACGCACCCCATGAGGTTCCAAACCAGAGTGAACCGTTAATTTCACTGATAGTCGTTATTTCCGGCCAGGGTACATTTTCAATAAGCTTGTTAACACCCAAATAGAAGTATCCTTTTGAGGTGCCTACCACAATTTTGGTACCTTCATTGGTTAATGCGGCACAACTAATGCCCGTTCCTACATAGATTTCCTTTAAAGGTTTTCCTGGAACAAATGTTGTTATTTTATTAGGGGAAACCAATATAAACCTATTTTCCTTTTCCTGATAAAGCATTTGTGAAATTCCTTTTTCAGCGGCCAGTTTTAATAACGGTCCTTCTTGGTTGAGGTAGGAGAGTTGTTCTCCGTTATAGACCAAGAAATGAAAATCCTTGCCCCCAACCAGCAGTTTGGGGTTTTTAAGACCGTGTTCTATCTGTAATTTTCCGGCCCATGCATTGCTAAAGACTTGGGTGTCGTCCAGATACACAATATGGTCCCCGTAATTCGTAAAAGCTTTAATGTTCTTATTGGCCATAGGGCTATAGGAAATATCCGGAGTAAGTGTTCCTGAATAGAACAGTTGTCCGTTTTGGGGAACCAATAGGCCTTTATTGGTAAGTATTTGGATATTTCCGTTGCGGTTCGAAATAATGTCCCGAACCCCGTAGGTCTTTTGATTTTCTGCCAGATAATATTTCACTGCGTATTCCTGTGCATAGGCAGTATCTATATATACGGATCGGATAGAAGTATCTGCAGTTGTGGCAAGAGCTTTGACCTTGTGCTTGCTACAGCTCCCAATACATAGGAAAAGAATGCCTAATATGCCGTATTTCATTTTTTGGGACTTCGTTGGGATTGAATTTATATTTCAGCTATAAGTTGTTTGTTTTTAGTGTTATTCGGAGCCCATGGGCTCACTGATGACCCCTAAATACCTGCCCATCCAATAGGGGAGAAGCCAGATATCCCCCGCAGAGTATTCTTCTGTTCCATTTCTGCCTCCATCCAAGGTAAACATATTTGCGTTATGCCTTTGAATCCGGCGCTCATCGGGAGGTAATACCTCTTTTGTTGTCTGTTCCCTGAAATTGGGAGCTATAAATGCAATATCTTTTCTATGGCTGTTCAGGACCTCCCAGGTAACCATATCCATTGGGTGCTCCCTGAGGTACCATGCCGCTTCTTCCAAGTCGAAATCCCGGGTTCCGGTGAGGGCGGTCATAATGTTCCAGGCTCCTTCTTTTTCGGGGCGTTCAATTTCCCAATGGTCTATGATCGCTTCTTTGAATTTGGTTTTTAGGGTGTCGTTAAAAGCATATCTATAAAGTCCCCAATAGCCCACAAAATACATTTCATCATCGGAATGGTTCCAGGATTCGGATAGCATTTTACTCCAATCATCGGCATCATCCGGAGCCATGGCAACATCCTTCATGGGCCACATAAGATTGTCAAGATACCCGTGATTCTCCATTAGATCGAAGGCTTTTTTCTTATACTTTTCCTTTCCTGTAAAATGATAGGCCGTTTGTAGCATGCCTATAATATTGGAAGCATTTATTTTACGATCTCCTACCATTTTGGGCCGGGCATTTACGTATTCCGGGTTCCAACGTCCCCAAGTGGTAGGCTTGCCGTCAAAATCTACCAAATACATATCATTTTGTACAATATGGCCCATGAGGGTATCTATAAGGACAATAGCGCGATCTTTTAGATCGTTGTCCATTAATTCGGCCATGGCTCCATAGGCAAAAATATGCCCAATGGCCTCATCGCTACTGGTGGTGGATTTCCAATCCCATTCTGGATCATCTGTATGCTGCCATCTTTCAGGATCCCCCAATCTTTCTATATAACCACTTCGTTCAAAGGATCTGGAGGGAAAACCAGGAACGGGATTAATACTGAACAACCTTTCCATGGCGTCCATAGATTCCCTACAGTTTTGAAGGGCTTCTTCGGATTGGGTCACGGCATAACGAAACACCTGTCCTGCCAGGTACATAGTGGTCCAAAGTCCGTCGTTATCGGAATCGGAAAGTCGGCCTGTATCAAAATTACCATTGTCCATATCTACCAATGTGGCATTGAACCCCAGTCTTATATGTCTGTCACGTACTTGTTTTTCATAATATTGGGCCTTGTCAAAAAGTGTCATTTTTTCAAATACTATTTGTCCAAGTCCCTTGTCGGTCACCATTAAAATGGAACCATCGGTACCTTTGGAAATATGTTTGACATTGTTGTCCGGCAGCCAACGTTTTCCATAGTAGTAGTTGAATTTGCCATCGTTCTTCAGCATAAAGGCCCCTTTGGTAGATCCGAACCAGAGATGTCCGTCAATTTCTTCAACATAGTTAATTTCCGTCCACGGCAATTGGATCTTTTTGTCCCCAATTTGTTTTCCGGAAGTGGCATCTATTTCGAAATACCCATCAAGGGTAGTCACTATTAATTTATTGTCCAACAGGGCAAAGGAGGTAAAATTGCGTCCTTCATGGATCATTTTTAGGGTTTTGTCCTTAGGATTGAAGGTGGTAACGGATTTTTCTCCCAAAATCCAGAAGGAATTGGTCTTTTGGTCGAATTTGATGGCTACGGCCTTGTCCTTGGATAGGGCTCCCTGCCAACCACTATTGTTTTTGGATACATATTGAAGCGATTGACCTTCGCTTATCAGGAAATCAAAATCCTTTCCTGCTGCAAACTTATTGGCTTTGGGAAGGTTGTGTTTTAGGTAAAGGTTACCTGCCCAGGCGTTGCTGAGTACTGCCTTATCATCCAAGTATACAAACTGGTCTTGATAAGTGGTCATTGCAGCAATATTCTTATCGGTCATCGGGCGGTATGTTTTATCCTGTAAAAGGGTACCGGGATAGAGGAACTGTCCATCATGTGTACGTAAAATTCCGTCCGATGAGGAGGCCTGAATAACTTTATTACGGTCCATAAAAGCTTCGAATAATAGCAAGTCATCCTTTTGTTTGTCATATTTAATGCTATAATCTTGCAGATAGGGCACATCTTTATAAACGGGCAAGGATATTTTGGCGGTTTCCCCTTTTGGGGCCTCTGAACAGGATATGCCCGCGAGGAAAATAATCCATAATAAATTTCCAAAGCTTTTTCTCATTTCAGTACATATTTTTTGGTTGCAGTTAGGTGGTCTGTACGGAATTCTTCAATAATCGGCACATTTATCTATATTACAGTCCTCTACAAATAAACCTCATTTGAGTGTATTGAACTTCCTATATTTTACATGATTTGCATCATATATTGACTTTATTATTCGTTTCTTTTTTATATTTTAAATAAAGTGTTAGAATAATTGAAATTGACGGTAATGTGGAAATTTGATGATTTGATAATGTGAAAATGAGGAAATATGGAAAATGGGGAATTTGGATGGGGAGAGAGATGTTTATGACATGGTCTGTTTCCGCAGCGCCTACGGTTTCCCGAATTGTTTTCATATACATTGGCAGTCTCCAGTTGGCAAAAGGAATTAGGGCAGTGAAACCTGTTTTTTTGCCAACTGCCTACCACTAAATTTTTTATCCGGTCCTTGTCAGGGAATTCCGTTCCAAAAAACCTACCTATCGATTAGGTAGGTAGGTTCATGGCAAAGGAGGAATGGTTTAGTCTACAATTTTGATGTCCACCGAGGTCCTGTTCTGCCATCCGGTCTTGTCGGTTACGGAGAAGGCACAGTGGTAATCCCCAGGGTCCACATGCTCCGGAATGGTGATGGAGAGGTTGATCTCATAAGAAGTAGCCCCATCTTCTATGGCATGGTTTTCCATGAACATCATGGGGTTGATGGCTGTCTTGATAGCTTCCAGATCACACTGGGCTCCTTGATCATCATGGGTGTGATGGTCAAAGTTGTGATGGATGTTGAGACTGTAAGAAGCCAACGCCTGATTGTCCGTTACCTGTGCTTTAAAGGTATAGGTTTTTCCTTTTTGTAGAATTTCACAGGCTTTGGGGAATCCTTCTGTATAGTTCACGCTGATGCTGGGCTTCTCCTCATCGATGTTGCTGTCGTTACCGTTTGAACATGCAAACAGTAAAAGGACGGACAGAAGTATGAAGAATTGTTTTGAAAATGTTTCCATATTGAAATTTTAGTTGACCGTACGGCTTTTTAAAAAGCCGTACGGTGTATTTACTTTTTATCATTCGTCCACAACCACGCTGAAGGGTACGGACAGTTTTACAGCTTCTTCCGAACCGGAATCCTCAACATAAATGTTCAACCAGTAATTGCCTATTGGAAATTCTGGGTCGATAGGCATGTGATAATGTATGTGGGGGTTGTTGGAGTTCTCATAAAGATCTGTGGGAAGCGTATGTCTGATCTTGTCCCAACTGCCTACCGGAACATTTTGGCCTTCCCTCCATTCCTCAAACCACAGTTCGAACATTATTTCGCTGACGGTGTTGTTGCCACCTTGGTATTCAAACTCCACGTGCAGTTCATCATTTCCATAATGTACGTGTCCATCATGCCCGACCTCTACATCAAAAAATCGTTTGACCACTTCAAACTCTTTGGAAAGCCTACTTTCCGAGCCATCTTCCTCTTTCATGGTAATGGTTAGTTTGTATACTCCTTCCGCTGGCCTGGTAGTAGGAAAAAACTCATTGTTTTCATCAAAAAGTATATGATAGTGTACATGTGGATTGATTTGTCCTTCATAGTAACTTTTAGGAACCAGATAATTGGAGATCAGCCAATCTACTTCATCGCCGACCGGGGTTTTGATGTTTACGGATTCAATGTCGAAGTAAACCTCGGTTACCTTTTGTATGCCGGTGTAATCAAATTGAATGTGCAGATCGGGGTTGGCCTGGGGTACCTTGAATGCGGCATTCCCTATTTCAAGGCCCTCAAACCTTTCCGGGTTTATGTCCCCTTGAGGATCCAAGATATCGTCATCACTACTACAGGATACGATAAACAGTAAAGGGATTGCAAAGAATAGGATTTTTGATATGTATTTCATATCTTAATTGATTATGATTATACTACTTTTTTAGTTTTTAATATCATGTTGATTATGAGTTTGTTACATCGATGTAGGCTTCATATTCCAGAGTATTTCCATCCTCATCTTCAACAGTGAAAATGATATGGTACTCTCCGGCGGGGGCAGTGACAGGCACATCGATGTGTTTATGGAACTCTACTTCCGTTAGTTCATGGTACCCTTCCGTAAAGACTTCTTCAAAATGCCATTCCACTTCTCCCGCTCCCGGCGTAATTCCATGGGCATGAATATCTACGGTTATGTTGTGAACGCCATGAACCGCATAGATCATAAATTCGGCATGGAAATCACTACCGCGAACAACAGAGGTGTCTATGGAAATTTCACTTAGGGCAATGGGGTCCAAAATATCGATATGTCCTTCAATTTCGGTGCTGTTGCCCAGCTCGTCCGTTACTGTCAATGTAATATGGTATTCCCCTGCGGGAATGTTGGAGGGAACGTCAATATGCTCATGAAATACGGGATTCATCACTAAATAAGCACTATCCGTAAAGGTCTGCCCATAATCCCATTCTACTTCGTTTTCTCCCAGGTTTAGGTCATGCGCATGGATATCCAAAGTGATACTGCTCACCAATGCTTCTGCACTTATCTCGGCCTCAAAATGAATGTCCGATCCCTTGTAGGCAACCCGTTCTGTTGAATGGCTACTGCCTTCCCCATATTCAAAATTGGAAATTACCGGAGCGTTGAGGGCCGGGTTATCATCATCATTGTTACACGATTGTAAAATAACCCCTGTAAAGGCAATAAGGGCTAAAAATTTAAAACTTGATTTCATAATGTTTAATTTAAAGGATTACTATTTAGTTATTGATGATTCTTGTTTATGAAAAGGGTACCGTTATGGATAATGAAATGTTCCTACCGGCTTCCGGTACATCTATTAGCCGATAGAAACTGGTATGATCGTAATATTGGGTGTTGAACACATTGTTCAGTTTGATGCGCAATTGGGCCGGTTTTTTCTCTTCAAAAAGTGGGATACCTGTGGTTGCCGAAATGTTGAACACCTGATAGCCCTTCGTTTTTTCCTCGGGCGGGACGATGTCGTTTTGGTCGGCAGTTATCCTAAGATCGGCCATGATCCGTGGCGATTCAAAAAAGAGGAGATCCTTGAACCGATAATTTGCGGAAAACAACCCGGAAAGGGGAGGGGCAAAAGGAAGCGTAAAATCCTTTTTAGGGCCGCTCGTTTGTCGGGAGAGTACATATTCAACGGAGGCATCCAAACGGAGGGCATCGGTCACATTGCTGCCGATCCATGCCTCGCCCCCGTACCTGATCACCTTGCTCTGTGTGTATTCATAGATCTGAAGGGTCTCATAATAATTGGGAGTGGGGTTCAGATAGATGTAGTTGTCAAAAAAGTTGATAAAGGGGCTTATTCCCAGGTTAAACTTTTCTGAGGAATGGGCCACATCCAGATCCAATTGGTAGGACTGCTCAGGATCCAGTTCGATGTTCCCCCGTTCGTATCTGTACATATGATAGTTTACCCCATCCGAGGCCAGTTCGTTGGCCAGGGGCATCCTGAAACTTTTTCCCAGATGGACTTTATAAGTGGTGTTTTTTTTGAGGTAGCTCAGACCAATGGAGCTGCTGAAATTACCAAATTCCAAGTTTCTGTCCCGGGCCCGCTGCAAGTAAATACGGGAAGTGGTCCCGTCTTCATTTTCTATCGGAGTCCGGTGCCAGTCAAAATGCGAACGGGTATCCACGAGGCCCACATCGTACCGTATGCCCCCTAGAAAATGTAGGTTTTCGTTTATCTTGAAAAGGTCAAAAATAAATGCCCCTATAGTAAGGCGATCGTATTCTGGAATCAGAAAGCCCCATCCGCCAATGTTGTTGTCCTGATATTCGGCATTGAGACCAAAGACCAGATCGTGCCCGGCATTGGGCCGATAGGTGTCCTTGAGGTTCAAGGAATAGGTGTTTTTGGTAAAGACCCTTTCCCTGCTGTTGGGCGGAGTGGGCATATGGCCATGTGGCACTGGTTCCGAATGTTCCTCCCTTTGGTTGTTCTGGTAGCCTAAATCCAATTGAATGGTATGTTCCCCTTTATAAAATATGGTGTTGTTGGTGATCTTAAAATGGTTCACTTTGTGAAAGGGCAGGTCCACATCCCTGTTGGAACTGTCATAATCGATGGATGAATTTCTTACCTCTAGCCCATGGGCATTGGCAAAAAAGCCGTTCTTGGCGTTTACATTACTGAAAAAGGTCTCGGATTTGATGTGGTCGGCCACAAAACCTATGTTGAAACTGACATTGGCTTCCTTGCCGGCCGTGTTTCTCAAATTATTTTCATGTAGTTCAAAAATGTAGTTCTCATAATTGATCTGGTCCGTGGGGACTTTGTAGTCACCATAGTCCCGGTAGGTCAATCTTCCTCTGTAGAACCATTGGTTTTCCCTTCCCTGTACTCCGGTAGAAATACCCGACAGCTCATTATTGGTCTCGCCCAACAGGTTTACATTCCCTTCGAACGAGTTTGGTGCGGGAATTTTTTGTGGCTGGATGTCCACGACTCCGGCAATGGCATCCGAGCCGTACAATAAGGAGGCAGGTCCCTTGATGATCTGTAGGTTTTCTATGCCATACTGATCTATTTCAAGTCCGTGGTCGTTGCCCCATTGTTGGGCCTCATGCTTGATACCGTTCTGGACCACGCTCACCCTATTGAAGCCCAACCCGCGTATTACCGGTTTGGATTGCCCGGAACCAATAGTAATTGTACTTACTCCGGGAATTTTTTTTAGTGTCTGCATAAGGCTATTCTCCCTATTTTCCTCTATAAATTCTTTGGAGACCTGATGTGATATCGTTGGAAGTTCCTGGATTTTTCTTTGCGTGGTTTTACCGTATACCTCCACTTCCTCAAGATCGGTGGTAGACTCTACCAGTGAAACTTTTACCTCTTCCATTTCCGGTCCTACCCTGACGGTAACTGTTTTGGAGGAATGGCCTATGTGGGATATGATAAAGGTATGGGAACCTTCCAGTACATTTTTTATGGTAAATTCTCCGTTTGATGACGAAATTGCAAATAGGCCCTTGCCTATGATATTGGCGCCTTCAATAGGCTTTAAAATGCTTGCATTTATCACAGACCCCTTTACCACAAAGGATTCCTGTGCAAAGGCAAAGGAGCATAGGCTAAAACATAGCCCTGCGCTCAGTATTTTATAAAACATGATAGGAAACTATAAGATTTGAACAATTGCCCTTGGGAAAGGACTATCACAAACCTATACATATGTTTATTGGAGCTTGAAATTGATGGTAATCAGGTGCCACTGGCCCGATGGACATTTGTTTATGTAAGGTCCATTGGAAAACGATAGTGGGAATCCCTAAATGGTACCATCCACATATCCGGTATTTAATTCCGTTTAATGGAGGTGTGCGATTCAACAAATCGAACTCTTGATCAATTACATGTATAGGAAAAATTAGGGACTGCCCAAATTTTGTTTTTGGAATATTTTATAGTGTATTTTTTTGTCAGACGAAGGTATTTTGAGGTTCATAGCAATAGTTACGGACCTAAAAATAGCTGATGTATGGCGAGAAAAGACGCATAAAAGAACCAAAGGATAAAACTTGGACAGTCTCTTATAATAGGGAAGGAGGGGGTCTGGAAAATAGCTGGTCTGTAGCAATGGTATTCGAGATAATAAAATGATAGTTTTCAATTATCCCGTTCTGAAAAATTGGTTCTGTATTCGTAATTGTGAAATCCTGTAGTTCAGGAGCAAGTGCCGGAGTTAAATTATTGGAAATGGCATGGTCACAAATAGTACAATGAATGGCATGGTCCTTGTCATCGGTATGGGACAGCACGTGAAGTCCTACCATTTTCATAGAAAGAAAAAGGGCAAGGAACAGATAGGTGATGCTATTTTTTAAACGACCATTTTTCATTAAGTGCAAACTTACCAAAATATACCAAAGAACCTGTTAATATATTCTTAATAATAGTTAACGTCCTTGATGGTCTTAAGCCCGCATTAAATCAACTTTTTGGTATGGATGCCAAAAACAAGTGTCAGAATGGTTTCGTATTTTTTGCCCAATTTCTTCCTTAAAATTACAAAGGCCTTTGTAATTTGGTTCTCAACGGTTTTGCGGGATACTTCTAAATACTCGGCAATTTCAATATTGTCCAGTCCTTCCTTTTTGCTTAAAATAAAGATTTGTTTGCATTTGGGGGGCAAGTCGTTAATTGCCAACATTACCTTTTTCATTATGGCCTCGGTGGACTGTTGTTCAGGTTCCATTTCAAATTGCAAAAGGGTGTCCATATATAATTTTTCCAAGGCCAATAAAGATTTTGTACTCCTAAATTGGTCGATGAACTCATTATGGACGGATCGGTACATATACCCTGTAATGGATAGATGGGGCTTCAGGGTTTCACGTTTTTCCCAGGTTTTTAGAAATACATTCTGTACAATATCCTGTGCCTTTATTGGATCGTTTACCAAACTGTTGGCATAAACGCACAACCTGTGGTTGTAGTTTTCAACCAAATAGGAAAATGCTTTTTCATTGCCTTTTTCCAACTGCCCGATCAATACCGAATTGATTCTAAAATCCCACATCATTATTCAACATTTAAAATGATTTATTCAAATATGTAATTTTTTTTCGAAAAAAAATAGGGGAATTAAAAAATGGTTCCGTATTGATTATAGATTTACCTAGGTTATGAAGTCGGATCATATAGATAGTTTAATAGTCAAATACCTGAATCATTCGATCAATAGTGAAGGGATGGATGAGTTGATCTCTTGGTTGGAATTCCCGGAGAACAGGGATATTTTTAAAGAATATGCGAAAATTAATTATTCAATAGATTATAAATTGGGCACTTACAATACCGAAGAGGTAAAAAATATTTTACTACATAGAATTCAAAACGATAAAAGAAGGAAGAGAAAAAATCTGGTTTTTGGGATTTTTAAATATGCTGCCATCATAGTTATGGCAATAGGAACAATATTTTTTATACAAAAAGAAGATTCGACTTCTATTTTAGCGGTACCGGCCTCCAATGAACAGACCGTAACTTTGGAATTGGAAAATGGGCGGTCTGTGATATTGAAGGAGGAGGATGCCCAGAATATTGTTTCGGAAAAAGGGAAAGTTATCGGGAAGCATACTAAGCAGGGTATTGGGTATGAAGATACCGAACTTTCCGAATTGGTATATAATACCTTAAAAGTGCCTTACGGTAAAAAGTTTCAGCTAACCCTTTCAGATGGTACCATGGTTTTTTTAAATGCTGGTTCCAGTATCAGATTCCCTGTTAAATTTATTCCGGGAAACGATAGGACCGTTTTTTTATCCGGGGAAGCTTTTTTTGAGGTTACAAAAAACAAGGATCCCTTTGTTGTGAATGCAGAAAATCTAGATGTAAGGGTTCTGGGAACTAAATTCAATGTATCTGCCTATCCGGAAGACCCCTCTATGAATACGGTCTTGTTGGAGGGGGCGGTTCAAGTTTTGGGCCATAGTTCCGAAGAAAATGAAAAGGTACTTCTAGAGCCGGAACAAGAGGCCATATGGAATAAATCTGAAAAGCAAATAGAGGTGGCAAAGGCCGATATTTCATCAACCATGGCCTGGATGAACGGCCAGTTGATATTCCGGGAAGTCGCTTTTAAGGATATTGTAAAAAAACTGGAAAGAAGTTACAACTGTACGATCATAAATCAGAATCCGACGCTCGATGATGAAATATTCACCGCTACTTTTAACGTATATATTGAAACAATTGGTCAGGTTATGACGTACATTTCAAAAAACACCCCTTATAATTTCACCATTAACAAAAACGGCATTATAATAATAAACTAAATACGCTTGCCTATGACATAAATACAGAGAACCGAAATTATTATTGTTATATCACATAAAAACGGGGAATGTCCGACCATCCCCCGAATTAGGATAATGTGATTTAACCAGACTATTGTTAAACCGATTAACCAAACAAAAATATGAAAAATATCTGTTTTAAGGGATGGCCCAGGTTCATTCCTTTTAAAATGACACTCAAAATGAAACTGACCACTTTTTTACTCATAGTTTCACTTTTTAAGATTCAGGCCAATTCCTATTCCCAAAATACCAAACTTTCATTGAATTATAATCAAATCAGCATTGGTGAAGTTTTCGAGGAAATAGAGCGCAAAAGTGAATTTAGGTTCCTGTACAAGAAAAGGGAAGTAAATAAGGATGCCAAGGTTTCTATCCATATTACCCTTGGAAATATTTATGAGATACTAAACCGGCTTTTTGAGGAACTGCCCATCGAATATGAGGTATTCGATAACAGGCAGATTGTACTTACCAAGAAGCTTCAAACCGGGATCCAATCACATAATATGGTCCCTGCCACAAGTTCTATGCAACAGGCAATGGTTACCGGAAACATTGTAGATCAGGAAGGAACTCCTTTGCCAGGTGCCAGTATTGTTGAAAAGGGAACTACCAATGGGACGGAAGCGGATTTTGATGGCAACTTTTCAATAGCGTTGAAGAATGCGAATGCTATTTTGATGGTATCCTATATTGGTTTTTCCACAAAGGAGATCAATGTGAACGGGCAAACCAATTTTAATATCGTACTGGAGGAGAGTGCTGCCGGATTGGATGAAGTGGTAGTGGTTGGGTATGGTACGCAAAAGGTTACCAATCTAACAGGAGCAGTGGATGTTATAGATAGTGATCTGATCCAGAACCGTCCATCCCCTACGGTATCCCAATTGTTACAGGGTACTTCTCCGGGTCTGTCCTTTAATGTGGGTGATTTTGGTTTTGAGCCCGGGGCAGGTTTGGGCATACAGATCAGGGGACTTGGATCTATAAACGGTGGAGGGTCTCCCTATATAGTAATAGACGGAATCCCCGGTGATTTAAATAGGTTGAACCCAGAGGATGTGGAATCAATTTCCGTATTGAAAGATGCTGCGGCTTCTGCCATTTATGGTGCCAGAGCGCCATATGGGGTTATTGTGGTTACCACAAAATCCGGGAAGAACAAAAAGCTTAGCGTTACCTATTCCGGGAGTGTATCGGTGGCCAGTGCGCAAAACCTTCCCAGTATGTTAAATTCCTATACCCATGCAAGGGCAATTAATGAAGCGGGGGTTGCCGGAGCCGGAGGGCGGTTTTTTACCAATACGGTTGTTGATAATATAAGAGCTTTCCAATCGGGGGATTATGATTTTTTAAGAAGTCGGCCAAATTTCCCTGTGGACGCTACTTTTTTTGAAACGACCCCTGACCCGAACAATTCCAACCAATGGGGATTCAATCAATTCGGGAATGCCAATCGGGATTGGTTCAATGAGTATTACGGTAGTGGATATTTACAAAAGCACGATCTTTCCATTACCGGAGGTTCAGAAAGGACTTCGTATTACTTTTCGGCAGGAGTATTTGGCCAGGAGGGGGTTTTGAATTTTGGAACGGATACTTTTGACCGTTACAATATAATGGCAAAAATTACTACTTCTTTAAACGATCATTGGGATTTTACCTATCAGCCTAGATATTCAAAAACCATACGGGAAATTCCAAATATGGACCGTCAGGGTTCCTATGACCTTATATTTCATCAAATAGCCAGGACCATGCCGTCTAACGCAAAATATGACGGTTATGGCAATATTATGATCCAATCCAAAATTCCATGGGTGAACGATGCAGGGACCGATGTTACCGAGACTATTGAAAATTGGCACACCTTTGCTACGGAGATCCGTCCGGCAAAAGGGTGGAAGCTAAATGCCGATTTTGCATTTAGAAATACCGATGTATTTTATCAAAGTAAAGAGCTTACGGTTTTTGACAATTTGGTAGATCGAACCCAAATACCCAGTGGAAATACGGTTCCGAGCAATATTAGGTCTACCCATAGGAGCAACGAATACTGGACTACCAATATCTATACCTCCTATAGTTTTAATATTACGGAAGCCCATAATTTTTCCTTGTTGGCGGGAACGCAATTTGAAAGGACAAAAAATAGGGGATTAACCGCCTTTAGAACCAACCTTTTAGTTCAGGATGTCCCTTCTTTGAATACTGCCGATGGGGAAATACAGGCCAGTGAAAACTTGATCACCTTTGGAACACAAGGTTATTTTGGAAGGTTCAATTATAATTTCAAAGAGAAATATCTTTTGGAGGCCAATGCCAGATATGATGGTACTTCCCGATTTAGGGAGGGGAAACGCTGGGGTTTTTTCCCTTCGTTTTCAGCAGGTTGGAACGTGGAAAAGGAATCGTTTTGGGAGCCCATCGAAACTGTAGTCAATACCTTTAAAATTCGGGGATCCTGGGGTGAATTGGGTAATTTTGGAAATGTGGACGACTTTAGCAACCAAGACTTTTTTCCAGATATTCAATTAATTCCGTTAAGTGGTGGTGCCGTGAACTGGATTTTTGATGCAGGAGGGAGCAGGCCGGTAGGTTTTGCCGATGTTCCATCGTTGATCAGTCCGGATCTTACTTGGGAAACCGCAATAACAACGAATGTTGGTGCCGACCTTAGCTTTTTACGAGGTAGGCTAAGGGCCAATTTTGATTGGTTTGAAAGAAAGACCATTGATATGATAGGCCCGGTTCCTGCTCAGCCAGGGGTTTTGGGATCAATCGTCCCTAGATCAAATAACGCTACCTTAAGAACAAGGGGATGGGAGGTGAACCTTAATTGGAACCATATTGTAAATAAAGATTTTTCCTATGGTATCGGAGTCAATCTCTATGACAACAAAGCGGTGGTTACCCGATATGAGAACCCTACCGGAATATTGAATACATGGTACGAGGGCAGGGAACAGGGTGAAATCTGGGGATATACGACCAATGGATTGTACAAGACCCAAGATGAGATAGATAGCTATACATCTGCTGTAGATCTATCGGATATAACCGGGTTGGTATGGAATACCGGCGATGTTAAGTATGAAGACATAAATGGCGATGGGGCCGTAAACGACGGTGCCAATACGTTGGAGGATCACGGGGACCTTAGTATAATAGGAAACAGTGCCTTGCATTATCAATACGGAGTCAATCTGAATGCAACGTATAAAGGATTCGACCTGTCCATGGTATGGCGGGGAGTAGGAAAACGCGACCTATGGTTTGGTGAGAATGACAACATTTTTTGGGGGTTCCGCACAGGAAATCAATCCTCGTTATTTCCAAGTCACTTAAATTATTTTAGGGATCAGCCAGGGGATGAATATACCGGTTTGGATGTGGGCGAGGCAAATTTTAACTTGGATGCTTATTATCCCCGTCCTTACATAAACGGTGCCCAAAACAGTAAGAATAGAAGGATCAGTACCCGTTATTTGCAAAATGGAGCCTATTTACGATTGCAAAATGTTCAGATGGGATATAATTTTCCGGAAAAAGTTTTGGAAAAACTCAATCTGGCCTCGGTAAGATTATATGTGTCAGGAGAAAATCTTTTTACTTTTTCCAAGTTGCCGGTCGGGATCGATCCGGTAGCAACAACGTCGAGCAGGTGGGGGGCAGGAAAGACCTATGGGGCAGATAGAATCGTTTCGCTCGGGTTAAAAGTTTCTTATTAAAATATACAATCTAAAAAAATCATGAAAAATATAACATATATATTAGGCTTTATTCTGGTTTTTGCAATTACAATATCCTGCGAGGATTTTATAGACAATCCGCCAGAAGACCAAATAGCAGTGAGCGAGTTCTTTAAAACTTCCAAAGATGTAGAAAATTATGTAAAAAAATATTATAGGGCATTCCCTATCCACGGCAGTGCAATTTTGCCTATTTCCGAAGATAATTCGGACAACCTTATCGTACGTACCCCCAATCAGGTGCTTGACGGGACCAGGGCACCGAGTAACGGACAATGGATTGCGGATTGGGATGACATTAGGAGCATTAATATACTTTTTGATAATTTGGGTAATGTTGTTGATGAGTTTAGTTCCTACCAACAATATTTGGGGGAAGCGCATTTCTTCAGGGCGTGGTTTTATTATAATCTTTTAAGGGCGTATGGAGATTTGCCCATATACGATACCCAACTATTTCCTGATGATGAGAGGTTGTTGGATCCAAGAAGCCCAAGAACCGAGGTGGTCGATTTTATTATAGCGGATTTGGACAAGGCCGCCGACTTCCTGGGGCTAAGGGCCAGTACGGGAAATTCCCGACTCAACAAGGAAACGGCACTTGCTTTTAAGTTACGGGTAGCGCTATTTGAAGGTTCTTGGCAGAAGTATCACCAAGGAGATGTATTTGGTACCCCGGGTGCCAACCCCAACACCTATTTTCAGAAAGCAGTGGAAGCCGGGGAAGAACTGATAAATGGAAACTACACCAAAGGCATTTACAATACGGGGAACCCGGATAAGGACTATTACAATTTGTTTGGAATGGATAATATGTCCAATATTGATGAAGTTCTTTTGTATAGAATTGCCAGTTCATCTGAGCAAATGGGTCACGATCTACAGTTCTATACAACAAGAAGGACCAGGGATATGAGTTTGACATGGTCGTTAGTTTCTTCCTATTTAGGAAAGGACGGAAATGCTTATGATTACTTAGGCTTGGCTGCAGCTATTAAAGGTAATGACTTTCTTACCACTATAGCCAATGATGTGGATCCTAGATTAAGTGCCACCGTTTGGATACCAGGAGACCTTAGGGTGGCAAGTGCCGATCAGTTATTTGATAGGCCGTTTATAGACGGAGGGGTGGAAGAATCGGCAGTGACGGGCTTTCAATTAAAAAAATTCTCGAATCCTTTTTCTCCTGCTGCCGGAGCAGATGTTGGCGGTCGTAGTGAAACCGGCTATATCTTGTTCAGGTATGGGGAAGTACTTTTAAACTATGCCGAGGCGAAATACGAATTGGACGGTACTTTGGCTACCGCCCAATTAAATCTGTTAAGGGAAAGGGTAGGTATGCCGGCATTTACGGCCATTCCACAGACGGATTACGGCGCTAATCTTTTGGATTACGGATATCCCATAGATGATGCGTTATATGCCATTAGGAACGAACGCAGGGTAGAACTTGCACTGGAAGGCCAACGGATCGACGATTACAAGCGCTGGGCCGCCCATGCCTTATTTCAGGGAAAACGACCCTTGGGCTATCCTTTTTTACAGTCGGAGTTCCCCGGGTATGATACCCCTTTGGACAACAATGGATTGATCGATTTTTTCCAAAACGAATTGCCCAATGGCTATGGCTTTAGGGAAGACCAGGATTATTTGTCCTCCATTCCGCAGGATGAGCTTATTTTAAATCCCAACCTTACACAAAATCCTGGTTGGTAACAGAAAATGTAAGTTGTTGAATGTTGTCTTGAAATACCGGGCCAATCCTTGTTTTCAAGACAGCATTCTAACTTTCTTTTCTTATCACTGGCAGGATGAAGGGTGTTTTTTGTAGAATAATTTCTTGGTAAGAAAAGTTGGGCATATGCCATAGATGTTGGTCATTGCCAAATCTAATTTAATGCATGGTAAACATTTTTTAATATCCATTTAATGATCAATTTATGAACATAATAAACAAACTTCTGTTTATCCCGATATTTGCTTTTTTATTGGGTTGTGGCACCGATTTTATAAAAAAGGATCCAGTTGAAGAGTCTCCAAATATTGTTCTCATTTTTATGGACGATCTGGGTTATGGGGATATAGGAAGCTACGGTGCTACCGCCTATAGTACCCCTTTTTTGGATAGAATGGCAAAGGAAGGAATGAGGTTTACCAATTTTTATGCGGCCCAGGCGGTTTGCAGTGCTTCCAGAGCGGGAATATTGACAGGTTGTTACCCCAATAGGATAGGCATTAGCGGAGCTTTGTTTCCCAATTCGGAAAAAGGCCTGAATTCCAATGAAATTACCATTGCGGAAATGCTTAAGGACAAAGGCTATGCCACCGCCATATTCGGAAAATGGCATTTGGGAGATGCCAAACCTTTCTTGCCTCTCCAGCACGGATTTGATGAGTTTACCGGTTTACCTTATTCCAATGATATGTGGCCGATAGATTATGACGGAAAGGCCATTGCCGATACTTCGGACTGGAGAAAAAAGGCATTTCCACCTTTGCCATTGATAGAAGGCAATGCTATGGTTAGGGAAATACGAACACTGGAAGACCAATCCGAGCTAACCACAATTTATACGGAAAAGGCGGTCGACTTTATTGGCAGAAATAAGGAAAAACCCTTTTTTCTCTATGTTCCCCATTCAATGCCGCATGTCCCTATTGCGGTATCGGATAAGTTTAAAGGAAAAAGCAAAATTGGGCTTTATGGTGATCTTATGATGGAATTGGATTGGTCTGTAGGGCAAATTTTAAAGGCGCTTAAGGATAACGGATTGGATGAGAATACATTGGTAATATTTACAAGTGATAATGGACCATGGTTGAACTATGGAAATCATGCCGGCTCCAGCGGAGGATTGCGTGAGGGCAAGGGAACCAGTTGGGAAGGAGGACAGCGGGAACCTTGTATTGTGAGATGGCCCAATGTGGTTCCGGAAGGAACTATTTGTAATAATATAGCGTCCACAATAGATATCCTGCCCACGATTAGTGCAATTACAGGAGGGGATTTACCCGGCCATAAAATAGATGGAGTAAATATATTGCCATTGCTCAAGGGAGAGAAAAATGCCAATCCACGGGATCATTTATATTATTATTATGGACGCAATAATTTGGAGGCCGTTAGGAAAGATAATTGGAAATTGGTGTTTCCTCATAAGCATCGGTCCTATAGAAACAATTTACCGGGCAATGATGGCTTCCCGGGGCCTACCACCCAGAAAGTGTTTGATTCCATTGCACTGTTCGACCTTAGGAGGGACCCGGGGGAAGATTACGATGTAAAGGAACTATATCCGAACGTTGTATCAGATTTACAACAATTGGCGGAAAACGCCAGAAAAGATTTAGGGGATGATCTTACCGGAAGTATAGGAGAAAATATTAGGCCTGCCGGAAATTTAAAAAAATAGCAATACTATAATGAAGGAGTCTATAAAACCACTTGTTATTGTTCTATCCATATTGGTGATGGGCTGTATGGAAGGAATTTCACAAAAAACGCCGAACATTATCCTAATTATGGCCGATGATCTTGGGTATGAAACATTGGGAACCTACGGGGGCAGCAGCTATCTTACCCCTAACCTGGACCAGCTTGCCGAAGAGGGTATGCGGTTCGACCATTGTTATTCTACGCCACTCTGTACTCCGTCCCGCGTGCAATTAATGACTGGGAAGTATAATAATAGAAATTATATTGGCTTTGGATTACTGGATCCAAAGGAGAAAACATTTGGGCATTATATGAAGGAAGCGGGTTATAGCACCTATATTGCAGGAAAATGGCAGCTGTTAGGGAATCAGAATCAACAGAAATTGGCAGGTAACAAGGTTGGAACCACCCCTGAAAAAGCAGGATTTGATGATTATTGCCTTTGGCAAATAGATGAATTGGGATCGCGTTACAAAAATCCAAAGTTAAGTACCAAAAATGGGGGCACACAAACCTATCCCGGTAAATATGGTCCTGACATTTTTCTCAAAAATATTGTTTCCTTTATGGAAGATAATAAAGATTCCCCCTTTTTTATTTACTACCCCATGGTCCTGACCCATGACCCTTTTGTGCTCACACCACTAAACAAAGGTTTTTCGGACTTCGATTCCAATGCAAAAGTGAACGACCCCACATATTTTGGGGAAATGGTCACATATATGGATATGATAGTAGGCAGTATTGTTAAAAAAACGGATGAACTAGGGATTCGTGAAAATACACTTATTCTTTTTGTTGGCGATAATGGTACGGACGTTGATATCAGCTCTATGGTCAATGGTGAATTATTAAAAGGAAACAAAGGTAGGACGACCGATGCCGGTACCCACGTTCCGTTGATAGCCAATTGGAAGGGGAAAATTGCTCCCAAAAGTGTAAACGACAATTTAATAGATTTTACAGATTTCCTACCTACTTTATTGGACTGTTCCCTTATGGAAAGAAAGGAAACCATGTCCTTGGATGGAATTAGCTTTTATCCACAGTTATTGGGTAATAATTCTGAAACCCGCAATTGGATCTTTTGTCATTATGATCCCAATTGGGGAAAGTTTAAAGCAAGGAGATATGTCCAGAATAAAAAGTGGAAGTTATATGGAAATGGGGAGTTCTACAATTTGGAACAGGATATTTTAGAGATGAATCCACTTAAAATTGCAGATCTTTCCGGGGAATCCATAACAACCTTGAAACAATTCCAAGAGGTATTGAAAGGTTATAAATGATTTTCTGCATAGATAATGGAACTTTGAGTTTGTTAGTTGATTGAGTTGCAAAAGGAACATAGGGAAACCAATGTTCCTTTTTTTATTAAGGGGTTATTAGTACTGCCATAGAAGTGGATTTTTCGGAATTCATTGCTGTTGCCTTGTTTTTTAATAAATAATAGTCATTTTAAACAAGCTTTGCTGGTATATAGATAATTTAGATTACTTTTTTTAATAATATATCAGTTTTTAGACGATAACGCCCCTATGGTCTTCTAGGGGGACAGTAGAAATGAAAAATGATTTTTAATAATATGAAAAATCTTATTTCCTAAAAATGACATAAAATTATTATTACCTTTTTTTATTATCATATTATTAGTGTTTTTTGTTATATGATAAATTAAATTTACTGAAATGTACAATTATCAGAATAAAACACATTTTTGATAACTGATGCAATATGGGTAACGGCCATTAAATGGTCTGGAAGATCTAAAATTGAACACTATGAAAGATAGAATAGATGAAATGGATTTCAAAATTTTAAGTTTATTGGCGGACAATGCGCAAATGCCCTATACCGAGGTGGCCAAGAAAGTGGGTATTTCGCCAGGTACGGTTCATGCGAGGACCAAGAAAATGATCAATTTGGGATTGATAAAGGGGGCTACCCTAAACTTGGACTACAGTAAGATTGGATGGAAAATGACCATTTTTTTAGGAGTTTATCTTCGTGAAAGTTTTATGTACAAACATGTTATAGTAGCCTTGAAAAAGGTGCCGGAGGTTGTCAAAATTCACCACAGTACAGGAAAGTATGATATTTTTGTTAAAATGCACGCTAGGGATAGTATACATTACCGAGATGTATATCAGGATACCATTCTAACCATAGACGGGATAAAAGGAGTGGAATCCTTTATGTCCGTAGAAGAGAACATGAACCGGCATATTTGTTTCGAGTAATATCTATTTCCCCTACAGCAGATTATAGTTGAAAGTTCAACATTCCAAAGACTGGAAGACTATATTCTACCCTCAAACCTTAACTCCAACATTTGGTTTCCAACATCTAGTCTAACATTGGGCATCCAACATATACTACATAAGGATATTATATGTTCTTCAATTCGCTCACCAGATCTGTCAATGCTGCCTTTGCGTCACCAAAAAGCATAGAGGTTTTGGAATTATAGAACAATTCGTTCTCTATACCCGCATAACCTGCGTTCATACTACGTTTGTTTACGATGATATGTTTGGCATTTTCCACATCCAGAATTGGCATGCCATAAATGGGACTTGCCGGATTATTGTGTGCAGCGGGGTTAACAACGTCATTTGCCCCAACAACCAGTACTATATCGGTATTACCAAACTGGGGATTGATATCTTCCATTTCAACCAACATATTGTATTCCACATTGGATTCGGCCAATAATACATTCATATGGCCGGGCATGCGGCCTGCAACAGGGTGTATGGCATACTTAACATTGACCCCTTTTTTTGTCAACAATTCTTCCAATTCATGAATTATATGTTGGGCCTGTGCAACGGCCAAACCATAACCGGGAACTATGACCACCTTATTGGCGTAATTCATCATAATGGCCACATCGTTTGGAGTAGTACTCTTTATAGTCCCTAAGGCCTTATTCTCCCCGCTAGTTGCGGTTGCCCCCCCAAAAGCACCAAAAATTATGGAACCTAAGGTCCTGTTCATGGCCCTGCACATTGCTACCGTTAGTATAATACCGGCAGAACCTACCAGTATACCTCCTACAAGCATCACCATATTATTATATAAAATCCCTGTTATGGCGGCGGCTATACCTGTTAAAGAATTGAGTAGGGAGATTACTACCGGCATGTCTGCTCCTCCGATGGGAAGCACGAATAGAACTCCATAGACAAGGCCTGCGGCCAATAGCACATAAAGCAGTAACGGATTGTCTACGGCCGACATCACCATAAATGCCGCAAAAGCAACAATGCCAAAAATTACAAGATTGTTAATAATATTGTAGAATGGTATCCTCACCACACTTTTTAAGGAGCCGTTCAGTTTCCCCCAGGCCATTAAACTACCGGAAAAAGTAATGGCCCCGATTATAATGCCAGAAACGATGGTTGTGGACTGAGTAGGGTTGCTTACATTTTTACCGTATTCCACCAATCCGATCAGTGCAGCACTGGCACCTCCAAAACCATTAAACAAGGAGACCAATTCCGGCATTTTGGTCATTTCCACTTTTATGGCGATCAGCCAGCCAATGAGCGACCCTATGAGGATTGCCGCCCCAATAAGGATGTAAATTAGAGGAGGCACTTGTTGTCCATGAACAAATACGGTTCCTACAATGGCCAATCCCATCCCGGTGGCCGCAATTAAGTTGCCTTTTTTTGCCGTTTCAGGGTGTCCCAACATTTTTAGGCCTATAATGAACGTAACAGTGGCTATGAGATATATGATATTTAATAAGATTTCCATTATTTTTTTCTTTTAAACATTTGTAACATTCTGTCAGTAACCGCAAAGCCGCCTACAACATTAATAATCCCCAGGACCACCGCAACGAAGCCCAATGACAAGGCTACGTAATCTGTTGGTTCTGCGTGCAACATTACTAAAATGGCCCCAACAATAACAACGCCGCTCAAGGCATTTGCCCCGGACATCAATGGCGTGTGCAAAACGGCCGGAATACTCTTTATAACTTCTACCCCAACAAATATGGCCAGTATTAGGATATAGGTAATCTGTAGGTTGTTTTCAATAAATTCCAAAAACTCTTTCATTATCTATTTTTTAATTTTTTCTAATAATTCCATTTTGGACGATCAAGGTCTCATCCGTAATCTCCTCTTCCAGGTCCCATTTAAATTGGGTACCTTCGGTTAGGTGCTTAATGTAATTGAAGATATTTTTGGCATATAGGTCGCTGGCATTGGTGGAAACACTTCTTGGGTCTATACTTGTGCCAATTACCTTTACTCCATTTTTAACAATGGTTTTGTTGATCTGGCTTACTTCGCAGTTTCCGCCTTGGGCAGCGGCCAAATCGATGATAACGGCACCATTTTTCATCTGCATTACCTGTTCTTCGGAAATTAATACGGGAGCTTTTCTACCGGGAATATTGGCGGTAGTGATGACCAGGTCTGCTTGGAACAATGACTTGTTTACCGCTTCTTTTTGTCTTTTTTGGTAATCGGCCGAGGCTTCTTTGGCATATCCTCCTTCCGATTCCTCCCCCGTATTGTCCACCGAAATGAATTTTGCCCCTAACGATTCTGCCTGCTCCTTGGTTTCGGACCTTATATCCGTAGCCTCTACTATGGCCCCCAATCTTTTGGCGGTTGCTATGGCCTGTAGACCGGCAACACCTATACCGTATATGAGTACCCTTGCAGGAGCAATGGTTCCAGCAGAGGTCATCATCAAAGGAAAAATTTTGGTCATCTCAAAAGCGCCCAAAATCACAGCTTTATAGCCTGCCAGATTATTTTGTGAACTCAACACATCCATATCCTGGGCTCTTGATATTCTGGGGATGGCATCCATAGAAAATGCGGTGGCACCTTTATTGGCAATCTCCTTAATGAGTTCCGGGTTGGATTTGTGGTACAGTTTACTAATTAAGACCTGACCTTCGTCCACCAGTTTTAAATCCTCCTCGTCAAAGGGATTAATTTTCAGAAGAACGTCGGCTTCATGAAATACGACCGCTCTTTTTTCAACGGTCGCTTCCACATTTTTATAATCAGAATCCTTAAAGGAAGAGTAGTCCCCCGCACCTTCCTCTACGAGAAGCCCAAATCCTGAGGCAATTAATTGTTTTGCAATATTCGGTGTAATGGCAACCCGCCTTTCACCATCCAAGGTTTCCTTTAAAATCCCTATTTTCATTTTGGTTATTGGTTTGGTTAAAAATGAAATATGTTAATTTATTGGTCGAATTTTTTAAAAAGCACAAATATCAGTCAATAAAAAAAATATTAGGGGCTTTTATAGCAAAGATTACAATTTTGATGGTATTTGTTGAATTATTTTCAATATCCGGCATTTCTTGGTAATGTTTCTTTTTCCCAAGGTAATCTTTGGCTTTGTTGTAGTTTTAATTTAAATAATTCCCTGAAGACAGCTCCCGTACCGTTCAGGCGGGCTTGCCCTGCGGTTGTTCATTTATAGCCTTTTTTAAATTCGAGCGGGGTAGTATTTGTCTTCATTTTAAATAATCGTGAAAAATAGGCATAATCCCGATATCCTAACATCTCTGAAACCGCGGATAAAGAATTACCGGAATGAACTATTAACCGTTTGGATTCCAAGATAACACGGTCCGTAATTATATCTGTGGTTGTTCTGCCCAAAGTCGCCTTAACGATTCTGTTTAAATGTTTTGATGTTATGTTCAAATGATCTGCATAATATTGGACCGATTTTTCGGTTCTAAAATTATCCTCAATACATTTCTCCAATAACCGCATGGTGTCCGAATAGGTGGTAGAGCTTATTTTTTTAATATTTTCTTTGGCGAGATACTTCCTTGCCAAATCTATGTAGGCCGTATGTATAAGACTTGCTATTTTCTGGGCTCTATATGGTTTATTGCCTTTATATTCATCATAAAGTTCCTTGAACCTCGATTCCGAAAAGCCGATCTCATCGGAAGTTAATTGTAGCAAAGGTTCATTTTCATAGGTATGGTAAAACGGAAATTGTTCCAGTTTGCTTTTGGATAAATATAGCTCATAAAAATCCTGGGTATGAAAGAAGATATAACCTTTTGGAACCGTATTGAATTTCCAGTAATGTGTCTGTCCAGGTCTCAGGAAAAACACACTTCCAGGTGCTATTTCATAACTATTGAAATCTATTTCATGTATGCCCGAGCCTTGGGAAAAAAGTACACATAGATGAAAATTGTGCTTATGTGGTTTGTGGAAGTGATTTTTATTGCGCTCCAAGTGTTCGTTTATGTCATTGCAATAAAATTGGGAGTGGGATATATCCGGTTCAAATTCATGGATATTCAAAATAGGTATAATTTTCATATACATAAAATATGTCCTAAATGTACAAAAAATGGCGAATTGTACACAAGTAAAAAGTAAACACTAAAGCTTACATTTGCCAGATCAATTTTACATTTTTATGCTTATTTTATCTATTTTAAAGGGCAAGTGTCCGAGTTGTAAGAAATCAAAAATCTTTAATTCCAAAGAGAGTCGGTTACTTTTTAAAATTCCTACGATGAATGAAAGGTGTAATAAATGCAATTATAAATTTGAAAGGGAACCCGGTTTTTTCTTTGGGGCCATGTTTGTTAGTTATGCGCTTGCTGCGGCCGAGTTTATCACTTTTTCCATAATTTCCTATTTTATTTTGGGCATGTCCCTTATGGCTACTTTTTTTGGAGTGGTGCTATTGGCTATTATAATGAGTAGCATAAATTTTAGATTATCAAGAATTATTTGGATCTACATTTTCACTAAAGCCAAGCCCACTAAGCATCCGGTATCGGGAAAAATTTAGACGAACTGTACAGGGAGGATTATAAACCATATATAACCGTTGGCCGAGTTTTAAGAAGTATAGGGGTAATTGTTTTTTTCTATATATAACCATACCCCTGTGTATGGGTTGGGCAAATGGAAACGGGATTTATATTTTATTCCTGGGCCATTTATGGGCAGCCCTCATTTGTTCGCTATCCCAATGATTGTCATATTCGATAATCCCTCTTTTTAGATCTTCCTCCAGCTGTTTTTCCTGTTGCTCGATTTCTTCCCTGATCTTAAAAATATACTCCTCCCTAGTTTTGGGCTTATCGGAAACACGTCTCAGGCTTTCCTCATCGTACTGAATAAATTTTTGGGCTTGCCGGTATAGGGTATATTTTCTAAAGCCCATATAGTTCAGCGCATCACTGGCCATCCTAACAGAGGTATCCAAAGATTCCCGGTAAACATCTTCGACCCCCATGTTTAGTAAATCATAGGCATCGTTTCTGTTTTTGGCGCGCAGCATCAACTTTACGTTTGGATATTTTTCTTTGACCACTTTGGTCAAATGCCTTACGTTATCACTGTTGTCGATGGCCGATATCAGTATCTTGGCCTCTGCTATTCCTGCCGATTCCAATAGGTCTATTCTAGTGGCATCTCCATAATATACTTCGAATCCCATTTTTCTTAGAAGATCTACACGGTTGGAATCGTTGTCCAATATAGTGGCTTCAATGCCATAGGATCTTAGGAACCTGCCAATGGTACTTCCAAAATGGCCAAACCCTACCAGAATAACATTGTGGGTCTTTGCGATATGATCCAATGGTCTGGTTTCTATTTTTTTTGTACCTACACGCGGCAAGATGTAGCGTTCATTTATAATTCCAAGTATGGGTGTAAGCGTCATACTAAGAGCGGTTACCACCAACATCATATCCAAAGGCCCCCTGTCCAGGATATTCAACTGAAAGGCAAAGGAAAATAGGACAAAGGCAAACTCCCCAATTTGGGCCAGCCCGATAGTCAGGAGCAGGCGTTGGTCTGTCTTAAGTTTAAAAATGGTTCCGACCAAAAATAGGATCATGGCCTTTAAAATGATGATACTAACAACCAGGCCGCTAATTACCAAAGGGTTATTGGCAATAACAATAAAATTAATGGAAGCGCCGACCGCCATAAAGAACAGGCCGAGCAATAGGCCTTTGAAGGGTTGCAAATTACTTTCCAGTTCATGTTTAAATTCGCTGGTAGCCAATACCACCCCTCCTAGAAAAGCCCCCAAGGCAGGACTAAGTCCCACTAATTCCATAAGATAGGCAAGGGCGACAACGATAAGTAGGGCAGAGGCGGACAACAACTCCCTGAGCCTGGTTTTGGCTACCAACCGCAACATGGGAACAAAGAAATAACGGCCTGCAAGAACTATGATCACAACCGATAGGAAAATGGCCAAGGCCTGTAAACCCAAGGGTAGATTTTCAAGTAGGTAGATATGCCCCGAATGGTCTTCGGCCATTGCAGTTTTTTCACTGTCGGAGAGCAGGGGGATTACCGCCAACATAAAAATAACTATGATATCCTGAAAAAGAAGGATGGAAAACGAAGATGCCCCATAGGTAGTATCCATCAAACCATTTTCCTTAATGGTCTGTAGGGTTATGGCAGTGGAGGATAGGGATACTGCCATGGAAATGATCAGTGAAACTTTCCAATCGAATCCAATGGAGGCAAAAAAAAGGTAGGAGACTATCATAGTACCCACTACCTGGGCCCCGCCCATACCAATTATGGTTTTCCTCATTTGCCAGAAGCGTTTTGGTTCTATCTCAAGGCCAATTAGAAAAAGCATCATTACAACACCAAATTCGGAGAAGTGAAGTATGTCCTGACCTTCATCGCCCACAAAGCCTAAAATATAAGGACCTATCAATATTCCGGCCAAGAGGTAGCCCAGAACGGAACTCAATCCCAATTTTTTGGCAATGGGAACACAAATAATGGCCCCTGTCAGAAAAACAATAGCTGCAAAGAGTATGCTACCGCTCATTTAGAAGGTACTTTAGTTAGTTGTGGCGTGTCATTTAAGAACTCACAGTTATTGATTTTGCCAAAAGGAAAGCCATGCAGTAATTCATCTATCAATTGATCGTATTGCAGGGTGTATGTATGCAGCTCCTGATCAGTCATGTTATGGGTTCCCATAACCGTAAAAGGGGGAAGATATTCCATCCCACAGAGCCGGGCGGTCTGCTCAAAGGGGCGCAAAAATTCGTTTACGGAATAATTATGGTTTCCTTCGGAACAGTAAACGGCCCTGGTTCCTCCAGTAGTAATGACACTTAAACACTTTTTGGCCTGAAGCGCCCGTCCATTGGGGCCATGGGCCCATCCAAATTCCAGAACAACATCCATCCATTGTTTCATTAAGGGAGGGCAACTGTACCAATAAAAGGGGTGGTGCCAAATAATTACATCATGATCGGCCAATAGTTTTTTTTCACCTACGATATCTATATTAAAATCAGGATAGCGCTCATAGAGGTCATGAAAGGTAACCCCATTTTTATGTTCTATTTTTTTGACCAGGGCTATGTTGGCTCTGGACTGTTCAAATTTTGGATGGGCAAATAAAATCAATATCCGATTCATACTTTTAATTTAGTCAAAAATATTGGATGTTCAAGCTAGCCTTCATTCTAACTCTGGCATGCCTTCCTTGTTGGGCGGCACCGCGTTTTTGGATGCTATTTTGTCCCAAACATGGTTCAAGCTGGTAGGCAGTTCATATACTTCCAATTCGAAATAAGGAAGTGCCGCTAACAAATGGTCAAAAATATCGGCCATTATATATTCGTAGTTTTCCCAACGTTTATCACTGCTAAAGGCGTATATTTCCAATGGTATTCCTTGGGGGGTAGGAGCCAATTGTCTGGTCATTAGGGTCATAGACTGGTTTATGGCGGAATGGTTCTTTAGGTAGGTTTCAATGTATTTTCTAAAAACGCCAATATTTGTTAGGTTCCTTCCGTTTATGGCCATTTGTTTGTCAATATCATGTTCCTTGTTATAAGTGTCGATATTGCTATTCCTTATCTCCAGATATTTGGTAATTAACTGTATGCCTTTTAGGGTTTTAATATCTTCTGCCGTCAGGAATTTGATGCTTTTTTGTTTTATATGTAGTGCCCGTTTGATCCTGCGGCCCCCGGAGGCCTCCATTCCCCTCCAGTTTTTGAACGAATCCGAAATTAGGGAATAGGTAGGGATGGTAGTAATGGTCTTGTCAAAATTCTGAACTTTTACCGTGGCAAGGGATATTTCGGTTACGTTGCCATCGGCACCAAATTTTTCAAAAGTGATCCAATCCTCAATGCGGACCATGTCGTTGATGCTTACCTGTATGCTGGCAACAAGGCCTAAAATGGTATCTTTAAAAATCAATAGGATTACGGCGGAGGCAGCACCCAAGGCCGTAAAGAATTTCCAAATTGTGGTGTCCGTCAATACGGCGAAAAGAGTCAGTGTGCCCCCTATCCATGCGATTATCATAAATACTTGGCTATAACTGTCCAGTGGCTTGTCCTTCATATGGGGAAGGGTCTTTAGGTAATCCTTAATACTTCGGAGCAGGCTTCTTATGAGCAATAACATCAGGATTACAGCTAGGACTTCAATGGACTTCAATATAAGGCCTTCTGCATTTTCGAAATCGAGGAAGGCCAGGGGAAGATACCGGTACAACAACAATAAAGGTATAATGTGGGCCACATATCTTGGTACCTTGTTGAATACTAAATAATTATCAAAATTGGTCCTGGACCGCCTGGCGAACCTTACTGATAAAAAACGCAGGATTTTCCAGAGGATATAATCCATTATAAGGGCCACTAAAATTATTCCAAGGAAAAAGATCAGGGCATTTATGAAGGCAGCCGAATTGGCTTCCAAACCGGATTGGATCAGGTAGTCGTAAAGTAATCGTCTTAAACCGTTGTTCATGGTAGGAATGCAATGTTGAATACTATGCAAAAATAAGGATTGAGGTTTAGATGTGGCGGAAGTTAGGTGAAAAGTATATAAGTCCTGTTCTAAAACTATTTTAATCAAAAGAACTCCTTCATCGCTTTGCGTCAGGGTAGTTCATTCTCTTTTTCTACTTTAAGCGATCGTTTTACGATATCGGGATATTGGTAGCCTATAAAGATTGAAGTCGGTTAATTTTTACCTACTTATGTTTTCCTGGTTCACAATATTGCCGTCAACATCATAATGTATGAACCCAATATGTGGTATATCATTTCTCCTATATACTTTTACGGCCAAAAAACCGCCCTTGACCCTCAGGAATCTGTGTTCCCGACGTTTGTCGTTCGGATCCCATCCCTGGGCATGGGAATCGCTGGAGGGGCCCTGACTGAACTCCATCAGGCCTGTATCCCGATCTACCGAAACATACTGCCAATGCCTATCCCCATTGATCACGAACATTTTTTGTTTGGAAAGGTATTTCCGCAACCAATCGCCCTCTGTTTTAAACGAAACATTGGAGTGGTTGTCCGTTTTTCCTTTGGCCCTATCCGGGCCGACCACCGGAGTAGGGGAACATAGAATCTTAAAAGTTGCATCCGAGGCTTCCACGGTATTTTTAAACCATTCAATTTGCTCTTTGCCCCAAATGCTTTTATCTTTTCCATCGGGAGCCTTATTGTTACTTCTGTAATCCCTTCCCTCAACCATCCATATTTGAAGGTCTTTTCCCCATCTAAAGGTTCTATAGGATTTGTCCATGATAGGGGCCTGTTCCTTCCAGATCAACAGCCCGTCTTCAAAACTCAGTTCCCCACACGGGGAGGAGGAGGGCGTTACATCGTCCTTTAATAAATCATGGTCGTCCTTTTGTAGGTACAATGGGGTATGGTTATAGAAATTGATCAGGGAAGGCCAAGAATTAATGGCGTGCCACTTATGTCTGGCCAATGGAACATTGTAGGCCATGGGTCCCGGTTTGTCGTAATACACATAATCTCCTGTTTGACAGTGGAACAATGGATGTAATTCCAACATTTTATCATATATCTTAAAACCTCTTTTAGGATCGTCATAGGACCAAAAATATTGACAGGTGGAAGAGGTGAACAGTACAGGTGCCACTTCATTTGCCAGGGGCGCTGTGGTAAAGCTTCCCTGTATTTCGGTAATGGGCGCTTGGGATGATTTTCGGCCCCTAATGGTAAGGGTGTAGGCCGTATTGGATTTTAGACCGGTAATCCTGTGTTTATAGGTAAAGTCCTTATACTCGGAAACATATTCCCAAGGGGTGTTCATTACAGTGTCTTTGGATTGCACTTCCAAGCTGACTTGACCAAAGGAACCCTCAACCGCGCCATCCATTTCATTTATCGGCATATTGTTGTCAAAGTCGATGGGACTTCTAAATGGTGCCCCCTTTTGTTGGTGTTTTATAGGTATCGGTTTTTCCGAACGGCACAATCTGGTCCATAGTATTGCCGAAGAATCCGTTAATTCCCCAATTTTAAATCCGTTGGTAAAGAATACCTGATCATTATTTTGGGCCTGAACAGCGGAAATTAGAAAAATAAAAGTCCCTAGAAATAAAATAAAACGGTTTTTCACGGTATTGATCAATAATTGTTTGTAATGGTGCATACCAAATATATACTATTTAAATAAAATTAAATCAACCTATAAGTAGTTGGATGTCAAGGGTATTTGAGCTAAATTTTTTGTGCAATTTCTATCCATGAGCGGGTTCGGTAATGGAAGCGCCTATATAATTTGGGATTATCCAGTTTGAAAATGTAAACTTTTCCCCAAGGCAACATTGATATGCCCAAAGAAACCTACCTGTATTGTTCAACTATGCTGAATGTTAACATTTTTTATGACCCATTTTCGATATCTGTGGTTAAGATAGCATATAAATTGGAAAATCCAGCTGTTTTATTGGGGGATAGGGACATATAAATTTGTAGGTGTACCCTTTAAATATAGCGTCATGAAAAAAATGAGTTTTTATCCAAAAACTTGGCAAGTGGTTCCTCTTTTATCCGATAGGTACCAATTGGATTCCGATGGAAAATGTATTAAGGATTTGATATTGCGTAGTAGCTTTGCCACAGATATGAACGTATCAGAAATGGAATTGAACATTACTAAGTTTTCGGCTTTGGATACCAAGGGACAGGAGTATTTTATTGCGGACTTCCCTGGGCAGGCCGCCATACCCGTTAAAGGGTTGCATACCGGTCTTTTTCTAAAATCAAAAAACGTTCTTGGCTTGGCACCGGGTTCCTATGGTGCATTTAGATTTTATCTTGCAAAATTTGGGAGTAGGATTACTTATAACGATAGATTTAAAGAAGGTGTGGACGGAATTAAATATTTGGATTTTGAGATAGTGAACGGACTGACCATTGTAGGAGGCGAATCACCGGAAGCCATTCTCCGGTTCGATTTTGTACCCTATAAAACAATGGGATTTTTTAAATCCGTTATGCAAGTTTTTAAGGGTCATGGACTACTTTCGGGCAAACTCGCTCACTCATAGGGTGGGTGATCCGAAGCTTTCTTTGGACCTATTATTTTGTGGGTTTTTAATTGATTGAAATTAAAATTATCAATATTATCAAGCCCCTCAAGACATAAATATTGTTTTGGCCTTCAACGTTTTAATGGATAGTTGTAAATGGTTCCATACGATCAACAGCTGATAATTATCATAGTTGTAACACAACAATTTCCGAACTTTGTATATTGTACCTATCCCGGTCAACAAACAAAGACGGAAACATGTGGAATGCTATATTTCTAACACTTTATTTACTTATTGCCCTGGCCATTATCATAAGTATCCTTTTACACGGCGCCAAGCCTTCTAAAAGTTTGGCTTGGCTACTGGCCATTTTTACCATACCGGTGGGCGGAATGTTCCTTTACCTTCTTTTGGGAAGGAATCGGAGAAAGAATAAGTTGTTGAAATTAAAAAAGAAAGCCTTTTTAAATTTACCGGAACCCTTAACGGAGCATATGGCATCCATGAGCGGGAAGTACCAAAAACTAATGACCCTGGTTTACCGAAATGCACATTTTCCTCCTACGGACAATAATGACCTTCGACTGTTGAAAGACGGAAAAACGACCTTCGAATCTATCTTCGAAGCTTTGGAAAGTGCCCAATATAGGATACATCTACAATATTATATTTTTGAAGAAGGGGAACTTACACAGAAGCTGTTACAACTTTTTGAGCGTAAAATTGCCCAAGGGGTGGAGGTAAGAATGATCTACGACGGTATAGGCAGTTTTTCTTTAAGTAAAGCCTATTTGAAAAAATTAAGGACCATTGGGGTAGAGGTATACCCCTTTCTACCTTTCAAGTTTGGTCGCTTTTTTTCTTCCTTAAACTATAGAAACCATAGAAAGATTATTGTGGTAGATGGCAACGTGGCATTTACCGGAGGAATCAACGTCTCGGACAAATATTTGAAAGGTGATGTGGAACTGGGCAACTGGCACGATATGCACCTTAGGTTGGAAGGTACCGCTGCCAGTCATTTGGATTTTGTTTTTGCAATGGATTGGTACCTGGTTTGCCAAAAGACCATTTCTGTGTTTCCCATGGATACGGATAAAGTTATCCTTAAAAAAAATGAAGGTAGACTGGTCCAAATTGTCTCCGGGGGGCCGGACGATGATTTTCCTTCTTTGGAACAGACCTATTTTACAATGATCAATAAGGCAAAGAATTATCTGTTTATAACCAATCCTTATATTATACCCGGACAGGCTTTGATGCAGGCCTTACAGACCGCTGCATTGGGTGGTGTGGATATTCGTTTGATGGTCTCGGAGAATGCCGACAACAAAATAGTAAGTTGGAGCGTACGGTCTTATTTTGAACCCCTTCTTAAATCCGGGGTCAAGATTTATTTATTTCCTGATGGATTTTTACACAGTAAGATCATAGTTAGTGATGATGCCATTGCTACTATTGGTACGGCCAATTTGGATGTCAGGAGTTTTGAACAGAACTATGAAGTAAATGCCATTGTTTACGATAGCTCTTTTGCGCAGTTGTTGAAGGAGGATTTTCTAAGTGATGCCTACTCAAGTAGAATGTTGACATATGAAGATCATATAAAGAGGCCTTGGGGAGACAAGCTAAAAGAGGGTTTTGGAAAATTGTTTAGTCCGTTGTTATGAATTAATTGATCGTTTCAAGACCCAATTCGTTCTTGGACGAACTACCTTCCTCCCAAAGGTTTAGATTTTCAAAAGTAACTTCGGCAATATTGGTCAACGCCTCTTTGGTTATAAATCCTTGATGGGGGGTGAGCAGTACATTGGGAAAGGACAATAATTTTATTAATTGCCCGTCTTTGATCCCTTCGGTAGAATTATCCTTAAAGAACGATCCTATTTCTTTTTCATAAACGTCTGTGCAGTAGCCTCCAATTGCTTTTTTCTCCAGGGCATTGATCAATTCTTTAGTTTCCACCAAGGCTCCTCTTGCCGTATTTACTACAGTAACTTCCGGTTTCATTAAGGCCAATTTTTGTTTGTTTATCAAATAATGGCTCTCTTGGGTGAGTGGAATGTGAAGGCTTATGATATCGGATTGTTCACAAAGTTGGTCCAATGAAGTGTAGGTAAGATTATATAATTGGATAAGTTTATAATCAGGTTTAAGGTCGTGGGCCAATATTTTGCAACCAAAACCGTGCATAATCTTCGCCATTACACTGCCAATTTTTCCAGTCCCAACTATACCTATGGTCTTTCCGTTTAAATCGAAGCCCATGAGGTTGTTTTGAAGAAAATTATAGGAGTGTACCTGCCTATCTGCTAAAACAATCTTCCGGTTAAGTGCCTGTAATAGGGCAACGGCATGCTCTGCAATGGAGTAGGGGGAATATTCGGGGACATTGGCTACTTTAAGCCCATATTTATGTGCCGTTTTAAGATGTACGTTGTTATGCCCTGCAGAACGCAGGCTGATATAACGAACTCCCAGTTCCGATAACTTTTCCAAAACCAAAGAGGAGGCATCATCGCCCGAAAATATGGAAACCGCCTTATGCCCAACAGCTTGGATGGCCGTCTCGGAATTTAATGCATCTTTTGTATAGCTTACCTGATGAAGCTTGTTATTGGCATTGTTTAAAAATGGGATTTCAAAATCTTTGGCACTATAGACCAGTAACTTCATTTTTTTCTTCTTTGATAAAAATTAAATCTTGGTCTTCCATGGCCATTACTACAAGTTTTATGTAATCCTTTATAGTCTTTTGTATGTTCTTGGGGTCGGAGATATCTATACTGCCCCTCCAGATCATTGCCCTTTCCTTGCCCTCACATATACAGTACAGTGTGGTCTCGGCATGGTAAACCGTAAATTTGTCATAATATCCCTGGTCGTAATAGATGTCCTGATGACTTAGATAATCGTCATTGAATCTTCCTTGGTAATTGTTCCATCTGGAAATGGATTTCAAAAAGCTTTCCTTATCCTCCGAACCAATGACTTTGGTAAACAGTATGGCGTCAAAATCCTTGTCCAGTAGACTTTGTTCCACATCGTCAAGTTCTTTCTCGGTTTTATGGGAATCGGTAAAGGAAACATCAAAAATGTCAAGGCTACGCATGGCCTCAACATTTCGTTTGCTGAATTCTTCCTGCATTTTGGTTTCGAAGTCCATCCTAGCCTCGGGGTTGGAGGCCATACCTACTATCAATACCTTATTGGCATTGAACAGTACAATGTCCGGATTTTTCCAGTTTTCTACCAAACTCGTGGAAGAACATCCCGTTAGTAATATGGCGGATAGAATTAATATTTTTTTCATGGTAAAGGCCTTTGTAATTTAAGGAATGGTTGCCAAGGTAATGGAAGTACCTATGAAATAATATGACGTTGGTCAGTTATGCCCTTATTTCACTTCTGGTTCGTTCATTATAAGAATACTCCCGGTATAGTTGAAAATTTCGCTTTTCAGATTTTGATAATCCCCTTGGCATGTATCTACCTCTAATTGTAGGCTGTTATTTTTTTTAATATTTTCTTCGCTAAGGGAGCTTTCTGGGACATCCAAGCTACCGCCCAAATTGTTTTCGTGTACCGAAATTTGGGTTCTTATGGCCGCATTTCTTTTTTCGATAAGCCCCAAACGGGTTTTGTAATCCTGTAAACGTTCAAAGAGATTGGGAATATGGGGCTTAAAGGCATTGGAATCCAATAGGCGTTTTATAAAAATAATTTCATCGTCCATTAATTGAAACTTTGTTTTCCATTGCTGGATTTTCCAGTGCAATAGGGGAATATTATTCCCGTTATCCGTGGCCGTATTTTTCTTTTCCATTTTTTTGATCTTGGATAAAGTTAAGAACTTTTAAAAACGAAGCAATGGGATTCGTCATTTCAGTGTTAAATAATTATTTCTTGAATGTCATTGAGTTTCGGAACATGTACGTTCCAACCGTGAACATCCCTGATCTTTACCCTAAAGGCATCGAGGGAAGTAGGTTCCCCATGGATAAGGAATACTTTTTCGGGAATATTTTCAATGTCCCCCATCCAATGTAATAATTCGCTTTGATCGGCATGGGCCGATAGACTTTCCAAATGATGGATCTTGCTCCTCACCGGATAATATTTTCCAAACAGTTTTAGTTCATGGCCCCCTTCCAACAGTTGGCGCCCACGGGTTCCTTCTGCTTGGAAACCTACCAATAAAATTGAAGTTGAAGGTAGGGCTACCCACTGTTTCAAATAGGTAAGTACCCTGCCTCCGGTAACCATACCGCTTCCGGCTATTACAATTTTAGACCTGGGATCGTCAATGGTCTTCCAAGTGTCCGCATAGGAGGTTATAATATTAAAATGATTGCACATGGCCTTGTATTCGTTCATGGACATTTTGTGCCAATGGGAAAATTGTTCAAAAACGGATAGTACATTATTGCCCATGGGGCTATCTATAAAAATGGGGATATTCGGGATCTTGTTTTTTTTATACAATTGCCAAAGCAGGTACATTAAAGATTGCAGTCGCTCTACGGCAAAGGACGGGATAACTAGATTTCCCCTTTCCCGAATAGTTGTTTTAACAAGATTGCCGAGTATATTTTCTACATCTTCATCAGGATGCAATTTATTTCCATAGGTGCTTTCCACGAAAAGGTAATCGGCCCATTTTGGACGCTCCGGTGCCTCCAATAGGTAATCATGGAGCCTGCCAATATCTCCGGAAAAAACGAACAGTTTTCCAAAGATTTCAAGTTCAATAAAGGTCGCTCCAATGATATGTCCGTTATATCTGTATTTGAAACGTATGTTATGGGATAAGGTAATCCAAACATCCTTTTCACGGGATTCGAATAGGTCAATGGTACGCTCCGCATCCCTTATGGTATAAAATGGCAATGCCGGGCTATGCTTGCTATATCCTTCCTTATTGGCCTGTTCGGCTTCTTCTTCATGTATTTTGGCACTGTCCAATAGAATTATTCGAGTAACGGCCAAAGTGGGGGCCGTACCTATAATTTCTCCTTTAAAGCCCTCTTTTAATAATCTGGGCAGGTATCCTGTATGGTCCAGGTGTCCGTGCGTTAACAGGACCAAATCTATTTTGGAGGAATCTATGGGCAAGGGACTCCAGTTTTGTTGACGTAGTTCTTTAAGTCCTTGAAACATGCCGCAATCTACCATAATGTTCAATTCAGGGGTTTCCAAATAGAATTTGGAACCTGTAACGGTTCCGGAGGCACCCAAGAAATGGATTTTTACAGTATTCATGGTTTAGGGGTTACAAAGTTGTTTAATTTCTTCAAGAATTTTTTCCTTTCTTGTATTGGAGATTCCCAAATGGTCCAGAAAAAACCTGTCCCTCCAAAGTTGTCTGCACAACACGATGTCCCTGCCCAATAGAAACTGTTTTTCCCTTTTGCTGAGCAGTGTGGATACGGTGATGGGGTAAAGCCCCAGACGATCGATACGGTCTTTAAGCCCATCATTTAGAGGTAGGTCCCAGCTCAATAAATATAAGCCGGCACATTTGCCATAGGCTATGGCATCGGCCGTAAACCTGGTATTGGTTACTACCCAGCCTATATCCATTTTTTTGGTTTCATTTTTTTTGGTGGCCCAATGTGTTTTTACATCCTTATATCTGGAATGGATGTAGAGGGGAATCTTAACATTGCAGTTTCGCCCTTCCTCCGAGTGGAACTTACATTCTATAATGGTGATGGTTCCATTTTTTTCTGCAATTACATCAATTTCATGGGTTACACAGATACCGTTCATAATTTCACCCACACGGGTTTGATAACCCGAATACTCCAAGATGGCAGCTACAAAACGCTCAAAGGGAAATCCGGTAGGTCCCAATTCGTAGAGTGCTTTTTTTAATTTGTATTTTGATGCAAAGACCGATTTGTTTTTTTTTAACAATGCATAGGCCCTGTTGTAGATTTCCTTTGTGGATATCCCGTCATAAAGTTCATCTTTTACCTTGTCAACAATTTTTTCAACAACCTTAGGGTCCGCACCACTGTATTTAAGGGAGTTACGAAGTTTGTCCAAAGAAAATTTGGTTCGTTTCCCTGAGGATTTTAGAATTTCAACGTCCAATTCCTTTTCCATATCACTGTTTTAAATGAATGTCCAATTCCGGTATTTTAAGAAGTTGTAAGGTGGTGGAAGCTAATTTTACTTTGTCATCCGTGGCCATAAGTGCCTGTACTATCTTCTCGAACAGCTCATGTTTTGTATTGCGCCTTAATTTATAATCAGTGATATACCTCAAATTCAAGGCTATCCAATTATCGGTCGGACTAATGGCCAAGGTGGGGGCAATGTTGGCATTTTCAATATAATAGTGTTCCACCATTTCCTCCCATTTGGCCAAGGACCCTTTGGTATATTCGGAAAGAAAATGAGTGGCCTCTTTCAGGACCAATTTTTTTGCCAATGCCATGTCGGAATCATAGGTTACAAATATATTAAGTTCGTCCCAAACAAAAGGGAAATCCATGGAATAGTTCTTTATGGGGCCTTTAAATACAAAGGCATTGCTGATCTTAACGATTCTGCCCGAATAATTGTCACTGCTTACCCATTCCCCAATTTCCATTAGGGTAGTATAGATGCTATCTATGTCAATAACATCCCCCTTGATACCGTTAATTTCAATACGGTCTCCAGGTTTGTAGACTTTTACAAAAAAGATATAGAAAGATCCCGCTATACTTAGGATCAATTCTTGTAGGGTAAAGGTTATTCCGGCAGTGAACAGACCAATGATAATGGTATAATCCTTAATGTTTTCCACAGTAAATACCATTAGGATCAATAGTACAATAAGTACATAGCCTATAATCTCAACACTTTTTTGCGCCTTATACCTAACCGATGTGTTGTCTATTCTTTTTTTTAGGATTCTTCGAAGAAACCCAATGAAAAATACAATGGCCAGTATCCACAATAAAAGTTTCACAATCCTTAATACTACCGGGTCGTTAATAAAGTCCAATGGACTGTTCATGGGCTATGGATTTAGTCAATAGAATTCCCTGAGGTAGATCCTCGGGGATACAGTTATAGGAAGTCAGGATGCACGGCCTTGGATTATTTTGTTCGGTATCTTGGTTCTTATAACGTATGGGTCTTGCTTTCGATACCTGGCGCGCTCTGCGTCGAGGTGGTTGATTAAGATGTCCAGAACAAAATTTGTTTCAGCGGTCTCCCAATTAAAAACAGCCAACTATTTTTTTTCGCCAAAAAAGTCCCGAACCAATGCCTTGGTCTGGTTCTCGGTCATACTGTCGGCTTTGGTAACGGTTTTTACTTTTCCTGCCAGGCCTTTGTGGCGTTCCAAAAGTTCTTTTCTAAACTTTTCATTGGTATCTGCCGGACCAAAAAGCGCTATGGCATCTGCATCCTCTATGGCATCTGTAAGTTTTTTAAAATATGCCTTTAGTTGTGCTTTCTCCCTTTCCAGATAGGTACGATCATGTGTAATATCTTGGGTTGCACCAGATTTTGTCCTTGGCCCTGAACTACCTTTTCGATTAAAAAATTCGATCTCCGAAAAAATGGTTTCCAAATTATCTTCTTCGTTGTACAAACGGACGATATGGGCCTTTTCCCTGTCCATCCATATTCCAATATTTTTCATCTGTTAATATTTATTGTTTTTTAAATCTTTATAATTCCCCGACGGCTCTGCTTCGGGGTTTCCGATCATACCTCCCCTTGGGGGAGGTTGGAATTGCGAAAAAGCAATTCCGGGTGGGGTGAAATACAAAATTTCGGCTTTTGGCCCTAAGGCCAAAATGAAACCGGTGAAATACCTCTACGGCTCTGCCCCGAGGATAGTCGGTTTCAAGAATTTTTTTTATTGGTTAGACCTGCCTTTGTCGGCTGGCTTAAGTACTCATATCTTTTCTATCATTACCGGGTTCGTGAACCTTCGGTTTCGCCAATTAACATTCCGTCCCGATAATTATCGGGAGGTATCAACTTTATGGCTATGGCTCATTTCATAATATAGCTTATTTAAGGTTCGTTCAAAGCCAAAATAGGTACGGTGGCATCGTAACCAATTTCCTTGACCAATGGCTTGGAAAAAATGCTATGGAATAGAAAATGCTTTTTGTTAATGAATGCTATCATATTGCTGTTTCTACTCTCGACAAACGCAGTTATTCCCTGGGCGATGTTCTTATCCGTAAGTGTATGGAAGCTATGATCAACATTTTTGAGGATATCGTCCAGCAGTTGTTTATGGGTTTCCTGTTCTTCGTCCAGTACAGTTTTTTTTGTAAAATGTAAAATGCGTATGGACGTATTGTGCATCTTGGCGATTTCGATCAAATAATTCAATTCCATGCCGCTAAAGGCAGATTTATAATTGGTTGGAAATACAATTTCCTTGGGAATAGTAAACTGTAGTCCATCCGGAATAGCCATGACCGGACACTCCCTTATATACTCCATGGCATTTACCGTATTACTCCCAAATATAATCCCCTTGGCTCCTGTGGCTCCCTGGGTACCCATGATAACAAGGTCTATATCCTTATTGGCAATGGTCTGTTTCATGGCTTCAGAGAGAAAATTGAAAGAAGAAATGGTGTGATAACTATGCTTTGGGTTGTTGTGGCGAAGCTTCAGCATGTTCAATAGTTTGGCCAATTCTTCCTCTGACGCCCTTTTGGCCGTTTCGTATTCCGCACTGCCGGGTTCCGGCATTATAAGGGTCCCGGTGGTGTAATTGTCCAAATGGAATACATTTAAAAAATAGAACTCGCACTTAATTTTTGCATAAAGATCCAAGCCATAGCGGATAGCGTTCAGCGCATTTTTGGAGAAATCGGTAGGGATTAATATTTTTTTGTCCATGACAGTGCTTTAATATTTAAAAATAATACGGTTTTATGACAGTTTCTATGACAACGGTCATTCTAGGGAAGGGAGAATTAAGAATGGGATATCGGAGTACATGCTCACGTCCTTTACTACCGGTTCACGGGTAAGTTTTTCAAAAAGGTTTCGTTTTTGATGCACCATGGCGTACATGTCCACTTTCAATTTCTCTAAAAAAATATCTATTACCTTGGCTTTGTCGTCAAAATTCCTGATCCACTGAAAGGAATGGTCTACCTTGCTTAGTCCATCTTCCAATTTCTTTCTGTTTTCTTCCTGGGCCTTGTTCAGGATATGTTGCTCCTGAACGTGGACTACCCTTATGGCCGCATTGGACAGGGAAGCGATATATAACAGTTGGTCTATCGTTTTTTGGCCACAATCCTTTTTTAAGTCGGTCACAAACGCGATTTCCTTAATCGGGTGGAAATCCATTTCGCCGGGAATGGCCAATAAAGGGCATTTTTTTAGGTGATCGGCCACTTTTATAGTGTTGCTTCCAAAGAATACATCGGCAGCTTCCGTAAGCCCTTTGTTCCCCATGGTCAATAAATCGATATGGAATTCCTCTATCTTTTGTGATATGATACTTGCCAAGTCCCCCTTTTGTGAAATGGTCCTGTACGTATGTAGGGGATTCCCGTTATCCAAGATTATTTTGTGTTTGGTATGCGTTAATTTTTCCTTGGATTCCAATTCCAGTTCCTTTAGATGCTTTTTGATATTCAGGATGGGCAGCGTTTTGCCGGGGGGCAAGGTAAGTTCTGAATAGGTGTTTAGAACATAAAAAGTACAGGCTTCGGAAGCAAGAAGTTTTGATACGTAGAAGAGGGCGCAATAGGCATTATTGGAAAAGTCGGTGGCAACAAGTATATTTTTCATTATCTAAGCATTATAATTGTGGAATTACCAAAAAGGGAATAGTGACATGGAAACCAATTTTTTTGATTACGGGTTCTATAAAGAGCCGCTCCATAAAAGTATGTTTGTTCTGAACCATGACGAGAAGGTTGATTTTTTCCTTGGCCTGAAACCCATTGATTGCATTGATAATTTCATTATCGGGAACATCGTGGAAAAGTGCCTTGGTACCCAAAATTTTTTCGAGGCCCTTCTTTTGCTTTTCCTGTTCGGGGGTCAATTCATATCCTGTGGAAACATGAAGTACATTTATCTGTGAACCGTGTTCATCCGCTATTTCCAAAAGTGGCGCTAATCTTTCCTTATTGAATTCTATTTCAAAATCTGTTGGAAATAAAATTCTCAAGGGGTTTTCATATTCAAAATTGGGGGGTATTGCCAAAACCGGGCAATGGGCCTTTTTTATGACATGGACCGTATTTGTTCCAAAAAGTATTTCCTCGGCCCCTGTGGCCCCTTTGGTGCCCATTACCACCAAATGTATACCTTCGGATTCAACGGTTTCCATAACTTCGTTCACCAGGGTGTTAAACGCGGTATGAACTACCAGATTATGTTCGGGGTTATGATATTCCTTTTCTAAACGATTTTTTAGTTCCTCCAGTTGGGTCATGGATGTCTCCTGCATTATATCGCCCAGGCCTATTAGGCCAGGACTACCCATCAAATATTCCATATTGTACACCGGAGGCATATAGGTATGCACCAGATAAAATTTACATTTTATATTTTTGAACATCTTTAAAGCGTAGTCTATCGCCTTAAGGGAATTATCGGAAAAATCGGTGGGGAGCAATATTCGTTTCATAGTATGAATTATATTTGTACGGTAAAACTAATGTGTAAGTTTTATGAAAACCATGATATTCGTCAGTCCGTTTTTTCATTGTTTTAGTAATTTTACCCGATAATCGAGATTAAGGCTTGTCCGCCCGTATCCGTTCGGACTGGTGTGCCCGAGGTAGTTTACTTCTCAAAAATTGAATTATGAAGGATAGTTTTAACAATATTATCAATTCTGAAACCCCTGTTTTGATCGATTTTTATGCCGATTGGTGTGGACCCTGTAAAATGTTGGCACCAATTCTAAAACAGGTTAAGGAGGAAATGGGGAATGGCCTAAAAGTAATAAAGATAGATGTGGACAAGAATCAATCTTTGGCCAGTACCTATCAAGTAAAGGGGGTACCTACCATGTTACTGTTTAAAAACGGAAAGCAGGTTTGGCGGCAATCGGGGGTGCTACAAAAGAATGATATCCTTAAAGTGGTTCAACAGTATATTTAATTGCCGGGATGTTCCTGGCAATGGATATAAATTATAGTTTTCTATTCGTGGACAATTAGAAATGGAACCTTGGTGTGGTAACTTATCTTTTCCACGGAAGGTTTAAACAGGATGCGTTCCAAGAAGTTCAAGTTTTTTGCCACCATCACCAACATATCCAAATCCCTACTTTCTACAAATGCCTGTACTGCATCATCCAAGTTCTTTATGGTAAGGGTATGAAAGGAGTGTTCGTTTTCCTTAAAATAGTTTTTTATAAATTCCTTGTTCTTTATTTGGAAGTCGCTGAGGTCTTTTTCTTTTTGGGAGACATAGAGGAAACGCAGGGCGGAATTATGCAGTAGTGCAAGCTCCTTTATATAGTTCAGGGCCTTTATATCATAGTTTAACTGGAAATCCGTAGGAAACCCTATTTCCCGAGGGGTATTGTATTGGGCGTTCTCGGGTACGGCCAAAACTGCGCATCGTATTTTGGTCAGTACATTGCCGGTGTTGCTTCCTATGGAGATAGCCTTGAGGCCCGTGGCCCCTTTGGTCCCCATAATGATAAGGTCAATGTTTTTATCCTTTACCTCCTGTTTGATATGATCAATAAAAAAACCGTACAGCGCCAATGTATTAAAGGTATGTTTTGTGTTTAGGGGCAAGCGTTGTATTTCTTTGAGCAATTCATCCAGTTTTTGTTTACTTTCCTTGAGTAGGGTTTCCTCCAAAATTTCAGGTGAAACATACATGGCAACTTCTCCTCCCGAATTATACGAAATGGGATTTATATGAACAATATGAAAGGTGCATCTGGTTTTGTGGTACAATTCCATTCCATATTTAATGGCATTCCAAGCATTATCGGAGAAGTCGGTAGGTATCAAAATATTTTTCATCCTTAAGTCTTTGTTTCGGTTCAACATTTTAAAAGTAGCTGCTTTTGCCCTTTTTGCCAATGACAATTATCATAATACCATATACCTGTTTCATATGGGCACCAATTTTATTTATGGGGATATAGCATTAGTTGTTGCTCTTAGGATTGCTCTGGAAGGAACAGCACAGGAACCATGGAATGAAAGGCTATTTTTTTAATAACGGGCTCATCTATAATTCTTTCCCAAAAGTTGTGCCGATATCTCACCATGGTAAGAAGATCTGCCCCGATGTCCTTAACATACTGTTCAATACTTTTGGCAATATTGGTATCCATGCCAAGTTTATGTAGGGAATAGTTGGCACCGGCCAAGCGTTCTTCCAAAATTTTCATATTTGCTTTCTGGATATCTGTGAGTACAAATTCTTCTCCCACATGGATCACCCGTATGGCCGTGTTCCAAAGTTTTGTAAGCTCTATCATGGGTAAAAGCTCAAACTTTTCGTGTTTTTTGGTATAATCCGTTGGAAATACCAGTATTTTTAGTTTTTGGAAGTCAAAGGCCGTGGGAACTACTATTATGGAAGTATTTTTGAGTTGTTTCAGCACTTTTACCGTATTGCTGCCCATAAATATTTCCTTTGCTCCCGTAGCCCCTTGAGTACCCATGATAACGAGCTCTATGTCTCTGGTCGATACTAACTCCATGACCGATTTCTCCAAAGAGTCCGATTTGGAAATTGATTCAAAACTGTGGTTCGGGTTGTGGTGGTTTTTGTTCAGGTAAGACAATATTTTATCTAGTTCCTGAACGGAGTGCTGTGCCAATGAGTCATAGATGATTCCTAATCGCTGCTGACTTTTCCGTCCCAGCATGTTCATGGCTTTTGGCTCATAGGTATGTAATAGGAAAAACTTACATTTTACATGGGCATAGAGTTTTAATGCTGTAAATAGGGCATTCCAAGCATTATCGGAAAAATCGGTGGGCAATAAGATTTTCTTCATCCTTGTGGCTTTTTAAATTATCGTGCCAGGTTTTGCATCACCAAAAAGGGTAGTTTCAATCGTAGCCCCATTTCGTCTACAGTAGATCTGTACAGCATATCCTCTAGGAATGAATGGCGAGAGTTTACCATGACCAAAAGGTTTATATTGTTCTTTTGGATGTAATCCATTATAGCCTTGGCCTTATTGGTAGTGGGGCGTCTTTCAAAAAAAAGGAATGCATTGCCCAAAGATTCCTTTAAAAAGCGTTGGTTGTCTACTTGTCTGAAGCTTAGGTCTTCAAAATCCGAAATATAAAGGCAGTGGATTTCCGATTTAAATTCGGAGGCCAAGGTATTCAATAATTTCAATTCCCTGCGCTTATACGGCAGCATATAATCTGTGGGAAACAATATTTTTTTTGGCTGTTGGTATTTGTAGTCCAAAGGAACCGCCAGTACGGGACATTGCACATATTTGAAAACTTGTACGGTATGGCTTCCGAAAGTAATATTTTTATCTGCTGTTTGCCCTTTTGTACCCATTATTACCAGATCAACATTAATTTTATTGACAAAATCGTTGACTGCATCCACCAAGGTGTCGAATACCGAAAGTGTTTCATAATTGTGTTTCGGATTGTATTCCCTGGCAGCCAGTTTTTGGGTGAGATCTTTTAAGGATTTATCCGTATTGTTTTCAACAGTTTTTTTCAGTTCCTCAATAGGGGTTTTCCCATTGGTCTTGTAAGGGCCATAAACCTCATCCGCATAGGCATGTAAAAAGTAAAAATTGGTACGCTCGCATTTGTATAGGTTCAGGGCATAGTCTATAGCGTGCATGGCACTATTGGAAAAATCGGTAGGAATTAAAACGGTTCTCATAGGTTTGTCTTCTGTATATCTGCCAAAAATATCGTTGGCGGTATATATAACCTATGACATTTATCAGTAGTCCAATGTAAATATATGGGCAACGTTTATTCGTGGAGGACCAGTAGGGGGACACTGGTCTGAAAACTGATCTTTTTAATGGTGGAACCGAACAAAAGCTGTTGCAAAAAATTAAGGTTCTTGGCCACCATGATTACCATATCTATTTTTTCGTTGACTACAAATTCCTCAATGGCAGTTTTTGTCTTTTCAAGTTTCAGGTTATGGATACTATGCGATTTTTCATGGAGTTCCATCAAATAATCCTGTAAATAGGCCATATTCTGATGTTGTGTCCCATTTAATATTACATTAGGTTTGGAGATATGGACAACTCTTAGCTTGGCATTGGAGATACGGAGCATTTTTGAAATGGCCTCCAATATGGAATGGGAATAGAAAATATTGTAATCGGTAGGAAAGGCGATTTCTTTGGGGATGCACTGCACGGCTTTTTCCGGAATCACCAATAGATTGCAGGGTACTTTGGTCATGACATTCCCGGTATTGCTGCCCAAAATGGTCTCTTTTATACCCGAAGCCCCTTTGGTCCCCATGATGATCAGACTAATCTTTTTCTCCAATACGGTTTTGCGGATAATATCTATGATATTTCCATACTCATGTAGGGCAATAAAGCGATGCCCTTGGTTAGGGGCAATAGTTTTAATACGGACAAGGGTGCCTGCCAGATTATCCTTAGGAGCTCTATGTATAGCCTTAGGCTGTGTAACATCGGATGGAAAAGCAAAGGAATTGTATTCTATACCGGATTGGTTTAAGGCGTCCACATGGAGTACGTAAAAATTACAGGGGGTATCTTTTAAAAGCGTTATGGCATATTCTATAGCGTTCCAAGAATTATTGGAAAAATCGGTGGGGAACAGTATATTCTTCATTCAAAATTAAATAGATGCTTGGCTACAAAGCTAGACCTATGGCCATAAATGAAATATGATATTGGTCAGTTTCCAATAAGAATGTTAGGAATCTATTGGTCTTAGTTGGAGTTAAAATCCTGCAGAACAAAGTCGGGCAGGCCCACCTGACCGCAAAGGCAGCTATGTACTTCAATACATCTCGCTAAAAGTATTTTTGCCATAAGCCATAAGCCATAAGCCATAAGCCATAAGCCATAAGCCATAAGCCATAAGCCATAGGCCATAGGTATTGAAATTGGAAGTTTAATCTAAATAATTCACCGAAGGCTCTACCTCGGGTGTAGTGTTATAGGTAGTTACGATGTACGGCATTGGATTATTTTGTCTCTTGTATCTTGGTTCTAGTAGCGCAGCGGTCTTGATTCTGATACCTCGTACGCTCTGCGTCGAGGTAGTTCATTTAATTTATGTACTGTAGGGCCTTGAGCTCCTTAATTCGGATATTTCTTCCTTCAATGTCGATAAGTCCTTCTTTTTTGAACCCGGACAGTGTACGAATAAGGCTTTCAGTGGCAATACCGGCTACACTGGCCAAATCGTTTCGGGAGATTTTAATGGGATCCTCGGTTTTTTTGTTCATTATTTCAGCAAACTGTAACAAGGTCTGAGCGGTTTTTTTACGTACGGAGCTGTAGGCCATTTGTAACAGTTGTTGTTTTATGTCCTTAATATTTCCGGTTAGCAATTCCATTAATTCCAAGGAGATATTGTGGTTTTTTTCCAATACCAGTTTTAAATTTTCTTTGGATATCCCAGCCAGTACCACATCCTCCATGGCGGTTGCCGATTCTTGATACGGAATATTGTGCATAAAGGAGGTAAATCCCAAAAAGTCGTCCGCACTATAAAGGGAAGTGATCAGTTCCTTTCCGTCCTCGTCCATGGTATGACATTTTACCACCCCTTTAAGGATAAGATATACTTTATGGGAATAGGTTCCTTCCTGAAAGATGCTACTTCCTTGGATAAAACTAATAGGCTCCCCGTTGTCATCAAAAAAATTCTTCAACTCGTTCAAGGTGTGTATCTGATCTTCCGAATCCATTGGGGTTATAGAACCTTCCTGTGCCATGCGTCCCAAAAGTTCCACTTTTGCCAATCGGCTTTCTATGGCATTTATGAGGTCTTCCTCTTCAAAGGGTTTGGTAAGGTAGTCATCTGCCCCCATGTCCATTCCCTTTCGGATCTCTTTGTGCTCGGTTTTGGCAGAGAGGAAAATAAAGGGAATATGTTTGGTCCTTTCATCTGAAGAAAGGTCTTTTAGAACGCCATAACCATCCAACTCCGGCATCATAATGTCGCAGATGATAATATCGGGCAATTTTTCTTTGGCCATGTGGACACCAATTTTTCCGTTTGGGGCGGTAATCACCGAATAACCCGAAAGTTCTAAAAGCTCTTCGGTGTTTTCGCGTAAGGCCCTATCGTCCTCGATCAATAGAATAGTTTTCATGGCTCTTTCAATTTAGGTTTTCCAATGGGATAATTATGGTAAAAACAGATCCTTTATTTTCCTCGCTTGTAAATTCAATGGTGGCATCAAGATTCTCCAAATGCTGTTTGGCAATGTTAAGTCCAATGCCGGTACCTTGGTTCAATAAGGCATTTTCGGCCCTAAAATAACGGTTAAAAATATGTTTTTGATCCTCGGCAGGTATGCCAATGCCACGATCGATGACTTTTATTAGAATAGTATCCTTTAACTGATTCACCGCTAGGCTTATGATGGTATCTTCAGGGGAATATTTAATGGCATTGTGAATTAGGTTGGACAGGGCCAATTCCAAGGTTTTTTCATCAAACCTGATGAAAATATCATCGATATTCTCAGGATATTGGATGGTTTGGCCCGCCTTAAGCAGCATGTTGGCTCCATAGACTACTTCGTTTACAATTTTGCTTAAAGGGAAAGTCTCTATCCTGTAATTAACCTTTCCCGAATCCAAACGCTCCACAGAAAGAAAGTCGGTTAAAATGGTATCCAAATAACGCACTTTGTTCTTTATGGTCTCTACGTGCTTGTCCCGTTTTTCCTGTTGGTGGCCTTCCGTATATTTGGCCAATAAGGTTATAGAGGTAAGTATACTGCTCAGGGGGGTCTTGAATTCATGGGAGACCAAGGAAAGAAAACGTGTTTTTAGTTCGTTCAGCTCCTTTTCCTTGGCCAGGGCTTCCGTAAGTTGCTGGGTGCGCTCCTGTACTTTTTTTTCCAGTTTTTCGGTATAATTTTTTCGTTCCGTTATATCGAGTATTATAGCTACAATAACATCTTTTTTACCAAATGTGGATAGTTGTAAATGTACTTCTACAGGATAGATGGAACCGTCCTTTCTTTGATGGTCGGTCTCAAATTTTACTTTATCCCTTGCACCATTGAGCAGGGGCTCCAGTAGTAAATGGAATTGTGGGGAATCTATATGGGGCTTTATATCCAACGGTTTCAAGGCCTTAAATTCTTCCAGGTCATAGCCCATATTTCGCTGCGCCTCTTTGTTTACGTTTATAAAGTATAGTGAGTTGGCGTCAAAAACATAGATTTCGTTTAGGGATTCATCAAATATTCTAGCCCAGTGGCTGAGTTCCCTTTCTTTGGTCTTTCGTTCTGTGATGTCTATCACAAGGGCCATTACATAGGTTTCATCGTATAGCTTGAAAGGATTGAGGCCAGCCTCAACAGGAAATTCCTCTCCATTTTTGCGTACTCCATATAAATCCCTTCCCCGGCCCATTTGCCGACGTTTACTTTTATGGATAAAATCTTCCACATGATAGCCATGATGTCTGTGGAACCTTCCAGGGATTAGGGTGTCCAATGGTTTTTTCAAAAGCTCCCCTTTTCCATATCCAAACATTTGTTCGGCAGCGGAATTGGTTGCAACAATTCTCTGTTGGGTATTGACCACTATAATTCCTTCGGATACCCCTTCGGAAAGTAGATTGAATATTTCACTATTTTTTTGGAAGGCCTGCATAAACCAAAGATAAAATTTTTAAACTGATTATTATCATAGAAATTAAGTGCGCCACTTCCTATTTTTGGACCTAATAGGATGAAGAAACTTAGAAATTTAGAAATGAAGAATACAAGGAAAGTGGGTAATGAATTGTACGAAAACCTGGGGAAATTGTTCTATGCGGTAGCTAAGGCGGATTCCCTAATACATGGTAAGGAAATAAGTATGCTAAGGAACTTTATCCGAAAATATTGGTTGGAGGTTGATGAATTGGAGGATGAATTTGGTAGCGATGCGGCCTTTCAGATCGAATCGGTATTCGATTGGGCAATGGACAATGATATGGACAGCGAAGAATCCTTTCAAGAGTTTAGGGAGTTCTATAAGGACCATAGCGGTATTTTCAGTGCATTCATCAAGGTATTGATCCTGGATACGGCAAACGCCATTTCCAATAGTTTTGCAGGGAAAAACAAGGCCGAACTGGTAATGTTGGGCAAATTGGAGCTATTGCTGAAAAGTTAATACCAACCAATAGTGGTTGCAGGGTTCCGATTTTTATTTAAATCTTGAATGTCATTACCGCCAATCTTGTCCAATGGGCAATGATTTCCCCAATTAAAATGGACCAGGCCTTTTTTAGGGGTGACCGTAATAGGGATCATTTTAAAGGTTGATTGGACATTAAAATGTATTTTTTTATTTCCGTTTGTATGACATTGGTCATTTTGTACCGGTGTTCTGTTAACTACTTTAGTAAACTACCTTGGGACAGGCCCTAGAGGCATTGAAGTGAACTTTATTTTTAGATTTCGACGCGAGCGTCGGTGCATTTAAATCTAGATTATCGGGTAAAAATTAAAATTAGAAGTCATGAAAAAAAATATTTTTACAGCATTTGTCATGCTAATACTATTTAATCCTGTGTCTTCCCAAACCATTAAAAATATTGATGAAATTGCTCCTTTTAGCGAAGGTCTGGCAGCTGTTCGGCAAGGGGATCAATGGGGCTTTATTAATGAAGAGGGTACTATGGTCATCAATTTCCGCAACGACATCTATTGGAACAAGAATGCCGACACTTCCAAGAATGATATTTCCGGGGTCCGATTTCCAATGTTCAATGAGGGTAGGTGTTTGATCACTAAAACTGTAGAGGAAGGTGTTCCCGTATATGGGTTTATCGATGTCCACGGAAAGATAGTTCTTGAGCCCCAACTGTTAAATGTGTATCCCTTTAAGGATGGTTATACCACTGCAGTGCTATTTGAGAAGGTCATGAAGGGTAGGAACGAATTTAATTTAAACATTTACGAATTTAAATTTCACGATGTACTGCTGGACACTTCTGGGAATATCCTTGAGTTTTTCAATAAAAGGGACAATATCCAAATGACGAAAAAAAGATATGGGATGCCAGCAATTGGGGCCAGAAGACTATCGGACGGCCTTGTTGCCATTTATACCAAGGACCAAGGTTGGGAGGTAAGAAAATTAACTTTAAATAAATAGAAATGGCCCTATTAAATGATAAAGTAGCCGTTATTACCGGTGGAGCCGGTGGTATTGGTTTGGCTACCGCAAGACTCTTTTTGGAAGAGGGAGCCAAAGTGGTCATCGTAGACATAAGCAGGGAAGTCTTGGAAAAAACAAGCTTAGTGCTGGATCACGAAAATCTTTCCTTTTGTGTGGCCGATGTATCTAAAGTAAAGGATACGGAAAAGTTTGTGGAAACGACCCTAGAAGTCCATGGAAAGATTGATATATTCTTTGCAAATGCCGGGATTGAAGGGGCTTCAAAACCAATAACGGATTATCCGGACGATATTTTTGATAAGGTTATTGCTGTAAACCTTAAAGGGGTCTGGTTGGGATGTAAATATGTGATCCCTAAAATGAAGGATGGAGGTAGTGTAATTATCACCTCGTCCGTTGCCGGTTTAAAGGGTTTTGAAGGGTTAGGGGCATATGTGGCCAGCAAACATGCCCTGGTCGGTGTAATGAGGGTAGCCGCCCTAGAAAATGCCAAGCGGAAAATTAGGGTAAATACCATTCATCCAGGTCCGGTAAACAATAATATGATGCGGCGTATTGAAGAGGACATGTCGCCCGGCAATCCCAAGGAGGTAATGAAAGGTTTTGAGGCTACCGTACCTTTGGGGCGTTATGCGGAATCCGGGGAAATTGCCGAGATGGCCCTATTCTTGGCATCGGATCAGAGCAAATATATTACCGGTACTACCCATGTGGTTGATGGTGGAATGTTGGGTTTATGAGATTTGTGGATTTGGAAACTTCAAGTAACATAAAAAAGTAAACTACCTCGGGGCAATCCCATGAGGCATTGAAAGAAGATTCAGGTTTGATTTCGACGCAAGTGTCGGAGCATTTAAATCTCGATTATCGAGTAAAGTTGCTATTGTTGGTAGTAGTCACAAGATGCTTGTTGGTAGATATTCCTTATCTTGAAACGCAAAGACCAATAGATGATCATACACAGCTTAGGAGAAGGAAATTCACTACTCAATAAATTTGTCGCCGAAATCAGGGAAATTAAGACTCAGCGGGACAGCATGCGCTTTAGGCGTAATATTGAACGCATTGGGGAAATTTTGGGCTATGAACTGAGCAAGACCTTACATTATAGGAACCAAACCGTTCAAACTCCCTTGGGGATCAAGGAAATGTCCTTGCCCACCGATGATTTGGTTTTGTGTTCCGTTTTACGTGCCGGTCTTCCCTTACATCAGGGCCTATTAAATTATTTTGATAATGCGGAGAATGCCTTTATTTCTGCATTTAGGCACCACAGGGGCGATGAAGATGCTTTTGAGGTTATTGTTAAATACTTTGCTGCCCCATCCCTGGAGAATAAGACCTTGGTACTAACAGACCCAATGTTGGCCACGGGCAAGACTTTGGAAAATGTTTTGAACGCCCTAAAAAACCATGGTAGTCCCAAGCAGATCCATATTATTTCCGTAATAGGTTCCCGATCCGGAATAGAACATATTAAAACTGTTTTTCCTGAGTCGACACATTTATGGATTGCCACTATAGATTTTGAATTGAACAACAGGGGTTATATAGTTCCAGGTATCGGGGATGCAGGGGATTTGGCATTTGGGGAGAAACTATAGCTACTTTGGATCCCTATAATTTTATTGGATTTTCCTGTTTTTTCCGTCACGTTTTATTCCTTTCACGATTTCATACCAGAGTACGGATAATATACCAACAAGGACGGAGATCCCTAGTTGATGCCCATCCAAAGTTTCGAATTGAAAAAATTGGGTAAGGGGCGGTACAAAGAGCAATAGGATAACCAATGCCAAGGTGATGCCGATGATCAATGGTACCAAATTGTTCCTATATTTAATGGTTGTCCATAGGGAATAATAGAAGGAACGGTTGACCAAGGTCAGAAATATATTGGCGGATATCAAAACCATGAATACCATAGTCCTGGTGATGGTTTCGTTATAATCTTGAAAAATAGCGTATTGATATACCGATAAAGCTCCTAAGGTGATCACCAATCCCTGAACGATACTGGTTATCAATTCTTTGAATTTAAAAAACGTGGTGGTAAACGGCCTGGGCTTTTTGATCATCGCATTTTTCTCCAAGGGCTCGTTTTCATAAATTATAGAGCAGGTGGGCCCCATAATCAATTCCAGTAAAATAACATGGGAAGGAGAAAAAATGGAAGGATAGGCCCATCCCAAGGCCAAGGGGATAAATACCGTTAATATGATAGGGATATGAATGGATATAATATATTGGATGGCTTTTTTTTAGGTTATTGTAAATCTTTCTGCCCATGGCAATGGCATCGACCATTTTGGATAGGTCGTCGTCTACCAGAATCAGGGAGGCCGCCTGCTTGGCGATTTCCGTCCCCTTTTTGCCCATGGCTATACCAATGTGGGAGGCTTTAAGAGCCGGACCGTCATTTACCCCGTCGCCTGTCATGGCCACCACTTCATTGTTGGCCTTAATGGCATTGACTATCCTTAATTTGGCCTCAGGGTACATGCGCGTAAAGACTTGCGTATCCATAACTTTTTGTTGCAATTCCATATCGCTCAGTTGCATGAGTTGATCCCCGGTCATGCTTTTTTCATATCCCGGAAAATGAATATGTTTACAAATGTCCATGGAAGTTGTGGGGTTGTCCCCTGTAACCAATTTCACTTTGATTCCTGCCTTATTAAATTCTTTTAGGACTTTAGAGATGTTTTTCTTCGGAGGATCATAAAAGGCTACTATGCCGATGAAGGAAAATTCAAATTGCTGTTGTTTCTGGGGATAATCGTATCCTTTAAATTGGGCTTGCCCCACTCCCAGCATGCGGTACCCTTCCTGCCCTAATTGGGTTAGGATATCCTTGATTTTATTTTTTTGGGCATCCGTTAATTTGGAAACCGCCATAAGGGCTTCCGGGGCCCCTTTGGAGGCAATAATACGTTCACCTTTGCTATTTTCGAACAAGTGTGTCATCATGGGTGGTTTCCCGCTTAACGGATACTCGTGCACCATTTTAAATTGAGGCCTTCGGTCTGTTGAAACCACCCGGCCATAAGCCTCGTGAAGTGCCTTTTCCATAGGGTCAAAAGGTATGGGTTCGCTGGCCCACATGCCTATGGTAAGCAGTTGTTTCAAGGAGGAGCTAAGTGGGCCGTCGGCCATAACTATTTCTCCCGTTTCAAAGCTATAAAGTTTGGCAAGTTCCATTTTGTTCTGGGTAAGGGTTCCAGTTTTATCGGCACATATAACAGTAGCACTTCCCAGCGATTCTACAGTTTTCATATGTTTTACCACAATACCCATTTTCATCAATCTATAGGCTCCCAAGGCCATAAAGGTGGTAAAAGCTACAGGTATCTCTTCGGGGAGAATGCTCATGGCCAAGGTCAGGGCCTTGAGCAGACTTTCCAAAATTTCTTTGGATTGAAAATAATTGATTCCCCAGACCAATAGAAAAACAATGCCGCCCCATAGGGACATTTTTTTTACGAAACTGGAAATCTGTCTTTCCAGGGGTGTTTTTTCTTCCTGTATGCCTTCAAGACTTTTTCCAATTTTACCCAATTGGGTTTCGTTGCCGATCCCGGTGACGGTTGCAATGGCCAATCCGCTTGCTACCGTAGTGCCACCATATATTTTATTGTCCAATTTGGTGGCATCCTTAAAAACGGAAAACGACTCTCCCGTAAGTATGGATTCGTTTACCGAAAAATCGTTGGAATGTACAATGGTGCCATCTGCCGGAATGGTATTGCCCTCTTCTATCATAAGGCTGTCACCTACCACTAATTCCACACTGGGAATTTCCATGACTACGCCGTTTCGGATAACCTGACTATTGGGTTGGGTAAGATCCTTTAATTTCTCCAAGGCCATCCTACTTTTGGAATCCTGGTAAAGGGAAATGGAGGCTACCAGGATAATTGCGGAGGCCATGAATAGGCCATCCCCGTTATTTCCTGTAATAAAGTAAATGGAGGAGGCTACAACCAACAAGATAACCATAGGTTCTTGGACAATACTTTTTAAAGCTTCCAAAAAGCCATTGTTCCTTTTGTAGCCAAAGCTATTTTTTCCATGCTTTTTTCTGGATTGTTCTACAGCTTCATCGGAAAGCCCGAGAATGCCAAAATCGGTTGGGTTGATCATAGTGATCTGGAATAAATTAATGTATTGGGCCCTGTCTTAAAATCGAGCCGCATTTGTTATCCCGATAACAGACAGGGAAAAATTATGTTGATGCCGTAATTGGATATTGTAAAATTAAATGTAAAGAAATTTTGTGGGACTGACCTAAATCATTTTGTACTATGATTGTTGGATGTATTTTAGGAGAGTAATGAATGTATAACCCTTAAAAATAAAATGTTATGACACTGATAAAATTTAAAAGAAGACCATTTGGGAATTTAATGTCCCAGGATTTTTTTGACATGGATGACTTTTTTGATAATCGCGGATGGGTTAGGGATATGTTGCCCGATCGTTTCTGGAACGGCAAGCGAATGGAACCTGCATTGAACATTAAGGAAACCGATGACCATTTTGAGATTGAGCTGGCCGCTCCCGGATTTCAAAAGAAGGATTTTGAGGTTACCATTGATGATGGATGTTTAAATATTGCAGCGGAGAAATCCGAGTCCAAAGAAGATAAGGAGGACGATTATACCCGTAGGGAGTTCAGTTATAATTCCTTTGAACGATCCTTACAGTTACCGGACAGTGTTAAGCAGGAAGCCATTAAGGCGACCTATAAGGACGGTATTTTGAGCTTTAATTTATCAAAAAAAGAAGAAGCTAAAAAAACACCACCTAAGAAAATACTTGTTGGATAGCAATTGGTTGGTTATTTGTTAACAATGCCTTTCCGTCATAGCCTAAAATATGTCCATGTGGGTGGTTTGGACGGGAGGGCTTTTGATATTTAAAACCTTATTGTAATAGTATACGTATATTTCCAGTATTCCAATAATGTAGGGTTATAGTTCATATTTTATTGAAGTCAATTCCTAGGGTTTCTCCTTAACGGTGGTATCCATTGAAAAACCATTCATGGCTTCCAATTCTGCAGCCTGAAGTAATTCAGTGACAAGAGGGCTGATTTTTAAGATATTCTGGGCAGCTGCATACCCCAAATTGAAAATATTGTCCAAATTTTTTAAGCTGAACATACTATATTGATCCATATCCTGGGGCCTTATCAGTAAATCGCAATCGTTGAATTTAAGGTTGGCCTTATTGGCCATTATTACATGATATGTCCTTTCCAAAACCTTGGTTACGTGATTTAACTCTTCTATTTTAATACTGTTGAAAGGGTTTACATATACACCAATGATCTTGTTGCAGATTTGTTTAATAAGGTCTACAGGAAAATTGTTCAGGGTACCGCCATCTACATAATAGCCATTTTCAATCTGTACGGGTGCAAATAATCCCGGAACGGCAGAAGATGCCAATATAGGTTTAATAAGTTCACCGCTATCAAATATCTTCAGTGTCCCATCCAGTAAGTTGGTTGCGGTTATATAAAGAGGCATTTCCAAAGCTTCAAAGGAATCGTGGCGTAAATAGGATCTAAATTGATCATAGAATTTTTCCGTATCCAAAAAACCTGGTTTTCCCTTGGCATAATTGTTTATAGAAAAAATTTGTGTTGTCTTAAAGAAATCCAACATTTCTTCCCAAGTGCGACCAGCGGCATAAAGTGCTCCCACTATGGCCCCTGCACTGGTACCGGCAATATGGGATGGTGAAATACCATATTCTTGCATTGCCTTAATGGCTCCAATATGCGCAATACCGCGAATACCGCCTCCGGATAGTACCAGACCTGTTGTCATAGGTGTCTTATTTGTAATTGGATCCAAAAGTATTACATACAGGGAAATGGGCATATGACCTTTATCAGGTTTAAGAAAACCTACTTAATATGTGGTATAATGACGGATGTCATTTCTTACAGTTTTGGATACCAATATATTTGTGGGATTTAGTAGGGAAAGAATAAATTAGTTGGTTTACCAGTGCCCATAACGCTCTATGGGGCATTCCTTTTCTGTTCAGCGGAGACATTTTTTGTTAAATCCATAAATCGGCAATGAATGATAAAATTACAAATAGCGATCTTTTTCAAGTCATTTTTGATGCTTCGTTAGCCGGATTGATGGTGGTTGATAGTCTTGGTTCCATTCTTATCGCAAACCGGACAGCAGAAAATCTATTCGGTTATGGTGCCGGAGAATTTACCAACATGCATATCCATATGATTATTCCCGATTGGAAAAAAAAAGTAAAGGCTGTCCAATCCAAGGAAAATGTAATGGAACCACTTCAATTTTTTGGTTTTAATAAAAACGGAACCAATTTTCCATTGGACGTGAGGTGTGTCCCAACGGTTATTAAAGGTCAAAACTTATATGCTATTTATTGCAAATCAGTGGATACCTCTGTTTTTGAAAGCGATAGAAAGTTTAGGACATTGGTGTCCAATGTATCGGGAATAGTGTATCGCTGTAATGCGGATAGTCCCTACTTTATGGAGTTCATTAGTGAGGCTAGTAAGATGATGACCGGTTATTTCCCCCAGCAATTCTATGAGGACCCTTCACTTTGTTGGGAAAATATAATATATCGGGAAGATCTGCCACTGTTCATGGAAGAGCTTGGCAGGGCCTTTAGGGAAAAAAACTCTTATCAACTTTCCTATAGGATAATGACCTCCAATAAGGAAATAAAATGGATATGGGAGCAGGGATCCTTTGTCATGGACAACCATAATGCTCCCTATAGACGGGAAGGTTTTATGAAGGATATAACGTATTTAAAGACTGTGGAAAATGCCCTGATAAAGGAAAAAAAAATGCTCAGGCAATATATGGATACTTCCCCTTCCATATTTTTAGTGATCAATAGGGACCATACTGTGGAAGTGGTCAATAAAAGAGCCTGTGATATATTGGGGCTTGATCAAAATGCCATATTGAACAAAAACTGGTTTACGGAATTTATACCTAAAAGGGATAAAAATCAACTTATAGAATTGTTTGAATCTATTTTTGAGGATAAATTGGATCTGCCCAACTTTTATGAAAACCCTGTGATTGCCAAAGGAGGGCAAGAGCGCTTAATCCAATGGAGCAATGCCGCTTTAAGGAATGAAAACAATGAAGTTGTTGGGGTCGTAAGTTCTGGATTGGATATTACGGAAACCAAGTTGGTCCAAGAGGACTTAAAAATTAGAAACAGGGCCCTGGAAGCTGTAGGTAACGGGATAGTTATTGTAGATGCCCAACATCCTGAACTTCCAATTCTTTATATTAATAAGGCCTTTACCCAAATTACCGGATATGAATCCCATGAAGTTCTTGGGAAAAATTGTAGATTTTTACAGAAGGATGATCGCAGTCAGCCCGAAATTGCTTTCTTGTCCGAAGCAATTGGTCACGGTAGTCCTTGTAGGGCACTCGTTCGAAATTATCGAAAGGATGGCACTTTTTTTTGGAATGACCTGTTTATTACCCCCCTACAGGATAACGATAAGAAATTAACACATTTCATTGGGATCCTGAACGATGTAACCGAAATTCAGGAAGCCCAGAAAAAGCTGGAGAAATATGCGCAGGCATTGGAAGATAAGGTGGAAGAACGGACTAGGGAAGTTCAAACTACGGTACAAAAACTGGTAACTACCAATTTAAATCTGGAAGATCAAATGATAGAGACGCAAAGGGCGCAAAGGAAGGCAAATCTCAGTAGAGCGTTGTTTACTGCCATAGCCCATAATTTTCCCAATGGGGTCATCATGGTCTTTAATACAGATTTTGAATTGGTCTATGTGGAAGGAAGGGAAATGGACAGGATAAATCTTGATAAGTCCAATTTTGAAGGGCTTTCCATAGACGATATCCCCATTTTTTCCAAACGGCAGATTACAGAAATAAAATCGGATATTAGAAAGACATTGAAAGGGGCCAATATTTCTTTTGAGGTGGATTTTCAAGACCAGTGTTATGCTGTGAATTCCACACCGCTCTATTCTGATGAAAAGAAAATAAGGTGGGCCCTATTTGTATACAATAATGTTAGCGAGCAAAAGAAAGTACAGTATAATTTGGAAAAGACCATAAAGGTGGAAAAGGAGCTAAATGAGCTCAAATCCCGTTTTATTTCCATGGCCTCCCATGAATTCCGTACACCCTTGAGCGCCATTCTTTCCTCGGCTATCCTGATAGGAAAACAAAACGAGCCGGGCAAAGAGGAACGGAGGATGAAGCATGTTTCCAGAATCAGAAATAATGTAAAGGATCTTGTTGTGATTCTTAACGATTTTCTATCCTTGAGCAAGTTGGAAGAAGGCAAAGTGAAGGTAAACCCACAATCGTTTGAATTGATACAATTTATAAAAATGTTGATCGATGAAATGGAGCCCAACAAAAAAGAGGGGCAAGACATTGTTTTAATGCATTCCCAGCCCTCTATTTCAGTTTATAATGATCCCAAACTGTTGAACCATATTCTTATAAACCTTCTTTCCAATGCTATAAAATATTCGCAGGAGCATCAAGAGATTATCATTGAAATTAAGGTCAACGGAAAAATATTAACCGTAAGCATTAAGGATAACGGTATGGGTATACCCGAAGAGGAACAAAAAAATCTATTTAACCGCTTTTTTCGTGCAGAAAACGCCACCAATTTCCAGGGTACAGGTCTTGGACTTCATATTGTGAAACAGTATACGGAGCTTTTGGACGGTAAGGTTAGCTTTAAAAGTGAACTGGGCGTTGGTAGCATGTTTAGTATAAAACTTCCCATAAATAGTAACAAACATGAAAAGAATTCTTTTAATTGAGGACAATAAGGATGTAAGGGAAAATACTGCGGACATATTGGAATTGGCCAATTACCAAGTAGCTATGGCAGAGAATGGGAAAATAGGGGTAGAACTAGCAGAAAAATTTAGGCCGGACGTGATCATATGTGATATAATGATGCCGGAATTGGATGGTTATGGCGTTCTGGAAATGTTAGGGAAAAACAGCACTACCTCAAGTATACCCTTTATATTTTTAACGGCAAAAACCGATAGGGCGGAGATGAGGTTGGGAATGAATATGGGAGCGGACGATTATCTGACCAAACCTTTTGAGGAAAAGGAACTGTTGGAAGCCATAGCTTCCCGTTTACGAAAGAACGACTTTCTTAAAAAAGAGATTGCCAAAAACATGGAGGGACTTAATAAATTCCTGGATGAGGCCTCCCAATACAGTGACCTTAAAGACCTATCCAAGAATTACGTCCTTAAGGATTACAATAAAAAGGATATTATTTTTTGGGAAGGAGATAATGCACATTCTTTATTTTTTATTGAGAAGGGAAGTGTAAAGACCTATAAAAGCACTGAATCCGGAAAGGAGTTTGTAACAGGTATTTTTGGTCCGGGAGATTTTATTGGACAACTGTCCATGTTAAATTCAAACAAGTCCTATGTAGAAAATGCAACTGTTATGGAGGATTCCCAGATCTGTATCATTCCTAGGAAAGATTTTACAAAATTGTTATATGGCAATTCGGTAGTTTCCCAAAAATTTATTGTGATGATTTCCAATAATTTAATGCACCTACAGGAACAATTGGTGGATATGGCTTTTGCATCGGTAAGGCAAAGGGCGGCAAAGACCTTGTTGGAACTTTATGATAAACAGGTTATAAAGGATAGATCTTACGGTGGCATAGGAATTCCACGGGAGGATTTTGCAGGTATGATCGGTACAGCAACCGAAACCGCAATCCGAACCTTGTCCGATTTCAAGGAAGAAGGCCTGATCGCTACGGACCCCGGAAGAAGGATCATTATTTTAGATGAAAAAGGACTTAGGGAGGCAGCAGATTTTTAAGGTTGTATTAGGGATATCATTCAGACCCATAACGCTACCTTCTCCTAAAAACAGCTTTTAGTTTCCTAATTGCATAGATGAACAACATTTGTTGTATGCTATCCTTAAGGTTCCCGGCCAAATGAAGTGGTCTGATACTCGTCTTTACCTGATTGATATTAAGTTTAAGGCTTTCAATGTCAATTTTGCGATGTAATTTCAAGACCATTAGTCTTTCATCGATTTCTTTAAAAGAGTTGTACTGCTTTGCCATTGTCCTAATCAAAATAATGTTTGGAAAATTTGCGTAACAATGGCCCATTTAGCTTATCCTTTAGGGAAAAACAAACGACAGCTATAAGTATATAGCCCACACCCACCAATAAAAATCCCAGGTAGGGGCTTTCCAAGGCCTCGTTCAGGGCATTGGACGCCGCCCATGACAATAGGACTAAGGCCAATAAGAGCATAGCCCCTATAAGGAGTGTTTGGGCAAAAATAGTTACTAGCTCCATGAGAACCTTAAATATTTTTAGCTTTATATACTCCTCGCTATTTTCCAGATAGGACCTTACGTCGGCCCCGGCCTCGGTAAGGTCTCTCTTAAGTTTTTCCAAGGTCATATTACCTTATTTTTGAAATTGGGCGTTTTTCTTTTTTAAGTCTTCCAATTTACGCTCCAAGGTTGCAATAATGTCATCTGCCTTATAGCTCATTGTGGAGATGGCTTCATCCAGTTTGCGGTCGAAGGCATCTTTTTTCTCATTGGCCGTTTTTGTAAGTTCTTCCTTGGCATGGGAGATTCTTTCCGATAGGTCGTGTGTGGTCTCCCCCACTTTTTGCTTTATTTTATGTCTGGTCTCCGTACCCTTGTCGGGAGCATACAGAATTCCTATTCCGGCACCAATGGCAGCCCCTGTCAATAGGGCCAAAAGAATATTTCCGTCATTGTTTGTCATGATTATTGATTTTTTGTGATTAGTACCTATTTTAAAATGGTATTTAAAAATAAACTTATTAAAATGGTTTGGAAATGATATAAGTCATATCCAATACGGGTTTAAGTTCTTAAATTGGGGATGGACAAGTATACCAATCTGGCCGTTTCATAGTTTTTTATAATGATGGATCTTAGGGTCAATAAATCGGTGTATGTCTTTTTGTTAAGGGATTATGGGCATCTAGAGATGTTGCGTAAGGCCATAGGAACTATTCTTGCAAATGGTATCGGGAGGCCGCAAATATCTGTCCTAGGAAAATTTGGAAACAACCTTACTATAAACGGCAAAAAGGAATTTGGTCAGGAATTAGGGTTAAATACTTATGGGAATGCAGTATTAAAGAGTAAGGTGAATTTTGGAGTATTCCCCAATGCCGAGTTTGGAACCCTCTTTATTGCGGGTGGCCTAGCCTCCCAATTTCTATTTGATATATCGGGAAGTCCCTTGGGTTCTATGTGGGCCGGTCCATATGGCATTTTAAGGGGATTGGGCCTGACGGAATATAAAGTTAATTTTTATCTCAAATTGCTAAAAGAGGGACATTTTATTCTTTTAGTGAGAGGCCGTCCCAAGCAACTGCAATGGATAGAGGAAAAATTGGAGAAATTAAGTTGAATACTCTAGGGAACTTCAAGAATTTGAATCAAGAATTGTTTGGTTCAACTTGGGAGAAATGATATAGATCATTTTTTAAGAAGTAGGAAGTTGGCATTTTTGATGTGGAACAATTTAAATTAAAACAAGGTATGGCAGAATCGGTAAATTTATTTCAAAGCAAAAGGAAGCTTCATTTGTTTGTGGCCAATTCCTTTTCGGATTTAATAAGGTTAAAAAAGGAAGAAGACCTTAAGGCATTCAATGAAGTATTGATAAAAACGATGCCAGAAGTAAGGCGATATGTACAAAAGAACTTTAACCGGGCCTTGGTATGGGGCAAGATAGATAGAAATAGGTATAAGGCGGAAGAAATTATTGATCAGCTGTTTATAGAGGTACATGACCATTTGGATGAAATTAAGGATAAACATGGGCTGTATCCCTGGATGTTCAAAAAAGTAGATGAAATGCTGGAGGCCATCTTTGTGGAGGAAGAATTTGATACTTTGTTCATTGAAAATATTGATACCTATTCCAAACCCGAATGGGAAGGTATGCAGGAAAAATTCACTACGGACGGAGAAGGGGATTTAATTATGAACGAAGAATTGGACGATATTTCCTATGCCAAGAACGATTATGTGTTGAATCATGTTTTTATTGATGATGGGGATAAGGATATAATGATCCAATTGGACAAGAAATTGGATACTGAAAATATTAGAAAGCATTCCCAAATGGTACTGCACCACTTACCTATGCCCATGAGAAAAGTATATGAACTATTTACGGAACATCAGTTTGATGTGGCGGAAATAGCCAAAATACGCAATAGTACCATTGAGGAAATAGAATCCCTTTTGGAGACTGCAAGAAGAAGTTTAAGGACCAGTTTCATCAAAAGATACTTGGATCATTAATTTTGAACTATAATTTATTGAACTATGGACACGGAATCAAATGACAAAAAAGAAGTATTGTTGGGTGAGGGGCTGAATGCCCTGCACAGGGAAAGTAGGGAGTGGTTGAACACCGTCGCCTTTTGGAAGGACGAAGCCAGGTTTTTTAAGGATCTGCTGGACAAGGAAAAGGTAGATGCCTCGGATTATGGCCAGATGCTTCAATATCTGGACAAGATCCACGAGACCCTATTTGATTATTTGGCCGAAGATATTGTAGCCCATGAAAGTCTTTTGTCCCGTTTAATAGAGGGGAAGAAAGGACTGGCCGATCAGGATTACAGGGAGAAACACACAATTTTAAGGGGTCAAATGGATCTTTTTACCAAGGACTTTATAGAATTTAAAAAAATGGTTTTTGGGTATACCAAGAAATTATGAGAATTGGTCCGCACAATATTGCAGTTTAAAACAACACTTGGCAAATATCCATGAAGGTGAATACCGAACCTAAGGTGGTAGGTGATTTTCAGTTTTGTGTTCTGCCTGTGTATATAGGGCCATACGGATCTTTTTAGACTTCTATTTCCAAGGCTACAGGACAGTGGTCGGAGCCAAAGTAATCCGATAGGATGTTTACGGACTTTATACGCTTTACCAAAGATTGGCTTACCAAGAAATAGTCTATACGCCAGCCCGTGTTTCTTTCGCGCGACTTAAAACGGTAGCTCCAATAGGTATATTCTACGGCATCCGGATGTAAATGTCTAAAGGAATCTACAAATCCGGCATTGATAAAATTATCCATGCCATCAATTTCAATTTGGGTATAGCCGGCCGTTTTGTTATAATTGCTCTTGTCGTTTTTAAGATCCATAGGTCTATGGGCCACGTTAAAATCCCCACATGCAATAACGGGCTTGGTCTTTTCAAGGTTCTTTAGATATTTTAAAAAATCGGCATCCCATTGTTTACGGTAGTCCAGTCTGTCCAATTGTTGCCCTGAATTGGGCACGTATACATTTACCAAAAAGAAATTATCGTACTCTGCACATTGTATACGGCCTTCGGTGTCGTGTTCGGGAACATTCATATCCATACTAAGGTTAATAGGTGGTATTTTACTCAAAAGGGCTGTCCCGGAATATCCCTTGGTATCGGCAGAATTAAAATGTTTGTTATAATTGTGGATGGGGGAAAGGGTATCTTCAACCTCGTGGTCCTGCGCTTTGGTCTCCTGAAGGCATAAAACATCAGGTGCCATTTTATCTACGGATTCAAAAAATTTTTTTTTGGCAACTGCCCTAATGCCGTTGACGTTCCATGAAATTATTTTCATATGGGAAAGGTTATATTAATGTTGTGGAATAAAGATAATGAATCGGAACAATTATTAAAAAATGCCCCAGAAAAGTTTTGGGCAATCGACCTTTTTGTGCAAAGGATTGTTTATAACCTTAAATCAGGGATATGGAAGGGAAATGGCAATCTTGCTTTGGCCAGGAAAATAAAAGTTCCAAATAGTTAATCCTTTTTGTTCCTATAAATAGAGGCCAATATGATTAAACCAATAATCCCCGATAGTATAAAGCCAATGGCGCCAAGCAAGGGGATCCCATTAATTTTGGGCGGCATATCTGCCATTACCAAAAGGGCGGAGCCTATGGACAAAGCGGCAATTATAATCGCATAGACCAAACGGTTAAAGGCAGCCTTCAAAGATTTTCTTAACTCATTCAGGCCTTTGTGTTCATGAACTATGACCAATTTTCCTTCTTTGATCTTGTCCGCTATTTCTGTTATATCGCCCGGTAATTTATCCAACAGTTCATTGTATTCCTGAAACCGATCCAAGTTTTTCTTAAAAAGTCGTTTTAACCCAAACCGTTTTCGTCCTATTTTTGCCATATAGGGTTTTAGGTTGTCCGTAATATTAAATTCGGGATCCAGTTTTAGGCCCACACCTTCCATGACCACTAGGGCCCGGATAAGTACGTATAGATAATGGGGTACCGCAATCTTGTTTTGAAAGAGGATATTTTTAAATTGCTCCAAAATAGTACCTAGCTTTATATTTATAAGAGAGGTGTTGCTTATGCTTTCGATTAATTCGGATAGATCGTATTCCAGCTTTTTCTCATCGGGAATCTCTGTTTTTAAGGCAATCTTCTTCAGTACCTTAATTAATTTTCGGACGTCTTTTTTCAAAAAGCAAAAAAGAAGTTCTACTAAGGCCTCCTTGTCCCTGGGTATAATGGTTCCCATCATCCCAAAATCTATAAAACAGATTTTTTGTGCTTCAGGTAATACAAATATATTTCCAGGGTGGGGGTCAGCGTGAAAAAAGCCATGTTCCAAAACTTGTTCCAAATATAGATCTACTCCTACTTTTGCAATAGTAGCGGGATCAATATGGCGTTCCTTTAATTTTTCCAGATCGGATACCTTAATACCGTCTATCCATTCCATACAGATAATATGGTCGTTGCTCAATTCCTGAATAATCTGGGGAATATATATGGCATCGTGGTCTTCAAAATTTTTGGCAAAATGTTCCATGTTGTTTATTTCCCGCGAAAAACTGAGTTCTTCGATGATGCTTTTCTCAAAGGATTCCACCAGTTTAATGGGTTGAAAGGCCTTGGCCTGTTCACTATATTTTTCTAAGGCCCTGGCAACTTTTTTCATTATATCAATGTCCGATCCAATGACCTCCTTTATATTCGGGCGTTGTATTTTTAATACGGTCCAATTTCCATTTAGCAACTGTGCCTTGTGGACCTGTGATAGGGAGGCGGCGGCAAGGGGTTCGGGATCAATGGATCTAAAATATTGGGAATGGTCAATTGTTAGCTCCTTGGAGATAACTTTTTCCACATCAAAATTCTGTAATATGGGAGCGTGATCTTGTAGTTTTTCCAGTTCCTTAATTAGATCGGGAGGCAACATATCATCGCGACTGCTCATAATTTGCCCCATTTTCACATAGGATGGACCCAGTTCTTCCAAAACCATCCTAATGCGTTCATAAGTAGATAGAGATAATAAATTTTCTGTTTTCGGATGTTTGGAGAGATAATTTTTGGGAATTATCTTTTTGGCCATACTATTGGCCATAATATCTTCAAAACCATATTTGGCGAGTACCCCAATTAGGGTATTGTATCTTTTAACACTTTGCTTCTTAGGAAATTTTATACCAATCATGTAATTTATAGATACTTGGTTAGAAACCGGAAGAATTCCTTTTTAAGATCCGCATAGATCCGTTCCTGGACCTCCATTTTGCTTCTGAATTCCATGTGCTTTTTTACCATAGGGGTATCCATGGCATCCTGCCCCATAAGATCTTGTCCGGCTATTCGGGTTTCATGCATTTCAATGGCCTCCAACATATCTTCTATTACTCCTCCATGCAGGATAAATTCGTTTTGAAAATGTTCCAATTGTTTTAGAACCTCTTTTTTTGTCCATCTGGTAACCAGTTCACTAAGCCTATTATTGAAAAACACCAATTCATCCTTCCAAAATAGGAGTTCCCGTTCCCAAAGTTGGTGTTCAAAATGCAGGTTTGAATTATATATGATTTCTTTTCGCATGATTTTTGGATTTAATCATTATGAATGTGGTTTGCTCCAAAATTATTTAAATTCATGGCCTCTTAAAATGACTTATATCATTTGGATCGGTATATAAATTTGTTTACTTTGAATTGTTATGATAAAAATTGGTGAAAACTAAGATTTGATCGGAACTTATATAGTTTAATTCCATTGGATACTTTTCACAGTAGGGTAGGTGGGCAATACTTATCTGAAAAGTCTTGAACAATGGTAAGTTTGTTACAAGCCTTTACAAATTGTGTAACTTAATTTTATAATCATGAAAAAAAATATGGGTAATCTTGACCGAATCTTGCGGTTTGTGGTCGCCGCGGCTTTGATAGCGCTTTATTATAATGGTACAATCTCAGGAACCTTGGGCATTGTATTGGTTGTTTTGGCGATAATTTTTTTCTTGACCAGTTTTATGGGCTTTTGTCCGTTGTACCTTCCATTGGGAATAAAAACATGTAAGGCAAAAAAGGAATAGACCTTGGCGTTGCCTTCAACAATATTTTATTTGTTCCCCCATGGATCTATGGATCGTGAGGGAAAGTCGGATATTTGCCAAAAGTGATTTAAATCTATAATATCAAAATTATAGGTCGTGGGATATAATGTAGGTCTGTTTCGCAATTTCCAATTCTTCATTGGTTGGTATTACCATAATTTTGACTTTCGAGGTGTCGCTGTTTATGATCCTCAATTCTGAGGATTTCACTTCATTTCTGGAAATATCCAGTACAATACCGAAATACTCCATATCTGAACATACGAGCTTTCGGAGCATACTGGAATTTTCTCCGATACCGGCTGTAAAAACAAGGGCATCCAGACCGTTCATGGCGGCGATATAGGCGCCAATATATTTTTTTATACGGTAGGCATTCATTTCCAAGGCCAGTAAACATTTAGGATTCCCAGCAGCGATCTGGCTTTCAATATCCCTCATGTCATTGTAGCCGGTAAGTCCTAGCATTCCACTTTTTTTGGTGAGCAGGATATTTACTTCCTCCGCACTATATCCTAGGCTATTCACCAAATAGAATATCAGGGCATGATCTATATCCCCACTTCTGGTACCCATAATAAGTCCGTTGGAAGGCGTAAAACCCATGGAATGGTCAACACTTTTTCCATTTTGAACAGCTGTTATACTACAGCCATGCCCCAAGTGTACGGTAATTATTTTGGATTCTTTGGCCTGTATATGGGAAATTGCTTTTTCGGACACATATTTGTGGCTGGTTCCGTGAAACCCATAGGCCTGTATACCGGATTTTGTATAAAATTCATTCGGCAAGGCGTACTTTTTTGCCTTTATGGGCATGGTTTGGTGAAAAGCGGTATCAAATACTGCGATTTGTTTGGCATGGGGAAAGACCTGCTCGGCCAATATAATCCCTTCCAAGTTATGGGGATTGTGCAATGGGGCCAGTTTTGAGAGCTCCTTGATTTTGTTCTTTACCTCTCTGGTGACCAAGGTTGTTTTAGAATAGGTATTCCCACCATGTACCACCCTGTGGCCAACTATGGCAATATCATTGACGTTTTTTATTACTCCATGCACGGAATCCATCAATAGTTCCACCATTTTTGACAAACCGGTTCTGTGATCGTAAATAGCCATGGTATTCTCTATTTCGGCCTTATCGGTTTTGAACTTTATGGTGGCATTTTTAGTACCGATACGTTCTACCATTCCTTTGCAGATAAGACGCTCCACGGGCATTTGGATAATTTGATATTTGATGGAGGAGCTACCTGCATTAAGGATCAGTATGTTCATAATTGAATTTTTATAGGGTTATTTTAGAGGTCTTGGGCCTGTATTGCCGTTATAATTACGGTATTAAAGATATCGTCTACCGTACAGCCACGGCTTAGATCGTTTACCGGTCTGTTCAACCCTTGCAGTATGGGGCCAATGGCAAGGGCACCGGTCTCCCTTTGAACGGCCTTATAGGTGTTATTGCCCGTATTTAGGTCGGGAAAGATAAATACACTGGCCTGGCCTGCTACTTCCGAGTGTGGCAATTTGCTTTTTCCTACATTACTGTCCACGGCGGCATCATACTGGATAGGACCTTCTACTTTTAGATCTGGCCTTTTCTTTTTTATTATTTCTGTTGCTTTTCGGACCCTATCCACGTCTTCGCCAAATCCTGAAGATCCGGAGGAATAGGAAAGCATGGCAATTTTGGGCTCAATACCGAACGAAGTGCTTGTGGCCGCCGAAGAAATGGCTATTTCCGCCAGTTGTTCCGCAGTGGGATTGGGATTTATGGCACAATCACCAAAAATAGTGACACGGTTGGGCAGGCACATGAAAAAGACAGAGGAAACCATGGATACCTCAGGTCTGGTCTTAATAAATTGTAAGGCAGGCCTTATAGTATGCTGGGTGGTGTGTACCGCTCCGGAGACCATTCCGTCCGCATGTCCTTTATAGACCATCATGGTCCCAAAATAGGAAACATCTTCCATAAGATCTTTGGCCATGGCAATATTTACATTTTTTCCTTTCGCAGTTCGTAAAGGGTAGTAGCGTAATCCAAAAAAAAGGGAGAATTCTTGGGGTCTATTATAGTGATGCTGTCGGGGTTCAGATTAAGGTCCAACTCGGCGATTTTGGTGAGTATTTGTTCCTTATCCCCCAATAGGGTAATCTTTACGGCCTTGTTATCTATGAGTTTTTTAGCGGCCAATAGTATGCGTTGATCCGTACCTTCTGGGAGAACAATGTGCTTTTGTGACGATTTGGCCCTTTTTAGAAGATTGTACAGGAACATTCTTGGGGTAATCCCTTCTGCCTGAAAAGTAATTAGACGTTCTGCCAGATCATTGATGGGGACGAATTTTTCGAATTCCTGTATGGAAGTCATAATCTTCTCCTTGTTCTCCGGATATATTCTGGGTTTAATGGTGCCTATTCGGTTGGTTACGGAGAAAGTACCATCTGCAACGGAAATAATAGGAATAATATCGGACAGTCCTTCAATAAGTTTAATAATAGATTCCTCTGGTAGGAGTCCGCCCGTAAGTACTATCCCGGACAGATTGGGATAATTTCTGGAGATGTTGGCCTGTAATGCCCCTAAAATAATGTCTGCCCTATCGCCGGGGGTAATGACCAGACCATCTTTTTTTAAGTGGGTAATATAATTACGGAGCTGCATGGCCCCCACACTATATTCCTCCACTTGGTTATTTAAAAAGTCTTCACCAAACAGTACTTTGGCAGATAGTTTTTGTGCAATTTCCTTAACTGTGGGATTTCCCAATATGGGATTAAAGGGTATAGCGCCTACCAAGATTTTTAAAGGTAATTTTTTCCTGAGTGCCACAACTACATCATCCACATTTTGGGATTCTACCTTGTTGGCAACGGTCAACAATACTTCTACCCCTTTTTCTTTAAAGGAGTCGTATGCCATGTAGATATTTTCAGTCAATTCTTGAAGACTTTTGCCCATACCATTGGTGATTATTACGGCAGGGATGCCTAAATTTTTTGCAATTAGTATATTGATATCCCATTCAATGATGGCACCTTCCCCCGAAAAGTCGGTACCTTCTACCAGTACAATATCGAACCTGTCTTCGATAGCCTTAAATTTATTGATGATGTGGCCCATAATTTCATCATCCTTATCCATGTTTTTAAGCTGTACCACTTGGCTTCTGGTATAGGCATAGGAGTCCTCAAATTGCTGATCCACCTCAAAATGCTTCAACACAGTATCTATATGGTCATCCACTTTTCCCGTTATACAGTCATCTATAATGGGCCTGAAATAGCCAACTTTGGCAGTTTTCCCCAATAATAACTGCATGAGGCCCAAGGATACGATTGATTTTCCGCTATGGGGTTCCGTAGTGGCAATATATATGGCTTTACTCATTAATTCATAAAGTTTGAAGGCCTGTAGACTAGGCCTATTATTTTTGAATTGCGAAGTTCGGGCTTAGAAATATTACCTTATATGATAGAAGTCATTTATGGATACAATAGTAGCCTTTAATTTTAACAAATGGATTTTATCCCATGGAATGGGATCGGCTCCAAGGGCATAAGTTGCGGTGCCCTTAAATTTTGTCCATAAATCCCAAATAGATTACAGAATGAAAACACTCCTTTATGCTACGGATTATTCTAGAAATTCGGCCTCTGCATTGCAATCGGCCTATAGTTTGAGCCGGGATTTGGGTACACGACTGCTTATCACCCATGTTTTTAATTACCCAAAGGTGTTGGGTATGGAAAGCCTGGATGTACGGTCTCTTTTGGAAACAAATCCGTTTAAACTGCACCGATCGGAGTTGGGGAAATTCTGTAAGGAATGCCTTGGAAGCCAATGGGAAAGTTCCAATGTCCTATTGGAGCCTGTGCAGAACAATTCGGTGCCCAATGGGATAATTTCAAAGGCGGAAGAGTATCGGGCCCAATTGATCCTGGTGGGAACCCAAGGAAGGAGTGGTCTTGAAGAAGTGATTTTGGGAAGTACTACCAAGAAGCTCATAGAAAAAGCGCCATGCCCAGTAGTGGCAATTCCTATGGATATGAAGTCTAGGAAGATCCGGACCATTGTCTATGCTACGGATTTTGAAGAGGAAGATATACATGCCATCCAAAAGCTTCTGGAAATAACCAGGCCCCTGAAGGCAAAGATTAAAGTGGTGCATATTTCCACCAAGGAAGAGTATGGCGGGGACTTATTGATGGAATGGTTCAAGGAAATGCTTCACTCCAAGGTAGACTACCCGGATTTGTCCTTTGAGCTTTTGTTCTCAGAAAATATATTTGACACACTACAGAGCTACCTTAGGGAGGCAAATGCGGATGTTGTGGCCATGTTGGAAAGGGAAAGAAAAGGATTGTCCAATAAATGGTTCCGTAAAGATCTTGTAAAGAGAATGGAGGAATATGGCCGGGCAATCCTAATTAGCTTTAATGAACACAACCATAAGACCTTGTATTTTTAAAGATATCGGTTGGTATAGGTCCTGGGCAATTCCTGAAGTAGGGCAGGATCGAAACCTAATAGTCGGGCGGATGTTTTTCTTTGGATTTCACTATGCCTTAGTGCCTTTAGTCCCATCGCAATGCCATGGCCCCATAATAGGCGGCTCCGAGAAGCGCCGTTTTTTCATTAAGGATTACCTTTACCGGTACCATTTCCAAGAGGGAGTTCAGTCTTCCCGACTGTACAAAATTATTATAAAAAACTTCCCTTTTCATGCCATGGATAATTTTCGGCAAAATACCTCCACCTATATAAATACCCCCTGTTGCCTTATATTTTAAGGCAAGCTGTGCCGATTCTATGGCCAGGAACCGAATGAAAAGATCCAATGTGGCCATACAAACCAGATCTTTTCCGGCAAGAGCGGTCTCTGTTATTACTGCGGAAGGATCGTTCTGTGCCATCCTATCTTTCAACCACTGAGGTTCTATTTCATTACTTTCAGCCCTATGGAAGGAGTACAGATCCAGAATGCCGGGACCGGATACCAATCTTTCCCAACTAACATGTCCGTATTTTTGTTGGAGGTGCCTTAGGATTCTTATGTCCGTTTCATTTCGGGGACTAAAATCGCAATGACCGCCCTCGCTGGCGAATGGATGGTAGTGCGATCCGTTCCAGAACATACCGGCTTCCCCAAGCCCCGTACCGGGAGATATTAGAGCCGCGTTGCCCGGTATTTTTGATCCGTATTTTAGTGTTTCAAATTCTTTTTCCCGGAGCACCGCCAGCCCATAGGCATTGGCTTCCATATCATTGATAAGCGAAACATAACGTATATGCAGTTCCCGACTTATTTCTTCGCTATCAATTCCCCAAGGAAAATTGGTGCCATCAGCCCTACCTTGGGTTACAGGTCCGGCAACACCTATGCAGATTCCGTTTATTCTGGGCATTGAGGTTGTTTGGAAGGTCTTTACCATTTCTAAAAAGGACTTATATTTTCTGGTCGGATAAGACTTTTCCTTTAGTGTTGCCAGATCTCCCGATTTGATTTCAAAAAGGGCCAAATTGGTTTTTGTGCCTCCTACATCAGCGGCCAAGATTACTCCTCTGTTGTTAGATAGGCCAGTGTTCATAAAGGCCAAAGGAATTTTTCCTTCATGTATGGCCGGTAATGGGAATTTTGTGATTTTTTCCATGCAGTTTATCTTTTGAGCAATGGTTGCCAATTTATTGTTCAAGGATCCATTGGTACAAATTATCCGCATCCTCCTTGTTGCACAATTGTGTTCCTTCATGCATGGTAGCTGCAGTACCGCAGGCAACGCCGTATTTTACCATTTCGCTATAGGTTTTTCCTTTAAGTAGGCTAACTATCATTCCAGCTACCATACTATCACCTGCCCCAATAGTGCTTTTTTGCAACACCGTAGGGGCCGGAATGTGCTGTACTAGATGATTAGTAGCCAAAAGAGCTCCTTTAGCCCCCAAAGAGACGACAAGTATTTCACAATCGTGTTCTTTCAGAAACTTTTTGGCAAGGGGTTCCAACTCCATTGCTGAAATGGAGGTAACCCCGCATAGTGTACCCAATTCGCCCAAGTTGGGCTTTAGTAGGAATATTTTGGATTTAGCGGCCTTGATCAAGGCCTCCCCAGAGGTATCCAAAACAAAGCGGACTTTTTTCCTTTCGGCCATCTCAGCTACCTGAACATAAAAATCATTGGGCATTCCAGGGGGCAGTTTGCCACTGCCCACCAAATAATTGCCTTCTTCCAATTTTTTTTCCAATTCATCAAGCAAGGTCTCCCATTCTTTTTTATCTACTTTTGGCCCGGGAACTCCAAAGCGGTACTGCTGCTTGGTAATGGTATCTGTAACAGCAAGGTTATCACGCGTCCAACCCTTAATGGGAATCACTAATTGTTCAATGCCTATCTTTTCCAAAAGTTGCCTCAAGTGTTCACCTGTGGGACCTCCCGCCAAATAGATGCAGAGTGATTCCTCTCCCAATTTCTTGATGGCTCGGGAAACATTTATTCCCCCGCCCCCAGCATCGTAAATAGGGGAGGAACAGCGTAATTTGGTATTCGGGCCAATGCCTGCAACGGTAACGCTTTTGTCTATTACCGGGTTTAGGGTAAGTGTTACTATTTTCTTGTGCATCTCTGTTGAAATTTATGGTTGTTCACCGCTCAATGATTTTAGATCTGAACGGAAATCGTCCGTTTTAAGTTGGGGCGTCCTATTTTCAGATCAGGTCGCCGACAGTTATGGGTAGGAGGTATCGGTAAGGCGAAATCCGCCATAATGGCTTTTATGGGCGGGTGTTCCTATGTCTGCCCGTGTCTTATGAAAAGGTCGCTGCCTACCATATTTATTTAAAGTTTAAAACCCTGCCTTTACCGGTAGGAAGGCCTGTAATTTATTGTATATTGGTTTACCTCTTTAATTACTGCTTTCTGCCATTCCGAAATTGATTTTATTTTGTTCGGCCATATTTATATTTCTGATGCCTTCAATAAGGGCATCCGGATTGAAGGAAATGGAGTCAATTCCTGCCTCCACGAGGAATTGGGCAAATTTTGGATAGTCGCTAGGTGCTTGTCCGCAAAGGCCAATTTTTGTATTTGTTTTATGGGCGGAAGCAATCACCATCGCTATCATTTTTTTTACCCCCTGATCATTGGTGTCAAAAATATCACCAAGTAGTTCGGAGTCCCGGTCCACTCCCAGGGTCAATTGGGTAAGGTCGTTGGAGCCTATTGAAAAACCATCAAAAAAATGTGAAAACTCTTCTGCCAAAATAACGTTATTGGGTATCTCGGTCATCATATAAAGCTGTAGGTCCTTCTCTCCCCTTTTTAATCCGAAATTGGCCATAAGGCCTACTACTTTTTCAGCTTCTTTAAGGGTACGGCAGAAGGGAATCATAACCTTAACATTGTTAAAGCCCATATCCTCCCTCACCATTTTCAAAGCCATACATTCCAGCTCAAAGGCCTCTTGGTATTTGGGATGATAGTAGCGTGAGGCCCCCCTAAACCCGATCATTGGGTTGGACTCCAAGGGTTCAAATTCTTTACCGCCTATCAGGTTGGCATATTCGTTGGACTTAAAATCACTGGTACGTACAATAACATCTTTGGGATAGAAGGCGGCAGCAATGGTAGCAATGCCCTCTGCTAGTTTGTGTACAAAATAATCCGCCTTGTCCGGATAGTGGTGGGTGAGTTTTTCAATAAGCGTTATGGCCGAAGCATTTTTTAGATTGTCAAAATGTTTTAAGGCCATAGGATGGATTTGTATGGAATTGTTGATAACGAATTCCAAACGCATCAGGCCCACTCCGGCAGTGGGGTAAAACGATAGTTTAAAGGCCTGTTCGGGATCTGCCAAAATAAGCATGGCCTGGGTAGCAGGTTGTTTAAGCGATTTGGTATCGACTATTTTTTCATCCCATTTCAGTAGTCCACCGTAAACGATCCCGGTATCCCCATCGGCACAGGAAATGGTTATTTCCTGGCCATCCTTAATGGTTTTAGTAGCATTTAGGGTACCAACTATGGCCGCAGCACTAACTTCACGGGCAACTATGGCGGCATGACTTGTACGTCCCCCTTGGTCCGTAATGATGCCGGCAGCTTTTTTAAGGATGGGGTCCCAATCGGGATCGGTCTTTTCTGTGATAAGTATTTCTCCGCGTCGTAACTTATGGGATTCTAGGGGACTATGAATAATCCGTGCTTTTCCAGCAGCTATTTTGTTGCCCAGCCCCATTCCTCTGGTAATTTCCTTTCCTTTTTCCAGTAGGGTATACGTAGTTATTCTAAGTTTATCCTTCTTTGCACTTTGTACCGTCTCCGGCCTGGCCTGGACTATAAACAATTCATTGGTCAATCCGTCCTTGGCCCATTCTATATCCATTGGACGGCCATAATGTTCTTCGATGATTAAAGACCATTGTGCCAGTTTAAGCACTTCCCTATCCGTAAGTACATATTTTTCCTGTTCTTCTATTTTTGTATTGATGTTAATTGTACCATTACCAGAGCTGTCATAGATCATGGTTTTTTCCTTACTGCCCAACTTTCTTGAAATTATGGGTTGGGATATATTATTTTTTAAAGCAGGTTTGTAAACGAAATATTCGTCGGGATTTACATTGCCCTGAACAATGTTTTCACCTAAACCCCATATACTGGAAATAAGAATTACCTTATCAAATCCGCTATCGGGATCCAAGGTGAAATTTACACCGGAACTGGCCAGATCTGAGCGTACCATTAACTGAACGCCTATGGACAGGGCTACCTTGGTATGATCAAATTGATTGTCCTCCCTGTATTTTATGGCCCTATCGGTAAACAGGGAGGCATAACATTTATGACAGGCCGCAATTAGTTCATCTATGCCCTTTACGTTGAGATAGGTTTCCTGTTGCCCGGCAAAACTGGCATTGGGCAGGTCTTCTGCCGTGGCACTGCTGCGGACCGCCAATGAAATTTCAGGGCCATATTTTTTTACAAGGGCATTATATCCATTTATTACCGAATTTTTAATGGCTTCGGGAAATTCTGCCTGTGCTATTTCTTGCCTTATGGCCAATCCTACTTCCCTTAAATTGGAAAAATCCTTTTTGTCCAATTTTTTAATTTCGCCGAAAATGAAGTCCTTTAACTTTGCTTCCTTTAGAAAGAGCCAATAGGCCTTAGAGGTCGTGGCGAATCCATCCGGAACTTGTATTCCCTTGCCGGTCAGTTTTTGATACATTTCACCCAATGAGGCATTTTTGCCTCCTACTTCAGGAACATCGTTAATATCTATTTCGTTAAAATGCCTTATGTAGTTTTTCATCTTCTATCCCTTAAGCCACAATTCAATTGCCAATACAGAGATAAACGGCTAATTGCCAATAACTGGAAAAATGGGGGAACTTTCCTAGGTCTTATGGATACTAGGTCTCTTTTCTTTTTCCAGTAATCTCCAATATTTTGATGCGGTATACGGTTGGATTACCTCTCGAATACAATTTGCTGGAGAACTCACTTATAAATTCGGTTTCTCTATTTTCCTTATGAAGAATAAGGCCTTTTATTCCTTCAGTAAATTGGTGCAATTTAAATTTGGCATCGGAACCTTGAAGTTCTTCGTAGGTGCCGTGGATCATAACCGATTGCCAATTGTTGAATGATTTTATTTCCTCAACCAATAGGGTCACCGAAGTATTCTGCCGCATGGCATCGATCTTATGGCCATCTGCCGAATAACTTATTAGGGAATTGTCTTCCTTGTCAAAATAATAGGTAATGGGAATTACATAGGGCCGGTGCAGGAAAATATATCCCAGGTGGCCTGTATAGTTGTCCTTGAGTATGCGAATGCTTTCGCTGTTGGTTAAATTTGTCATATTCCTTTTTATGTCATCTATTCACTAGGTAGAGATTGTTTTATGCAGTGTACCAACACACATTTTTCATAAAACCTTCGTTGGGTCAAATCTAGTTGCTTCTTTTTAGGAAAAATATGACATTGGTCAGTCCGGTACTTTTTATGAAATTCTGTTCTTGGATAGGTTCGCTACCATAGATCATTGGTTAGAAACCACAGGGATTTGGACCAGAATAGACCAATTATGATTTTCCTCATAGTCCAAAAAATTTTATTCCCTTTATTTTGGACCAGATTATATAAAATTATCTATGAGGTACATTATATTGATTTTTAGTCTATTTCTTTTTTTCTCCTGTGGGAATAAACAAGAAAAGATATTTCCCACTAAAATTCATTTAACAGAATCGGTATATGCTTCCGTAACCATACAGCCCGATAGTCTCTACCAAGCCTATGCCCCGGTGGCGGGTATTTTGGATCAAAATTTGTTGGAAGAAGGGGATTTGGTAAGTAAGGGAACGCCAATTATCCAGATTGTGAACAGTACTCCAAAACTCCATTCGGATAATGCCCTTTTGGCGCTTCGGTTGGCACAGGAAAATTTTAGAGGACCTTCTGCAGTTTTAAGTAACTTGGAAGACGGGATCCGATCGGCAACCTTATCCTTTAAGAACGATTCCATGAATTATTTGAGGCAAAAAAGGCTGTGGGACCAGAACATTGGATCAGAAGTGCAGTTGGAGAACCGTAAGTTGGCCTATGAAATTTCAGCAAATAATTTAAAGCAGCTTAAAAATAACTATGTCCAGACCAAGAACGAACTTTCTACCCAAGTCCGGCAAGCGCTCAATAATTATAATACTTCAGAACTCTCCATCAAAGATTTTACGGTTAGCAGTAAGATCAACGGGAAGGTTTATGCCCTTTACAAAAAACCTGGGGAAATAGTCAATACTATAGATCCTTTGGCATCTGTTGGCAGTGCTACGGATTTTATTGTTGAATTGTTGATAGACGAGGTCGATATTGTGAAAATTCAGTTGGGACAAAAGGCCCTAATTACTATGGATGCCTACGGAGATAAGGTTTTTGATGCCAGAATTAGTAAAATATATCCCAAAAAGGATGAACGTTCCCAGACCTTTAGGGCAGAAGCTATTTTTAATTCACCCCCGACCGCTCTTTACCCGGGTTTGGCCGGGGAGGGAAATATTATTATTTCTGAAAGGGAGGGTGTCCTGACCATTCCCAAGGAATTCTTATTGGAAGGGAATAAGGTGAGGACGCCTGATGGGGTGGTGGAGGTGGTTACCGGGCTGCAAAATTTGGATCGTGTTGAAATTCTGGATGGCATCAATGGGAACACGGAAATTCTAAAACCGGAAGAATGATCAATTGGAAGGTCATATTGAACATAGCCAAAACCCATCTGCTCACCAAGATGAAATCTACGGTGACGGCCTCCCTGGGAGTTACGTTTGGAATTGGGGCATATATTACTTTGGTAAGCTTTATGACGGGGCTTAATAAAATGTTGGACAGCCTTATTTTGAACCAAACACCACACATTCATATTTACAACGAGATAGCGCCTTCAAAGAAGCAGCCCGTTGCCCTCTACCAAGAATTTGAGGATGCCTTTAATGTGGTAAACTCCATTAAGCCCAAACAAAGTCAAAAGAAGATCCACAATGGATTTCCCATCCTGAATTATCTAAAAAGGGACAAAAAGGTGTATGGTGCCACACCGCAATTAAGGGCGCAGATTTTTTACCTCTCTGGATCCATAGAATTGGGGGGAAATTTGATAGGTGTGGATATTATGGAGGAGGCAAGACTCTCAAACATTGGTGATTATATAGTGGAAGGAACGGCCCAGGATTTAAAAAACAATGAAAATGGAATACTTTTGGGGGCCGGCCTAGCCAAAAAAATGTCTCTTAAAGAGGGCGATCGGGTACAGATCAGTACCATAAAGGGCGATGTTTTTCCCCTAAAAATTGTGGGGATATACCAAAGTGGAATTGCGGATATAGATAATATTCAAAGTTATGCCAATCTTAAAACGGTGCAACGTATTTTGGGGGAGGCCCAGAACTATATTACCGATATTAATGTAAAGTTGTATGACATTAACCAAGCTAGGGCCATGGCAAATAGTCTGGGAAAACAGTTTCAGGTAAAGGCCATTAGTATTAATGAGGCCAATGCCCAATTTGAAACAGGATCCAATATCCGTAACCTGATAACCTATGCAGTTTCCATTACTTTATTGATCGTTGCCGGATTTGGAATCTACAATATCCTCAACATGCTCATTTATGAAAAAATGAAGGATATCGCTATTTTAAAAGCTACAGGATTCTCTGGAAATGATGTACAGCTTATATTTATGAGCCAAGCTATGATCATTGGTGCAATTGGTGGTTTTTTTGGGCTTATAGTTGGGTTTGTGCTTTCCAAACTGATAGACAATGTGGCCTTCGAAACAGAGGCATTGCCAACCATAACCACCTATCCCATTAACTATAATGTATGGTATTATGTCATTGGAATTTCCTTTGCGCTGATATCGACCTTTGTTGCGGGTTGGTTGCCTTCCGCAAAGGCAAAGCACATAGACCCTGTGCGTATTATTAGGGGAACATAAGCAAGACAGATGGACTTCGTTTTAGAGACAAAAAATATTAACAAATACTTTGAAAAGCCCGTGGAATTCCATGTACTCAAAGATATTTCTTTTGAAATAGAAAAGGGGGAATTTGTCTCTATCATGGGTAAATCGGGTTCAGGAAAGTCCACCTTGCTTTATATTCTGTCTACCATGGATACGGATTACACAGGAGAACTATACCTAAATAATACATTGATTACAGGACAGAAACATCAGGAGCTTTCCAGGATCCGAAATAAACACATAGGATTTGTATTCCAGTTTCATTATTTACTGTCCGAATTCAGTGTATTGGAAAATGTGATGCTACCTGCCAAGAAATTGGCAGAGAAGTCCCCTATGGAAATAGAGCAGGATGCTATAGAAAAATTAAGAATGTTAGGTATAGAAAAGTTGGCAACGCAACGGGCTTCCCGTATCTCCGGCGGGGAAAAGCAAAGGGTAGCCATTGCCAGGGCATTGATCAATAATCCTTCCATACTTATGGGAGACGAACCCACCGGAAATCTGGACAGCCATAACTCGGAAAATGTCTTCAATATTTTTAAACGGCTTAAAGAGGAGGAAGGGCTCTCCTTATTGATCGTGACCCATGACGAGGATTTTGCAAAACGTACCGATCGCATCATCCAGATGGAGGACGGACGGATTTTGCATTAAAATTTTATGGGGTCAAAGGTGTCGTGAACCAGTACTTTATTTAAAATCCTTGGGATGTGGATGCTTCCATGGGGCACGATAATCCCTTTGTAGGAGTGCCGTTGCCTCGGCATCATTCACCACTACAATATTTTTAGGATCATAGATCAACGGTCTTCCGGTGGACATGGCCATATTGGCCAAAATACAGCAGGCAGTGGACACATGGCCTTCCCGGATATCGGCAATGGGCAAAGTACCTTTATCAATGGCGGCCAGAAAGTCCAACATATGCAACCGGGTAGCAGGGGCGGCATTGAGTTCTATATCTTTTTCGGTAAGGTCCTCCGGATATTTTTCTTTTTCATAAACAACATCCAAATGTATTTTTTCCCCATTCCCATGGGGAACAAAATCTGCTCTCATGGTGCTGGCGGACAAGGTACCTTTTTCCCCATAGAGTTTAAACGACCAAGGGTAATCTGGATCTGCAGGGGTGCCCCAACTTCTATGTTGCCAAACACAATTGAGCTCTTCATATTCAAAGATGGCCGTTTGGGTATCGGCAATATTGGATTTCCCGTCTTTTTGAACATAGATCCCGCCGGTAGAACTTATTCTTTTTGGCCAATCCAATTCCAACATCCACCTTACGGTATCCAACATATGCACACACATATCGCCCATTATACCATTGCCGTACTCCATAAAGGTACGCCACCAACGCCTATGGGGAATTCCATCGTAGGGTCGCAGGGGCGCCGGACCGGTCCACATTTCATAATCCAAAAAATCAGGGACTTTTTCTATGGGAGGATTGCCATTGGCCCGCATATGATAATAGCAGCACATTTCCACATGGGATATCTTCCCCAATAGACCGGCATCCACTATGTTTTTTTTGGCCTCTATTAGATGAGGGGTACTTTTGCGCTGGGTGCCTACCTGCACAACCCTATTGTATTTTCTGGCGGCGGCTACCATGGCTTCCCCTTCAATTACATCAACACTAATAGGCTTTTGTACATAGACATGTGCCCCGGATTTTAAGGCCTCTATGGTCTGTAGGGCATGCCAGTGGTCTGGGGTGCCAATAAGGACAATGTCCAAATCCTTTTCTGCGAGCATTTTCCTATAATCCCTATAAATTCTAGGTGTTTTTCCGGACGGCTGTCTAAGACTGATCAGGTTGGCGGCTTCTTTCAGTAAATTGCTGTCCACATCACAGATAGAAACTACGTTTACCTTGGTGACCTGCATAAGCCTAAAAAGATCACTTTTTCCATACCAACCCGCACCAATAAGTCCAACACGGAGCGGTTTGTCCCGATAAATCAGTTCCATACCATAGGATCCAAAGGAGGAAAGAGCTATGGATGCCGCAGCTCCCTTTAAAAAGTGTCTTCTATTGATGTTAAAAATCTTGGTATCCATGGTTGGTTTATTTATTGGATTATTGGTTCCCAAAAAATACAAAATATCTTTTTTCTTGAGGCCGATTTTATAAAATATCTTAAAATGGATTATGTTAGGAAACGGAAATGGGTTTCTTTTTGAAATTATTTCCAAATGCCCCATTTTATGGGAACCTTTTGTCGGATGGGGATATTCTTTTAAGGAAATGACACATACAAAGGTCTTCATGCATAGGGTGTTTCATCTACTGTATATGAGTGAATTATACCCTATTGGAAGATAAAGTTGTGTTATTACCCTTATCTTTAAATAAGAATTTTCAATTCCCTAATACTTCTTCGATGAAAAAAAAATTGAATCAATTGGAGGCAACGGCCATATGTGGTAACGATATAAGTTCCTCTTGTTTATATGTTTCCGCTCTGGCCATAGTTTACTCCGGTCAGTATGCCTGGATTTCCCTTTTGGTAGTGGCCTTTGTCCTGTTTCTTTTTAGAAGTATTTATGGAGAGGTAGTGGGGGCCCTTCCATTGAACGGAGGTGCGTATAATGCCTTGTTGAATACGACTAAAAAGTCGACCGCATCCCTTGCGGCCGCATTGACCGTTCTGTCGTATATGGCAACAGCGGTTATATCGGCTAGTGAAGCCATAAAATATGTCCACAGTATATGGAGCTATATTCCGGTTTTGCCGGTGACCATAGTTTTGATGCTCTGTTTTATGGTCTTGGTTATCATTGGGATTGGTGAATCGTCCAAAGTGGCAATCATTATTTTTTTGTTCCATTTACTTTCATTAACCTTACTATGCGCCTATTGCATGGTCTTTTTTGCTCAAAACGGTTTTGAAACCCTGATATCAAATTATAAAGTTCCGTTGGAAGGCAGTGTATTTAGTGCTTTGTTTCTGGGGTTTTCGGCAGCTATGTTGGGAATCAGTGGCTTTGAAAGTTCGGCCAATTATGTTGAGGAGCAAGAGGCAGGCGTATTTCCAAAGACCTTGCGCAATATGTGGGTGGTGGTTACCGTATTTAATCCCTTGATAGCGTTTCTCGCCCTTGCCATTATTCCGGTCCATTTGATAACGTCCAATCAGGATGCCTTACTTTCGTACATGGCCAATGTATCCGGGGGTAATTGGCTTTCCATTCTGGTGGGCATTGATGCATCATTGGTCTTGAGCGGGGCCGTGCTTACATCCTTTGTTGGGGTGGGTGGGCTTATGGAGCGCATGGCATTGGATCGTATTCTTCCCAAATTTTTATTAAAGAAAAATAAGTCGGGCAGTTCCTATATGATCTATGTGTTTTTCTTTATACTTTGTGTGTCCATATTATTGGCAACCAAAGGTAATTTAGCTAAATTGGCCGGTGTTTATACCATAGCCTTTTTGTCGGTAATGGTATTGTTCGGATTGGGGAACATGATGCTTAAAATAAATAGGGCCAAATTGCCCCGCCCGGAAAAATCAAGTTGGTTGGGCTTAACGGTGGCCATTCTTGCAGTTATAACAGCTATATTGGGGAACATTATTCTAAACCCTTCCTATTTGGCCATATTTACGGAATATCTTATACCTACACTGATCGTGGTATTTTTTATGTTATATCGCACATCTATTTTTAAGGTATTTTTGGATGTTCTCAGCTATATTTTTCCAGACAAGGGTCAATTGTTCAAGACTTTGCATCAAGGCACGGGAAAATTATTGACCACCATTAATAAGCAACAGTTTATCTTTTTTACCAATCATGATGATGTGGCTACCTTGAACAAGGTGATGCTCTATATTAAAAAGAATGAACCCACCAGAATACTTAAAATTGTTGCCGTTGTAGATGAAAAGCATAAGGTAGTATCTAATTTAAAGAAGGATATAGAGGTTTTGGATAGGGCCTATCCCGATATTCAAATCCAGTTTATTGAAGAAATGGGAGAGTTTGGTCCGGAAAAAATAAAGGAACTTTCAAAACGATGGGGAATTCCAGTTAATTTTATGTTCATTGGTTCCCCAGGGGATAAATTTCCCTATAAGATCCAGGAATTGGGAGATGTAAGACTTATCATTTAGAATATTGTTTTGAAAGTTATAGTATTTATAACCTTAATGTCTTTCTTAGTTTTTGTAAATTTATATTGGGTTTACAGGATTGTGATGGATATAGGTTTAACGATGTGTAGGTCCGTTAGTTATTTATTGACAAACAGCAATTTATTATGGGTATTTTATCTGAAAATGTAATTCCCGGCAATCACGGAAAAGTATTTGGAACCAATGCCAAAGAGGTTAATGATATTAGGAGGATCAAGGAGAACCTATTAAAAATTGAAGGTGTGAAAAATGTAATTTTCAATGACGATTTCCCGGTAGAGTTTACAGTTTATACCACTAAAATGGTTGAAATAAAAGAGATTGAGAATATGGTAAAAGGCTTAGGGTTTCATGCCATACCCAAGGGACTGTTTTCTTTATAAGGGAATAACAATATCTAAATGCCTCCTTTGGTTTTTTTAAAAGCTTTGTTCTTTATCGGACATTAGTTCAAGTTCAATTTTATCGAGTCCATAATCCAAATACAGTTTAATAATGGCCGCTACCGACCATGCTTGGTGAATACAACCTTTGCCCTCCTGGGGGGCATTACCGTCAAAGATCTCGGAAATGCAATGGATGCCATTGTCCTTATAAAAATGTTTGCGCAACGGCTCCAGTTCCAACAATACTTTTTTCTTGTTATTTAAGGAAGTACCGTAGATCTTAAAATAGGCTTGAAAATATTCGTGAAGTAGAAAAGGCCAAACCGTTCCTTGGTGGTAGGCATGGTCCCGGGACCATTGATCACCTTCATAGTTAGGTCTATATTCTGGGTTGTCAGGATCTAGGGTACGCAGGCCAAAGGGGGTATAAAGTTTGTTTTCCAACGTCTTAAAAATGGTCTTTTGTTGTTCGGTGTCCAAAATGCAGAAAGGTAGGCTAAGGCAATATATTTGATTGGGACGCAAGCTATTGTCCTTCAATTTTTCAGGGATGATCACATCATATAAAGTTCCTTGTGCATTGGTGAAAAAATGGGTGAAATTCGACTCAAATTTATCAATTAATTCCAGGTAACAGCTTCCAACTTCAACTTCAAGAATTTGGCAGAATTTTTCGTAAATTCTAAGGGCATTGTACCAAAGCGCATTCACTTCCACAGGGCAGCCTATTCTAGGGGTAATGACCTTGCCACCTACAATGGCGTCCATCCAGGTTAGCTGTACATTGGGTTCCCCTCCGTATATAAATCCTTCCTTGGTAATTTGAATATGGTAACGGACACCGGCAATATGCCGGTCCAATATATTTTTTAATATCCCGATATGATCTTCCAAGAATTCCTTATCCTCAAATTTTTGATGGTAATCGTAGCTGGCCACAAAAAGCCAAAGCGTGGCGTCCATGGTATTGTAAGGAACGGGGTCTTTGGCGTTATCGGGAAACCGGTCCGGGATCATTCCCTGGTCCACACTTTTAAAAAAAGTACTCAAAATAGATTTGGACAATTCCTTCTTGCCAGTGGCTATGGTCAATCCGCGCATGGCGATCATGGTATCCCTTCCCCAATCCGTAAACCAGTGATAACCGGCAATTATGGACATACTATTGGTAGATTTTCTGTTGACCAAAAATTGTTCTCCGGACATCATTAGGTCATGGAGGAACTTGGGAGCAAACTTTTTTTGGCCGGGTGTACTTTTTTGGTTGTTTTGGGGCAGAATTTCTTCCATATCTTTTCCTACCATGTCCTCTTCGATGGTGAAATACAATATAAGATCTTCCCCGGGCTGCAGTTCATGTACCAGGTATCCTATTTTATAATAGTCGCACGCCGATCCTAGGCCACGGGCCTTGCCTTTGGAGAGGATAATATATTTAAACCAATCACGGGCCTCAAAATATTGTCCTGCCGTCCATCCTGTAAAAACAGGATGGCTTCCATATTTGGGGTAGGTTTTTATGTGGCCATTATAAAACTCGGTGAAGAAATTATAGCATGAAGCCTCGTGAAAGGTGGTATGAAAGTCATTATAGGCGTAGAGGGGATGTAGCTTCAAGACGTATGGCCTATTTCCGCAGTTACTGTAGGTAAGTAGAGTGGTGTTGGATCCTGATATCATTTGTACATTTTTACGCAAGGCCCAATCATGGCCTGCAAATAGCCATGTAGGTGTGGGGTCAACATCAAAATCCTTTAAGTATCGACCTCCATTTGGAAAAACCGTTTTAGGATATTGATTGGTGGAAATATCATGGTATTGGCCATCCATTAGAATGCGTTCTTCAATTTTTGCTACCACTACGGTGCGGTTGGTAGGCGGTTCAAATGCCGCTACCAATAGGCCGTGGTACTGTCTTGTATTGGCACCGTTAATGGCACCGGAGGCATAACCCCCCAGGCCGTTGGTAGCCAACCATTCCTTGTTGAACAAACTTTCCAAATTGCTATTGTATTTCTTCCATTAGATTCACTATCAAGGCGGTCCATCCGGTTTGGTGTGAAGCCCCGACACCCTGCCACTATCCCCGTGAAAATATTCGTAAAATAGGAGCAGCTCCTTGAAATGGGGGTCTTGGTATTTTTTTCCTTGTGTAATTGGTGAATGGGCCTATTGCCACTGGCATCCTTTTCAAAAAGCCGTATCAGTCTTTTGCCGATTTCATTACCAATATCCTTTAAATTCATCATATTGCCATTGCCCGTGGGATAAGAAAATTCCAACTTGTTTCCAAAATAGCTATGGTACTCCCTCAAGGAATTGATAAACAAATAGTTCATGGGTATCCAAATAGGCCCTCTCCAATTGGAATTGCCCCCAAATAGTCCGGTGGTAGATTCTGCAGGCTCGTAATTGATCCCATAGATTTGACCATTTATGTGGATAGTGTATGGATTTTCATGGATTTTGGATAAGGATCTGATACCGAATTGCGAAAGAAATTCTTTTTCGTCCAAGATACTACCTATCAGCTTTTGTAATCGTTCTTTTGGTACAAGTGATAAAAGTACATCCTGATTTTCGAAGTATTCCTCCATAACCTGATATTTTGCATTCTCAATGCGGTGCCTGCGAAACCACTCCATACTCTTTCTAAACCGTGGCAGTTTGTCCAAACATTCTTTTTTAATGTTCAAAACCGCTGTTAGGGATAACAATCCCGAAATGGAGCGTACTTTAATGGGTAAGGATTCCCCATTGGGAAATATCAACTTATCATAGAAAAAACCTTCGTTTTCATCCCATGAACCGTTATAATCCTGACTTATATTGTTCAGGGCTTCCGCTATAAAGACAAAATGCCCAAAATATTTCATGGTCATATCCTCAAAAGAGATATCTTCCAATGCTATTTCCAAGGCTATTTCCAACATATTTAAACAATATAGGGCCATCCATGAGGTTCCATCTACCTGTTCCAATACCCCGCCCCCTGGGATATCGCGACTACGATCAAAGACCCCAATATTGTCCAGACCTAAAAATCCCCCTTCAAAAACGTTGTTTTCAAGACTATCCTCCCGGTTCACCCACCAGGTAAAATTAAGGGCCAGTTTGTTGAACATCCGTTTTAAAAAAACAATGTCCCCCTTCCCGGTCTTTTTTTTCTCTATCTGATACACCTGTAAAGAGGCCCAGGCTTGTACTGGAGGGTTAACATCGCTGAAATTCCATTCATATGCCGGGATCTGTCCGTTCGGTGCCATATACCATTCTTTGGTAAATAGCAACAGTTGATCCTTGGCGAAACTTGGATCCACCAAGGCCAGGCCAACACAATGGAATGCCGTATCCCAGGCTGCGAACCAGGGATATTCCCATTTGTCCGGCATGGCAAGGATATCATGGTTCCTCAGTGTTTTCCATTCCTTGTTCCTTCCGTTAAACCTACTTTTTGGGGGAGGCATCTCTTTATGGTCCCCGTTCAGCCACCTTTCCACTTCGTAATTGTAGTATTGCTTGGACCATAAAAGTCCTGCAATGGCCTGTTTTTGTATTTCTTTGGCTTCCTTGTTGACAGTTTTAAAGGTAGTATCCAGAAATTCTTGGGATTCTTGGATTCTTTTAGAAAAGGTAGTTTCGAAGCCCTTGTCGAATGGGGTGTCCAGGGAGGAAGAGGTCAATCGCAATTTAATGGTTTTTATTTCCCCACCTTCAAGGTGCCATTCGTACAAGGGGGCAAATTTGGTTCCTTCATTATTTTCGGCTATTATGGAATAATCGTTGTTTACCACTGAATTGTGAAAAAGATCTTTTTTGAAAGGATGATCGTTGGGTTGCGCATAGACCTTTTCCATATTGGTCTCGTTCTCGGTAAACAATAATCGGGACGGTGCTTCAAAATAGAGGTTGTAGTTACCTACATAGATATGATCTATGGAAACAAAAGTATGCCCGTTAAGTGTTTGTTTTTTTATGATCGGTTTTTCGGGCATGCCTACGAAACTCCACAGATTTCTAGTCCACAGGGTGGGTAGGAGATGTATGGGTGCCGACTTTAAACCTCTATTGGCAATGGTAATTTTAATAAGAAGGTCTTCATTGTCCGCCTTGGCATATTCCGTAACAACATCAAAATACTCATCGTTATCGAAGATGCCGGTATCCAAAAGCTCGTACTCGGAATCGTATTTTCCACGCCTTCCGTTTTCTTCCACCAATTGTATGTAGGGAAATTCGTTCTGTGGATATTTGTACAGATGCTTCATATAGGAATGGGTAGGGGTATTCTCCAAATAATAATAAAGTTCCTTAACATCTTCGCCGTGGTTCCCTTGAGGCCCTGTTAGGCCAAAAAGTCGCTCCTTCAGGATACGGTCCTTACCGTTCCATAGGGAAATTCCAAAGCAGATATTACAATATCGGTCGGATATACCGGCTATGCCATCTTCGCCCCATCTGTAAGCCCTACTGCGGGAGTCGTCGTGCGAAAAGTAATTCCAGGCATCCCCGTCCGCACTGTAATCTTCCCTAACCGTTCCCCATTGCCGCTCACTTAAATAGGGCCCCCATTTAAGCCAATCCTTTTTATTCGATCGGGAATCGTCCAATCGTTTTTGTTCTTGGGCTGTTTTTTCTTTATCCATTCCAAAAAATCACTTAAAAAGGGCAATGCGGTCAGCCATTGGGGTACGCATTTGGCGCCTATTAATTCTACAATTAAAGATAATGTATGTTTAACACATTTTTAACCTGTCATCAGCTTAAATAATAACTTGGATGGCATTTTTTTTGAGGCTAATGATAACAAAAACGGAGGTTTAATTAAAAGTTTTAATGATGAAAAAGTTGTTATCCACTCTTTTGTTGGGACTTATCTTGGTTTCATGCCAAGCCCAGGACGACCCTAGTAGACCCAAGGTTGATTTGGCAGAAAAAAATGCGGATAGTAATTCCGTAGATACACCGAAAACAAGTTGGAAGGTAGATAAGAAATACGATGAAAACGGAAATGTTATAGGATATGACTCCATTTACACCTATTCTTACAGCAACATCAAGAATTTGCCAATGGAGATGGGCCTGGACAGCATTATGGGCGCTATGAAGTTTTTTTCTCAGGATAATCTATCCACTTTTATGGAGGAGTATAATTTGGGACGGACAAAGGATATGGATTCCCTCTTGAACGGCAACCAATATTTTAAGGATTTCTTTGAAGGGCAGGACAATGATAACTTTTCCGATATAAGGAAACTGTTCCAACAAATGGATTCCCTTCAAAATATGCTGATGGAAAGGCATGGAAATTTTAAACCGAAGGCTCTCGAAGAAAAGTCTAAAATATAGGCAAATTACCTTATTTAAAATTTAAAGATACCTGATAGTTATAGTCTATTTTTGAGGTTAGGGGGTGAATTTTGCCGTTTTAGGATATTTTGGAATATTTAACATAATTGATACCATTCTTTAAAAATGTACATTGTACGTTTCCAAATAAATCTCTATCTTGACCGCCAGTTCTTGTCCTTCGATTTATGTTTTGGGCAATGACCTATCATTATTATATAAAAACTAAAACTAAGCAAACAGGAAATACTATGACCAATATTAAAAATAGTAGAAGAGATTTTGTTAAGAGCAGTGCTTTGGTTACCGGAGCTATGATGTTGCCTACCATGCAGATGAATGCCATGGTAAATGTAGCTAATGAGAAGAAATTAAAGATAGCCTTGATCGGTTGTGGTGGCCGTGGTACTGGTGCTGCACAACATGCTTTGAACGCGGATCCGAATGTTGAGTTGGTGGCAATGGCCGATGCTTTCGAGGACAGATTGCAGAATAGTTTAATGAATCTGCAAAAGGAGTATAAGGATACCAAGAAGGTAAATGTGCCCAAGGCCAATCAGTTTGTAGGTTTTGATGGGGCAGAAAAGGCCATAGACTTGGCAGATGTGGTTATACTGGCCACTCCTCCGGGATTTAGACCGCAGCATTTTGAATATGCCGTTAATGCAGGGAAACATGTATTTATGGAAAAACCGGTAGCTACGGATGTACCGGGAATTCGGAAAGTGTTGGCCGCGGCACAGATAGCAAAGGATAAAAAATTAAATGTGGTCGTAGGCCTACAAAGACATTATCAGGACAACTATTTGGCCGGATTGCAACATATAAAGGATAATAAGATTGGAAAAATAGTATCTGGTCAGGTATACTGGAACAGTGGGGGAGTTTGGGTAAGGGAAAGGAAGCCCGGACAGTCCGAGCTGGAATACCAGATGCGCAATTGGTATTACTTCAACTGGTTGTGCGGAGACCATATTTTGGAACAACACATTCACAATATAGATGTGGCCAACTGGTTTATTGGGGAGTATCCCATTTCTGCCCAAGGCTTTGGGGGCAGACAGGTGAGGACCGGAAAGGATCATGGGGAAATTTTTGACCATCATTTTGTGGAATACACCTATCCTAGTGGTGCGGTTATCGCCAGCCAATGTCGACATATGCCCGAGACCATGAGCAGGGTAGCAGAGACCTTCCAAGGGACCAAAGGGACTATTGAAACCTATGGGAATAATACTTTTATTAAGGATTATAATGGAGGCGAAATATTTACACACCGTGGCAAGGATGATCCAAATCCTTATCAGGTAGAGCATATCAAACTTTTTGAATCCATAAGGAACAAAGGAGTAATTTCCGATGCCGAAAACGGGGCCCACAGTACTATGAGTGCCATTATAGGTAGAATGGCCACTTATTCTGGTCACGTTATTAAATTGGAAGAGGCCATGACTTCCAACATTGATCTGGCGCCGGACAATTTAACCTGGGATTCCCCGGCACCTGTACAGCCCAATGCCGATGGCACTTATAACATTCCCATACCGGGGAAGACGGTGGTGATTTAAGGTGCCAAATACTATAATATTTAATCCCAAACTTTCTTGGTTTTAGAGAGTTTGGGATTTTTTTGTTGGTCCAAACAACATTTATAGAAATATCTGAGCCAATTTAAACAAGGCTGATTTTCTGGAAGTGTTTAATTTTAGCCTTGGATCGGGTGTTTTTTAACAAAGAAACTCATGTTATTTAAAAAGACCACATTCCTTTCAGGAAAACTTTAGGCAATGGCTATTGTTAATTTGGAAATGTGTTAATTTGATGATTTGAAAATGGGTAATTTGGAAATGTAGCAATGTGCCAATGTAACAATTTTTCAATGTACCAATAAATTAATTTAATAATGTGTTAATTTGATGATTTGAAAATGTAATAATTTTTCAATGTAACAATGGATTAATGTAACAATGTGGCAATGGCCCAATGCAAAACTCTATAACCAGAAACCAGAAACCAGAAATAATGAAGAAATTAATTGCACTGACCTTAATAGCAAGTTGCTTGATTTCCTGTAGGGAGGAAAAAACAAAGGAGCTAAAGTTGGATAGATCCCTAAGGCCAAATATTATCTATATTTTGGCCGATGATCTAGGGTATGCGGAAATTGGGGCCTATGGTCAGGAAAAAATAGAGACTCCCAATATTGACGCTCTGGCAAGGGAAGGGATGTTGTTTACACAACATTATACCAGTGCCCCGGTCTGTGCCCCTGCTCGTTATATGCTGCTGACAGGTACACATTCCGGACACGCACATATCCGTGGTAATGAGGAGTGGGGAGAGCGCGGGGAAGTATGGAATTACAGGGCTATGGCAAAAGACTCCGTGTTGGAGGGACAAAGGCCCATGCCCGACAGTACCATTACCATTGCCAAAAAGTTAAAGGAAGTAGGCTATAGCACGGCCATGTTCGGAAAATGGGGCCTGGGTGCCCCCCATACCAATTCTATTCCAACTACAATGGGATTCGATTTCTTTTTCGGATATAATTGCCAGCGACAGGCACATACCTATTATCCCTTGCATTTGTACAAAAATGAAAATAGGGTCCATTTGAATAACGATACCGTTGCCCCCAATACAAAATTGGCCAAAGGAGTGGATATTAACGACCCCGGGAGTTATACTTCCTTTACCTTGAACGAGTATGCACCGGACCTCATGTTCGAGGAACTTAAGGGCTTTGTAGATAGAAACAAGAAGGATCCATTTTTTATATACTGGGCAACCCCTATACCACATGCGGCCATACAAGCGCCCCAAAGATGGGTGGATTATTATAAAAATAAGTTTGGGGAAGAAGAACCCTACTTGGGGGAAAGAGGTTATTTTCCACATCAAAATCCGCGGGCCGGTTACGCTGCCATGGTTTCTTATTTGGATGAAAATATTGGGAAACTGGTGGATAAATTGAAGGCGGACGGACGCTATGACAATACCTTGATTATATTTACCTCGGACAATGGCCCTTCATTTAATGGAGGAACCGATTCGCCTTGGTTTGATAGTGCAAAACCTTTTAGAAGCGAGTATGGTAGGGGAAAGGGCTTTGTTTATGAAGGGGGGATCAGGGTACCTATGATTGCATCCTGGCCGGGAAGGATAAAAGCGGCCAGTAAAACGGATCATATCTCCGTACATTATGATGTTATGGCTACACTGGCCGATGTGGCAGGATATGAAAAGCCAAGTTACACGGACGGACTTAGTTTTTTGCCTACCCTGCTTTCGCAGGAAGATCAAAAGCAACATGATTTTTTATATTGGGAGTTTCCTGAATATGGAGGGCAATTGGCCATTAGAATGGGCGATTGGAAAGTGGTAAAAAACCACCTTAAGGATAAAAAGAATAAGCCTACATTGGAATTGTACAATCTTAGGACAGATATTATGGAAACCACAAATGTAGCGGACCAACATCCGGATATATTGGAAAAAGCGGCCAAAATATTGGAAAGTCAACATACCGAACCCACTATTGAAAAGTTTAAAATCCCCAATTTAAAGTAGTGATTTGATAATTCGATGATTTGAAAATGAGTTAATTTGGAAATGTAACAATGTACTAATTTGATAATCGGTTAAATTTGCCTATTGCCTATTGCCTATTGCCTATTGCCTATTTTAATTAGTTGTTTCCTTAGTTCCTTTTAAAAGTATAATAATGGTATTTTTGCTAGCTTAAAAAATATTGTGTTTTATGTTTAGGGATTTTTATGAAAAGGGATTTTATATCACCTTACTTACTTTTGCTTTATGGGTAAATTTTTCAATGGCCCAAGAAGAAATTACGGAAAAGGAATTAAAAGACCATATTTTATTTTTGACTTCGGAAAAAAATTCTGGTCGTTATCCCGGAGGAAAAATAAATAAAAGGATTGTCCGATATATATCCAAGGATTTTAAAAAGTCCGGAATCTCTCCCTTTTTGCCATCCTATGGACAGCCTTTTGTGGCATCATTACGGGTAAAGAAGGGGGATAAGCCCAAAAAGTCCGTTACAACTTGGAATGTCATTGGGTATATAGAAGGCAATGATCCATTATTAAAGAACGAATATATTGTATTGGGGGCCCATTATGATCATTTGGGAATGGGGGGCGGACCGTCTTCAAAATCGGATAAAATAGGGATACACCATGGCGCGGATGATAACGCAAGCGGTACTTCTGCCCTACTTGAAATAGGGGAGAAATTAATGGCGCACAGGTCGGCCTTAAAAAGGAGTATTTTGTTGATTGCCTTTGGAGCAGAGGAACAGGGCCTTTTGGGCAGTAAATATTTTACGGACAATCCTGTAGTGCCAATATCGCAGATTAAATTAATGATCAATATGGATATGGTAGGTAGGTTAAATAATGCCAAGCAGGTATATATGGGCGGAGCCGGAACCTTTCCCGGTGGAGTGGAATTGATGAAGGAATTGGGGCCTCCCTTGGGCTTGTCGCCGGTAGTCCACGCCGGGTCTGTGGGAGGTTCGGATCATGTGTCCTTTTATAAAAAGAATATTTCCGTACTGGGAATCCATACAGGAGGGCATCCCCAATACCATACGCCCGAGGATACGGTAGAGCTGATTAATTTTGAAGGACAAAAACTAGTATGCCATTATATATTTAGCGCCATAATGAGGATAGCTTCAACATCTTATGTAATGAAATTTATTCCGCAAGGGGAATAGAATCATTTAGGTTCTTTACCTTTACAGGGATTAAAAACTACCTAATGCAAAAGTTTAATTTTTTAGGAGCCGTTTGTGTGGTGGCTTTGTTGGTTCAGTGTAAAGAAGAAAAGAAACCGGTCAATAAGGTGGAAGGAAATGACCCTATTTCGGAAATTGCAGAATCTGAAATCGACACAACTTCTGTGTTGATTGAAAAACCCGATGGCATAGATGCCCCTGATGGGATGGTATGGATTCCTGGCGGTGAATTTATCCAGGGTGCCGTTCCACAGGATAAGATGGCCATGCCCCATGAAAAACCTGCCCATAAGGTGAAGATAGATGGCTTTTTTATGGATGCAACGGAGGTGACCAATGCCCAATTTGCAAAATTTGTCAAGGAAACGGGCTACGTAACCGTTGCCGAACGCGCCATAGATTGGGAGGAAATGAAAACCCAGGTTCCAGAGGGCACTCCCAAGCCCCATGATTCCATTTTGCAACCGGGTTCTTTGACCTTTAAGAAAACAAAGGGTTCCGTACCCAACCTGTACGATTTTTCGCAATGGTGGAGCTGGACCATTGGAGCCAATTGGAAACATCCCAATGGACCTGGAAGTTCTATAAAGGGAAAAGATAACGAGCCTGTGGTACAAGTGGCCTATGAGGACGCCCTGGCCTATTGCCAATGGGCGGGAAGAAGGTTGCCAACAGAGGCCGAATGGGAAAGGGCTGCCAGGGGCAATAAAACCGAAAGTATCTATTTCTGGGGCGATGACGATTCTATTTTGTCGCAAATGGCAAATACATGGGAAGGGGAATTTCCGGTAACCAATATCAAAGCCGATGGTCATGAAAAGCGCGCCAAAGTTAAGTCTTACCCTCCCAACGATTTTGGCCTATACGATATGGCAGGTAATGTTTGGGAATGGACCAGTGATTGGTACAATACCAATTATTACAAGGAATTGGGTGCCATAAATGGTCCTGTGGTTAACCCCCAAGGCGCAGCCACTGCCTATAACCCCAATATGCCCTATGCCAAGGAGAAGGTAATGAGGGGAGGGTCTTTCCTGTGTAACGCTTCCTATTGTGCCAGCTACAGGATATCTTCCAGGATGGCCTCCAGCATGGACTCCTCCTTGGAGCACCTGGGCTTTAGGACGGTCGTTACCGTAGATATGCTTGCAGGGACCAAATAGTTTTTTTAATTTTTCCTGAGTTCGATTTAAAAATACTGTTTTTCAAATAGTTATAAGATAATATCATAAAGCATCCGTCATTCCGAACAATGTACGAGGAGGAATCCCACAACTATGGGATTTCTCTTCGTTCGTTCCTCACTCTGTCGAAATGACTACCGTTGTTCAATCCAAATTAGAATGGAAATAATTTTCAAGCAGCTAAAATGATATTGTATTAAAACATTGATTTTAAATTACTTAATAAAGTTGTCAATGGTAGCGGAGTTGATAGGTGATTGTACTGTAACGTTTTTTAATGAGGTCTTTCCTGATAACCATCGGGATCCGCTCAACCTGACAGGTGTAATATAAATAACAGATATTAAGTAAAAGATATATTGAACTCGCCTTGATATAAAAGGATTAGGGATAAAATATTTTATAAATGTAAATTTTACACTTATAAAATATTTTCTATATTTGCGGCTAAACGCTAAACGTATATGCCATTTCCCGATAATTTTGCCCCAGAACTAGTTATTGAATCCCCCGGAAGAATCAATTTGATAGGGGAGCACACCGATTATAACCTGGGTTATGTATTGCCTACGGCCATAGAGAAGAAAATTACCTTTAAATTCAAACGAAACCGGTCCGATAAGGAATGTAAGCTGTATAGTTTGGGCTACAATACCGGGTTTACCCTGCAATTGGATAAAATTGCCAGAAGTAAAGTGGAATGGGAAAATTATATTCTGGGCGTTATACATGAAATTTTACAGAGAACGGATAAGTTAAAGGGGTTCGATTGTATCATTGATAGTAAATTGCCCATGGGTTCGGGTCTCAGTTCATCGGCAGCCTTGGAATGCGGATTGGCTTTCGGACTCAATGAATTGTTCGGTCTGGGGCTTTCCAAAATGGATATAGTGCATCTATCCCAAAGGGCAGAGCATACTTTTGTGGGTACCCAATGTGGAATCATGGACCAATTTGCTTCCGTAATGAGCGAAAAGGGCCATGTTATATTATTGGACTGCAAGTCTCTGGAGTATCGGCAGATCCCGATTCATATGGAATCCTATAAAATGATAATGCTAAATACAAAAGTATCCCATAACCTGGCCTCCAGTGAGTATAATACGAGGAGGCTGGAGTGTGTGCAAGGTGTGGGCATCATCCGGAAAAAATATCCCGAAGTAGGATCGTTAAGGGATGTAACGACTACCATGATAGAGGAATTTAAGGAAACAATGGATGCCACTCTTTATAAAAGATGCAGTTTTATTGTTAGTGAAAATAAGAGGGTGCTGAAAGCAGTAGATGCCTTAAAGGCCAATGATATTCAACGTATGGGAGCTTTACTCTACGAGGCACATGAAGGGATCAGTAAATTATATGAGGTAAGTTGTCCTGAATCCGATTTTTTGGTCGATTTTTCCAAACAATCTGATGCTGTATTGGGGGCCAGACAGACGGGTGGTGGATTTGGAGGGTGTATCTTGAATATTGTACATAAGGATAAGGTAGAAGCCTTTGTTAGTGATGCCACTGAGGCCTATAAAAAAGCTTTTAATATTGAATTGGAGGCCTTTGCGGTTCAACCTAGCACTGGAACATACATAATAAGGCATAATGATAAATAGTTTTAACGATAATCCCCATAGAAGATTAAATATTCTAACGGGGGAATGGGTTTTGGTTTCTCCCCATAGGACCAAAAGGCCATGGCAGGGAAAGATCGAAAAAAGTGCTAGGACAGACCTGCCGGCCTATGACCCTTCCTGCTATCTTTGTCCTACAAATGAAAGAATGGGGGGCGGGTTCAATCCCAATTATGTAAAACCCTATGCCTTTGTCAATGATTTTTCGGCCCTCTTGCCCAATGTTGGGCAAGAGACCTACAAAAACGGACTTTTGTACGCAGAATCCGAGTCCGGTATCTGTAAGGTGGTTTGTTTTTCGCCCAATCACTCCCTTACATTGCCTTTAATGTCCGTTCCGGACATTGCGGACGTAATTTCGATTTGGCAAAAAGAATATAAGGAATTAGGGGCTATGGAAGGTATCGATCACGTTCAGATATTTGAAAATAAAGGGGACGTAATGGGGTGCAGCAACCCCCATCCGCATGGGCAAATTTGGGCACAGCATAAAATTCCTCAGGAAGTACATAAGAAAACGGGATATCTTAAGGCGTATTGGGAAGAACACGGTAGAAGTATTTTGGAAGATTACATGGCCCAGGAATTACAATTAAAGGAACGTATTATTATTGAAAATGAACATTTTGTTGCATTGGTTCCTTATTGGGCGGTATGGCCTTATGAGACAATGATCGTTCCCAAAAGAAAATTGGCACATATCGGTTTACTTTCGGAACCCGAAAAGATATCCTATGCCGAAATCCTAAAATTACTTACCATTAGGTACGATAATATTTTTAACACTTCTTTTCCGTATTCTGCAGGAATACATCAAGCGCCCACGGATGGAAGGGAACATCCCGAATGGCACTTTCACATGTCTTTTTACCCGCCATTATTGCGATCGGCTACGGTAAAGAAATTCATGGTCGGTTATGAAATGTTTGCCGATCCGCAACGGGATATCACCGCCGAACAGGCAGCGGAAACAATGAAGTCGTTACCCAACTGGCATTATAGTAGAAGTGGGGAAGAATAATTTGGTGGAGGTATACCCTCTAATTATATAGGTCCAATTTATTCTTTAACCGGGTAATTTCATTTTGCATTTTTTCCATCTTATTTAGAAGTCGCGTAATAACGGCTATACCTTCCAAATTAATGTCGAGATCGGAATGCAGTCTCAATATTTTTTCCGCTTTGGGCAACTGTTGTATGGGCAGGTAATGCATATTTTCCTTGACCACTACATCTACCAGTCCGTACTCGTATAGTTCCAATACGAAATGGGTTTCAATATGGTGGCTCTCACAAAAGTCGGTAATAAGTATATATTCCTGGTCCATAAGGATTAAATTTGGTCAATATATTTATTTGATGCACTGGTGCAGATTACTCTTTTCATCTGTTCAAATTTATTGTTTTTTAATGGTTGGATGGAATTATTCACATCGCCGATTATCGTTCTTTATAGGTGTTCATGAATCTTCGATTTCGCCATTGAACATATCGTCCCGATAATTATCGGTTGGTATCACGATTTGTTATAGCTCATTTCATACATAAATTATTTTCTTAGATTTGCCAATTCCCTAAAAAGTTCTTTTTCTTTGGCCGTTAAATTGGTTGGGGTAACCAGATTGTAGGTAATATACAAATCCCCGTAAGCCTCTGTTTTTTTGTATACGGGGAAGCCCTTGCCTTTTAATTTGATCCTGGTGCCGTTCTGTGTTTCCGGTTTAACCTTCAATTTAACCTGTCCGTCAAAGGTATTCACCATTATTTCACCGCCCAATAGGGCCGTATATAAATCCAGGTTTACCGTAGTGTATAGATTGTTGCCATCCCTTTTAAAGTTGGTATCGTTTATAATCCCAAAGGTGATATATAGGTCGCCTTTTGGCCCTCCTTGGTGCCCAGGTCCGCCATGACCGTTAATTTTTATGGTCTGCCCATTCTCAATTCCGGCAGGGACGGTAATCCTAATATTTTTACCGTTTACATTAAGGGTCTGCTTATGGGTGGTATAAACATCCCTAAGGTGCAATTTTAACTCTGCGTTCAGATCCTGTCCTCTAAACTGTGCTTTTCTTCTTTGGGAAAAGCCACTGGACCCTCCAAACATGGATTCGAAAAAATCCGAAAAATCATGTTCCCCATAACTTTGCGAATAACTTTGCCTTCCACCGCTATAGGCCGATTGTTGGGACGCTCTGGCTTTTTCAAACTCCTCCGCATGCTCCCAATCCTTTCCGTATTTATCGTATTTTTTACGTTTTTCCGGATCGCTCAGTACCTCATTGGCTTCATTGATTTCCTTAAACTTTCTTTCCGCCTCCTTGTTATTGGGGTTAACATCCGGATGATGTTTTCTTGCCAATTTTCGATAGGCTTTTTTAATTTCGTCTTGACTGGCACTTTTGTCCAATTCCAGGATTTTGTAGTAGTCTATGAATTTCACCTAACAGTTATTAGTTTTCCTTATTCTTGTTGATTATTGAACCAAATGTAATATGTGTGGGTCGAAGGAATTTATGCAAATCATGTTCAAAATAATATTTATATCCTTTCCAAGTACCAAATGTAAACTACCTCTAGACATTGATAGGAACCTTATTTTTACATTTCGATGCCCGCCTGAACGGATACTGGCAGGCCATCCTACCGGCACAGGCAGACAAGCGTTGGAACACCAGCCAGCGGCAGGCAAGTTGAAATCTCGATCATCGAGTAAAATTATAAAAAATCAGGACATATTAAACTGATCAAAGTCATGAACTGTTTGTTTGCCCCTCACTAAATTTAATAAAAAATGGAGAGAAATAGACATTAGGCCTATGGGGAGTTTTAAAAACGATCGGACAAGCCGCGTTTTTTTGAAAAACCTTTGTTTAAGCCTGTAATAATTCAAATAGGTCATTATGTGTATGTCCCCTTTAAGGTTTAGTCTTTTCTTGCTATTCAAATGAGCGATTATAATGAATAAGGGTCCTTATTAATGGACTATTTACGTAAAAAGGAGGGCGTACCCATAGTTAATACAACTAGTTTTATAATAACTTTTTATAACTTTTGAGGTATGTTTTTTATTGAAAATCCTACATTTGCTTTTTAATAAGTATAATAGAAGTTTTTATTATGGCAGATAAAGTGGAGCGTTTAAAAACGTTGATTATTGGTTCGGGACCGGCAGGATATACTGCAGCTATCTATGCTTCCAGGGCAGATCTTAAGCCGGTATTGTATACAGGAATGGAGCCTGGGGGACAATTGACCACTACAACGGAGGTGGATAATTTTCCAGGATATCCGGATGGGGTTGACGGTCCTACTATGATGGTACAATTACAGCAGCAGGCGGAAAGATTCGGTACCGAAGTCCGTATAGGTATGGCCACCGCTGTTGATTTTAGTGATGAAGTAGGTGGAATACACAAGGTTACTATTGATGATAACAAGGTTATAGAGGCAGAGACCGTAATTATTTCCACAGGGGCAACGGCTAAGTATTTAGGTATCCCTAGCGAGCAAAAGCTTCGTGGGGGCGGTGTATCGGCATGTGCCGTATGCGATGGCTTCTTTTACAAGGGACAGGAAGTGGCCATTGTAGGTGCAGGGGACACAGCTGCTGAGGAGGCTTCCTATTTGGCCAATATTTGTAAAAAAGTGACTATGTTGGTGCGAAGGGACGAAATGCGCGCCTCAAAGGCTATGCAGCATAGGGTGAACAGTCTGGATAATATTGAAATTCGTTATAATACGGAAGTGGATACCGTTTTGGGAGATCAGGTTGTGGAAGGTTTAAGAATGGTAAACAATGTTACCGGAGAAAAAGAGGACATAGCCATTACCGGATTGTTCATTGCCATTGGGCATAAACCCAATACCGATATTTTTAAGGGACAACTGGAAATGGATGAAACGGGATATATAATTACCAAGGGAAAAACTACCAAAACCAGTAAGCCTGGCGTTTTTGCGAGCGGGGACGTCCAGGACAAGGAGTATAGGCAGGCTATTACTGCAGCAGGTACCGGATGTATGGCGGCACTGGATGCGGAGAGATATTTGGCGACCATTGAAAGCCATCAAGAAGTTTCGTCATAGACGCGGTATTGGCCTAAAATCTGAAACGATCCGTATCCTGAACCTAAGTTCTGGATACGGATCGTTTTTTGGTCATAGTTCAGTTTAACCGTTTGTAATTTTCAGAATTTATTCGGTTGCCATCCGCATCAATAAAGATTTGGCTATATCTGTCCCCCTCCAATTGGAGTTCCATATGCCATTCCATGTTTTCATTGGCCACTTTTTTCATGGATGCGGACATATATTCCAATTTTTCGGTCAAGGTACTGTCCGTAGCCTTATAAGAGCCGTAACCAAACCATTCAATGGAGTCTGTGGGCACATATCTGGTCCACATTACCTTTCCATTATAATACATTTTAATTTGACGGTAGCCATCTGATGGAGGTATGGTCTTTACGACTTCGTTACCATCATAATTATTAAAACTCTCCAATTCCCAAGTACCTTCCAAGGTTTTGGGAGTTTGAGGTATTGAAGATGCAATTTCGGTTGCAGAAACCAAACATAACATCAAGAAAACTATTCCAAGTATTTTTTTCATGATGATTTTATTTAAGGGATTAGATACTAATAAGTTACGATTTTTTTAGAATATTAACATATGAAACGGGGAATATGTTAAAAAAATCGTTTCAAAAAGAAGGATTGGAAGGGTAGTACAGCTAGGAATATTGGTATCAATAGGAATTTATAACATCACATAATAAAAGGACATCCTCTTTTTTATGCTGGGCACTTATTACAATTCGGCTCATAAGTTGGGAATCCTCATTGGGATAACGAAAGCTGGTCACCAAAATATTTTCCTTTATTAGATAATGTACTAGATTTTCATCTGCAAAACTGAAGGTTGGATGATCCTCCATATATTTAAATCTATTCAAAGCTTTAGTATTGGACTTGAACAAGTCCATATTCTGGATGAGAACGGTCCTTTTATCATGGAACAGCCATTTGCCGTCCATAATACTGGCCACAGCTGCGGGAGACGCCGGACTTGCCCCGCCAAAAAAGGGAGTGTCCATGAATTGCCCAATTCTTTGTTCAGTTCCAAAAATGGACCCCGCCTGAACCCCGAACCCTTTTCCCAAAGAACAACAAACAATAAGTTCTTTAGGGTTTAATTTCTGTAGCCTACTAAAAACGCCACCGCCATTCTTGCCCACAATTCCTATACCATGTGAATCGTCCACCACTAGGATAATATTTTCCAAAGGCAACATTTTTAACCCTTCAAAATCGGGATAATTGGTTCCGGAAAAATCGATGGCATCCAAAAATAGCACCGGAGTTATTTTTTGATCGGTTTCCAAATGGGTCCTAAGGGCTATATTCAAGGCCGTGAATGTAATGTAAGGTTTTAGTTTTGTTGATGGAGTAGGGGTGTAGAGTGCAGAATGGGTATTGGGGGCATAGAATAGTCGATGTTCCTTGGTATCCATAGTTTGCCTTACCAACTGTCCCGCCAAATACCCGGAAGACAAAGTGGTGCAGGATTCGCTCCCTACCAATTGGGAGAGGTATTGTTCTGCCTTTTCAAAAACGGAAATACGTACGTTGGATTTTCTGGAGGCACCATAACCTGTACCATATTTCCGGATATTGGAAATGAAGATTTCCTGAAAAACTTCGTCGGTCTGAAGCCCCAGATAGGAGGTTCCCCCAAAATACAATAGCTTTTTGTGGCCAGACCCCAATTCCCTTCCTGGGAACCCATCGGTATAAATAGTCATCACCGTAAACGTATTCCGCTTCCTCCAGTGGTAGGAAAGATTACTTTGCCCATTTTCTGTATGATTACCCCATCTGCAATATCTTCCCTTAACAGCATGGCACCATCCATATCCACATAATCCAATTGCGGTATGAGTTGGGCAATGGCAGAAATACCAACAGTGGATTCGGTCATACAGCCTACCATTACCTGCAGATTCAATTCCCTGGCCCTTTTTATCATTCGCCTTGCCGGGCTAAGGCCACCACACTTTGTCAATTTTATGTTGATCCCGCTAAAATGAAGCGCGCATTTCTCTACATCCGATTCCACTATACAGCTTTCATCGGCTATTACGGGCAGCACACTTTTGTGCATAACCGCTTCCATTCCGGTCCAATCATCCGCTTTTAGCGGTTGTTCCAAAAACTCAACGCCCAAATCTTTCAATAGTAGGGCGTTGGCAATGGTTTCCTCGGCTGTCCATGCGCAATTGGCATCTACTCTGAATATGGCATCGGTATGTTTGCGGAGTTCCTTTACTATTTCCACATCCTTATCTGTACCCAATTTAATTTTATATATGGGCCATGGCACTTCTTTCATCTTGGCCACCATTTTTTCAATGGAATCCAATCCAATGGTATAATTGGTTATGGGATAAGTGGCGTTGTCCGTACCCCAAATTTCATATAATGGTTTGTCCAATATTTTTCCGTAAAGATCATTGGCGGCAAGATCCAGGGCACAGATAGCAAAATTGCTCAATTTTTTGGACACCAAGAATGCATGAAAGGCTTCCGGATCCCTAAAATTGAACCCCTCGATTTCCTCCCTGAGATTTTCGATCTCCTCCTGCATGGTTTCAAAGGTTATTTTATAGTAGGGGTTGGATGTTGCCTCGCCATAGCCCGTTTTACCATCCAGTTCCAGGGCAACGATCATAGAATCTTGAAAATCGTGGGATTCCCTGGAAATACTGAAAGTATGCTTTAAGGGGAGTATGTATTTTTTGATCTTTACTTTCATAATAGGTCAGGAATTATGGAGCGAATATAAAGAAAGATGGTGTATTGGAAAATGAAAACCCACTGAAATCTCAGTGGGCCTTGAAAAATTTTGTATAGTGGGATCTTTGTTGATATAAGGTTTACCATTTATAGGGCACTGACACTTCCAGAGCTCGATTTTTTATGTTCTACTTTGGCATTTCCGGTATAACGGATGTCTCCCCCGCTACTGGCCTTTGCCACTAAAGTTTCGGATACGTTTACTGTAATCAAGGCCCCACTACTGGCACTGGCATTACATTTGCCTGTGCTTAAATTTTCTGCCTTTATTCTTGAGCCGCTACTGGCGTTACCATTGAATGTTTCTGCCTCTCCGCTTACTTTAATATAGGCCCCACTACTGGATTCCGCTATTACATTATTGGCCTTAAGCTCCCCAATTTGTAGATTGGAACCACTGCTGGAGTTCAATTCCATGTTTTCGACCGCTATGGGGCTTATGGTAGAAAGTGCGGCACCACTGGAAGTTTCCATGGCCGTGATGACGGGGAGGGTAACATGGACATTTTTGGTGGCCCTGCCAATATTTTCAATGGCATGGATCCGTAGGGTTCCATTTTTGATTTCTGTCCCTATCAGGTCCGAAATGTTTTCGTCTGCCTCTACCACAATTTCCAAATCATGGCCTTGTGTAACATAAACGCTAAGGCCTTCGGAGGCTGATATGGATGTAAAATCGGAACCAATAGATCTATTGTCCTCCTCAATAATTCCATTTCCTTTTTTGCCATTTCCAATATTGATATCAAAGGCACAGGAAGAAAATAGGATTGTTAAAATTAGAATGATGGTAATTCTTGCTAGTGTTGTCATGATCGTTGTTTTAGGATCTTGTAATGAACTTTTGGGGGGCAAGCTTATTTCAAGGATGGATTAATGTTGCTGTCCGTGGTTTGATTAAAATTATTGTTTCGTTTTTTTCGGTCACATTTTAAATTACCGAGTTTATCCCACGGTATCTTTTTTTAATTTGGTTTTTGTGGCTTCATTGGACTTTATCTGCATCCCCTTTTCATCAATTTTAAGTTTAAAATTGTTTCCATCACCTTTGATATCGATATCTACTCCATTTTCGTCAATAATGATCTTGCCATTTTCATCTTCATGGAACTCTTCTATTTCAGGGCAATTTTTACATTTCAATTCGCCATTGTTATTCATCGTCCATACATACTTCACTAAATCGCAACCATCCATATACTGATCATTGTTGGCCCTGATTATCCAACAACTTTCCGGCGATTTTCCAAATTCTACTTCGGTTCCCATTGGGAGGTATAGATATACCCTTACATCTTGATCCCTAAATTTATTCTCCTTGGCAGTTGATAAAAAATCGTCCAGTAGAACGGTATTGCCTTGAACGGTATAATTGTAGTTGATCTTGCCAGCGGTTTCTGTGGCATTTTTAAAGGAACTTCCATCGGCATTTTTCCTTACTTCAATACGCGCTATGGAATCGTGAGACATTTTTAGGTACAGACGGAAATCCCGTGAAATGAGAATTTCTTCCCCATTTTCGGTGTAATCCAAAACAATCCCATTAATGCGCATATTGTTTTCCTGCTTGTCCCTATCGGCCGATCTTAAGTTTATTTTAACAGGTTCCGAAGGTTGGGCAAAATGCAGTTCCTTTTCAATGGCCACATTACCGGAGTAGGCGTGGGCGGCGGCCTGGTGTATACCAAAAACGGTCAATAATATTATAGAGATCAACCACAGGCCCAAAAGGGTGAATTTTGCAATATTGCCGATCGATTTTAAATTGTTCACCAAGATCTTTAGGCCCAAGTACATTAGGAAGAACAAGGGAATTCCCATTGCAAAAAAGGCAAGTAAGGAAACTACCCATACCGGTGTATTGGTGGAGTTGACAAGATTATAAAAATCGATTCCCGGCAGGTGTATTATATCCAGTATACCTACCGTAAAAAGGCCCACGAAGAGGGCTACAATTCCGGCAGCCCCAATAATGATCAGGATGATCCCAATGAACTTGCCAATGATCTTAAAGAAAAACATAATAAGATCCGCTATGGCATTAAAAAAGCTCCTGCTGCTATCTTTTACCTTGTTTCCCACTTTTTCATAGTCCACGCTCTTTACTTTTTCGGCCACGTCTTCAAAGCCTTCCTTTACTTTTTTTTCAATATTGCTTATGTTTACGGCTTCCCCCCGCATATCCAATTTTTGGGCCGTGGTAGTGGCTTCAGGGGTTAAAATCCACAATAGGGCGTATATGAAGATGAAGCCTCCCCAGCTAAATATGGTAAGCAATATCCATAATAGGCGTACCCACAGGGCATCTATACCAAAGTAGTGGCCCAGCCCCGCTGAGACTCCTCCTATATATTTGTTGTCCATGTCCCTATACAATTTTCGTACCCTGGATACTTTTCTGGTATTTGTGGGCTGGTCCTCAAATATATCCTCATCTACCATGTAATCCTCTGGTTGCCCCATGATCCCAATAACTTGGTCTACCTCTTTCTCGGTAATTACCTGTCTTTCGTTTTCCATTTTTTCATGGAAGAGCTCGGCAATTCTGGCCTCTATATCCGCAATGATTTCTTCGCTACCATTGGTATTGGCAAAGGAACGCTTTATAGCTTCCAAATAGCGTTGTAATTTGGCATAGGCTACTTCATCTATGTGAAAGAATAGATTGGCCAGGTTTATATTTATTGTCTTGTTCATTTTTTAGCTGTTTTTTGTTTTGGTAACAAGGTTTGTGGCATTTCTTAGTTCATCCCAGGTGGTATCCAATTCCTTCAGAAATAGTTTTCCCGTTTCTGTTAACGTATAATACTTTCTTGGGGGGCCTGAAGAGGATTCTTCCCAACGGTAGTTCAGCAATCCTGCATTTTTTAGTCTTGTGAGCAACGGATAGATAGTACCCTCTACCACTAGCATTTTAGCATCCTTTAAGGTGTCCAGAATTTCGGAGGTATACTTGTCCTCACCATTTAGAACGGAAAGTATGCAATACTCCAGGATTCCCTTACGCATTTGTGCTTTTGTGTTTTCAATATTCATAATTACATGATTATAATAATTTTACTGTTCGTTTTTTTGATGATCGCATTGCAGCATTTTAAATTTGATTTAATTGATTGATGAATAAACTCTGGAATTAGTGTGATGAGGACTAATTAAGTGATGTGTTATTTAATGAATGGGATACTTATGGGATATTTAAAATCCAGGCCTTCATTGGTACGTATGGTGGCCAGGATGGTGTAAACTATATTTACCAAGAATAGTCCCAATTGTGCAAATCCCGCTATCCCCAATGGCCAAAGCCATTTTCCCAGTTGGAAGGGTTGAAAGTCGAAATCGAAATTTAACCCGTTGAATTCGTTAAAATGACTAAAATTAAAATCTCCCAAATGAAATATTTCCGGTATTATTCCTATAAAAAAAGGAATGGTAAAAATGCCTATGATGATCGAGTACAAAAGGAGACTGATTTGAAAATTCAAGGCCTGTTTGCCATTTTGATCTACGAAGCCGTGATCTTTTTTGTTTGCGGTCCATAGTATTAGTGGAAGCAGGAAATTCCCAAAGGTTATCAAATACTTGGAAAAGGTAGCCGCATGTATGATTGCCGCCAAATTTTTTTCGTGTTTGCTAAGTGTTTCGGTCATTACTGTGTAATTAGTGTTTCCAGTGAGGGTTATTTCTATTTTTCTATAGGTTGGATAAATCTAAAAGAGCCCCGTTTTATGGGCCGATCTTATTAAGCCTAATAACTTTCTATGCAAATATATATCTAAAAGAAGGTACTATGCAAAACAAAGTACTAAAAATTAACAAAGTATTAACAATTAAAGATTGATACATTTTATATACATTTGATAAAAATCAGATAACAATTATGGCCTCCGATGTAAGTAAAATAAATATGTTCTGCTTTTTCAAGCTCCCCGCCGTCTGGTGGACAGGGGTACGATTACGGCATATAGACGAAAAAAAGGCCATAGTAACCGTTAGGCACAGGTGGATCAATCAAAATCCGTTTAAATCCTTGTTTTGGGCAGTTCAGGGAATGGCAGCTGAGTTGTCTACAGGTGCCATGGTCATGGATCAGATTAGAAAGAGTGGAAGAAATATTTCCATGCTAGTGGCCAATAACAATGCCAATTTCTCAAAAAAAGCAACAGGTAAAATTACCTTTACCTGCCATGAGGGCCACCTAATTGCAGATGCGATTAAGAAAACCGTCGACACCGGGGAAGGGCAGACCGTCTGGATGAAATCTGTAGGGGTTAACGAAGATGGAATAGTAGTCGCTACCTTTAATTTTGAATGGACCCTTAAGGTTAAAGGTTAATTTGATGATTTGGAAATGTACCAATGAATCAATATACCAATGAATCAATGTACTAATGTGACAATTTGGGTTGGAATCCAGGTTTGAATAAACCAATCGATGATTGTAACAAAACGTTCCTGTTTGGTACTAACCAATAGTAAAAGTCAAAATGTTAAATTTATAGTATGAACGCACACGAAATAGACTACGTAATTTACGGGGAGGAAATGCAATATGTGGAGATAGAACTGGATCCGCAAGAGGCGGTTGTGGCCGAAGCGGGCAGTTTTATGATGATGGATTCGGATATTAAAATGGATACCATTTTTGGGGATGGATCCAATCAGGATACCGGGGTGCTGGGAAAGCTGTTCTCGGCCGGAAAACGATTGCTTACGGGGGAAAGCCTGTTTATGACGGCATTTTTGAACATAGGTCATGGTAAAAAGCAGGTAAGTTTTGCCTCACCATACCCCGGAAAAATTATTCCTATAGACCTCAGTGAATTTCAAGGCAAGTTTATTTGCCAGAAGGATGCTTTTTTGTGTGCCGCAAAAGGAGTTTCGGTGGGCATAGAATTTTCAAAGAGATTGGGTAGGGGGTTATTTGGAGGAGAAGGATTTATCATGCAAAAATTGGAGGGCGACGGAATGGCGTTTGTGCACGCAGGAGGAACTACCGCAAAAAAGGTACTTGGTCCGGGCGAAACCTTAAAAGTGGACACGGGCTGCATTATTGGTTTTACTAAGGATGTGGACTATGATATTGAGTTTATAGGAGGAATCAAGAATGCCATTTTTGGGGGAGAGGGTCTTTTTTATGCTACTTTAAGAGGCCCTGGTACGGTGTATATTCAATCGCTGCCCTTTAGCCGATTGGCGGGCAGGGTCCTGGCATCCATTCCTAGAGGAGGAAAGGACAAAGGTGAGGGAAGTATTTTAGGTGGCTTGGGCAACCTTTTGGATGGGGATAACCGATTTTAATCAGTGCATCTCCTAATGCAATTTTCCTTTGCCGCTCCCAGATGTTTTGATTGTAAACAAGAACTTCTTACCAGTGAAAAACAAAAAAGTAAGAAACTTAAATAGGGAGCTATTGTCCGATAATTGGTACAAACTTGAAAAGATAAGTTTTGAATACCGGAGGGACGATGGCAGTTGGGAGAAGCAATCCCGAGAAGCCTACGATCGGGGAAATGGTGCGGCCATTTTATTGTATAACAAAATGAACAAAACCATTATCCTTACCCGACAGTTTCGTATGCCCACATATATCAATGGCAATGATTCCGGGATGATGATAGAAGTATGTGCCGGATTATTGGATGGTGACCATCCTGAGGATTGTATTAAAAAGGAGACAGAGGAAGAGACCGGATATAAATTGGACAAGGTAGAGAAAGTCTTCGAGTCCTATATGTCACCTGGTTCCGTAACGGAGATCCTTTATTTTTTTATTGGATCCTATGAGGAGAAAATGAAGATAGGTGCGGGGGGAGGCGCTGAGGAGGAAACAGAAAATATTGAAGTCTTGGAGCTGGGTTTTGATAAAGCTATGGAAATGATACGTACCGGTGAAATTAAAGACGCCAAGACCATAATGCTTTTACAATACGCCAAAATTAACGGGTTATTCTCCAACCGGTAAAATTGCCCCAGATCCATATTGCTCTATAATTGAAGTTGTTATTATTAAAATTTACGGGCCACTTGGATTTGGTCACGGTCACGGATCAATAGTTGTCCCTGATCATTTTGAGAATAGATTCCATATGTTGGATTACCTCACTATTGCTTTTGGTAAAATGGTTGTTCATAAAACTGAATATCAACGTTTTTCCAGACTTCGTCAATAGGTATCCGCTAAGGCAATAATTATTGCCAAGGGATCCGGTTTTTGCATAAATATATGGGCCGTCATCACCAATAAATCTCCCCTTTAAAGTTCCGGTAAGGCCACCAATGGGGAAAAAGTTGAATAAGCGTTCCCGTGGTATTTCCAGATACATTTTATTCAATACATATACCATTGTTCCCGGAGTAAACAAATTGTAACGGGATAGCCCGGAGCCATCCACCCATTTAGGGGGATGTTCAAGTTCCGTTAAATAATGGTCCAAAATAAATTTTCTGGCCTTGGCACTATTCAGGGTATCTGAAAGGGTAGAGGAACTCAAAATTAATAACTGCTCCGCAAGAAAGTTATCACTTACCTCCATCATTCGCTTATACAGGGAATCTGAAGAAACACTATACAATACCTGTTTTTGCCCAATTGGCATTTTCTGCACAATATGGACCTTTTTGCGAAGCACTTTTTCCAATAAACTTTTGGTAAGGGTGCTATCTATTATAAAGGGACTTTCCAAGGTATCCTTACTTTTTGGGTCAAAATAAAAGGTATTGTTGTATAATTCCCTATTTACTCCATAACCAATGGGCACTACCTGATATTGGAAATGGCCCGGGCTAACCATCAAACTATCATTATTGGTAATGGTCACCACATTGCCATACATGGGAATACTATTTCTCTCCGGACTAAAATAGAGGTCATAATCCTCCCATGCCCAACCAGGGCCATACCTACTTTCTTTAAAATTATTTAAATGAAGGGATATGTTCCTATGGTTTTGGGCCAATTTTATAGCAGTACTATCACCAAAATAGGGATGTAACAAAGTAGGATCGCCAGTACCTTCCATAAAAAGGGTGTCATTTTTAATAATATATTTTAGTGCCGGAATCTTTTCCGGCAGGGTCTTAAGGGAAGTGTATAGTGTAATTATTTTGGTATTGCTTGCCGGGGTGAAATATTTTTGGTCGTTGTGGCTATACAGGGTATCTCTTTTTACAGGGTCGTAGACCAATAGGCCCTGAAAGTAATCGTTGGTGGTATGTGAGTTTATATGTCTATCAATATTTGCAATTAATTTATTGTTTACCAATGTTTTACATCCCATTAAGCTTATTGAGGCACATATCCAAATTAGTTGCCCAAAAATCTTTTTTTTATCTGAAATATACCGTTGAAGTAGTGCATTCATCGACTTTAACATCCTTTTATCTATTATTTAACGAAAAGACTGCAATAATATATACCTTTTATTGGTTATCTTAGTCCAAGCAACCTAAAATTATTTTGAAATATGGCAAGAGCTATGTTAGAGTACACCAAGACCGTACTGCAAAAGGTTAGTTTTGATACGAAGTTATTTTGTAAAGAACTGGAAAAAGCAGTGACTAGACTATTACCATTTGAAATAGAAGAATTAAAACTTTGGTTAAAGCAATTTATTAATGACAAACCAGAATTGCAGCAAAGCCTACTTTATTTGAAAGCATAGATATAAACCACCTAATAAGGTGGTTTTTTTTTGAGCATAGGTAAGTTGTCGGTTTTTATTGGGAATTCTTGCCCGTTGTAGACAACTAAATAGGCCAGTTTAACCGTATGTAATGTTGGACTCCCAATATTGCCTATGAATGAAACAATTAAGCTATTTATTTATCCTATTATTTCTAAGTTGTGGGAAGGATGACGATACCTTGCCAGCCATAACCAATGAGCTTATTGGAAAATGGCAGTTGGAAGCCACCAAAATTAGCCCTGGAGATATAGTTGAAAATTGGACTCCCGTGGTGAACGGACCTATATTTGAATTTAAGTCCAATGGTTCCTATACCCATAATGAGAAGGCCTGTGGCGGTATTGTTAATGGGATTTACAGTACAGATGAAGGTTTCTTGACCTTGCGATATCAATGTGAAAATAATTCCATAGAGACCAAATTTAATATGAATTTCTCCGAAGGAAAACTAATACTATCCAATGTAGGCTGTATTGAGGAATGTTCCTATCGATATCGAAAAATGGAATAATTATTTGTTTAATGGGCTAATAATTTTTACATCCTGAAAGGCAATGGCACCTCTTACTACACTGGCTATAACATCATATAAAGCTTCTGTAATCTGTATTTTTAGTTCGCTTTTATGGTAAATGAGACTTACTTCCCGAGCAGGGGAAGGGTTTTTAAAGAATTTGAGGTTCTGCTTTTTCTTATCGTCCAGTTCAATGGTGTTGAGGAAGGGTAGGAGGGTCATGCCCAATCCTTCATTGGAAAGGTTGATCAATGTTTCAAAACTACCGCTCTGTAATTGAAACTGTTCTTCCTGATATTTTTTTGAGGTATTGCACAAATTTATCACTCCATCCCTAAAACAATGTCCGTCCCTTAAAAGAAGTACATCCGATATATCCAGGTCTTCGGGTGCCAATTCCGAAATTTTCCCCAATCTGTGATTGGGAGGCACATAGCCCACAAAGGGTTCATAATATAAGGGGCGTTCCTTGATGAATTCGATTTCCAAAGGCGTAGCGGCAATAGCGGCATCTATATGTCCATCTTGTAAGTTGCGAATCAAATTTTCCGTGTTCTGCTCTTTAAGGATCAGGTTTACCTTAGGGTATTTTTTTATAAAGGTCCTCAGGAACATGGGCAATAAGGTAGGCATTATTGTAGGGATAATTCCCAAGGTAAACTCACCGCCAATATACCCTTTTTCCTGATCTACTATATCTTTTATGCGATTGGCCTCATTGACAATATTTTTGGCCTGGGCAACAATTTTGGCCCCCACTTCCGTAATAGTAATCGGTTTCTTGCCCCTATCGAAGATTAATATGTCCAGCTCTTCCTCTAATTTTTGTACCTGCATACTCAGTGTAGGTTGGGTAACAAAGCTTTTTTCCGCCGCCAGGGTAAAATTCTGGTATTCTGCAACGGCTAGTACATATTGTAACTGTGTAATGGTCATGCGGTATTGTTTTAATTGATAAAATTATGAAAACTAAAAACAAAACCTAACCAGTTTGCTGCTTACTTCATAAATCTTCCCAATATTTTTATTGGAATAAAACGGTTTTGGGAAGTTGCCATGTAATTAAGGTTTCAATCAAATATTATGTTTTCCGCTTCTATCTTTTTTTCATTGATAAAATCGTACAATGTAAGCTTTCTTAATGTATAGTAATCTGTCCAGAAATTTTGTAAAGAGTTGAGGTATTCAAGCTCTGCCTTATCTTTTTCCTGTTGCGCCAGATTGAGATCCGTAATGGTGATTTTTCCAAGAATATACCGCTCTTTGGTAATTTGATAGCGTTTTATGGCGATCTCTTTCGCTTTTTCGGAGGTGGCAAGAAAATCCCTTTTGCTGGACCAATTTAATATATGCAGATAAATTTCCTGTTCAAAGGCCTGTTGTTCCTGCTCAATATTTGTTTCTACCAAGCCTAGATCAGCCTCCCCCATTTTTCTTCTGGACTTGGATACCCCCCAATCAAAAATAGGTATGCCAAGGGATACGGAGACATTTTGTTGCCTATCAAAATCATGGAATAGGGCATCATAATCATCTGCACGTTTGTTCAACCCAAAATTGGCATTGACATTAATTTGCAGTCTATTGGTACCCTTTATTTCGGCTAGGTTTCTTTCTGCTTCCAAACGTCTCCTTCTAAATTCAATAACGGATTTTCGGTTATGGGCAGCCTCATCCAGGGCGGTCTCTACACTTACCTCAAAATTTATCAATTTCTTAGGAATAAACAATTCTATATCCTCGGTTTCCAGTTCCAGATATCGGGCCAAATTTTGTGAAGTTCTTTTAAGGGCGATGATATTGGTAGTAACTTCATTTTTTGAATTTAGATGAACAAGTTCCATTTGTAACAATTCATTCTCGGCTATTTTTCCAATCTCAAACCTTCCTTTGGCAATCTGTAATAAGGTATCCTGTGTTGCCAAATTATTCTGGGAATTTCTTAATCTCATTTGTGCGGTCAGAAGACTAAAATAGCGTTGGCAGCTATTTAAGGATATATCTTCCATACGTTCTATGAATTCGCGTTTTGACTCCTCGTATTTTAGAGGCTCTATTTGCCTGTCCCATTTGTATGGATTATAGAACAAGGAATTCTGATAGTAATTTATGGAGAATGGCGTTAGGAAATAATTGGTGGATTTAAAGTCTCCATAACGATCCACCCGTTGCAATCTGGAAATAAAGGAAAAGTCCCCACCTGTAAAGGGTATTTGCTGGGTAACGGCAAGCTGTCCATCAATTCTTGATTGGTTTTGATTAACGAAAATATCCTGACCTTCGTCATTGGTAATCCTTTGAATGGAATTGGAGTAATCCGGTACAGTGGCAATCAATCTAAATTGAGGTAGAAATTCGGCCTTATAAGTCCTATATTTCCAATAGCTGGCTTGGGATTGGTTTAGGACCGCTTGGTATTCCGGGGAGTTTTTTTTGGCCATTTCTATGGCTTCCGTTAGTGTTAGTTTTTTAGACTGCCCAAGAACAATGAGGTTTGAACATAGGAACAACAAGATGATATATTTTTTCATTTTGGACTATTTTGATTTATAAAATAGGCAGGGGCTAATGGTTAAGGGTGCCGACCGAAAAATATTTTTATTCACGTCTTATGGCTTCAATTGGATTTTTGTTGGCCGCTGATTTAGCAGGTAATACTCCAAACGCAAGCCCTATGAAAGTGGCTACAAAAAAAGATAAAATAATGGAGTTGAATGAAAGGATGGTTTCTATGCCCGTTGCCAGTTCCAATCCGTACGCCGCCACAATTCCCAATAGTATCCCTATAATACCTCCGCCCAGGCTTATGAGGACGGACTCCGACAAAAATTGTAGAATTACATCCTGCTTTGTGGCTCCAATGGCCCTCATGATCCCTATTTCCTTTGTGCGTTCCAGTACAGAGGCCAACATGATGTTCATAATGCCGATACCCCCTATGAGTAGGGATATCCCGGCAATTATACTTAGTACAATATTGAATATCTGTTTTGTTTTTTGTTGCTGTTTTAGCAGTTGTATAGGGATTGTAATTTCAAAATCCAATACGTCGTTATGTTTTCTTTTAAGAAGTTTGCTCAAGACTTCAGCGGTCGATTTAAGTTCATTGGAATTATTTACTTGGACCGTTAATTTATCCAATTGATGGTAATTGCCCCTAGGGATTCTTTTCTTAGGGCCATTATTGGCCCCACCCATGATGATCAAGCCCCCACCACTAAAATCGAGGGGTTCATCCGATATTATCTTTCTGTCCTTGTATCTAATCAAAAAGGTCTTTACAGGAACATAAATATCCTGATTCATATCCCTGATGCCCAAATTTTCCTGCGCTTTTTCCGAAATGAGTTTTTCCTCAATTATTCCAATTACCTGGAGCCAGACATCCTTTACCTTTATTTGTTTACCAATGGCGCTTTCACCTGGAAATAATTTCTTTTCTACTTTTTCTCCTATGATGCATACCGATGCCCCATTTATACTATGTTGTTCCGAGAAGTTGCTGCCTTTTCCTATGTTGATATTGGAAGTTTCAAAAAAGGAATTGGTGACCCCTATTAATTTTACCGAATTTTGCCTTCCCTTGTTGATAACATAAGTCTCCAGGATAATTTCCGGACTAACGGCTTTTATTGTGGGAATGGTATTTACAATGCTGGCTACATCCAATAGATCCAGCCCTTTTGAAAACCGGGTGGTTTCTTGTGCACCCTCCTCATCTTCAGAGGTATTTTCATCTTCTTCGTCGGGAATTGGCGTTATCACAATGTTGTTGACCCCGACCAGCTCCAGTTGTGCCAAAATTTCCTTTTCGGCTCCATTTCCAATGGCGAGCATTGTAATTACGGCGGCAACACCAAAAATGATACCCAAAGCAGTTAAAAAAGTTCTAACCTTGTTGATGGTTACCACACGAACGGCTTCCCTGAAATTGGAGGCGACTTGTTCCAGAAGTATCTTGTCTATCATTTGCCTAATTTAAAGACATAATACTTTTTTCTTCCAGTCCCTCGGGCTTACTCAGATATACAACTTCATTTTCGGTCAAGCCTTTTTTGACAATTACCAAATCCAAATTGGATTCGCCCATCTCAATTTCCTTTTTATCGATGGACAAACCGGACTTAGTGTATACAAAACTTATGGAATCTTTGGTGAATACGGCCTCCAGAGGGACCATAAGGACCCCTTCCTCTTTATGTATGAGTATTCTATTGGAGGTCGTCATTCCAGGTCTAATATTTTCATTGTTTTCATCAAAGTTTACGAGTACCTGAAAAAGTTTAATATCCGATCCCCTTTTTTCTTCCCCAACATTGGCTACGCTGGTAATAGTTCCTTTTACAGTTACATCGGGAAAGGCATCGAACCCAATAATGACCGGAAGATCTTTTTTTATCTTTCTAATGTCAACTTCATTGGCGTAGGTCTTGGATTCCATTTTCGTTAGGTCGGGCAGGGTGGCAATGGCAGGATCCCACATACTTATTGACGACCCGACCTTTCTTTTGGAACCATCCCAGTTCTTTGCATAAGTTACCATGCCGTTGGCATCGGAATGAATGGTGAAGGATTTTTGAAGACTTTTGAGTTCCTCAAGCATTTTGCTAATTTTGGATACTTCGGTTCCCACCTCCACCATCTTGGCCATGGCCTTCTGTTCCTTAATTTTATAATCCTCGGTTTTTTCTTTTAGATCCCGTTCCAGACGCTCAATATTTATTTCCAATTTTTTAATAGCGGCAGGAGGCTCGTAAATGGACTGTTTAAGCTCCAGCTTATTTTCCTGTATATCAAATAGCAAATCTTTTATGGCAGTCCGTTCCTGTTTAAGGGTAAGGGTAGTATCCAACTGTTCTTGGGTATATTTGGACTGGGCGGTTTCCAAGTTTAATTGTGCGTCCAAAATCTGTTCATTCACCTCGGAAGGATCCAAGCGACCTACGTAATCGCCCTCTTTTACCAATGAACCTTCAGGAATAAGGTCTTGAATTTTTATATCCCTGAGTTTAAATTTTCTAATGTCATCCGGACCATTAATTTTTTTCAAGCTGGTAGATTGGGCTTCTCCCGAAATAATAACTTCATATACAAAATCTCCCTTTACCACTTTGGTGGTAATGGCCACATCTTCATCAGCGGTGTTGCCGAACAAGGTATAACCTACGAGAATAAGAATAATGGGGATACCGAATAGGAGCAGTTTTTTTTTATTCATTATTAGCTGGTTTAGTTAAGGGGGTAAATCAAATTTAAGTTAGTACCTTAATATTCAACTATATTTTTTGTTATTATTTTCTTAATTAATTAATAAAAATGATTAAATAATATTAATTGTTATATTTTTTTAAAAAATTTATGTTAAATTATTAGTATTATCAACAATAACTATACCATTGCCTGACCTTACGTTTTTCCTATTGTATATTACTATACAATCATAATATCTATCGATTAATAAAAGCCTTGCCATCAATGGCTTTTTGTAACTTTGGGTATAATTAAAAAGAGATATTATGCAGTTAAACAGTATAGGTTTGGATATTTCCAAATCAAAATCCCTAAGTGAGGATTTAAATCAGTTATTGGCAAATTTCCAACGGTATTATCAGAACCTTAGGGGGATTCATTGGAATATAAAGGGGAAAAGATTTTTTGACCTTCATGTGAAATTTGAGGAATTGTATACCGATGCCAACTTAAAGGTGGATGAAATAGCTGAGCGTGTACTTACGTTGGGGGGCATACCTTTACATACTTTTGAGGATTATATTGAAAATTCAAAAGTCCCTGTGGGTAAAAATATCACCAAGGATGAGGATGCGATTCGTTTGATCGTAGAATCACTTACAGAGTTATTGGTCATAGAAAGGGCTATTTTGGACGCTTCGGACGAGGCCTCCGATGAAGGGACCAATTCTATGATGAGCGAATTCATTACCCAGCAAGAAAAAACCGTCTGGATGATGAAAGCTTGGTTGGCCGAGGAAATTTGACCTAAAGGATTTTACTCGATAATCGAGATTTAAATGCTCCGACGCTTGTGCCGAAATCAAACTTGAATTTTCTTTCAATGCCTCGTGGGCTTGCCCCGAGGTAGTTTACTTTTTGGTACTGTTATATCAGTACGGAACATATTAAAGAACACCGTAAAAAAATAGATGTTTAATTTAATTATGGGGCAACTACCTTATTTCTGCATTTTTAAATAATAATCGGCAGAATGTTTGCCCGAGCCATAAAACATAAAGAATACACATACCAATAAGGTAATGGAAGCCAGGATTAGGTTCCTACCATTCATTTCCCCTAAAAAATTTACCAATATGGCACCGATCAATATGGGTAATTGTGCCACCACGGCCCATCGGGTCAGTAGGCCTATTACCAATAAAAAGCCACCTACAAAATGTGCAGGTGCCACATAGTGTATGATCAGCATCCCTCCCGGAAGGTTTTGGAAGGGTTTGATAATTTCTGCCATTTGTTGATGATTGGACATAAAATCCACCCCTTTCATGAACAGAAAAACTCCCAAGGCCACTCTTACTAAATCCAAGGGGTAATAAGTATGTGCATTGGCCCATTTGTTCAAAGATTTAATTGTTGTCATAATTGTTTATATTAATGATTACTTGTTCTAAGATACTTATTTTTAGGTAAATATGAAAGGTTTGGCAGGTTTCTGTTCAATCAAAACCATCATTATTGTAAGGTTTTTGGCATCTTTACAGTTCCCGTTTAAGAGTCAATAGGGCAAGGTTGCCTTGGCAAGAGGAACAGTAGGGGGTTGGCGGTTGCCTTGAAAAAGGGGGGCGTCCTTATCAGGTTTTGCAAAAACATCCGAAGATGCTATAACTTTACTTTGCAAAACTTCATTATATTTAAATTTTAAAGGAATAGTTTTACGCAGGACTTGAAACAGGAACATATGAAACGGTTGGCAAAAATTTCTGGAATCGCTTATGTAATGATTTTCTTTTCCGGCTTTTATGCCAATTTTTCCGTACTTGAAAATTTGGTGGATATTCATAGCCCTGCAGTTACGGTTGCCAATATTATTAATGGTCATTCTCAATTTGGCTATGGCCTATTCGGATTTTTGTTGATGTTGTTTTTTGATGCTTTGTTGGTCTGGACGCTTTTTTATGTAACAAAATCCGTTAGTTGGAAATTATCTTTTCTAGCTTCTTCTTTTCGATTGTTACATGCCATTTTTTTTGGCATGGCTTTATCCAAATTATGGAAAGTTTACCAACTCACCGATAAGGTTGAAGATACCAAGGGCCTGGAACGGGAAATAATGCAGCTTGTGTCCGATTTTGATGTAATATGGACCTGGGGCTTATTGATTTTTGCCCTACATTTGATAGTACTTGGATTTCTTGGCTTGAAGTCGACCGTTATTCCAAAAATTATTGGCCTGCTATTGCTATTGGCAGCCATGGGCTATCTTTTGGATGGTATAGCAAAACTAAGCTTCCAAAATTACCATGCCTATCGGCCCTATTTTGAAGTGGGGGTAGTATTGACTGGGGTAATAGGGGAACTATCATTCACTATTTGGTTATTGGTCAAGGGGTTCGGAAAGCTAAAGAAGAATACAGGATAGCAGATTTCCGGATAAAATATTTTTAATTTTGAGGTATGAGGACATTGGAGCAACAACGACGGGAATTTTCAAAAGGTCCTTTTTTGGCGACCCCGATATCAGGCATAATAGCTTGGTTGTTGGTAGCTTTGTCCGGTGTTTTTTTCTCGGACCAGGTTACAGTTTGGATGCTTTTTATAGCCACTGGGAGTATCGTATATTTGGCATTGTTTATTTCAAAATTCACGGGAGAGAATTTTTTGGACAGGAACAAGACCAAGAATGCTTTTGACGGTTTATTCTTTTTCTCCGTTGCACAGTCCGTTATGGCCTATGCCATCGCCATTCCGTTTTTTTTGATAGATTATACTTCCTTGCCATTGTCCGTAGGTATTTTGACAGGAACCATGTGGTTGCCTTTTTCATGGATCATTGAACATTGGATAGGTATTGCACATGCTATAGTAAGAACGGTTAGCATTGTAGTATTGTGGTACGTTTTTCCACACTTAAGGTTTGTGGCCATCCCCTTGGCCATTGTTCTAATTTATATGATAACCCTCATCATTCTAAATAATAGAAAAAAACAGCATTCATACGGCAATACAAATTTTCCAACGGACTATAGAATGAAAAATTGAGATCAAGAAAGGGTATAGACGGGAATGGATAAAAATAGGATGAAACCAATAAAGAAACCTTGGCCTACAAAAGCGGCTATGGAACAGGTGTACGCCATGAAACTTTGGGGGGGCTACACATCGGATTTCTATTCCGGTGAAGGGTCGCATCACCCCGATATTGTAAATCCGTATATAATCGTGCTAATTTCGTTCTTAAGCTCGTTTAAGGATCCTATTACCGTATGTGATTTGGGTTGTGGCGATTTTAATGTTGGGCAGCAATTGGTAGGGTATACCAAGAAATACACGGCCATAGACATTGCAACAGATCTAATAGTCCGTAATAGGGAAAAATTTAAGAAAGGGAATTTGGAATTCCATTGTTTGGATATTTCCCTAGATGATTTGCCTTCGGGGGATTGCGCTATTATAAGACAGGTGTTGCAGCATTTGTCCAATGCGGAGGTACAACGCATAACCAGTAAATTATGCCATTTTAAGTATGTTGTTTTAACCGAACATGTCCCTGAAGGGGATTTTGTACCCAATAAAGATATTATTTCCGGACAGGGAATTAGGTTAAAAAAACAAAGTGGCCTGGACCTATTGGCCCCACCATTTAATTTAAAGGTTAAAAAAGAGAAACAATTATTGTCCCAAATGGTGCCCAAGGGCAAAGGGATTTTGGTAACCACGCTTTATCAATGTTTTTAGGAAGGCGATTTGGATATTTATGCTAGGGGAATAGGCCCCTTCATTCCCTGATCTTTAATTTTCTGGAAGGTTCCCGTCCATGCCCTTGCACAAGAATGGAGTCTGTTGTAATCCGGACCCTGGCAAAGGCAGTAGAGTTATCGGTATCTACCATCCCTTTAAAGGTAAGGTAATGTACGCCTTGGCGTTCAGCATAGTCTCCGTTGTGGTTGTGTCCATTGAAATAAAATTTCACATTGGGGTATTGGTCTATGAGGGAGAGAAATTGTGTGCTGTTCCATAATCTATGTACCTTATCTTCCCCCAGCACCGGAAAATGGCAATAGAATCCAACATTTTCCTTATTCTGCTGGGCCAATATCAATTCATTTTCTACCCATTTTAGTTGCTCAAGACTCAAGCCCCCGTTCCAAGTTTGAAGGTTGGGCGGATTGGATATGGAGAGTAGCGCATATAAGGAATCGGTTTGTGCCAGTTTTTCCGAAGTAATGGCTCCCTGATAGCTTAGGTCGTTCCCATCCAGGACAATGAATCGCCAATTGGGTTCCAAAAAACTATAATACCGTCCCTTTAAGTTCATCGTTTTGGGTACCAGGGGTTTTAGGGAATCGGCAACACTAAAATCATGATTGCCCAATACTTGGTATTTTTTTGTTCTTAAATTGTTCCAAATAGGGCCAAGGGTATCAAAACTGCTAAAATTACGATCAATAAAATCGCCTAGATGAATGGCATAATCCAAGAACGAGCTATTAAGGGTGTCTACCGCATTTTTGAGTTTCTGGGGCGATTTTTTATAGAAACGGGTAGGGGTGGCTTCGCAGTGGCAGTACTGGCAGTCGGCAATGATGCCGATCGACAAGTCTTGATCGGAACTAGGTTTGGACTTTTTTGGTCCACAGCAGATCAAGGTGGTGATGAACAAGGCGACAGTGGTTTTTTGTAGTAGGGCCATAGGGTAATGGTGTTCTTTTTTGATTTAATCCTTGAACCAAATATAGTTGTTTTTGGATTTAGGAAGTTAAACGTACCAATGCCCCAATGCGAAAATGTACCAATGGGTCAATTTGAAAATGGAATAGTGTTAAAATGCCTCTTCTGGAAGTATAAGGTTTCCTGGAAGAGAGCAACCACGACAAGAATATGAAGTTGGCCTTAAAGACAAACTATCCAGAATTCGTATAAGGGTATGAATGGAAGATTATTATTATGTTGTTGTCACGAGTGTAATGTTCGTGCCAGCGGTGTAGGTTCCACTATGAATATTGAACCGCTTATTCCAAATGCATCTGGACCAGATCACTGGCGTTATTTCTTTGGTTATAAGGGGTGGATTGGCCATAAATTTCCTTTACTATGGCGTACAGGTCAGGGATTACTGTTTTGGCAATTTTACTGTTATTGCTCAATAGTACACAGATACCCAGATCGGCTTCCGGGTAAATGGCAATTTCATTTCTGTAATCGTTGACACTTCCCCCATGATGCCAAATGGTTTTTTCATGATCGGGGTCGTTATCCATAAATTTATGTATTCTCCAACCATATCCATAGTAAGATGATATGTGTCCGGGCCAATGTTGGTAATATTTGCTCTCGCCCTTAATTTCTATAAAAGGGGAAAAGAATTCTGAAAGTGCGGATTGGCTCATTAGTTCGGGATTGTACCCAAGTAAAAACCGCATCCATTTGGCCATATCCATTGGGCTGGCACTAATTCCCCCGGCTGCAATGGCGTTGTAATAATTATTTGAAAGCGGCAATGTTCTCCAACCGTTTCCTTTTTTGGCATGTGGCATGGCCACATTTTCCATAAGTGCCAAAGTTTCGTAATCCATGGTGGTAGAACACATGCCCAATGGATTAAAAAAGGTGTTGGTCAATACCTCACTTATCTCCTGTCCCGTCGCTTTTTTTATCATTTCCCCGCAAAGGGCGAACATGGCGTTTTGATAGCTGTACATGGTTCCCGGCTCACTTATAGGCAAAATCTCCTTAAAGCGCTGGGCTATATCCTGTAGGGGAAGTCCGGCCTCCACAAGATTGGTATAGCTATGGTAAGGTGTTCCGGCAGTATGCGATAAAATATTGGCCAGGGTAATTTTATTCGTATTGTTCCTGTCTCCAAATTTAAATTCTGGTATAAAATCACTTACCCTATCCTCCCAATGCAATTTGCCCTCCTCCTTTAATTCGGCGGCCAATACCCCGGCAAATCCTTTGGAAAGGGATCCAAGTCTAAAAATAGTCCCTCCATCTACACGTTCGTCACGATTGATGTTTCTTTTCCCATAGCCTTCCGAAATTATAATGGAATCATCTTTTACAATACTTACTCCCGCACCTACAATATCTTTTTCAGAAATCGCTTTATCAAAATAAGCATTAATGGCTATTTTTAATTCATCTTGATGCCTCTGGTAAAGGAGTTTTTCCTTGGTGGCCATGACGTTCTTTAAATGATCGATACCTGTTATGGCCACATGGGATTCTGGATCGGTGGCCGACTTAAAAGCATTAAGGACAAGGGTTGTTAGTACAAGGATTAAAAGCGAAATTCCGATAAAGATTTTGCTTCTCTTCATAAAAAGGGGTGCTTTTTTAATTTAAAACTTGCTAAATATAGGATGATATACTTAAATAACGGTTGAAATACACAGTTTCTTATTAATATCCTTGTTTTTTAACACTAATACCCACCGGGCTTTGTCCAACTACAACCTAGTACGGCAATCTATTATTATATATTCCTATGTCTTTTTTTAGCCATACTCCAGTATAATCTACTGTTGATATAATGGTCGACAACCATAAACTCGATCAAAAGTAGATCAAAATAATGTTTAAAATAATATAAGATCATGAGCACAGGCCTAAATAAATTAATATATTGTAACCAATATAAAAATCCTTCAATACAATTAGACCGAATGCCTACAATAACCCCCTTCATATACTTATTTACTTTTTTTACCGTATTCTGGTGCAACGGGCAGGAAAAGGAAGAAAGGACAAGATTTTTTCCAAAAGTTGAACTGCGGGAAAAAAATGTTCCAAACAAGGAAAATTTATGGGTTTTTATCCTTGCCGGACAATCCAATATGGCCGGAAGGGGACTGGTGGAACCTCAGGATACGGTTCCCAACAAAAGAGTATATACCCTAAATAAAAAGGGGGATATCATTTTTGCCAAAGAACCCCTACACTTTTACGAACCATCAATGGCCGGGTTGGATAGCGGGCTTTCATTTGGCAAATCTGTAATCAGGCAAATTCCAGACAGTATTTCGGTGCTGTTAATCCCCACCGCGGTAGGGGGAAGCTCTATATCTCAGTGGTTAAACGATTCCATCCATAGGGAGGTTAAACTATTGTCCAATTTCAAACAAAAAGCGGAATGGGGGATGCGGTACGGGACAATTAAAGGAATTCTTTGGCATCAGGGCGAAAGTGATGCCAAAACCAAAAAAGCTCCACTATACCAAAGCAGATTATCGGAGTTGTTCCAACAATTTAGAAAGATAATTGGGAACCAAGATACCATAATTTTGATTGGGCAATTGGGCAGTTATTCAACCGATCCCATGTGGTCAAAGATTAATAACCATATAAAATACTATGTATCCACCGATCCGAATACAGCGGTGATCAATACCCAAGACTTAAAGGACAAGGGGGATAAGGTACATTTCAATTCGGAAGCACAGCGGCTGATGGGAGAAAGATATGCCCAAGAATTTATTAACCTACAAGAGCCACATTAATTTTTCTTGCGTATAGCCCTAACCAAGAACCTAGATGGGATACTTAAGCTTGGCTCGCCAACGCTTTATCTCTATTATGTGTATGTGCAAACCAAATTAAGACGTTAGCACATATATGGCCCAAGCAAAGCAAAAGGCGCAATAGAGATAAAACAAAAATTCGTTCAATGTAGTATTTTCCTTCATAATATTGGGTATACAAATAAAACCCAAAAATCGAAGGAAAAGGACTATATCCCCTATGTAAGGAACAAAATTTCGATGACCCGACCATGATTCGGATAAAGGGTCAAAATCATCTATAAAAGTAAAATTCCGTAAAACCATAAAACCAAGAAAAACAACGGTTTATCGATGGTTTTCTAACCTAAAACCTTAGGGGTACTACAATTTGACCTCACAATTCCGAGCAGCGGATTTATAAATGGCCTCCACTACCCGAATATCCCTCAGGCCTTCTTCCCCTGGGACAATTAAGTCGGTTTTGTCCATAATGGCCATGGCATCCTCATCCATTTGTTTGGCCTGCTGGTTGGGGATAGGATGTTTAATGATGGTCCCATTGGACATACTTCCATTGTTGCCGTTATAGGAGCTATGAGGTTCCATTTTTAACCAACCTTTTTCATAATTTACCTGAAGATGGTTCATGTTTATGCCAAAACTGGTCTGGCAAGATGCCCTGGCCCCACTGGGAAATTCCAATTGAAACATCATGGTCTCCTCTACTTCGTGATAAATTTCGGGTCGGGTGGTGGATGCCTGCGCCAGTACTGATATGGGTTCTTCACCAGTGGCCAATCGGGCACCTTGTAGCGCGTACACCCCCATATCTCCCATTACACCTCCACCTAATTTTTTGTTTTGCTTCCAATGGTTGGTCCGGCCATCAAAATATCCAGCGGCAGAAGTAATCATTCTTACCTTTCCAAATGGTCTTTCCTTGCCTACTTTCATATAGGCCTGAATATTGGGATCGTGCTGACAGCGGTAACCAATAGCGAGTTTTACATTATTGTCCTTACAGGCTTTGATCATTGCCTCACAATCGGCCACAGAGGGAGCCATTGGTTTTTCGCACCATACATGTTTGCCGGCATTGGCCGCCCTTATGGTGTATTCCGCATGCATGGAAGGTGGTAAGACTACATATACCACATCAATATCCGGATTATTGGCTATGGTATCAAAATTTTTGTAATGGTATATATTCCTATCGGCAATACCATATTTTTTTTTCCATACAGGAATTTTTTCAGGACTGCCCGTAACTATTCCTTTTAATTCGCAGTTATGGGTCAATTGTAGGGCCGGGGCAAGAAGATCGGTGCTATAGTACCCCAATCCAACAAGGGCAACTCCCAATTTTTTCTTTTGTGACCTGGTCGACGATAATACTATTTGGGGCGTAAATACACTTGCTGCTGTAATTAATCCCGCCTTTTGAATAAATATTCGCCTTTGTTTTTCCATGGCTTTTGTTTAAAAGTATAAAATACTACAAAATTTTGATAATTCCATGAAAATTCAGAAAACCCATAAAATTAACAGCTGCTACAATAATTTGGAGTTTAAGCCATTACATGGCAGCGTTTCAATTTATTGATCAATGGCCTTTAAATTTAAGGATCCGTAGCAGCTGCAATAAAATAGAAAAGTTTCAAAGGCAAAATTGGGTTTATTCCTTTTTCTGAAGGTTCTGGCTTAGCAGGTCTTTTAAAACATAAATGCCCACAAGAATAAATCCGGTAATCAGGGTAGGGGTGGCATATTCCCATTCCAGTATTTTTGTCAGGCTTCCAACAATTATGGCCAGGATACCAATGATCATCATTGTGTTCCACATAAAATACGCAATATCACTAATAGTATCGTCCTTATCATCTATTAGATATGTTGTGCCTTCCATAATGATCCAAACAATGAAGGCGAGACTACCTATGACCAGAAAAAAATCAGTATGGGAAATATCCAAAATTTGAAAAATTCCATTAAGGGACCAGGACGTAACTAAAATTAATTTGTTGTATGGCAGAAATCCTTTTTTTGTTTTTCTCCAGAATCGCCATGCGTACAATACTCCAATAGCCAGAAGGGAAGTTAATATTAGGGGATTAGCCAACATAGTAACATGTGAAATCTTACATAAAAAACCTACCACAAGCAAGGAAATGGCAATTAATAAAGGTGTTCTTAAAATCTTCTTTTCTGTTTCCATAAAATGGTTTTTAAGATTCTTTGCATTCAGTTTTGGTATTACTGAATTGTCCTTGGCCCTGCTTCAAAAGACATTTCCCTGTGGTAATCTTGCTAAAGGACTTTGATATTGGCCTTTAGCCCTTGCATTATGCCCAATATATTATCTACGGTTTCCTTTAAATAATATTTTATGAGTATGTGTGGGATTCGAATGGTGGTAAATCCGTTTTTAAAGGAGTGCATGGCTTCTTCCAGATCATTAATGGCTTGTTCGTGGGTTATGGAATGGTATTCCGTGTCGATTTCTATATTAAGCTTTACCCTGGATATAGCAATATCCACCGATTTTTTTCCGTCCCACCATTCCAACATTGGATTTACACCTGCCTTTTTTAGACCATAATATAACTGTATGGCTTCTTTGGGGGTTCTATTAAGTTTGATCAGCTTTTCCATGCGGTCTTTATGCTTGGTGCAAAGCGCTAGTCCTAAGAGCTCCATCGCACTTTTGTGGTCATGATGATCAAGCTCTTTGTTACAATCTAAACATGTCATTCAAGTAGGTTAAAAATTTAATTTGGGATTATTATAACCACAATTTTTTTGGAATATTATGTAAGGGCTATCCAAAGGGGCCATCTTTTAGACGAACTGCATTTTTTTAGATGAACTACCTATTTTATAAACCACTTGGCCTTTTAAAAACAAATATTTTTCCACATTTTGGAATAACCCTATATATTTACATATTGGCTTTTTGAAACTGTAAATAAGGGGTTGTAAAACCTGGTTACAACAATTGTTGCGACTTTTCTATTATATGTCCTTCCCATGGCTCAATAGGCTGAAAGGAATTTATGGAAGGGAATTTTGGTAGTGGCAACCATTATTAAGTTAAGGGATCCGTTGCACCGGGAACAAAAAGTATATTGCTGTTTATGGGCGACTTTAAGGATATGATCAATATCGATATTAACTCGGATACAGGGGAAGGTATAGGCAATGAGCACAGTTAATGCCTTTAATTTCCTCTGTAATATTGCCTGTGGCGGCCATGCCAGTGATGTCGGTACCATGTTGCAGATAGCCTTATTGGCCAAAGAGCACAAGGTACTGATAGGGGCACACCCTTCCTATCCGGATAGGGCAAATTTTGGAAGGACCAGTATCATAATGGCCAAGAATGAATTACAAAAAAGTATCCTGGCCCAAATAGGGGACTTAAATACTGTGCTAACATCCTTGGGTATTGGGCTAAACCATATAAAACCCCATGGTGCCCTATATAATGACGTGGCCATGGACAGAGGATTGGCCTTAATGTTTTTGGATAGTATTGAAAAATATAAAGAAGAAGTTTTTTTGTATGTTCCCTGTGGTTCAAAAATTGCGGAAGAAGCGCTGCGCTTGGGATTTAGAATAAAATACGAGGCGTTTGCCGATCGCAATTACAATGAAGACCTCTCCCTAGTTTCCAGGGAAGACCCTTTGGCCATGATACAGGATCCCAAAGCCGTTAAAGATCATTTACTTGCTATGGTTACAAAAGGCAGGGTTTTGACAATTTCCGGGAAGGCCGTAAACATTAAAGCGGACACTTATTGTATTCACGGGGATTCTCCCATGGCATTACAAATATTAACGTATCTTTCCAAACATTTACCAAAGAACCAAATCTTAATAAAGAAGTGAATTGTTTCAACATATCCGTAAGACAATTTGGTGCCCATGCCATTTTGGTGGAGTGGCCCGATAAGGTGGAAGAATCCATTTTGCTTGAAATTCTTCAATTCATCGAATACTTAAAAAAACACCTGGGAGAAAAGGACTGGGAGTATGTACCCGCTTATAATTCCCTTACTTTGATATGTAAGGACACCGTTCTCGATTTTGATTACTTCAAACCCAAGATCAAGGAATGGTACACTGCAAAAGGAACCATAGAACCTGCTACCCGGTACCTTTGGAAACTACCTGTATGTTATGATATAAAATTTGGGTTGGATCTAGAGGAAGTGTCCGAAAAATTAGGCATGTCCATAGATGAAATTACAGCTTTGCACTCACAAAGCCTATATACGGTATATGGCATAGGTTTTTTACCTGGCTTTATGTACCTGGGAGGCATACCTAAGGCTTTGGAGGTTCCTCGTAAATCCACTCCTAGACCCAAGGTAACCATGGGTTCTGTTGGTCTGGCGGGAAAACAAACGGGAATTTATCCCCAGGATTCACCTGGAGGATGGAACATAATAGGAAAATGTCCGGTCCCCATGTTCGATTTAAAAAAAGAAAGTCCATGTTTTGTTAAAGTGGGCGATAAAATACAGTTTTACCCTATTTCCATGGCAGAATACGAGTTACATAAAATTGAAAGCGAGGTTGGGATTTATAAACTTGAAAAAAAAGTTTTGGATGCTTAATATTTTAAAATCGGGCTTTTTCACAACGGTTCAGGATTCGGGAAGATTTGGATTCAGGGATAAGGGTGTTCCGGTGGCAGGGGCCATGGATTCCTACACGGTATCCAAGTTAAATTTATTGCTGGAAAATGATAAAGACAGTGCTATCCTGGAAATTACGATGACGGGACCTACATTGGAATTTGAACTGGATACCTATATTGTTCTAGGCGGTGCGGAAATGTCGGTTACCCTGAACGATATAGGTATTGAAAATTACAAAGTGTATAAGGTCAAAGCCGGTGATGTCCTGTCCTATGGCAAGTTAATTAAAGGGTACAGGGCTTATTTGGGAATCAAGGGCGGTTTCATAACACCAACGGTATTGGGAAGCAGGTCTTTTTATAAACCCATTACCGAACAGGATCGCATTAATAAAATGTCCGGTCTACCTTATAACAGATGTAAACTGTTCAGTCCCAAAATATCAAAACTTAAAGTAGACTCTATTTTGGACAAATCCCAATTGGAGGTATATAAAGGTCCAGAATATGGACTGTTGACGGATAAACAATTGGCCCAGATATTCTATAAGGAATTTTCAGCGGCCAATGAGAATAACCGAATGGCATATCAATTCAATGAATCAATTGAAGGCTATGCCGGTTCCATGTTGACCTCGGCCACGCTACCCGGTACAATACAACTTACCCCAGCAGGAAAATTGATCGTATTGATGAAGGATGGTCAGACCACGGGGGGGTATCCCAGGATATTGCAGTTATCGGACATGGCCATATCCATTTTGTCGCAAAAAAAATCCGGAGACATTATAAGCTACAAATTAAAATAGGTAATGAAAATTATTTCTTTGTCAATTAAATAATAATGCCTAATTTTGGGAATATGAAAATAAATAAAAACATAATCCAATTGATTATTGTCGTCCCGTAACTGGGATGATACGGATTTCTTTTTATTTAAAAAAGCCTGTATCACACCTATCTGATACAGGCTTTTTTTTTAGGTTTTATCCCATTATAATTTGGAACATGTTCTTTTTTAAGTCGCAACAAAGGGTTTGTCTAAGAATAAAAACCTACTGGATATGATATGATTTATATGTTTAAATAACTGTAAATCAATAATTTAAAATTAAATTATTATAATTGAATTTAAATCAATTTTTTATGTTAAAAATCAAAGGTTTTTTAAACTTTTATCTTTGATCGTCGTAATTTATATAGGATAGTACTAAAATACAAAGTATACAAATTAATGGAATTAAATAAATTTAGTAAACAGGTTACACAAGATCCAACATTGCCGGCTGCACAAGCTATGTTGCACGCCATAGGTTTAACTGATGAGGATTTGCAAAAACCTTTAGTAGGTATAGCCAGTACAGGTTACGAGGGCAATCCCTGTAATATGCATTTGAACAACTTGGCCACCTATATTAAAAAAGGTACCGAAAATGCCGGCTTAACGGGATTGATCTTCAATACTATAGGCGTTAGTGACGGAATAGCAAACGGTACACCTGGAATGCGATATTCATTGCCTTCCAGAGATATTATAGCAGACTCCATGGAGACCGTGGTAGAAGGAATGAGTTATGACGGTCTAATAACCGTTGTTGGCTGTGATAAAAATATGCCTGGTGCCTTAATGGCCATGTTGCGATTAAATAGACCTTCTGTATTGGTGTATGGGGGAACCATTGCTTCGGGTTGTCATAATGGAAAAAAATTGGACATTATTTCTGCCTTCGAGGCTTATGGCCAAAAGGTAGCGGGAACCATTGATGAGTCCGAATTTAAAGAAGTTATTCATAAAGCGTGTCCAGGTGCCGGTGCTTGTGGCGGTATGTATACGGCCAACACTATGGCTTCTGCTATTGAGGCCCTGGGGATGTCGTTGCCATTTAATTCTTCCAATCCGGCAGTAAGCAATAATAAATTAAAGGAGGAGGAGTCCGTGAGGGCAGGTGAGGCATTACGCCTTTTATTGGAACGGGACATTAAGCCTTCGGATATCGTTACCAAAAAATCTTTGGAGAATGCTTTCAGATTGGTTATCGTTCTTGGGGGGTCCACTAACGCGGTACTTCACTTTTTGGCCATAGCAAAAGCGGCACAGATAGAATTTACATTGGACGATTGTAAGCGATTAAGCGAAAGCACTCCTTTATTGGCAGATCTTAAGCCAAGCGGGAAATATTCAATGGAAGAATTGCACGGTGTTGGTGGAATTCCCGGGGTACTCAAATATATGTTGGACAACGACTTGCTCCATGGTGATTGTTTAACGGTTACGGGTAAGACCTTGGCAGAAAACTTAAAAAATGTTCCCAATCTGATTGAGGGACAAGATATTATAAGCACCTTGGATAAGCCTATAAAAGAAACGGGGCACATTCGTATTCTTTTCGGAAACTTGGCCACAGAGGGTGCTGTTGCAAAAATTACCGGAAAGGAAGGCCTATTCTTTAAGGGAACGGCCAATGTGTTCGATGGAGAGGATGCGGTAAATGCAGGAATAAAAAATGGTAAGGTTAAAAAAGGGGACGTGGTGGTGATCAGATATGAAGGTCCAAAAGGAGGACCGGGCATGCCGGAAATGCTAAAGCCAACATCCTCCATTATGGGAGCTGGCTTGGGCAAGGATGTTGCCCTGATTACCGATGGCCGTTTTTCTGGCGGTTCCCATGGTTTTGTAGTAGGTCATGTAGCACCTGAAGCCCAAGATGGAGGTAATATCGCCTTGGTGGAAAATGGGGATATTATTGCAATAGATGCTGTAAACAATACCATAAATATTGAAATTTCGGAAGAAGAATTAGAGAAAAGAAAGGCCAAATGGACCGCGCCAAAGTTAAAATTTCAGCGTGGAATCCTCTATAAATATGCAAAAACAGTTTCGTCCGCGTCCAAAGGATGTGTTACGGATGAATTTTAATAGTAAACTACCTCCGGGCAAACCCGCCTGAACGGAAACGGGCAGGCCCGTGGGGCATTGAAAAGAATTTTGTATTTAGATTTCGACGCAAGCGTTGGAGCATTTAAATCTCGATTGTCGAGTAAAACGGTTTCTGAAAAAGGAAATTATAAGGGTAGAAATACCAAATATGTTAACCGATTAGGGCTACAATTATGGAAACATTGAAAAAGGAAAAAACAGCATCGACTAAGAAGGTCACGAAGAGAATAAGTGGTGCTGAGGCTATCATCCACTGCCTGTTGGCCGAAGGTGTAGATTTGATTTATGGATATCCCGGTGGGGCCATTATGCCCTTGTACGATGAGCTGTATAAATTTCAGGACAAACTTACACATGTCCTGACCAGACATGAACAGGGTGCTACCCATGCGGCACAGGGCTATGCCAGGGTAACCGGAAAAGTAGGTGTGGCCGTGGCTACCTCAGGTCCGGGGGCCACCAATTTAATTACCGGTATTGCCGATGCCCAGATAGATTCTACGCCCATGGTCTGTATTACTGGCCAGGTAGCCCGACATTTGCTGGGGTCCGATGCTTTCCAGGAAACCGATATTATTGGAATTTCCACTCCGGTAACCAAATGGAACTGTCAAGTAACCAAAGCTTCTGAAATTCCAGAGGTCTTGGCAAAGGCATTCTATATTGCCAAATCCGGTAGGCCAGGACCCGTACTGGTAGATATTACCAAAAATGCACAGGTGGATGAATTCGACTTTTCGTACGAGCATTGTACCGGGGTCCGCAGTTACAACCCTTACCCTAAACCGGATATAAAAGCCATTGAGGAAGCGGCCCATTTGATCAATACCGCCCAAAGGCCCTTTATCGTTTTCGGGCAGGGAGTAATTTTGGGAAAGGCCGAGGAACAACTTAAAAACTTGGTAGAGAAAGCGGGCATTCCTGCTGCCTGGACCATACTTGGACTTTCCGCTATGGATACGGATCACCCATTAAATGTAGGTATGGTAGGTATGCATGGTAATTATGGCCCTAATTTATTGACCAATGAATGCGATGTGCTCATTGCGATCGGTATGCGTTTTGACGATAGGGTTACGGGAAATTTGGATACCTATGCCAAGCAGGCAAAAATTATACATTTCGATATAGATCCCGCTGAAATAAATAAAAATGTTAAGGCAGATGTAGCGGTATTGGGCGATTCCAAGGTAACCTTGGACCTTTTACTGCCATTGATAAAAGCCAATTCCCATGAATCCTGGCACGATGAATTTAAGAAAAAATATAAGATAGAATTTGACCAGATCATCAAAAATGATGTCTACCCTACCAAGGAGAAACTTACCATGGCAGAAGTTATTGAGGAGATCAATATAGCCAGTGGGCATAGGGCCATAATTGTTTCGGACGTTGGGCAGCATCAAATGATCGCCTGTAGATATGCCAAATTCAAACAAACCAAAAGCAATGTTACCTCTGGTGGACTGGGAACTATGGGCTTTGCACTGCCCGCTGCTATAGGAGCCAAAATGGGGGCCATGGACAGGGAAGTGGTTGCCATTATTGGAGATGGGGGATACCAAATGACCATTCAGGAACTGGGGACTATCTTCCAGAACAGGACCCCTGTTAAGATCGTAGTGCTGAATAATGATCATTTGGGAATGGTACGCCAATGGCAGGAGCTCTTCTTTCAAAGTAGGTATGCTTCCACTGTAATGGTAAATCCGGACTTTGTGAAAATTGCAGAGGGTTACCATATAGAATCCAAGCGCATCAGTGAAAGAAAGGATTTAAAGGCTACTATAAAAGAGATGTTGGCCTCCAAAGAAGCTTACTTTTTGGAAGTCAAAGTAGAAAAAGAGGACAATGTATTTCCTATGATCCCATCAGGGGCATCTGTAACGGATATACGTTTAAAATAAAATCAATATTAATTTAAATAGCCTATTGCCTCTTGTTTTGGATAGAGGATCGGTAAGAGGATATGGAAAATAAATGGTTTACAATTTCAGTATATTCCGAGAACAGTGTAGGGTTACTGAACAGAATATCAGGGATATTTTTAAAACGTCATATAAACATTGAGAGTTTAAATGTTTCCAAATCGGAAATAGACCATGTGTCAAAATTTACAATTGTAGTGTACACTACAGAAGATTGGGTGCGCAATATTGTGGGACAGGTTGAAAAGCAGATCGAGGTTATAAAGGCCTTCTACCATACCGATGAAGAAACCATATATCAGGAATCGGCATTGTTTAAAGTGGCCTCCGCCTTGTTGTTCGATGAACGAAATATCCAAAACATCATTAAAGACAGCAATTCCCAAATTGTTACGGTGTCCAGGGAATTCTTCGTTTTGGCAAAGACCGGAAGAAGAAATGAAATTGACGAGATGTACCAACAATTGGCACCTTATGGCATTATGCAATTTGTACGCTCGGGGCGGATAGCGGTTACAAAATCGGAAATGAAGATTTCATCATTGTTAAAAGAGTTTAATCAATAAATAATCAAGCCCGAAACTAATCGGGAAATAAAATCGAGTTTAAAAAATGGCAAATTACTTTAATACCCTATCGTTAAGGGAGCAACTTACCCAATTAGGAAAATGTAGGTTTATGGAATCTACAGAATTTTCTGACGGTGTATCCGCTTTAAAAGGAAAAAAAATTGTAATAGTAGGTTGTGGGGCACAAGGACTTAACCAAGGTCTGAATATGCGCGATTCCGGATTGGATATTTCATACGCTTTAAGGGGTGCGGCCATTAAGGAAAAAAGACAGTCATTTATAAACGCAAGTGAAAATGGCTTTAATGTGGGTACCTACGAAGAACTTATCCCAACGGCCGATGTAGTTATCAATTTAACTCCGGACAAACAGCATACCAGTGTGGTTTCTGCGGTAATGCCCCTAATGAAAAAAGGAGCTACCTTATCCTATTCGCACGGTTTTAATATTGTGGAGGAAGGAATGCAGATCCGTGAAGACCTGACCGTTATTATGGTAGCGCCAAAGTGTCCTGGGTCCGAAGTTAGGGAGGAATATAAAAGAGGCTTTGGTGTTCCTACCCTAATTGCGGTACACCCGGACAATGACCCCCAAGACAAAGGATTGGCCCAGGCAAAAGCGTATGCGGTTGCCACTGGCGGGCATAAGGCCGGTGTGTTGGAATCTTCCTTTGTTGCCGAGGTAAAATCGGATTTAATGGGGGAGCAGACCATACTATGCGGTTTGTTGCAAACAGGTTCCATACTTTGTTTCGATAAAATGATCGAAAAAGGAATTGAGGCAGGATATGCATCCAAGTTAATCCAGTACGGATGGGAAACCATTACCGAAGGTCTTAAATATGGAGGTATTACCCATATGATGGATCGCTTGTCCAACCCGTCCAAGATCAAGGCTTTTGAACTATCCGAAGAACTGAAAGATATTATGCGTCCTCTTTTCCATAAGCATATGGACGATATTATGAGCGGCCATTTTTCGAAGACCATGATGGAAGATTGGGCCAATGACGACAAAAACTTATTGACATGGAGGGCAGCCACCGGAGAAACGGCTTTCGAGAAAGCTCGTAGGATCCGTTAAAATTGCCGAACAGATTTTATGACCACGGGGTACTTGGTGGCCATGGTAAGGGCAGGTGTGGAATTGGCTTTTTGAATCCATAATGAATGAAGATTATTATTGCCGAATCCGCTTACTGAGTCGCTACATGGAAACTCCGACAGTCGCCAACACTATTGCCAGGAAGAAATTGTTCGAAATGAACAGGGTGATATCCGATACGGCCGAATACGGTTGCTATTTGTTTGATCATGCCTGTAAGCCATTATTGGCAGATTTCCTTGAAGACCATAGATACCGATGTCATTGGAAAACATTTTTGCCGATCAAAAGCATCTTGATGTGGACAACGCAAAATTAATTGCCGTCAACAAAGCTTTACGTAGAACATCCGTGAGGTGGGGGCAAGGTTGCGTGAATCCATGACGGCTATGAAGCCGATAGTTTAGTTAACATTAACTAATTATAAGGCCTGCCGAGTTTAATGAACTGGGCAGGCCTTTGTTTATATACCAATTGATGGAACCATATTTTCCCAAAATAAAGGACATCCGGAAGGCTGCCGAAACCATTAGGCAAGTAGCCGATGTTACCCCTTTGATGCAGAGCATTCGATATTCCAAGGCCTATGATGCCAATATTTTTCTAAAAAGGGAAGATTTACATAGGGTAAGAAGTTATAAAATAAGAGGTGCTTTCAATAAGATCAATTCCCTTACCAAAAAAGAAACGGCCAATGGAGTAGTATGTGCCAGCGCAGGAAACCATGCGCAAGGTGTTGCCTTTGCCTGTAATCACTTAGGAATAAAAGGTACCATATATATGCCATCGGTGACCCCGAAACAAAAGGTGGAACAAACCAAATTGTTTGGTGGGGATTGGGTAAGCGTGGTGCTTGAAGGGGATACCTTTGACGATTCTTCCGATGCGGCCAAAAAATTCTGTTCCGCTAACAAAATGACTTATATACATCCATTTGATGACCCGAAAATTATAGAGGGCCAGGCTACTGTGGGTTTGGAAATACTGGAACAGGCCAAATATCCAATAGATTATGTGTTTTGTGGCCGTTGGCGGTAAGTAAGGTTCAACTTCAGGTCTATGTGCCGCTTATTCCGAGAACTATCGCCACAAGCAGAAGTATGAAGGTTGAACCCGAAGGGCCCCATCTATGAAAAGCATCCATAGAGAGGGGGTCGCTTTCGGAGTGGAACATATGAACAGTTATTGACGAAGACTGCCGTTAAGCGCGTAGGCAACGCCACTTTAAATATATGTAAGGAGCACCTTTATGATATGGTTACTGTTCGGAAACAGGTTTATTACAGACCATTCTTGATCTTTACAATAGGGATGCCATCGTGGTGGAATTCGCTTGGGAATACTATTACGGTGGACAATATAAGGAAGAAATAAAAGGTAAAAATGGTCTGCATTGTTAGTGGTAGCAACAACGATATTACGCGTACGGCCGAGATTAAGGAGCGTGCCTTGCTTTGGCAAATTAAAGCACTACTGCCTTTGTCATACTTTTTCCGAGATTGAGGTGCTTTGAAGGGAATTTATTGTGGATATTTTGGATTTACACAAAGATGATATTACCATTTTGAATATTCAAAAAAATCAAGTCTGGGAGAATGCTCAATGAATTTGTAGGAATAAATTAAAAGTCCCGATGATTTGGCACCGCTTGTAAAAAGGATGAAGGACCATAACTTTGGCGACTACATCAACGATAAGCCGGATTTGTTTCAGTATTTAATTTAATAGTGCTGAAGACTTTTTTATACTTTTTCAGAATCCGAAACCATTTTGTGCCGTTACCCTAATATTCTATCAAATTTATAGGGAATTAAAATTATCGTTTTATTAATTTAGTGGTCTGAGAGAGTTTAATTTTAATAGTTTCATAAAAAAAGAAATCATATATGGGTGCATTGGACATACCTTTAAAATACGTCGTAAACGAGGTCAATCATCAAAGGACCTACCTTATCAATGGTGAGTTAAGGACCTGGAACGGTAAGACTTCTGAGGTATACTCTACCATATCCAGTACGGAGGAATATGCCCCTACCTTACTGGGAAGTATTCCGGACATGGAAGAAAAGCAAGCTTTGGAAGCTTTGGATGCGGCATTATCGGCCTATGATAAAGGGAAAGGAATATGGCCTACCATGCGGGTCAAGGAACGCATAGATTGCATGGAAATTTTTGTAAAGAAAATGCAGGCCAAGCGTGAAGAAATTGTAAAACTTTTAATGTGGGAAATTGGAAAATCGCTGCCCGACTCCCAAAAGGAGTTCGACAGAACGGTGGAGTATATCAATGATACCATTGAAGATTATAAGCAACTTGACAGGGATAATGCCAAATTTGAAAAAAACGATGGGGTTTATGCACATATTAGAAGGGGTCCTCTGGGGGTTGTACTCTGTTTGGGGCCTTATAACTATCCGTTGAACGAAACCTTCGCCCTGCTTATTCCTGCAATAATAATGGGGAACACCACCATTTTCAAACCTGCCAAACATGGTGTATTATTGATTACGCCCTTATTGGAGGCCTTTCAATCCAGTTTCCCAAAAGGGGTGGTGAATATTGTATTTGGTAGGGGAAGGGAGGTAGCCGCTCCAATAATGAAGACCGGGAAAGTTGATGTATTGGCTTTGATAGGTAATAGTAAGTCTGCAAATGCCCTTCAAAACCAACATCCCAAAAGCAATAGGCTGCGTCTGGTATTGGGATTGGAAGCTAAAAATCCGGCCATAATACTGCCGGACGCAGATTTGGACTTAACCATAGAAGAGTGCCTTACCGGTACCCTGTCCTTTAACGGGCAGCGCTGTACCGCGTTAAAAATAATCTATGTTCATGAGGATATTGCCGCTGAATTTAATAAACGCTTTTCTGAAAGGGTAGATGCCCTGAAGTTTGGAAATCCATGGGAGGATGGCGTTAAGTTGACCCCCTTGCCAGAACCGGGTAAGCCGGCCTATATACAGGAATTAATAGATGACGCCAGGGAAAAAGGGGCCAAGATTTTAAATAAAAAAGGAGGGATCCATTCCGATAATTATATTTGGCCTGCGGTATTATATCCTGTCAGCAAAGAAATGAGGGTCTATCAGGAAGAGCAATTTGGTCCGGTAATTCCAATCGTGACCTTTAAGGATATTGAAGAACCTTTGGATGATATGGCCGAATCCAATTATGGACAACAGGTAAGTTTGTTCGGAAAGGATGTATACGCCATAGCTCCTTTAATAGATACCTTGGTGAACCTGGTATGTAGGGTTAATCTGAACAGTTCTTGCCAAAGGGGGCCGGACGTATATCCGTTTACCGGACGAAAGGACTCCGCACAGGCTACCCTAAGTGTCTATGATGCCCTGCGTTCCTTTTCCATTAGGACATTTGTGGCCTTTAAGGACAACGAACTCAACAATGAAACCGTAGAACAATTATTGGAATCCAGGTTATCCAACTTTATTAGTACCGACTATATTCTTTAGTCAATACCCGATAATAGAATTACTGCTCTTCAGTATTATAAAAAATTAGGGCCCAACCGGATATCCGGTTGGGCCCTAATTTTTTATTTTATATCCGTACAAAGGTTGGGGTAAAAGGCATTTTACAAAAGTACACCTTCCCGTTTTTAAGCTATGACGAAAATAGTCCTTACCGGCCTCACGAAGACAATCGGACCTTATGGCCAGGTCATTGATTCCGCTATTAGGCCAAAAGGTCCGTCTCCTTAAGTCTTAAATGTTTCCCAATAAGATACCGAAAACTACTATAAACAAACACTGTTTAAATAAAGAGTGTTACTTTTGCCGCTTTTTTACAGGATATAAATGAATATAAATAGGATAATTATCCATAGCAATACGAGAAAACCTTACTGTAATATTGTAGCTGTATTAATGTCTTAAATAATAATATTATGAGTATGGACAAATCGAACAAAAAAGCGTTACTTGCCCTAGGGGTGGGAGGTTTTGGTATAGGGATGACCGAGTTTGTAATAATGGGTATTCTACCGGACGTGGCCAATTCTCTTCATATAAGTATCCCACAAGCAGGGCATTTTATCTCTGCCTATGCCCTGGGAGTGGTAGTTGGTGCGCCCACTTTAACGGCCATGAGTGGAAAATGGCCGGCACATAAGGTGCTGCTCTATTTAATGATATGGTTTACAGTTTTCAATACCCTTTCCGCATTTTCAACAAATTATATCACTTTAATGATCGCCAGATTCCTATCAGGATTGCCACATGGGGCCTTTTTTGGAATTGGGGCGGTAGTGGCAGGAAAGCTGGCCAAAGAGGGAAAAGCTGCACAGGCCATTGCCACCATGTTTGCCGGACTTACCATAGCCAACGTAATAGGGGTTCCAATTGGTACCTACCTGGGGCACCATTACAACTGGAATCTATCATTTCTTTTGGTAGGTATTGTTGGTATCCTCGCCATGGCCAGTATTTACTTTTGGATCCCTAAAATGGAAAAATCCTCCTCTGCCGGATTTTTTAAGGACCTGCAAGTATTTAAAAGAGTGGAAATATGGCTGCTTATCTTACTGACCACAATAGGTACTGGAGGCTTCTTTGCCTGGTATAGTTATATTGCGCCTTTGCTGACCAATGTATCCGGACATTCGGAAAGCATGGTTAGTTATGCCATGATTTTAGCCGGTGTGGGAATGGTTTTTGGGAATTTTATCGGTGCTAAAATGGCGGAGATATTTAATCCGTTGAAAGCGGTTGTCATCAGCTTGTCATTAATGGTTATGGTTCTCATAATCAACTTTTTGGTGGCAGCCAACCCAGTGGCCATTTTAATTTTAACATTTATAATCGGCATAGTCTCCTTTATGGTAGGTACCCCCATTCAATTGGCAATTATAAGGGCATCCAAAGGATCGGAAATGTTGGGTTCTTCCATGAACCAGAGCGCTTTCAATATGGGTAATGCCTCCGGAGCATTTTTTGCCGGATTGCCCATAGCCATGGGATTTGGATTTACCTCTGCAAGTTTGGTCGGGGCTCTCATGGCCGGTATAGGAATAGCCATAGCAGTATTGATCCTAGTATTTTCCAAAAATAGAGCGGTCAGTACCAAACGTAAAATGGCTTTTAACTCCTGATCTTTATTGAAGGAAATTTATTTGAAACATAAAAAAAGGTCGTTTAAAAACTATTTAAACGACCTCTTTTTTTATGATGGGGCAACTTTTATCCTTCAAAGTCCATATCTTCCCTACCGCCACTTCTGCCTTCCCTATTTCCGTTCCTTTGGTTTTGGGGTTGGTTGAACCGGTATTGGAATGATAAGGTGATTTGTCTCTCCCTCCATTGAAATTCACTGTAAGTTAGTACATTTTCAGTTCTGGTCTCAGTTCTACGTTTTCTGGAGTTGAATATATCCCCTACGTTCAACGTTAGGGAACCTTTATCCTTTAGGATATCCTTGCTCAAGGCAAGATCGGAACTCAACATTCCTTTATTGGTGTTTTGTGCATCCCTGGAAGCGCCCATATAAAAGAAGTTGGCCTGTAGATCAATTTTTCCCGGCAAGGGCAATTTGGAACTGAATCTGGTGAACCAGGAAAAATTATTGGCGTCAAAATTTTGAACAATCTCTTCATTCTGACTGTTTATATAGGAATAGTTTCCTTTTAAATCTCTTTGGAAAGCATTTACATTCCATGTTAATCTCCAATTCCTTTTTGGAGTATAGGTAGTTGTAAATTCCAGACCATAGCGCTCTTCAGTGGACAAGTTTATAGGACTGCGTACTTGTACGGGTACAATTATCGGATTTTGTGGGTCTTCCGGATTTTCAATGTTTACAAAATCCCCCGTCTCTCTGGATACAAATTGAAAAACGCCTGTAGACCTGTTAAAATATCCGGAGGTGGTAACCGTAAACTTGTCCCATCTTTTTAGGTATCCCAAATCATAGGCATCCGTAAAAGTGGGGTCCAAATCCGGATTTCCCTGAAAGAGATTGGTATTGCTGGATCGTGATGGAAAAGGATTGATAAACCTGGACCAAGGACGTCTAAGTCTTTTGCTATAGCTTAAGGTAACTTGTTCCTTTTCGGAGAATTCATATCCCAAAAATATGGAAGGGAACCAATTTACATAGTCTTTGTTGGTAAGTTCGTTGGTATTGACCAGTTCTATGGCAATATCGGAAGCTTCCATTCTTAAGCCACCAAGAATACTGAATTTATCAAACTTGGATCCCAATTGTATATAGGCGGCATTTACGTATTCTTTATAATTTAGTTCATTGCTAAAGTTGGGGTCACTGTTGAAATTTCCATCCTGCTGCTGTAAGCCGAAATCAAAATCGGTGTTGTTGTTGTTGAAGGTTCCACGATAGCCAATTTCGAACTGAGATTGGTCATCCTTACCAAAGGGCAGCACATAATCCATTTGCAACAACTGGGATATTCGAGTTTGGTCATCTAATGTCCTTTCCGTATCCAAAGCAATATTGTCCCCTAGAATTACCTCCTCGATGATAGAACTTTCATTATCCAATCCTTTGGAGTATTGGTAATCGAAAGTAAGCATATGTCCCTCTTTTTTAAATTTCTTTTGATAGTTTAGGGAGTATTGGACTTCTTCTTCAAACTCATCCTCCAAGGTAAAACGGTTTCTTTGTATGGTAGGGTTCCTATCGGCATCAAAATTGAAGAAATCAACATTTACCGAATTGTCCCCGTTCGATTTCCCAAAAACAAAGGAATTGGTAATACTGCTGGTATTGTCCTTGTCCAAGAAAAGTTCAAAACCTATGTTGGTGTTAAAACTCTTATCCTTTCTTTGATAGTCCCTAATTTCATCCTGAAAGCTTAAAGTATTGCCATTGGGATCAAAATTTTCTTGATAAAAAAGGGCATTTCCCGGACCACTTCGGTAACGATAGGTAGTGTTGGTAAAAATATTGAACCTATCGCGTCTTAAGTTTAGGCTTGCGGCACCTCCATAATTTTCGGGATGGCCCGTATAAAGGTTGATGGATCCGTTAAGACCTGCTGTTTTGCCCTGCTTGAGTATGATATTTAATATTCCAGCGGTACCCTCCGCATCGTATCTGGCAGAAGGATTGGTGATGACCTCTACTTTTTCGATGGCATCGGAAGGTAATTGTTGGAGTGCTTCCGGACTTAGACCGGAAAGGGCGGAAGGTTTGCCATTGATAAGGATTCTAACACTTTCGTTTCCTCTAAGGCTAATATTGCCTTCCACATCCACGGAAACCGATGGTACGTTGCTCAGTACATCGGTTACCGAGCCGCCTTTTACGGTGAGATCCGATCCAACGTTATATACTTTTTTATCAAGTCGAAGTTCTACGGTGGTCCGCTCTCCCACGACTTCTACTTCGGCCAACTGGCCTACATCCAAGGAAAGTCGGATTATGCCCAGATCAGAGGTGGAACTAAGACTATGATTATTTAATTTATAGGGTTTATAGGAGATATATTCTACACTAACGTTATAGTTTCCGGGAGCTGTCTCCACTTCAAATTGTCCTTTGGCATCCGTAATCCCACCAGTGACTTTTTCCGGATTGCCAACACTTTGTAATACCAAAGTGGCATATTCCAAAGGTAAGTCTGTTTCTTGGTCCAAAACGGTCCCAGTTATTTTTATGGGTTCTTGTGGGCCTTGGGCCGCACCTATTAGAGAAATTAGGAATAGTGTAACTGGGAGTAGTTTGTTCATGTGCAATATTTATGATTTGTTTTTCTTTTTTTTCTTCTTTTTTTCCTTTACCTTTTTAAAACCGTTTTTCTGCAGTTCTACAAAGGCCTCATATTTGTCGGCAGGGAGTCCTGCCTTAAGTTCTTCGTCTTGTTTTTGGGTGATTTTCTCATAACTTTCCTTCATTTTGTCCTGGGGTAAATCCAGTATCTGCAGTTCTATTCTTTCTTGGAGGTATTTTTTTAAAGTGGTACTTAAAACTGCCTCCTCAAAGGGGTTTAAGCCCAATTTTTCGGTTATTCCAGGCATTTCCTGATCTACAATTTGCTCTGCCGTTAATTTTTCCGGCTCCTTTGGAGTTTCCTGTACTTGAGGAATACTGCTTCTCTGTCTACCGTACCCTCCATAGCCACCGTACCCATAGCCATACCCATTTCCGTAGCCATATTGGGCGTTTAAGAAGGGAAAGGATAATACAATAAATAAAACACTAAAAAATAATCTCTTGTCGGTTTTCATAACGTTACTGGTTTATTGGATTCCAAAATTAATAGATGGTTTAACCCTCAAGGGTTAAATGTTTGTTAAAATGAAAAGCACAAAAATTGTACCGTTCCAGGTGTATGGTGGTAATTGGCCTGCATAATCCTTTTACCCTATAATTGAGATTTAAACCTGCCTGCTGTAGGCTGGTTCCCTGGATGGTGCCTGTTGGACTCCCCCACATTTATTGGCCACAGATAGGCCAGCCTATATCCGTTCAGGCGGGCGTGGAAATCTAAAAATAAGGTTCCTTTCGAGGCTGTGGGAGTTTACTGTTATGAGGGCTTTAAACACCGCTGCACCAGACTGTCCATTCCGTCCGCTAGTGAAGTAATTGACCTGACAAAAAAAAGTGTTAATTTAAAAGATCCTTTATTTTTTCTGGTGGCCGTCCTACTACCCCCATATTGCCCATGATGACAATGGGACGTTCTATGAGTTTTGGAAATGCTATCATGGCAGCTATTATTTCATCGTCCGTCATAGATTTTCCTTTGTACTTTTCTTTCCAAACGGTTTCGTTGGTTCGCACCAAC
>JAWKMN010000006.1:0-194585 GCA_041392165.1 Flavobacteriaceae bacterium
ACCCAAGGCCGTTACAACTACTTCATTTAAGCCAGTAGCACTTTCCTCCAAGCTTATAGAAACATTTGTCTGTCCATTTACAGCTACTTCCTTAGCCGTAAATCCAATATAGGAAATGACTAGAATAGCATTTCTGCTATTTACATCTAATGAAAAGTTACCGTCAAAATCGGACTGGGTACCGTTGGCAGTTCCCTTCTCCAAAACATTCGCCCCAGGCAACGGGGAACCATTACCGTCCACTATAGTACCACTAACCTTAAACTGCTGATAAACTTTCACCTTTTTTTCCTTTTCCTTGACTTGAAAAGGAATATCCTTTTTAAGCTTAAGCACTATCTGCTTATCCAATACCTCATAGGTAATGTCCATCTTGGAAAAAATTCTGTCCAAAATTGTGGTAACCAATTCCTTATCAGCATTTACGGAGACGATTTTTCTATAATCCAACTCCTTATCATTGTACATGAATTTGAATTCTGTAAGCGACTCGATTCTGTTCAATACATTTTCGATACTTACATTTTGGAGGTCCAAAGTAATTTTGGTCTTTTGACCATAGGTTTCGTTGGCATGAATTTGAAAAAGCGAAACAACAAGTAACATTAAGGTAGTAAGTTTCATCTTCAAATCATATTGTAGCCGAAAACGGAATTTCCTCCCCGGCATAATCAGGTTTTTCATATTTTTGTAGTGTTTTACGTGGTTAATTAATTTAATCACACATAATCGGGAGGTGTTGGCGCACTTTCCGATTTTTTTTTGCTTTAAAGCCCCTGCAATTGGGGTATTCGGCAACTATTGTGATCTGTCCAAGAAACTGTTTAAGTTTTACCCTTTGGTTCTTTTAGGCGTCTTTTTCCACCATGTTTCAGCTATTTTTCGGTCCGTAGCTATGGCAATGCTCCCAATTGCTATCGGGATTAAAATACCTTCGTCTGACGAAAAAATACACTATAAAATATTCCAAAAACAAAATTTAAACAGTTTCTAAATTTCAGGAAGTCTAATTCATTGGCAGTTGGTTTGTTTAGTTAGTTGATAATTATTTGTCTGTCGTTGATCTTGTAATCCATTTCGTAGGTTAGGTTGAAGGTTTGAAACACTTGTTCTATGGTTTCAATATCAAAACTTGCCGTAAACAATTCCTCATCAAGTTTTGGATTGTTGTTCACGATCTCCACATTATAATGCCGCTCTAATTTTTTTACAATGTTCTTAAAGGGAACATGCCTCAATATGATCTTTCCGTTCAGCCAGTCGGTATGCATGGCTATATCCGCCTCTTCTATTAAAATTTGCTTATTGTATTTGTTCCATTCCGCTTTAAAACCGGGCTCCAATAAAGAGGCATTGGAAGAATCAAAGGTGTCCTGTTTATTATAGACCGAAACGGACCCCTCCAAAAGCGTTGTATTCACAAACTGATCTTCCGGATAGGAGGACATATTAAATTTTGTCCCCAGCACGCGCACATTTAACTGATCTGTATTGACAATAAATGGATTTACCGAATCCTTGGCCACATTAAAAAAAGCTTCCCCGTCCAGAAAGACCTGCCTATTTTCCGTATTTGGAAATTGTACCGGATATTTAAGGGATGTACCGGAATTAAGGGTCACCTGCGTTCCATCGGAAAGCAATAGACTAAATCGCTTTCCATAGGGCACCGTAAGCGTATTGTATACCAACTCTTCTTTTGATGTCACGTTATTTTTATAAATTAATTGTGACCCCTGTTGTGATCCCAATACATTCCCCTCTGAATCTACGACCTTGACGGCTCCCTCTTCAGAAATTACTTCAATATTCCCATTCTCCAACTGTAATATAATGGCATCCTCCGGAATTATGGGCACAGCACCGGAATTAACAAAAGTATCCCTAAGTACGGTGCTTAGCCCCAAGAGAATTGCCAGAATAGCTGCGGATTTCAAAATTGTCCGCGAAAAACGACGTCTATGGCCGGAGGTAGGTTTTTGGGCATCGATAATATGGTGGTAAGAACCATCCAAATCCGTGTTGGTTGCCTCCAAAGTAGAAACAATATATTCTGCCTTTAAAAGATGGAATCTCTTGGCGTTTTTATCGGAAGCAATGATCCAATCCTGGACTTCTTTTTCCTCCTCTGAAGTTGCGGTACCCCTTAGGTATTTATCTATTTTTTGATCCAACATCGTCTTGTATTACTCTATTAAGACGATTCAACAGGGATTTACACCTAGTACCGGATAAAAATTTTATTGGGAAATAGTGATAAACTCCCTTAAATGGAGCCTCAAATGCCTTAAGGCGTTTGCTATATGGTTGTCTACCGTTCTGGGCGAAACACCCAATTCTGCTGCGATTTCGCTATGCTTCAAGCCTTCCAACCGACTCTTCTTGAAAATATTTTTACATTTTTCGGGCAACAATTCTATGCTCTGAACAATTTTGTCTTCCAATTCATTTTCCAGCAAAAGGGAAGCTGCCTCATCCTGAATGAATTTATATTGGATCTCGGATTTAATCTGATAATTATTACCCAAATAGTTCCTCTTAACTTTTTCGTGCTTCAATTGGTCCAGGCACAAATTCTTGGTCATGGTATACAGATAACTATTGATATTGGATACTTCGCCCAGACATTCCCTGTTCTCCCATATTTTAAGGAATACGTTCTGCACTATATTTTCGGCCTCCTGCTGGTAAACAAGGTATCCTCTGGCAATATACAGAAGCTTGGAATAGTAGAGTCTGAACAAGGTCTCGAACACATACTTCTCTCCCTTTTCCAAAAGGGAAAGAAAAAACTCGTTATTGATATTGGGCTGCCCTTTTTTCAACGTATAAATGGGTTTAAATTTCCAAAGCTATCAATCTACCTATCATGGGAAGAGGATACTTCCCATGATATGGCCTATAAATCCGACTACACTTTCACCATCATCACGATCATTCCGTATCTACATAGTTCAACCTATTCCATATAATATTATTTCAAAGGCGTCCAGATAATTTCCTTTCCCAGTAGCAGTCCGGGCCTTTGATAAATTTTATTTCCACCACAATTTAACAAATAATTATAATTTAACCAAGAATCAATTTTTTTAACTATACTGATCAATATTGATTTTAGGTTTTCTCGGATTACAGGATATTAATTGCTTATTTCCGCAATTTTCACAGGTCTTTTTTCCTCTAATGATTTTATTGCGGCCAAGCCTATTTGAAGGGACTTCAACCCGTCCTTCCCATCTACGGCAACGGTATTGCCATTTTTAAGACTGCCCACATAACTATCCATCTCGGATAAATAGGCCGCCGCATATCGTTCCAGGAAAAAATGAAGGGGCAATGACCCATGTATTCCCTGTTTCGTATACAGACGATGCGAATCTTCATAATTATTATCGGCCTGTGCCATTCCCTTGGAGCCAAACACCTCAATTCTTTGATCATAGCCATAGGCCGCTTCCCTACTATTGTCTATTACGGCCATGGTTCCGTCCGTGTAGGTCAAGGTAACTATTGCCGTGTCTATATCCCCGGCCTCGCCAATGGCCGGATCTACCAAAACGGCGCCTTTGGCATATACTTCCTCCACTTCCTTGCCCACTACAAACCTGGCCATATCAAAATCGTGTATGGTCATATCCAAAAAAAGGCCTCCGGATTGTTTAATATAGCTTACCGGTGGAGCGCCTGGATCCCTACTGGTAATTTTTACCAAATGGGGCTGTCCTACCGCACCTTCCATTACAAGATCATGGACTCTTTTAAACTCCTTATCGAACCGGCGGTTAAAACCCAGCATCAATTTAATATTGGCCTTCTCTACCACCTCCAATACCTGGACCACCCGCTGCATGGACAGATCCAAAGGTTTTTCGCAGAAAACATGGATACCTGCTTTGGCCGCCATTTCAACATAATCGGCATGGGTATCGGTTGGGGAACAGATGACCACCGAATCGAAGGGGGCAATAACCAAAAGCTCCTCAAAGGTACTGGCTATATGGGGTATCTTTTTTCCTGCGCATATTCCCGGCATTCTTCCATAGGGTCCATTACGGCCACCACTTCCACATTTTCCATCCGGAGCAAGTTTTCCAAATGGATCTTTCCAATCCTTCCCAATCCTGCTACGGAGAATTTAACTTTTGTCATATATGTATGTTTCTTTATATTTATAGTGTTTCCTGAATAGTCAATTGCCTAAAGACCTAGGGATTTTATAAAGTCCCTATTGGCCTGTGCACATATTTTGGGATTTCCCATGCCTGGTAAAATATCCTGCTCTACCACAATCCAATCATTGTACTTCATTTCTTCCAATATATTTACAATAGACCGAAAATCTACCGCTCCTTTCCCCAGTTCACAGAATACCCCCGTTTTAAGGGCATCAAAATAATCCCCGTTGGCCTCACGGGAAGCCTTGGCCGCCTCCGGGCTATAATCCTTAAAATGAACGTGCCATATCCTATTTCCATATTTTTTTAAAGCACTTACAGGATTGCCCCCACCAAAGGCATAATGCCCCATATCCAGACACAGGCCCAACAATTCCGGATCCGTCAAGGCCATAAGCGTATCTATTTCCCCCGGGGTTTCCACATACCCTGCACAGTGATGGTGGAATACCGTTCTAATGCCATAGGCATCCTTAACTGCCCTCGCTATCTTTTCCGCCCCGGTGGCATATACCTTCCATTGATCTTCCGTGAGTCCCATCTCGGCGGTGATTCTCCCCGCATTATTGGTGCGTTCGGGAACCGAAGCATTATCATCCGCCAATACGATAAAGGAGTTTTTGTAACCGGCATTGTACATAAGTTCGGCCACTTTGAGCGCCGATTCCATCCCGGCTTCATGACTACCTACTTTGGCCAGGGCTACGGGCACAAAAGCACCCAAGAGATCCAATTGCCTTTTATCCAACTCCGCTTTTAAAAGACCGGGGGTAGTAGGCATATACCCCCAATCCCCCAATTCGGTACCAATATATCCCGTTTCCCTTATTTCGTCCAGTACCTGTTCAAAACCTATCTCTTCGGATTTTTCTTCCAGGTCAAATTCCAAGGCTCCCCATGAACAGGGAGCATTTGCGATTTTAATCATATTGCGATCCTATTAAAATTTTCTTGACCATATATTGGGCCACCTTTCTATTATTACTTTGGTCTGGGTAAAGAATTCTATGGCATGTTTCCCCTGACCATGGAGATCACCAAAAAAGCTATCCTTCCATCCACTAAAAGGGAATTGTGCCATGGGAGCGGCCACTCCAATATTAATACCGATATTTCCGGCATCGGCCTCGTTTCTGAACCTCCTGGCATTGGCACCGCTACCGGTAAACAAACAGGCCATATTACCATAATTGCCCCCGTTCACAAATTTAAGGGCGTCATCTATATTCTTCATGGAAATGAGGCTCATAACAGGACCAAAGATCTCCGTTTTGATCAGTTCCTTATCCAATGCTACATCTTCCAATATGGTCGGGTTTAGGAAATTTCCTTTCTCATAGCCTGCAATGGAGGCGTTTCGCCCATCCAACAATACTTTGGCGCCCTCATCGATTCCTTTTTGTATCAATCCGGTTATCCTTGCCTTGCTTTCCGGGCTAATTACCGGCCCCATATTAACGTCCCTATCCAATCCATACCCGGTAGTCCGGGACCTGACGGTTTCATACAGAGCTTCCTTAATTTGTCTTTTTTGATCGTCTACGGTGATGATGGTAGATGCCGCCAAACATCTTTGTCCCGCACATCCATAAACGGAATCGGCTATAATCTTAGTGGACATTTCTATATCGGCATCGGGCAGGACCACTACCGGGTTTTTGGCACCTCCTTGGGCCTGGACCCTTTTACCATTGGCCGTACCCTTGGAATAAATATATCTGGCCACAGGGGTGCTGCCCACAAAACTCACTGCCTTAACGGTAGGGTGTTCCAAAATGGCATCCACGGAATCCTTTCCACCGTGCACCAGACTAACAAGTCCCTTTGGAATATCCAATTGGTCCAAAAACTCAAAAATCTTCATCATGGTCATAGGCACCTTCTCCGAAGGTTTCACCACAAAGGCATTACCGGTGGCTATGGCATAGGGCAGGAACCAAAAAACGATCATACTTGGAAAGTTAAAAGGAGTAATACAGGCGGCCACACCAATGGGCTGCCTAATCATCATCTCATCTATTCCCGTTGCTATATCCTCAATAACATCGCCCGCCATTAGCATAGGTGTACCACAGGCCACTTCAATATTTTCAACTGCCCTCTGAATTTCCCCTATAGATTCCCCATAGGTCTTTCCGGATTCCTTGGTAATGATTTCCGCAAGTACTTCGGTATTTTCCTCCATTAGGGCCTTTAGTCGATATAGTACTTGAACCCGCTTTAGCACAGGTACCTTACTCCATTCCTTATATGCTTTTGAAGCGGCCTCCACGGCCATATCAACATCCTTCCGGGTATCATTGCCATAGGGAACCTTGGCCAAGGTTTCCTGTGTGGCCGGATTTACAATATCTATTGTTTCTTTTGAGGTGCTTGGTACCCAAACACCATCGATATAATTTTTTAGAAGTTCCATTTTTCAAATTATTTAATATTATTGATCTAAGTAATTCTGCTATTGGTTGTTCCAAAGCAGAACATATATTAATACGGTAATGGCACACAAACCAATGGACATAGGAATGGTATATTTCCAGGCTTTTAGATTTACTGCGCCAACATCGGTAATTTCATATTTGTTTTCATTGGGATAAAAATAGGACACCGAATACATAATGGCCACGTTCAGCAAAAACTCTATTCCCCATAAGTGTACAAAATGAATGCCGTGGGAGGTATAGCCCCAGGTCATGAAAATGTAAAAACAAAGCCCGAATATCAGGGCCACTTTTGCCCCCATTGCCGAGACTCTTTTCATAAAGAAACCGGCCAATAAAATAGAGGCGATCGGAATAAAGAATATCCCGTTCAGCTCCTGTAATAATTGATACAATCCGTCCGAGGCATTGGCTACCATTGGTGCGGCAAAAATTGCCATTACCGCTAAAATGGCGGAAGTAGCCTTCCCTATCTTTACCAGTTTAATATCGCTGACATCCTTTGCGATGTGCTTCTTATAAATATCCATACTGAACAGGGTGGCCACAGAATTCAGTACGGAGTTAAAGGTACTCAATACCGCCCCCATAATAACGGCTGCAAAAAAACCTATCAACCAAATCGGCAATACCTTTTTGACCAACTGTGGGTAAACGGTGTCCTGTTGGTCAAAATAGGTTTCCTGAAAATAATAGTAACAAATTACCCCGGGCAATACAATGACCAAGGGAATCAAGATCTTGAAAAGACCCGTTATCAACAGTCCCTTTTGGGCCTCCTTCAGGTTTTTTGCCCCCAACGCCCTTTGGATGATGGTCTGGTTCATTCCCCAGAAATAGAGCTGATTAATAATAAGGCCCGTAAACAATACTTCAAAAGGCAATACAGAATCCCTTGCCCCAACCACATTGAATTTCTCCGGGGCATACTCGTATACCTTGACCAATCCGTTCCAGATATTATTATCCCCTATGGCCATCAATGCCAAAATTGGTATCAAAAGCCCCCCCAACAAAAGCCCAAATCCATTAATGGTATCGGAATAGGCCACGGCCTTTAAACCTCCAAATATGGCATATATGGATCCTATGACCCCAATAATGACCACCGTAATCCATAAGCCTTCGGATTTACTGACCCCTAGGGCCTCAGAAACGCCAAAGAGACTTTCAATACCAATGGCGCCTGAATACAAAACGATGGGCAACAAGGTCACCACAAAAGAAAAAATGAGAATAGCGGCTACCATGGTCCTTGTCATCCCATCAAATCTACTTTCCAAAAACTGTGGAATGGTGGTAAGTCCCATCTTTAAATACTTGGGCACAAAGAAAATGGCCGCAATAACAAGGGCTATGGATGAGGTTACTTCCCAAGCGATTACGATAAAACCATTAACATAGGAGTTACCGTTCATCCCAATAAGATGTTCGGACGATATATTGGTCAACAACATAGAACCCGCAATTACGATTCCCGTTAGACTTCTTCCTCCCAAGAAATAACCATCGGATGAGGTCAGATTTGTTTTTCTAAGACTGTACCATGTAAAAAAGGCAACTCCTCCCGTAAAAAGCAAAAATGAGGTTAGGATAATGATCAGTTCGGAATTCATATGGCTGGTTGGTTAAGGTCTATAAATAATATTTTTGGGTCTTTTTGTTCTCCTTATAGGTTTCCAAAGACTTCTTTACATCACTTTTTTCCGATACTTCGGCCACGGCCACATCCCACCAGGCAAAACCCGGAACGGCTTTTTTACGATCCACTTCAATATAGATCACGGTAGTCCGGTCTATGGTCTTGGCCGTTTTTAGGGCCTCGTTCAATTCCTTTACATTGGCCGCCTTAATGACATGTGCGCCCATACTGGCAGCATTGGCCGCATAATCTATGGGCAACAATCCCCCATCCAATTGATCGGTGGCTTCATTTCGGTATCTATAGTAGGTGCCGAAACCTTCACTTCCAAGGGAACTGGACAGGCTTCCTATGCTGGAATAACCATCATTGTTCAAGAGAACAATGGTCATCTTCTGTTTTTCCTGGATGGATGTCACTATCTCTTGTGACATCATTAAGTAACTGCCATCGCCCACCATTACATATATCTCACTTTCAGGACGTGCCATTTTGGCCCCCAGGCCACCGGCAATCTCATAACCCATGCAAGAATAACCATACTCCAGATGGAAGCCTTTCGGGTTTCGGGTCCGCCACAATTTATGAAGGTCCCCTGGAAGACTTCCCGCAGCGCACAACACTATATCCTCAGGGTCCGAAAAGGAATTAACGGCTCCGATCACTTCTCCCTGAAAAGCGGGCACCCCATTCTTTTCCGAATAGATATCTTCCACAAATTGATCCCAGCCCTTATTAAAACTTTCCACTTTTTCACGATAATCCGCCCCTACTTTAAAATTGGACAACTCCCTATCCAGAGTTTCCAATATGGCCTTGGCATCCCCTAACAATGGTAATGCCCCATGCTTAAAGGAATCGAATTCCGTAACATTTATATTTATAAATTGAACATTGGGATCTTGGAAGGCCGACTTGGAGATGGTAGTAAAATCACTATATCTTGTACCTATCCCTAGGACCAGATCGGCCTCCTTTGCCATCTCTATGGCCCCGGGAGTTCCGGTTACCCCGGCCGCCCCCAGATTTTGCGGTTCGTTATAATCCAAGGAGCCCTTTCCCGCAAAGGTTTCGGCAACGGGTATCCCCGTTCTATTGACCAATTTTTTTAATATTGCGGTGGCATCACTATAAATAGTACCCCCACCGGCAATAATAATTGGTCTCTTACTTTTCTTGATCAGGGCAATGGCTCTGGACAACAGGTTCTGATCCGGCATGTTCCTCCCTATATACCAAACACGTTTTTGGAACATTTCCTCTGGAAAATCAAAGGCTTCCGCCTGCACGTCCTGGGGAATACAAAGGGTAACGGTTCCCGTTTCTGCTTGGGAGGTCAGCACCCGCATTACCTCCGGTAAGGCCGTAATCAATTGTTCGGGCCTGTTGATCCGGTCCCAATATTTGGATACGGGTTTAAAGCAATCATTCACGGACACGTCCTGGGATACATTGGATTCCAACTGCTGCAATACAGGGGCCACCTGTCTGGTGGCAAAAATATCACCGGGAATCAGGAGAACCGGAATTCTATTTATAGTGGCCGCAGCGGCAGCAGTAAGCATATTGGTAGCCCCCGGACCAATGGAAGAAGTACAGACAAAGGTCTGCAACCTGTTCTTTACCTTGGCAAAGGCCGCTGCCGTATGCACCATTCCCTGTTCGTTCCGAGCCACATAAAACGGAAAGTCTAGGTTTTGGTGCAGCGCCTGTCCTATTCCTGCCACGTTGCCATGGCCCAAAATCCCAAAACAACCGGCAAAAAATCTGTTCTGGATCCCATCCCGTTCAACGTATTGGTTCTTTAGATATTCAATGGTGGCCTGGGCCACTGTGAGTCTTTTTGTTTTCATCTGCTCTTCTTTATTTGTTTTAATAGGTCAAATGGAATGCCCTGAGAACATATCGTCCCTATAACTATCGGGAGATTTGATAAAGCCGTTTACGGGCATTTCATCGCTTATAAAATTAAAATCCGCCCTTTTTATCTATAAAGTCCATGGACTCTTTCAGGGTAGGCATAAAATTGGCACAACCTTTTTTGGTAACCACTTGTGCACCACTGGCATTGCCCATTCGGCATGCCTTTTTTAAACCCCAGCCCTGTAGAATTCCATATAGAAATCCGCTAGCAAAGGCATCACCGGCACCCAGTACGTTCAAAACCTCTACAGGAAATCCGGGAACATCCTCTCTGGAACCATCCTTTTGATAAATACTTGCCCCCTTCTCCCCTCGCTTAACGATCAGGGTCTCTATTCCGGAGGAAAGCAATTGTTTTATGGATTCATCAATATCCCCTTTAATTTCTGGTGCTGAAATTTGCTGTTCCTTAATAGTCACCTGGGAAGAATCGATCAGGGTGGCGGCCAGGATTTCCTCTTCCGTTCCAATGGCCATTTTCACCCTGGGCAGAATGGCCCTTACCGTTAACCCGAACGCCCTATAATCATGCCATTGGTCCGCCCTAAAATCCAGATCGAGCACCACATCCACATCATTTCTGTTTGCTATTTCCGTGGCGTAAAAGGTAGCGCTCCTAGTGGGTTCTATATTCAATGCAGTACCATTAATCAATAATATGCTGTAGTCCTGAATATTGGCCCTGTCCACATCATCGATATCTACCTGGCTATCGGCCGCATTATCCCTATAATAGACCAAGGGAAATTTATCGGGAGGTTCTATACCAAGTACCACTGCACTACTTCTAGTACCATTTTTTACAGGAATGGCATGGGTATTTACTCCTTCCCTATTCAAAAAATCCAAGATAAACTCCCCCACCTTATCGTTACCTACGGCGGTTAAAAGACTGGCATTGACACCCAGTCTTGCACAGCCCACGGCTATATTAAGCGGAGATCCTCCCACAAAGGCATCAAACCCTTTGATATCATTAAATGGAGCCCCTATATTCTGGGAATAAAGATCGATACTGGACCTTCCAAACGTAATTACATCAAACTTTTTATCGCTCATTTTAACCTATTGTTTATTCATTTCCGCGGTTACCAATGGCAACCTTTTATCTTTTGAGGTCCATGAATTGTAGATCCATTCATGGTCCGGGTCTGTGGTATTGGCCAGGCATTGGTCCGTCCCTGCTAAAAAATTGAGGTAATAACAATGAAAACCATGTTCGGCCACAACGGGATGAAAGCCTCTGGGGATCAGCACCACATCGTTATGCCTAGGCCTTACTATTTCGTCCAAGGACCTATCCTTGGTATAGACCTGTTGTATGGCATAGGCCTCGGGTTTTTGAAATTTATAGAAATAGGTTTCCTCCTGAACAGGTTCCAAAACCGTTCCGTTTGCATCTACTATCCGCTCATCATGCTTATGGGCTGGAAAGGAACTCCAATTGCCCGAAGGGGTATACACTTCCCGCACCACTATTTTACTACAGCCAAAACCCGGTGGCACCAGATCATTGAACTGCCTAGTGGCATTGTCCCCTCCAAAAATAACTACGGGGGTATCTTCCGGTGTCACAAACCTGGCCGGAAAATCCTCATCCACCTTGCACCAACCATATCCTATATCCAGAGTATCGCTCAATGCGGTCAATGTAAATTTGCTATTGCGCGAAAGGTATAGGGTATGCGCCACTCCGCTAAAGACATCTTTTCGGCCATTCTTGGTTTCCCAATTACCCTGGTCGCTTTCCACTTTAAAGTTACCGCCCAAAAGTACGATCACCATTTCGTTATCCCGGGTATCATGTTCCCAAGTTTCACCTTTGGACATGAGCCTGGCCTCAAAATTGAGGTATTCCCAGTTGGCCGATTTGGTAGTGACGCTATGGTATATTCCTGTTTCGGATTTTGGTTTTATTTGTAAATGTGAACTGTGTTCCATACTATTTCATCTTATATCTTTATGTAACTTGTTTTCCCTGTGGCCCCCAGGAGATCGAACTTTTCCAGCATAAATTTTTCATATTCAGCCATATAGGTCTTCCCCGGAACTACGGGATCGAATAACTCAGGAGTATCCTTAAAGAATTCCCGGTGCACCCTTGTCCACAAAAGCCTGGTATCTGTGGCAATATTGATCTTACAGACCCCATAGGCAATAGATTTCACTATCTCATGGGGCGAAACGCCCGAAGCCCCTTCGTTCAAATTTCCCCCTGCCCTGTTGATCCTTTCTATTTCTTCCAAATTAACGGCAGAGCCCCCATGCAATACTATGGGAAATTGAGGCAATCTATGTTGGATCTCCTCCAATATCCTAAACTGTATCCCATCTCCCCCGGAAAATTTGTAGGCCCCGTGGCTGGTCCCTACCGCTACGGCCAAGCTGTCGCATCCGGTCAATTCCACAAATTCCTGCACCTCGGACGGCTGGGTATATTTGGCGTGCTTTTCATCTATGGACAGATCGTCCTCCACCCCGCTCAGCACCCCCAATTCCGCCTCTACAACTATATTTTTTTTATGTGCCTCCAATACCACGGCCTTAGTTCTTTTTACATTATCCGTAAAACTGTCATGTGAGGCATCGATCATAATGGATTTATAATCATTGGACAGGATTGCGTCAAAAGCATGTTCCTCGTTCCCGTGATCCATATGAACGGCATACACCGCTTTGGGATATATTTTGGATGCCGCATTGATCATGGCAATAAGCATTGTAGGATGGGCGTAGTTCCTTGCCGCCGGTGTAATCTGGGCAATAAAGGGAGCATTGGCCCTTTCTCCCGCACTAAAAAGGCCAAGAACCTGTTCCATGGTAAAAACATTGACAGCTGCAATGGCATATTTACCATAACAGTGCTCATAAAATATCTTTGGTGATAGGTGCATACAAAATATTGTTTCAACGGGCCATTAACTAAAACAGCGTATACAAATAACAATAAATTATTGACGTTCCGAAGAATTCTACATCAAAAAGTCTATGCAAAGGTTTGCATTTCGAAGCGGTTCTTCGTTCCTGTTACCATTTCTTATTTCACCCGGGACGAAGCCCTTATCACCAATTCGGGCTTAAAGACTTCCTTTCGAAAATCCAAGGTATTATTCCTGTTGTTCAAATGGCTTAATAAAATCCTGGCCGAGAGCATTCCCATACTGTAGACCGGTTGCCAAACGGTTGACAAGGAGGGCGTAATATAAGCGGAATGTGGCTCATCGTCAAAACCCAAAACGGAGATCTCCCCCGGTATTGCAAAACCCAATTTCTTTGCAATATACATGGCCGAGATGGCGATATTATCATTGTAAGCGAAAATGGCATCCGGCCGATCTTTGAGTTCCAATATTTTCTTAGTGGCCCTGGCACCATCCTTATGTGAAAAGCCCGGCACATGAACAATATAATCCTTATTTACGGGCACCCCATTTTTTCCAAGGGCATCCAAATATCCCTGAAGCCTTTGCTCGGTGGTACTCAAATTTAAAGGCCCTCCAAGGTGCGCTATATTTTTACAGCCTGTTCCGAGGAGGTATTCAACGGCCTGAAAAGCGCCAAAATAATCATCTACCAGCACCTTATCCGCTTCCAATCCCGGACAATCCCTATCAAAGACCACCACGGGAATACCGCTTTTTTGCAATCTACGGAAATGATCAAATTCCTTGGTCTCGGATGATGGTGCTACCAAAACCCCATCTATCTGGATCTTGGACAGCTTCTTTACAATGGTCAGCTCTTCCTCATAGGATTCATTGGAGAGACAGATCATAATATTGTACTCGGAATCTACAATAACATCCTGTATACCGGTAATTATGGCCGAAAAAAAATGGCCCGTAATCTCCGGAACAATTACTCCGATGGTATTGGATTTTTTTTGCAGCAGGTTCAGCGCCAAGAGATTGGGCTGATAATCCAATGCTTCCGCCAGTGCCTTAACGGCATCCCTGGTTTCCTTTTTTATGGCCGGATGATCGTTCAAGGCCCTAGAAACCGTTGAAGGCGATATATTGAGCTCCCGTGCAATATCTGTAATGGTAACGCGGCCCTTCTTCATAACAAGCTCTTATTTCCTATCCTTAACTCCCTTATCTTATTCACATTGATTCCCATACCCCACCTCCTTAAACCTCTTGCTGCATACACTACAATTATAGGCAAAAATTAGGAAATTGAACATTATGTACATAAATACAATATTTTTTTAACGGTCCTAAAGCGGTAGGCTGTAGGCAAATGAAAACTATTACAATAGTATAAAGTACGCCGCGGGGACCCAACCATTGCCCAAACCGGCAAAAATTAGGGCGGACAAATATTTGTCCGCCCCAACTTAGAAACTGTTTGAATTTTGTTTTATCAATATCCCGCATTTTGAACCAAATATCCATCAAGTATAGAAGCTCCATCCACAGCACTTTGAGGAATTGGAAAAAGGCGCTTCTGAGGATCTGCATTTGTTTTCTCTGTATATGTATCTTCATACTTTCCAAAACGGATCATATCCGTACGTCTTTGGAATTCCCAATAAAATTCAAATCCACGTTCACGATACAAAATATCAAGGTCCATCGCATCAAGTGCAGGAGCAGTATGCCTAGCAGTTCTAGAAGCCCGGACAAAATTAACATCGGCCAATGCAGCACCGGCATCACCCTTTCTAAGAACAGCCTCGGCACGCATCAGGTACATATCTGCAAAGCGCAATACTACAAGATCGGCCTGTCCCCTGTTTCTACCTGAATCCGATGTTTTACTAAATTCATATTTTTCTACCCTATATCCATTACTGTGGGCACTATTGGTAGTAAAATCCACTTCCAAAGAATGAAAAACCGGAGCCCCCACTTCCGACCTACGATTTTTTACCAAATCCACTACATATTTATCCCCATCACATCGCTCAAACGGATCTCCACCTTGTTCATGTTGCAAACCATACAATAGACCTCTATAAATACCCCTATCCACTTCAAAGTCCTCGGCACTTACACATCCAGGTTCATTTATCAAATTATCTTTATGGAAACGGGGATCTGCATCGGCAGGATCCACATCCCCATAGGCATCTACCCAAGTCTGATAAAAATCAGGTGTAATTGCGGGACCATCTGTTCCGTTTGCACTTGGAAATTCAGGTAGAGGATAAAAATCCCCGGACATGGAAAAATAAGCCATACGATTATGTCCTCCCAAATCCGGACGTTGATCAATAGCAAAGATCAACTCTTTATTGGTATGGTTTTCATCATCGAATATTTCGAAATACTCGGCAGAGAGGGCATGTTCACCGGAATTAATTACCTGATTTGTATACTGGATTACGGCATCCATATCTGCCTGAGTAAAATTAGGTGTCCCATAGGGATCCCTGTATACAGCAGCATTTAAATAAATCCTTGCCAATAACGCCTGAACACCTGTTTTGGTAATCCTACCTGGCCCTACAGCAGTAGTAGTAGATAAATCTGGTTCTGCAGCCTTCAATTCACTGATCACATAATCAACGGCCTCACTTCCCCTAAGAATAACAGATTGATCATCAATATTATCCTTAACGAATACCAACCCGAATGCATCCAATAAAATATGGTTGAACAATGCCCTCATGGCCTTGGCCTCAGCCAAATATACCACCGCTTGAGGATTTGTTTCAGCTAATGGCTCCAAAGCATTAATAGCACTGACCGATCTAGCGATATGTTTCGTCACCCCTTCCCAAACGTCTTTCATAATAGCATTTCCTGGAGTCATAGCATGACGATATAAATCCGAAAATTTTCCACCATCGCCCCAATCGGTACCTCCCCTATAGGGCAAAATGGCCTCATCCGTAGAAATTTCCTGCATGGAAAAATATTTCGTATGTACCCATATATCATTATTTGCATTTGCATATACGGGAGCTATTGCCGCCATAGCCTCATCGATTCCTTCCGTACTGGGATTCAAAGATTCGTCCAAAACATTTTCTTCAAGATCCGTACAATTCCAACTTAATAACATGCTGCCAAACAACAATGCTAATTTTATCTTGTTTTTCATATCTAATTATATTTTTTATTAAAAGGATACATTCACTCCAAAAACAAATGTTCTTGCTTTTGGATATGCGAACTTATCTATACCAAAGGATTGAATTCCATTCGTTGAACTATCTGTATTTACTTCGGGATCGTAACCGTCATAATCCGTAATAACAAATAGATTTTGGCCAGTAAAACTTAAGCGGAATTCTTGCAACCAGTTTGAAGCCCAAGACATGGATTTTGTGTCGAACGAATATCCAAGGGTCATATTATTCAATCTTAAATAAGAGCCATCTTTTAAATAGCGTGTGGAAACGGCAGCGGAGTTTATAATACTCTCTTCAGGATACTGAATAGCTGCAGCCGTAGTATTGTTGGATTTACTCAACAGAGTTTTATAAAAATTCCCCATAGCAGTATGGTCATAAATTTCATTTCCGGATACTCCGTTAAAATTCACGTTAAAGTCAAAATTTTTATATTTTAAATTGGCGTAAAAATTATAGGTCAGATCAGGCAAAGCGCTCCCTACAATGGTTCTATCCTTTTCAGTTATCTCACCATCCCCATCGTTGTCCGCAAATAGGGACAGACCATCATTACCAATACCAAGAAAGGTTTGCATATAAAAAGAACCTATAGGCTCTCCGCTCACAAATCCGTTAATGGTTGCATCTGTAAGACCCTGCCCGGAAGCTGAACCGGTAGTTACTATGGTAAAAGGGGAGTCTTCCACGACATTATCAATAAAAGTAGCATTGGCACCAAACCCATATGAAAGGCCTTCCACATTTTGTTTGGAAAAATCCAGTGCAACTTCCAATCCTTTATTGGTGATGGTCATGTCCGGAACATTTGTCCAATACGTTGGGGCAGGCACAATGGGATCTACAGGCACCACCTCTAACAAAATGTTATCCGATACTTTATGGAAATAATCCACCGTACCTGTTAAACTGCCATTGAACAATCCAAAATCCACACCCACATTGGATTGGGTAGAAACTTCCCATTGGATATCCGGATTGGCAAACCTTGTATACTCGGATCCCACTGGATAGGCACCATTCTGATCTATAGGATAACTCACATTATTAGAGTTACTGACCGAAAAGGAAGCTTTTGTAATTTTTCCAGGAATTTCTTGATTCCCTGTTTGTCCCCAGCCAGCCCTTAATTTCAAATCACTGAATATTGAACCCTCCATAAAATCTTCCTCTATAATCCTCCAAGACCCCGCAAAGGAAGAGAACACACCATATTTGTTGTTCCCACCAAATTTAGAGGAGCCATCGGCCCTTACGGTTGCGGTAAGGAGATATCTATCCCTAAAACTCCAATTGGCCCTACCAAAAAACGACTGTAATTCATCCTCATATGTTTTTCCTTCCGGCCTATGATCAGTTATGTTGGTATCCCCTCCCAATCCAGGATTGTTACGAGGATCTATTCCGGTATCGGCAGGAAATTCATCAATAGACCATTTGCTTTCCCTAAAAAAAGTTTTTTGATAGGAATGCCCTCCTAAAATACTGAGATTATGTTCCCCTACATCAAACGTATAGGTGAGGTAGTTTTCTATTAGGTTATTTTCATACTTCCCAAACGTTTGCCTTAAAAAGCCCAAATCATTTCTCTCGGTATTGGCTATGGTCTGCTCATCCCTGTCCGATGACTTATTTTCATAACCATAGTTGAGTTTGTATACCAGACCATCAGCAATTTCAAAAGAAGGTGCTATGTTTATCAAAATCCTTCTTGATTCAGAAAAATCTCCAACATATTTATTATGAAGCAATGGGTTGTTCCAAATAAGGGGATTATTAATTTCCCCATCGGCAGTATACGCATCAAAAGTAGGATTGGTGCTATACCCCAAATTGTTATTTCTGGATTGATCGGTAAGGGTCGTATTTAAATTATAGTCGATTCTTAACCTACTGTCCAATAATTTTTGGGTCACATTAATTCTGGCACTTGTCCTTTTTAAATCCGAATTATATACAATACCTTCCTGGTCCTGCAAACCTAAGGAAGCGTAATAGTTTAACTTATCGGTTCCTCCAGATAATACAAGATTATAGTTTTGTGTAATTGCAGCCCTAGTCAATTCTTCCTGCCAATCCGTAGAACCTCCGCCGTCTATCAGTTCATTCCCTGGAATTGCCGCCACTTGCCTGCGGAATTCATCTGCACTGAAAACATCCAATTTGCGTGCCAGTGTAGAGACACCTACATTGGTGGAAAGTGATATTTTAGAAATACCGGCCTTTCCATTCTTAGTTGTAATAATAACAACCCCGTTAGCCCCTCTGGAACCATAAATAGCGGTTGCCGAGGCATCTTTAAGAACATCAATAGATTCTATATCATCTGGATTTATAAAATTTAAGGGGCTTTCCCCTGAACCTGTACCTGCCAAGCCCAACGGAAAACCATCCAATACAAATAACGGTCCTGATCCAGACCGAATAGTTCCCTGTCCACGAATAACAATACGTTGGCCGCTACCGGGCTCACCACTTGAGGAAGTAACGTTTACACCAGCAGCCTTACCTTGAATAAGCTGCCCTGCGTTGTTAACGACTCCCTTATTAAAGTCTTCACTGGTAACCCGTTTAACCGCACCGGTTACATCCTTAATTTTTTGGGTCCCATAACCCACAACGACCACCTCGTCCAATAATGAGGAGTCTTCCTGTAAGGCCACGTTCATATTGGTCTGACCGTTAAGCGGGAACTCCTTGGTAGCATACCCTAAAAAGGATACTACCAGAATAGCGCTTTCCTCCGATACCTGTATGGTAAAATTCCCATCAAAATCGGTAGTAGTTCCATTTGAAGTTCCTTTTTCCAACACTGTTGCACCGGGCAAAGGAACATTCTGTTCATCGGACACCGTACCGGTTACAGTAGTCTGTGCCCATGATGTCATAGATGTGCCTATCACAAAGACAAACATCAAAAATTTAAGTTTCTTCATATTTTCACTGTTTAAATTAGTTTTGTCATAACCAAATTAACACTAATTTAACGATGCTTGAATTTTTAAGTCTTAAAAAGCAATGCAAAGGTTTGCATATCCGCGGTTCGGCAGAAAATTCTTACGCCTATTGGCCATAATCCAAAACCGATTCCCCAACTTAAAGGTCGAACAATTTAGCACAAACCGTGGGCATTGAAATGAGCCCCCTGTTTATTCCTTCCCATAAAAAATACAAGGGCCCCTTGCCAAAGACTTATAATTACGATACCGTTCAATCAATACTTGGCATTCTCGGCAAAACTATGTCATTGCAAGTACGAAAATGAAGCTGTTTTTATGATTTTACCATGACTTTACATTTTAATGACGGCGGTACTGTTTTGCCTCACAAACATTTTTATGGAAACTATATAAAAAGATAAACAGCAGATGCTTCCATAAACTATGGACTTTAACACTATTCCACTTATTCTAAAGTAATTATAGCCATGCTTCCCAAAAATGAGGGTTGATGGTATGCCTGGCACTGTTACCTAGCATATACTTTTTAACGTGCTAACCGTAATTTAACATTGCGGTACCATGGTCCGGCCATAGATATGAATAGGCCTAATAGGGGCCAAAGGAAATAAACCAATAGGAAAATAAATCATATTGGTTTTGGAACCGAATGGATAATAAGTCGGCAGTAGCAGTTTACAGTGGGCAAAAAAACGGATTTCACTGCCCATTGCCTTTTGTAGACAGTAGACTACCAAAATGTGTAGAAATTAATCCCCATAACCATCGGGAACAATTAAATTTCAGGCCTGCACAAATAGGCCTGCCCTACTACGTTCAGGCGGGGATTTATCCCTTAACCAGGTAATAAAAAATTCATGAAACTGATTCTCCCCGAGGCAGAACCCTGTCCGAACCACATACGGGCCGGCATAGGAATATATCTCGACTACGCCCGCCACAGATTTCATCAAAATATTTTACCTCACCCGGAACTGCCTTTTCGGCAGTTCCGACCTCTCCCAAGGAGAGGTAAAGCGAAAATCCCGTCTGAAGAAGCAGCCCCTTTAAAAATCGAAAGTATACAGCACCCCAAGGGTAAGGGTAGCCCATGCGGCACCGTCCAATGCTATCCCGGTATATGAAAAATTCACTTCGGTTTGGGCACCCAATAAATAGGCTATTGTAGGCCTATAGTACAGTCCACCATCATTGCCGCTATTTATGCCAATGGCCTGACCAACATCGCCCCCAATGGAGAACGAATTGGAGGGCCAAAATCTAACGGACGCGGCCAAGGGTAAAAATTGAATGTGGGGCAAATCCTCTGCAAAGAGTTCCCTATTGTATTTTTCCGGAAATCCATTTACAAAGCCTACAATTATCCCCAGGTCTACATTTTCACTTAACCCCCATCGATATCCAAGATCCACCCCGGCAACAAGGCTTAGCTCTTCCTGAAATTCATCTAAGGGCAGCCCCCCGTGAATTCCCAGTTTCATTCCCTTTTGGGCATACAGGCCCATTCCCGAAAGTATCAGTACAAAAGTTATAAGCGCTTTATTCATAAATATTGGTTGTTATTGGTCGATATAAATCTAAAACCTAGGCGGAACCTAAGCGAATTTATGTTGTAAACCCCCCGAAATAGGTTGTGGAAACGGAAATCCCAACTAAAAATTAGGATTTTATGATATAAACACCTTATCCCAAAAGGCTATGGAAAATTATTTTATGGGCACATCAAAACCTCAAAATGGACTTCTTAATAGTATAAAAGTCAAGAAGAGCAATCAATACGTAAACAAAATAAAATACTAATTATACCTATATAACTTATAAATAACATTTAAAGCAAAATAAAAATCATAATATGTTAAATATAAAAAATTATACAAGTATTATGTATAACATAATGATATAAATTTTTACCTTGCCAAAAAAATCTAACCGACATGTTAACTCAAACACACATTATTTATGAAACAGTTTATTAATCGATGTAGGGGAAATGAACCATCCCCCAATTCAATTCAAGTAAAAACCTCTCCCCCAAGTATCCTATGGCTCCTTGGACTTTTATTTATGATGGCCTTCTCTCCGGTCTTGGCGCAACAAAAGAACATAAGCGGAACAATAACAGATGATTCGGGACAGCCCCTGCCAGGAGCCAATGTCCTGGTAAAGGGAACCTCCACAGGAACCCAAAGCGATTTTGACGGGAATTACACTATAGAGGCCAATACTGGCGATATTTTAATATTTAGCTACTTAGGCTTTACAACACAATCCATTATGGTAGGCAATCAATCCATAATAGATGCAGTGCTACAGGAAGACGCCGCCCTGCTGGACGAAGTGGTCGTTACCGGCTACGGATCCCAAACAAGAGCTACCCTTACGACGTCTGTATCCAAACTGGACACCAAGATCCTGGAAAGTTCCACAAGATCCAATGCGGCAACCGCCCTTCAAGGCAGCATAGCCGGCCTTAGGGTAACCAATACTACCGGACAACCAGGTGCGACCCCACAGATTGTCCTACGCGGTGGTACCAATTTTGACGGTACGGGATCCCCACTCATTTTGATAGATGGCATACCGGGCAGTTTTTATGCCTTGAACTCTGATGATATCGAATCTATTGAAGTTTTAAAAGATGCTGCGGCCACCGCTATATATGGTGCCAGGTCTGCCAACGGGGTAATTTTGGTGACGACCAAATCCGGCAAGCCAGGCAAATCCTCTATCAACTATAAATATAAGTATAGCATGAACGAGGAAAGAAATGACCAAAAATATATTGGCGCGGCCGACTTTATAAACTACAACAGACAATCCATTGCCTGGTATCGCGAGGCCATTAACAACCCTGGATCTTTTGTAGCCTTTTTAGACGGGGCCAACGGTATGGGAACAGGAGGTGATGCCATTAGCTCCCCTTTTACCACGCAATTGCTTACTGCGGACAATCAGTATTTATTGAATCAACCCGGCTGGAGCAGCATCCCGGACGTCCTGAACCCCGGCCAGGACATTTTGTTCTATGACAATAAGACCGTGGGCGATCGCATTTATCAAAATAGTGCCACCAAAGACCACTACCTTTCCTTTGACGGCGGAAATGAAAAAGGCTCCTACTATTTAGGTTTGGGGCTATTGGACAATGATGGTCTAATTCTTGGATCGGGCTTTAAAAGGTACTCGGGAAAATTTACGGGCACCTATAAAGTTACGGACAACCTAAAGGTAAACTCCAATGTACTGTATTCCCATTCCAACCTAAGTTTAAGTCCATTGGGCGGTGACGACACCGTATTCAGGAGATTCCAGGGCCAGGCCCCTACCTCCAGGACCTATGACAACAACCCTGATGGTACTTGGTCCGATATCTATGCCGTAGGGCAAAACCAAGGATTTGGCAACCCATTCTACTATCAGGATAAATTTGTTAGGAAAAACCTGGAACAACGCCTATCGGCCTCAGTGGGTATCGACTGGAATATTTTGGACAACCTGATCCTTTCCATAGACGGCAGCCATTTTGCCATCAACAATCACGATGAAAGCTTTAACCGGGCTTATAGGGTAGGAAGCACAACGGGTCCGTTAAGAACGGGCCGTGAAGCTTCCACAGGTTTGGAAAGAACCCTTAGGAACCAGTTAACGGGTACCTTGAACTACACCAAAAATATGGGCAAACATAATTTCAACGCCTTAATAGGAGCTGAATATTTTAAGGACAATTACTATACAACTTCTGCTGGAACCAGAAATTCCCCAACAGACCTTATAGAAACTTTAAATGCCGGCGCAGAAGCCAATGGAATACCTTTCAGTTTTGAAACAGAATATGTGCTAGCCTCCGCTTTTGGAAGGTTGTTATATGATTATGACAACAAATACCTATTTGGGTTTACCTTTAGAAATGACGGCTCCTCAAGGTTAGGGAACAACAAGAGCGATTTTTTTCCGGGCGTATCTTTGGGATGGAACCTGCACAACGAAGGTTTCTTTGCCAACTCCAATATAGCCAATACCATATCCAGGGTAAAACCAAGATTGAGCTACGGAGTCAACGGTAATCAGGACGTACTTGGAGGTACTCAAACCATTGCAGGAGTGGATGTACCCATAAACTATAGGGTCTTTGGAGCCTACGGGAGCCAAGGGGTATACAACGGGCAAACGGGCTACGCCAATTCCGGCCTACCTACCTTGGGCCTGCAATGGGAAAAATCGACCACCTTCAATGCCGGTTTGGACATTTCATTTTTTAACGATAGACTGACCTTTATCACGGATGTATACTCTAGGGACATTAAGGACAAACTCGCAAATCTTACCCTTCCCTATTACACCGGTTTTAGCAGTATATTGACCAATAACGGAACCATAAGGAACAAAGGCTTTGAACTACAGGTAAATGGAGATATCGTTCAGAACGAAAACCTTAGTTGGAATATTGGTGCCACCATAACTTCCAACAGGAACTACGTAGAAAAACTTCCGGAAAATGCCAACGACCTAAACAGGCAGGACGGCCAATTGATATGGAATGCCAGGACAGGGGAAGAAGAATGGGTAGGTGGCCTACAGGAAGGCCAACGTGTTGGCAACGACCTCGTCATTGCCTATGAGCAAGAGCGTATCTATACCAGTCAGGCAGAAGCCGATGCCGACAGTAACATTCAGGACGATTTTCTACCAGGGGATAAAAACACCCATTTTGCAGGGGATGTAAAATGGAAGGACCAAAACAACGACGGAATCATCAACAGCTTGGACAGAAAAGTAATAGGCCGTACCACCCCGGATTTCCTGGGAGGTATAACCACCAGTCTCAGGTACAAAAACTTTAACTTGTTCGTAAAGACCGATTTTGCCACGGGCCATTTGGTGTGGAACCATATTAGAAACAAAGGTTACGCACAAACACAGGGTAATTTAAATCAGCCCAGGGAAGTATTGGATTCATGGACACCAACCAATACGGATACCGATTGGCCACGTTTTGTTTTCGTAAACGGAACCAAGAATGTATGGAGAGGGAATGAAGGAGACGGCTATAGGGACAGTGCCAGCCTTCTAAATGCCGGTAATAGTCAATTCTGGGAAAAAGGGGATTATTTGGCCCTAAGGGAAGTGACCTTTAGTTATGATGTGCCCTCCGAATATTTTAATGATGTCATTAAAAGATTGAACATTTTTGTAACTGGCAGTAACCTGCATTATTTCAAGAGCTTTACCGGGGAAACACCGGAAATAGGCGGCATTCAATACGGAGCATTTCCCGTTCCAAAGACCGTTACCATTGGATTAAACCTAACTTTTTAAACCATTTAGAAATGAAAAAATATATCTATATACTATTATTGGCATTTGGCTTGGGTGCCTGTGAAAGCGAGTTGGAACTCACCAGCCCAAGTGAATTGACCAATGCCGGTTTTTGGGATACCGAAGAAGGGGCAAGAACGGCCCATACAGGATTATACGCCAATTTTAGATCTTCCATGGAAAATCTATGGTTATTAGGGGAAATACGAAGTGACATCTGGGGCGGCAGGACCTTTGAGTCCCCAAACAACGAGGCACTCATCCGTTCCGATATTACCATTGCCACAGCACCCTTTGGAGGCTGGGCCGATCTTTACACCAGGATACATAGGATAAACGACTTTTTAGTGAATGTGCCCAATATAAGTTTTGTAAATGAGGCGGACAAAAACCATATTCTGGCGCAGGCCTATGGCCTAAGGGCTTTTTATTACTATACCCTTTTAAAGACATGGGGCGGGGTACCCATAATTTTGGAACCCATAGCAGAGGTGGATCCAGAAGGCCTAAGCAAAGCCAGGTCTACAGAAACAGAGGTAATGGCACAGATCAAAGCCGATATAGAAACTTCCCTGAGCACTTTTGGATCGGACAACAGTTTTTGGGAAGGCAATAGAAACTTCTGGTCCAAAGCGGCAACATTGACGCTTAAAGGAGATGTTTACATATGGTCCGGAAATATAATGGGAGGAGGCAATGCCGATTTTGAAACCGCCAAAACAGCCTTACAGCAAATAGCCTCCTATGGGGTAGCACTTGAACCCAATATTTCCAACCTTTGGGGCGTAGACAATGAAGGCAATAGCGAGTTTATTTTTGCCGTACAGTACAAACAGGACGAGGCTTCCAACTTTTACAACAATCTTACCGGAAGAAGCACGGAAATTAACCCCACTTTTAACGACAAGGGCAGTTCCATGGGCGATTTTATTATTGCCGGGGCCAATAGATATGGCCAATCGGATAAAACCCTATTGTTATTGGACGACAATGACGACAGTAGAAAGGATGCCACTTTTATTAGATTGTATGTGGACGATAATAGTGGACTTGGATATCCGGCCTATAATGAAACAGCCTACTTTGGTTCCGTATTCAATAAATTTTTGGGACAGGTTATCGGGTCTGAAAGGATTTTCGAAAACGATGTACCGGTATACAGATACGCCGATGTAATCCTATTATTGGCAGAAGCCAAAAACCTTTTGGGTGAGGATCCTTCCACCGAAATAAACCAAATACGGCAAAGGGCATTCGGCCAGAATTATGTACCCCTTACCCACGCTTACACCAATGGCTCCCCAACAGAAAACGCCAATGCCATCTTAGAGGAGCGTTATAAGGAGTTTATAGGTGAAGGAAAAAGATGGTGGGACTTAAGAAGGGCCGGAGACAGTTTTGTTATAGACAACATAAGTTTCTTAAACCCCGGTGACGAGTATAAACTGGTATTGCCCATTACAACGGATATGATCGGTAGAAACCCGCTATTGAAACAAACGGACGGTTATAATTAAAATATTAGGTTAGTTTAAATTGAGTTGTTTGCAGAAAAAGGGATTCCATTTTTTTGGAATCCTTTTTTAAGTTTCCGAAACAAAATAGGGGGCATCAGGACCAAAGTGCCCGAACAGACTATACGGATTATAGTGTGCGGACCCATTTAATCTCCCTCCCCATCTCCCGATAGCTATGGGGGCTGCCGAACAGACAGCCCGGCCGAAGGGTACTGGCGGATCCGACCCAAGTATCGGAAAAATTTTTAAATTGAAATAGTAAACGACCTCGGGGCAGGCCCACGAGGCATTGAAAGAAGATTCAAGTTTGATTTTGCCGCAAGCATCGGAACATTTAAAATCCCGATTATCGAGTAATTAAGCTTTATAATACATAATAAAAAAATATATGAACGGACTAATAGCCGCCACCTATGCACCAATGCATGCGGATTCCTCAATTAACTTGGGCGTAATCTCCGAATACGGCCAATTTTTAAAAAACAACAAGGTTAAAGGTGCCTTTGTAAACGGATCTACAGGAGATTTTGTTTCCTTAAGCACAAAAGAAAGGAAGGAAATCATCACTGAATGGTCCAACACCAAACCGAAGGATTTTTTCTTGGTAAACCACGTTGGACACAACAGCTTACTGGAAGCCAAAGACTTAGCGACCCATTCGGCAAATAAGGTGGATGCCATTGCCGCCTTGGCCCCATATTATTTTAGGCTAAGCGCATTGAAAAGTTTGCTGGAATACTGCAAGGAGATTGCGGCATGCGCTCCCGACACCCCTTTTTATTATTACCATATTCCGGTATTGACAGGTGCCAATTTTTTAATGCACGAATTTTTGGAAATGGCCTCACAGGAAATATCCAACTTTGCAGGGATAAAGTTTACCAACAATAATTTAATAGACTATAAATATTGTAAGGATTTTAATGATGGTGCCTATAATATACTGTTCGGTTTCGATGAAATCTTGTTAGCGAGCCTTCCCATGGGAGCGGATGGTTGGGTAGGCAGTACCTATAACCATTTGGCGCCCTTGTATTTATCTATCATAGAGGCATTTAAAAACAATGATCATACATTGGCCGCGGCCCTTCAGGAAAAATCTATGAAGTTCGTGGATATTCTCAATGCCAAAGGCGGATTTAACGGGGCGGCCAAATCCTTTATGAAGGTATTGGGCGTGGATTGTGGCCCTAGTAGATTTCCGCATGTAACCCTTACGGTCCAAGAACTTGAGCAGGCAGAAAAAGAACTGGCCCATCTGGGCATAATGGATCACGCAAACAAATGATCCCCAGGGAACACTGTGAACCGATAACATCCTTTTAACAAAATTGCTTGCCATAATGACAAGAAACAAAAACAACAAGAAATGAAGCCCCACAGTTCATTGTACAAAAACACCTTACTGAACAATGTGATACCCTTTTGGGAAAAACATTCGATCGACAAAAAAAATGGAGGCTATTTCACCTGTTTGGACAGGGAAGGCAGGGTGTACGACACCGATAAATTTATGTGGCTGCAAGGGAGACAGGCCTGGATGTTCGCTACCTTGTACAACCGGGTGGAACCAAGAAAAAAATGGTTGGATATGGCCAAAAGTGGGGTCGATTTTATACGGGATAAGGGAATGGACGAACATGGCAATGTGTATTTTTCCCTAACGGCCAACGGACAGCCTTTGGTACAGCCCTATAATATTTTTTCGGATTGCTTTGCGGCTATGGCCTTTGCCCAATATGGCATAGCGGCACAAGACCCGGAATACAAAGAACTGGCCAAAAAAACGTACCTAAACGTTCTAAAAAGGAAGGATGATCCCAAGGGCATATACGAAAAAGGAACCTCTGCCCGACCACTTAAAAGTTTTGCCCTGCCCATGATCCTGTCCAACTTGGTTTTGGAAATGGAAGACTTATTGGAACCTGCTGAAGTGGAGCAGACCATAGATTTTTCGATCCATGAGGTTATGGAAGTCTTTTTGGATAAAAAATCGGGCTTGATCTATGAATTCGTTAAGCCCGATGGCAGTATCGAAGACAGTTTTAACGGCCGTTTATTAAATCCGGGCCATGGCATAGAGGCCATGTGGTTTATGATCGATATTGCCGTAAGAAGAAATGACCAAGACCTGATAAAAAAAGCTACGGAGACCATCCTTAAAATTTTGGAATACAGTTGGGACAATGAATTTGGAGGAATACTCTATTTTATGGATGCCAAAGGGCATCCGCCCCAACAATTGGAATGGGACCAAAAATTGTGGTGGGTACATTTGGAGACTTTGGTTGCCCTTGCCAAGGCCTATGAACAGACACAGAATCCTAAAATCTCCGCATGGTACACCAAAGTGCACGACTTTAGTTGGCAGCACTTTTCGGACCCGGAACATGGGGAATGGTTTGGATATTTAAATAGGGAAGGCAAAGTATTGTTAGACCTTAAAGGTGGCAAGTGGAAGGGATGTTTCCACGTGCCTAGAGCTATGCTCCAATGTTGGAAAACCTTTGAGAAAATAGAAAAAAATGGAGTAATAAAATAGAAATTATGGTAAATTTAAAAGACATGAAAAATACATTGATACTACTTTTGTTCGTCGCCTTCGGATGTAAGGCCCAACAGGAAAATTTCAAGATTGCCGATGGGGCAATACAGCATCAGGATCTGTTCAACACCACTATGAACCAGGATGTTTCCTGCTATCGTATCCCTGCCCTGACTACCGCCCCAAATGGCGACCTGATCGCGGCCATAGACGAACGGGTCCCTTCCTGTGGCGACCTAAAGTGGAGCAAGGACATTAATATTGTGATAAGGCGAAGTAGCGACAATGGCAAAACTTGGTCGGCAATAGAAAAAATTGTGGATTTCCCCCAGGGCAAATCGGCTTCCGATCCCTCTATGATTGTAGATGCCGTTACCAATGAAATTTTTCTATTTTACAATTATATGGATCTGGATAACGAAAAGGACGTCTACTATTTGCATGTTGTAAAAAGTACGGATAATGGAAAGACCTGGAGTAAGCCGGAAGATATCACCCCTCAAATTGCAAAGCGGGAATGGCACAACGATTTTAAATTTATCACCTCGGGCCGGGGCATACAGACCCGATCCGGCACATTGCTCCACTGCATGGTGAACCTAAATAGCGGGCTACATGTTTTTGGCAGTAAGGACCACGGAAAATCCTGGTTTTTTATAGATACTCCAGTAAGTCCAGCGGACGAATCCAAAATAATAGAGTTGGCCAATGGGGATTGGATGATAAATGCCAGGGCCAATAAAGAAGGAAAACGCTATGTACATATTTCCAAGGACGAAGGAAAAAGCTGGGAAACCCGTCCCGAACCTGCCTTGATCGATCCGGGCTGTAACGCCAGTATTGTCCGCTATACTTCCATTGAGGATGGCTATAAGAAAAATAGGTTGTTGTTCTCCAATGCCAAAAGTGAAAAAGGACGTGTTAACATGACGGTCAGAATAAGTTATGACGAAGGCGAAACCTGGTCCGAAGGAAAAACAATTTATAAGGGGGAATCGGCCTACTCATCCATGACCATTTTGGAAAACGGGGATATAGGTTTGTTTTTTGAACAGGACGACTATCAAAAAAATCCTTTCGTAAGCTTCTCCTTAAAATGGCTGACCGATGGAAAAGACAGGTACAAAAAGCCTAAGGCTAGGAAAAACTAAACAATTATACCATGAAATTACACCCCTTCCTTTGCTGGCAAACCGCCCTGCCAGCAAAGGAAGGGGTTTTGGAACGGAATGGGATTCTTTGCCAAGGACTGGATAGTAAGTTGACAGTAGGCAAAAAGCAATATGCTGTAAGCTGTAAGTAGCTGATAGTAATTATTTGGCGGAAAACGGATTTCACAGGCCACTGTTTTTTACCGACCATAAACCGTCAAAGTTTATTGGAAGCTATTCCCGATAGCTTGCGGAAGCAGGCCTGCAAGCAAAGGCAAGGTTTTAACCTTTAACTAGTGTTAAATTAACCGTGAAACGACTTCTACGCCGCGCTGCCTTTTACATCTTTATTAAGAGTATTGATAATATGAACTGGGCAACGGCAGTCACTTGGACAGAGTCCCTTTTCGGGACGACCAGAAATCACATATACTGGCCGGGAACTAAATGTACAATTCAACCCATGGTTCATTTAATTACGGGCTATTTATGAACCTTCGGTTTAGCTTCGCTGAATCTTCGATCTATTACTGAAACCTTTAACTGTCCCTACCGGTATCGTACATGTTAGGTACCTCAAAATCATTTTTTTGAAATAATGTCATTTTGTCCGCTGGAAAAATATTTTTTTTTGGGTCTCAAAGTGACGATCCATTGTCTGGCCGAAGATCCCGATAGCTATCTGAAGAGACCCAAATTCCATGACAAAAAATCCTTAACATAACACAGGATAATAAACATTCCAAGAAAAAAGTTAAATCCGGTGCTTTTCCTATAATTTTATAGTCCCCCAATAAATTGCCCCATTGGAAAATAATGGATATATTTATGATGAACCACCTCTTATAGGATTGCTGTTCACCTATACCGATTTATTATAAGTTAACAAACCCGCCTATGGCCGTAGTAAAGGATCTAGCCGATTTTGACCGTCCCATTTCCGATATGTTCCAACTGCCAAAAACTGCCCAGGATTGGGAACAGTATAAGTTAACGGGAGAACAGCTGGCACACTTTCATGAATTTGGCCATTTATCGGGAATAAAACTATTGGAGGAATGGCAGGTGGATATATTAAACGGGGAATTGGCGGAAATAATGGTCCCTGAACATCCTGCCAATCATTTGTTCTATGAATTTCACAGTAACGAATCCCAAGATCCCAATTCGGTCTTGTTCCATTCCCTAGGCCATTGGCGCATTGCCCCCGGCTTTCATGATGTACTGTGGAATCCTGCCTTTGTTATGGCGGCACACCAGTTATTGGACATGAAACCCGTTAGATTTTGGCATGACCAATTATTTTGTAAACCTGCAAAACATGGGGGTGTAGTAGCTTGGCACCAAGATTACTCCTATTGGACCAGGACCATAGCCATGCAGCACCTTACCTGCTGGACAGGATTGGATGATGCCCATATAGAAAATGGCTGTCTTCATTATATCCCCAAAAGCCATAAGTGGGGCCTTTTGGATGCCCCGTCCCTAGCGGGCGATATGGATGGCCTAATGAAATATCTGAACGAGGGTCAAAAAAAAGAGTTTAAGCCCATCCCTATTGAGTTAAAAAAGGGGTTCGCAACCTTTCACCATCCATTAATGGTGCATGGTTCTTATGAGAATAAGTCGGATAGAAGCAGAAGGGCTTTTGTCCTTAATGTATTTGCAGATGGCACCATAAGCAATACGGACGAAGAACTTTTGTCCGGGGTTCCCAAGGTGGCAAAAGGCAATAAGATGGAGGGAAAATTTTTCCCTTTACTCTATCCCTGATATCCCCAAATATAGGACTTGTTCTATTTCTTACCGTTTTTTAAAGCATGGTCAAAATGGGGTTCCAAATGTCGGCGCATGGCACTTCTATAGGTATCGGGGGTACCTACCCTTAGGTTGTCCATTAACATTCTATGCGTAACGAATTGTCCGGAAGAATATTGATAATCCGTTTTGTTTTTCTTGGCCTCTTCCAAATACACATACTCAAAAACAGGCAATAAAAGACTTTGAAACCTTTGTACAGTGGCATTGTTGGACATTTGATAGAGCTTTCCATGAAATGCGATTTCCCGATCCAATGAAAAGCGATCCTTTTCATAACTTGTCTCCTCTTCCAAAGCCACGATCCGCTCCAATTCATCCATGTCCTTTTGTGTTTTGTGTTCAAAGAGAAAATCTGCAATCCCCATTTCCATAATAAGTCGGAGTTCAAATAAATTCCTTAATGTATCGTCCCCCAGTAAAGTGGGATCAAGGATACGTTCAAAATTAGTAATGATATCGGGACGGGTCAAAACCATACCCCTATGCTTTTTGGAATCAACGATTCCAAGTGTCCTTAAACGCAGCAAAGCTTCCCGAACCACTGTTCTACTGACTCCAAAAGCCTCAGAAAATTCCAGTTCCTTGGGAATGGCATCCCCTGGTTTTAAATTGTTTTCCTTAAAAAACTTTAAAATCCTAATTTCGGCCTTATCTACCAAAGACAGATTATCCAAGGGTTCAATTTTCTTTAATGTACTCATTTTTAACGAACTTTAGCATTATGATATTACCCTTGTATATTTAAAGGCGGAAGATTAAATTTTGCGTAATTTATAACAAAATTACAATTATTTTACCTTAATCTTTATAAATTGTTTTATGTATTACATATTATTTTACAGTGAATTTATACTATATTGACCTGCATTAATACATTCTGTTAACCCTCGAAATAAGATTCAACAATAAAAATAAAAAAGTGATGAAGAATAGCCCAAGACCCTATGTACTGGCAGAAACCAATTGGAAAACCGTTAGGGATCAAAATTACACCGTTGCCATATTGCCCTGGGGTGCCACGGAGGCGCACAACTACCATTTACCATATGGAACCGATAATATCCTTGCCGAAAATGCGGCCATCCAAGCTGCTAAAATGGCTTGGGACAAAAAGGCAAGGGTAATTGTCCTGCCCAATATCCCTTTTGGGGTCAATACCGGACAAATGGATGTTGACCTGTGCCTAAATATGAATCCAAGCACACAAATGGCCGTACTAAAAGATTTGGTACAGGTCCTGGAAGCCAATAAAATTCGAAAATTGGTTATTGTAAACGGACATGGAGGCAACAATTTTAAACAGATTATCAGGGAACTGAGCATACTATACCCTTCGGTCTTTGTTTGCTCACTAAATTGGTGGGAAGCCGCCAAGCCCTCCGATCATTTTAAAAAACCGGGCGATCATGCCGGGGAATTGGAAACAGCCGTTGCAATGCATTTAACCCCAAATTTGGTATTGCCCTTGGACGAAGCAGGAGATGGAAACGCCAAAACATTCAAAATAAAAGGGCTGAAAGAAGGATGGGTTACCGCGCAACGCAAATGGACCGCCGTGACCGAAGATACAGGAGTGGGAAATCCAAAAATGGCCGATCCGGAAAACGGAGCGAGGTTTTTTATGGCTGTGACGGACAGTATCTCCACATTTTTAAAGGAACTCCATGAAGTTGACATAGACAATATGTATGAATAAACATATTCTCTTGTTTCCTTATTCAGGAAAGATGAAGTAATAATTTATCAACATTTATTTATGTTATACATAATACATTATTTTTATGTATATTGCCGAACAAGTTAAATTTACTTTAAGGGATGTTTCGTAAAATTTTTACTATAGCAATAGCGCTTCTCGGCACATTATGGATCTTTGGTCAGGAAAGCCCAAAATTCTCTGTTCGGAATTTAGCAAGTCTCCCGGCCCAATCCGGCCAAGAACGGGCATTGGGCTATGCGGGCATGATGGGGGGAACACACCAAGGGGTCATCATAGCCGCGGGAGGGGCCAACTTTCCCGATGCCCATCCATGGGAAGGAGGGAAAAAAAAGTGGAGCAATGCTATTTATATCCTCAAAGACAGTATATGGCAATTATCCGGTACTACCCTACCTTTTCCTTTGGCCTATGGCGCATCCCTAAACCTGCCCCAGGGAATTCTCTGTGTTGGTGGCAACAATAGGGAGAAAAGCAGTGATGCCGTTTTTCTTTTAGCATATAACAAAAATAACTCGGACATTGGCATAGTGGACTACCCATCCCTGCCAGAACCTTTGTCCTACACTGCAGCCGTATCCAACGGGGATTATATTTATGTTATTGGGGGTATAAATAATGGCAAAAGTACCAACGCCTTCTACCGCCTTAACACAAAGACCAAAACTTCCTGGGAACGACTCCCCGATTTTCCGGGGGCGCCCAGAGCCCTGCACACCGCGGTAGTTCAGGAAGCATCCGAAGCTAAAAAAGATATTTGTCATTGGCGGAAGGAATGAAGTAAAAGGTAAACTTTCAGAAGTAAACAGTAACTATTTGTCCTATAATCTAAAAACCCAGAGTTGGGAAGAAGAAGGTGAAGTGCTTATAGACGCTAAACCCGTGGTACTGATGGGCGCTTCGGCAGAAGCGATGGGGTCTATGCACATATTGGTATACGGGGGTTCGGACGAAATGCTCTTCAATCAACTGGAAAATTATGGCCAACAAATTTCCAATGTGAAGAACGATTCCATACAACAGCAGTTAATTCTGGAAAGAAATAGAATATTAAACGAACATCCAGGTTTTAGTAAAAACATACTGGCCTACAATACCATTACCAAGAAGTGGTTCAGGTATGCCAGTCTGGACACTAAAATCCCTGTTACGGCATTATCATTCCGTGATAAGGACGAATTTGTAATCGTTTCCGGAGAAATATCCCCGGGAATACGTACCCCAAAGATCCAAGCCTTTCAAATTTCGGATGCCACACATCCTTTTGGGCTATTAAATTATGGGATTTTAGCAGCCTATTTATGCATTTCCTTACTCATAGGCCTATATTTTTCAAGAAAACAGCGTTCCACAGAAGACTACTTTACCGGGGGTGGGCGTATCCCCTGGTGGGCTTCAGGCCTTAGTGTTTTTGGTACTTTGTTGAGTGCCATAACCTTTATGGCCATTCCGGCCAAAGCCTTTATTACGGATTGGTCGTATTTCATGCTCAATATGACCGCCATTTTGATCACCCCTGTTATAGCCTATATTTTTATTCCATATTTTGCCAAACTCCGAATATCCACAGCATACGAATTTCTGGAAAATAGGTTCAACTACACCGCCAGGGCATTGGGCAGCCTGTCCTTTATTTTGTTCCAATTGGGAAGAATAGGAATAGTGCTTTTACTGCCCTCATTGGCAGTATCTATAGTTACGGGAATACCGGTTGAGGCCTGTATATTAATAATGGGTATCCTGTGCATCATATATACCGCCTTTGGTGGCATAGAAGCCGTTATCTGGACCGATGTAATGCAGGTTTTGGTATTAATGGGCGGAAGCATCCTGGCCATTATATGGATCATGTTGCACACAGAGACCAACTTCGGTGAAATGTTGGATTATGCCTCGGATAGAAATAAGTTCAACCTAATGAACATGGAATTCAATTTTACGGATTCCACTTTCTGGGTAGTATTTATTGGCGGATTGGCTTCGGCCATGGTAACCCAAGGTACGGATCAAACCATTGTTCAGCGTTATTTAACAAGCAGGAATGTCAAGGACTCGCAGAAAACGGTTTACACCAACGCCATTATGACCCTTCCGGCCACCATTATATTCTTTGGCATAGGCACCCTGTTATTTCTATTTTATTCGGAGATGCCAGATCGCCTGTCCCCTTCCATTTCCAATAACGATTCCATTTTTCCATGGTATATTGTTAAAGAACTTCCCTTAGGCGTTTCCGGACTTCTCGTGGCAGGTATATTTTCAGCCGCGATGTCCAGTATCAGCAGTAGCCTAAACTCGGTTTCCACTGCCTTCTGCAGTGACTTCTACAAGCATTTTAATCCCAAAGTGGCCGATTTACGCCTACTGCACATTGCCAGGGCAACAACCATTATTATTGGTATATTGGGTGTAATATTCGCACTATGGATGGCGAGTTCCAACATAAAATCCCTTTGGGACGAATTCTACCGATATTTGGGATTGTTTACGGGAGGCCTGGGCGGTATGTTCCTTCTGGGTATGTTGACAAAAAAAGCCAATGCCAAAGGTACCCTGATCGGATTTGCCATAAGTGGGGGGTTAATCTACTATATAAGCAACCAAACTTCCATAAACTTTTTAATGTACGCCTTTTTTGGATTGGTTTCCTGTTTTGTTTTCGGGTATTTGTTCAGCGTATTGTTGAAGGACAAAACACCTAAGGACATCCATAACTAATGTCGCAACCAACTCCTATATAGAGAGGGTACTTTCCCTTTTCAATTTCCAGCGTCTATGGCTCCACAACCATAATTCCGGTGCGCTTATAATGGCCCGTTCCAATTGCTTGGCGTATTTTTCCACTATCTCAAAATCCTCCCTTATTTTCGGTTGATCCTCAATGATCTTAAACTCCAATTCATAATAGCCCCTCCTCAATTTTTTGAAAAACGGAAATAGGACTACCTGATCGGTTTTCTTGGCCACCTTATCGGCCCCAATAAAAAAAGCGGTGTCCTGATTTAAAAAATTGTACCAGTATTTAGAACTCTTTTTGGTTGGACTTTGATCCCCGATCATACAATTCAAGGTCAGTATTTTCTTTCTATGATTATCCATGATGGTTCTATATCCCTTGTCCGACTCCACACAATTTACTCCGAAACGCTCCCTCATATTTTTGAACAGCTCATCAAAATACTTATTTTTGATAGGCTTATAAAATGTATTGGAACTATAGGGAAACATTAAGGGCAAAAAAACCAACCATTCCCAGTTGCCCTGATGCCCGGTGTACATAAGTATACTACGTTGTTTATTTACATAATCTTGTATCAATTCCGGATTCTTGATAAGCAAGCGTTTTTTTATTTCCTTCTCCCCTATCGTCAACCTTTTGAACGATTCCAATACAATATCGCAGAAATGCCTATAAAAATCCTTTGCAATCTGCCCGATCTCCGTTTCACTTTTGGAAGGGAACGAATTTCTAAGGTTACCGAACACTACTTTTTTCCGATATCCCACTATCCGGTATACAAAAAAATACATCACATCCGAGACGACATAAAGTGCCCCCATCGGTAGTATAGATACCACATAAAAGGGTAGAAATTTAATTTTTGAAAGGTATTTCATCCTGCTGTGCCTTTATTTCCCCGGATAAAACCGCTGTATTTACTAACTAATTTAAGTACTCCCCTCTACATTAAATGGACTTTCAACTAAATTGCTGTCCTTCCACTATGACCTTTGGTACGTCAAAATTAAAAATACTTGCCCATTATCAAAAAATCCAAAGCGGTAAGAATTTGTTAATACCAATCACAATAAATTCAATTCATTGATTTGAGCACAATTGGCTATATCCCATAATCAGCAAGGCAAGGGCTTTAGAGAGGAATGGAGATTAGTTACCAGTAGGCATTGAACAGTGGACTCCTATAGCTTATGGCCAAAATATCTTTAGAAGCTAAAGCAGAGCAGTTACCGCTTGGTTCAATGTATAACATTACCCAACCCCATTCCTTATTTTTAGGTAGGTTTAACAAAGTTTAGCAATGTTTTGCAATTTATTTAAGAAGTTTTGGAGCAACCTTTGCAACAATAAAATATCTAAAGAAAAAAATCGTTTAACCTTGGTCTATTTTTTAGATATTCTGAAATAAATTAATGATATGGAAATAGTGAACACAATAGTAAAACTCATAGACAACAATCCTTTTATCTCAATAGTTTTTTGCCTGCTTATAGCCCTTGCACTGGTCACCTATAAAATTGTTAAAAAAAGAACCTATTAACATCTATTGGATAGGGGGTGAAGGCAATTCCCTAATCCCCTTTCTATAAAAATAGTGATTCACAACACTAAAAAGTTCCCCTTAATCCAATAATTCCAGGTCCTAATTGAAGTTTCCAACTAATCTTTTCCTTGCCCCCCTTAGGATACCTTTCCTTTTCCAAGTACCTGTCAATAGAATCGACCACAACAACGCTTACCGCCATACTCAGCGCCACATCGGTCAACCAATGTGCCCCACTCCATAATCTGGTAACCGGGGAAATAAGCCCTAAAGTATAGAACCCGCCTTTAACCCATGGATTTTCAAACTGCCTGCCTATGGCATAGAAGGTGGTAAATGCCAATATGGTATGTCCGGACGGAAAACTGTGATAGGCAGCCTCGCTACTAAAAGGTTTAAAACTTGCCTTTCCTACATTGGCAATAGGCCTGGCCCTCCCCACCAAGGTTTTACTCACTGTTTGTATCAATCCGACGGTTGTAGCCGAAGAGATTAAAAGCACTCCCGTTTTTCTCCATTTTTCATTCTTTGTCAAAAGTCCTATAAAATACACTCCACCATTAATAGAATAATTGTACAATGGCTTTCCAAGATAATAACCCGTTTCCTTTAGAATCCCAGGTACCTTCCCTTCCTGTTCCCGGAACCAATGGGAACTTTCCTCATCAAAAGTAAATAGGCCAGCAGTTCCCAATACAATGGCCCCTGCCGTTACAAAATCCTCTTTCTCCCAATGAAACGGCCGCGAGTAGGCATATTTTAATCCCCCAATAGCACTTGCCCCATCATAGGCCAAGGTCTCCCAAATAGAGACGGTATCCTTCAATTGGGACTGACCTTCCAACTTGGCAATGCATAAAAAAAGGCTTAGGCCCCATACCACTAATTTCATTTTCAATCCTTATATCAACAATGGCAAAATTAACCAATTAAAGATTTAATTCTAGTCTTTATTGTTTTCCGCCTAAGAAAAGGCTGTTTATAGCAGCGATCGTCAATCTATAAAATAGCCTGGAAAACGCTAAGAGGACATATCAAACCATCCCCCTGCCCCTGCATTCAATAAATTATCTTTTGAATATCATGAAATTGGAACCGGTTCGTCCCATTTCTGAAATAAAACCGAAATAAATTAAATAAAAAGTTGATATAAATAATGGTAGATATTACCCCCAAGAGGTCATAAATTGATGCCTTTTCCCTGAAGCGAACTATCATGATTCCACGTTATAATCCACGGATCCTTGGTCCGGACCTGAAAATCCCTCATTTTTATGATCATATCATCCATGATCTCCTTATAATCCTGGTCATTGGCCAGATTGAACAATTCATCCGGATCTTTTTCCAAATCGAACAATTCAAATTCTGGGCGAAATAGGTAATCCTGCACCTTTCTTTTTCCATAAAATTCCCTGTGGTTCCTATGCACTTCCTGCCAGGTAGAAGCCGCCCATAAGTCCGAAGCAAAGGGGTATTCCATACGCCATGCTATGTTTCTAATAAGTTTGTAATTCTTTTCGCGAACCACACGCATGGGGTAATACATTGTAATTTCATGAAAGGTATGGGAGGCGTATACCTCATCCCAACCTTCCGCCTCCCTTACATTCAATACCTCCTTAAAAGAACGCCCGTGAAACGAATTTTCCTTTGTTTCCACCATCGCCATATCCAAAATGGTAGGCGCTAGGTCTACCCATGAAATCATGGCGTTGGAGGTAGTGTTCTTCAATTTTGAGAAGGGATCCTTAATAATGCAGGGCAATTTCATACCCGGCTCGTACAGCGTAGTCTTTGCACCCGGAAAAGCCATTCCATTATCCGATATATAAATTACGATAGTATTGTCCGCCTTGCCCGACTCCTTGAGCATCTGCATCAACCTGCCAAAACCCTGATCTATTCTGGAAACACTTTGATAGTATTGAGCAATTTCTTCCCTACTTTCCTTGGTATCCGGCAAAAAATCCGGCACAATAACCTCTTCGGGATCGTACGTTATGGTCGTTACACCGGCAAAGCCTTCCACCTTATTTCCAAAACTGTTGGGGGCATCCCACCTTCCGGGATCGATAGAGGCCGCCCGATGTGGATCATCCGTACAGAAATAAAGAAAAAATGGTTTTTCCGAAGCCAATATATCCTTACATTGTTCGGCCATTTCCACCGTGTTTCTGGGATCGGCCTTTAACGCCTCCTGAAAATGGTACACCGATTCCGGAGCCACATGGTACTTGCCTATTCTTGCTGTGGCATAACCTTCCTTTTCCAGTAATACAGGTAAGGATTTCACCTTATCATAGGTGCTAAAATGATGGTAATCATGCACATGCCCATAAGATCCGGTTGCGTGACCGTACAGTCCTGTAAGAATTACGGACCTACTGGCGGAACAACTGGCAGAAGTACAATAGGCATTGTTGAAACGAACGCCTTCCGCAGCCAATTGATCCAGATGAGGGGTTTTGATTACCTTGTTTCCATAGGACCCCAAAGCATCCGTTCCGTGGTCATCGGCAACAAAAAGAATGATATTGGGCCTGGAATTAGTTATCGGTTTTGAAAATGTTTCTTCTTTCTTATCTGCACAGCCATGAAACAAACACCCCATTAGGGTAATACCAAAAACCAATTGCCTTAATTTCATCGGATTTATTTGATTTTAAAGTGCACTATAATATCATTCTGAATGCAACACATTTATTCGTAAAACATTTTTGATCCTATTTTTTATTGCTCCCTAACGGTAAAGGAAAACTATTTTAACTCCAAATCCTCCACTTTCCCCCTACCTAAGCCCCGAATCTTTTCAAAATCGGCAATCAATTCCTGGAGTTTTGCCGGATGGGATTGGGCCAAATTTTCTTTCTGGCCCGGGTCTTTTTCCAAATCATAAAGCTGATACTCTTCCGAATTTCCAATCTCTATATTGACCGTCTTAATAATTGCAGGACCCTTATAAGGTGGTATCATGGCCCAATTTCCTTTTCTAAATGCTGTTCTTGAGGTAGCTTCCAATACCAATGCATCCCTACCTTCATTGGATCTGCCCAAAAATACCTCCAATAGGTCCTCACTATCCTCACCAACTGTATCACTTCCTACCAAAGTGGCCAATGAAGATAACAAGTCTACCTGACACACCAAGGCATTAGATTTTCCGGGGGCAATGGTTCCTTTCCAATACGTGATAAAGGGAACTTTTGTCCCCGCTTCGAACAGGCTATATTTACCTCCCCTCAAGGGACCGGAAGGGGTATGGTTGCCCAATTTTTCAACGGCATCATCATAATAGCCGTCATTGACCACAGGTCCGTTGTCACTGGAAAAGACTATAAGTGTATTTTCAAGTATTCCTTCGTTCTCCAAGGTCTTCATAAACTCGCCTATAACCCAGTCCGCCTCCAAAATTACATCCCCCCTCGGGCCCATACCGGATTTTCCTGCGAAACGCGGATGTGGGGTACGTGGCACATGGGGCTGTTGTAGTGCATAATAAAGAAAAAATGGTTCATCCTTATGCTCTTTTACATATTGTTGGGCCCTTGCCAGAAAATGGTCCGCCATGTCCACATCGCTCCATTTGGCGGCCTCCCCGCCCTTCATAAATCCTATTCTGGGCACTCCGTTCACAATGCTGTTATTGTGTCCGTGGTGCCATTTCATAGTGGTAAGTTCCGGATTGTCCAAACCTGTTGGCTCGCCCTCAAAATTCTCCTTATAACTAACTTCTATGGGATCATTGGGATCCAACCCGTCCACATGGCCATCGGCAATATAGACCGTTGGTACCCTATCCTGGGTTGCAGCAAGAATATAGGAATAATCAAAACCAACCTCATTGGGACCGGGGGATATCCGTTCGTTCCAATTGACCATCCCGCTTCCCAGTCCCAAATGCCATTTGCCCACTATTCCGGTAGCATATCCTTGTCCTTGCAACATTTTGGGGACTGTCATTTGAGCGGTATCTATAATCAAAGGAGCCGTTCCCGGTAATATTTTGGCGTCCTTATTGCGCCACGGATAGCGTCCCGTAAGGATGGCATACCTACTGGGGGTACAGGTAGCAGAAGTGGCATAACCATTGGTAAACCGCACTCCGCCATTGGCCAGGGCATCCATATTTGGGGTACTGATCTCCGTAGCACCATAGGCGCTCATATCCCCATAACCCAGATCGTCCATATAAATAAATACAATATTGGGCTTTTTGGAATTTTCTACAGAAGCGACCTCCTTTTCTACCTTGGATTTGCATCCTGTTAAAAGCAAGACCACCATTAATGCTTGGGACCAATTCAGTTTAATCATTTTCATATTCTATTGTTTTATTTACATTGAATCTGGATTATAGGCCAGAAAAGTTTGCTTCACCAATTTTAAGTTGCGACCGCACAATATTATAACCATAACCGTTCCTTAAAAAAATATATGTTTTTTTTGATCTATGGCCTATCACCTTAGATGAACAATTTACTTAAAACTTCAAACAGACCGGTTGTGGAAGGTGTATCTGATTTCCAGTATAATTGAGTAGTCCTGTTTGTTTATCTACTTCAAAGACATTGATATTATCCGATTTTTGATTGGCTACCAAAAGAAAATTACCATCGGGCGACAGGACAAAATTACGCGGCCAATCGCCTTGCACAGATGTTGTGTTCAAGAGTTTTAATTCTCCGCTTCCCGATACCGAATAAATAGCAATACTATTGTGCCCCCTATTGGAAGCGTATAAAAATTTCCCATCCTTACTTATATGAATATCGGCACAGGCATTGGGTTCTTGGTAATCGTCCGGAAGGGTACTCTTTTTATCCACTGTTGTAAAAACTCCGGTCTCTTCATCTACAGTGGCGGATACAACGGTACTGGAAAGTTCATTTATTATAAACACCATGTTCTCGGTTGGGTGGAATACAAGATGTCTTGGACCGTCGCCAGGATCCAATTGCAGACCAACCTCCGCTTTGCCCAGTTTATTCCCCGAATCTATTGGATACACTAAAACCTGATCCGTCCCCAGATCCACGGCATATAAAAACTTTCCGTTTTGGGAAAATTGTACACAGTGTGCGTGGGCCGATCTTTGATTGGGATGTGGCCCACTTCCAGTATGCTGTATCCCTTGCGGGTCATCTACCATACCTCCTTTTTCATCAAGGGGATAAAGAACGATACTTCCGGAACTATAATTTGCGGCCGCAAGAAGGTGTTCTCTGGGGTCTACCCCAACATAACAGGCACCATCCCCTATGCTGGAAAGGTTGCCCACTCTATCCAAGGCTGTTTTATCTTTGTTCCATTGAAATGCCGATACGCTCCCCAGTTTGGTCCCATTGGAAGAATAGACCCTATTCCCATCCTTGGAAAGGTAAAGATATCCGGGCTTGTTCTCTACGGCTACATGCCTGCTATTGGTAAGTTCGCCCGTCCCGGGATTAAAATCGAGCTGATAAATCCCCTGGTCGTCCCCTTCCGCAAAAGTCCCTACCAAGAGCTTTATACTTTCCTTTGGCACTGGCTGTTCTGTGATCCCCTTCTGGGATTTCTTGGATTCATTTTTACACCCGGTCAGGGTTACCAAAAAAACAAAAAACACTATATAAACAAAGGATGGTTTCATTATTGATCAAAATTGATGAAGTTAAATATATTGAATTAAATTAAATCCCCTCTATTTCAGCTTTTATCTTGGTGAAATGCTCGGCAAGGCCTTTAAAATCCCTTTCTTGAATAAGCCTTTTATCAAAGAGCGAACTGCCCATACCAACGCCCACAACCCCGGCCTCAAAAAAAGATTTGATATTTTCCAAAGAAACCCCGCCAGTAGGCAAAAGCTTAATGTTGTTAAGTGGGGCCGCAATGTCCTTTATAAACTGGACCCCAAGCTGGGTAGCCGGGAATATTTTTACGGCCGATGCGCCCAATCGCCATGCCTTAAATATTTCCGTAGGGGTGTAAGCTCCCGGAAAAACAGGGATACCTTGCATTACAGCCGTTTTAATAACGGTCTCATCAATGATGGGGGTCACCATAAACTGGGCCCCTGCAGCCACGGCCTTTTCGTAATCTTCCATAGTGCAGACCGTTCCTGCACCCACATTGAGCTGATCAAATTCACTGCGCAACATAGATATCATTTGGGCAGCATCGGGGGTGTTCATGGTTATTTCTATGGTGTGGAGTCCCGCCCCTACATATGCCTTGGCAATATCCTGCATTACATCTGTGGCCACTCCCCTTACAATACCCACAATGGGGGCCCTATTGTAAAGTCCCCAAGAAAATGATTCTTTATTTGACATATGTTTCCAATATTTTTCGCTGACCGGCCAATAGGGCCGATTCTATAATTTGTGGCTCAAAACAGACCAATTGGTCCTTGGGCATCAACGATTTCAAGGCCATTGTGTACAATGAATTCTGTATTCCGGTAACTGCAAGGTATACGGTTTCACTATTCCCTTTCAAATAGGACAACTCGGCCCCTATTAACAATCCCGAAAGAAAATAATAGTTTTCAGCAGGGGAGGCTTTATGTATCAGGCTATTGGCCCTAATGGAAAAAAGCGTTGCCATATGTTGGTTGGCCGCCCCTTTTTTAACACCATCCATAAAAATATTTTCATATAACGGCTCCCATGGTACTTCTTCCATCGTATCCGACAAAATACTGTGCTTCCCGATAAGCTCAAATAATTCTCCTGTCATATAGGTAGTAAAATCCATAAAGCGCCCGTTATTGAATTGGATATGTTTACTATGGGTCCCGGGCAGTAAAAGCATCCCCTTCCCACTCTTGGGCAGATAATCCGAAAGCCCAATGGCCTGGGTTTCCTCCCCCCGCATTACATCGTTATTGGTTCTGGCCCCGGAAATCAAAAGAAGGTTCAGATTACGGCCCAAAACAATTGACCTGCTTATCAGGTCTTCTCCGATAAAGGTGATAGGCAATGTACAATAATCCAATTCCTGCATGCCTATGGAGGATGACAGCATTCCGGAAGCTACTAAAGGGTAATTTCCCTCACCGTTCAAACCCAACCTTTCCAGCTGCGCCAACAAATAATCTGCAAAAAAGGTTTGCTGGGACAGTTCCGTTTGTTGTTTAAACAATTGATAGCACTTTTTGATCCCCAAATCGGTCCTATGCTCCAAGAGTACCTTTAAGGAATGGGTATCCACCAAGCGCAGTCTAAAATTGGAGGTGCCCCAATCACAACTGATAAATTTTTCGGGCAGCCCCCTATTTGTCATAATGCTCGAATTACTCTTTTGATCAATTGGACTAGTTAACACTACGCACTCAAAGCCCTTTTCGGTCTATATTCCACCCCACCTGGTCATGTTTCCCTAACTTTCCCAGTGGTCAGCTATGATCTGATGAATTTCCCCATTACCTTCATCTAGATCGCCCAACATTTCCCGCTGTTTAAGTATTTCTGTTTTCATATCGGATATAATATCCCGATATTCGGAATCGTAATACGCATTATGAAGCTCCTTGGGATCCCTTTCCAAATCGTAAAATTCCCAGTATTTCTTCGGTTGCTCCTCTTTACTATAGCCGTTTACCTTAAGTCCGTTACCATAATAAAACGCCAGCTTGTAGCGCTCTCCCCTAATCCCAAAATGGCCGGGACGGTCTTTGGAATGGTCCCAGTACCTGTAGTAACCATACTTGCGCCAATCTGCGGGGGTATTTCCCTTCAGGTTCTCGCGAAAACTATGCCCTTGCATGGTTTCCGGATAATCAATTCCCGCATAATCGGCGAACAGGGCGGAAAAATCCGCATTTTCTATGATATCGTCATTTCGGGTCCCGGCAGGAATCTCTTTGGGATACCTTATCACAAAGGGCATGTGAATGGATTCCTCATAGATCAAACGCTTGTCGAACCAACCGTGTTCCCCTAAAAAATAACCTTGATCGGCCGTGTAAATAACTATGGTATTTTCTGCCAATCCGGATGCATCCAGGTAATCCAACAACCTACCAATATTATCATCTATGGCAGCCCCACAGCGCATAAAATCCTTGACAAACTTCTGATAAGTCTTCATTCTTGCCTCATCGGCACTTAATCCATCCACCGAAAAGGGCAGCTCCGGATAGGCCATATAATCCTTTCTCAATTCCGGATCTGCAGTGGCGGCCAAATAACGCTTTTGAAGGTTGTCTACGGATTGTCCTTTAAAGACCCTCCCAGTAGTATTGGCACCTTTATCATAAAATGAATCGGGAACGGGAATTTCCTCATCCCGATACAAATGGCCAAACCGTTCGGGGTAGTCAAAAGGCTCATGTGTGGCCTTAAAGTGGCACATGGCCATAAAAGGCTTGGATTTGTCCCTATTGGCTATCCATTCCATGGTTTTATCCGCAATGATATCGGTACTAAAACCTTCCACTACCTTACCGCCCCCATAATAATCCTCCCAATTGTCCGCGGTTTTCAATCTGGGGTTCCAATAATCCCCCTGCCCCGGTAATACGGCGTAATAATCAAATCCTGCCGGCTCTTGTTTTAAGTGCCATTTCCCTATAATTGAGGTGGAATACCCTCCTTTTTGAAGCTCTTTTGCTATGTTATTATGATGGGGCGATAAGCCCGCACCCAAGGTAGTAACTCCGTTAATGTGACTATACTGCCCGGTAAGGATAGTTGCCCTGCTGGGGGTACAAATGGAATTGGAAACCAAACAATTCTCCAAAACACAGCCTTCGGATGCCAATCTCTTAATATTCGGATTGTGTACATAATCCTTCAATATCCCCCCATAAATACCCCAGGCCTGGGCCGTATGGTCATCGGACATTATAAAAAGAATATTGGGCCTTTCGGACTTGGCGGGGGTCTGTGCCGTAGGCTTTTTTTCCTTACAACCAAAATTGGCAAACAACAATACTGCCGCTAGAATTGCGAAAAGGCCTTTAATTTTCATATCGTCTAAATTTTTGGAATTAAACGTCCGTAACCGCCTGACCCTCACATTAAACCTGTCTGCCGACAGGTTTAACAATCGTTTCATCACGTTTAACTTTAAGGCTTAAATTTCCTAAAATTTACCTTAAAACCAAAGAAAACTATCCGTATTTAATAGAGCTATGGCTATTTATGGACCCAAGGGCTGGAGAATCTTTGAAATAAAAAAATTCTCATAACTGACTATCCCTGATAAAAATCATTGGAATACCTGCCCAACAAGGTTATTCCGGCAAATTTCGCCAGTTACATTTTGACCAAAGGTATCAAAAACCGAAATTTTATATTCTACCTCACCCGGAACTGCCAAAAAGCAGCTCCGACCCAAGAGTTGAAAAATCTTTGTATTGATACAACATTTACGGCACCATAACCACTATTTATACATTGGGCAATACCCTAAAACCTTTAAAGGCCACTCTTTAAAGCCTCCTTTTTTTTCCGGGCATAGTACCTTCCTTCCTTTACGTAGTAGGAACCGACCGGAGGTGCATTATCACCAAACTCCTTCCTAATATACGTCAATATCTGGGCTATTTCTTCATCTTCCAAGTAATCTACCGGTGGCATCACACCGTCAAAGGTCTTTCCGTTCACTTCTATAGGCCCACTTAAACCACTCAATACAACGTCTATGAGTACTTTTTGGTCTCCTTTGACCCATTCGGAACCGGCAATGGGCGGGAACCTGCTACCATCTCCCATACCATTGGCCATATGACAGGACCCGCAATATTTATTGTACAATATTGCTCCTGCCTCTGCCCTAATCGGTGTAAGATCGTCTCTTTTTTCATCGGGAGTTTTGATATGCGGCAACTTTTTAAGTTTTTCCATTTGCGAAAGTTGGTCCCTGCCAAAATTCCCTTTATCCCCTTTGTACATTACCCTCCAAATTTTTCCATGTTCACTTTCGCTGATATACAAAGAACCATCCGGCCCCATGGCAATGCCCATGGGCCTATATCCTGCATCATCAGTATCAACGATCTTATCTACCTGGGCAAAACCATCGGCAAAAACCTCCCACTCACCAAATTTCCCATCTTTAAAAGGGACAAAGCCAATAAAATAGCCTGCTTGGGGAAAGGGCGCCCTAATAGTGGAACCGTGAAAAGCTATAAAGGCACCATTTTTATAATGTTCAGGGAATTGATCTCCCTGGTAAAAATGCAGATCGTTGGGAGCCCAATGGCCTGGGAAGCCAATTATGGGCTGCGCGTATTTGGCCCCATCGCCCTCCTTTTTACCATCCCCCCCGTATTCGGGATTTAGCAATTTTTTGCCCTGCATATGATCGTAATAGTAGTATGGCCAACCGGCATCGGCACCTTCATTGATCCTTAGAAATTCTTCCGACGGCAGCATGGCACTTTGCCAAGGGGAAAAATACTCCGGCCAATTACGGTTCAGGTTGTCCCTTCCGTGCTGCAGGGCGTACAAAGTGTTATCATAATGGTTCCAATCCATTCCCACAATGCTCCTGATACCTGTGGCATAGCGGTATCCATCTTTTTGCGTCTGACCGGGCCTATTGGCATCAAATTGCCATATTCCGGCATGCCACTCCAATTCCGGACAGGGATCCTGCCCCAATGCCCCCGGCATTCTATCCTGTTCTTTCGATTGGCAAATATCCCCGGGGGAACCAAAGGGAACATACATATGGCCGTCCTCATCAAAAGTAAGTGGTTTTGCAATATGGGAATAACCATATGGGGAATTTCGATAATCATCGGTGAGCATTACCTCCGGTTCGCTTTCGGGCACCAACTTTCCTTTTGTAAGTTTTTGTCGATACACGGTACTGGCGGTGCTATAATATAAATAATCTTTATAGATCCGCATCCCTGTAGCGTAATAACCCCGTTGATCAAACACCCCAAATCGCTCTATTTGGTCCGCTTTTCCATCATTATCGGTATCCCGAAGACCAATATTCTCGCCTTGTTCATGTGCAAATCGCATCTTAATATATATATCACCATTATCATTGACCGCAAGATGCCGTGCAGGCCCAATACTGTCCACCACCACTACCGCCTCAAAACCTTCCGGAAGTATTAATCCCCCATTATCAATGTCTCCTGGGGGTAAATCCCGGGCACATTGTATCAAGATGCCGGATAACAATAGCATATAAAGAACACCTTTTAATTGAGGGAGAACTGCCATTTCCTTATATTTCCTTTTCCGTGCCAAGTGGCGGGTGTTATGTTGATTATAGCCTAGTAGGTTAATCCCCATGGATTAGTTTAAAAACATCGTCTATTTTAGTCGCCATGGGAAGCCACATACCATCTTTTATCCAACAGACATAAACCCCTGATTACCAAACCAAACAACTCCTCCTAAGCTAATCAAATTTGTTGAAATATGTATAAGCAACTCCGAATTATTTTCAATGGATAGTTCCAATATGGTAGAGGTATAAAACTTCAAAATCTTGGGACCCGCCCCGATCAACGGAGAATTTTATACTCTTTAATGTCTCAGTATATCGTAATAAAACCTGTTTATGATCTATTCTGGCCAGAAGCAGGTACCTGCTCTACAAAGCCCCCAATAACTGGACAGAAAACCAATTGGAAAGAAGTAGGATACTATTTGCCCAATATCCCGACATAAAGATAGCCTTCGATCTGGTACAGGGGCTCAGGAACATATCCCACAACAATTGGTCTTGATCCGCAATATTTGCATAAACACAACAACTGTTACTGATCCCCCAATTCCGCCCCTAAAAATGAAAAAAGCCTCGAAAACATAATGTTTTCAAGGCTTTTAGCGGTCCGGACGGGACTCGAACCCGCGACCCCCTGCGTGACAGGCAGGTATGATTTGGTGTTATATGTACTAATATAACCTAAAAATGCGGGGTTTCAGAGCTTTTTTGTATATTTAAATGCATTTTAAACCATACTTTATCACTTTCTGCGTGCAATCTGCGTGCAATGAAAAACAAGATGAATGAAAACATATATTAAAATTTCATTGGACACCCGACGTAAAAATACTAAAACGTATCCGCTCATATTTCGGCTTACCCACAATCGTAAGAGTACGAGCATTGCAACAGGACACCAAATTGAGGTTACCGACTGGGACGATAATAAACAAAAAATCAAACCTTCATTCAAAGGAACTGAATCCCCAGGGAGATTAAACAACCTACTCCAGAAAAAGATGGCACATATGGTGGACATCCTTACACGATTGGATGACCATGGAAAGCTAAAATACATGAGTATTTCCGAAGTCCGAAATCATATCACACAATCAACGAACAAAATTACGTTCTTCCAGTTCACCGATAATCAGATCAAAGAATTAAAACAGGCCAAGCGTGTTGGCAATGCACGAGTCTACCAGCACACCCTGAACGCAGTTAAAAATTTTAGGAAAAATCGGGATTTTACTTTTGACGAGCTGAACCTTGATTTTTTGAACCGTTTTGAGCGGCATTACTTGGCCAAAGGCAACAAATTAGGTGGTATTAGTGTATATCTCCGCACTGTTAGGGCAATCAACCGCAAAGCTATAAAAGCTGGCATTGCGGACAAGGAAGGATATGCCTTTGACGACTACACCATAAGAAATGGAAAGCCGCAAAAAAAAGCACTTACTCTTTCTGCTATCCGTAAGATATCCGAACTGGAACTAGATGAGGGCACCGCCTTGTTTCGGGACAAGAATATCTTCATGATGAGCTTTTTACTCAATGGTATGTCGTTTGTCGATCTGGCACGGTTGAAGCTTTCCAATATCGTGGACGGTCGCATCCAATATGCCCGCCAAAAGACTGACGAACCTTTCAATATCAAAATCCATGACCAACTTATTCCCATATTGGACTACTTTTCCAAGGACAAGCGAAAATCGGATTATTTGTTGGATATCATCCCGGACGGAAATCCAGTAGATCAATACAATAAAGTAACTTGGGCGAGAAAACGGTACAATAAGAATCTTAAGGAGCTTGCGAAAATGGCAGGTATCGAAGAAAACGTAACCAGCTATGCCGCACGCCACACATTCGCATCGGGAGCGGACGATATGGGCATCCCTCTTACCGCCATTTCCCAGATGATGGGACATAAGCGCATAAGCACAACACAGGCATATCTTTCCGGTCTTAGGAAAAGCAAAATTGATACATATCAGGATGAGATTTATAAGAAACTTTCAGAATGATACTAAACCTCCTTCAAATTGAAATGGTTTTATAAAAATTCAATGTTTTTTTGGAAACCCAATTGGTGCTTTCCAATGCGGCAATGATTTCTTGTTGGGAGTATACGGATTCAATATACCATATTTCCGCATCAGAACCACGTTCCAAGCCCCTTGCAATAATAAAATCCTTGTCTTTTATCATATCCAATAAATTCAGATCGACGTCCCAGAAAGTAATAGGATTCAATTGATTTGTATGAAGTGTTTTCTTGCTCAAAGCCATTGAAGTTAGAATACCAATTTACGGATTTTTCAAACTTTTGACAAGTTAACGATGGTTATAGGAAGGTGGTTGTCAATTTTAATTCTTTCCCTAACCACAATAAAAGTACCCATAGTGTGCCAATACCTATTACATAACGGCTTTTTTGAAGTCTACATCGAAAACCCCCTGCCCTTGTGCTTGGAATAATCCGTCAGCTCATCCTTAAAGCCGTTGAAAACTTCTTCCTCTTTAAAATTTTTGCTTGCCAACAGATTGCCCAGGGCATAGATTCCTCGTCGAAGGAGTCGGCTCTGTTCGGCATCGATCCGTTTTTTGGTAACGGCAACCAGGGCTTCCTTGAATCCGTTCTCCATGTGATGTTCCAATAACTGTAATGGGAGGTTCGGTGTAACTCCCTCCAAAATATACAAATAGGCCGCCTTCTGATATTGCCCCCGCTCCATTAGATGTGCAGACCAGAGGCTTTTCAAATTGTCCTGCCCATCGGTTCTGATATCAGCCAAAGTTTCTGCTTGATTATTCAATATCCTATTTAGGTCGTTCGATGATTGCAGATAGGCCTGTGTTTTCTTTGGGAGCGGAACGCTGATCGGCTCCTTGGAATATATAGAAGCGATGCACAGCTTTTCTTCCCTTCTTTCAAATAGGAAACCTTTGGCATTGAAGAACCGGATGTAGTCCTTCGGGGATTTCTCGAAGGGTACGTGCATTCGCTCAGCATATTTGTGGTAGGTCGATATGCTCAGACGTTCAAACCGTTGCCTGTATGTTGGGGTCAAGGCATGGTAGAGGTTCGGGAACATCAACGGCAGGAATATCGCGGTCGGATTTGGTTTGATTTCCTTTGCCATTTTGTCGTTCAGAATTCCGTCCAATACTTTTTCGTTTTCCTTTATAAAGCCAGGGGATACATAAAAATCGATTTGGTTTGGCATCGGTATTGGGCCCATATTCAGCTCGGCCTTGTGCCGGTTAGAATTCGCATAGGTAAGGATGCCGTTGTCGTATCTGGTGCCAAGGCTCTGGATAAGTTCGTGGAGGATTTTCTCTTGCTCGATGGGTTCGAAGAGTCGGTTGTCAATGGCCTGTTTAATCAAATCTGCTTTTGCTTCGAGTTTCTGTTCTTCCCTTTTAGATTCGGTACTATAAAGTTTATCCTTTACGATATCGAATTGCACTTGTATCAGCTCGCCCAGTTTTTCCTTGTTGCTGTGCATATATTTCTTGAGGAACTTGGAGCGTTCCGATTTGGCCATTTCTTCTATTATGGACATTATGGGCATCCTATCGATATGTTCCGAATAAAGGACCTTCTTTCCTGAATTTTGATAGGTGCTCTGGTAGGCTTCCCTTATAATGCGCTGCATTTCCAGTTGCAGCTGTTCGCTCTCTTCGTACAACCGGGTATATCCGCTCCCGAACAGATGGGGGTTTTCCAGGATCCCGATATCGCCCGCTATTTCCTTGCTTCCTAGGACATAGCCCGACTTGTCGTAAATGGTGAAGTCCACCGCTTTTCCCTGCCCGTCGTATTCCAGCCTGCAGTCCAGATCTTGGTGCAGTTTTAGAATATCGGGGAGGTGTTCGCGGTCTATCGTCCTAAAAAGGCCATAGGTCGTCCTTAGCTGTTTCTCCAGCCGTTTCCTGACCATAGCCAACAGTTTTGAAATTTGGTTTTTTTCAAAGACCATTTGCAGTTTTGGGCCACTCAATTGGGGATGTACGGTATAGCCGTTGATGAACCTCGACCGGTAGCCATTCTTTATTTCGATGCCGAAGGATACACCTATCCTGCCTTTGTGTTCCACCGTCCTTAACTGAATATGATGATGTTTGAGGTGTTCGGCCAGTCCCTTAAAGCTCCGTACCTTGTACTTCTGGATGGTGTTGTTTACGATATCCTGTATGTAGAACCTGACCCCGTTGATGTCCTCGTTCTTGAATTCTGGCATCTCATATTGTGGGAGCTCCTTTTCCTGTTTTGTTTCTGGAGATGGGGAGAGATTGAATTGTTTCTCAAGGTGTTTCTGGGTGGCAATGTTCCTTCGGTAGCTGTTATAAATTCCAAGCACTTTTCCAGATTCGTCCACATTGGTCGTTATTATGTGGACATGTTCGTGCTTGGTATCTATATGCCGTGCCACTACATAGGGCTGTTCCCCATATCCCATGTGGTCCATGTATTCCTTTGAGACTTCATGGAAGGTTTTGTCATCAAGATGTTCCCCTCGGGGAAGGTTCAGGGTTATATGGGCATAGCGGTTCTTGGTGGCATTGCGCTGACCCTGGAAATGGAGTACGTCCCCGAAGAACTTTTTCGATATGTCCTGTGAGTACATGTTGCCATATCCGAGTATGCGCATGCCCTCCTTGCCGAACACATAGTTCAGCACGCCCTGGCAGCTTTCCCGATATAGTATCCTTCCTATCATCCTGTTTGTTCCTCCAACGTAATTTCGATCAGTGCATTAAGTAGTCCGTTGGTCTTTTTTATCTCGTCTGTCACACTACTGTTCGGACTTCTCAAGTTCTTGTAGTGAGCCAGTTTTACCAGTTGGTTGATGTTCTTGCCGATCTTGTTGATATGGTAGGCAAGGTCCGAGGTGTCCGGAAGTTGTTCTCTTTCTTCCGATTCTTTGCGCAAAACCAATCTTCTTAGAAGGGGGCTTATCACACCCCTTTCGGAAATATCCAGATTGTAAGATCCGGCAATTCTCCTGAGCATGTCATATTCGGTATCGTTGAACCTTAACATTACGTTGTGGTACCGCTTCCTGTTTCCCAATCGTTTTCGGCCTCTTTTCTTTTGTCCCATTTCCTGCGCTTTTTATGGTAAACACTTCGTAAGAAGTAGGCAATTCTAAGTTACTTAGAATACAACTTGCTATCCGTCAAAACGGATAAATATATATAAATGTAGAAAATGATTTTCGATTATAACAATCTTATTATCAGTATTTTATGACTCAAAACTATATAAGCCCATATGGAACCATATAAGACCAAACAGCAATTTAATATAGGCTTATATGGCCTTGAAAAAATCTAAGAAAATATAAAAAAAGTGGATTTTAGTGGTAAGGGGAAAAGAGATTAAGGGGTTTTTCTCCCCTTGGTCTCTTGTGCGGCACCGAGGATGCAGGAAAATCCGAAGCGGAGGGACTTTCCTTTCCGGCGGTGGAACCTGTCCGGAAAGGGAGGGTCGAAGAGGAGGGTTTTCCGGCTTCCGCAGGGGCTTGGGATTTATGACATTAATAGCATTGATAAAGATGCCCATGCTGGGCACACACAATGGCTCTAATCCAGCCTTACGATCTATCAAAAAATAAAAATCCTTACTTTTAACTTGGCCCGATATCGGAATGATAGATCCCATCGGATCTTCCATACCGAAACCATACGAGCCGGAACGTTAGGCAAAATGACTTATATCAACTAAAATAGCTTTTGAATAAATAGCTTTTCTTCAATTTTTATATGAAATACAAGAACAACCAGATTATTTATAGCCCTTCCGATCTATCTTCCCACAGCAGCTGCAAACATCTTAGTCAGCTCAACAAACAGCATGCAAGAGGCGAAATTGCAGATCCAGAACAATACACGAATCGTGTTTTGCAAATGCTTATGGAGAAAGGTATCGAGTTTGAAGAGAATCACCTACGGGAAATCAAGGATCAAGGAAGGACTGTATCAGAAATTAGTACTGATGACCCCCATGCTGAGAAGCACACAATAGATGCCATGAAAGCTGGTATTGATGTTATTTACCAGGCAAGATTGAAAGAAGATGGCAAATGGAGCGGATGGGCTGATTTTCTGAAGAAGGTTGATAGACCAAGCAGTTTGGGAGATTGGTCTTATGAGGTGTGGGATACCAAGCTGGCGAATGAAACCAAGGCCGGGACAATTTTACAAATTGGCCTTTATTCAGAGCGCGTAGCTCAAATCCAAGGTATAACTCCAGAATACATGGGTGTTATAAAACCTGATGGTGAAGAATACTATCGTTATGATGAACATGCGGCATATATACGGGTTGTAAAACGGAATTTGGAAGAAGCAATTGCCAATGATGAAGAGACCTACCCTGAGCCAGTCAGCCATTGCGATATTTGCAGGTGGTAGAAGAACTGTAATGCTGTTAGACGAAGAGATGACCACCTGACCTTTGTGGCAGGAATGGGAAAATCACAAATGAAGGAACTGAATTTGCATGATGTTGACACCCTTGAGAAACTGGCCTGTCTTGATTTACCTGTGCCTTTTAATCCTTCTAAAGGTGTTAAAGAAACTTACAACAAACTTCGAGAACAGGCTCGTTTACAGCATAAGAGCAGAAAAAACGGATATGAACCTTACTACGAAACTTTAGACATTGAAGAAGGCAAAGGCCTGAACAAACTGCCAGAGCCTTCCACGAATGATATTTACCTCGATTTTGAAGGCGACCGGATGGTTGAGCCAGATGGTCTTGAGTACATGATTGGTTATGTGCACAAAGGTGTATACCATGCCTTCTGGGCTAAAAACGAAACTGAAGAAAAAGAAATTTTTGAGCAATTCATTGACTTTGCCTTTAAGCTAAAAAAAGAAGACCCCTCACTCCATATATACCATTATGCACCATACGAAGTCATGGCTTTTAAGCGGCTAATGGGTAAATATGCATCGCATGAAAATGAAATTGATACTTTTTTAAGATCAAACACATTTGTAGATCTCTATAGTGTTGTTCGGCAGTCTGTACGAGCTAGCGTTGAGAAATACTCAATCAAAGACTTGGAAGCGTTCTTTGGCTACAAGCGCATGATGGATTTACGCGAGCTCTCAAGTCAAAAATCACAACTAGAGTTACTTCTTCAAACCGGTAATATTGATAAATTAACAAAGGAAACCAAAGATGCCCTCCAGCTCTACAACCAGGATGACTGCGAATCATTGGTTAGGCTTCAAGCATGGTTAGAAGAGATAGGTGCAAGGCTAATTGGCGAAGGTGAAAACATTATAAGACCTGAAGACGGCGATGGTGATGCCAGTGATAATATCACTGCACATCAAGAGCGAATTCAGCCTATCATGGATGCTCTACTTAAAAGTGTACCTCCTATAAAGGCTGAACGAAGCAAAATTGAGCAAGCCAATTTCATTCTTGCCCATATGTTAGATTGGTATCGAAGGGAAAGAAAATCTTTCTACTGGGAAAAATTTCGGTTAATTGAACTACCGGAAAGCGAGCTTCTTGAAGAAAGAAGGGCTATTGCATACTTAAATTATTCAGGTGAAAAAGTAAAGGAAAAACGAAGTTTCGTCTATTCATACAGCGTGCCTATTCAGGAATGTGATTTAAAGTCAGGTGACCCGCTTAAAACTTTTACAGGAGGAAGTTTTGGATCACTTTTCGACCTGGATTTGCAAAATGGGATAATTCGAGTTAAGTATGGAAAGGAAATCGCGCATCATGAACACCCTTCTTGCGTCTACAGCATAAAAGACATCAGCCCTGGAAGCAAAGAGGAAGCCATAATAGACTTGGCAACATGGGTTGTAGAAAACGGTATGGACAGTAAAGTTGAGACGTTCCGAGCAGCAAGACAATTGCTCTTGAATGCTCCTCCAAGTTTAACAGAGGCACTGACCTACAATGAGGATATTCTGGCGAGAACATTTGACTTTGCAGCCAAACTAGACCATAGTTATCTGCCTGTTCAAGGCCCTCCTGGCGCGGGCAAGAGTTTTACGGGAAGCCACCTTATTGTTCGTTTGGCTCAGCAAGGAAAGAAAATCGGAATCACTGCCCTTAGCCACAAGGTCATTTCAAATTTGCTATCGAAAGTTTGGGAGGTAGCTCAAGAGGAAGGATTTAACATTCAAATGATACAGAAAACCGAACCAGATCCGGATAATCCTTCCCCTTGGTCAGTAAGTAATGATGAAAATGCTATCCAAGCAGCCATAGGCAGTGTGGATGTTATTGCCGGAACTTCATTTATGTGGAGTAAACCACCTTATGAGGGTAGTGTGGATTACCTCTTTGTGGATGAAGCCGGTCAATTGTCTTTGATTGATACGCTAGCCGTTTCGCACTGCTGCTCAAACCTCGTTCTTTTGGGCGATCCACAACAATTGAAACAACCCCAACAAGGCGTACATCCAGACGGCACTGAAGTATCGGCTCTAGAACACGTGTTGCAGGGCGAGAAAACCATTGCTAATGAGCAAGGTGTATTTTTAGCTGAAACTTGGCGCATGCATTCGTCTATCAATGCGTTTGTATCAGAACTCTTTTATGAGAACAGATTACAGTCAAGAGACCATCTTGATCAACAACAGATTATAGGCTCAAAGTATGCTGGAGCTGGATTGTACCTTGAAGAAGTTGAACATACTGGTAATACCAACTCATCTTCCGAAGAGGTTGATAAGGTGTTGGAAATTGTAGCGCACCTGACTAGTGGCAATGTTACTTTTATTAATGAAAAGAGTGAAGAAGCAACCTTAACGGCCAGTGATATTAAAATTATTACCCCCTACAATGCACAGGTTCAGGCCATCAAACAACTATTGCCCAATTTGGAGGTTGGCACGGTTGACAAATTTCAGGGTCAGGAAGCTCCCGTAATTATTTACTCTGTAGCCACTTCCAGCTTGGAAGAAGCTCCACGTGGAATGGACTTTCTATTTAGCCCGAACCGATTTAATGTGGCCGTTTCAAGGGCCCGTACACGTTTTATTATGGTGGCAAACCCAGCCATTTTTGAAGCGGAGTGCAAAAGCCCACACCAAATAAAATTGGCGAATGCCTTTTGTCGGTTTAAGGAACTTTCACAGTGAACCCGAGCCCAGTAATTAAATTATAAATGCTCAATGTCCATTTATTTAGGTCTTTAGTGAAGATTCTAGCAAACAGAAAACACCCAAGATATATAAAGCGATGTTTATCAGCCGTCCTTTCCAACCTAATAAACTACCCATTCAAGCGTTTAAAAACCTTTTTCAACATATACTCTTTAACCAGCATTCCAAAATCCTTATCGTCCATCATTTTACTGAAAATGTCTTGATTTTGTTCCATTCTCCCTATCAGCTTATCCATAAAGGCATCCTCAAAACCAAATTTAAAGTTGTCCATCGAATTATTTCTGGCCTGTTCGGACAATTTATCATCGGCTACCAACTCCGCCTCTATCTGGTCAAAAAATAATTTATCCGCTTCACTAAATTCAGTGCCGAATTTCTTATTTAAGAGATTAATAATCTCGGATAAAGCTTCTTGTTCCTCTTTATTTGCCAAACGAATTCCTGCACCGGAAATTCCCTCTAATTGATATTCGCCTTCGCTCTCCATCAACAACCGCTGCTCTCCTATCTTCTGCAATCGATAGTATTCCAGGGAAACTTCATCTCCCAATTTAAAGCGGTCATTTTGGCTTTTACGCGGTAGCTTTTTCAATAAAAACCGACCATAGGTATAGAGCTTTTCCAACTCAACATCCGAAAAAGGCATAATCTGGGTCAAAAATGAATACAACCTGGTAAACGACTGCAAGGAATGTTTAAAATTATCCTGAGTTACTTTGGTCCCAACTATATCTTCCTTGGAACTCTCTTCCGGTAATTTTTTATACCGTTCAACGGCGGGGTCTATGTAGGCGTTTAATTTCCCTTGTTCCTTTACGGATAGGGTAATCGCGGATTTAAAGAAAACGTTGCAAAAATTATCGATTTCGGTCTGCCAAATTATTTGTGCATTTTCAATTTCAGTTTTTAGGTCGAATAAATGATTGGGGTCGGTATTCGATTCTATTGAGGTAAGCTCATAGTAGGGCTGAAAGGAAGCCAATACCTCCTCTGCCTCATTGGCGAAATCCAGTATAAAAGTATCTTCCTTTCCTGTATGCATCCGGTTTAAGCGGGACAATGTTTGGACACATTTTACACCGGACAACTTCTTATCTACATACATCGTGTGTAGCAAAGGTTGATCAAAACCGGTCTGGTATTTGTCGGCCACAATGAGCAATTGATACTCCGAGGAAGCAAATTTTCGTGGCAGTTCCTTTTCCTTAAAACCATTAATCTCCACCTCAGTTACCCCCTCCGGATACAAATCGTAAATTACTTTGCCAGAAAATGCCACAATGGCCTTGATATCGTGGTAGCCCATTTTTTGGATGTACTTGTCAACCTCATCTTTATAGCGAACTGCGTGCAATCGTGAACCGGTAACGAGCATCGCTTTGGCCATGCCCCCAATCTTTTTGGAAACAACCTGCCTAAAATGCTCAATAATCACTTCGGTCTTTTGAGCCAAGTTATGGGGATGCAATGACAAGAAACGTCCGATAGCACTGGCCGCTTGTTTTTTGTTGACTTTTGGATCTTCCTCAATTTCCTTGGAGAGCCTAAAATAGGTTTTATACGTGGTATAATTTTTAAGCACATCCAGTATGAAACCCTCCTCGATCGCCTGTTTCATACTATACAGATGGAAGGGTTTTGGAATACCGTTGGCATCAGGAGTGCCAAAAACCTCTACCGTCTTGGTCTTTGGGGTAGCCGTAAAAGCAAAGAAGCTAAGATTGTCCTGTTTTCCCCTGGCCTCCATGGATTTCCGGATTTGGTCTTCGGCATCTTCGTCCAATCCAGAATCCAGCTCTTCCAAAGCTGCTTCTTCCAGCGATTTGGCAGAAAGAACTTCTTTCATCTTTTTGGTAGCCTCCCCTCCCTGTGATGAGTGTGCTTCGTCTATAATTACGGCATACTTCCTTGCTGGCAACTCTCCGATTTTTTCTAGGATAAAGGGAAACTTCTGTAAGGTGGTAATTATAATATTGGATCCTGCTGTAATGGCATCGGCCAATTGCTGGGAGTTCTTTTCTATTTTCTGAACTACCCCTTGTTTATGTTCAAACTGATAAATGGTGCTCTGCAACTGGCTGTCCAATACCTTCCGGTCCGTTATAACTAAAACGGAATCGAAAACCCGTTTATTTTTGGCATCGTGCAGACTGGATAACCGATAGGACAACCAAGCAATGGAATTGGATTTCCCCGAACCTGCCGAATGTTGTATCAAGTAATTCTGGCCGGCACCGTTATGCTTGGCATCTTTGGTAAGTTTTCGAACGACATCCATTTGATGGTAGCGAGGGAAAATCAAGGTTTCCTTAGTTTTTTGTACACCATTAAGTTGAAAAGTTTCCACATTCAAGTGAAGGAACTTTCCAATAATATCCATAAAACTATCCTTTGCCCAAACCCTCTCCCATAAATAAGCCGTTCTATAGCCTCCTTTGTTTACTGGGTTTCCGGCCCCGTTATTGGCCCCTAAATTAAATGGCAGATATCTCGTATTCTTTCCCGCCAGTTTGGTGGTCATATAACATTCATCGGTATCTACGGCAAAATGAACCAAAGTGCGTTTTTTAAATTGAAAGATAGGTTCCGTAGGTTCCCTATCATAAACGTATTGCTTTTGGCATTGGACACGTTTTGACCCGAAAACTGATTCTTCAATTCTATGGTGGCAACTGGCAAGCCGTTTAGACTTAACACCATATCCAACGAATTTTTACCGTTTCTCTCGTAATACAACTGGCGGGTCACCGATAAATGATTGGTGGCATATAAGATTTCGGCCTCTGGGTTTAAGGTACTTTCGGGTCGGAAGTACGCCATTTTAAACTTCACCCCATAATCCGTAAAACCATTGCGCAGTACATCTAACGTGCCACGGTTGTCCAGCTCCTTCAATAAGCGTTGGATTACTTTTTGCTCTACATTGTCCTTATGGATGTTGACAATCTTATCCCATAACGTGGGCTGGGAGGTTTGTAGAAAATGAATTATGTACGAGGGAAAGAGGCCTAGTTTTGCTTCAAAATCTTGGGAATGTCCTTTTATATAGCCCCCATTTTCCAATAAGGAGGCTTCTATGGCCGCCTCAAAAGTATCTTCTGTATGTATCGTTTTTGACATATTACAATATCCTTATTCAGTAGTCATCCTAGTTACCATCTTAGTTACCTCCTTTGTTACCAAAATCATCTTTCTTTTTGTCCCCAACCTCATTTTTTAGGATGTAAAGAACACCTTTGCCCGATTTTGTCGTGATATATTCTTGATTGGGACTACTGGGTTTATCTGGAATAGTCCTGCTTAAAAGACCTTGTGCTATAAGTGGCTCTATGTACCGCTTAAAATTATCAGTATGTACTTTTAATTGAAGTTCTTTCTCTTGTATGTCTTTATTAGACCTGGGTTGTTCACAATACTTTAGTACCTTTATTTGTTCTATAGTCAACCTATCAACTAGGTCGTTAGCTTGGTCGTTAGCTTGGTCGTTAGCTTGGTCGTTAAAACTTGTATGGATCGGTATTTCGATTAAAAAATGCGTTCTGGAAGGTTCGTTCGTATCAAATTCGGCAGCATCGGAGCCATTATCTTTTAGGGCTTTCACAATAGTAGGAATACCAGTACCTCTACCCTCAGTGAGTCTTAGTTCCTTTAAAAATTCTCCAATACGTCTATTTCTATACCGTCTGGCCCTAACTACCCCTTTATTAAAATCCTCTTGTTTCAAAGATGGGTCGGCACCATTATAGCTGATTATTTCTATGGCCTTAGGCAATATTCGAACTTCAATGGGATCCTGTAGTTCATAATTTCGATGATATACCGCATTGGAAAGTGCTTCTTCAATGGCATTGTAAGGATAATTAAAAACTCTGTCCGCAGTCTCCTTGTCGGCATACTTGATTACCTTTTCCTTTATCACATTGGTTCTAATATAGGATAATACATCTACCAATTGTTTTTGAATGGGGCCACGGAATATTTTCTCGTTAAAATTTTTCCCTCCAAGGCCTTCGGGAAATTCCACTATATCGATTTGAACGCCTTTATAAAATTCCTCTGGTGCCTCGGAAAACATGAGCAAGCCCACGTTTTTAGGAAACAAATGTTCATTGGCCCCTTGGGAAAGGTTCATTTTTTCTGCAAGTTCTTCCACCGTCATATGGCTGCTTTCCCCATACAATCGGCTTTTGGTTTTTTCCAAATGTCCGCGCATCAGGGTAAAACTCATGTCGCTAACACTGGCATGCGTATTCACCCGATCATCAAAGGGAACTTTGGCCGTAAGTTGTAACAGTTCCGCTTCCTGTTCATCATTCGGCACAATACTATTCGATTGAAAACGGATACGGTAATTATAGTTTTTGTGCCTGGCCGTTACATCATCTGGCACTTTATAGGGTCTATTACTGCCTCCCGGCACCCAAATCACCAATGCGTGTTTATCATCTAATGCTTCTAGGGACAATCTTGGGAAATAGGAAGGTTTAATAAGATTACAATATCCCACCAATTCCTTTTCAACTTTTTCGAGTTGGGTAGGGTCGAAACCAAAAATAGGGCGAATAGGTTTACCATCTTTTTCTTCTACACCAACAATGATATAACCACTACCCTCGTTTTCAAAATCATTTGCAAAAGCACAGACCGAGCGCATGATGGCAGCGGGGTTCCATCCCTTCTTAAACTCCATACGCGTCCCTTCCACAATGTTTCCGGACACCAAATCCTCTATGCTGACCAATATGCTCATACCGCTAATTTAGCACTTCCTGCCTTATATCAATTTTACCCGTAACCACCTCGCTGATCAGGGCAGTTTTGTATTCTTTTAGAAGGTTGATTTCTTGATTAATTGTTTCCATCAAACGATAAATCCGTAATTCCTCTTTGAAAGCCTTATCAACTATTTCCTTTTGCTCGTTTAAATCAGGATAGGTAATCTTAAAGTTATTTATCTTCTCTTGAGAGATTGCGGGCGTACTTCCACCCGCTATATAAACACTAAAATATGCTTGGAAGTAATCTGAGACCATAATTAAATATAAGAATTTCGAATTTATCTCGATATTCTTCAAAACCACAAGTTGTGGATTCAAAGTCATTTCTGGAGTCTTTTTTGGAACTAAAGCGACCTTTCCAATGGTGGAACCAGTTTTAACTAATAAAATGTCATTTGGATATATTTTAATCTCTGGGGATTCATGATATTTATTCCAAGAAAGATACGTGCACTTTTTTAGAATCAATTTTTGATTTTTAATGTTTGATGGACTCAAAGAAATAGCCCCTTCTCCTTCTTGAACTAAATCAGCAGTCGTATATCCTCTAAATCCTATTCTTCCTATTATATTTGCTAAATTTTTTATCCTAGCTTCTTCCCAATGCCCCGGAATCTCCCCCAACCAATCAATGCCCGAATCTTTCATGGGCACATTGGGGTCAAGCCCTTTAGTGACCGCTTGGTTGATCATGGCGGTGCGTTCTTCTTCCAAAAGCTTTATTAATTGCTCTTTTTTGGCTATCAGCTTGTCTATTTCTGCCGTTTTTTGGTCGAGGTAGTTGGCAATTTGAGTTTGCTCATATATTGGTGGAACAGGGAATTTAAACTCATTAAATATATTTTGATACAAGTGTTGAATGGTTGACCCAGATTTATTGTAGTCATAAAAGGAAACAAATATTTCAGACACCAAAAGCCAATACATAAATTCGGGTGCATAATCATCACCATATGGCCTAGTAACAAAGACACCACTGTTCAAAGTAGCTATTTTCGGCATATTTTCTACTACTGCAATTTTACCTATTGTACCATCCTTTGTGATTAATATATCACCTTCCCTTAATTGAATAAAAGGGTCCTCATCATATCTAGCCTGCGGTATTTGATAGCATGTTTCCCATTGTATTCTTCCATTTTTAAAATCTGTTCCTGTTACCACAAAACCATCACTCTCCTCAAGAAATTCATCCGACCTTAATCCTTTCCAACCAATTCGCCCCTTAACATAGGTAGTATGCTTGATTCTTTTCAAATCCCAATGCTCAGGAATCTCTCCGACCCATTCTACCCCGGAATCTTTATATGAGCTGTATTTTCTCATCCTAGGATATCACCGTTTTGATCAATCCTTCAGTTTCCATTTCCAACGCCAGTATATCGGCCCTTATTTCTTCCAAGGAACGCAACGGCTTATATTCATAAAAATACTTGGTAAAGTTTATTTCATACCCAATTTTGGTCTTACTGTCATCTACCCATGCATCCGGCACATGGGGCAGCACTTCGCGCTTCATATAGGCATCAATATTTTCCTTTAACGGTATGTTTTCCGTATCCCTAAGTGCCGAGTCGGGCTTCGGGTTGCCTTTGTTGTCCTTTACCACCTTCCCTTTTTTCATCAAAGGGCGTTCCACCGTGACCTTGGAATACCCAAAATCCTTGTTGTCGAATATTTTACAAGCGTAGGTTTCTACAAAATCACCGTACAATTTTTTATTTGGCGAATATGGTCTTCGGACAATTCATTACGCTTGTTCCCCAAAGATTTACTCATTTTCTTGAATAAGCCCACAGCATTTATGAGCTGCTCCTTTCCTCTGCGTTCCTTGACCTTATGATTGCTAATGATCCAGATATAAGTACTTATCCCCGTGTTGTAGAACAATTGATCGGGCAGGGCTATAACGGCCTCCAACAAATCGTTTTCAATGATCCATTGACGTATGCTGCTTTCGTTCTGTTTACTGCTAGGGGAGCCAGAAAATAAAGGCGACCCATTGAACACAATGGCCAACCGAGATCCGCCTTCCGCTTTGGGCTTCATTTTGGACATCAAGTTCATCAGGAATAAAAAGGAACCATCGCTTACGGAGGGCAATCCTGCCCCGTAACGTCCACCATGTCCCTGGGATTCGTGTTCTTCCTTTACCTCTTTCTCTACCTTTTTCCACTTTACCCCAAAAGGTGGGTTGGTAATCAAATAATCGAACTTATGGTCTATGAATTGATCGCCTTTCACCTTGGCATCGCTCTTACTTCGCAAGCTGTTGCCTTTGGCAATATTATCGGGTTTTTGTCCCTTGATCAACATATCCGACTTACAGATGGCATAGGATTCCGGGTTGAGCTCCTGTCCAAATACTTCCAATCTTGCATCCGGATTTAGTTCATGGAGATATTCCTCGGCCACCGACAACATTCCTCCCGTACCCGCACAGCAATCAAAAATTGTTTTTACGATGCCTTTTTGGGTCAAAATATCCCTATCGTTCATAAACAGGAGATTCACCATAAGTCGGATAACTTCCCTTGGGGTAAAATGTTCCCCTGCCGTCTCATTGGAAATTTCAGCAAACTTCCGGATCAATTCCTCGAACATATACCCCATTTCCATACTGGAGATGTTCTTCGGATGCAGGTCGATCTCCTGAAAGCGTTTCAATACCAGGAACAAAAGATTGGACTCTTCCAGTTTAGTGATCTGGTTGTCAAATTCGAACTGTTCTATGATTTCCCTGGCTTCTTCCGAAAAGCCATTGATATAATTACGAAGGTTGGCGGCAATGTTGTTGGGGTCGGCAATAAGCTTATCAAAGTCGAACAAGCTGCTGTTATGAAAATTGTAGCCCGCCACCTTGTTCAAAATGGGATCTAAATTCTGAATATTCATAGATTTTACCTGCTCGAACTTTTTAAGGACATCGGCTTTTGAATCCTGAAGGACACAATCCAATCGTCTTAAAACAGTTAACGGCAAAATAACTTTACCGTAATCACTTTGTTTGTAATCCCCTCTTAAAAGGTCGGCTATAGACCATATAAAATTGGCGGATTCCTTTATGTTAGTCATAATTATAATTTCAATTTTGAAACCCTAAAAATAAGAAAACCACTTGCAAGGCGAGCGGTTTAATTTCAATAATTGAGATGGTCTTAATATTCGGGGCCATTGTAGCTGTTAAGATCACTTTAAGATTCGACTATCATGCTAAGTAGTAACCAGCCTGGTTTGCTCCCTATTCCCAAAATTCTCTTTGCACAACCTAGTTATAAATTAAACATTTCTCTCTACAAGATAAGTACTAAATTGCCTTAACAATGGATTATCTATTTGAACACAATAATTCAAAACGCTTTTCAAATCTTTCTTCTTCAATCTTAATTTTCTAGTACCAATTGCTAGTAAAAACTCTAGCAAAGCTTCGCCATGAGTATTTTTATAATTATCAACCATACTATTTATTAAAGTTTTCATTTTTATGCTACTTTCCTTATCTAAATCGTAAGCAAAAAACTCTATTTTACCAGCCCTCAAAATAGATGCCTGAATAATTCCATCATTAAATCGTTGAAAATTATCCGGCGAAAGTAAGTTTCTTACATAATTGGATTGTTTTAATGTTCTTTCCGAATCAATTGGGTTATTGTATAATTGATTCAAAACGGAGGAAATAGTAAAATAAACTTGAGATTGATATGCCGTTTTTTCATCAACTATAAAATCCCAGTAAACAAAGCCTTTTCTTAAACTGAGTTTTTCTCCATTATATTTATCAAGAAAGACATTGCTAACTAATCCTTTTGTTTTTCTATTATCGCGAAGAATCTCAATCCTTTTCTTGGTAAAGCTTACTAACTCTTTATTTTTCTCTTCGTCAATTTCAGCAATTAAATTTTCTAAAAACATTTTCTCATAATCCCAGTTTGTATTACCTTTTCTCGGAGAACAAAATATATCTTCAACGCTTATTACAGGAAACGTCTGTCCTCCATCTCTTCCCTGACCCAAATTACTTTTGGTAGTCTTGCTATATTCTTCTGAACTAGTCCTAAAAAAATTAATAAAATAAACAACTCCCAGATTAGAAAAATCCCTTAATGCCCTACTTAAATGGAGATAGTGTCTACCGGTAACAATAGACGAACCAACGATAACAGCGCTTCCTGATTCATTTTTTAATTGGTCTATATTGAAAATAGGTATTATATCTGGGGAAACCTTAAAATCAATTTGATCTCTTATAAAATTTGCCAAAATTTTGGAGCCATTGTCATTTAAATGAATAATGTATTTAGTGTTTGCTGGAATGAATGTATTTATCTTCCTATTTAACTTTTCCTCGAATTTTTTCGCTCTTTTACTATCTAATAGTTCAAATAACTTAGCAGAATCTATATATACTTCATAATTGCCAAGATTATCGGAGTCATTATCTCTATAATACGTTTTGAAAATATTGTCTTCTTCATTTTTTGCTCGATGCCTGCACATAAAGGAGCTCAAGTACTTCGGAGCATCTACCTTATTCAAGGTCAAATTGGTAACCTTGGGCTGCACGGTTAAAAACACATCACTTTGTATTTCTATTGGACGTGAAAATTTTCTACATAATTTGCAATTTTCACCATCAGGGTAAGTTTCAAAAACTTTAAAACCTTCAGGAAAAGATTCTTTGTCTAATGTCAAGTTACATAATATACTATTTTGATGATTCAAATACATCTTCTCCTTCCCAAGAAAAAATAATACTACGATTTGATTTTTAGTCGCGAGCCTTCTTTTAATAAGTCTGTCTATTATATTTCCTGAAGTAGAAGAAGAAATTATAATTAACGATTCTCTCTGAAAAATGGAACTCTGATTTTCAAATACACTATATGATTCAAAACTATTAATAGGAATTGAGTCAAAATCATTACCAAACCGCCTTTTTATTTCAAAAATCGCAAATGGTATGACATTTATAGAAGAAGTATCGCAATAGACGGATGTAGCATTATCAAACTTATCAAGCAGTTGCACGGCAATAAAAAATATCTCTGCGGAATTTTTAAGAACATTACCAGTTCTAATGAACTTTTCACTGTGCTTTTTGGAGGGGAATACAAAATGGTGATCAGGAGAGGACTCTACAAGTCCTCCTCTATTCATAAATATTTGAGTAGTACCATTTCTATTTAGGTATTTGAAAAATTCCTCTTCACTATTAGTTATTTCATTACTTAACCTTTTTTCTGAACTAGTCGTGTAGTTACCATTGGCGTCAAATTGATAAACAAAACAAGATGCCTGATCATACTTATGGTCAAACCCAGGAACTCTCCTAAAAGTCTCAAAAATGTCAGCGTTGAAATAGTCTTTAATTTCCTGTTTGCCATATCCCGGAATTAGAATGATCAACCTATCAGTTAAAAGGTGGGATTGAAAAAATGATTCCAGTTCATCAATTAGTTTTTTTTGCCGTGGATATTTTCTTTGGTTCACAAAAACCACTGTTATTGATTTCCTTTCAATAAAGTTTATTGAATCAACATATTGGAAAATGTAAAAATCATTCATAGGCCTAAAGGATAAATGATTGATATTAATGTACCCTCTACTTCCTCATGTTGTGTGAATTCAATTGAATTTTTATTCCAGTCAAAAAGTAATATATCTTTTGGTTGTTCCGCATCGATATGTCTACTATTGCGCATATCCCGAAAAACATCAACTCTTCCTGTTTTTATTCTTAAAAAACCTTTGCCATCAATGGTTTCAAGAACTCTGTTCAATCCTAAACCCTTATTTTTATTATGAATCCCGATAGATGAAGTGTTATGTTTAAATAGACATTTTTTAATAGTTTCCACCTCGTCCATTAAGCTCAAAGAATTGAGACTATTAATTCCTTGGAAACGCTTAGATAAACCTGGGCCACTATCAATGACTGAAATTTCAAAGAGATATAATTCGCTTTGATCATTCAAGGCCAATTCAGAATTAAAATATTCCAGGAGCCCTTTGTTTTTTTGGTAGTCTCTTTTATAATTTCTTAGAGTTCTTTTATGAAACTTAAAATAAACTGATCGAATATTTGGATAAAGATTGTATCCGTTAATATCTGTTCTTGCGTGTTCGTCAGTATTTAAAAATAGCTCATGTGTTATTTTGGCAAAGTCTTCAATAACCGGTCTAATGGATTTTTTAAATAATTCTCGATTGAAGTAATTACCTATTTTTTCAAAAATTGGATATAGGTTGAAATCAAGTGCCTCCTCAGAAACAACTACTTTGTTAGATTCATATAAAAACCTTGAATAGCCTCTTTTACTTAAGTCATGATCAAAACAATATATTGGTATGGATTCATTACTTTTCAGGTGTAAGTACTCCATTTTATTATAATACTCCTGACTTAACTTTTTTAACCCGTTTTTTATATTCTTTTCATTATCATCAAAAATTGATTTTTCCCAACACAGCACTACTACTGGGTAGACAAATTCCTGATTTAAGTATTTCTCATACTCGTTACTATTATTTAATGGCAAGTATAGATTTCCTGAATTTTCTTTTCTTAACCATGTTGAAATAAATTGTAAAAAAGAAACTAACAAACTAAAATCTGATTGGATGATTTTTGCCGGAAGCTTTATATCAATTGCCTCCCTTTTATTGGTTTTAGACAATTCAACATATAGAATTTCTATATATTCCAAAGTAACTGCCTGTTTGATTTTAATTACCAATATTTCTAAAGATTAAGATATTCCCTAAATATATAAATTAATACCCATCCATTCTTTAAGTATGTAGAATTCAAAATTTATAGGTTATTTAATTATGTAATATTTAGGTAGTAATCAAGGAATTATAACGATTCATCGGTTATCCGAATTGTATACCTCAAAGGTTATTTGGCGCTAACAATTTACAACTATTAAGTAATTTGACCATCCTATCCAAATTAGGATTAAACAATTAAGTCTGTAGGGATTGACCCAAAAATTAAAGGAGACCTGGGTATGATTGTTCGGATAACGTGTGCTTACGTCTATGAAATCTAAAAAACACCTGAAAACTTTTTAAACCAATTGTTATGAACCAGTTACGATTTGAAGATTTACCAAAGGCAATGGAAACAGTTTTAGAAAAATTATCCATTATAGAACAAGAACTTGAAAATTTAAAGATACACTTCCAGCCTAAGGAACCAACTGAGTTGATGACCAGGCAAGAAGTTGCCGATTATTTCAAAATCAACAGTAGTACACTTTGGCATTGGACCAAAAGTGGCAAACTCAACGCTTATGGAATTGGGTACAGAGTGTACTATAAAAGGAGTGAGATAGAGTCCGCTTTAATTAGGATTAATCGAAATTATATTTTTCTTCCAATTATCTTGTTTTCTTAGGTTTTTTGTAGGAATTTGATAGATTAAATTTAAAGGATAAATAATCAATGATTATATCCAATTGTTGGTAAACATTTCAGAAAAACTCATATGCAAAGATTAAAGAAAATTACAATTGAAAATTTTCGCTCGATTGGAGAAGAGCCAATTGAAATAGAATTTCCAACTGAATTTCCAACTGTTTTACTTGGCGAAAACAATGCCGGAAAAAGCAATATAATCCGAGCAATTGAATTAATGTTTGGCGAATTTCATCCGAAATACAAAAAGTTAGATAATTACGACCATTTCAACAGAGAGGAAACGAATAAAATTTCGATAGATGCAGAAGTTTCAGGTTTTAAAGCAAGACTTGGGCGAAATGGGGAGTTTTCTTGTTCAGGCTTTAAATACGATTGTGTTAAAGGTTCAGATAGTAATTTTGCAGCTATTCAAGCAGAAAACGGAGAACTAAATATTTATGTTTCAAATAATCTTCGCGAGGAACTTTTATGTGTTGTAGTTAATGCAGAACAAAACTTAAACTACCAATTAAGTTATTCTTCAAAGTTCACTTTGTTATCCAAAGTAACTAAAGCTTTTCACGACAAACTTATAGAAGATGGAGAAAGAGTTGGTAGACTTAAAGAAATGTTCGAAACTATTAAAAGTACATTTTTAGAAGTTGAAGAGTTTGGAGCATTTAACGAAGATATGTCAACAATCGCCGGTCAGATGTTGTCAAATATGAGTCACGCATTACAATTTGATTTTACAGCTTATGACCCAAGTAACTATTTTAAAACTTTAAGAGTTCATCCTTCCGAAGATGGAGAAACTAGAGCTTACGAAGAACTTGGCACAGGACAACAACAAATACTAGCTTTATCATTTGCCCACGCTTATGCTAAATCATTTTTAGGTCAAGGATTAATTTTTATACTTGATGAACCAGAAGCACATTTGCATCCACTCGCTCAAAAATGGCTAGCTAAACAAATGTCTAAAATGGCACAAGACGGATTGCAATTAATAATAACAACACACAGTCCTTATTTTATTAATCTTGAATTTATTAATGGAATTTATTTAGTTTCTAAAAAAGAGCAAACTGAAGTCAGTAATACGAATGCAAGCGAACTAGCTGAATTTTGCAAAGCAACCGGAGCACCAAGAGCGGACGAAAAAACAATTATTCCATTTTATTCTTCACATAGCAAACCACATATCCTCAATGGATTTTTTGCAAAAAAAATTATTCTTGTAGAAGGAGAAACTGAAGAATTAGCTTTACCATCCTATTTCGAAAAAGTAGGATTAGATACATTGAAAGAAGGAATTGCAATAATCGGAGTAAGTGGAAAAGGAAATCTTGCTAAATGGTGGAGGCTTTATAAATGTTATAATATTCCAACATTCATTTGTTTTGATAATGATAAAAAAGATGATGGTAAAAATACCAAACGTACAGAAGCGCTAAAAGCAATCGGAATTGATGATGGAGAAATAGAAGGTTTATTAAATTCAAACGATTGGAATGTTAACTCAAATTTTTGCGTATTTGGAGCAGATTTTGAAACAACTATGAGAAATTCATTCACTAGATATGCAGTAATCGAAGCAGAAGAAATTGAAAGACTTGGCTCTTCAAAACCAATTGTAGCAAAAGCAGTTGCCGAAAGAATCTTAAGCGAAGATATAAATCCAGAAGATAGTGGTTGGGAGCAATATAATGCATTAAAAGAATTTATAGAACAATTAGCATAAAAAACGATTACTAAATGTATAATTCCAAAATCAGAACGTTTTCAGAAGTTGACAGCCATAGTGCACAAAGTCAATAGGACGAACTATAGGCTTCCCCAAAAAGACTGGAAAGGAATAAAAGAAGATTTAATAAAGATTGTTACATGAATCCACCCACCATCCCTACGCTGTAAGGCATTTTGGCAAGACGCACAAAGCCACGCTGCAAGCAAATTTGATCCAGTTTAATCCAACAAGTCAACTAGAACTCTCATACCTTGCCGCGCAATATCCTCTGTACATTGTAATTACAGTTATCACAATATTTGAAATCATTAACGAGGAGCAGGAAATCATTTTACAGAATTATACTAGTAAAATGCACATCATAACGCCTCAAGATTAACTAAACCTTCGAATGCACATCAGATCCTAAAAAATAACGGAAATTATATGGCAAAAAAATCACAAATTCTGCATGCAACCTGCGTGCAACACTAAAAACAAAAAGCCCTTCAATCTCTTGAAGGGCTTTGTTTGTTAGCGGTCCGGACGGGACTCGAACCCGCGACCCCCTGCGTGACAGGCAGGTATTCTAACCAACTGAACTACCGAACCGTGGCGTTTAGCGAGTGCAAATATACACCCCTTATTTAATTGCACAAACAATTTTTAAAAAATAATGCAGGTTTCTACATAAATTTTTGACGCTCCACCATAAAGGTGTTCATTATCAAGGAGAAGTTTTCCCTTACATCTACTTCCACGTATTTAATTTTATATTGGGCACATTTTAGTCGCAGTGCTGTAAAGTAAGACCCCACCGCTTTCCCATAGGCCTCTTTTACGGTATCGGCATACAGATCGATATGTGCCCCGGTTTCCACATCCAAAAACCGCTTGGGGGTATTTTCAAAATTAAAGGAGTATTCCGTTTCCTTGTCCATGACATGAAAAAGGATAAGCTCGTGTTTATTGTACTTTAAATGCCGTAGGGCCTGAAACAACTGTCCGTCATCCCCGGATGATTGGAACATATCCGTGAAAAGTACAATTAAACTCCTTCGTTTTATTTTTTCGGCAATCTGGTGCAAATAGGTATAGGTCTCGGTCTGTTTGGCCGGTTTTTTTTCCCTACTGATCCCACTTAATTGGGCCAATAACATTTGGTGGTGCCTTTCACTACTCTTTTCCGTTGCATAGAAATTATATTGGTCGCTATAAACACTTAGACCAACGGCATCGCGCTGCCTCTTAAGTATGTTCATCAAAGTGGCAATGGCCAGGACCCCAAAGCCTATTTTATTAAGATTGTCAAGGGTCAGGGGACCTACCTCCGGGTAATACATGGAAGCCGAATTATCCAAGATCATATGACACCGCAAATTGGTCTCCTCCTCGTAACGCTTGGTATATAATTTATCCGTTTTCGCAAACAGCTTCCAGTCTATATGTTTGGTACTTTCCCCATTATTATAGATTTTATGTTCCGCAAATTCTGCGGAAAACCCATGAAAGGGACTTTTATGGATGCCACTGATAAATCCTTCCACTACCTGAGCGGCCAATAATTCCAGATTCTGGAACAGGTTTGCCTTATGTAGTTCGGATGGTAGGTTCATTTGGCTAAGATAATGAAGATGTACGTCTATAGGAAAATTGAAACTCCCAAAAATAAGGGGAACGAATAAGAAAAACTGCAATCGATCCTCTAATTTACAGGTTTTTGAACCTTATTGTCTTTGGAGATTGGACATAAAAAATCCCGCTAAAAGCAGGATCTTTTATCATTTATGTTCCTTTTCGGAAATCTGCGATGGTTATAACAATGCATCAATGGCATCGGTATATACCTTCTTAGGGGAAACACCAACCTGTCTGTTCACTATTTCACCATTTTTAAACACCAATACCGTAGGAATATTTCTTACGCCATATTTCGCGGCAAATTCTTGGTTGGCGTCCACATCTACCTTACCTACAACGGCCTTACCATCATACTCGGCACTTACCTCATCTATAATGGGACCGACCATTCTACAAGGACCGCACCAAGCCGCCCAAAAATCCACTACTACCGGTTTATCACTTTTTAAAACTACCTCATCAAAAGTAGCATCTGTTATTTCTAATGCCATGTTTCGTTATTTTTAAATATTATACAAATTTAGACAATTATTTTGCCTTTTCCTTACTTAGATTATATTCGTTTTGACTATGGTTAAATTGATAAAAACTATTCTTTTTAAACCTATTGAACTTCCGTAGCATCCTCAACATACCACTGCCTTTTAATTATTTAGTTCAACTTGTAATGTACGTCTTTTTCATTGAGCTGAAGAAGTAATTCACTCGATATTTGAATTTTTTGCTTTCTACAGGCCATGTTTACTTTTATCTGTTCCTCCATTTCATACACCACAAAACTTAAGGGATGGTCCCCCTTATGGGAAACCAGAGTATCTTTAAGGTCCAAAATGCTTTCCTCCCTCAATTGGGATATATCCAATTTAATGGTGAGTTTTTTGGCAAAGGTTTCCATAACGTCCTGCAGCATCATGATCATATTAAACTGCATCCTAGGATCTCCTTTTAATCCGGTATCCCTGTTCATCCAACCTTCACGTACAAATACCTTGACATAAGCAAAGGAATTGATCATTAGGAAATGTCGGTACTTTAAATACTCTTCCCCGAATATTCTGAATTCAAAGGTATCCGTATAATCTTCCATGGTGAACATGGCCCATCCCTTACCGTTTTTGGAAACCCTATGCTGCACATCGGTAATGACCCCCGCAAAGGACACCTCCCTATTTACTATTGCCTCCAAATCATTTAAATTGGAAAGACCGGCATTGCAGAAAGCCTTGATCTCCGCTTTAAAATCGTCCAAGGGGTGACCGGAAATATAGATTCCCACAACTTCCTTTTCCCTTCTCAATTTTGCCATGGTGCCCCATTCCTCACAAGGTGGCACTACAGGTTCCGGAATCTGCACCTCACTGGCATCTCCAAACAGGCTTACTTGCGAAGAATTTTCATTTTCCTGAAATTTGGCCCCATATTTCATGGCCTTTTCCAAAAAGGTAATCCCGTCTCCTTCCTCATAAAAATACTGCGCCCTATGGGTATCCCCAAAGGAATCGAAACCGCCTGCCACCGCTAGGTTCTCAAAGGCCTTTTTGTTGGCCGCCCTAAGGTCTATGCGTTTGGCCAGATCAAAAACGGATTTATAGGAACCATCCTTCTTTCTGTTCGCCACTATGGTTTCCACCGCGGCCCGGCCAACCCCTTTTACGGCCCCCATGCCGAAACGTACCGCACCGGCATCGTTAACGGCAAACTTGTAATAGGATTCGTTAACATCCGGCCCCAACACCTGTAGCCCCATACGCTTACATTCCTCCATAAAGAACGTAATCTGTTTTATGTCGTTCATATTATTGGAAAGCACCGCCGCCATGTACTCTGCAGGATAATGTGCCTTACAGTAGGCGGTCTGGTACGCAATCCAGGCGTAACAGGTTGAGTGCGACTTATTAAAAGCATATGCTGCAAAAGCCTCCCAATCCTTCCAAATTTTCTCCAACTTATCAACGGCATGACCCTTTTCCGCAGCCTGTTTTATAAACTGAGGCTTCATTTTATCCAGGACATACTTCTGCTTTTTACCCATGGCCTTACGCAAAACGTCGGCCTCGCCCTTGGTAAAACCGGCCAACTTCTGCGAAAGTAGCATCACCTGCTCCTGGTATACCGTAATCCCGTAAGTTTCCGCCAAATACTCTTCACAGGCATCAAGGTCATATATAATTTCTTCGGTACCATGTTTACGGGCAATGAAACTAGGTATGTATTCCATGGGACCGGGACGGTACAAGGCGTTCATGGCAATAAGATCTGCAAAAACGGTTGGCTTTAAGGCACGCATGTGCTTTTGCATCCCGGGGGATTCATACTGGAACACCCCTACGGTTTCCCCACGTTGGAAAAGTTCATAGGTTTTTTCATCGTCCAAGGGAAAATTCTCCGGATCCAATTCTATGCCGTGCTTGGCCTTTACTATCTTAACGGTATCCTTGATCAGGGTCAAGGTTTTTAACCCCAGGAAATCCATTTTCAGCAATCCTGCACTTTCTACCACAGAGTTGTCGAACTGGGTACAGTACATCTCCGAATCTTTCGCCAGGGCTACCGGGACAAATTTGGTGATGTCATCCGGGGTAATGATTACCCCGCAGGCATGGATCCCGGTGTTCCGTACGGATCCTTCCAAAACATAAGCTTGGTTTAGGGTTTCCGACTCCAGGCCATCACCTTCGGAAATGGCCAGCAACTCGTTGATCTTGATCAGTTCCTCACTGTTGAATTTTTCCCTTAGGATTTTTTCATCGACCCCAATAATTTTGTTCAACTTGGACATATTGGGAATCAGCTTGGCCATACGATCCGCATCCCCCAATGGCAAATCCAGCGCCCGGGCCGTATCCCTAATGGAAGACTTTGCCGCCATGGTGCCATAGGTGATGATCTGGGCCACCTGGTTGGCACCGTATTTATTGATTACATAATCCATTACCCTGCCACGCCCTTCATCATCAAAATCAATATCGATATCGGGCATGGACACACGGTCCGGATTTAGGAACCGCTCAAAAAGCAGATCGTACTGGATGGGATCCAAATTGGTGATCCACAAACAATAGGCCACCGCGGAACCTGCTGCGGAACCCCTACCGGGACCCACGGATACATCCATATTACGGGCGGCCCGGATAAAATCCTCCACAATCAGGAAATAACCGGGATATCCGGTCTTCTCGATTACCTTTAGTTCAAAATCCAGTCGCTCATCAATTTCCGGGGTAATTTCACCATATCTCTTTTTCGCCCCTTCATAGGTAATATGGCGCAGATATTTATTCTCCCCACGCTTTCCGCCATCCAATTTATCCTCTTCAAACCTAAACTCCTCCGGTATATCAAAAGCCGGTAACAACACATCACGGGCCAGGCTAAAAGTTTCCACCTTGTCTATCACCTCCTGAATGTTGGTTATGGCCTCGGGAATGTCCTTAAATAGGTCCTTCATTTCCTCTGGGGACTTAAAGTAATATTCCTTATTGGGCAGGCCGTATCTGTAACCGCGACCACGACCTATGGGAGTGGCCTGTTTTTCACCGTCCTTTACACAAAGTAGAATATCATGGGCATGTGCATTCTCCTTTTCCAGATAGTAGGTATTGTTAGTGGCTACCAGTTTTATATTATGCTTTTGGGCAAATTGGATCAATACCTGGTTTACACGGTCTTCATCCTCCTGACCGTGACGCATAATTTCAATATACAGGTCCTCCCCAAAAGTCTCCTTCCACCATAGCAGGGCCTCCTCTGCCTGGTTCTCCCCCACATTTAGAACCTTACTGGGTACTTCACCGTAAAGATTTCCTGTTAGTACAATGATATCCTCTTTGTATTGTTCTATCACCTTCTTATCTATACGCGGCACATAATACTTCCCGTCTACGAAGGCGATGGAGGACATCTTAGCCAAATTTAGATACCCATTTTTGTTTTTGGCAAGCATTACTATCTGATACCCATTATCTTTCTGGGATTTATTGGTATGATCTTCGCAAACTTGAAATTCACAACCTATAATAGGGGTAATCTCCATCTCTGGCTCCGGAAGTTCCTGTAAAGGCTCCTGTCCTTCTTCCAAAGTGCCGTTTACCGTGGCCTCATAACGCCTTAAATTCTCCTCGTTTTTGGCAACGACCCCTTTGTTATGATTAATGACCCCATTTACAAAATGAAAGGCCCCCATCATATTTGCATGATCCGTTATTGCCACCGCCGGCATTTTGGCCTTTGCGGTAGCCGATATCAAAGCGGGAATACTAATGGTCGCCTGTAAAATGGAAAATTGTGTATGGTTATGGAGATGGGCAAAGTTTGCCGACTCCAAAGTGGCCAAATTCTCCTTTATTTCTTCCTTGGAAATTCCACCTGTATCCTTCTCCCACAGAGCATCGGCTATTTTTTTCGATGCCTCTTTAAGGTTGATGTGCTTAAGACCTATTAATTGTATCTCTTGCGGATTGGCCTCGGAGAATCTTTTAAAATAATCGGGCTTAACATCCAATTGTTCTACCGTAAATTGTCCCCTACGGACCAATTCCAGGAAACAACGCGTAGTAGCTTCCACATCGGCAGTGGCATTGTGCGCTTCCCCGAAGGGTTCACCGAACAAATATTGATGTAGTTCCGTTAATGTCGGTAATTTAAACTTCCCCCCCCGTCCCCCGGGAATCTGGCACAGTTGTGCCGTATGCTCGGTACAGGTATCCAATACCGGCAATTCCTGTAAGGAATTTTCCACCTGGTACCGATGAAATTCGGCGCCCATAATATTTAGGTCGAATCCCACATTCTGGCCAACAACGAACTTTGATCTGGAAAGGGCCACATTGAATTTTTCCAAAACCTCCCCGATAGGAACCCCTTTCTGCCGGGCCAGTTCCGTAGAAATCCCATGGATTTGCTCCGCATCAAAGGGAATATTAAATCCATCGGGCTGCACCAAATAATCCTGGCTTTCCAACAAGTTGCCCATGGCATCGTGCAATTGCCATGCAATTTGAATACAGCGCGGCCAATTGTCGGTGTCCGTATATGGGGCATCCCAACGTTTGGGTAATCCTGTGGTTTCCGTATCAAAAATAAGGTACATAGCGCGGGTTTATATGATGGGATTGGAAGTGGTAAAAATAAGGAAATAGCTCATAAGGGGAAAGGGCATTTATCAGGAGTTATCAACGTTAGGGAAAGCACGGAACCAGATGTTTCCATAAGACCTATAGTTGCCATGAAGTAATTTAATACATGCGATTTTTTTCCGAACACTTCATAGCACCCCTCTTTATTTTCAATTGGTTATTGAAATGTAGCTACTTCTATTATTCCCTGCAACCTGCCTTAATAATGGCACATAACCCCAAAATCGCAAACGATTTCAGCTCAAGTACAACCATCTTGCCTAAGAAATGTCAAGGTATTTGCACCCAATAATTGAATTTTAACTCAAATATTTGATTCCCACATAAAAAGAAATATTATATTTGCACCCGCTTAATTTACAAAAGCAGAGAAGAATTAATAACCAAGGGTCGGGCACCCTACAAATTAATGTGATATGCCAGTTAGAATTAGATTACAAAGACACGGAAAAAAAGGAAAACCTTTTTATTGGGTAGTAGCTGCGGATTCCCGCTCTAAAAGAGACGGTAAATACTTGGAAAAACTAGGTGTTTACAATCCAAATACCAATCCCGCAACTATTGAATTGAATGTTGACAGTTCTGTAAAATGGTTACAGAATGGCGCACAGCCATCAGAGACCGCAAAAAGAATTTTATCCTACAAAGGGGTACTTTTAAAGCACCATTTAATGGGCGGTGTTCGTAAAGGAGCCTTGACCGAAGAGCAAGTGGAAGAAAAATTCAACGCTTGGTTGGAAGAAAAAGCAAATATAGTAGGCACTAAAGTAGACAGCTTGGCAAAAGCCGAAGCCGAAGCCAAGGCCAAGGCCTTAAAAGCCGAGAAAGAGGTAAACGAAAAACGTATGGCCGCTGCTGCTGAGGCAGAAGCTCCGGCTGCGGAAGAGGAAGTTGCCGAAGAAGCTGCTCCCGAAGTAGTATCAGAAGATACTGCCGCACCTGCCGAAGCTCCTGAAGAGACCAAAGAAGCAGAATAGCCAATAGGAACGATGACAAAGGAAGAATGTTTCTACCTCGGTAAAATCGTTTCAAAACATAGCTTTAAGGGTGAAGTACTCATTAAATTGGATACCGACGAGCCCGAATTGTACGAAAAATTGGAATCAGTATTCGTTTCCCTCGGAAACAATCTGGTTCCTTTTTTTATTGAAAAAAGTCAACTTCATAAATCCAGTCTATTGCGCGTGCGATTTGAGGAAATTGCGGATGAATCGGACGCAGACAAGATAATGGGTTCCGAAATATACCTCCCCCTTAAATTTTTACCGGAACTAAAAGGCAATAAATTCTATTACCATGAGGTCATCGGCTTTATCATGGAGGACAGACTACATGGAAACATAGGAATTATCCAAAGCATTAACGATACCACTTCCCAAGCGCTATTTGAAGTGGCAAAGGGCGATAAACAATTGCTTATTCCTGTCAGGGATGAAATAATCGTTAAGGTAGACCGTGAAAACAAGACTATTTTTGTCCATACACCGGAAGGGTTGGTAGAACTTTACCTGTCCTAAACTGCCTATTTATAATTTTCCCTACCTTAAAAACGGAATGATAATTTTACCTATCTTTCCATATGTGGTTTCTCGTTGACAGGCCCCTTCCGATACCCATTGTATTAAGTGGGGATAATTGCTCATATGGGAAATACCCCAGGACATTTTGAGATAACTATTCCGTATATACAAGTCGTAGCACATTATGACCAACCAAACGCAAAATGAGTAAAATCACAGTTCTTTTATTGTTTGCAACGGTGGGAATTATTTCCTGTAAAAATCCTGAAAAGGAAATTGACAAATTGGAAATTGCCAAAAGATATTATGAGGTTCTTGACAAATCAAATATTCTCGAAATCGAAAATTTGCTGACCGATAGCCTTTTGACAAAAGAAACCGAATACAATTATGAGCAAACATTTTCCAAAAAAGAGTATGTGGAATGGCTAAAATGGGACTCTGTATTTAGCCCGACATATAAAATCCTCGAAATCGGACAGGAAAAGGGAACTGTAAAAGCTAAAATTTCAAAAACGGATAAAAGGATTTCCTTCCTTCACAAAGAGCCTATTGTGACTGACCAAGTTATCCATTTTGACAAGAATAAAATAACCGGTATTGAAACAACGAAATATGTAATTTTCAACGATTCGGTATTTGTAAAAAATAGAGACGGACTTGTGAATTGGATTGACAAAAACTACCCTGAACTGAATGGATTCATCCACGACCAAACAAAGAGTGGTGGAATGAATTATTTAAAAGCGATTGAACTTTATGAAAACAAAAAATAATATGCTATAACACTGTATCCGCAATTACGGCCGATTTTCCAAAGGGAAAAATCCACTCGGAATTGCCAACGTCAGTCTTAAACCAAAAAACAGCAACACAAAACCCGTAACTGACGGTTATACTAAACCGATTATTTTATGCCCTAAATGATTCTCCCTAAAACAGAATTACAATTCATCAATAAGGAAATTGGCCACAGTGTAGTAGCTACAGAATTTATTCCCGCAGGAATCATAACCTGGGTACTGGATAAGTTGGACCTATTCTTTGCTGGGACAATGTGCAAGATAAGTACACCACAGCTTTAGCTCCAATTGTCCCACCACGACATATGATATTGAGGCAGCCATACAAGACATCCTTCTAGGAGAACAATTAACGAACGAAGGATATCTTAACGACAACCCTTCAAAGGAATTGATGAAGGCACTAGAAGAAAGGTTTTACCCCCACGACCTTTTAAAATATTGCAAAGTATGCGATAAAAAATTACATCCCATATTTCCAAAAATCCCTAAATTGGACCAAACCTTAAAACCATGTTTTCAAAAAATCTTTGGAATTTGGTAAGTGCTATTGCCGAAGGCAAAAAAACTGATGGATTCCATTAAGAATAACAATCACAACAAGAATTGGGGAATACCCAATAAGATCTGAAAAGCACCAAAAACAGGGAAGCAGAAAACGCAACCTAAATAAACTACCTCAGGTCAATCCCGATAGCTATCGGGACATGAGGCATTGAAAGAAGATTCAAGTTTGATTTCGACGCAAGCGTCGGAACATTTAAATCTCGATTATCAAGTAAAAGCTATAAAGTTGATGACCAAACCTTTTATATTTAAACAATTCCGCATACACCAGGATCGCTGTGCCATGAAAATAGGCACTGATGGAGTATTACTGGGAGCCTGGACCCCCATAGGGCACAGGCCCCTTTCCATTCTGGATATAGGAGCGGGAACCGGAGTAGTTGCGTTGATGCTGGCACAAAGGTGCCAAGCGGAAACCATAGACGCCATAGAAATAAATGAGGACGCCTATGAGCAATGTGCAGGGAATTTTGAAGAGTCCGTTTGGGCCGATCGATTATTCTGTTACCATGCCTCCCTGGACGAATTTGTATCCGAAATGGACAACAAATATGACCTTATTGTATCCAACCCACCATTTTACCCGGAAATAGTACCCAGCGGCAATGAATCCAGGGATATGGCGAGACAAAACCGGTCCTTGCCCTTTGAAAATCTTTTGAAAGGCGTTGTGAAACTTTTGGAAGAAAACGGAACTTTTACCACCATCATCCCTTTTAAGGAAGAAAAAAAGTTTTTGGAATTGGCCGCCACTATCAAACTATATCCCAAACGGCTTATGCGCATTAAAGGAAATCCTACCTCTGAAATCAAACGGAGCCTTCTGGAATTCCACTTTAAGAAGACTTCCATTGAAATTGGATATATGACCATAGAACTGGAACGCCACAAATACACTAAGGAATATATAGATCTGACCAAAGATTTCTATTTAAAAATGTAACAATAACGATTTATTATGTTATATTTTCATCATTCAATCTTAATTTGTTTATTTTAGATTCCAAAATAGATACTATGCGACCCGATTTGTTTGAAGCTCCCGATTATTACAATTTAGACGATCTTTTGTCCGAAGAGCACAAGTTGGTGCGCGATGCTGCCCGACAGTGGGTAAAGCGGGACATTTCCCCCATCATAGAAGAATATGCCCAAAAGGCAGCCTTTCCAAAACAGATCCTAAAAGGACTGTCCGAAATTGGGGCATTCGGGCCCTATATCCCTGAGGAATACGGAGGGGCGGGTTTGGATCAGATAAGTTACGGTCTTATAATGCAGGAAATAGAACGGGGAGATAGTGGAATACGCTCTACCGCCTCGGTACAATCCTCTTTGGTAATGTATCCTATTTTTACCTATGGCAATGAAGAACAGCGAAAAAAATACCTGCCCAAATTGGCCTCCGGCGAATTTATGGGCTGTTTCGGATTAACCGAACCCAACCATGGCTCCAACCCCAGCGGCATGGAAACCAGATTTGTGGACAAAGGCGATCACTTGCTGCTGAACGGGGCCAAACTTTGGATTTCCAATTCCCCTTTTGCAGATATCGCCGTGGTATGGGCCAAGAACGAGGAAGGACGTATCCACGGTCTTATCGTAGAACGGGGCATGGAAGGCTTTAGCACACCGGAGACCCATAATAAATGGTCCTTACGTGCCTCGGCGACAGGTGAACTAATATTTGACAATGTAAAGGTTCCCAAAGAAAACCTACTCCCTGGCAAAAGCGGGCTTGGCGCCCCCTTGGGCTGCTTGGATTCCGCCCGTTACGGCATTTCATGGGGTGCCATAGGCGCTGCCATGGACTGTTATGATACCGCCCTTAGATACGCCAAGGAACGTATCCAATTTGGAAAACCTATAGCCGCTACACAATTGCAACAAAAAAAATTGGCCGAAATGATTACAGAGATTACCAAGGCACAATTATTGGCCTTCCGATTGGGGCAACTGAAAAACGAAGGTAGGGCCACTACAGCACAAATTTCAATGGCCAAGCGCAATAACGTGGAAATGGCTATCAATATAGCCAGGGAAGCCAGACAGGTTTTGGGAGGAATGGGCATCACCGGTGAATACAGTATTATGCGCCATATGATGAACCTCGAAAGTGTCATCACCTATGAGGGCACACATGACATCCATTTATTGATTACGGGGGCCGACATTACAGGGCTTCCGGCCTTTCAATAAGCATCAACAACCACATTGGGAATTCCTTAATGTACCCTTTTGTACCATATGTCCGTATACACGCTATGCCGGTCTAACTATTTCCGACCAGATCGCCTATCATAAATTTTAAAATTATAACATTGGTAAAACCCTTAGTGCTTGGAATATTTTTTTAAATTCAAAATAAATAAGTATATTAACCTAGTATATAGATAATATTTACCCATATATATTGATTTATTAACAATACAATAACTTTGAATCCTTACCTATTTAGTTCCTTGCGTAAATTATAGAATCTGGACAATCAACCCCCAAATGGCCAATGCAGACCGCAATAATGTAATTTTAGTTGAACAACTCATCGCAGGAGAAGAGAAGGCGTTTCAACAGGTGGTGGAGGACTACTACAAAAAACTCCTTATTTACGGGTATAGCTTTACCCATGATTACCCCCAGGCCCAGGATATTGTTCAGAACGTATTTTTAAAGCTATGGGAACGCAGGCAAAATATAAATATCAGGGAATCTTTTCAAGGACTTTTGTACAAATCGGTCTACAATGAATATATCGATGACTACAGACGGAAAAAATCCTCTAAAACCATACTCGAAGCCTATAGGGATGCCTTGAACTACGCCATAGAGGATACCAACAATCAATTAGTGGAAGACAAGATTGCATTAATAAAAAAAGAAGTGGAACATTTACCTCCCAAATGCAGGCAAATTTTTTTATTGAGCAAACAGGAAGGCCTCACCAACTCAGAAATAGCGAGCTATTTAAATATTTCCATTAAAGCGGTTGAAAGTCAGATTTCAAATGCCTACAGCCTGATCCGAAAAAAAACGGAAGCGAAAATAAAAAAATTGGTGCTAGTCCTCTCTACTATGTTCTTCCCTCCCCTAAAATAGGACAAGCATCATTTTACCCCATTGGCACTATAAAAAAACCCCCATAAATATAAAACATGCCAAAAATGGTATTGGCCGTGCATCCCAAACAAATGGGCCTTTTAAAAAATCCGGGGCGGTACGCATGTACGTACCGCCCCCGGAAATCTTATCATTTCACTCGATAATCGAGATTTAAATGCTCCTACGCTTGCGTCGAAATCAAACTTGAATCTTCATTCAAAGCCTCATTGGCTTGACCTGAGATAGTTTACTTATTGATTTTTGCTTTACTGTAACAGCCACATTTTGGACCACTGATCATTTTCGGCAGGTTGTAGTTTACCAATAGCTTTCAACATATTCTCCTCATTAAATGGATCATCGTAATAAAACCTGATCGGAGTTTCCTGTCCTTTTGTACCCGCTATAATATTGGCATTTAAATCTGGAAATCCGGTTCTCCGCCAATCAAACCAAGATTCCGGTGTAAGCCATTGGGAAATCCATTTTTGGTGCATTATGGGTTCCAACTTGTTGGCGGCGTTATTAAAGATCTGTTGCACCTGTGCCATATACACTCCTTGATCATAAGGGATTAGGGTATTGTTGTCTTTATCGTACACTGCTGATAAATCACCATCCGAAATTCCATATTGTTCCAAAGACAATTGAATTCCACTGTTATAATAATCCAATGGACTGTTGGATATCCAACCTCGGACACTTGCCTCGGCAAGTATAAATTTGACCTCGGCAGAATTCATCAATACCGCCCTGACCATGGGGTTGGCATTTTCAGCGTACATTTCGGTTAGGTAAGAGGCATGGGGGTTTGATGCGGCAGCCAGATAGATGCTTTCATCCAAGCCAGAAATCACTTCATTGACATTGAGATTATCTGCAAATTTGTGAAATTGGTTCGGATCCGTCAAAGCAACCGGTAATCCAACAAAAAGGGAGGTATTTACATCATTCTCTTTATTCCCATCACTATTTCTTGCAGCCAGATCCTCGGTGGTATATCGCTTTAACACACCATCTTCCTGCACAATTTCATCTGTGGCTCCCTCAAAAATCTGAACATCTACCGGCCGTACCCAGCGTGTTAACCTTGGGTCGCCCAAAGCAGTCAAATCATCAACAATGGTTGCTGATGGTTTTCTGCGATAAAACTCTGAACGGTTACTATTTCTTAAGGGACCACCGTACCAACTATTATTGCTATCCGTACCAACAAATGCGATAGAAGCATTATCATTATTATTTTCTAAAATAGGGTATTCTGCACTATTACCAACTATAGCCGAAATCTCCATGGCCGGATCTATATCGCTCCCACCCTTTTCCGATAAACGCATATAAAACCTAAGACGCAAGGAATTGGCAAGTTTACGCCACTTATGGGCATCTCCTTGGTATACCAGATCTGCATCCATTGCCTCCTGAATGATTCCTGTATCCTTTAAAAGTGAATTTGCCTGGGCAAGATCGTTCAGTATTCCCTTAAAAATAGACTGTTGGTCATCATATTCGGGCTTAAAGAACTCGTCCCCTCCATTTTCCGCCTGTAGCGCATTGGTATAAGGCAAATCCCCAAAAGCGGATGTTAACAAACCATACCAATAAGATTTCATAATAAGGGCAACCCCCTGGTAGTAATTCTTTACATTTCCCGTTTTTTCCTCTTCTGCCCGTTCAAAAATATACTGACTATCTTTTAAGGGCTGGTAAAAAGCAGTATACCCCATGGGCTCCCAGTTATAATTAAACCGGTCAAAACTGGTAAAGTCCCGTTGCAAATATTGGGTAGCTGCAGGAAACTCGGAACCACCCATAGTTAGTTCAGAAGTAATTGATGCGGATTGGGACAAAATACCGGTCAGCACAAATTTTATATCTATTTCTGTATCCGGCAACGTATTTGGACTCACATTTATTTCCCCCAAAGATTCGGAGCAGGATGAAGCAAAAAGTACTACCATTGGCAGTAAGATTGCGATTATATTTTTATTTATTCCAGTCATCTTAAATTATTTTTAGAAACTAATATTTAATCTAAGCCCTATTGGAGCAGTCCAAGGGGCCACATTCCATTTTTCAAATCCTTGGGATCCCTGATTATAGGCCAGTTCGGGATCAATTCCTATCCCTGCTTTGGTCCAGAGCATAATATTTTTTGCATATACGGATAAGGCCACGTTATCTGCCGATATAAATTTGGCAATATCTTGGGAGAAAGTGTAGGTCATGGTTATATCCCTTAACTTAACAAAGGATGCATCGTACATAAAGGCATAACCTGTTCTCCAAAAACTACCGCTGGACTCCACCACTCTATAGGCATCAAACAATATTGTGACTTCATCACCGAAATTCTCGGTATAGGTACCGTCGCCATTATCAATGACGCCAGGAAAGAAAGCCCCATTATAAGACCCGTTAAATTCAAATCCGCCCAATTCTTCATTACGTCCGCCTACCCAAACATCATTGTCCCTATATATAGGATTTGATTTAATTTCATTGGCCAATGCCGCCCTATCGGAATAAGAATGGGCGTTTAGGATCCCGGAAAAAGTACTTGAGCTGATCCCGTTTTTCCAATCCTCAATTTTCCCCGAACGGGCCATTCTTTTCATGGATTCGGAAAAGAAATCCCCACCCTGTCTCCAATCAAAGCTTGCGGAAAGGGTAAGATTCTTATATCGAATAGAAGTATTTAGGCCAACGGCGAAATCATTGTTGAAATTTCCCACCTTGATCTGGTTTTCCCGGGCCCTATCCACTTCCCATCTGCCATTGGAATCCAATATGTTCCATCCCTTATATTCACCTTCCTCCACCTTTTTTATATAGGGAGAATACATATCCCCAATTACCCCTCCTACTCTTGTAAAGGCTCCGCCATCAGTTCCTCCTCCAAAATCGACCCGGTCAATCCCGTCAACCAGTTCAACAAGTTTGCTTTCCTGTTTTGTGAAATTAAAATTCATGTTCCATTCCAGGTCCTCCGACCTTACGGGTACCATGTTCAAACCGAATTCAAACCCGTAATTTTCAACGTTTCCTGCATTAATGGTAGTACTAGTGTATCCCGTAAGCGGAGAAACGTTAACATTTAAAATTTGGTTCTTATTCTGGGTTTTGTAGTAGGTGGCCTCAAGTCCCAATCTACCCTGGAAAAATCCAAGGTCCGTACCTACTTCATAGGAAGTCGCTATCTCCGGTTTCAGCTTGGTATTCGGCATACTGCTAGGAAGTGAATAGGTAAAATTATTGCCCCAAAATCCTTGTGCCAAAGTAGGGTTGATCAAATAGGGATCAGTGTCCTTACCTACCTGGGCCCACCCGGAACGTAATTTAAACAATGAAACCCAGGTTGGCATTCGGAACATTTCAGAGACCAGAACACTTCCTGAAGCAGAGGGATAAAAATAAGAGCGATTCTCTTCGGGAAGGGTACTGGACCAATCATTACGCGCCGTTAAGTCCAGATATAGCATATTTTTATAGCCCAATGTGGCCATTCCATAGATACTATATACTGCCTTTTTAAAAGTCCCGTTCCTATATTCCAATCCTCCCCTGGTTACATTGGAAAGGGTAAACAGTCCTGGAAGCACTAAATTGTCTCCTCCGGAGTTATAAGTAGATTTCTTGTTATTCAATATATTTCCTCCCAGGGAAGGAGAAATACGGAAATCCCCTATTTCTTTATCATAGGAAAACAGTACATCCACGTTGGTCTCCCGACCACTGCTATTATCCAGATTATAGGCTCCAAAAGGTTTTGTGGTGCCGCCACCAAATCCTTCAAAAGACCATGGCTTTAAAGTTTCCTCTTTGTTGGTATTGCCACTATAGGCCACACGTGCCATGGCCTTAAAATTGGAGGTAATTTCCCAGTCCAGCTTAATATTCCCAAATCCACTTAGTTTGTCAAATTTATTTATCCTTTCATTGGCGGAAAACCAGGGGTTGTTATAGCCCTCCGTTACCTTTCTTTGGGCAACATTGGGCGTTTCCCAATAATCCCCTTTTAAATCATTGATATTGATATGCGGAGCAATATTGAACAAATCGAAATATTGATCGTCCCCACTGAGATATCTGGTTGGATATTGATCCGAATTGGGATTGGAAACATCAATATTGGTGGAAACGGTTAGCTTGTCCGTTATTTTATAGGCCGTACTAAGACGAAAACCAAGCTTTTGAAGTTCCGTTCCCGGAGAATAGCCCTCTCCCTTCAAATGGGATATGGCCAAACGAAAATTACCTTTATCATAATTTCCACTAATACTGGCATCGTTTATTACGGTAAGCCCCGTCCTAAAGTATTCCTTCTGGCTATTGTCGTAAAATTTTAAGGGTACGGACTCCCCGTTGCTGTTCCATTGTACCGCAGAGCCACCTTCCTCAGGACCATACCAATGCTGCCATGTGGCCTCATCAAAAATACCTCTTTGCCCATTGGTAAATCTGTTCTGGGTTTCAAAATATTTGTAGGGCGTATTTAGGGTAGCCGTAGAAGTAAAGGAAACCCCAATGCCCTTTTTAAGGCCTTCACCAGATTTGGTAGTCACCAGGATTACCCCGTTACCTGCCCTTGAACCGTAAAGTGCAGCGGCACTTGCTCCTTTCAGTATCGAAACACTCTTAATGTTCATTGCGCTAATGTCTCCCAATACGTTGGTACTGCCCACTGGCGAACCATCAACGACCACTAGGGGCTCGTCATTCCCGGCCAATGAAGTCCTACCTCTTATATAAACAAAGGTGCTTGCATTTAGGTCATTGCCAGATCTTCGGATGTCCAATCCGGAAACCCTACTGGACAATCCTCCCAATGCATTTTCTTGGGGCACCAGGTTAATTTTTTCACTATCCACTTCCCCTACAGCATATCCCAGGGCCCTTTTTTCCCGCTTCATTCCTAGAGCGGTGACCACTACTTCGTCCATTTTTTGGGCGGAAGGATCCATAACAACATCAATATTGGCCCTATTGCCCACTACAATCTCCTTGGTCTCCATCCCTATGTAGGAAAATATAAGAACGCTTTCCGTATCCGGAACGGCAATACTATAATAACCGTCAAAGTCGGTAACGACCCCCTTGGTCGTTCCCTTTATGACCACGTTGGCACCGGCTAAAATCATTCCATCGCTGTCCTTCACAATCCCATGTACTTCAGATTGTATGGGGGCTTCCGTTTTGGGAGGGACACTTTTTATTTGCCTGTCATTGTTAATTTTAAGGATAATATGTTTGCCCAATACCTCATAGGATACGTTGGTATTGAGAAAAAGCGTATGCAATATACTTTTGACCCTTTCCTTGGCAACCCTTACGGTAACAAGTCTATTAACGTCCACATCCTTTATATTGTACACAAATTTAAACTCTGTTTCGGATTCGATACTGTTTAGTACCTTTTCTATAGAGACCTCTTTAAGATCCAAGCTTATCCGTGTGTTTTGAGCATAATTATTTGCTCTTATATTGAACAATGCAATGAACAGCAGAAGGGTGGTCAATTTCATTTTTAAGCTCAATTTTGGAGGACATAGAAGTCCACTCCTAATTTTAAGAAGGATTTTCATATTTTTGTATTGATTATTTAGTTGGGTATTCGTTTACTCTCAAATTTGCTGCTGGAAGATGTTCGCGCATCTTCCAGTTTTTTTTGAGCCTCGTGTTGGGTAAGTCTCGTTTAATTCATATAATGGTCGGGTTTTAGTTTATGGTTATTTTTTCGTTTTCAATCGTATAGGTAAACCTATAGCTGGTCCTAAAGGAAGCGAAGATCTGCTCCATTGGATCGTCCTTGTCAAAACTGGCACTAAAATATTGTTCCCCCAGCTCCTTGTTGTTGTTTACAATACTGACATTATAAATGCGTTCCAATTTTTTAACGATATTTTTAAACTGCACACCTCTAAAAACAAGTTTTCCGGACTTCCAACCGGTATACAGATCCGTATCCACTTCATCCAGGCTTATATTGCCATCGGAATGGTCATAGACCCCCCTAAATCCAGGTTTCATATAAGTAGTGGTAGCAGGCTCATAAACATCCCCAATGTATAGGCCAACCGATCCACGGACCAAAACAGTGGTGACCTGATTATCTTCAGGGTAAGAGGACAAATTGAATTCCGTACCCAATACCCGCACCTTTAAATCGGCCATATGGACAATAAATGGATCTATACTATCCTTTTTTACCTCAAAATAAGCTTCCCCGGTCAAAGTAACTTCCCTATTTTGGCCGGGCAAAAATTGAACAGGAAATTTAATAGAGGAACCGGAATTAAGGAATACTTTGGTACCATCGGACAATACCAAATCAAACTTTTTACCGTTCGGGATACTCAGTTCATTATATATAAGTTTACCGGACCGGTATCCTTCACTATAATTTAACTGATTGCCATTTTGAAAACCCACCTCGCTTCCCTCTATATCCAGGATACTTCTCAGGTCGTCCTCACTTATGACCTCCACCTCCCCGTTGTCCAATTGAAGTGTTATTTGATTCCCATTTATCGTTGGCTTTTGTCCGGAATCAACAGAATTGTCCAACACAAAATAGGCCCCCACAAAAAGTAAAAAAACTGCCGCGCATTTTAATAAGATCCTGGAAAACCTTTTGGGAGTAGAAATCTTTTTTGCGGATTTGGATTTTCCCCTCTTTATTTTTTGGATCAATTCGTCCTTTAAAGGACGATCATCCATTTTATTGAGCCCCATATTGATGGCATAGTGCATAAGCACATAGTCGTTGAAGAGCTGCTTGTTCACAGGATCTTCCAACCAATCTTCCAATTCCTGAAGTTGTAGGGCAGTGGCCTTATTATCCAAGAATTTAAGTATGGCTATTTCTATATTTGATGGAATCATGTTACGTCTTATGTGAACTATGACGTAACCTAAATGAAATACCCTAGGTCTTTCCGAAAAAATATTCTTTTAACAGGAATAATCCATATGGGCCAAAAGGCGCGACCCATTATTTCCCTTTTTAATCCTAGTGGACCTATTATTTAGCAGGAGCAGCTTTTGGCCTAGGTTTCCTCACCAAACTATCCGCAGGATAAGTAGCCTTCAAATAGGCCATTTGTTCCTTGGACCAATCCATGATTTTACCTTGTTGCTCCGGGGTAAGGTTGGCTTCGGGATGAAGTCCAAAATAGGTATAAGAGGGTAGCGGCATTTCCTTTTCTTGCACCATTTCTACGATTTCTTCAAATTTATGGTATTGGATGGCCAAAGGCAAGGTTGTGAAGTTGGAAAAATTTAAGTGCCTTTTACCGTCAACTACATGATCGTTCAAAAACCAGGCTACCGGTTGTACGTTGGAATACCAGGGATATTCTGTTTTATTGGAATGACAATCATTACAGGAAACCTTTAACAAATGGTTTACCTCCTCCGGAACCCTATATGTAGTAGAAATGTCATAGGTATTATCATTGGATTCATTTTTTTCGGGTCGGATAAACTGGATCAGGACCAATACCGCCCCCAACCCTAACAAAATTTTTTTCAGCATAATAGAAATATTGGTTGATGATAGATCAGCGAATTATAATTGATCGATATTTACTAAGATAATAAAGTGATTTAATATATTTTTAGTTTTTACCCACATTCCCAAAAATAGTTTAATAATTTAATGTTCAACTAACCAATTGACCAACTTATAATAACATTGACTACAACCCTATAACCTAATTTTACCACAACCTAATAGTTAGGATACGTTCTTATAATTTGATTTGAGTTAGCTACTCTAAACCGATGATCCCATCGGTTTTTTTATTACCCACTGGCGCGGGCGTCGCGCCTGCCTTCCGGCTAAGTTAAGCTCGTACCCTTAAAATACGATCGTGGAACCAGCACCAGTATTTATGCCGTGACATCCCTATAAGGCCTAAATATCCCTATATTAGTCATCATATTAAATGTGGATGGATCGGTTTTCGTAATTTAAACCGGATCCATTACTTATAAAAACCAATTACATAGCCCGATGAAATTTTCAAAATCCATTTTTACAGGCATCATTATGCTCTTTATTATAGGATGCAGCGAACAAAAATCCCATGAAATTATCATTACAGGAAAAATATCAGGGGAAATTCCAGATAAAATTACATATACCGTTCCCAAGGAAGGGCTATTTGTTCATGGCTTTAAAAAGGATACCAGGTTGGACTCCCTGGGGCGGTACCAAATTAAAATACCGGTAGAAAAAATGGCGTTCGTACAATTAATGGTTCCAAACAAACCCATGGCCACCCTCATTGTGGAACCCGGTAAGGAATATATAGTAAATTTTGATTATACGAAAGATGCCAATCCCCAGAATTTTGAAATACAGGGCGATGATAATAAAATACAAAAATTATACAACCAGCTGCCCCAACCGGATCACATACAGGAAGCGGCCGGTCCCTTATTAAAAGATTCCATTGCATCCCAAATACAAACTAAAATTTCCAACTTAAAGGAGGAGGACCTCTCAAAATTTAAAGATTTATTGGCCAAGGACAGTATTGGCCAAAGCATGTACAATTTTATTGCATTGGACCGGGACTATTATTACAGTGCCGTTCAGGGAACCGTGGCCTTTATAAAATTTTTAATGGACGAAAGACGGAAAGGCAGCTTTACCGAAAATATCAAGGCCATGTGGAAAGAAACCTTCAACAATGATCTTTTGACACGGGAAGATTTCCAAAAGACCAATTGGGGCTATGCATTGGCGGAAAATTATTTGTTTTACAAAGGGTATGAAGATGCTGCTTTTGACCTTGCCACATTTAGAAATTCGATATCGGACAAATTCTACCCCCAAATGTTATTGGAAAATGCAGAAAAATACCTTTCACCACCTACTTTGGAATATTTTAAGGCAGTTTATCTTTATACGGAAATGCTTCAAAAAGATTATCAGAAAGAATTCATTGCCATCTATGATGAATTTAAGACCGCATATCCCAACAGTAGTTACAGTCCATATCTGGAACCAATGGTTGCTCCAATTGTTGCCTTTCACAAAAAAGCCGAACAACCCTTTGCCCAGGGTATCAAATTTGTGGAAGACTACAATACAATAACCAACTTTAACGATCTGCTCTCCCATTTTAAGGGCAAGAAAATCTATATTGATATTTGGGGTACCTGGTGCGGGCCTTGCAAAACGGAATTTCAGCACAAAAGCGATTTGGACAAACTTCTTAAATCCAAAGGGGTAAATGCGCTCTACATTTGTGAAGGAAGGAACAGCAAGGAGGAGGCATGGAAGAACATGATCAAATTTTATGGTCTGGAGGGTCACCATCTTATGGCAAATGAAGCACTATTGACGGACATCTTCAGCATATTTGGAAATAACGGGTCTTTCTATTATCCGAGATATATACTTATAGATGAAGAGGGGAATATTGCACAAAGTGTGGCAGCAAAACCCTCTGAACCGGAAGCGTTGGAAGAGCAACTGGCAGCTATGGAGCTCTACTAAATCATTGGCGGCGCGGGCGTCACGCCTGCCTTGCCGGCGAGACAGGCTCCTGCCTTTCCCCAACGACAGTCCAACTAGCCATTAAACAGTCCTGCCTAAGTTGGTCAAATACCGCTCCTGTCCCCACTTTGCACGTAAAAATTAAAAATCCTTAAATTTGGAATAAATATAAATAATCAACACACAGTTAAAAAATGAACCTAGCAGTAGCCCAATTTCAACCAAAGGACGGAGATAAAACATACAACTTATCGGTAATCCGAAAACTGGCGGAAAAAGCAAAATCCAACGGAGCGGACTTGATCAGCTTTCACGAAATGTCCATCACGGCCTACACCTTTACCAAAGATTTAAACCTGGCACAGATAACCCAGTTAGCGGAAAAGGTTCCAAACGGAGAAAGTACCAAGGCCTTAATGGCCATTTCCAAGGATTTGGATATCCCTATACTGGCAGGTCTAGTGGAAAAATCAGAAGGGAAAATATACAATACCTATATCTGTGTTAAGGGGGACGAAATGATAGCCAAGTACCGAAAAATACATCCCTTTATCAACAAATATATGTCCGCCGGCAACGAATATTGTGTATTCGACCTACTCGGTTGGAAGTGCGGTATTTTGATCTGCTATGACAATAACGTAATAGAAAACGTGCGTGCAACTAGCCTTTTAGGGGCGGAAATAATTTTTGCGCCCCACGTAACGGGCTGTACCCCTTCTGCCATGCCACATCGGGATTATGTGGATGACAAATATTGGCTAAACCGTACGAACGACCCAGTTTCGTTACGAATGGAATTTGACGGACCCAAAGGTAGACGTTGGTTAATGCGATGGCTACCTGCACGGGCTTACGACAATGGGGTGTACTATGCCTTTACCAACCCTATTGGTTATGATGGCGAACATCTTAAAAATGGGAATTCAATGATCATCGACCCCTATGGAGAAGTGTTGTCCGAAATAAAATCTTTTGAAGACGAAATAACGATTTCAAAATTGACAAAGGATAAAATTCAACTTTCCGGAGGTTGGAGATATAAAAATGCCCGAAGACCCGAACTGTACAAAAACATTATTGGAGGCCATCATAATTCGGACACAACTCCTGTATGGATGAAAGAGAAAACGGCCAAAGATTAAGAAAAAACCTACTGGCACGAGCGTGACGCTCGTGCCCTTAACTTTTGCCCAAGTTGGTCGGTCAAATATCACTGCTGTTTCCCCACTTTGCATGTACCAGGCTAAAATCCTTAAATTGGAAAATAAAAAGAATCAAATCCAAACAATAAATATAGCAAAAATATGCGGCCCATTATACGTTTCCCAGTAATACACTTACCGCATTCCCCCCAAAACCTACTGCATTGACCATTATCTTACCGATCTGTTTTGGAATGGAAGGGTAGTCCACAAAAGGTACCCCTATAAACTCTTTATGTTGCAGCATCAGCACTGCCAATTCCAAACTCAACAAGCCCGAAGCCCCAAAAGAATGACCTACTTTCCACTTGTTGGTGGTCAGGGCCGGCATGTCCTTTCCAAATACTTTTTTTATGGCCGCTACTTCGGACAGATCGCCTTTAATGGTACCCGGGGCATGCAGTACCACTACATCCACCTCCTTGGGATCTGTCTTTCCCAAAGCCATTGTCATAGAGCGTTGAAAACATAGTGCATCGGACGAAATGGAAATATTATGCTCCAGTATTTCGGTAGCGTAACCCAAGCCTTCAATGCGGGCAAGGGCGTTATCCAAATTGCCCATCTCCAGACAAGCCATGGACGCCGCCTCCCCCAACACCATACTGTTCTGTTTCTTGTCCAGGTCCAGGGCGCGACAAGGATAAGCCTCTAGGGTGTCCGTTTCAAACCTGGAATAGACCTTCAACGCCTTCATCTGCGCAATGGTAAAAGGGGTCAACGGTGCCTCACTTCCCCCCACCAAAAATTTATCGGCCATACCACTTTTTAGCCAGGCCACTCCGTTAAGGAGGGAATGCAAGGCCGTGGAACAGGTAATGGAATGGGATATTTCCGGGCCTTGGGTCTGTAGGTCATGGGCCACCCAAGAGGAAATGTTTCCCAAAGTGGTGGTAGGGGAAGACAAGGTAGAGGCCTCCCCCTTTTGGATAAATTCACTATGGTACTTTTCAAAAAGGACAGTGGCCCCTCTGGAAGAGCCAATGTTCACCCCAAAACGCCCATCCTCCCATCCTGCCAGACCTATGGCTTCCCTGGCCGCAGAAATAGCGTACAGCACGGATGGATCCAAATTCCTATACTTGGTATCCGAGTTGGCCAAGGCCATAATCCGTTGCTGCGCATTCTCCGTCAGGGATGCTCCCCAGGCCTTAATATGGCCATAGGTGCCCTCCTTAATAAATGATCCGGCATTCTATAGTTTTGCCAGGCCTCCCTTAGAGGTCCCCAATGGAGAAATAGAGGACAAAGCCGTGATATAAACAGATTGGTGTTGCATGGCTTAAAATTTTTCAAGAGCTTCCCTTATACTGTCGTATATGCTGTGCATTTCATCTTTGGTAACAATATAAGGTGCCGAAATATAAATGGTGTTGCCCAAGGGGCGTAAAAAAACCCCGGAATCCATAAAATGTTGCCATAGCCTATCCCTTAGATTACCGTAACGCTCCATCACTATATCAAGATCCAAGGCGTAGATTATCCCGGTCTGTCTGGTGGCCGCCACTTTGGGGTGGTCTTTTATCTCGGCATCGAACTCTTGGTGCCATTGGATAATTTCAGCAATATTTTTTTGAATCCCTTCGGACTTTAACAAATCAATTCCTGCCAGGGCAGCGGCACAGGCCAAGGGATTCGCAGTATAGGTGTGGCCGTGAAAAAGCCCCTTTGCAATATCATCGCTATAAAAGGCATCGTAAATTTCCTGGGTACAACTTGTTATCGCCATAGGCAGCATCCCGGCCGTTAAAGCCTTGGACATACATATTATATCAGGCTTCTCCGCCATATAATCGGAAGCAAAATACCTTCCCGTCTTACCGAAACCGGTCATGACCTCATCGGCTATGGCCAGAACGCCATGCGATTTTATCACTTTTAAAATTTTCTCCAAATGCTCCGCCTTGTGCATTTTCATGGCTGCAGCACCCTGTACCAAAGGCTCGTATATAAATCCGGCCACCGCATCCAGATCCATGGTATTTTCCAAGTGATGCAAGAGGTCCTCCAAATTGGCATCCGTAGGCACCGGAATCCTTTTTACCTCAATAAAATAATCCTCAAAGGGGCCATTGTATACCGACAGGCCCGAAACCGACATCGCCCCAAAGGTATCCCCGTGGAAACCATCTTCAAAAGCCATCAGAACAGACCGCTTTTTGCCTCTATTGTGATGGTATTGCAATGCCATCTTTATCCCTATCTCGGTAGCCGTGGAACCATTATCGGAAAAAAACAATTTTTCCTGGTTTTCCGGCAACAGGGAGATCAGGGCTTCGGAAAGCGCTACGGCAGGTTCATGCGTAAACCCGCTAAAGACTATCTGATCCAACTGTTGCATTTGCGCATGCACCTTGGCTATAATGGCATCATTACAATGACCATAAACACTGGTATACCAAGAAGATATAGCATCTATGTACTCCTTACCGTGCTCATCGAACAACACCGCCCCCTTTGCCTTGACAATACCAAGCATTTTGGGGTGCAATTTATGCTGCGTAAGGGGGTGCCAAAGGTATTTTTGATCCCTTTCCGAAAGATTCTTCAATTAAATATCCTTTTTAAATAGAAGTACAAAGATGGGGAATAATGACCAAAAACGCTATCCTGATCCCAATTCATTTTAAGGGATAAGCATCCCGTTTAGTTCCTGGGAATATGTTTTTAGGCCACCATCTTACCAGGCCATAAGCGCAGGTCTCAATTGTTCCGCGTATTTCTTTACCACTTCCTTGGTTAAAACGGCTTCCTGGCCAATCCTGCCCAAGACGGGGACGCCCGTAATTTTGGTAATAATATCCTCGGAGGCGGCATTGGGCTCGCCATTGAATAGGATAGCTACATCATAGCCCTTCAGTAAGAGCCATTTAATGGTTAGCAGAGAATGATTAATACTCCCTAAATAATGCTTCACTACAACGACCACATGATACGTTGGCATAATAATATCCAACAAGGTATCGGAATCGTTAAGGGGCACCAATACCCCGCCTGCCCCTTCTATTACCAGATGGTTCTCCGTTACGGGCTCCTGTATCTTATTGTGATCTATATAAACCCCTTCCAAAGCAGCGGCCGCATGGGGACTAATGGGTGCCTTTAGGGAGTAGCTGCTCTTATGTATCAGCGTTTTGGAATTGGAAATCAGGCCGGAAATGGTATCACTATCGGAATCGTCGCCCGTTTGAACGGGTTTCCAGTAATCTGCCTGCAAGGCCTCTACCAATACGGCAGAGGTTATTGTTTTTCCTACATCCGTTGATATTCCTGTTACAAAAAATTGTTTCATTCTAACCGGGTTCTGTTATAAACCCACAATTTAGACATTTATACTTTCTTTTTTCAAAAAATGGGAAAAGTTTATAAAAAACCCCTTTCCTGTTATAATAAATCTCCATTCTCTGCGCCTTGCAATTGGGGCAACGTCTAAAATTGCCTTGGTCATCCATGGCATAGGCCCTAATATTATTGTAGATTTCCGTAGCCCTTTCCCTATCGGAATAATACACCTGCAGTTTCACTCCGCCTATGGCATTACTGATCAGGGGATCGGAATTAAGGGTATTTTCATCCCTGAGAAATACAGGGATACCATCGGCCTCCAATCTTCCTTTTAAAATTTGAACATCGGCCACAAACTCAAAGGCGGCCAGGGTATAAAATTCCGGGTTCATCGCTTAATAAATAATTTGGCCAACATAAAAAGTACCTCCTTTATTTCATTTTCGGTATTATAACTGTGCAAACAAAATCGCAATCGCTCCTGCCCTCTTGGTACGGTGGGCGAAAGAATGGGCTTTACATCAAAACCCTTGCCCTGTAACTGTAACGACCACTTTTTCACCTTTTCATTCCCTTCCACCAAACAAGAATGTACGGCCGAATTACTGGGGATAAAACAGGGCTCAAGCTCATGGCCCCTCAATTGCTCCTTAAAATAATCGATATTCCGCCGAAGTTGCATTTGTTCCGCAAAGGTCTCGGACAAATATTCACAAGCCGCCAAAATTGTCGCCAATGAATGTGGAGGCAACCCAGTAGTGTAAATGAAGCTGCGCGCAAAATTTACCAAATAACTCTTAAGTGCCTCCTTTCCCAATACTGCCGCACCATGACAGCCCATAGCCTTGCCAAAAGTAACTATCCTTGCAAATACCTTGTCCTGTAATAACAGCTCGTTCAATAGCCCCTCTCCCCTATGGCCAAATACCCCAACGGCATGGGCCTCGTCCACCACCAAATAGGCCCCCATGGGCGTACACAATGCCGCCAACGCTTTTAAATCCGGGCTATCCCCATCCATGGAAAAGACCGATTCCGTAACCACATAAATATCGTTATCGGGCTTTCGTTGGCGCACCCGGTCTATCTGTTCCTTAAGAACATCCAATCGATTGTGCTTAAACTTATAGCTTTGCGCAAGGCCCATCGCAATGCCGTCCCGGATACTGGCGTGCGAGAGTTCGTCATAAAAAACAACATCCGTGCGCTGTGGCACTGCATTAAAAAAGCCCAGGTTGGCATCGTATCCGGAATTGAATACCAAAGCCGATTCCGAACCAAAAAAATTGGCCAATACTCCCTCCAATTCCCCATACAGTCCGTAATTGCCCGTTAAGAGCCGAGATCCCGTAGCTCCATTGGCCATAAGGCCCTTGTTTTCCAAAATTTTTGAAGCCTTGCTAAATATGGCACCATTCCGGGCAAGACCTAAATAATCGTTAGAGGAAAAATCGATCAGCCCATTGGGCGCAGCCAATTTCCGCAGGGCATTATTGGTTTCCCTTTCACTTAATTTGGCCATCAATTTCTTGGGTAGTTCCGTCATATTGCAAATGTAGCATATCCTGTATTTATATAGTATATTCGTTTGTACATAGCTTTATAAATAATAAAAGGTGATAGCCCCATTGAATAGGTCTTTCCATACCAACCTCAAATACGAACTGCGATTTTGGAACAATGGAATCTTTTCTGGCAATTGGAACACTGCTATTTCATGTCAAATTTTTATATATTTATTACGCAAGATTTTTCTCAATTCATAACCCTTGAATGTGCCCTTAATGAAATATTCCGTTTTTTTTATCCTGTTCTTTTCGTGTTTCTTTTTGGCACAAGGGCAGCTAGAAAACCAGTTGGAAAATATAATTATCACTTCTAAAAAGAAAAAAACCCAAATAAAAACAGATAAAAATGGGAAATTACATATAAATGTTCCCCCAAAGGATGTCCTCTACTTTAAAGCCCGTGGATGGGTGCACTATAGTGACCTTGGTGCCAAAGGTGACGGTATAACAGATGATATGGATGCCATTGCCGCCACCCACGCCTTCGCCAATCTTAACGCCCTAAGGGTGAAAGCCGACGAGGGCTTTACCTATTACATTGGAGGAAAGGAACGTACGGCAGTGATCCAAACCGATACCGATTTTGGTTCTGCAGCCTTTATCATAGATGATACCGATGTCCAAAACCACAGGGCTTCTATTTTTAGGGTATCTTCCAACTTACAGCCCTATAAACTGGACGGAATAACTTCCCTAAGGAGGAACCAGGAGAAAATAGACCTTAGCTTGCCCCGATCTTGTCTTGTTTCGGTTGTCAATTACAATGTAAAGCACTATATCCGTTACGGGCTCAACCAAGACAATGGATCTCAGCAAATCGATATTTTTGTCGTTGATAAAAACGGAAATGTGGATTTGGACGCCCCTATAATTTGGGATTTTGACCAGATTACCGATATGACCGCCATACCTTTGGACACCATAACGCTCCATATAACAGGAGGCCGGTTTACCACCATTGCCAATAAGGCCGAATCCAAGTACAACTATTACAGCAGGAACATAGCCATTACGCGTTCCAATGTGGAGGTAGATGGGTTGGAGCACCACGTTATAGGGGAAGGAGATCATGGTGCGCCCTATGGCGGCTTTATCAATATCCGTGATTGCGCCTATGTAAGGGTGAAGAATACCCTCCTTACCGGACGTAAAACTTACCGCACTATTGGTTCGGCCGGGAAGCCGGTCTCCATGGGGTCTTACGACCTTTTGGTAAACCGTGCCCTAAATGTAACGTTTGAGAACTGCAGGCAGACCAATGATATCAACGACAGTACCTATTGGGGGGTAATGAGTTCCAACTATTCCAAGAACCTAGTCTATGACCATTGTACTTTTTCACGTTTCGATGCCCATAAGGGGGTTGCAAATGCCACGATCCTAAATTCCATCCTTGGCCATATGGGAATCAATGCCATTGGAAGTGGTGTCCTGACCGTTGAGAACAGTACCATCCGAGGCAAAACCTTGATCAATTTGAGAGAGGATTATGGTAGCACCTGGCAGGGAGAAATAGTGATCCGCAATTGTATTTTTGTACCCGAAGGGGGCAAGCCCAGCAGTGCCAATATAATTGGAGGTGCCTACTCCGGGCAGCATAATTTTGGCTACACCTGTTATATGCCAGAAACGATTACCATAGAAAACCTTCATATAGACGACACCCATCATCCTGAAGATTATAAAGGACCAGCCATATTTAAAGATTTTAATAAAGAAATGACGGACGATACCTATATAGAGGTATTTCCCTATATCAGAACCAATGAAATAATCCTTAAGAATGTGACCACGGCAAGTGGAAAGAATCTGATCATTAGCAGAAATCCGTTTATGTTCAAGGACGTAAAGGTAAACACTTATTAGGAACCCATATCAAAAGTCCCATTTACCAACCTAATCGCAGTAAGCCAAAGAATAGTTCTGAAGCACCTAGTGTCCTATCCATGCTACTGTGTCGTTTAAGTCGCCCTTATTTTACGGCCTTGGATAATTACAAAAAATTTAACGTATGAAAAGGAACAAGGCTTGGGATGCCTAAAGTAGGGTCCAAGTGACACTTATGTCCTATCCATAAAGCACATCCTAAACAAAATATAAGAAAATAAACATTCCTCCTTTCCTATTCTGGATCCGGGAGTGCTCTGGGCAGGTACAGGCGTTTTCAGAAATTGTGTATTCCATAATAGGTTTGGGATACCCCTTACCCAAGGCCAAAAGTCAAAATAATCCTTCTTGGATACTTTTTTGTTCATTATAGATACTTTTTTAACATTCTAATAAGTATTTTCCTATTTATAATACCAGAAAAATATGTAATTTAAACTGGTTTTGCTTAAAAGTATCATGAAAAAGTATGTTGAAAACAATTTTGCTTCCTTTAGGATGGAAAAGGGCATACTCCATATTACCTACAAAGAAACTATATGCCTATACCTACCGGCGGCCATGGAAGTGGTTTCCCAACGCCTAATACTTCAACATGGCAAGCCTTATCCCATATTATGCGACATAAGGGGCGTAAATGATGTGACAGGGGAGGCCAGGGAGTATCTTGTAACGGAGGGCTCGGTATTAATATCGGCACTTGCCTTGGTCGCCAAGACTCCCCTTTCCCATCTCTATACGGAAATATACGCTCTTGAAACTCCCCCCATTAGGTTAAAGACCTTCAAGGAAGAAACCATGGCAATGGAATTTCTCAGGCCCTTTGCCAGAATTCCAGATTTATAAATGTATTAGATAAAATCAATATCAAATCCACAATGCCATGGATCAATTAGTAAATAGAATCCGTTTAAAAAAAATAACCGCCCAGATAGTGGAAATGTTCAAGGGCAATTTTTCTTTAAGGATAGAACGGACCGATTTAAAGGATGATTTGGAGGCCCTGGCAGCGGCGATCAATTTTTTGAGCGAGGAAATCCACAAATCAATTTTACGCCACAGCTTTAAAGATCCCGACAACATATTTGGCCTTACCGCCCAATTGTACTTTATTCTGGATAGATCGTCCCGTATTGTAAAAGCGAATAAAAGTGCCCATAAATTTCTGGATTTTACCCAAGGGGACATAACGGGCAATTCCTTCAACACATTATTATCGAAGGAATCCCAAAAAACATGGAAGGATATGGTAGGGAAACCAAATGGCAGTTCTGAAGGTGAGACATGTATACGACTTTCTTTCTTGACGAAAACGGGACTTGTTTTGCCGGCAGAATGTAAGGTCGTACACTTTGGAAAGGATGGGATTTTACGGGATAATATTTTGGTTACCTCCTGCCATATTTTACCGTCCAAAAAAAGACCAGCACGGTCCCCTTTGGAAAAATACGACCCATTGTCACAAATTGCACATCAAAAAAGCCAAAGTCCCAATTGCTATAAACATATACTGTATTCCTCGGACATTATATATATAAGGGCGGCACGGGAATATATCACAGACCATCTACAGAGTCCCATGCCCCTGATAGAAATAGCCCATATCGTAGGCACCAATGAGTATAAACTAAAACGGGGATTTAAGGAGCTGTACGGTTTAACCGTCTTTCAGTATATAAAGGACCAACGATTGAGAAAGGCCCGCCTTTTGGTCCTATACACCAATAAGTCCATTAGATCCATAGCCAAAATGGTAGGTTTCAAAAAGGGCAACCATTTGTCCAGAGAATTCAAAAAGCGGTTCCATCACAGTCCCACCGACCTCAGAACGCTCGGCATTGACCCAAAGGATTTTTTTAACACACTTGCCTGAAATATAATCCCTCCCAGAGCCGATCTGTCCATTTTGGATACTTGGGAACCTTTAATTTTATGCCATTGAATATCAAATCAATACAAATGATATGAAATGGGTTCAAGAACATAAAGGAATAATTGTAGCAGTGATCAGCACACTGTTCATTATCCTATTCACCTATGCCGGACTCACCAAACTCCTGGAAGGCCATAGGTTTTATGACAATATTAGGAACTCACCCATCCTTGGTGGGGAGACCTTGGCTTCTTTGGCCTCTTGGATGGTTCCCCTGGCCGAGCTGACCGTTGCCCTTTTGCTAGTGCGATCCAGAACCAGGTTGATGGGATTCTATGGAGCCATGGGCCTTATGCTGCTATTTACCGGCTATACCGTGGCCATTGTGTTTTTTGCCCCCTATAGGCCCTGTTCCTGCGGAGGGGTTATCTCGTTATTGTCCTGGGAACAGAATTTGGTGCTCAATCTGGTATTGCTCCTATTGGTCATTATGGCCATTGTGCTCCATTATCCAAATGACAAAACGTCAAATGGGAGCCATTCCAATAAATCCATAAAAAACCAAGTAAACATCTAAAAAGTAATGATAAAAATTTTTTGTTGCAACAAGAGCAGGGGGAAGACCGAAAACCTGTACAAGAGAGTAGGCAATTAGTATTAATTTAAATTTTATTATCATGAAAAAGTTGAAAATCATTTTACCAATGTTGGCATTCATTTTTGCCATTGCACTGTCGTTCGCGTTTGCGGGGACAAATGAAACCACTGTACAAGGTTACTATGAAGCTTCACCAGATAATTGGCAGCCTGTAAATGTTGATTGTGAGGGATCCAGTGATTGCAAAATAAGATTTTTGCCAGACCCTACAATTCATCAAGTTTATGCAACGCCAGATGCTTCACAGCCACTTGATGGCTCTGGTGAGATAATTGATCTTTAATTTTCTTGAATGAGATAATTATGTTGAAAATGGAGTACCCAGCTGAAGAATATACCGCTGTGTACTCCATTTAAATTTGCATGCCACCCACAAGATCTGCAATCTTATTTAGTCTCTTTTGGAGGTACCATCTTAAATTCAAAAGGATCTGGTGACAACCATTTTTGTGCCGATTCCTGTAAATCCTCCAATTTAAGCGAACCAATATAGTCACGAACATCCGATACACTGACCCAGGGGTATCCGAATTTATAATGCATATACATTTTTCTTAATGTTTCATTATTGGTTTCTAAATTACCCACAGGCATTAATCTTTTCTTGACCGCCCCAAACAAACCCATTTCCGTTTTAGGTGATTTTTTTAGGTTGGCTATAATTTGTTTGGACTCCGTAACCAGTCTATCCGCATCCTCGGGGCTACAGCCAAAATCAATAGAAAGCTTATTATATAGCGATAGGCCATAATGGTTATCGTTACTGACCAACGCAACATAGGGACCCCCTTTTTCCGAATCCTTACGTAGGTGCATTAAAAATGAATACTCCAAGAATCTGGACAATAGATTTATTTTTGTTTGCTCCTTCCAGTTCAAATTCTCTGTTCCCGTAGGCCTAACATATACCAGGCTTATCCTTACGTTATCCATGTTTTTCCGGTTAGGGAATTCCATAGCGAAAGGCTTTTCAGGAATTTTCTCCTGATCTTTCAACCCCTGTTTACATTCAATATGACCGATAGTACTTGGCAAGTTTCCCAAATACTTTCTGCACAATAATAAAAGTTGGTCCTCATCAATGTCTCCAGAAAACAAAAATGTAAAATCCCGTGCATTTTTGAACAATTTACGATAGACCATATGGGCCCGTTGCAAGTCCGTATTTTTTACGCCTTCCATTCGTTGGGTACCTTTGGGAAGAAATATACTATCATTGAATATATGTTTAACAGTCGTTAGAAGATCATCCCGGACAATATCGTTCAGATATCTTTTGGAAGCAGTCATCTTCCAATCCTCGTAAGCCAATTCATTATAATTTGGCGCTGTGAAATAGAGGTAAACCAATTGCAGGGCCGTTTCCAGGTCCTTTAATTTTGTTGTTGTGCTTCCCCGGATTCCACTCTCATTATACCCAACATAAGGGGTTACATAATTTTTAAAACCTTGATCGGCCAAATATCTTTTTATGTCAAACTTATCCTTTCCGCCAACACCCGAATTCTGAATAATTTCCGGTGCATTTATGGCTGAAAAATAATCCTCTTTAGAAAAACAGCTCGCCCCTTTCGGAGCAAAACCCTGAAAAACAACAGATTCACTACCTCCGAAAATATCCTTGGCAGGTTTAAAGGAATTGAGAATTAATTTAACACCATTACTTAATACATACTCCTTTACATTGGGGATATCAGAGGTTCCTTCTTTAAAGTCACTATATTTTAACCCTATAACTTTTATAGAGTCCATTAATGATGGTAGAATAACTGGCTCATTGTACGGTGCAGTTTTGGAAGCATCCGCTTCATCAATCCAGTTTCTTATTGTTGTTTCCGCGCAGGTAAGGGACCTATGGGCCGATGGAGCAATTAGACCTATATCTTCCGGCATTTTTTTTATATGCACGCTAGAGAAATTATTAATTTCCTTTAAAGTAAAATTGTTTAAGCTTCCTTTTAACAGAGCCATTTTATTTTTGGTAAGTGCTTTGCCATAAACAAAATGGTTTCGAAACTCTTCCCGCCAATACGATATTGCCATGGTATCCAGTTTTCCCAAAGATTGGAGTAGATCCGTTCTTGCCCTATTTAACTCAGTGCTTGTAAAGCCATATTCCCTCACCTGTTTTAATATATTAAACGTCTCGATTACCGCCCTTTTCTCTTGGTTCCCATAGGCCCGTATATTAATTTTAAACGCCGATGGATAATCTGAAAATTCACTATAGATATCGAAATGGTTATTATAGGCCCATTTTAGTTGCGTATACCTATTGTTCAACATTTTAACAAATAGGTTTTTTTTTAGGTCGTTTTCCAATTGTTCTTTGGATCCTTTTTCCAACAATTTGTTTTCCCTCATATAGAGACGAAGGAAAACAGGTTCATAATTGGTCCCTTGCGATGATATTTCCCTTTCCTGTTTAATAAATCTCCTATCGCCATTTAGGTAACTTTCATTACAATCCAAATGCGGTCTCGGTTTTCCCATACTCTTGGGCATAGAAAACTTCTCCTTTATTTCGTTCTCCAAGCCGCCGATATCTTGAATATTTCCTACAATTGTCAACGCAATCAGGTCAGGGCGGTACCAATCGTTATAAAACCGTATCAGTCGATTGTGCTCAAAACTATTAATATGATGAACATAATCTTCGGGGAACTTCCCTCCGCACCCCATCAATCTGGAATCCATAGCATGATCCATTCTGGTCAGCGAAGATGTACCTCCCCTAAACTCGGTTTCTTCCAGAAATGGGGAACGTTCGCTTTCTATATATACCGGTTTAAAATCCAGATCCCAGATAATGTCCTGAAACAAACGAAAAGCAACTGTTCTGGCTTTATCGTTGTGCTCTGGCAGAATAAACTTAAACTCTGTAAATTCTTTGGATGTCATTGCATTTATGGCATTGGTCTTAATACCCAATTGATTGAACAATTTTGATCCATACTGCATTCTCGTGGAAATATGGTTCCCTGCCTTTAACGCTATATGCTCCATGAAATGTGCAAGATCATATTGGTCCGGGTCTTCCTGGTCGGTACCCGCCTTTACGATAAGCCTCGTATCGATTGTTTTGGAAGTAGTATTGACGGACTTGATATAGTATGTTAGACCATTGGTTAATTTGCCATATAGAACCCCAGGAGCCACGGACAAAGTATCCTGATTGGCCATTGCATACATGGGAAGGCTGCCCGAAATGAAAATAGTAATGAATAGTTGGAAGAAAATATCTTTTGTAATGGGCCTTTTCATAATATCCGGGTGCAATTAATATCCATTATTTTGTGTCAGCTTCGGGTTTTTACCTATTTCTTCTTCCGGGATTGGATATAAAGTATCCGTTTCTTGCCACGAAGGTTTTGTACTACTTAATAAATCCGATACCTTTCCGGTACGTTTTAGATCCAACCAACGATGCCCCCATTCCGTGAACAGCTCCCTTCTGCGCTCCGTATCCAATGAATCCAACAAAGCTTTTTGGCCAATTTCGGGGGCTACATTTGAAAGCGGACTTAGATTGGCACGTTCCCTTATCCTATCCAGATCGGCAATGGCTTCGGGCAGTTTTCCCTGATGTGTACGTGCCTCACTCCTTATAAGATATTGTTCGGCAAGCCTCCAATACCATGGAATATTCTTTGATGTCGCCCGAAGAAGCGTATTTTATTTTGTATTTATAAGGATAATGATAGGTAATGTTTTCAGAGGAAAAAGTATTTATCCAGCTGTTGGCCCGAAAGTCTTGATCAGGAAAAGTTGCTACAAAACTGGTGGATAACGAAAGTGGTGTGGCGTAATCGGGATCTTCCAAAATAATAAATAGGTTTCCTTCCTTGGTATGCGTTAAAGCAGATCCTGAACCTACCGGGGAAACTTGCCATATCGCCTCCCGGCTATTTGCCAGGAAAACGGCATCAAGATCATTTATAAGTGCATAATTTTCAGTACTCCCGATGACCTGTGTACTCCATACTTCCGCCTTCTCCCAATCCTTAAGGTAAAGGTATACCCTGGCCAATAAGGCCATAGCTGCGAACTTATTGGGACGCAGGCGCTCCCCATCATCATAGGTATCCCCCAAAACCGCTATGGCCCGCTCCAGATCGTATATGATGAGGGCGTATATCTCCTCTATGCTATTTCTTGGTGCCGAAGCGTTTTTTCGGTAATCCGAAGTTTGGATCAATGGAACTTCCCCATATAAATTGACCAGGTAGAAGTACACGAAAGCACGGACAAACCGAGCCTCTCCCCTTAGCTTAGCCTTCATTTCCGATGAGACCCCTTCAGATTCTTCCAGACCGTCCAAAGTGGCATTGCACATATAAATAATATTGTAGGCGCTAGACCAGAGATTCAGGTTGGAAGTGTTTTGAACAGAAATTTCATTCTGTTCAAATTCAATCAAATCATTATCCAGTATGGCGGTCTGAAGGTTATCGGCAGTCAACCCTGCCAAAACTTGAATGGAATTCCTTCCTCCCCCTGACAAATAAGATCGGAACAATTCATTGTATATACCCACTAGGGCACTGTTTGCCGTATTATCGCTATTAAATACGGTCTTGCTCACAATTTTATGATTCGGAACCTCTACCTCCACAAAATCTTCGCACGAAGTAAATAATCCATAAATCACAACGAAGAGTATCCGGTATAAATGGACATTAAAAAATTTATTGTTCATAATTTTGGTTTTAAAGATTTAATTGGACCCCACAGGTAATGGTACTTAAAGGAGGTACTACCTGCCCCACTTGTGGATCTAGGCCGTTATAATTTGTAATTGTAAATAGGTTTTGGGCATGTACGAACACGCTGCATTTCTGAATTTCATATTTGCTCAACAAACTGGACGGCAGTTGGTAGGATAGGGACACGGTCTTTAATCTTAAAAAGGAGGCATCACTAATAGCAAGATCGCTTTTTATAGCATTGGAATAGGCCTGGTTTGCCGTTGTCAATTGGGATAATTTTTGAATATCCCCGACACCCTCGCTCCCGATCCGGTCATCTAATATATCCACCGATTTATTGCCATATGTTCCAGGGGCGGTCAACGTAGTCATATAGGAGAAATTATTTTGATGTACGTACTGGAACAGGAATTGTAACGAAAGTGCTTTATACCGGATGTTGTTGCTCAATCCCCCATAATAATCCCTGCCCATATTTTTAACCACTGTCCGATCATCGAAATTATATTTACCGTCATTATTGATATCCTTTACTTTGTACAATCCGGTTTCCGGATCAATTCCATCATATTGGTAAAGAAGGGCGATATTTAAGGGATGTCCTACCTTGTACCTATTCCTGTAGGAAGTTTGCTCGATATCCCTGAATTCTGATAGTTCCGTTTCAGGAAAAGTAAAGTTTAAAAAAGTCTGCCAGCTGAAATTTTTAGCATTTAAATTAATTGTGGAGACCTCTATCTCCCATCCTGTATTCCGAACAGTGGCAGGAAGGTTCGCTTGGACAGATGTGAAACCGGTTGTTGCGGGAAGCGGATACCCTACCAGTTGATTGGATGACAAATTTTCAAACCAACCAATGCCCAGATTTATACGGTCTTTTATAAATCCCAATTGTAGTGCGGTTTCCAATTTTCTGTTCGTTTCCCATGAATAATCGGGATTGGTAAGTTGTGTGGGGTACAGCCCCCCAGGTCCGGGAGTGGGCTGGTAAGTATCCAAATATCCATAATCAGGGATCCCGTCGCTACCGGTAGTCCCGTAACTGCCCCTTAACTTCCCAAAACTTAAAATTGGAAAGTGTTTTTTAATGAATGTTTCTTCAGAGAAAATCCAGGCCGCCCCAATGGCACCAAAATTGGAAAAACGTTTATTGGGTCCAAAACGTGATGAACCATCCCTTCTACCCGTCAGGTTAATAAAATAGGTATTGTCCCAATTCAGCCCCAACCGTCCAAAAATGGCATTATAGTTATATTCTATATTTTCGTTGACATTGGTGCGTGTTTCATCGGCAGCGGCCAAATTGCCTATTAGACTCTCATCACTATAACCGTTTCCTACGGAAAGTAGAAGGTCGTTCTGGCTACTTTGAAAAGTAAGTCCCGCCAATGTATTTACATCAAACTTCCCAAAACTCCCCCCATATTCTAATTGTGGTTCTATAATCCATGATCGCCTTTGGACAAAAGAGTGGGTCGAAGAAGAATTGACCCTGTCCCAGGTTAGGGGATTGTAGGCCAGCTTAGGTGTTTTAATGACCTCTTTGTTATCTAGATTGGAATATCCGAAATTGGCCTTTATTTTCAATCCCCGCACAAACTCATAGGACACCCCCATATTGGACAGGAGACTGTTGTTTATTATTTCCTGTGGTTTATATATTTCGGAAAAAGGATTGCCCCATGTCCAGTCCTCCCAGTTCAATGTACCATCCCCTTTGTATATAGAGGGGCCATTTGGAGGCAATGACAGGGCATAATTTATTAAATTGACACTATTGAAAAGCCTATTGTTATCAATGCCATAATTGGTAGATAAATTAAGATGGAACTTTTGGTTCTTGGAACTATGGTTTAAACTAAAATTTGCTGTAATCTTGTTATAGCCAAAGTCTCCGGGAAAAACGGTACCTTCCGTATGATACGATCCCCCCAGTAAGAAAGTAGTGGTTTCGTTCCCACTGGATATGGACAGATTCGTATCGGTAACTTCAGACGTCCCTCCAAAAAACACATCTTGCCAATCTGTGTACCTCTGTTGGTCCCATAATAGATCGGGAGCATTTCGTTCCGTAGGTTCCACCCCGTCATTTAGGAAAGCATTTTTTCGCATACCTATATATTGTTCCGTATTTAATAATTTAACCCTGTTGGGTATAGATGAGATTCCCGAATATAGTTTAGCCTCAAACCGCAGCTTTCCATCATTTTTATATCCCCTCTTAGTTGTTATCAATACTACTCCATTGGCACCGCGCGATCCATATATGGCCGTAGCATCGGCATCCTTTAATACTTCTATACTCTCAATGTTCGACAGGTTTAAGGAACTAAGGGGATCCATACCGGGCAAACCTGTAAGTGCCCCACTGCTTCTAAGGGGCTTAGAGTTTACAGGAACTCCATCCACTATAAAAAGTGGTAAATTGCCATTATCCGTTCTACTGTTACGTAAACTATTTTGTCCACGTATCTGAATACTGGAAGCCAGTCCTGTAACTCCGCTCTGCTGCACCACCTCTACCCCCGCCATACGGCCCTGCAGGGCCTCCAACGGACTTACTATGGGCTGCAACGCTATCTCCTCCGCAGTCACCCTGCTAATACTCCCCGTCCGCTCCCTTTCCTTCACCGTATAATACCCGGCATTGATCTCCACTTCCTGTAGTTCGGTGACCACGGACTGCATCTCCACGTCCAGGGTGGTCCGGCCCAGAACGGGCAGTTCCCGGTTGTGGTAGCCCAGATAGCTAAAGACCAGGGTGTCGGTATTGCCAACCAAAAGGGAATACTGCCCGTCCTGGTCGGTAAAGGTGCCTTTGTTGGTCCCTTTGATAAGGACGTGCACCCCCGGCATGGGGCCGTAGGGATCCGTAACGGTACCGGATATTTGCTGCTGCTGGTTTAGTAGTATAGTTGAAACCTCAAAACCATGCCCATGGGGGAAATGGGCAAGGTAAGGTGGGGGAAAAAAGCTGAAAAGAAAGATTAGACAAAGGCGTAGCACGCCCCTGTACTCAAGATTATTTTTCATAATTTTGAAATATTGGATGAAACTTGGTTTTATTTAGTCTGCCTTCCAAACGTTTGCGTCAACAGGGTTTGGGAGGTTGTTTTTTATGGGCTGTTTAGGTCTTGGGCATAAACGGTGTTTTTAATTAGGGCACGGTGGTATTCATTGGCACAAGATTATAGGTATACCATGAAACTTGGTCCATAGGCAGGGCCTCGCCCTTTCCTTTCCACTGTGCGCACAGGGCAAAAGGGCAGCTCCCAAAGGGCTTAGGCTGCATTGTCGTTATTTGGCCGGATGCCAAAAGTGTGTGGATCGTGGATTATAGGACAAAAGATTTTTCGTGTTCCGGAAAAAAGGGTACAACACCAATCCCATAATGAATGAACTAGCTTAAACCAGTTCTGTGCAAAACCTATATAGGGTTCTTTGGTTTTTTGGTAAAGAGGATATCGAACATGGTGTGCTGCAACAAAATGACAAGATGCCCAGAGGCAACTTTACTTTTTAAGTTACGTAGTTGGTGTTCCATAGCACTCATAACCTTTTAGTTCCCGCCTGCACAACTTCTAAACAAAAACAACGCTCATCCATAAAGTGGGTGGAACCTAAGGGTTAAAAGTCCACTTCAGGGTCTAGGATACTGATATAATGTGCGCCGATAAGAAAACCCATGCCCGGGTCATGGGCATCTTACTTATCCTCCCGTGCATCAAGTTATCAGTTTTTAGACCGGGAATCCAAGCGAATGCTTCCAAGCTAATTCAAATAGAAGTATCGCAAACATAAGTTAATAATTCAAATATAATAAAATTTCGGTTATATACAACCTGATTATTAACAATCCTATAAATATAACCTGATTGTAATAATTTCATCTACATGAAGAAGCAGAAGAAAAAAGAGTATCATCCGGTCGTAGCTGTTTTGGGAAAAAGGATAAAAAGCACTATTACCTCAAAATCCTTGGCACAAAAAAATGTGGCATATGATGCGGATATGGATGTTGAAAATCTGCGCAAGTACATGAGAGGTGACCAGGAAATGAAAATAAGTACCCTTATAAGGATTTGCCATGGATTGAAGATAACAGTGAGTGAGCTGCTTCTGGACATTGAGGACGACCTAAAAAAGAAATAGGGTACACCATAATTTAGCATAAAAAACAATCAAAATATACACATTACAATTCGAAAATCCAGGCCAAGTGACACACACCGCCCTTAGATAGCATATAATTCCCCTCCGCTTACCCCTAAGGTCCTACCATTTTTATTAGAAGTAGTTTTTCTATACTTTTAACATGCCCATAATTTATTAACATAGTGTTGCACAGTGTCCCTTACCAGGCATTCAAATCCACCTGCCATATATGAAGCCATTACTTGTACTTATACTTTTCCAATTGTTCATCTATGGTACTGTTCATGGCCAAAAGAAAAAATTGAACATCATTGTTTTTATTGCAGATGATGTTAGCTGGGACGACATTGGTTGTTACGGGAATTTAGAGGTGAAGACCCCGAACATTGACCAACTTGCAAAAGACGGCCTTAGGTTTGATTATTTCTATTTAACGGCAAGCTCGTGCAGCCCCAGTAGAAACTCTATCATTACGGGAAGGTACCCCCACAATACCGGAGCTGCCGAATTGCATACCACCCCTCCCTTAAACATGCTTTCCTTTCCCGAAATATTAAGGAACAACAACTATTATTCCGTTCTGGCAGGCAAGTTCCATATGGGCCCATACGCCAGACGCGGATTTGATAAGATGTACGAACACCGCCCAGAAAATGGGGATGGAGGCGAAGAACGCTGGGTTACCTCCCTAAAGGAACGCCCAAAGGACAGCCCCTTTTTCATGTGGTTCGCATCCTATGATGCCCATAGGGATTGGGGCCCCAATAAATTTGCCGGCACACATACGCCCAGCGAACTGGAACCGCCATTTTATTTATCCAATGGACCAGAAACTAAATTGGATTTGGCCCAATACTATGACGAAATTACAAGGTTCGATTTTTATATCGGAGAAGTGGTCAAGGAACTGAAAGCACAAAAAGAGCTGGACAATACCTTACTAATCGTTATGTCCGATAACGGACGGCCTTTTCCCCATAGTAAGACAAGGGTGAACGACAGGGGTATGAAAACCCCCTTTGTGGTGCATTGGCCCAATGGGATAAAAAATAAAAATGTTACCAGTAAAAGCCTTATAAGTGCCGTGGATATTGCCCCTACACTATTAACACTCGCGGGCATTGATAGTCCCGACCCATTTCAGGGCCGTAGTTTTGTCCCCCTTTTAACGGATCCGGACCGGCCCTTTCGCAACTATGTGTTTGCGGAGCACAATTGGCACGATTACGAAGCCCACGAGCGCATGGTCAGGAACAAGGAGTATATGTACATATTGAATTCGCGGCCCATGCAGCCACAGAACGGACCTGCAGATGCCGTTGGCAGTGCCTCCTTTAAAGAACTGGAAATTTTAAGGGAACAGGGAACACTTTCTGCCATACAGGCCGATGTTTTTACGGTGCCCAGGCCCCATGAAGAACTCTATGATTACCGTCGGGACCCGCTTCAATTGCTCAATGTGGCCTCGCTTCCCGAATATAGGGAAACCCTAAAAGGTATGGGAAAGATATTAAAGGATTGGATGAGGGATACTGGCGATAATATCCCGGAAAACCTAACCAAGGACTGGTACCTTAAGGAAGCAGGGCTAATAAAAACAGAGTTTCATAATATTAGGGGAGAAATGCCCGGACAGAAGTTGAACGCCACCAAAAACAATGCAAAAGGCGTGTTTTAAATTCGACAACTTGAAGATAAGTTGGCCGTAACAGTTTACAGTGGGCAATAAAAAACGGATTTCATTGCCCACTGCCTTTCCACGAGCCTGGAAGTTCTATATATTTAAAGAATAAAATTCCCATTAAAAATGAGCAAAGAGCAATTGACCATCACCGCCAGTATTTTGGCAAAAACCGAAAAACGCGAATTTGTAAAGCAGGCCCTATTAAAACTTATACCTCCTACCCTAAAGGAGGAAGGCTGCCTAAATTACGATCTGCACCAGGACAATGAAAACCCGGATCGTTTTTTCTTCTATGAAAACTGGGCCAGCTATGATGATTGGCAAAAACATAACAACAGCACCCATATTGCAGCACACAAAAAGGCTACCGAAGGGGCTGTAGTAGACGTAGTTATAGGTCAATTATCCCCGGTAAAGTAATATTTGTAAAAAATATGGTATCTTTCAGAGACCACGGCAAACGCATTTACCGTGACCTATAAGCAACCATATCCATGAAAAAATATGCTGCACTATCCCTTTGTTTTATCCTATTGGCCCTAACGAGGGCTTTGGCACAGAAAGAACCTGTAAAATTGGGAGTAGTGGGCCTTACCCATGGCCATGTTGACTGGATATTAAACCGGGAGGCCAATGAGGATATCGTCATGGTGGGCATAGTAGAGACCGATCGAAATTTGGCGCAGCGCCTGTCCGAGAAGCACGGCTTTCCTATGACCATGGTCTTTAATAGCATGGAAGAGATGATCACTGCCGTTAAGCCGGAGGCAGTGGCCGGTTTCGGCAACATATACGACCACCATGCCATTGTGGAAACCTGCGCGCCCAAGGGCATCCATGTGATGGTAGAAAAACCCTTGGCCGTTAGTTTGGAACATGCCAAAAAGATGGAGGCCCTGGCCAAAAAACATCAGATCCATCTGCTTACCAATTATGAAACCTCATGGTACCCTACCAATGTAAAGGCCAATGAACTGCTCAAGAAAGGAACAATTGGTGCCCTTAGAAAGGTAATTGTAAGGGACGGACACAAAGGACCGAAAAAAATAGGGGTAAGCCCTGAATTTTTAAATTTCCTGACCGATCCCAAACTCAACGGAGGTGGTGCCATAATGGACTTTGGGTGCTATGGTGCCAACCTAATGACCTGGATACAACAAGGTAAAAAGCCCAATTCCGTGACTGCCGTAACCCAGCAGTTACAGCCCGAAAACAACCCCAAAGTAGACGACGATGCCACCATAATACTTACCTATGACCGTTCTATGGCCATTTTGGAACCTTCCTGGAACTGGCCCATTGGCCGCAAGGATATGGAAATCTATGGAGAAAAGGGAGCAATATATGCCGATAATAAACACGACCTTAGACTTCGGATTTCGGAAGGATACAGTGGTTATGAAGAGGAAATTTTTAAACTGGGGGAAAGGGATGCCCCCTATGACGAACCCTTTGCCCTGTTCGCTTCGGTGATCAGAGGCGAAACCAACTTGGAAAGGTATGACCCATATTCTTTGGAAAACAATATGATTACCATGGAAATCCTAGAGGCCGCCGTTAAAAGTGCTGAATTACAACGTACTATTCCGCTTAAAAACCAGTCCTTGGAGAAGTAGTCTCCCATAAAGCCTAAAACAACAAAAGCCATACGAAACGTACGGCTTTTGCTTTATTAATTATTTAGTATTACAGCTTATTAATCTGCCAATACAATTACTTTATTGTTCTTCATTTCAACGGTACCACTGCTAATTTCCAGAATGGTATCCCCATTGGAAGCTTTGGAAAATTTATCCCCATAAACCTCGTCCAGAACTATATTGCCCTTTATCCTTACCTTTCCCTCCTGTAAAAGGGAAACGATAGGGGCGTGGTTGTTCAACATTTGAAATTCACCATCAATTCCGGGAACCGTGACCGCTGTAACTTCTCCGGCAAACAAAGTAGCCTCTGGTGATACAATTTCTAAATACATATCCTTTTTTTAGTATTCAGTATTCAGTATTCGGTATTCGGTCGCATCTTGCCAACCGTCAACTTATTACTGCCTACTCGTTTACGCTTCGGCAAGCATTTTCTCTCCAGCTTCAATAGCTTCCTCTATAGTCCCTTTAAGGTTAAAGGCCGATTCTGGAAGATGATCCAACTCCCCATCCATAATCATATTAAATCCTTTTATAGTTTCCTTAATATCTACCAAGACCCCTGGGATACCTGTAAATTGCTCCGCCACGTGGAACGGCTGGGAAAGGAAACGTTGTACACGTCTTGCCCTGCCCACGGCCAATTTATCCTCTTCGGATAATTCTTCCATCCCCAAGATGGCAATAATATCCTGAAGTTCCTTATACCGTTGCAATAACTCCTTTACCCTTTGGGCACAGGCGTAATGATCCTTACCTAAAATTTCGGCAGTCAAAATTCTTGAAGTGGAATCCAATGGATCTACCGCTGGATAAATACCCAATTCCGCAATCTTACGGGACAATACCGTAGTGGCGTCCAGGTGGGCAAATGTAGTTGCCGGAGCTGGATCCGTTAAATCGTCCGCAGGTACGTAAACTGCCTGAACCGAAGTAATGGAACCTCTTTTGGTAGATGTAATACGCTCCTGCATAGCCCCCATCTCCGTGGCCAAGGTTGGCTGATAACCTACCGCTGATGGCATACGTCCCAAAAGGGCCGATACCTCGGAACCTGCCTGTGTAAAACGGAATATATTGTCCACAAAGAAAAGAACGTCCTTACCTTGACCCTCACCTGCACCGTCACGGAAATATTCCGCAATGGTCAATCCGGACAAGGCCACACGTGCACGGGCTCCGGGAGGTTCGTTCATTTGTCCAAAAACGAATGTCGCCTTGGAATCCTTCATCACTTTTTTATCTACTTTGGACAAGTCCCATCCGCCTTCTTCCATAGAATGCAGGAAATCATCCCCATACTTTATAATACCGGACTCCAACATCTCACGAAGCAAATCGTTCCCTTCACGGGTACGCTCCCCTACTCCGGCAAATACCGAAAGTCCACCATGTCCTTTTGCAATATTGTTGATCAATTCCTGGATAAGTACAGTTTTACCAACACCTGCACCTCCAAATAAACCGATCTTACCTCCTTTTGCATAAGGCTCAATTAAGTCGATCACCTTGATTCCGGTAAACAAGACCTCCGTAGAAGTTGATAAATCCTCAAATTTAGGTGCATCCCTGTGAATTGGAAGACCGTCTTTGCCAGCTTTGGGCAAATCTCCAAGTCCATCAATGGCATCTCCAATTACATTAAATAGACGGCCATAAACATCGTCCCCTATGGGCATCTGGATGGCACTTCCTGTTGCTTCAACGGCAACTCCCCTACTTAATCCATCCGTTGAATCCATAGAAATGGTCCTGACCGTATTTTCACCTACGTGGGACTGTACTTCCAAAATCAACTTGGAACCATCTTTATTAATGATTTCCAAAGAATCGTATATCTTGGGAAGGTCCGTTCCGGACTGAAATTCAACATCAACTACCGGGCCGATGATCTGGGAAACTTTACCTGTAACTTTAGACATTACTTGAGTATTTACGTTTTACTGTTATCTTTAAAATAAAAACAGCGCGACATATCGCTTTGTTTTTAAGGCTGCAAAGATATGTTTTCCATCTTAAATTGGAAACTACTTTTTCCTTTTTTTACCAAGAAAAATGGCGTCCAAAAAATTGACGCCATTTTTAATTACATTCCATACTTTATATTATAACAAGTTATGGGTTAATGGTCCAGGAAACATAATATTGGGAACCAATATATCCGGTACCAAAGGCCGTATAATACTCATCACCCAAGACATTGGAGGCCCCTAGTTTAAATGCCGATTTTATGCTTGGGGCGTTGTAGCTTACTTGCGCATCCACAACGTGGTAGGCAGGAATCTGTCCATTACCAAAAGTTGCTTCCCATAAATAGGTGTCGCTCCATCTCCAGGCCACATTGAACCCAAAATTCTTGAATAGGGCCGTATTTCCAAAACTAGCCTTTACCTTATGTTCCGGGGTATTAAAACTTGTCATAAAATCAGGGTCGTCCGCCCGATCAAAGTCCAATTTAGCATAGGTATAATTCATTCCAAGGTCATAGTTGCCCCAAATTTTCATATCAACACCAAGAGCGGCCCCATAGGAATTTACTTTGGCATCCGTATTGGTATAGGACTGGTAACCTTGATAATCCCCACTTCCCAAAGCCACTATAGCCGCAGGTAACGTACCTCCCGGGGTAGGAACGGTCTGCGTAAGCTGAACGTCTCCATAAAAAGGCACTACGACATTTTGACCGGCCAAGAAATCCTTATATGCGTTATAATAGGCACTAACATCCAAGGTCACCTTGTTCAATTTGCCCCGATAACCAAGCTCATAGGAAGTTACCTGTTCCGGTTTCACAAAGTCCGGATTGGCAATGACCAAGTCCGCTGGATTTCTACTGGCGGCAAAGGCCATGGCCGAACTTGCCGTAAAAGAGTTATTGTAAATCCCTTCTCCACTAAAATCGATGGTCGGACTACCAATTATGGCCGTTCCGGTGGGACTTAAATCAAAAGGCCTAACATCCCTGGCCGGGTTATCCGGAGCACTGCCCACCAATATACCTCTACCCGCATTAAGCCCAATGTACAGATCCTGTGTAGTAGGATTTCTAAATCCGGTCTGGTAGGATGCCCTTAAGTTGTGGTTGCCACTTTCACCGGCCGTGTACCCCAAAGATACCCTTGGCGAAAAGAATCCATCGAACAATTCGGATTTGTCATAACGCAAGGAAGCTGTAAGCTTTAAACGATCATCCTCCATAAACTCCTTTTGCACCTGGCTATAAAGGCCGTATTCAGAATAGCTAATAGGTCCGTCAGCATCTGTATATATTGTTCCGAAAGAATTTAATCGATACTGCCTATAGGATCCACCCAACTGAATTTCGGCAAAATCTATCAAATGACTTAAATTATAATTGGCATCGGCATGATAGAATTTGGAATTATCCTGAAACTTGGAACCCTTTGTTAGATCCGGATCGTTGGTTACCCTATTGAATGCACTTTCAAATTCGGGAGTCCCCGGAAGGTAACGTCCCGTATCGGCGGCCTGTCTGGCCAAAAGATGCGCTTGTTCGGCAGGAACATTTTGGGATACGGCACCTACATAGGTCCCCACGTACTGTCCAAACCACGTAGCGTTATCCTTCCATAAACTATTAATATTTACCCCGGTAAAGACCATATCATAGGAATCTCCGGCCTTATCTTCATTAAAATACCCCCTAACAAAGAAATGATCATTTCTAATTTCCAATTTATGCTGCTGCATAAAAAAGCCATTAATGTTATACCTATTCGTTCCTTGATAAATGGTATTTCCCTTCCCCACTTTTCCAACGTAGGCTATTTCAAGATCGTTGGCAAAAGGACGATAATAGAGGCCCCAATCCGCCTTGATACTTTCCGCCTTATAATCGGTTAGATCCCCCTCATTGTACCCGGTCCTGCTTATTACCTGGGAAGGAATCAACGGAACCGCAGCAGGATTTAAAAGACCAGCGCCAACCAATGCCGCTGCTACCACCTGCATGTTTTCCGAAGCCTCGTCACCATACACATTTATGCCATCATAATCGGTCGAGGCCCTGGTGGCTCCACCACCTACCTTGCCCATTTCATTGTTTGCCGCCCAGTCCGTTCCCCTTAAAACGGAAAAATTGACTTTCCCGGCAAACTTGTCACTGAACTTATGGGCCGCCCGAATACCAAAATCGGTATAGGCATTATCGCCGGCCGCCTCCTGTGAAGTAATTCCTCTTTTGACATAGGCACTTATGCCCGAATAGTCAAAAGGGTTTTTACTTCGCATAAAAAGTATTCCATTAAAGGCATTTGCCCCATACAGGGCGGAAGATGCCCCTGGAAGCAACTCAACGCTGAGCACATCAGTCTCTGGCATCCCGATAAGGTTGCCCATAGGGAAGTTAAGGGCCGGGGTGGAGTTATCCATACCATCTACCAACTGCATAAAACGCGTGTTGGCGAAAGTGGCAAAGCCCCTTGTATTAATTGCCTTGAATGTTAAGCTATTGGTATTGATGTCCACTCCCTTTAAATTTTCCAAACCGTCATAGAAATCGACCGAGGCCGTATTCTGGATGTCCCTAAGTCCAAACCTTTCTACGGTAACAGGGGACTCAAATATACGTTCCGGGGTCCTGGAAGCCGAGATGACCACCTCGTCCAAATTGGTCTGCTCCTCGTTTAAGATAACCGAAACGGTTTGATCGTTTTGGGCGATACCTACCGTAGAAGCTACATAACCAATACTGCTAACACTTAAGGTAAAGGGGGGATTTTCACTGGTGTTCAATAAAAAATTCCCATCAAAATCGGTTACTGTTCCAATGGCTTTCCCAACAATTACAATATTGGCCCCGGGTACGGGATCATTATTTTGGTCCACCACATTCCCTTTAATAGTCGTTTGTGAATACGCCAACATCCCAAACATGAAAAAGAATAATAGAAGAATTGATCTCATAAAAAATTGAGTTAAGTTAGTATTAGATATTGGTAAAATATCACCAAAGCCAATATACATCTATTTTTGAATTGACAATAGAAAAATTAAATAAATTATGCATGCATAGTATTTTTTGTTCAAAATTTAACAGTTATATGTGTAAATCTGATAAAAAAATAGGCTATAAAAAATCATATCCATAAATGACATCCCTTTTTTGGGACACCATTTATGGATATGATTGCAATTTTATTGGAAGGAATCTATTCCACCGTAACCGATTTGGCCAGGTTACGGGGCTGATCTACATTACAGCCTCTCATTACCGCAATATGATAGGATAATAATTGAAGAGGAATAGTGGTCAATAAGGGGGTCAGGCTCTCCAGGGTTTCCGGAATTTCTATGACATGGTCCGCCAAAAGCCTTACCTGCTCGTCACCTTCGGTAACCACTGCGATAATTTTGCCCTTACGGGATTTTATCTCTTGTATATTGCTCACCACTTTCTCATAATGCCCTTTATTAGTAGCTATGACCACCACCGGCATATGTTCATCTATAAGGGCAATTGGCCCGTGCTTCATTTCCGCCGCGGGATAGCCCTCTGCATGTATATAACTAATTTCCTTTAATTTCAATGCCCCTTCCAAAGCCACCGGAAAGTTATAGCCCCTTCCCAAGTACAGGCAGTTGGTAGAATCCTTATAGACGTTGGATATTATTTCCACCAACGGGTTGGAAAGCAGGGCCTTTTCCACTTTGGAGGGAATATTCTCCAATTCCGTTAGGTGCTCATGGAAACGGGTTTTATTAAAAATCCCTTTTTCCTTGGCCAATTTTAAGGCCAATAGGGTCAATACCGTTATTTGTGTTGTAAAGGCCTTGGTCGAGGCCACTCCTATTTCCGGACCGGCGTGGGTATAGGCCCCAGCATCCGTTTCCCTGGCTATGGAAGAACCTACCACATTACATACCCCAAAGACAAAGGCCCCCTTTTCCTTGGCCAATTTAATGGCCGCCAAGGTATCTGCCGTTTCCCCGGATTGGGAAATGGCAATAAGTACGTCCTTATCCGTAATAACGGGGTTTCTATAACGGAACTCCGAAGCGTATTCCACTTCTACCGGAATCCGGGCCAAATCCTCAAAAATATACTCTGCCACCAATCCAGCGTGCCAGGAAGTACCACAAGCCACAATTATAATACGGTTGGCATTCAGGAACTTTTCCAGGTTATCATCTATCCCTGCCATTTTAATTATCCCTTCCCTGGCCAACAGACGCCCGCGATAGGTATCCAAAATGGCCCTTGGCTGTTCGTAGATCTCCTTTAGCATAAAGTGGTCAAAACCACCCTTTTCGATCTCCTCAAGATTCAGTGCCAACTCCTGGATGGAAGGGTAGGCAATGGCATCGTCCTTTATTTTTCTTAATTTAATTTCCTTCCCCAATCTAATGACCGCCATTTCCCCATCTTCCAAATAAATGGCGTTGTTGGTGAATTCTATAAAAGGTGAGGCATCGGAAGCTACAAAAAATTCGTTCTCCCCTACCCCAATAGCCAACGGACTCCCCAATTTGGCCACTACTATTTCATCTGGTTTTTGCTTATCAAAAACGGCTATGGCATACGCCCCGACCACCTCGTTCAAAGCAATTTGAACCGCTTTTCCAAGTTTAACGCCCTCTTTTTGCTTCACTTCCTCTATAAGGTTTACCAATACTTCCGTATCGGTTTCCGAAGAAAAAGTATAGCCCCTTTTGGTCAATTCCTTCTTTACAGCATCATAATTCTCTATAATCCCATTATGAATAATTACCAAATCTCCGGAATTGGAATAATGCGGATGCGAATTAACATCGTTCGGCACACCGTGTGTGGCCCATCTTGTATGGCCTATTCCCAACTTCCCTTCCAAGGAAATGGTACTTTTTGCCCTATTATTTAAATCCTCCACCTTCCCTTTGGTCTTGGATAAATTTATTTCTTCGCCATCATACAGGGCAATGCCCGCACTGTCATACCCCCTATACTCCAAACGCTGAAGTCCTTTTATAATAATGGGATAGGCATCCCTATGCCCAATATATCCTACAATTCCACACATAATCTTATCGTTTAATGGTTAAGTAACCAACAAAAGGTTTCATATAACAAATTTAACTCCTTGTTATTTAAAACCTTTTATCTTTTAGTTAATCAACGTAAAAATACTATAAGTGGTATTTTTCCGGCCTTTAATTTGCCTTGGTATAGAAAATTTCGAGTTTTAATTTTTTCCCCTCCTGCCCACTGGGCAAATTATCACTACCGTAGAGCACTGTCCCAAAAGGATTTATAGCGGACATAACGGGAACCACCCCTTCCGTAGTATTGGCCAGCATGGCCTTTCCTGCAGAAGTAACCCTGATATCGGAAGTCAAGGTAAGATTTAAGGTGGCATTGGTAGAATCCCTTACTATAATGTCGTTGATATAATTGGTAATCTTAATTTTATAGTGCTGTCCTTTACCGCTTTCCTTATATAAATTTCCGTCATAATTCGTAAAATTACCCGCGTTATAGTCCTCCTCCGATTCCAGAAATTGATTGTAGACCGGTGCATTGGTATTGTCCTTGAACAAATACAATTTTGAAGGTTCCATAAGGGTACCTGCCGCATCCAAGGAATTTCTATCCACGTAAAAAACCAAATTGGCCTCGTTTATTATCCAGTTCTTGGCCTTGATCTGATTTATAATTTCAGTACCGTTCACCTCATCAAAAAGCTTGATCTGTGCAAAACTCCCGGCCCCGCCCTTCAAATAAATTTTTGAAGCGTTTGACCCATTGTCCAAACCATTGACAATTTCAGCAGGATAGGCCTCATTAATAAAAGTATTCACCGCATTGCCTACTATGCTTCCAGAGTTACTATCCCTTCTGGTGAAATACAGGACAAATTCCCTCTCATTTTGAATAATGGTTGCATCGGCCGAACTGGTTACCCTATCGTAATTATATTTAATGGTGATATTCCCCTGTGTGATGTCCAACAACAACAAAACATCGTCCGGAATGGACATATGGACGCCTCTAAAAAATTCAGCAAAATTGGCCTGACTCAGCAATTCGGACGCGCCTTCTTTGTCCAAAATATTCTCTTGAAAAAATGCTTTGTTCAAGCTTACCCGAATACCAGGGGCAATCCTGGTCGGTGCTTCCTCGGATTCGTCCACATCTTCCGTTTCGGGATCGTCTTCCTTAAAGATCAATTGCTCCACATTACTGACCTGGACAGTTCCTTCAAATAAAACATCCGATACAAAGCTTGGAGAAAATTGTTGGGACGAATAATATTGCTGGGCCTCCTGAAAATTGGTATTCGGATCCAGGTCCCTTAAGAAATACGTGGACCGTTCCACCTTAAAATTAAAGGATTCCGGAATTTGCCCATTAACATCAAAAATACTATCCAGATCATATTTTACGGGAAACCTGTTTACAGCGGTATCATCGTCCAAATTGTCATTGGTCCCATCCCCATCCGTATCCTTATTTAATGGATCGGTGCCCAAGGCCTTTTCCTGAACATCGGTTAAGGTATCCCCATCGCTATCACTGTTAGGGTCTTCGGGATCGACATCAAACTCGTCCGCAACACCATCCAGGTCCCTATCCCCTTTGGGGTTGGTCAAAAAAGGAATGAACAATATCACTTCTTCCACCGTCTCGTTCTCCTTAATCGTCAAAGTACTGGAATCCGTATCGGCCGTTTCTTCCACTTTGGCGGAATAGCTCCCAAAGGTAGGATTGCTTGAAGACAATTGCAGCTGAGTGGTTATACTGGCTTCCGTTTTTCCATATACAGGATCTATGTAATTCCCAATTTGATATACCGGCAATTTATTGGTCCTGACCGCTTCTATTTTTTTATTATAGGCAAATACATCATAAACCGCCTTGCCGGCCGTAAATGGCTCACCTCCTACCACGCCACTGCCCACGGTAGTCAAATCCTCCTCACAGGACCCCAAGACCGCAACAAGGAACACACCTACAACAGTAGGCAATTTTAATCTGTTCAGTAAATTCATTTAGATTATTTTAATACTTTGGTGTTATAAAAATTCATGTAAGCCTCCTCAAACTCCTGCAAAGGAAAAAATGGCAAAACAGGTTTTTCAAGCTTGGATATGTAGTCTTCCAATTCAGCTGGAATATCTTTTGCGGCTAAAATAACAGCATCGGCATAATCCACAGCAACCTTTAACAAATTATTATAATTGGGAACTTCAAGCGCTGCTACACTCTCTTCGGGAACACCGTCGAAGGCAATCTTTTTAATAAGGTCCTTGTCCAAGGTGCCCTCAAAACCCTGTCCATAAACGGACATAACGATCCTGCTCTCGGAAAACAAAGGTTCGTCCGCATAGAATTTTTTAAGATAGAGCGGCAACAAAGAGGCCATCCAACCATGAACATGTATAATATCCGGAGACCAATTTAATTTCTTGACAGTCTCAACCACTCCCTTGGCAAAGAAAATAGCCCTTTCGTCATTATCAGGAAACAATTTACCGTCCTCATCGGTAAAGGTCGACTTCCTTTTAAAATACTCATCATTATCAATAAAATAAACCTGGATACGCTCTCTGGGAATGGAGGCCACTTTTATGATCAATGGCATATCCATATCATTAATCACCAAATTCATCCCGGACAACCTAATTACCTCGTGCAATTGATGTCTACGCTCGTTGATATTCCCAAACCTTGGCATAAAAATCCTTATCTGGCCACCATTGCTATTGACCATTCTTGGGGTTTCGTAAGACATTAAGGAAACTTCGTTCTCTGGTAGATAGGGTACTAATTCTGAAGATACAAACAATATCTTTTTGCCATTCATAAAAGCAATATTTTATTAATAGAGTAAGAGAAAGTGCAAAATTACAAAAATTATGCAGATTAGCAGTAATTATAGTAAGTTTGCTCTCTTTTAAGTAAAACGAATGCAGCTAATTAACACTAAAAAGAAACTTAGGTCTTACCTATCCTCCCTCCCAAAAACCAAAACTATTGGTTTGGTTCCCACAATGGGGGCATTGCATATGGGGCATATCTCCCTGGTCAAAAAATCGGTTGAAGAAAACGGGCACACCCTGATCAGCATTTTCGTTAACCCCACCCAATTCAACAACAAGGAAGACTTGGAAAAATACCCCAGTACCTTGGAGGCCGATTTGGCCCTATTAAAAACAGTTTCGGATGGCCTAGTGGTATTTGCCCCTTCCGCCACTGAAATGTATTCCGGTGAGATCATCTCCAAAGCCTATGATTTTGAGGGATTGGAAAATGTTATGGAAGGGGAATTTAGAGAAGGACATTTTGACGGAGTAGGAACTATTGTTGAAAAGCTATTGCGTCTCATCTCGCCCACTAGGGCATACTTTGGCGAAAAGGATTTCCAACAACTTCAGATTATCAAAAAACTGGTAAAAACAATCCAGTTGCCAATAGAAATAATAGGTTGCCCCATTGTTAGGGAAACCAACGGATTGGCCATGAGTTCCAGAAACGAACGATTGAACGCGGAATTAAGGCAAGAGGCCGGTTTTATATATAAGACCCTAAAAGCTGCCAAACATAAATTTGGCACGAAAAGTGCTAATTTTACAATGGATTGGGTAAAGAAACAATTTAAGGCCCATCCAAAACTAACCCTGGAATATGTTAAAATTGCGGATGTAGACCAACTGAAACCCGTTAAAAGAAAAAACAAAAATGTAAAATACAGGGCCTTTATCGCCGTTTACGCGGGAGGCGTTAGGCTAATAGACAACATTGCCCTTTAAAGTTGAAAACCAATTCCAAAATGCCGAGAGCAATGAAAATCCAATTGGCAGATAATGATTAACTTTGTCCCATGCAAATAGAAGTAGTAAAATCCAAAATACACCGTGTAAAGGTGACCGGTGCCGACCTTAATTATATAGGGAGTATCACCATTGACGAAGATTTAATGGACGCGGCCAATATAATTAGGGGCGAAAAGGTACAGATTGTCAACAACGACAATGGCGAAAGGCTGGAAACCTATGCCATTCCGGGAGCCAGGGGCAGTGGGGAGGTTACCCTGAACGGTGCTGCCGCCAGAAAGGTGGCGATTGGCGATGTTCTAATTTTAATTACCTATGCTACCATGGATATTGAACTGGCCAAGAAATTCAACCCATCCTTGGTTTTCCCCAATGAGGAAACCAATCTTTTGACCTAGGTTTGAAATCCTCCACCAAGAATACCCTAAAAACAATTCTCCCCATTCTATTGGGCGTTTTTTTGGTTTGGTATTCCTATTATTCCACTTCTGCCGAAGATAGGTCCGAAATTATCCGTTACATAAAAAATGCCGATCCTTTTTGGGTAGGGATATCCGTTTTTTTGGGGGTCCTAACACACTTGTCCCGTGCTGTTAGGTGGAATTACCTGTTACAGCCATTGGGCTATAAGCCAAAGCTTTTCAACAACATATTGATTATTTTAACGGCCTATTTTACCAACCTTGGCATACCAAGATCAGGTGAAATATTAAGGGCCACCGCCTTGGCCACCTATGAGCATGTTCCTTTTCAAAAAGGCTTTGGCACCATTGTTACCGAAAGGGTCATCGATTTGGTGATGTTATTCCTGGTCGTGGCCGTAGCGCTATTCCTCCAAACCGATATTATATGGGACTTCCTCCAACAAAAAGGTTTTAACCTTATATTGTTATCGGCACTGCTTTTTTCCGGAATTTTGATCCTTTCCTTTGGGATGTATGTGTTAAAAAAATCGAAATCGAAATTGGCCCTAAAACTAAAAACATTTTTAAAAGGCCTTTTGGAGGGCATCCTCAGTATTTTTGGAATGAAGAACAAATGGGGGTTTGTTTTTCACACCTTATTTATTTGGCTGGCCTATATAGCCATGTTTTGGGTAATTAAATATACGGTTCAGGAAACCGCGGATCTGGGCGTGAGCGAATTGCTGGTAGCCTTTGTTGCAGGTGCCTTCGCCATGTCCGCCACCAATGGGGGAATAGGTATCTACCCCATAGCCGTAAGCAGTGCCTTGGCCCTATTCGGGATCAGCAAGGTTTCGGGAGACGCTTTTGGCTGGATCATGTGGATTTCACAAACGCTGATGGTAGTTGTTTTTGGTGCAATATCCTTTCTGGTTTTACCGTTATGGAACAGAAACAAATAGGCTCCTATTGCCCAAATACTCTTCTATGCAACGTATTATTGCTTTTTTTGCCCTACTTGTGTGCTTTGGTGGTAACGCACAGGTAACCCAGGAAATATTCGAATCCTTCAAGTTACAGGAACGCAGGGATGTACAATACTATTTTCCTGAAAGTTACACCGCAGAAAAAAAGTATCCCATCATCGTAGTACTGGATGCGGAATACCTTTTTGATCAAGTGGTGGCCAATGCCAAATTTTACAGTCGTTTCCATGGAATGCCCGAAACTATTGTAGTTGGGGTACATCAATCCAAAAACAACCTAAGGGCCCAGGATTGCGGTTTTGAGCCACATAATGGACTCCCCACAGAAAGGGGCAGACTGTTCTTCGAATTCTTGGGAATGGAACTTATTCCCTATCTGGAAACCAAATTCAGTACAGCTCCCTTTAAAATGATCGTGGGATATGATATCACGGCCAATTTTGGAAATTATTATCTCTTTAAGGACGATTCCCTATTTAACGCCTATATCAGTATTTCACCAGATTTGGCCCCGGAAATGGAAACAAGGTTGCCTTCCAGATTATCGGTAATGAAAAAGAAAATTTTTTACCAATTGATCGTGGAGGGCGAAAAAAGTGAAAATAGAAATAGGATAATGGCAATGAACCAAACATTAAAAGATATGCAGTCCGATAATCTACATTATTTTTTTGATCAATATGGGACTGCCGACCATATTTCTGTGGCCACATACGGAATTGGAAAAGCGTTCGACAATATCTTTGGCATGTTCAAGCCCATAAGTCCAAAGGAATACAAAGAAAAAATACTGACCTCGGACGAACCCGTGTTCAAATATTTGGAGGACAAACAAGCTTCCATAGAAAACCTTTTCGGCTTTAGAAAAACAACCAGTCTTAACGACATTATGGCCATTTATGCCGCCTCTAGGAAAAAAGAGGACTTTGAATCCTTGAAGCCTTTGTCCGACCTATGTAAAAAAGAGTATCCCGATACCATGTTGGGCTTTTATTTTGAAGGGGAATATTACGAGCAATTGGGAGAGCCCAAAAAGGCCCTTCGGACTTTTGAAAAGGCGTTTGGCATGGAAGAAATAGATTTTCTCACCAAAGAAATGGCCTTGGAAAAAATTGACGCCCTTAAGGCCGATTTTGGGTACTAATTGGTGCAAAACAGATATGGTAATGGTAATTATATACCTGTTAGGAAATATTTATAACAAACTTCAATGAAAAATTAAGAACTCTTTTAAACTTTTTAATTGGCTAAAACCTACCTGACCATGGACGGGCAGGAATTTCTCTTTTTCACCCACGTATTGTCTTTTTCCTTCCTAAACAATGCTATACAACTCAAAAAAAGTCTTCACCGGGGCAAAAAATGCCTAATTTTCGCCTCAATCCAAAAAGTTTAAATGAGTTCATTACCTTAGCGCAAACCGTAATTTGAATAATGGCCAAAACAAAAACCGCTTTTTTTTGCCAGCACTGTGGAACGCAGTATGCCAAGTGGATAGGGCAATGTGGGGCATGCAAACAATGGAACACCGTTGTGGAGGAGGTAGTCCAAAAAGAGGAAAAAGTTTCTTGGAAAAGCACTTCCCAATCCCCGAAAAAAATTGCAAAACCACTAAGGGTCAATGAAATCAGTACCGACAAGGAAATAAGGCTCAACACTTTTGATACGGAGTTCAACAGGGTCTTGGGCGGAGGATTGGTCCCTGGTTCCCTGACCCTTTTGGGCGGGGAACCGGGCGTTGGAAAAAGCACCTTATTACTACAGATAGCCCTTAAACTTCCCTATAAAACTTTATATGTATCCGGGGAAGAGAGCCAAAAACAAATTAAAATGCGTGCCGATCGCATTTACCCCAACAGTGAAACCTGTTTTATACTGACCGAGACCAAAACCCAGAATATCTTTCAACAGATAGAGGCCACCGAGCCCGATATTGTGGTCATCGATTCCATACAGACCCTGCATACGGATTATATTGAATCCTCAGCAGGCAGCATTTCCCAGATACGGGAATGCACTGCTGAACTCATCAAATTTGCCAAGGAAACCAATACTCCCGTAATCCTTATTGGCCATATCACCAAAGACGGCACCATCGCCGGACCCAAAATATTGGAGCATATGGTAGATACCGTATTACAATTTGAGGGTGATAGAAATTATGTGTACCGCATCCTCAGATCTCTTAAAAACCGTTTCGGATCTACATCCGAACTGGGAATCTATGAAATGCAGGGTAGCGGTCTAAGGGAAGTCAACAATCCGTCCGAGATCTTGATCTCAAAGAACGACGAAGGACTAAGCGGCACCTCCATTGCAGCTACCGTTGAGGGCATGCGCCCGTTAATGATAGAAATACAGGCCTTGGTAAGCACAGCAGTATATGGAACCCCACAGCGTTCCACTACCGGTTACAACGCAAAGCGATTGAACATGCTTTTGGCCGTCCTGGAAAAAAGGGCTGGATTTAGGTTGGCCGCCAAGGATGTTTTTCTCAACATCACAGGAGGTATTTCTGTAGATGACCCCGCCATAGATCTGGCCGTAATTGCGGCCATCCTCTCCAGCAACGAGGACATTCCCATAGAAAAAGGGGTCTGTTTTGCCGCCGAGGTAGGTCTTGCGGGAGAAATAAGGCCGGTACAACGTATAGACCAACGCATTCTGGAAGCTGAAAAATTGGGCTTCGGCACTATCTTCGTTTCCAAAAACAACAAGATTACCTTAAAAAATACCAGGATCCGAATACAGTTGGCATCAAAAATAGAAGATGTGGCCCATGGTCTGTTCTCTTGACTGACCGGTTATGTATTGGCTATTTTTTTGAATTGAACATCCGCGCCAAAACTAGCATCAATACCACGACCATAACAATTAGGCCCAATTGCCAAAAACCTACTTTTAGAAAAAATATCGCTGTCATATCCTTAAGGGGCCGGATTTGGAATCTCATTGTGTATCGCCTCAATGCCACGAAGTACCTCCTCGCTTAATGGCACCTCTATACTCCCAATATTTTCCTTAAGCTGGTCCATTGTGGTAGCACCAATGATATTGGACGTTAAAAATGGTCTCGAATTTACAAAGGCCAGTGCCATTTGCGCAAAGGACAGGCCGTTTTCTTGCGCCAGTGTATAATATTTTTGGGTAGCCTGTACAGCCGGCCCGCTACTGTATCTATTATAATTTGGGAACAGGGTAACACGGGCATTCTCCGGCTTTCTCCCCCTAAGTACTTACCGCTCAATGTACCAAAACCCAAAGGGGAATAGGCCAGCAGGCCCAAATTTTCACGATGTGAGATTTCGGACAGGCCCACTTCAAAAAGTCTGTTCAACAGATTATACGGATTCTGTATGGTAATCATTCTTGGCAGACCGGCATGTACCTTGCTTTCCTCCAAGTACCGCATAGCTCCCCAAGGAGTTTCATTGGAAATGCCCACATGCCTAATTTTGCCTTCCCGAATTAGGTCTCTCAAAGTTTCCAAAATCTGATGGATATTGTCCTCCCAATGGTCATGGCTACTGTGTTTATATCCTCTTTTGCCGAAAAAATTGGTAGTCCGGTCCGGCCAATGCAACTGGTACAGATCCAGATAGTCTGTCTGCAACCGACTTAAACTGCCTTCCACAGCCAATTTTATGTTTTCCCGATTGATTCCGGTGGTTCTGATGAACTTAGTCATTTCGGCCTTTCCTACAATCTTGGACGCCAAAACTACCTTATCGCGGTTCTTTTTCTTTTTAAACCAATTTCCGATAATCCTTTCGGTATCCGCATAGCGTTCCTTTGTTGCGGGAATAGGATACAATTCTGCGGTATCAAAAAAATTGATTCCCTGTTCCAAGGCATAATCCATTTGTTGGTGACCCTCCTCTTCCGTATTTTGTCTGCCCCAGGTCATAGTGCCCAGGCAAATTTTACTCACTTCTATTTCTGTATAGGGGAGATAGGTATACTTCATTCGGGTAGTTTTTTAGGTGTAAAAAATAATTAATATCAACTAAAGCAAATAAATAACCTAACTCTCTTTATTTCACTCTACTTGCGCCAAAAATAAAACTTTAGAAATGAAGATATCCCGACAGAAACCACCTCCTTACCCATTCCATAGAAATTTGAATTTGATTCTACGAAAAGCCAATGCTTTTATTCTGCAATAAGGAGAACCCTACTAACATAAATTGTAAAATCATACGTTCCATTGCGCCCTTACCCCAACTCCACGAGAATGGGGCAATGATCACTGTGAACGGCCTGCGACAAAATAACGGAACGTTTTAAACGACTTACCAATGGCCTGCTGACCAATCCATAATCCAACCTCCATCCCTTATTATTGGAACGGGAGTTGGCCCTATAGCTCCACCAGGTATAATTATCGGGCTCCTTATTAAAATGCCTGAAGCTATCTACAAACCCACTATCCATAAAATTACCGATCCACTCCCTTTCCACCGGCAAAAACCCCGAAACATTTTTGTTTCTAACCGGATCGTGAATATCTATAGCCTCGTGACAAATGTTATAATCCCCGCAAATAACAAGGTTCGGCTTGTCTTTTTTTAAATCATCAACATAGTCCTGAAAATCGGCCATATATTGTAATTTATGGTCCAATCGGGCTATATTGGTCCCTGAGGGCAAATACAGGCTCATAACGGAGACCCCATTAAAATCGGCCCTAAGATTTCGTCCTTCAAAATCCATATAGTCTATTCCCGTGCCGTACTCTACATGATCCGGTTGTTTTTTGGCCAAAATGGCCACTCCGCTGTAGCCCTTCTTTTGTGCACTGTACCAATAATGATAACGATACCCCAAGGCTTCAAAAAGCGTAAGATCCAATTGATCCTTATTGGCCTTGATCTCTTGCAGACACACCACATCCGGATTTACTGTTTTTAACCAATCCAAAAATCCTTTGTTCACCGCAGCCCTGATTCCGTTTACGTTATAAGAAACAATTTTCACACGCTTAAATTTTTGTAGTTATATGATAATAAATTAATCAAAAAATTGAGAGCGTATGTAACCGCTTCGCTCCCACATTAAAAATTTTAAACATCCCCTTATGTGAAGTAATTTTTAAAATTTCTTAATGCTCGTTTCATTTAAATACATTTATTCAACTATACAGTGCCTGCCCCTTTAAATATCATGAAAGACCCATGCGCTTTAATTTAGTTCTATAGACACTTTGCCAATATCCCGCTAAAAATAACCAATGTTTTCTGTAACCGAAAAGACTGCGCAAAATAGTTGGTATTTATTCCTGTTTTAAGGTGTAAAAACATGGCATCACATGCACTTCAATTGAAAAAAATCAGATAATAATCCTTAAGTTTGGGACTTAATTTAAATGCATGAAATCTTCCTTTCAATTTCTAATTGCGATATTTTTTTTATTTGTATCCAATGCCCAAGAACCTACCCAAAAAGACAGCATTACCGAATTGGACGAAGTAATCCTTTTGGACACCCTGCAATCGGCCACCGATAACGGTATTATAGCCACTAAAATAATTGGCAACAAGGTGTTTCAGAACTATAGCCCTATAGATATGGTTTCGGCCATCAATCAGATATCCGGGGTCTATATATTGTCCGGGGCCCTGAATACAAATAGGATCACCATAAGGGGGGTAGGTGCAAGAACATTGTTCGGGACGGATAAACTGCGCCTTTACTATAATGACATTCCAATTACGAACGGTTCGGGTTTCTCTACCATTGAATCTTTCGATTTGGAAAATCTAAGTTCGGTGGAAGTAATCAAGGGTCCAAAAGCAACCAATAATGGTGCAAATTTGGGAGGGGCAATTTTGCTGAATTCCAAACAGCCCGGTAACGAGTCCACTTATTTCAGGAATAACTTTACCGTTGGTTCCTACCATATGGTTAAGAACAATTTACAATTTAGCCTAAAAGAAAATAAGATGGCGCTAAACTTTCATTATGGCTTTTTGGAAACCAATGGATACAGGGAAAATAACAAATTTAAACGCGAAGGTGTACTCCTGGATTTAAACTACCTAATAGGTCCCAAAACCAATATTGGGCTTCTTTTTAACCATGTTGATTACAACGCACAGATTCCCAGCTCTTTGGGAGAGACGGATTTTAAGGAAAACCCCACCAAGGCAGCATTTACCTGGAAGTCTGCCAAAGGATACGAGGACAACAAATACAGCATTGCTGGCCTTACCGTAAATCATACCTTTTCGGACCAAATAAAGAACACCACCAGTATTTTCTATTCCTATCTGGACCACTATGAACCCAGACCCTTTGGTATTTTGGAAGAGTACACCAATGGCTATGGTTTCCGTACAAAGTTTACGGGTAGGTGGGCTGTCAACGGCGCTAACATTGATTATAATTTTGGGGCCGAATTGTACAAGGACGAATACCAATGGGACGAATTTGAAAATCTATATGAAGATAATAACGGCCAAGGAAGCGCAGCCGGTGATCAATTCGCAAAAAACAAAGAATTCAGGAGACAGTTCAATGCTTTTGGCAATCTGCTTATTCCCCTAGGAAAAGCATTTTCTACCCAAATTGGACTTAGCGTAAACAAGACTTATTACGATTTCAGGGATGAATTTAATCTAGGGGCGGACAATAGGAGCGCAGAAAGAAATTTTGATGCCATAGTGCTGCCCAGCCTAAACCTCAACTATAATCTATCGGCCGTAAATTCAATCTATGCCAATATAAGTAAAGGCTTTTCCAACCCTACCGTAGAGGAAACCCTTACTCCTGATGGGGTAATTAATCCCGATATTGCCCAAGAAACGGGTGTAAACTATGAAATAGGCTCCAAGTTGCTACTGCTGGATGGGAAATTGAACATGAACCTTGCCCTATACAGAATGGATATAAAAAATCTTTTGGTTGCCCAAAGGGTAGGAGAGGATCAATATATTGGTAAAAATGCGGGAAAGACGAAGCATCAGGGCTTGGAGCTGGATATGGACTATAATTGGGACATTAACTCCAAACTAAGGGTTACCCCCTTTATCAGCTATACCTTTAACGACCATAATTTTGTATCCTTTGTGGACGGAGACAACGATTATTCCGGCAATCCCCTGACAGGGGTTCCGGAACACCGATTGAATTCCGGTCTACAAGCCCAATTCAACAATAAAATTTATTGGTATACCACCCACCAGTATGTAGGAAAAATTCCGTTAACGGACGCCAATAGTCTCTACAGTGACGCCTACAATGTAGTTAATACCAAGCTGGGCTATAAAAAGCAATTGGGGAAAAAATTATCCATGGATCTGGCCTTTGGCGCCAACAATATCTTTGATATCAACTATGCACAATCCGTACTAATCAACACCACCGGATTTGGCGGGGCAGAACCCAGGTACTACTACCCCGGAAACGACAGGAATTATTACGGCAGTTTAAGACTGGGGTATTCCTTGTAAAAAAGGAATCTCTAAAATGGCAGCTTCCCAGTGGCAAGAAATTCACTGAACCATACTCCGGAAGACTTAACAATGCGCTGCTGATTTTCAAAATCAATATAAACCAGTCCAAATCTAGGGTAATACCCTTCCGCCCATTCAAAATTATCGGTAAATGTCCATACAAAATACCCATCTACCTTTAGGCCTTCCCGTTGCGCCCTGTGCACCTGTTTCAAATACGCCTGCAGATAGGAAAGCCTTTCTTTATCATCTACCCTGCCCTTATAGATTTCATCGGCAAAGGCGGCCCCGTTTTCAGTAATAATTATTTTTTTTACACCCTTATAGCCATTAAATCTTTTTATCATTTTAAAAATACTGGGAGGATATACTTCCCAATCCATCAGGGTAGTCCTTACCTTGCGCTTACTTGCCTTTACAATTTTGGCCTTTATATAGGGCACAAAAAAGGAATGCTTAACTTTTTCCCGCGTATAATTTTGGATCCCTATAAAATCGAAATCAAAAACGGAGTTGTCGGCATCCCCCGGCAAAATATAGGATTGTATCCGCTTTAATACCGGGATGGTTTCCCAGGGATACCCTATTCCCAAGGAAGGTTCTATAAAGAGTCGGTTAAGCATGGCATCCGCTTTTTCAGCAGCCCTGAGGTCCCTGCGATTGTTCCTGAAGGGTGATATTTGGGAACAGGAGAAGGTTGTGCCGATATTGGCATTGGCCACCAATTTACGCAAAATTTTACCCCCTTCGGCCTGACACAATACGGCGTGGTGCACAGCGGGCAAAAAATTTCTTAAGCCTTTTCTCCCTGGGGCGTGTACCCCAATAAAATACCCTGCACCCGTAAAGACCAAAGGCTCGTTCAATACCATCCAATTCTTTACCCTATCCCCAAAATTATGGGCGCAAACAGTGGCATATTCCCTGAACCACCCAAGAATTTCACGATTGGTCCACCCTCCTTTTTCTTCCAGGGCAAGGGGCAGGTCCCAGTGATATAAGGTCACCCAAGGGGTTATACCACATTCCAGACAAAAGTTGATGACCTCATTATAAAACTGAATGCCCTTGGCGTTAACCGTTCCTATTCCATTAGGAAGTATCCTGGACCAGGACAGGGAAAACCTAAAATGATCAATATTCATTTTCGCCATCAGAAGGATATCCTCTTGAAACCTATGATAAAATTCGCAGGCATCATTACCGTGTTGATTTTGATAGGTATTTCCTTTTTTTGAGGTGAAATCGTCCCAAATGGAGGACCCTTTATCATGTAGGTCGTGGGCACCCTCTATCTGATAGGCAGCCGTAGCTACCCCCCAAATAAAATCTTCACCGTAATCATGCGCCCGTAAATTAAAATGGTCTGAATTTTTCGACATAATAATTAAGGTGCTTAACCCAGAACGACCTCTTGGAGCAACTGGCCAATAATCTGTTCCGTTATATCCGGATAGTTTACCTCTATTTTGGCATCACTATCTACCCACTGTCTTAGTGTGTCCAAATGCTTGTTCTTTAACGATTTGATTGTCGGAACCCCCAGTTCCTCCAATGCAGCGGAATTGCACTGTTGTTCATATTGCCCCTTCATAGGGATTACCATTAGCTTTTTGCCCAGGTACAATGCCTCTGCAGGTGTCTCAAAACCTGCGCCGCACAATATGCCCTTGGAAGTGACCAAACTGTTTACAAATGCCTCATTGGTTATTGGCCTAATACTAATATTCCTGCCGTAAAATTCCACCTTATTATGCTTGGAAAAAACTTCCCACTTTATATGGGGAACCTCTGAAAGGGTTTTCAATATCCTTCCATCGCTATAGGACGGCAGATATACCGTATAATGATCCCCCTCCTTGGCCTCCGCCCTTCTTATATCCTGCCTTATAATGGGAGTATAGATCTTATCCCCATAAGCTTTAAAATGAAGCCCAAATTGTTGGGTAGTGGGTGCATAATTCTTTAGGATAAACTTTCCCATAAGGTCATTTTTGACCGGTTTGGGGGATTTGGGGGAAAGTACTGCGGCCTGATGGCTTAAACTTACGGAAGGTTTATTTTTTAGTTTACATGCCCAAGCCGAAACAGGCTCAAAATCATTTATGACCAAGTCATAATCCCCTATGGGTATACTTTTTATCTCTCGCTGCAATCTGGCTGCATTGGACTTGAGATAGGTTCTCCACAAATTAACACTTCCTTGCTTGCCAAAAATAAAACTAAGTCCCTGAAGCCGATATTTGACCGGGTGGGGAATCTGAATATCTGCCTGTATTCCACTCACCAATATATCCAATTCCAGTCCCTTTTTCTGTAGCGCCGGAATAACGTCTCGTGCCCTGCTCAAATGTCCATTACCAGTTCCCTGGATGGCATATAGTACTCTCATATCATTATCGTTTTAAAGAATCAAATGAATAGGACGATCATTTGTTCCCGGTGGAGGTCAAAAATTGAAACTCCCTCACCAAATTTTGAAAAAGCTGGTTCTTATCAAGGATTTCCATGGGTTCCATAATATTTTCATCATCATTTATAACCGCAACATCATCCATATAATGGTATAATTTCCACTCTCCGCCATTATATTCCAAACTGGTTAAATTCTCTATCCAATCTCCGGAATTAAGGTACATAACGGAGCCTTTGGAAGTAGTTATCCCCCTCATCTCCGGTTGATGGATATGACCGCAAACCACATAATCATATTCATTTTCTAGGCGATATCGGCCGCAATCTGTTCGAAATCATTGATGAATTTAACAGCGGATTTTACACTGTTTTTTATCTTCTTGGACATGGAAACCGGTCCTCTTCCTATTTTTTTACTGCAATAGTTTATGACACTGTTCAACAAAATTAGCATATCATAACCTGTAGCTCCCAGCCTTGCTATCCATTTGGAATGTTGCATGGTAACATCAAAAACATCTCCATGGAACATCCAGGCCTTGCTGCCATTTATCTCCAGGACCACTTTATTGACAATACTAAAGGACCCCAATTTAAATCCGAGGAATTTCCTTAACATTTCATCATGGTTGCCCGCCACATAGTGTACGGGGACTCCTTCCGCTACCCATTGCATAATGATCTTTACCACCTTCATATGGGATTTTGGCCAATAGCGCTTGTTAAATTGCCATATATCTATAATATCACCATTTAAAACCACTTCCTTGGGTTTTATCGACTTTAGATATTTGCCCAATTCTTTGGCATGGCAGCCGTAGGTGCCCAAGTGCACATCGGATAAGACCACTAGTTCCACAGTTCTTTTTTTCATGAAGTTATATTTGGCGGGTTTAATAGTTGATATTCGAAAAGTGGGCAAAGGGCCTGGGTTCAAGGTGTAAGAATTTGACCATGGAGGCCATTGAATTGGAAATAATTTTCATGCAGAGAAAATCAATATAATATCAAAGGTGGCCAATTAGGGCCGATAATTAAGCCAATAGCGCTTTAAAATTAGGTTATATGATTGTTAACAGACTGTTTTTGAATACCACCAAAAGTCTAAACAAGGTTCGGCATTACCTAAAAAAAGTAGCGTACGGTAAGCTGCAAAGAGGAGGAAACAACCCAAATCCATGAACAGTTAATGCCTGGGGCAAAGAAAGAAATGGAGCTAATCCTGCTGTGTTCTAACAAGGTATTTGGACAAATTCTGCCTAAGCTTATCAAACGTAATAGGCTTTGTAAAATAATCGTTCATCCCAACCTCCATAGCCCCTTGGATGGTTTCCTTGGTGACATCTGCGGAGAAACCGATTATAATAAGATCCCTTTGGGTCTTCCTAATCTCCTGGGTAGCCTCAAAGCCATCCATTTCCGGCATATGGATGTCCATGAATACCAAATCATATTGGTTTTCGGCCACCGCCTTTACGGCCTCTTTTCCATTGCCCACCCAATAGGTTTTAATACCAAAGGCATCCAAGGTTTTTTTAAGTACCACTACATTTACCTTATTGTCGTCCACGATCAATACCTTGAATCCGTTCAGATCTACACTATTGGAAATGGAAGGCACATTGGTTTTTGGTTGCTTCTCTGTAATGGGAAACTTGAAAAAAACCTTAAATTCCGTACCTACATTTTCTATGCTGTCTACCTCAATATGACCCTCCAACAGCTCTATGAGCAGATAAGTAATATATAGGCCAAGACCACTCCCCTCATGCCGTTTGGTCAAACCGGAATCTATTTGTGTAAACCTATCAAATATGGTTTTTAGTTTACTTTTCGGAATTCCGATTCCTGTATCCCGAATGCCAATACTTATATTTAGGTCACCGTTGCGTATGGTCTCTTCATACGTTATATCTATCCCGCCCTTTTCTGTAAACTTTAGGACATTCCTTAAAAGATTGGTGAGAATCTGGCCAAACTTACCTATGTCGGCAATAACATGGGATTTGGAATCCGAGACCACATCCAAAGTAGCGTAAAGCCCCTTAGCTTCAATACTGGGCCTATATATACTAATAATATTCCGCAACTCTTCCGATGGGGAAAAGATATCCTTTTTAAAACTTATTTGGCCTGATTCTATTTTATCTATTTCCAGAATATCGTTCACCAATAGCAGCAGTTTTTTGGAAGAGACATCCATCAAAGAAAGATATTCATGTTGGGAATTATCCATTTTGGATTCCTTTAACACCTCAATAAAGCCCATTATAGCATTTAATGGGGTCCTGATTTCATGGCTCATATTGGAGACAAACTCGGTTTTTGCCATGGAGGCTTTTTCCGCCTTGATCCGTTCTTCCCTCAAACTTCTATTGGCTACCCGGAGTTTGATATTTAATTCCTTAAAACGTGTATTTTCATTTCTGGAAGATTGATAAAAATAGGTTAACAAACTCATAAGCAAAGATATAAGTATCCCAAAAATTAAAATACTGGAAGACGCCCTATTTCTTTCGGCCAATATATTCTTATTACGGGGCATTAAATAAAAGGTCCATACCTGTTTATCATCCTCGTCCACCTCATAAGACCTAACGTAGACCAAATCATCGCTAAAATCATTGGGCGAAGGGTCATTGCGTTTATAAAAAGTGGTCCCCTTGTCATCCTTTATTTCGACCGCATAATTATCCATTCCGGCGGACAATTTATCAAAAGTGGTCGTAAAGTCCATTCCAGCGGTTATGGTTCCCTGAAATGTACCCCCAAAATAAACGGGAACATCTATTAATATTGAATGTCCTCCTTGTATCAAAGGTATCCAAGAAGTTAAGTTGGTCGTAGAATCCCTCACATGCCGCAACCATTCATCACGTCGGGGATGGTTTAACAAGTCCCTGCCCACCACGGCCTCATTGCCCTTAAACGGCACAATCCTCTTGATTACCAGGGAACTATCTATCCATTCAACAAATTTAAAAGATTGATCTTCTTTTAGAATGAGTCTGGCATCCTCTTCCCAATACTCAAAATAATCCCCATTGGTCATCTCCAGCCTTTCCATAAGATTCTCAAGGACTATTATACTTTTTTGACCGGAAGACAAAAAGCCTTGGGATTGGATAAGACCATTCGCCTCAATATCCTTTTTGAGCAATTCCCTATTGGAATCCAAAGAATTCTTCCAAAGGGCCACTACCACAATCATTAATATTGCAAAAACAGAAATCGGATAAATTATTTCTTTCTTTGGGATCTTAAGAGGCATATTAGGGGCGCTTTAAAGCGAATTATTATAGTTAATGGTTGACACAACCAAAGATATTACAATAAATAAAAAACACCTCTTTTTATTTATTGTAATATCCAGAAGGTGTTAAAACCGTTTCCCAGGCCAAAAACCATTGGTAAAGTTCTGCCAATTAGTTGCCAAACCCAGTCCGTTACATATTTTCAACTATTCTTTATTGGCTTACTACACTTTTTACCTGTCTTATCCGCTATTTCCCCTATGAAAAAATTAAAGAAATTTATAAATAACCTTTTCTAAAAATTTATCTTTGTTACAAATAAAAATCATGAATATGTCTTATGTAGATTTATATAGCAGTGGCACTCATAGAAGAAATTTGGCACATTTTGCTTCCATTGCTACCTTGGCCGCAGTTGATGGGGCAATAAATACGGAGGAAAAAAAATTATTGGACCGTTTTGCCAATAAACTTGACATTACCGATGCCGAATACCAGGAAGTAATGAAGTCGGAGATCAAATATCCCATCAATCCACCTGTAAGTTCCGAGGAGCGTTTGGAAAGATTATTCGACCTGTTCAGGATTATTTTCGTTGACCATGTCATTGATGAGGAAGAACGGGCCCTGATAACCAAATATGCCATTGGCTTGGGGTATAGGTCCGAAAGTGCCAATCTGATCATTAAAAGATCTATAGATATATTTTCCGGAAAAATAGATTTTGAGGATTATTTGTACCTTTTGAAACACTAGTGTTGATATAACATAGAAAAGGAGCTTTTCGCTCCTTTTCCTATTTTGCGGCCTTCATAAATTCCTCGGCCTTTTCTACCATTTTTTTGCTTCCACAAAAGAAGGGCACCCTTTGGTGCAGTTGGGCGGGCTTAATATCCATTATGGGATCAAAGCCGTTACTGGCCTTACCATTGGCCTGTTCGGCAATAAATGCCATGGGATTACATTCGTAGAGCAATCGCAATTTACCCTCGGCCGCAATACTGCTTTTGGGATATAAATATATTCCTCCCTTGATCATATTTCTATGGAAATCAGAAACCAGGGAACCTATATATCTTGAAGTATAGGGCCTATCCCCTTCCTCCCTTTGGCAATATTTAAGGTAATCCTTTACGCCTTGTGGAAAATGCACATAATTTCCTTCGTTTACCGAGTAAATTTTTCCTGTTTCCGGAAACACCATATTGGGATGGGACAGGTAAAATGTGCCCAGGGCCGGATTTAAGGTAAATCCGTTTACCCCATCACCTGTGGTATAGACCAACATAGTGGAGGTTCCGTAAACAATATAACCAGCAGCAATTTGCGCCCTACCCGGCTGTAAAAAATCTTCTATGGTAACTGGGGTGCCAACAGGGGTTACCCTTCTGTAGATAGAAAAAATAGTCCCCACCGAAACGTTCACATCTATATTGGAAGACCCATCCAAGGGATCTATCAGCACAATGTATTTATTTTGGTGCCGGTTATCACTACTATTGATAGCAATAAAATCTTCTTCTTCCTCAGAGGCGATCCCGCAGACTATTTCCCTATTTATCAAGGTCTGGATAAATTTTTGATTGGCCAAAACATCCAGCTTTTGCTGGTCCTCCCCTTGAATATTGGTATCCCCTACGGCCCCAATAATATCTACCAGTCCCGCCTTATTTACCTCGTGGTTTACTACTTTTGCCGCCAATCTGATGGCATTGATAAGTTTGGAAAGTTCCCCGGAGGAATATGGGAAGGATGCTTGGTTTTCAATAATGAATTCCCCTAGGGTCGTATTTTTTCTATGCATTGGAAAGGCTTTGTTTATTTGAGCACAAATATCGGTTAATTTGTGAAACTACAACGTTTTCGTAAAATATTGATTTTTTAAATTTATAACTTTGTGTTTTATTTGTAACAATTATGAAGTACAGTATTCGAGATGCCGAAGTCAAGGACATGGCCCAGGTACATCAACTGATCAAGGAACTGGCCACTTTCGAAAAGGAAGAAAATGCGGTGGAGGTTACGACAGCAGATTTAATAAGGGATGGTTTTGGTACCCACAAATTATTCCATTGTTATGTAGCCGAGGCCAAAGGGAGTGTAGTAGGACTTGCGCTCCTGTACAATAGGTACTCTACTTGGAAGGGGCCCATTATACACTTGGAAGATCTCATAGTAACAGAGGCCATGAGAGGTAGCGGTCTGGGTGCGGCCCTTTTGACAAAAGTAGTAGAACACGGATTTCAACTAGGGGTTAAGCGTATTAGCTGGGAGGTACTGGAATGGAACGATCCCGCCATTTCGTTTTACGAAAGTAAGGGTGCCAAAGTTTTACGGGATTGGAATGTTGTTCATTTGGACGAAAAAGGAATTAAAACATTTTTAAATAAATTATGAGGGTTTTTAAATTTGGAGGAGCATCGGTAAAAGATGCAAGCAGTGTAAAAAACGTGGTTAAGGTTTTAAGGGAAGTTGGTCATGAAAACACCCTCCTGGTGGTATCGGCAATGGGAAAAACGACCAATGCCATGGAAGATGTAGTAAATGCCTATTTTAAGGATAAGTCGTTATTGCCGTCTACCGTACACGAAGTTGTCCAATATCATGACCAGATTCTGCGCGATCTGTTTCCCAACGACAAGCATCCGGTTTTTGAGCAGGTAAAAACACTTTTTGATGAAGTGCAGGGCTTTTTGGCCTGGAACAAATCCCCTAAGTACGGATTTGTATATGATCAAGTAGTTGGATATGGGGAATTGGTATCCACCACCATTCTCAGCGCCTATTTAAATGAAATTGGAATAACCAACCAGTGGTTGGACGTACGTACCTTGATAAAGACCAACGATGACTATCGCGATGCCATTGTAAATTGGGAAAAGACACAGAAGAACGTTACCGAAAAAGTGGACAAGCGCAAATTAAACGTTACCCAAGGTTTTTTGGGCAGTGACGACAACAACTTTACCACTACTTTGGGCAGGGAGGGTTCCGACTACACCGCTGCCATTTTGGCCTATTGCCTAAATGCCGAGGAAGTCACCATATGGAAGGATGTTCCCGGGGTTTTGAACGCGGATCCCAGGTATTTTGAAAAAACGGAACTATTGAACAAAATCTCCTATCGCGAAGCTATTGAATTGGCGTTTTACGGGGCTTCCGTTATCCACCCCAAAACCTTACAGCCATTACAGAGAAAAGAAATACCCCTGCATGTTAAATCCTTCATAAACCCTAAGGACAAAGGTACTACAGTGGGAAAAGGCATCGGGATAGAACCTAAGGTACCCTGTTTTATTGTAAAAAAGAACCTGGTACTTATGAAACTTTCCTCTCTGGATTTTTCGTTCATTGTAGAAGATAGCATTAGCGAACTATTTAAGTTATTGCACGATCATCAGATGAAAGTAGATCTCATCCAAAATTCGGCCATTAGTTTCTCTGTATGTGTCGATAATAAATTTGGTAAATTGGAAGCGCTTTTAAACTTATTGAAAAGTAGGTTCAAAGTTGTACACCATGAGGGAGTTTCCCTATATACCATTAGGCATTTTGACACGGAAGCTTTAACAAGTCTACAAAACGGGAAGGAAATCCTACTCGAACAACGTGGTAAGGAAACCGTCCAATTAGTAGTAAAATAGGGCTTAACAATGCCATAGGGCAAGAGGATAATTTATTGAAAAGTATAAATAACGATAGCTCTAGCGATTTTCCTATCTTAGCGGTTACCAAATTACATTAAGGTATGGGGTTAGTAACCGCAAAGGAAGTAGCTAAGGCTATTCATCTGGATAAATACGGCTTTCTGGGAACGTTTATTGGGTGGATGCTTATGAAAATAACCAAAATTTCCAGCATCAACCAATTTTACGACCAACACAAGCATTTGGATGGGCCGGACTTTTTAAACGCCATTTTGGCCCATTATGAAATCAGGTTTGAGATTCCGGAGGAAGACTTTAAACGCCTGCCAAAACAAGGTAGCTACATCACCATTAGCAATCACCCGCTTGGTGGAATAGATGGCGTACTACTATTAAAATTACTCTTAAACCACAGATCCGATTTTAAGATAATTGCCAATTTTCTGTTGAACAGGATAGCACCCATATCCCCCTATATACTGCCTGTTAACCCTTTTGAGAACCACAAGGACGCCAAGAGCAGTATTTCCGGGTTTAAGAGTGCCATGAAGCATTTGCAGGAAGGCCATCCTTTGGGCATTTTTCCGGCAGGGGAAGTTTCTACCTACAGGGATGGAAAATTAATTGTGGACAGACCCTGGGAAGAAGCTGCCCTAAAACTGATCCGACGGGCGGAGGTACCCGTGGTCCCCATTTATTTTCACGCTAAAAACAGTAGGTTGTTCTATCGTCTATCCAAAATAAGTGCTGTATTCCGCACGGCCAAACTCCCCTCCGAAGTAACCACACAAAAAAATAGGATCATCAAGGTGCGTATCGGGCATCCTATTTCCGTACAAACACAGAATGAGCAGGAAAACTTATCGGAATTTGCAGACCTTTTAAGGCGCAAGACCTATATGTTGTCCAATGCCTATGAAAAAGAAAGGCTTTTAGACCAGATTCCTACCAGTCTAAAAATACCGAAAGCCCCAAGAAAAATAGCCACAGCGGTCCGTACAGAGGTGATACAGGAAGAGATTGAGCGCCTAAGGGAAAAAGACTGCAGGCTGTTGCAAAGCAAAAATTATGAGGTATTTTTGGCCAAGGCTGCAGATATGCCCTTTATCCTTAAGGAGATAGGCAGACAGCGCGAAGTTACCTTTAGGGCCATAGGGGAAGGCACCAACAATGCCATTGATCTGGATAAATTTGATAACTATTACCGGCACTTATTCCTTTGGGACGATGAGGACAAGGTTATTGTGGGCGCCTACCGAATGGGCATGGGGTCTGAAATATTTGAAGAATACGGGATAGACGGGTTTTATTTACAGGACCTTTTTCGGTTTGAACCGGAACTGTACGGTATGATGTCCAAATCCATAGAAATGGGCAGGGCCTATATTATTAAGGAATACCAACAAAAACCAATGCCACTGTTCCTTTTATGGAAGGGCATTGTACATACTACCTTGCGATTCCCGGACCACAAGTTTTTGATTGGAGGGGTAAGTATCAGCAATCAGTTTTCCAACTTTTCCAAGTCGTTGATGATAGAGTTTATGAAAAGTAATTATTGGGATCCGTATGTGGCACAATACATCCGGCCCAAAAAGGAATTTAAGGTAAAGCTCAACGATGCGGACAAGGACTTTATATTTGATGAGACCGAGGCCGATCTTAACAAATTTGACAAACTGATCGAAGAGGTGGAACCGGGAAGTTTAAGACTCCCCGTACTTATAAAAAAATACATTAAACAAAATGCCAAGGTAGTGGCCTTTAATGTAGACCCCTTGTTCAATAACTCTGTGGACGGCCTCATGTACATTAAAATAGCCGATCTTCCCGAAAGTACGGTAAAGCCCGTTATGGAAGAATTCCAAGCCGAGTTGGAACGAAAATTGGCCGAGGGGCAACAGGACGAAGGAAACCCTGTTTAGGATATTATACTGCTTGGCAACCGCTATTTCCTATTTTTCGTATCCCCATAAATATACTTTTATGTGAATTTGATTATTGTTTAAGTACTTAAAACAAGCATAATCAATTCTTAATATGATGATTGTCATTTAGAGACTTAACATTTTTGAAAAATACACAAATCGGGATGACGTTGTTGTCTTTGTAAAGACCCTTGCAAAACGGCCGTCGTTCGTATAGTGCATTGTTGACTGTCTTTGAGCATGGCAGGGATAATAGGAGCCACAAATCATGGTACTTCCCCTCAATGGGAATGTCCGGTCCGTAGTCTTTCATTGACCTATATTTTATCCCGCATGGGTTTTTATCTAAAATCGGTCGTTATGGATAAACTCAGGAAAAATGTAGCCGGTATCGCTATCGGCGCCAAAATGATCTTCGTCACATTAAAAGGCGAAGCGGTAAGATTCTTTGAGACCTTGGATTATACAGAAAACGGAATTAAGGCATACGAGGAAAAAATGAGATTACAAAAAGAAAGATGGCTTCATAAGACCGCAACCAATTTTGGAATGCAATTGATTTATAACGTGGAAGTCATATAATTTACGTCATTGGCAACCAAATGGAGAAATCGCACAAGTACAAGTACCTCAAACCAAATATGTGCGACTTCTCAATCGCCCGAAAAGGGCTCATATCGAAGTGACGGCCGGTTCGGTCGGAGTCGAGACCTTTTATAGAAGGGTGATTTTTGCAATCGCCATTTCAAATTATAACCATTTCTTTCACTGAAAAAATTTACCAAGGTTTAAACGCAACGTTTTTTAATAAAAATCATCTAATTACCATATAATCAATAAAATAACAGACAAAATCATTAATTTTAACAATATTATTCTTATACTTGTTAAATCAAATTTACCTTATTATGAAATATCCATTAGCAAAATTTTCAAACCCACCGAAAATGATTACTTGGATATTACACCTGCCTGCCGGCAAAGGCAGGTCTGACCGATAAAAAAACAATAAATATAAACAGATGAAAGAATTTATATGGATTCTATTTTTCCTGACAATCTCTTGTTCCAATGATGATGGACCTAAACCTGGCTGTTATCAAGAAGAAAATAGGCAGATCGTAAGAACTATCAAAGAAGCCAAGGGCACTATTCTCGGGTCCCAATGTTCCACCACTACTGTATATTTAATAGACCCTCTTCTTCAAGAACAAAGTGGTCCAGCAGGAAAGTTTGGCGCTTGTAACCTGACCGAGGAATTTCGGGTCGATGGTGCCAAAGTAGTATTTAGCGGCTACCTATATGAACAATTTGAAACCGAGAATAGATGCGCCGATATTTTCGAGATTACCGAAATAAGGTTTGATGATTAACCAACAAAACTTTAATATGAAAAAAACTACTCTCTTACTTGTTGCCCTTTTAATTACCTGCTCATCTATTTATTCGCAAAAAATCGTCCAGTCCAAAGAAATTTCCATTGCGGAACCACAAATTCAGGCTCTTGAAGCTTCCTTTGAAAAATATCGCTTAATAGAAATCGATATTCCGGGATTTAAAGAGAATGTTTCCTCCCTAAAAGAAAGTAGGATACTGTGGAAGATCGATAGCAGCACAGAGTATGATATGAAAATCCATCCCGAAGAGATTCGCTCTCCTGATTTTCAAGCCTCGATCGTTTCTGAAAATAGGTCAAGTATGCTTGAAAAGAGTGAAATAGTTACATACAATAGGGTATTTGCAAAATGGCGGTTCCGTGCGGTTGACCATTGATAATGACTTTATCTATGGGGGCATCCAAACAGACAAAGGACTTATGATGCTAAAACAATTAAAATACATATTGAACGACCAATCCATCCCTCCGGGCATCTTGGTAATGTACCATTCCAAGGACGTGAAGGATGAGGGCGGTTATTGTGCCACCCCTGATGATATTTCCATGGGTTCTAAAAATGATAAAGGGGAATCCACAATACAGAGTACTACTGCTGGTTGCAAAGTTCTGGAGATCGCCTTGGATTGTGATGACGATTATGAAAGTATTCATGGCAGCAATTCAATTAACCAGATGTTGGGAGAGATCAATATGGTCAGAGGGGTATACGAGGATGAACTGGATGCAATAATAAGTGTTACAGCCGCAATAGTATTTACAGGAAGCCAATATACCTCCACAAATAGCAATACCATTTTGACCGAAATAAACTCCCTTTGGACCACTTCTCCCCAGAGTGTAATTTCAAGGGATTTGGTCCATCATTTTAGTGGTAAAGTATTATTAGTCCCAGAAGGTCGTATATTGGGCCAAGCTTCTAGTATTGGGTCGGTTTGTGTTGCCACAAATCCACATTGTTTTACTGCAGATAGCCAAGATGGGTTTTATACAGCAGCCCATGAAATTGGGCACCTTCTTAACGCAATACATTCGGATGGAATCAATTGTGGCAGTTCAACTACTCAAAGTATTATGTGTTGGGGTGAAGTTAATCAGATGTTCTTTTCTCCTGCCTCATTAACACGTATAAATAACTACATTGATAGCAAGAGCTGTATGGACTTCAATTCTGCGAACATTATAGGGCCTTGGTCATTATGCCTAAATCAGACCAGTACATATACATTGAACGTCCCTCTCAATTCCACCGTGGTCTGGAGTTTGACCAACAGCCATGCCAGTATTCAATCTGGGCAGGGAACAGGTTCCGTAGTCGTTAAAGGGGTTTCCTCCGGCCAGGTGAACTTGAAAGCCACAATCGACTATCCGGGCAATATATGTGGACAGATCGTGGAAATGATATCCATTCAGATAGGCCCATCGCTTTCCATGTACTGGACACCATCGGGGACATCGGGGGATTTGGACGTAACGGTGTTTGGCGGATCGTCGCCTTGGACGTTCTACAAAAACGGTTCCCCCATCCATACAGCATATTTGTCGAATACTATCGTCCCTTTCGGTTGTAGTAGTGGCCTCCTAACGGTGAGTTCGACCACTTCTTGTGGTACGGGTACATATAATTCCAGTGTATCGGGACAATGCTACGGAGGCTACTCGGCATTTTCAGTACATCCAAATCCGGCAACGTCCGAAATAAATGTTTCGGTTTTAGAAGAATTTTCTGATTGGGGAGTCGCCAAAATTCCCGAAATAAAAGATAACCAAGTGCCTAGGAATCTTGTACTATCCTTATTGGACTTTACCGGAAACCCCGTAAGGGAAATAAGTGTCAATAGAAATACCAAGAACATTAAGATGGAGGTATCCACGCTCCCAAAGGGGATCTATTTCCTGAAAATAGTAGGAAGGGAACTCAATGAAACCCATAAGGTAATAGTAGAATAATACTTTCACTCAAGACAAGAATGATGGAAAGGGCATAACGTAAGGTCGAATTTCGGATTTTAGTATTGGGTACAAAGTATTGGGATTGAATTGGATATTGTGATTGAATAGTCTTCAGTTGGCAGTGGGGGTTGGCAGGGGTTCTGGCTCAAGGTATCCGGGTTCAAAGTTAATGGTGTAGATAGTCATTTCGGCAGAATAAGGAACGAACGAGGAGAAATCCCATTGTAGCGGGATATCCCCTCCTATCCCTTTCATAATGACAGATTCCTGAACCTCCCGAATTCCAGTCTGTATTATCGTAATATTACGATTGATTGGGACAGAAAGAAAGTCGGATCAATATAGCCCAGGACAAAAGTATTTAAAAATGTAACCATTTTTCCCTGTATTCCCTTTACAAATTGTGTCACTGTTCAACGCATTTAACAGCGACAACCATTCAGCATTATCCCTTATAATCAATATCGTAACTACTTCATTAACACATATTAACTTACTTTTTCATATCTTTAATAACATCTTAAAGAATTATAAACATTAATTTACGAGACGGCTCTATCTAATACTTGTTTGTTTTATAATGATAAATTGCTCAAAGGGTGATGAAGGCCAGGATATATTGAAGAATATTGAAGGAACAGTTATTGGCACTGTGTCTTGCAATACAGAAGGGCAAGGATTGGCATACGAGATTGAACCGGACAATTTTGAAATTTCATCAGGTTCCATTATCACCGCTGCCCTTCCAGAAAGGATGAAACAAAATGGCTTAAAAATAAAATTTAACATGAGACAGTCAAAAAAGAACATTACAATTTGCACTGCCAATTTCCTTCCAGAACAATTTTATGAGATTTTCAATATAGCAACCATAAACGATTAGATCTATGAATAAAAAAACTACTCATGATTTATCCTTGATTTTAGTCTTTTTTATGTTACCGTTGACAATGGTGGCACAGGAATACTATTGGTCTAATAACAAAAAAATACTTGTTAAAGATAGAGCCTAAAGCTTAAATCACTTCTATTTAAAATTATACAAAAAAATATCATTAAAAAGCTATAATTATGAAACTAAAAATTACATGTCTATTAATACTGTTTTCTATGCTTGTAGTTAACACTTATGGCCAATCCTATAATTTTCCTGTGAGACCTGGAGACGAAGCTTGGAAAGCATTTAACAATTCAGATGAGATGTATATGGCCAGTCAGGTACCCAATAAAATTTTAGAATCAATGTCCACAAAAGATTTAGTGGAAACCTGCTTGAATTACCCGCTAATAGGTACTCTATATGCCTATAATGACTTACAAGCTGGTTTTGATGCACTTAGGAATAAGTTTAATGGTATTGAAGAATTAATAAGTAGAAAAGATTCGGGGAAAGAGCTGACAAAGGTTTATTCCAATATGTCGCCGGAAAAATATGAAGACGATTGGTCCGACGAAAAAAAAAGGGGACTTCACATTTGAATTTTCTTATATCGAAACCTTTCTTGCCCAAAGGGAAATTCTAACTACCTTGTCTTTGACCGAGAAAAAAGAACTTGTAAAACTGTGTTCTGAAAAATATACCGTTAAACAAAACCATATTTCCATTTTTGGAACCCATGGCACTTCAATAACGGCTTGGGTTATTGGAAGAACCTTGGAGAGTGAGGGAACTATTAACTATAATGGTTCCGAAAATGAACTTGCAAAAAACACCTTTATTGAACAGGGTCTGGTAATTGATTTCGCAGTTGTCGATAATATTATGGAAAAAGCGCAAAGCTTCGTAAAATGAAGTATTTTAATATTCTTTTGTTCATCCTATTGATAAGTTGTGGTAAGGAAGATGATGTGATTTGTTCGTCCTTTATGCCCGATGCATCCGATCGATACATTTTTCCAATAAGGCCGGGTATGCCAGAATGGAAAAAATTTACCAGTGGGCAAGAAAAGATAGATGCCCTTCAGGTGCCCACAGGAACACTTGCCAATATGAGCACTTATGGTTTGGTTGAAACGTGTCTGGACTATCCCTTGTTGCCAGCTATGATGGCTTTTGATACCATCCAGTACGGTGTGGAAAGGCAAATGGAAAATTTCAATGGTTTTCAAGAGCTTGTAACTAGGCAAGATGCGGCTGGAATCATGTTGGCCCGTTTTAAACAAATGAATCCAGAATGTATCCCTCAAGGCGACGAAGTGGTCGTAGGTGATTATACTTTGACTTTTGTTTATATGGGAATGGTACAGGCCCAGGTTGTTTTTATAGAACAGTTGACTTCCAGTGAACGACGCGAACTATTAGACGAGGCTATTAAAAAATATATTCGATTCGAAAATATTGGCGACCCATATAGCATTTTGAACCTAAAAATTGAAGCGTTGCTTATGGCCAGGATAATGGTTTCGGAAGAATACGAACCCTTTTTGGAAGAAATAGCCATGAATGATTACATGGAAATATTTATAAAATATGTGGAATTAAACAATAAAGTAGAAACGTTAAATAAAATACTAGATTATGCGACCGAATATAAAAACCTTTAATCAGCGCAAAAACTTAAGGTTAGCAGCAAGTGTTTGCGCTTTACTATTGTCTTTGAACAATTCCTAAATTCTAGAAATCCCTTGTCCGGCCGAACGCAGCGGAAACCTCAATTTAACGATATAACTGTCAAAAAGAACTATCGATTCCGATGGGACAGAAACCATTAATTCAATAATTGATAATCAGCTATATGAACTTCATTCTAAGTAGAACCCACATTAAATTACCCCCCAATAAATCGTAATATTACGATTGATAGGAGCAAAAAGAAAGTCGGACCAATATAGCCCGACTTTATAGTATTTTTAGAACCAAGGTTTCTTTCCTACCTGATAGGTATTATAAAAATCCTCATCGCTCTTGGTCAAATATATGATCCCTTCTATAAGACCAACGATCGCCGTGGCCATAACAATAAAACTTCCGATTATAAAACACATGGTCACGTACCCGATTACGGTTGCCACCAACAGGATTATCCCTTCTTTTTGATAACCCAATATAAATTTATGCACGCCCAATTGGCCGAACACAATGGCCAGGATTCCGGCCAGAATTTTCTTGTTATCCCCACCTGCACTGGCCAAACCTTCCTTAAACTCGTTGGCAGTCTTTTTGGCCTCTTGTCCAAAATCCTTGGCGGCCTCTTTGGTATCTTCCGCAAATTCCTTTGCAGATTCCTTTGCTTCATTAGCAAACTCCTGGGCCGATTCCTTTGCGGCTTTTGCAGCCTCTTCGGCCTTATCTCCCAAATCTTTATTTTCTTCTGACATGGTTGTGTTTTAGTTGATTAATAACAGGCCTAAATGTAATAATTATTTTCTAATCAAAGAAACGTTTTATCATGAGGTTCCCACAATTCCTGCTTGTTGCCGTCCAGGTCTGAAATTCAACAAAATTTTGCCTTCACCTTGTCTACCACTGTCTGTGCCAATTTTACTTTACTCTCCACGGTCCATCCGGCCACATGGGGAGTAAGGAGTACATTGTCGGCATTGATCAAGTAGGTAAAGGCCTCCGGCAATTCCGAACCGCCAAACATATCTTCAAAAGATTTTTTCTCATATTCGAGCACATCCAGACCGGCTCCCAGCACCTTGCCTTCCTTTATAGCGGAAACAAGATCTTCCGTAACCACACATTTCCCTCTTGCGGTATTGATCAGCCAAAGGGGATTTTTGAAATCCTTCAAGAAATCTGCATTGATCATATTTAGGGTAGCAGCAGTCTGGGGCACGTGAAGGCTAATTACCTCGGCCCTTTGTTTAAATTCCATTATCCCGACCTGTCTGGCATTCCCATCCCCTACGCCGCCAACAATATCATAACATATTACTTCCACATCAAAGCCTTTTAACTTTTTGGCAAAGGCCTTGCCCATATTACCATAACCGATGATGCCCACTGTTTTGCCATCCAACTCTATACCGCGATTTCCTTCCCGGTCCCATTTTCCATTTCTTACCTCCTTGTCTGCTTTGTTCAATTTATTGAAAAGTGACAAAAGCATTCCCAGGGCGTATTCCCCAACCGCATTCCTATTCCCTTCCGGGGCGGCGGCCAGAAAAATTCCGAGCCGCTTGGCATGGTCGGTATCTATATTTTCCAGACCGGCACCCAAGCGCGCTATAAATTTGAGATTGACGGCCTTATCCAAAAAGGTTTCATCGATAGTGAACCTACTTCTGATAACAACACCATCATAATCCGCTATTTTCTTTTCAATTTCTTCCTTGGAGGAGGTATAATCTTCATCGTTTTGAAACCCCAGGGCATTGAATTGCTCAATGATCAGTGGATGGTTTACATCTAAATGGAGTACTTTCATAAACTAAATATTAATCTGCAAAGATACGAGACCTCTGGACTATTGGAAACAGGAAACCGGACTATTTTCAGGTTTGAATATAAAATTCGGGACCCATTTGCACTAGGGATTGCAGCTGGCTACCGTGTAGCGCGGAAAGCCCGCCGCCGAAAAAGGCGGAGTGCCCCCAGTACCCTGTCAACACTAAATACCCAAAATAACCTTGGCAATGGAAAAATAGATCAAAATACCGAATATGTCGTTGCTGGTAGTTATAAAAGGTCCCGTAGCTATGGCGGGGTCTATGCCCCTTTTATGGAGAAACAGTGGTATAAAAGTACCTATGATCCCCGCCACCACGGTTACGGTGATCAGGGAGATGGAAATGGCCAGGGAGGTTAGGAAACTCCCTTTCCAAAGCCAGGTAAAAAATAGTAGTATGGATGCCAGAACGGTCCCGTTCAACAGGGCCAGCAACATTTCTTTTATAAGTCGGCCGCCAATACTCCCTATAAGATCGTCATTGGCCAATCCCTGTACCATTATAGCGCTGGACTGTACCCCAACGTTCCCGGCCATTGCTGCTATTAGCGGGGTAAAAAAGAACAGTACCCCATAATCGTTCATCAGTGTCTCGAAGCCGCCCATGATGGCCGCAGCCCCTACACCGCCCAAAAGGCCCAGGAACAACCAGGGCAGTCTTGCACGGGTAAGGTCCCAGATACTATCATCGGCTTCTACATCTTGGGAGATACCCGCCGCCAATTGATAATCCTTTTCTGCCTCTTCACGGATCACATCCACAATATCGTCTATGGTAATACGGCCTACAAGCCTTCCAATTTCATCTACCACGGGAATGGCCTCCAAATCGTATTTGGACATAATTTTGGCAACTTCCTCCGGCTTTTCATTTACGTTAACGGCATCTACCTTGGGGATATATACTTCACTGATATGGGTCTTGGTAGAGGTAGTAAGCAAATCCTTTAAGGAAAGTCGCCCCTTAAGTTTCCCTTCATCATCCACCACATAAATGGAATGTACCCTGGTTACGTTTTCTGCCTGCGCCCGCATTTCCTTTACACAGGTAAGTACGTTCCAATTCTCATTGACCTTTACCAGCTCCTTGGCCATAAGTCCACCGGCCGAATTTTCATCATAGCGCAACAGGTCCACAATATGCTTGGCATGTTCCCTATCCTCCAATTCGGAAATGACCTCCTGCACCATTTCTTTGGGCAGTTCCCCAATGATATCCGCGGCATCATCGGTATCCAGCTCATCCAATTCCCCGGCAATTTCCTTGGCGGAAAGATTGGCAAGAATGGCCTCCCTAACATCTACATCCAACTCCGTAAGGGTTTCCGATGTCTTTTCACTATCCAGAAGTTTAATCAGATAAGTGGCGTGGTCCTCGTCCAATTCGTTGATGATCTCCGCCACATCCGCATAATGCACCTCGGCCAACAGGGCGGACAATTGTCCGTCCTGCCGGTCGTCTATCAGCCTTTCTATTTCGGCCAAATATTCTTCGGTGAGCTTAAATGGTATCATCTGCTATCTTCTGTGTCAACGAAATAAAGTCTGCAACGCCCAATTGCTCCGGACGCAGGCCAAATATAGCATCTTCTTTGAGAACATCGGAAAGATTAAGTGTTTTTAAACTATTGCGAATGGTCTTTCTGCGCTGGTTGAACGCTGTCTTGACCACCATTGCAAACAGTCTTTCATCTACATCCAAATGAAAATTTTCCTTTCTGGTAAGTCGTAATACTCCGGACTGCACTTTGGGAGGCGGATCAAAAACTTGAGGCGAAACCGTAAATAAATATTCCGCATCGTAAAATGCCTGTACCAAAACGGAAAGTATCCCATATGCCTTGCTCCCTTCCCTTTCACAAATCCTTTCGGCTACCTCTTTTTGAAACATGCCGGTAAATTCCGGGATCTGATCCTTAAATTCCAACATCTTAAAAACGATCTGGGTAGAAATATTATAAGGGAAATTCCCTGTAATGGCAAATTGTTCCTCCCCGAACAGGGCCCATAGGTCATACTTTAAAAAATCGGCCTCCAACACCTTGAACCCTCCCTTGCGCTTCATTAAATTATGGTGCTCCAAAGGGAAGCTATGGTTAAGGTATATGATAGATTCCGCATCCAGATCCATCACCACCAAATCAACATCCCTTTCCAATAGATATTTGGTGAGCACTCCGGTACCCGGCCCAATTTCCAAAACATTGCGATATCCGTCCAACCTCAGCGTCTCCCCTATTTTTTTGGCAACGGCCTCATCTTTCAAGAAATGCTGCCCCAAATGTTTTTTTGCCTTTACCGGACTTTCCTCCAGCCTAGGTCTGTTGAACTTTTCCTTCTTGGACAGAAAGGCCTTTTTCCCTTTTTTGTTCATGGTACTACGTAATAATTAATGTTCGCTAATGATCTCCAACTCTGTCCTAAAGGCAACAAACTTGCCCGCAAAGCGTTCCATCACTTTTTTACGCAGTCTTTCCGCATCTTCGGCGTAATATTTTTGAAGGGTTTCTTTGGAATCGGTAGTATATTGAATGGAATACGTAATTCCGCCCATCTGTTCCTCCACCAAAACTTGGGACATCAGGGCCTTGGTAAACTTTCCGGTTTCCAACATCTCAGGGATATGGACCTCCTTCATCCAGGACAGCCACTGTCCCCGGATCGATTCTTCAATATTTGTGGTAACATTGTAAATATACATGCTTCGTCTTTAGGTTCCCAAAAGGGAATATTCATAATGTACTATACCCGGACCAAGACATTGGGCATTAATTAATACTGTCTCCCCGTAAGATCCTAAAATTTCTTCTTGCCAACGGAAAAAAGTAACTATCCTGGTGGTTATAGATAATTTTTTCATAATAGGCCTTGGCCTTTTCTGGCTGATCCAGAATATTGCGATACAATTCCGCCAGGGCAAAATTGGCATCATCGGCCAAAATATCGTTGGCATAGAATTCCACTATTTTAAGGTAGTTAAATTCCGCCTTTTCATAATCCCCTAATTCGATTAAAATTTGGCCCTGTTTCAAAAGTGCCTCGTCCTCTATTTTTTCGCCTTTATGATTTTGGAGAATATCCTCCAACAGGTCCACCGCATCCCTCTTCTTGTTTTGATAGGCCAAAAAATCGGCTCGGGCATATTTTTTTAAAGCGGTTTGGGTAGAATCTTCCAAGGAATTATCGGATATCAGAAGGCTTAATTGCATGGCGTCATTGGCTATCAGCTGTGAGGTCGACCCCCTAAGAATCTTTAATTGCGTTAATGCCCAATCGAAATCCCCCATGTAAAAACTGGTTTGCGCCACCTTAAAACGGGCATCCTGACCAAGGACATCGTTTTTTAAATCTTTTTGTATCTGGGAAAAATAGATCAATGCCTGATTAAACTGTTGGTCATAGACCAAAATATCCCCTAAAGTGCTTTTAATGTAGGATTTGCTATAATTATTCAGGGGCAGCTCCAAAGATTGGCGCAGTATCCCAATAGCCGGCTCGGGCATGTTCTTATGGAACGTTAAAAATTTGGCATAGGCTATCTGCAGTTGTAAGGTCTCCGTTTCGTATCCATGGAGATCTAACAGGGCATCAAATTTCTTTTGAACCTTGTCCAAAACCTTATCATCGGCATCCAGCAAATCTATTTCAATAAGGTTTAATTGGGCGTCCAGTGCTAACACGGGGTCTGCACTATTTTCGGACATATAGACAAATACTTCTTTTGCCGTTTCCATATCCTGTTCCTCCATGGCCAATTTTCCCAATCCCTGCAAACGTTGCAAGGAGGTCTCCCCACCCCTTTTATAAATGGCCTTTTCCTGATTAAAGGCGTTCTTAAATTGTTTTTGTTGAACAAAGAGCCAGCTCAACAATTCGTTCCATAGGATATCCGGGCTTTTTTGGGCATTCTGAAGCAATACCGTTTTGAATATAATGTTATTTGGATTCTCGGCCTCCGAACTAATAAAATCGTTAATATTTCGAAGCACATTGGCCTGGGAGGCCTTACCTTCGCTCATTAATTTTAGATAGGATTCGTACATCTGCCCTATATTCCCTTGCTCCCCATAGATCCTGGCTTTTTGAAAGTTATAATCCAATTTTGGATTTAGCTCCATGGCCATGGTATACGCCTGTATGGCATAATCCAACAGGGCATACTTCTGAAACCTGTATCCCAGACCATACCCAAAATTAGGGTTTTCGTTTATTTTTTGAAGCGCGGCATTATAATATTCGGTTGCCTTTTCAGGTTGGTCCTGTAACGCATAATTATACCCCAGCTCAATGAGCATGGTAGGATAAATATTTTGTTGGTTTACCGCCTTCAGCAAAAATTCCTCGGCCTTATCATACTGTTCCAATTGTTGGTAGCAGGCCACTAAGCCTTCGCCATAATCTGTCCGCATCGGATTTTTGGCGACCAACTTTTCATAGAATACTACGGCCTTGTCATACGCCCCATCCTCAAAATACTGTTTCGCCAAAAAGTCTTCCTGGGAAACCAGTAGTTGGGAACAAGAGAATATAAGTATGGAAATAAGTAGTCGCAAAGATTCTTTTTTTCAAAGATACATAGAATGTACAAAGTGGATGTTAAGGCCAATATAAAGAATTATAAGTAGGCCAAACTTTAAATTCAGCTTAGATTTAAGCTGTAACTTTGTTTATTATTTTTTTGGAATGAAACTATTAATTGCAGAGGACGAAATTTCACTACAACAATCCATTGTTACCTATTTGGAAAGGGATGGGAATGTTTGCGAATGGGCTTCCAACTATGAGGAGGCCATTTACAAAGTATCCCTATACGACTATGATATAATTATCCTGGACATTAATTTGGTTACCGGAAGTGGTTTGGAAGTCCTAAAGCAATTAAAAAAGGAAAAGAAAAAAGCGGGTGTAATCATTATTTCGGCCAATAATTCCTTGAACGACAAACTTGAAGGACTGGATTTGGGAGCAGATGATTATATAACAAAGCCCTTTCATTTGGCAGAGCTTAATTCGCGTATAAAAGCCGTTTTGAGAAGGGGCAAATTTGGCGGTGACGAAAACATCGTATTTAATGAAATAAGGGTAGATACCGGAGCAAAATCGGCCTATATCCAAGACAAACCCATGACCTTGACCAGAAAGGAATACGATTTATTGCTTTTCTTTATTACCAATAAAAATAGGATCCTATCCAAAGAAATTATTGCGGAACATCTTTGGGGCGACAATAGTGATCTGGCCGATAATTTCGATTTTATATATGTCCATATCAACAACCTAAGGAAAAAATTAACGTCTGAAGGAGCAAAATACATAAAGACCGCCTACGGAAGTGGTTATAAATTTACAGAAGAGTAAAACTTGGCCAAAAAGAACATTAAAATACCTCTATTGCGAAAAGCGTCCAAATCATTTCTTTGGGCGAGCATGCTATTGATGGTCCTTAGTACCATTGCCCTATTCTTTTATGTACGATGGTTGCTTGAACAGGAAGTAGAAGAGGAATTATTTTCCGCAGAGGCAAGAATAGAAAGTGCACTAATGGCAGGGCAACATCCCAGCTCCTTGGCCCCGATAATAGAAATTAATGAGGTTGATGAATTAAAAACACCTTTTACCAAGGACACAGTTATCTACGACCCTTCCCAAGATGAAATGGAATTGTTCCGGGAACTCTCTACCTTTAAAAGAATCAACCATAAATCGTATAAGATATCTGTACGCGTACTTGTTGTGGAAACCAACCAAATTTTATGGGCCATAATTCTTTCCTATATAGTCATAATATTCTTGGTCTTTGTTTTCCAATTCTACCTTAACAAATCCAGTAACAAAAAAATATGGAATCCGTTCTTTCAGAATTTGGAACAAATGAAAAAATTTTCATTGTTGTCCAAAGAACCGATACAGTTATTGGACAGTGAAATCCTGGAGTTCTCCGAACTAAACAAAGAAATTGCGTTATTAACGGGCAAAGTCCGTGACGATTATGAAAACTTAAAGCAATATACAGAGGATGTTGCCCATGAACTACAGACCCCTCTGGCCATTATACAGGCCAAAATTGAAAATATAATAAATGGCCAATCGGTAACAGAGGTACAATTTAACCAGTTGGCGTCCATACAAAAAGACATACAGCGCTTAACACAATTAAATAAACGCCTGGCATTGTTAACCAAGTTGGAGAACCTCCAATTTACACACAGGGAGAATATTGACATTACAGACTTAGTAGCCCAGATCATTGCCAATTTTAATGAGATATCTACCATTAGCTTAACCTTCGGGAAAACCAACGACATCATAGCCACTATGGATCCTTATTTGGCAGAAATATTGTGCAACAACATCATTTCCAATGCTATAAAACACAGTGCCCATAAAAAACCTATAAACATAGAAGCGAAAGACATGGTTCTTTCCGTGTCCAATTTTGGCCTTAAGCCAATTACCAATCCACAACAGCTATTTACACGATTTTATAGGGAAACCAAGGCAATAAAATCGACAGGACTGGGTCTGGCCATAGTAAAAAAGATATGTGACCTTTACGGTTACAACATTTCCTATACCTACGTAAACGACCATCACTGTTTTTCAATAGATTTTGGCCCCTCCAAGCCTGCAATGGAATAAACCGCACTTAATGGTTGGCTTTAAATTCTCTTTAGATTATTCCCCTACTTTTCGCGCAAAATTGAATTCTTACTGCCAAAATGAACAAGAATACCACCCTCTTACTAGCATTTATACTTTTTAGCCTTTCTATTGTTTCTGCCCAAAAATCCATAAGTATCACCGGACTATTGGTAGACGCCTCCACCAACGAACCAATGCCATTTGCAAATGTGGCTATTACCCAATTTCCGGACAATTCTTTGGTAACGGGAGGTATAACGGAAGATGATGGGAAATTTTTTATTGAAAATATCCCCGTGGGAACCTACACCATATATTTTTCCTATATAGGATATGCCCCAACCTCACAAAAAATTGCGACTAGTGGCCTTAACACCGTTTTCGATCTGGGACGGATAGAATTATCCCCGGACGCTGAAATATTGAAGGAAATAGAAGTTATAGGAAAACAGGCCACCACCAATTCTGAATTGAATAAAAAATCCTTTAATCTAAGCGACAATATTGCCCAATCCGGGGGGTCTGTACTGGATGCCATGAAAACTATGCCCGGGGTAACCTTTGACCAGGACGGAAAGGTAATACTTCGGGGAAGTGACAAAGTCGTTATTTTAATAGACGGAAAACAATCCAGTCTCACAGGATTTGGCAATCAAAAGGGATTGGGCAATATCCCCGCGGCCAATATTGAAAAAATAGAAATAATCAATAATCCATCGGCCAAATTCGATGCCAACGGTTTCGCAGGAATCGTCAATATCATATATAAAAAGGAAAAAAAGACCGGATTTAATGGCGATGCAGAACTTTCCTTTGGCATAGGGGCTTTGGGCAAAAAGAAGGAAGATACCAGAACCGATCTTGGATCCTACACCTTTAACCCCAAACTTATTCCCAGTTTAAATTTCAATTACAAGAGTAATAAATTGAACTATTTTTTACTGTCGGAATTTATTTTACAAGAGGCCCTACCAAATAACGAATTTACTACGAGACACTATGACGACGGCAGAAATACCATCTCGCAAGTACCGGAAAACCGCAGGCAGTTCCGCGCCATTATAAATGGGGGCATAGACTGGGAATTAAATAACAATGATGCCATTACGGTTTCGGGCATGTACGACCGTGAAAAGCACATAGACACCTCACAGGTTGCCTTTATAAATTTGAACGCCAATAGTCGGGAAAGGTATTACAATTGGCAGGAGGAAGAAGTTACAAGTTATATAAATGTGGCTGTAAATTACAAGCACAAATTCGCAAAGATAGGCCACACCCTTAGCGCAAATGCCCAATACACAAGAGGGTTGGAGGAGGAAAGCTATTTCCTGAACGATAGTTCCGCCATAAGGGTCGGGCGGGATGCCACCAATATTTTGGCCATTGAGCACACAACAAGCCTATCGGCAGATTACTCCAGAGCCCTAAAGCATGGGAAAATAGAATTGGGATCCAAAGTAAGAATTAGAAGGTTGCCGGTAGAGTACACTATAACTCCAGGAAACAATAGTATTATATATCCCGATATGGGTACCTATTCCGACTGGGGCGAAAACCTCTACGCCCTTTATACCAACTATTTGCTCGAGAAAGAAAAATTTGACATAGAGGCAGGCCTGCGAGCAGAACATACCGATGTGTTTTATGAAATAGACCCGGCAAACAGCTATTATCAGAACAACGACGCCTATAATTATTTTGAACTTTTCCCTAGCTTGCGTTATACCTATAAATTAAATGATTACAATAGGCTATCCATGTTTTACAATAGACGGATAGACAGACCAGGCGAACCCGAACTGCGTATTTTTCCCAAATATGATGATCCCGAACTCTTAAAAGTGGGCAATCCGTATTTACGTCCACAATTTACGGACGCTGTGGAGCTGGCCCATAAATACAGCTGGGGGACCGGTTCCCTTTTTTCTTCCCTTTATCACAGAATGATAAAAGATCAATATATGCGTATTTTTAGCATAGACGATTCCAATCCTGACTATGATATTGTAAACAAAATATATCAGAATACAGGTAATGCTACCAATACCGGTATTGAATTACTAATGAGTCAGGATATTACCAGAAATTGGAAACTGTCCGTAAGTTTTAATTGGTATGCAAACAGCATAGACAATTATACCGGCACTTTGTTATTCCCTTATGTACGGCCATTTTATATTGAAAAATCATCGGATAATGCTGGCGATTTTAAAATTAACAATGAAATTACCTTGCCCGCCAATTGGGCTCTGCAGCTTACGGGACTATATTACTCCGACAAGAATATTCCACAAGGCAAACAACTATCTCGATCCTCGATTGATGCCGGTATAAAGAAAATGGTTTGGGATGGCCATGGAGAGTTTACCCTCTCCGCCTCGGACATTTTTAACACCTTTGGCCTGCGGCAAGAAGTTGTAAGTGAAGGCTTTACCGCTTTGTATGAAAACTATTTTGAAACGCAGATAATAAGGGCCGGATTGAAGTATAAGTTTTAATTAGTGCAAAGACCTAAGTCCTTGATACTTTAAAATTTCTTTAGAATGTTATCCTAATATTGATTTATCATTATACATTTAAAAAATGTGGCAAAAACTTTTCCCCGACCGATTTGCACTGCTAAAAACCTTTATCTGCATTTTCCTAATACTGTCCTTCTTAGTTAGGACCGTATTTTTATTTTGGAGCTTTGGGGAAATCGACACCTCGATCACAACAATAATCTTCTCCTTTGGCATCGGGTTTTTATTCGATGTAGGCACTGTTTCCTTCTTTGCTCTGCCCTACTCTTTATATTTACTGCTGATGCCGCAAAAATTTCACGGAAGTATCGTAGACAAATCAATCACCTATTTTGCTTATACCATAGGCCTAATTATATTCCTGTTTTCGTTCTTTGCAGAAATCACTTTTTGGGACGAATTTAAAAATAGGTTCAATTTTATTGCGGTAGATTATTTGGTCTATTCCTACGAGGTGGTCAAAAACATAAACGAATCTTACCCCATCCCCTATTTGGTCGGCCTGATTTTAATCGCAGTTGGGGCATTGATATTTATTACCTACAAAAAAGCGGCATTCAACAAAACATTTAAAAGCAACACCCCCTTTAAAGCCAAGTTATTACCCTTCCTTGCCGTTCTATTTATTGCTATTATTTCTGGATTATTTATTAAGAACAAACAGGCAGAACAGTTTGCCAACAGGTACAACAACGAATTGTCCAAGGCCGGAATCTATTCCTTTTTTGCCGCCTTCAGGAACAACGAACTTTCTTTCGATGATTTTTATAAGACTATAAATACCGACAAAGCTTTTGATCTGGTGAAAGCATCCTACAAAAATGAAAAGGCAACTTTCCTAAAACCAAAAGACCATTCCATACTTAGAACAATTCAAAATACAGATTCAGTATCCAAGCCCATTAAGCCGAACATTATTTTCATTTGTATCGAAAGCTTGAGCGGCAAATATTTAAATACGTTGGGCGGGGATTACAACATTACGCCAACCTTGGATAGTCTGGCCAATAGCGGCATATTTTTTACTAACCTTTATGCTACTGGTACTAGAACCGTGCGTGGTATGGAAGCCATAACCTTGTCAATTCCCCCTACCCAAGGAAGAAGTATTGTAAAGAGAACGGACAATATCGGATTATTTACTATCGGCGAGGTATTTAAAAACAAGGGGTATAGCCGTAATTTCTTTTACGGGGGGGATGGTTATTTCGATAATATGAACACCTACTTTGGTGGCAACGGATTTAATATCGTAGACCGTGGCAGAGGTTTTCTACTGGACAAGGAAATAAAAACCACAAGAACCAACATTGAGGATGACGAAGTAACATTTGAAAATGCTTGGGGCGTCTGTGATGAAGACATTTATAGAAAGGTGATAAAGGAAGCCGATATGGCCCACGAAAACAACAAACCCTTTTTTGATTTTGTAATGACCACCTCCAATCACAAACCCTACACTTATCCTGAAGGTTCAATAGATATCCCATCTGGGACCAGCAGACAAGGGGCAGTAAAGTATACCGATTATGCTATAGCCCAATTCTTGAAAATTGCCAAAACAAGGCCATGGTTTAAGCAAACAGTTCTGGTTATTATGAGCGATCATTGTGCCAGCAGTGCCGGAAGAGGGGAACTGGATATCAACAATTATCACATCCCGGCCATGATTTGCAATCTTCAGGATACTGCGCCACAAAAAATAAATAAGCTTTGTTCCCAAATAGATATGTTTCCCACGGTATTTTCGTTATTAAACTGGGATTACACCAGTAATTTGTTCGGAAAAAATATCTTTAGTATGAAACAGGAGGACGAAAGGGCGTTTATTGGCAATTACAGGAAATTGGGCCTTTTAAAAGGAAATAAAGTAATGGTTTTGGGAGATCAAAAGAAGTTTAACTTTTACGAATGGAATTCCACCAATAATATCCTAACCCCAATTCCAACAGACAAATATTATTTGGACACCACCATAGCATTTTACCAGGCAGCCAATTATTTGTACGCCCACAACGGGCTAAAGACACAGCAATAAATATTTTGAGAAATATTCATTTTATAATCAATCCAAAAGCCGGTTCCGGTAATAATTTTTTGGAAAAGGAATTTCTTAGATCTTACTTTAAGGAAAGTGAATATCTTATTTCCATTAAATTCTCCAAATATAAAAAACAGGCTATTTCACTTACCAAAGATTCCATCCAAGAAGGTGCCCAAACCATTGTAGCTTGTGGAGGGGACGGTACCATCAATGAGGTTGCCTCTTGTCTGGTAGGCACAAATATAATGCTGGGAATTATTCCTATAGGATCGGGAAACGGACTGGCCTCCAATCTTATGATTCCCTCAATAATTGAAAAAGCTATTGAAATAATTAAAAAGAACAATATAGTAACTATAGATGTTGGAAAAGTAAATGAATCGTATTTTTTCAGTAATACGGGAATGGGTTTCGATGCCAATGTCATAAAAAACTATGAAGCTTTAAAAAAGAGAACCCTAATTGGGTACCTAAAGGCCTCCCTTAAATCCTTTAACGAGTTTAAAAAAGGACGGGAAGTAAGAATATCCATAGATGAGGACCGTACCATATATAACCCATTTTTAGTATTCGTTTCCAACTCCAATGAACTGGGATTCAACATTAGCTTAACCCCGAAAGCCTCTTTAATGGATGGCCAGTTGGACGTACTAATAGTTCCCGAACTAAGTAAATTAAAAATGTTGTTGTTCGGTGCATTAATGTTGGCACGTAAGTACCATTGGCTAAAGGAGATCAAAACCTATCAAACCAAAACATTACAAATTTGCAGGAGTGACGGGTTATTTTTGGATTCGCAAATAGATGGGGAATTTCACAAAATGGAAGACAAACATATTAATATTTCCATATTGGAAAAATCCTTGGACATTCTTGCCCCTAAGAACATTGAACTTCCGCTTTAGTTTATCTTTAGATTCATTCATTTTATTTGGCTATCCGGTATGCCCTGCATATCCCATTTTTGTTAACGCTTATAAAATATGGTTTCCAACTTAAGTCGGGGAATATTAAAACTCCATCACAATATCAAACCCCTGTTATTATTGCTGGCAATACTATTCAGCACAATGCTAAAGGCTCAGGACAAAACTATTACCATTTTAGGGGATGTATTATTAGTTACCATGCCGACAACAGCCTTGGGCACTTCTATAATTACTGGAGATCAAAAGGGAACATGGCAATTTACCAAAGGATTCCTCCTGAACCAGGCACTCACCATTGGTTTAAAAATAGCCATAGACAAGCCTAGACCGGATTTGAGCAACAATTCCTCCTTTCCCTCAGGTCATACCTCTATCACCTTTCAGAGCGCTGCTTTTATCCAAAAGCGATATGGTTGGAAATATGGTGCTGCAGCCTATGCGCTGGCCGGTTTTACGGGCTATTCTAGAATACAGGCCGATAAACACGATGGTTGGGACGTTTTGGCAGGCGCCATAATTGGTGTGGGAAGCTCCTATATTTTCACTACCCCATATCAAAAGGAACATATGGAAATCACCTTTAACAAAAGTGATGGCCATTATCTACTAGGTTATAAATACAAATTTTAATACGGCTAGTTTTAGCTGATCTTATCAAAACCAGCATACGGGACAAGGACTTCGGGAATTTGGATGCCATCCGCTGTCTGATAATTTTCCAATATTCCGGCCAATACCCTTGGCAAGGCCAAAGAGCTACCGTTTAAGGTATGTGCTAACTGACTTTTGCCATTTTCGTCCTTATAGCGCAGTTTTAACCTATTGGCCTGGAAGGTTTCAAAATTGGAGACCGAACTAATTTCCAACCAGCGATTCTGGGCTGTGGAGAAGACCTCAAAATCATAGGTAAGGGCAGCAGCAAAACCCAAATCCCCCCCACAAAGTCGCAATATCCTATAAGGCAATTTTAACTCCCTAAGGATATTCTTTATATGTTCTACCATACTATCCAAGGCTTCATATGATTTGGCGGGATCCTCCACGCGTACTATTTCTACCTTGTCAAATTGATGCAGGCGGTTAAGTCCGCGCACATGGGCCCCGTAACTCCCGGCTTCCCTCCTAAAACAAGGCGTATAGGCCGTATGGGTAATGGGAAAATCGGACACGTTTAAAATAACATCCCTAAAGATATTGGTAACGGGCACCTCGGCCGTGGGAATCAGATAAAGATCGTCATCGCCCACGTGGTACATCTGCCCCTCCTTATCGGGCAACTGGCCCGTACCATAACCTGAAGCCTCGTTTACCAGATGTGGCACTTGGATTTCACTGTATCCGGCGGCTGTATTTTTATCCAAAAAGTAAGAAATAAGCGCTCTTTGCAGACGGGCACCTTTGCCCTTGTACACCGGAAATCCGGCTCCGGCGATCTTTACCCCCAATTCAAAATCTATAATATCATATTTTTTCGCCAGTTCCCAATGAGGGAGCGCACCCTCTTTTAGGGTAGGAATATCCCCTTCCCTGAACACCTCTTCATTATCCTCCTCTGTACTACCGGCAGGAACGGATGCGTGGGGAACATTTGGAATTTGGTAGAGCACATTCTGAAGATCGGTTGCGGTTGCGGTCAGGGCATCGTTCAATTCCCTGGATTCCTCCTTCAAACTAACCGTTTTTTCTTTTAGAACGTTGGCTTCCGCAGCCTTACCACTTTTAAACAGTTGGCCTATTTCCTTTGAAATACTATTGGATTCGGCAAGGGTGTTATCCAAGCGTGCCTGCAGGGACCGTCGTTTCCCATCCAATTGAAGTACGTTTTCAATAAGTGGAAGGGCATCAATATTACGTTTCTTTAAAGCCTCGACAATTTGTTCCTTATCCTCACGGATCGTCTGCAACTGCAACATCTTTTTAATTTTTATCGTGCAAATTTAACCTAATCTTCGGATTTTAGGTATAAATTTAGCCTAGATATCATTCACAAAATTAAATTACATGGTTTTTGAGCACATCGCCCTAAACGTAACAAACATCAAGGATATTAAGGATTGGTATGTTGCCAATTTAGGATTAAAGGTAGTTAGCGAACAAACAAAAGCGCCTTTTATGACTTTCTTTGCAGATACGTCCGGACGGGTAATTTTGGAACTCTACCATAGACCGGAGGAAGAGATCACCGATTTTAAAACAATACATCCCCTTACTTTTCACCTGGCATTTGTTTCCCAAAACGCCGTAACGGATAAGCTTCGATTATTGGATAAGGGCGCCAGTTTTGTAGAGGAAATAACAAAGGAAGATGGCAGCCATTTGGTAATGCTCCGCGACCCATGGGGCATGCCCCTACAACTTTGCCATAGGGCTCAACCGTATTAAAACACTATACCTATTGGGTAGGGGAAGGCAAAATCCAAGCGTTATGTCCAAAGTAGTTCCATGACACGCTGCCAAGGTCTATTTTTGGGTCTATAAACTCTTGGTACGGTTTTCCGTTTACACTTAGCCTGGAATATACGAATACGGAGATATCCTCCCCTTTTTCAGCATACTCCCGTTTTAAGCGTTGGGCAAACTGCCACATAAAATCAGGATAGCATTTCACCTTACTTTTCTGCCCCTTGGTTAAATAATCATCCAATTTTACCGGATATGAATTTCCATTGCTGTGGTTTACTATTTTGAACGATGTAATTCCATTACGGCTCCTCAACATCATTCTCCAACTCATCCTATGCCCCTCCTCTGTCCATAATACATCGTCCTTAATAAAATGATGCCGGATGGGCAGGACCGATTGGATCAAAAAATAAAAGGATAAAATTCCTAAAATCAAGGCTCTTTGGAACGGTACAAACAGGGTATCCCCTAGGTAAGGTTCCTTTTTTTTAAAAAACAATTTCCGGACGGTTTCCGGTTCAAAGAAGAATACCGTAAACGCCAAGGACAAATAGGGAAAGATTCCTATTTGAAAAACAATGGAATTAAACAAATGGAAGAACAGGGAAGCGATAAAAGCCCATTTTCTTGTAGGTTTCCACAAGAGCGCTGGCACAATGAGCAAATCGAACAGTATGCCCGAAACACCTACCACCCTATGGACCCAAGGTTCCTGAAGGAAGCCCCCAATAAGGGGGTAGGATTTCTTATTTTTAAAGAGAATCTCTATAATACTGAAATCCAACCAGTCCCCGTAGAGCTTGGCCACAGAGGCATAGGTATACACTATGAACAATTGTAGGATAATTGCCCATTTTATATAGGCGGACATGTGATTGGTCCTTATGGAAGGGTTCCTTCTGGCATCGAGCGAACAATCCCTGTTGGCCGGCATAAAAGCCATCATCAGGGCAATCAATATCAGCAGATAATAGTGATTGTTGTAGGCCGTTTTTTGCATAAGGTAAACAGCGGTCCACAGTAGGGTAAAGGCCATAGCGCTCCATCGGTATCTATATCCCAGGGCAATACAGACGCCCAAGGCCCCCATTACCATAAAATACAGATACATCCCTATCCCTGGTAGTGGCTGCAACCAATCAAAGCCGATAAAATTAAAGGTAAATTCCGGATCTATCAGGTTCCTTTTTACCCAACCCGTGGCAATGGCACCAAAACATTCAAGACTTACCAGAATACCAAAAAATATCCTGAAAATTAAGAGTGGACTATTATCGATTTGCTTAAAAAGAAACCGGTCCCACATTTACTTGGAGATTATGGCAAGGGAAATCTCCCGATCTTTTTTCAATTGCGCCTTTAGGCCCTCCAGGGAACTGAACTTTTTCTCATCCCGTATACGGTCTATAATATCGACCTGAATTTTTTTCCCATAAAGATCGAGGTCAAAATTGAAGAAATTGATCTCGATGCTTTTTGTCTTGCCCCCCACCGTAGGGTTAAAACCAATATTCATCATTCCAAATACCCTTTTTCCCTCCAAAACACTGCTCACTACATAGACCCCGTTCTTAGGTATTAGCTTATATTCTTCCCGAATGGATAAATTGGCCGTAGGAAAGTTTAATTTTCTGCCCAACCCTTTTCCTTTTACAATACTCCCTGTTAACATATAATTATATCCCAGATACATATTGGCCGTTTTCATGTCCCCCTCTTCCAAGGCCTTCCGTATTTTTGTGGAACTAACAGAAACATCATCCACTTCCTGGGCCGAAATTTCCTCTACCTCAAAATCCATGGCTTTCCCGAAAGCCATCAAATCATTTATATTGGCATTCCTATTTCTCCCGAACCTATGATCGTAACCGATAATGATTTTTTTCGTCTTTAAATCATCGACCAAAATATCCTTAACGAACTGTGTTGCCGTCAAGCGGGAAAATTTCTTGGTAAACGGATGCACTATTAAGTAATCGATCCCTAATTCCTCCAAAATCCTGATTTTCTCATCAATGGTATTCAACAGCTTTATAGAGACATCTTTTTGAAGCACCATTCTGGGATGTGGAAAAAAAGTAAGCACCGTAGATTTCAACTCTAGCACTTTGGCACTATTTATGAGACGTTCCAATATTTTACGGTGACCAATATGCACCCCATCAAAAGTACCAATGGTAATGGCAGTAGGGTGTGCTTTATCGTAATTGGAAATGCTTTGAACTGTTATCACAAATTCGAATAATAAAAAAACTTATCTTTGAGTTTGTACAAAAATCTGCTTGATGGTTGTAAAATTACGTCTTGTTTTTTCAATATCCATATTTTTTCTTAGCTATTGCGGATTTGGGCAAACCCAGTATTGGCAAAAAACCGAGTCCAAGGGCAAAAGAATCAATAGGCAGGCAACGGCCTTAGCAATAGATCAAGGCCTTGTTTTTTCTTTGGAAAAGGATGTTTTTACCAACGAACTAAAGTCGGTCCAAATCAACAAGTCTTCAAAAACGCTAAGCTTCCCCGATGAAAATGGGGACTTGATCCCTTTCGTGGTACAGGAAGCCCCTGTACTTTCTCCGGAACTTTCCAAGAAATACCCACAAATAAGGTCGTATGTAGGCAGGGGGTTAAAGAATAAAAAGGACAGGATAAGATTTAGTGTTTCCCAAAAGGGCGTACAAAGCATGATCGTATATGGGGAAAGCAAAAATGCCACCTACATGCAAAAAGTATCGGGTTCCGACAAGGAATATATAGTTTACAATAGGAAGGACGCCTATATGATGAACACCAATTTCATTTGTAGTACCGCTGCCCTGATCGAAAAGGAAAAAGGGCCCTCCGCCTTAAAATTGGTGGATAGTCAGGTATTGAGAAAATTCAGGGTGGCCATTTCGGCAACCGGGGAGTATACCGAGTTCCACGGCGGAACCATACCCGATGCCCTAGCCGCCATTAATGCTACCATCACCAGGGTAAACGAAGTCTTTGAAACCGATCTGGGCATCCGTCTGGAAGTTGTAGCCAATACCGATCAGGTCATTTACACCAACAAGGACACGGACCCCTATGGGATCAATCTAAATTCCGAGGTGCAGAACACCCTTACGACGGTTATAGGCCCGGAAAACTATGATGTGGGCCATTTGTTCCAAAAAGATGAAAATGGGGGAAATGCCGGTTTTATTGCTTCCGTTTGTATAGACTCCAGAAAGGGAAGTGCCTATTCTTCCGCATTGGTTCCGCAAGGAGATATTTTTGATCTGGATTTTGTAGCACATGAAATGGGACATCAGTTTGGTGCCTACCACACCTGGTCCTTTGAATCCGAAGGCTCACTGGTACAGGCCGAACCGGGAAGTGGAACAACCATTATGGGCTATGCAGGTATTTCGGGCAGCAACAATGTGGCCCTCAACGGAGATGATTACTTTCATTACTACAGCATATTTCAAATATCGGAATATATAAAAACTACGGGCTGTGCCCAGGAAATCTCTTTGCTGGACAATCCTCCTGAAATTATTCCGACCGGTAACTTTACCATCCCAAAATCTACCGCCTTCAGATTAAAGGGCAATGCCACGGATGTGGATATAGATGATATCCTAACCTACAATTGGGAACAGATAAATGACGGCGTGGTTACCCATAACACCTTTGGACCAACAAACCTCAGTGGAGCCAATTTTAGATCCTTAAAACCAACGGTATCACCAACCAGGTATTTTCCAAGATTGAGCAGTATCGTATCGGGCAATCTTACCCAGACCAACCCCAATGTAAATACTACTTGGGAAACCGTTTCCGATGTAGAACGGGAACTGGACTTTGCCCTTACCGTCAGGGACAATGCCCTTGGAGGAGGGCAGGTTACATCGGACCTGGTAAAAGTTAAGGTTATAGACAATGCGGGACCCTTTGTGATAACTTCCCAATCCGCCAATGAGATGTATGCCGCAGGCACACGACAAACCGTTGTCTGGGATGTGGCAAAAACCAACCAGGGCCTGGTAAACACCCAAAAAGTGGACATTTATTTTTCCGCAAATGGGGGCGCTTCCTTTCCTATACAATTAGCGGACAGTGTCCCCAATGATGGGCAACAAGACATATTGATCCCTGGATTTGCCACTCCTACGGGCCGTATAATGGTCAGTGCCCACAACAATATCTTTTTGGCGATTAACACTTCCAATATTACCATTACGCCATCCGATATCGTTTTGGGCTTCGATCAATTGCAGCATGAAGTTTGCCAGGGCAATGATTTAATGGTGCCCTTCACTTACCAAACCTATAATGGTTTTTCAGAAGAGGCCACCTTTTCCGCTACCGGAATGCCCCCGGGATTGGCCATTGATTTCTCCCCTACTTCCGCCATGGCAAACGATACCCAAGTAAACATTAATTTTTCCAATACGGATTTGGTAAATCCCGGCAATTACCCCATAAATATAGTGGCCACAACAGCAAATGTTACCAAGGAAGTGACGATCGATGTTAAAATACTGGAAACTGCATTTACGGATGTTGCCCTGCAATTGCCCGTTAATGGCGCCACAAGTACACGTATTGCACCACAGTTGGAATGGGAGTCCAATACTTCCCATACCTCCTATGACGTTGAGATTGCCGATGACGTGGCCTTCACCAATATCATTGATGCCGCCAGCGTTATTTTTAACTCCTATTTAACGCACAACCTACAAGAATCGACTACTTATTATTGGCGTGTTAGACCCAAAAATAGCTGTGGAGAAGGAAATTTTGGCCCTGCCTTTAGCTTTACTACCCTAGAACAGAACTGCGCATCGGAATCCGCCAAAGACTTGCCCATTACCATTTCAACTATCGGAGCGCCCACAATAACATCTACCATCACTTTAATGAACGATCTACCAATAGCCGATATAAATGTGAATTTGGACCTGACCCATACCTTTCTTGCCGATTTGGAAGTAAGTCTTATATCACCTGCCGGCACCCGGGTAATTCTCGTCTCCAATTCCTGTGGCGGAAATCAGGATATAATGGCAACATTTGATGACAGCGCTGAAGGGTTCGTATGCGGCACAAACCCCGCAATTCAGGGTACTGTAAGACCCTTAGGTTCTTTGGCCGCTTTTAACGGGGAGTCTACCTTTGGGGATTGGATATTGGAAGTTAAGGACATTGCGGCCTCGGACGGAGGGACATTAAACGCATTTTCCATGGACATCTGCGTAGAAGGCACCTTTAGGGCGGACGAAGACAAGGATGGTGTTTTTGATGATGGGGACGACCTATGCCCAAACACCCCCATGGGGGCCACTGTGGATTTAAACGGGTGTGCCGTTTATATTTTACCTACGGATAATTTTGAGGTAGAAATCAACAGTGAATCCTGTAGCAATCAGAACAATGGTTCCATACGCGTCGTTGCCGGCATTAATATGGACTATGACCTTGTCCTTAATGGCAATGGAATAAATGAGAGCAGTAATTTTACCAACTTCTTTTTTAGGGAAGGCCTTGCCGCCGGTACTTATGAAATATGTATTGTTGGTATGGAAGATGATAAAGTATACGAACCTTATTGTTTTGAAGCCGTCATTACAGAACCTTTGCCCCTAAGCGTTACTTCAAAGCTAACGGCTACTGGAAACCAGACCTTGTTGAACCTGGAAGGGGGCGATTTTTACAATGTTGAATTAAATGGCATTGTTACACAGACCAAATCATCCAGCATAACCTTGGACCTTAAACAAGGCATCAACCAAATCAGGGTGTCTACCAATCTGCCATGTCAGGGTGTTTATGAAGATCAATTGTACCTTATGGACAAGCCTCTGGTATTCCCCAATCCCTTTGAAGAGGAAATCAATATTTTTCTCAATAATGGACCGGATACCGTAAATACCCAAATTTTCGATTATGCCGGGCAATTGATAAGCAATAGGGACCATACCCCGGACAACAATGAAATTAAAATTAATTTTACAGGCCTGCCCTCAGGTATTTATATCCTTAAGGTTAAGGGAGAAGGTGTAAACGGTAGGTATAAAGTAGTAAAAAAATAAATATAAACGGATGAAACCTATAACCATAATCCTTTGTTTTTTGGCCCTGACGGGATGTGGGGGAAAGGACTCTCCCCAACCACCCTTGTCCGCCCTGTTGGTCTTTCCCCAAAAAAACTCCGAATGCAACACTGGCCTGGACGTTGCGGGAACCAATTCTTCTACGGTGGAATTTAGATGGCAAGGTTCGGATCACACGGAATCCTATGAATTAAGGGCCACCAATTTAAACAACAACACCACCCAAACCATGGTGGTGAGCGGTACTTCAGCAAGTTTGACCATTGAAAAAGGAGTCCCATATTCCTGGTTGGTCGTTTCCAGAAACACCAAAGTGTCGGAAACGGCACGTAGCGAAACATGGCGATTTTTTAATGCAGGTGCCGAAACCACCCACCCCCCTTTTCCCGCTGAGGTTATATCTCCCAAAACAGGATCCAACATTTCCAGGGACCTCAACAATGAGGTTCTTTTGGATTGGGAGGGTGCCGATGTGGATAACGACCTTGAAGGCTATGAAGTGTACTTTTCAACAGAAACCCCACCAACTACTTTGATAGGTACATTAACATCGGGGCAATCCGATCTAAAAGTAAGTGTTGAAGCCAATACGGTTTATTATTGGAGAATAACTACTGTGGATAGGGAAGGAAATACGGCTACCAACAGTATTTCAGAATTTAAGGTACGCTAGGGTTAGGTGCCGTTATATTCGTTCATTGTCCTATTTACCCCGGAAAGCACAAAGGAACGGATAAGGGCATTCACTCTGGCAAATCGTTCTGTCAGAGCCTCCTTTTCCTCTTGGTTCCATTCTCCCAGGACATAATCTATTTGCTTGCCTTTTCCAAAATCGGAACCAACACCAAACCTTAATCTATTGTAATTGGTGGTAAGCAGGTACTGCTGAACATCCTTCAATCCATTATGCCCCCCATCACTTCCTTTGGTCTTTAAGCGGATGGTCCCAAAAGAAAGGTTAATGTCATCGGTGATGATTAATACATTTTCAAGAGGCACATTTTCCTTCTCCATCCAATATTTTACAGCTTTCCCGCTCCTGTTCATATAGGTAGATGGTTTAAGACACAATACACTCCGCCCTTTAACCTTAAAAGTGCCTACATCGCCCAACTTTGCCGTTTCAAAGGCAAAGTCCTCCTCTACGGATAGGGAATCCAATATTTTAAATCCTATATTATGACGGGTTTCAACATATTCTTCCCCAATATTGCCCAGTCCTACAACTAAAAATTTCTTCATGTTGTCTTTTTCATCCAACAATATCCCGTTCAATTTAAAAAAGGTTTTTAAAAACCGAAACATGGTACTTGTATTTGGAATTCTTAAAAATACAAAAGCATCCCGCAGTTAGGGGATGCTTTTTCACTTATTTTGGATAAAATCTATTCTTCTCCGCCCTCAGCAGCTACCGCCTCGGTTCCTTCTTCTTCTGTCTCTTCATCCTCATCATCTGTCATCACCGCGTTACGTGCAGCTTTAACCTGGACCACCACTGTATTTTCCGGGTGAAGAATGGTAAATTCATCCTTCAACAATGTAGCTACGGAAATGTTTCCACCTATCCTCAATTTAGAGATGTCCACATCAAAGAAATCGGGTAAATTGTCCGGTAACGCCTTAATGGTAAGCTTTCTTTTTCTGAACAATAGCCTACCCCCGTTTCTGACCCCAGGAGAATTCCCCAATAATCGTACGGGAATGTCCATAGTAACTTCCTTGTCCTTGAACAACTGATAAAAGTCTACGTGTAAAATCTTGTCGGTCACAGGGTGGAATTGGATATCCTGCATTACCGCATCGTACTTTTCACCCCCTTCCAAATCAACCACAACAGTATGTGCGTTTGGAGTGTACACTAAATCTTTGAACGATAGTTCTTCCGCTGCAAAGTGTAATGGTTTTTCCCCTCCGTATATAACGCAAGGAACCTTTCCAGCATTACGTAAGGCCTTTGTCGCTTTTTTGCCTACGCTTTCTCTTTCTGATCCTTTAATTGTAATTGACTTCATTGTATTTATTAAATATTGATTAAATTACTTTCACAGTATACTTCTACATCAAAAATTTGGAACTAATGGAAGTATTGTGGTGTACCCTGTGCATTACATCGGCAAACAACTCGGCACAGCTTAATACCCTTATTTTTTTACTTTCCCTTTTTAAGGGGATGGAATCTGTTACTATAAGTTCCGACAGCTTGGATTTTTCAATCCTATCATAGGCATCCCCGGATAGAAGTGCGTGCGTGGTAATTGCCCTTACACTTACTGCTCCCCTGTCCATCATTAAATCTGCCGCTTTGGTCAAGGTTCCGGCCGTATCTACCATGTCATCTACCAAAACCACATTTTTCCCTTCAACATCCCCGATGAGCTCCATATGCGAGATTACATTGGCCTGGGCCCTTTGCTTGTAACAAATGACCACATCGCAACTAAGTGCCTTGGAATAAGCGTATGCCCTTTTGGATCCGCCCATATCCGGTGAGGCTATGGTAAGATCTTTAAGGTTAAGGCTGTTCAAATAAGGCAAAAACAAAGTGGACGCAAATAAATGGTCTACCGGTTTTTCAAAAAAACCTTGTATCTGATCGGCATGCAGGTCCATGGTAATGATACGGGTGGCACCGGCCGCCTCCAACATTTTAGCTACCAATTTGGCCGCTATGGGCACTCTGGGCTTGTCCTTTCTATCCTGTCTGGCCCAACCAAAATAAGGCATTACCGCGGTAATGTGCCTTGCCGACGCCCTTTTTGCGGCATCCAACATCAACAACATTTCCATCAAATTTTCAGAACTGGGATTTGTAGAGCCTATAATAAACACACGCATTCCACGTACAGATTCCTCAAAGGATGGCTGAAACTCCCCGTCACTATATCTGGAAAAAATAACATTGCCCAAATTGGAACCAAAATGCTCCGCTATTTTTTCGGATAGCTTTGTACTTTGGGTACAGGTGAAAATTTTAGGCTCCGGCACTTGATATGGCATTGTTAATGTCTTGTTTATTAGTTTATTGGAACTCCTTTTTATAAGGAGGTGCAAATTTAGAAATTTATTTGGGTTGCTAAAGTATAAATCTTGTTATTTTTTTGGTGTAATAAAGAAAATATTTTTTAGTTTTGCAGTCTCAATTAAATCGATGGTATTTATAAACCACTGGGATAATTGAAACCCAAGAAATAATTACCTTGCTCGAGTGGCGGAACTGGTAGACGCGCTGGATTCAAAATCCAGTTCTTCGGAGTGTGGGTTCGATTCCCACCTCGAGTACTTAAAGGCCTTGACAGAAATGTTGAGGCCTTTTTTATTGCCCAGGTACAACATAGGTACAACAATTTAACTGGAACTATTTCTGGATGATTTAATATGAATAATTTTTATTAGAAAAAAGTGACTCATAATCAAGTTGTCCCTAGTTCGAGCCCAAGCGACCATTTAATCACCTATCAGTTACAGTGAAATTATTGGAATTGTAGGCAATTCGGAAATAAGATGGGGATGCCACCTACATTTCGAAATCCTAAAATTTGACAACCATTTTGACCATTAAACTTTGTTTTAGCTGTGGACCGATTTAAAAATCCAGGGAACATGGCTTATCGATCTTTCATTTTGAAAGTTGCCTTTCCACCCTATAAAATGAACTTTTACTAATTTTAGCCTTGATACATGCCATACCAATCGCTACATCCATATGGTCGTATAGATGCTTGGCATAATGGTATTTTTCAATAGTTTCCCGTTTTGACCCAGAAGGCCTACCCAAAAGTTTATTACGTTGACGGGCATTGTTCAAGCCGACTTTTGTTCTCTCACTTATAAGGTTGCGTTCGAATTCGGCAACAGCAGCAAAAATTTGAAGTAAAAATTTACCGTTTGCAGAATTAGTATTGAATTCGGGTTCGCTGAGGCTTTTAAAATGTACTCCAGATTCATTGAACCGGTCGATAAGTTGTACCATGTTTTTTAGGGAACGGAATACCCTATCATTTTTATAGGTCAAGATAGTATCCCCTTTTCTCATATACTTCAGCATTTCATTCAAGCCCTTTCTATCGTCCCGAGTTCCACTTGCTATATCCGAATAGATTATTTCGCATCCGCTATTTTTCAACAGATCTATTTGAGATTCCAATTTTTGTTCCGGGGTGGAAACCCTCGCATATCCTATTACCATATTTAGTGCCGTAAAAGGTTAATTAACGAAACTAATAAAAAAGACCAGAAATGGGACAATACCCTCCAAGATTTTTCCCTCTGTGAAAACTGACACATAAATAGGCCCTTTTATGGGACAGTTGGTGCATCCCGACAGAACTATGCCAGCACTACTGGACTTACAACAAAAAGTGGACAATTAGAAAAGAGCCATGCCCCTTTTTGTTGATTGTACATTTCGATTTCAAATTCTTTTATTGTTTTATTCTCCAATTTGGACGCCATATATAAAACAGTTTGTGCAAGCTTGTAAAAACTGAATAAATTTAAAAAAAAGCGAATAATCACCTATTTTTGTTGAATGAATTTTGATTTAAGAAAATTATATAAAACTGCATTTTGGGCGAGCGTTCTAGGGATGTTTGCCTTTATTTTTCATTTCGGTTTTACGCAAACAGTTTTAGGCCAACAAATCATTGATACTTTTTACTTCGTTGTCATTGCCATAGGATTATTCTCCACGTTTGCAAGATATTTTGAAAATCCTATTCTTTTAAAGCGAAAGGTAGCCTTCTTTGATTTTCTTTCGGTTGCCTACACGCTGTACATTTTTTACATGTACCTATTTGTGGGTGAGGCATTTAAAACAGATTTGGTTTTGGAAAACCCATTTTGGGTCGTTTTAGCAGTTATTTTGACATTCATTAGGGAGTTTTCAGAGCTAAAATTAGATTTAAATCGAACTTATCTTAACCCTGCCCAATTGTTCATTTTGAGTTTTTTGACCATCATCCTTTTGGGTTCGTTATTGTTAATGTTGCCAAAAGCAACTCACGATGGCATTTCGTTTATTGATGCGTTGTTTACATCTACAAGTGCGGTCTGTGTTACAGGTTTAATAGTTGTAGACACAGGGACTTATTTTACAATTTTTGGACAATCCATTATTATGTTTCTTATTCAAGTTGGTGGTTTGGGTATTTTGACTTTTGCCAGTTACTTTAGTTATTTCTTTAAAGGAGGAAGTACTTATGAAAACCAATTGACTTTGAGCGAAATGACAAATTCACAAAAGGTTGGTGATGTTTTTAAAACCTTAAAAAATGTCATCATCATCACTGCAACAGTTGAATTTAGTGCTGCACTGCTCATCTTTTTTTCATTGGACACTTCGTTAATAAGCAATTATGCGGACCAAGCATTTTTCTCACTATTTCATGCAATTTCGGCCTTTTGTAATGCTGGATTTTCTACTTTGAGCAATAGTATTTATGAAACAGGCTTCCGGTTTAATTACACCTTACAATTGGTCATTATCGCAACCTTTGTTCTGGGAGGTTTGGGCTTCCCAATTGTTGTAAATCTTCTCAACTACGTCAAACATAAGTTTCAAAATCTATTCCGTTTTCAATCCACAAATAAAACCTATAAACCTTGGGTGTTGAACATCAATAGCCGTATTACATTGATCACAACTTTATCACTTACAGCTATCGCCTTTATTCTTTTTTTAATTTTGGAATATAACAATACATTGGCTGAACATTCCGTGTATGGAAAAATTGTAAACGCTTTATTTGGAGCAGCAACGCCTAGGACAGCTGGTTTTAATTCGGTAGACATGACAGCATTAACATTTCCAACGGTAATGATAATAATTTTATTAATGTGGATCGGTGCATCACCGGCCTCAACAGGCGGTGGTATAAAAACCAGTACCTTTGCCATAGCTACATTAAATATTATAAGTTTGGCAAAAGGAAAGCATAGAATTGAAGTTTTTAGAAGGGAAATTGCCGATATTTCGGTAAGACGGGCTTTTGCAACCATAACACTTTCATTAATTGTTATTGGTTCCGGGATAATTCTTATTGCCATTTTTGATCCAGAAAAAGGTCTATTGAATATTGCCTTCGAGAGTTTTTCAGCTTACAGTACAGTGGGTTTAAGTTTAGGTATTACAGAAAGTTTGAGTACTCCGAGCAAACTTATTGTTATTGTTATTATGTTTGTTGGTAGAGTGAGTATGCTTTCTATAATGGTAGCCATCTTTAAGAAGATAAAACATAAAAATTATCGATACCCAAGCGAGGAAATTACAATCAACTAAAAAAAAGAAATGAAATATATAATTGTTGGTCTAGGAGGTTTTGGAGCTTCTTTAGCAGAAAAATTGACCGCACAAGGAAATGAAGTCATTGGAATAGATAATAAAATGGATAAAGTGGATTCGTTCAAAGAAAAGATATCACATACCATTTGCATGGATGCCACGGACGAATTTACGGTTTCTGGTCTGCCACTTAAAGAAACGGACATCGTTATAATTGCCATAGGCGAAGACCAAGGCGCCAATATAATGACTACAGCACTATTTAAAAATTTTCAGGTAAAACGTTTAATTAGTAGAGCCATTAACCCATTACACGAAAAAGTATTAATAGCCATTGGAGTTGATGAAATTGTACATCCCGAAGAAGAAACGGCAGAACGTTGGGCAAAAAAACTATGCTTGACCAACGTGGTAGATTCATTTCAATTAAATGATGACTTTAGTATTATTGAAATAAATATACCAAAAAAATACATAGGTCAGACTATTAGGGAAATTCAATTACGTAGAAAATACAACATTTTAGCATTGACCACTATAAAGAAGACAGAAGTAAAAAGCGTGGTTGGCAAAACCCATAACGAAGATAGGGTACAAGGCGTAGCTTCACCAGATACCGTTCTTGAAGAATATGATATTTTGGTTGTCTATGGCGCAAACGCGGACTTAAGAAAATTCACCAACCAATAAAATGAAAATAAGTTAACAACTATTTTTAATATAAATTTGTCTGTTTTTATCTCTGATGAAAACAAACAAATAACGATGATTCCTTCAATAAGTGATGAGCAAAAAAAAATAACCTTAGGAAAAGAGGAGCTTGCTAAGTGCTTAAGCAAAATATCTATATAAAAGTAAGGTCAGTTTAAACCGAAAAATAAGTTTGTAGAAACTACTAATTTTTATATTCTGGACTTTTATAAAAGTATAAATAAAGTATAGTTTATTCTCTATAGCCACGAACGTTTTATTGGACCGGCCATTTTTATTCTTAACTTACTTCTTACTTAGCACGCTAAAATAATCGATGAGTTAATTGAATAATAAATTAGGCTTGAATATATGAGAACAATATATAAGATTTTAATAGTTGTATTTTTTTTGTCAGCGGCATCCTGTGTAGAAACGAACCCCAATAAAGATGCGGAACAATTACTTGATAGCCATCAAATCTCAGAAAACAGGACGGCTTTGGTAATGGGCGATGTAAATCAAACGGTTTACATACCGATATATTCCGAAATCTATAATCGCACCAAGGATGCTAAAGTATTGTTGACTGCTACCTTGAGTATCCGTAATACAAGTGAGGCAGACACTTTGTTCCTAAGTCGAGTAGACTACTTCAATACCGAGGGTGCTTTGGTAAGACGATATCTCGAACAGTCTATTTATCTGAAGCCCTTGGAAACTATAGATTATGTAATTGAGGAAAAAGATGGCGAGGGCGGTACAGGCGCAAACTTTTTGATAGATTGGTATGCCGAAAGGCCATTGAACCCCTTGTTTCAAGCGGTAATGTTGGGTGCTGTAAGTAATCAGGCATTTTCGTTTACCACCGAGGGAGTCATTGTCAAGTAATTGGAGTATTAGTTGGGTAGGCGTATCTAGGAAATTTTTTTAGTGATCCGCAACATATTATAGCTAAATCCAAGTAGAGATTGCTTGCCTCTCCTAGTAGAATAAATATTAGTAGATATTTTACTCAAAAAGGAATATACCTGTTTCAGGACCCGATTATAACAATATGATTATAAATGAAAAATTGAGCCTTAATTTAAAATAGGTCGTTCAATTATCTAGCTTTTTGTCCTTACTTTGAAATTATATTTTAACCATATTATAAAAATGGCAACGAATATTCTCTTGAAATTGGCCACGTAAAACGAACCATTTTTGGTACTACACCAACTTTATCCATTCGCTCTTTTATGGGCCTTTTTAAGGGACAGTAATTTTAACGTATTTTAGTATTTGCTTAAATACAAAAAAAGATATCTTTATACTATGGAAAATCAACCATGTATAAGACTAGAAGCGAATGCAAAACAGATAATGGACTGTAGGACATCTATTGGGGAATTGGATGGTTCCCTGGCATTGATTTCCGAGGTTTTAAATTTAGCGGGAAACAAAGTTCGCCTTCAGATTCTTTATTTGCTTCAAAAAGAAGGAAGACTATGTGTTTGTGATTTAAGCGATATTTTGGAAATGAACGTTTCCGCAATTTCCCAACACTTGAGAAAATTGAGGGATAGAGATATTGTATACACTACTAAAGAGGCACAGACCGTTTTCTATTCGCTAAATAAGGACAAATCCTTCATAATGACACCTATATTTGAAATGGTAAAGGACAATAAAGTATTGGTATAAAGAATGAAGCACAATAAAAAATTGATAGGCACATCTCTACTTACGGCGACAACGGCATCATTATGCTGTATTTCTCCCGTATTGGCAATGTTGGCCGGAACAAGTGGTATAGCATCCACATTTTCGTGGATTAATCCTTTTAGACCGTACTTGATTGGTCTAACGGTTCTAGTTTTGGTCTTTGAGTGGTATCAACGGTTGCGGCCAAGGACGCAAGAAGAGTTGGAATGCGCTTGTGATGAAGATGAAAAAACATCGTTTTGGCAATCCAAGAAATTCCTAGGGATAGTTACCGTATTTGCGGCCATAATGCTGGCGTTTCCCTATTATTCCTCCGTGTTCTATCCACAGAACAAAACAAACGACACCCCTACCATGTCCAACAATATAAGAGAAATCACGGTGGATGTAAAAGGAATGACCTGCCTAGGGTGCGAAGCCCATGTTGAAAGTGAGATAAACAAGTTGGACGGAATATTTAACGTCAAGGCCGATTTCGAAAAAGCGAATACCGTCATAAAATTCGACCATGCAAAAGTCGATGCAGGAAAGATTGAAGAGGCAATCTTAAAAACTGGATATAAAATAGTGAAGTAATGGAGATACAGTTCGAATCTACGATTTTCTGTCCTAGTTGCGGACACCAAAAAATAGAGGAAATGCCAACAACGGCATGTCAATTCTTTTATGAATGTGAGAGTTGCAAAACGGTGCTGAAACCAAAAGAAGGAGATTGTTGTGTTTATTGTTCTTACGGAACTGTATCTTGTCCGCCGATTCAAGAAAACAAAAGTTGTTGCTGAAAAGACAACACTCTAAAAAATGATATATTAGGAAAATGCAAACGGAAGAAGAAATCCTAAAAATAAAAAAGGTGAAAAATACCGCAGTTAGAACTGTGGTTTTACGCCATCTTTTAAGCCATGAAAAAGCCCAATCGCTAAAGGATATCGAAAACGCATTGGCATATACTGACAGAAGTTCTATTTTTAGAACATTAAAGACTTTTGAGGAAAACAAAGTAATTCACAGTATTGAAGATGGCTCTGGAATGACCAAATATGCAGTTTGCGCTGAAGGTTGCAATTGCGACCCAATAGATTTGCACTATCATTTTTATTGTACTAACTGTGACAAAACGTTTTGTCTTTTCGACATTCCTATTCCCAATATTCAACTTCCAAAAAATTTCAAGTTGCAACAAGCAAATATGGTCGTGAAAGGCTTGTGCGACAACTGCAACAGATAATCTTTGCAATCGAGTTGCACTAAAAGCTAAATACATTTGCAATATTCTTAAAAACCAGAATTAGCAAATGAAAAAAGCATATGTAACTATATTATGTTTAGCATTATCACTTATATCTTTCGCACAAACAAGCGATGTTTCAATTTTTGTTGCCGACACGGAAACCAATCAGCCACTACCAGGAGCGACAGTTTATTTTGAAGAACTTGAAAAGGGAGCAATAACCAATTTTGACGGAATAGCAACGTTTACAGAAATCCCGAACGGAAACCAAGCCGTAAAAATTTCATACGTTGGTTTCAGAACTATCGAAACCACTATTGAGGTTGGTACAAAAAAAGAGTTCTTTTTCAAGCTCGAATCAAGAAGGAATGAACTTGACGAAGTCGTTATACAATCTTCAAGAAGTACACGGACAGTAAGAAAAATTCCAACAAGAATTGAATTTATTGGAGTGGAAGAATTAGGCGAAAAAGCAGTAATGAATCCAACCAATATTTCAATGGTACTTCGAGAAAGTACCGGAATACAAATGCAACAAACCTCGTTAAGTAGTGGAAACACAAACATCAGAATTCAAGGGCTTGACGGTAGATATACTCAGCTTTTAAGAGACGGATTTCCTTTGTATGGTGGATTTTCAAGTGGTTTGAGTATTCTACAAATTCCGCCTTTAGACCTACAACAATTTGAGATAATAAAAGGAAGTTCTTCAACACTTTATGGTGGTGGGGCTATTGCAGGTTTAATAAATATGGTATCGAAAACACCTGATGAAGAACCATCCTTGGATTTTATGCTCACCCAAACACAAGCGCTAGGTAGTACAGCAAATGTCTTTTACAGCGTGCGGAATGAAAAATTTGGAGTCTCGTTGTACGGTTCTGGTCATTACCAAAAAGCGTATGACCCAGAAGATGATGGTTTCAGTAATCTACCAAAAACAACATCGTTGTCTTTTAACCCAAAATTCTTTTATTACCCTTCAGATAAAACAACGTTTTGGATAGGTCTCAATGGAACTTATGACGACAGAATTGGTGGCGATATCACAAAAATTGAAAGTGGCGAAAATGGGATTCATCAATATACCGAAGAAAATCTTTCTAAAAGATTGAGCAGTCAGACTGTTTACGAAAAACAGATGGATTCGGTCAGTTCATTGAACATCAAAAATAGCATCTCATTTTTCGATAGAAAGCTGTCTATTCCCGATTTTAGTTTTGATGGAAAACAAACTAATACTTTCACAGAAATCAACTATCAAAAGGCATCTAAAAAAGCAGATTGGATTATTGGAGCAAATTTATACACATCCAATTTTGATGAAAATGATAATGCAACATTACAACGTGACCAAAGAGACGTTACGTATGGAACATTTGTAAACAACATTTACGACATTTCAGATAATTGGATTTTAGAAACAGGATTAAGAGCAGACTACAATACGGATTTCGGTTTTTTTCCACTTCCAAGAGTCTCCTTGCTTTACAAGAACGATAGCGGATTTTCGAGCAGAATTGGTGGTGGCCTAGGTTACAAAATACCAGATATTTTTACCGAAGAGGCTGAAAATATAAATTTTGAAAATGTTCTCGCAATAGATAAAGCTGCACTTAAAGCCGAACGTTCCTATGGTGTTAATTTTGATGTGAACTATCAGGCACGATTATTCGATGCTGTAAGTTTTAGCATTAACCAACTCTTCTACGTTTCAGCTATCAACAACGGACTATTATTAAATTCTACAGACGATGGATTTTTTACGTTTGAAAATGCAACCGATAAAATAATAAGTAAAGGAGCGGAAACCAATATCAAGTTTACATACAAGGATTTTAGATGGTTTCTAAACTACGCACTCATCGACACAAAACTGAATTATTTAGCAGGAAATCCCCAAAAACCACTCACAGCAAAGCACAACGTGGGTAGTGTTTTGATGTACGAATCCGATAAATGGCGAATAGGTTACGAAACTTTTTACATAGGAAAGCAGTTTTTGTCAACCGGCACAGAAACCACGGATTTTGTTACAATGGGTTTTGTGGCAATGCGCAATTTCAAATGGGGAACAACCTTTTTGAATTTTGAAAACTTTACTGACAGAAGACAAAGCAGGTTTTCACCTTTGGTCTTGCCGCCACACGACAGCCCAGAATTCCCGGAAATTTATGCGCCTACTGACGGTTTTATTTTTAGCGTAGGAGTAATCATAAAACCATTTGGTAACGAAGATGAAGACTAAAATGAACAAAACAATATTTGAAATTACCAAAATGGATTGTCCTTCCGAGGAAAACCTAATCCGAATGAAACTGGACGGAATTTCAGGAATTAAAAATCTTGACTTCGATATTACTAATAGAAAATTAATCGTTTTTCACGACGGACAGACTGACCAAATTGAAAAGTCGATTATCGATTTAAAATTGGGCGGAAAGAAAATTTTAACAGAACAGACCGACCAAAAGAACTTTAATGAAAATACAAACCAAAAAAAGTTACTTTGGATTGTACTGGCCATAAATTTCGCTTTTTTCTTAATCGAAATGACAACTGGCCTTATTTCAAAATCAATGGGCTTGGTTGCGGATAGCCTCGATATGTTGGCGGATTCATTTGTATATGGAATCAGTCTTTTCGCAGTTGGGGGCACTTTGACCAAAAAGAAACGGATTGCGAAAATCGCAGGATATTTTCAAATAATACTTGCAGCTTTGGGATTTCTAGAAATATTGAGAAGGTTTTTGGGAAATGAAAAACTACCCGATTTCTCTACTATGATTGTTATATCCGTTTTTGCGCTCATAGCGAATGCATTCTGCCTTTATCTACTTCAAAAATCAAAGAGCAAAGAAGATGCCCATATGCAAGCTAGCATGATTTTTACATCAAATGATGTTATTATAAATCTCGGGGTTATCATTGCGGGTCTACTTGTTCTTTGGCTAGATTCGGGGCTACCGGATCTGGTCATCGGTGCTATTGTCTTCGTATTGGTAGTACAGGGGGCAATACGGATACTGAAACTGGGTAAGTAGTATATCGAAAAAAGAATGTAAATCGTCCCTTAAAACCAACCTTTTAAGGGTCTACATTATTTGGAAGATTGCTAAACCTACTTCAAATTTAGTTTGCAAAAGTCCACTTCGAAAATTAAAACCTTTACATCTGAAATACCTAGGAGGTCATTCATAAAAACCTTTGGGGAAAATTACAATTGCAGAAATGCAAATGAAGAAATCTGTGTTTTTAGAAGCCATTATTTACCTGGCCCTTCTAAATTCATTGTTAATAACTACAAAGTCACCTAGAAATCGACATTTTTCCATTGCTATATGTTGTGGCCATTTGATATCAAATGATATCCAATAAAATTAAGTGAAGCTAAGTGCAATATTATTTGATATGATTTGATGTAAATAATTATATATCACCTAGTTGTGAATAAATATTGCAATTTTTCAGATTCCTTTTTTGCCTATTTTTATACATTTATCCTACCTACAATACTGTAGAAAGACAAAAGCGCTTTTGTTCATTTCGTAACCTAAAAAGAAACAAAATGGACAATTTTTTAATACTTGAACGACTGGACCGTTTGGAAAGGCTCATGACGGCCCATAAAGAGGTACTGACCTTTGAGGAAACCTGTGACTATACGGGAATTTCAAGAAGTTATCTTTATAAACTTACTTCTTCCGGAAATATACCACACTCCAAGCCCAATGGGAAACTGATCTTCTTTGAAAAGAAGAAGCTGAACGACTGGCTACTGCAAAATGGCATTTTGCACCCAAGTCATTTTGATAGCGATGCGAAGGGAGACTCTTTCAAAATTACAAGCTCATGTTAGTCGGGGATCAGGGCAATCGACTTTACAATGTAAAGGATGCCAAAAAAAAGACCATCTACGATTATACCATCGAATACCTGGAGGGGAAGTACGACATTATGTACAACGAGATATCCCATGATTTCCAGATATCTTTCAAACACACAACGGAATGGTCCTATCTGAACCTCAATTCCCTGATCATAGAACTTGCCAAGGCGGGTATCGATATCAGCACGGGGAAACTGGAGATCCTGATCCGATCGGAACTTATCCCGAAATACAATCCGATCAGGGCATATTTTGAATCCCTCCCAAAATGGAACGGTGAGGACCATATCCTGAAATTGGCATCCTATGTCCCCACCTATGATGATGGGGCCTTTGTTTACCACCTCAAAAAATGGTTGGTCCGGGCCATAAAATGTGCCCTGGAACCTGCCTATTTCAACAAACAGGCACTGATAATAAGCCATAAGGGACAAAGCTCTGGCAAATCCACCTGGTGCCGCTTTATCTGTCCCCCGGAACTCTCCGATTATATGGCAGAGGACATCAGCAACGACAAGGACGCACGCATCCAATTGTGCCGCAATTTTTTGTACAATCTGGACGAATTGGCCGTACTGACCAAAAAGGATGTAAATGCCCTAAAAGCATTTTTCTCTAAGACCTTTATCAATGAACGGCTTCCCTACGACAGGAAGAACACTACCCTGCCCAGGATCTGTTCCTTTTTGGGCTCCACCAATATGTCCTCCTTTTTGAACGACGAGACGGGATCGGTACGGTGGCTTTGCTTTGAGCTCAGGGACAAGATAGATTTTTCCTATTCCAGGGAAATGGAGATCAAGGACGTCTGGATCCAGGCCTATCATCTGGCCTATCATGATCCTTCATTCAATCCAGAGCTCACCTTGACCGATATTCTGGAGAACGAGGAGCGCAATAAAAAATACACCAAATTGACCACCGAGGAGGAACTGGTCTCCAAATACTTTGAAAAATCCAACGACATGGTGGATTTCGTGACGGCCTCGGACGTGTTGGTAAAGCTAAGGCACCTCAATCTGAGACTGAACCAGATCAACCTGGGGCGGGCACTGTCCGGGTTCAACTTCCAAAGGGTAAAACATCCCAAGCGGCAGGTATACGGATATCTGGCAAAACCTGTATTTACCGATAGCCCTTTGGAGGTGGAAGTTTAGAAAAAGTGCAAAAGCACCTACCTAGTTACCTAATGGGGCATGACCTCCCCAACAGCGGGAGCTACCTCTAGGTAGGATACATTAACTACTGGTTACCTAGGTATTACCTAACCTACCTATTAGGGTAGGATGGGTAACATCAAAATCAGTACTACCTAGGTTCTTAACCTATATAAACAGGGACTTAGGTAAGAAGGTAAGAGAAAATCAAAAAAAAGAACCGGCTGATGAAAAGAAAAAAAACATTTAGGACACGGTGTGAAACAGCCCGGGATTTTCCCATCGAAAAAGCGCTGGCAAAACTCGGGCACTTTCCCACACGGACATCGGTCAAAGAAGCTTGGTTCCTGAGTCCTTTCAGGTCAGAAACCCAAGCCTCTTTCAAGGTGTCCAAGGAACTCAATAGATGGTACGACCATGGGGCGGGGAAAGGGGGCAATGTGATCGACCTGGTCTGTATTGTAAACGGATCATCCGTTAGGGAAGCATTGGACTGGTTGGAAAACGGCCAGATCTCTCTTTCTTTTCACCAGCATCGTTTTAATGAATTTAATGAAGAGGGGATCAAAATTAGGGATGTAAGAGTACTGGGCCATAATGCCCTACAGGAGTATGTGGAAGTAAGGGGAATTTCCTTGCCAACGGCCCTGGGACTGTGCAGGGAGGTCCACTATAGCTTGAGGGACAGAATGTACTTCGCCATCGGTTTACAAAATGATTCCTATGGATGGGAATTGCGCAAACAAATATGTCAAGAACTCAAGTTCCCCAAAGGATATGACATACATCAATTAATGGAAAAAGAAGGCTAATTGTCACAGAGGGAATGTTCGATATGTTGAGCCTGTTGGAACGGGACAAAAAAACTACGGGGTGAAAATGACCTATTGATATTGAATTCCCTTGCCTTTGTGGAAAAAATACCTAGACTATTTGAAAGCTATGAATCCGTACAGCTCTACCTGGACAATGACAAAACAGGTAAAATTGCCACTGAATTATTGATGGAACAAAGCCCAAAATGCAGGGACATGTCAAACCTGTACAAGGATTTTAAAGATGTGAACGCATGGTGGATGTCGAAAAAACTATGACCCGTCGGGGAAGGAATTCAAGATGTGTCTTTGTTGCCACAAAGACGATCTTGCTTTGCTCCCGATGGCTCGCAAAGAAACAAAAAAAAAGAAAAGGACCTACATCAAATCCGGTGTTCCCTCTTCGAGAAGAAACTGCTCAGGATCGAGGCCAAAGCGGCCTGAGCGTGAGCGAATATTGCCGTCGTGCCGCCTTCGGGGACAGGATCGTCGAACGCTTGACGGAGGAACAGATAGACATCTATAAGATGCTGATCCAATATGCAACAAACTTTAAGCTGATCGGGAACATGTTCCGCAAACGAAATCCCAAACTGGCGGAAGAGGTCACAAAACTGGCCGAGGAAATACGGAACCATCTTTACAATTTCAAAAAATGATAGGCAAGGGAAAATCGATATCGCACACTAGGGCTTCCATGCAATATGGCTGGAACCAGGAGAAGGATGCCGAGGTGGTATACTCCAAACATCTGGCCGGGGAAACTCCAAAAGAGATTACGGAGGAATTCAAGATCATCCAAGAACAGAATACCAGGTGCACCAACAATACCCTGAGCTTTGTCCTCAGCCCTACCATTGAGGAGGAAAGAAGCTCAGTCGCTTGGCGAGATCACGAGAAAAATTCCTCAAGGAAATGAAACTACAGAGCACCAGGCCATCGGCTTTGTACATAGGGACCAACAACATACCCATGTCCATTTATACGTGAACCGCATCGATTTTAACGGTAGGGCCTATAACGACAGTTTTATCGGAAAGAAGAGCCAACAGGCCGCAAGAAAATGTTGCCAGGGAAATGGGGCTTACCACGGCAAGGAGGTGCAACAGGAAAAGCTGGACCGGGATCAAACTTATACGATTTGAGATCAAACAGGTCCATGAAAAGGTCATGGCAGAATACCGCCCCAAGGACCTGGACCGGTACATAAGATTAATGGAAGAAAAGGACATAAAGGTAGTCCCAAGCATCAACAAGTCCAACCAACTACAAGGGTTCCGGTTTTAATACAAGGAGCATAGTTTAAAGGGGAGCGAGGTGCACCTCCATGTCGGGCAGTAGATTGGTGATGGGGATAGGGGAAAACGCGGGTAAGGGCTTCGTCAAGAACAAGGACAATACAGTCAGCCTCATGGGAAGGGCCACGCAGCTCAGCGGGAATATCGCCTTGAAGTTGGCAAAACAGGTCATCAAACAATCGATCCAAAAAAGTGCGGTATTCGAGATAGGATACTAATGATAAAACGAAAATAATATGGCAAAGTTGGACGAGATTACGGAACTATTGACGGACGAAGTTGAAGGATTGAAACGGATGTTGGTGAAACTGGAGACCTTGAGCAAGGAACTCACGAGTTCGGAAACGGTACAGGATATTTCTCTAATAAGAAATGAACTGAAGGAACTCAACAGAATACAGGGGGATCATTTTCAAGGGCAGGATACAAGAAACATTAAAATAGAGGAGCAGTTGAAAAAGTCGCAGATCATCCCTGAATGGCTATTGTTCATGGTCAGTTTGATATTAATTACTTCTTTATCCATTTCGGGCTATTTGGGCTACCAGGTGGTACAGTTCGAAGAAGAAAAGGAGAAGGCTTTCGAAGAGGGAAAAGCAGCCAATCCAACGGAACTGAATAGCTATTTTAAAGAGCATCCTGATATCTACAAGCACTTTTTGATATGGTCTAATGAGGAAAGAAAGCCAGGTCAAAAGTAGGTTGCGCCCTAATTCGATTTTATTTAACGCTTATCCCCCCGAACGCTATAAAATCGAATCAGGATCCAAGCGCAAAGTTTTTGTAAGATTTGGGTTTTTACTATAAACATTTAAATAAATATAATGTTATTTAACTTATTTGGGATAAAACTTAAATAGTGATTTAATTATTAAAGGTAATTAGTATATTTGTTAACTAACAACAATTTAAATAAAGGAAATCAATTATGAAGAATTTCGTTTCCGGTACGCAAATTAATCAAGGCTATTATAAAAGTTTTCAGCCTAATCCAATCCATAAACAATGGCAAATTGAAGATATGGAAGTCCTTGCACTATTAAGTAAAGCGGATAGGCAATTGGGAAGATTAGATATGTATTCGGAATATGTCAACATTGAACTATTCATAAGTATGCATATTGCTAAAGAGGCCACACAATCCTCTAAGATAGAAGGCACACAAACTAACATGGAGGAAGCTTTTCTCAAAAAGGACGAAATATCGGTTGAAAAAAGGGATGATTGGGAAGAAGTTCAGAACTATATTTCCGCAATGAACGAGGCTGTAAAAATGTTACACAGACTTCCCTTTTCGTCAAGACTTATAAAGCAGACCCATAAGATATTATTACAAGGAGTAAGAGGGCAAAACAAGTTACCTGGAGAATACAGGACTAGCCAAAACTGGATTGGCGGCGCGACAATAAATGATGCTGTATTCATTCCTCCTGTCCATACTTCAATAAACGACTTAATGTCTGACATCGAAAAATTTGCAAATGACGAACTCAATCATCTACCCGATCTGCTAAAAATTGCATTAATACATTATCAATTCGAAACTATACA
>JAWKMN010000007.1:0-182791 GCA_041392165.1 Flavobacteriaceae bacterium
CCCACCTTTGAGAAAAATAATGGGTTTTGGTGGGATATGATGAACTGTACCATCGGAATCCTATGGCAGTCCAGCATGATAGTGCTCCCCATTTATTTTATGATCCGGGATTATCCAAAGGCGGTAATTGCGTTGGCTGTTTTTGGTGTTACCTCGGCCATCCTGAAATTTACATGGCTGGATAAGGTTCGGAAAATACCTAACTAGAATAAAATTGATTTGTCCTTAATTAGTGTTTTGGATAGTCTAAATTAGAGATAAATAAGTTTAATTATAATTTGCAAGATAAAGTGAGTAATATTCCATGGCAGGAAAGGCCTGCCCATAGTACTGATGTAATTTGGCGATATTCGGAGAACCCGGTCGTTAAAAGGGATGCCATACCATCCTCCAATAGTATTTTTAATAGCGCCGTAGTGCGCTTTCAAGATGGGTACGCCGGGGTATTCCGATGCGATAACAAAGCGGTACAGATGAATATTTTTGCCGGTTTTAGTAAGAACGGTGTGGATTGGAAAATTAATCATGTGCCCATTCGGTTTCAGGCCGGGAATACCAATATGATCGAGTCCGACTATAAATATGATCCCAGAGTGGTCTTTTTGGAGGATAGGTATTGGATTACCTGGTGCAATGGCTATAATGGTCCAACTATCGGGATAGGGTATACCTTCGATTTTAAGGAATTTTTTCAATGTGAAAATGCCTTTTTGCCCTTTAATAGGAATGGGGTATTATTTCCGGAGAAAATTGACGGTAAATATGCCATGTTGAGCAGACCCAGCGATAATGGCCATACCCCCTTTGGGGATATTTACATCAGTTACAGTCCCGATATGAAATATTGGGGAGAGCATCGCTGTGTTATGAAGGTAACTCCATTTGTGGACAGTGCATGGCAGTGTACCAAAATTGGAGCGGGCCCCATTCCCATACTGACCGATGAAGGTTGGCTGACCTTTTACCACGGGGTCATAAACACCTGTAACGGATTTAGATATTCCATGGGTGCCGCTATTTTGGACAGGGAAAGGCCAGATCGGGTATTGTACAGGACCAAGCCCTATTTGTTGTCCCCTCAGACCAATTATGAATGTATGGGCGATGTGCCAAATGTGGTGTTCCCCTGCGCCGCGCTACATTCTATAGAGGAGGATAAGGTAGCCATTTATTATGGTGCTGCGGATACGGTTACCGGTCTGGCATTTGGACGCCTATCCGAAATTGTTAGGTTCACGAAGGAGAATAGTTTGTAAACCGTGTTTTTCAACACCGCTTTTTTTTTGTTAAATAGAAACCATATAAATTCTAAATATGAAGACCATTTTTCTCAGCCAAACCAAAACCTGGTCATTGGCACTTCTGTTTTTTTACATTGGCATGGCCACCGTAAATGGGCAAGAATCGGAACCAAGAAACTATATTGCCTATAAGGCAACCGAAAAATTAAGTATTGATGGGAAGGGGGATGATGCCTCCTGGCAAAAAGCACCTTGGTCACAGGATTATATAGATATTCAAGGTAAAAAGGTGCCGGATTATAGGACCAGAATGAAAATGTTATGGGACAACGAGTACTTATATGTTTTGGCAGAAATGGAGGAGCCTCATGTATGGGCTACCTTAAAACAAAGGGATACCGTTATTTTTTATAACAATGATTTTGAGATTTTTATAGATCCGGACGGGGATACCCACAATTATTATGAATATGAGATGAATGCCCATAATACCTTGTGGGATTTGTTTTTGACCAAACCATATAGGAATAATGGCAAGGTGGTGGATAGTTGGGATATACAGGGGGTGAAATCGGCAGTGGGCATCGATGGTACCTTAAATGATTCCTCGGATACGGACAGGGGATGGACGGTGGAAGTGGCCATACCATGGAAGGTGGTCACCGAAGCAAGTACCGGAGGCCATGTACCCGAAAACGAATTCTGGAGAATCAATTTTTCCAGGGTAAATTGGAAATTCGATTTAACGCAGGGAAGGTACTCCAGGAAGAAAGACGGTAATGGAAAGTTTATGCCGGAATACAACTGGGTCTGGTCTCCTCAAGGAGTAATAAATATGCACGAGCCGGAGCATTGGGGGTATGTGTACTTTTCTGCCAAAGAAGTAGGGGGAAAGGACAGTTTTTCCATTCCTCAGGACGATTATATAAAATTTTATCTGTACTCGCTGTACAGGGACGTTCTTCACGGAAAAAAAGATGCTGAAAAATTGGTAGCCCTTCCCAAGGAAATTCTGGGCAAGACCTTAAAACCAAGTTTGGAAAAGCACCGCTCCGGATATAATATATGGGTAAAGAGTCCATTTACGGGTAAAATACTGGTAATCAAAGAAGACGGGGAGTTTAGGAGTTTGGATGAAATGGAATAGGACAATTCGGGGATGTTAAATGGTGAGGGTGGCAGTGAAATATTTGAGGGCAAGGAAAAACACACCCCTAACTTCCCGCAAAAAAGCGGGACAGGCACTCTCAAGAGGGGAATTGGTTTAAGAACAAATTGCTGTAAATGATAGAGGGTTCATCTTAAGTATAATGTTGCAGGTTATCTTTGAGATTGTATTTCCAATAAAAATCAGGTTAAGGATAGGTAATGATGTGGATACAAATAACTCCCCTCTTGAGAGGGGCCGGGGGTGTGTAATTTAAAGGTTGAAACCGTCGTTTCCCTAGTCAATACCTTTAGAAACATAGGAGTGTGTGAAATGACATGTCATTTAAAGTAAAAGCAATGAAAAAAAGAAAAATCATTCCTTACAATCCCAAATTAAAAGAGTTGGCCCGTGAATTGAGAAATAATAGTACAAAAGCCGAAGTAATATTATGGTTAAAATTGAAAACAAAACAGATGTATGGCTATGATTTTCATCGCCAGAAACCTATAGATAATTATATACTCGATTTTTTTTGCCAGGAACTGATGTTAGGTATTGAAGTGGATGGATATTCCCATGGGGTTGTAGAGGTTTATAATAAAGATGTTATAAAAGAAGGGAAGATGAATAGTTTGGGTATAACGATTTTACGTTTTACAGACAATCAGATATTAAGGGACATGGAGAATGTGTTAAGGGCAATAGAGGGATATATCCGGGACTATGAAGATGAAAATGAGCAAGCACACCCCTAACCCCTCTCAAGAGGGGAATAATGTAGGTTTTGTAATATACAATTCGCCCCAAAAAAAGTATTTACGTTCGAAATTGCATATTGTTTTGACCGATTTGAATTTTCTTTTGAGGTGATTTCTAAGATTGGTGTTTTTATCGGCAGGATTCATTTAATATTGGGGCTAAAGAAAACTCCCCTCTTGAGAGGGGCGGGGGGTGTGTAAATAAGGGTTGAAGCTTTTTCTAGACAGTATAAACCGTATGTAATAATGAAACATCCATGACTAAAGATTTTGTCGCACGGCGGAATGATCATTGGGATGTTACATGTGACTCCCGATAGCTCGGGATGAAAAACAATAAATATAAACACATGAAATATAACATGCTACTAATAGTCATAATCCTTGGTATGGGGACCTATGCCCAAAAACAACCCGTGGATTACGTAAACCCGTTTATTGGGACCTCCAATTTTGGGACTACCAATCCCGGGCCCATTGCCGTTAGGGGAATGGTAAGTGTATCGCCCTTTAATGTGGCCGGACCCAAAAATATGCCCTTGGAAAAGGACAGTAGATGGTTGTCTACGCCTTATGTGAAGGAGAACACCTTCTTAACAGGCTTCAGTCACGTTAATCTAAGTGGTGTAGGCTGTCCCGAACTGGGAGTAATTTTGGCCATGCCTACCACAGGTAATTTGGAGGTGGATCATTTGAAATACGGAACCTCCTATTCCAATGAAGTTTCCAAGGTGGGCTACTATTCCAATACTTTGGATGATTACAATATAAAAGTAGAGGCCACGGCCACCACCAGGGTCGGGGTAAGCAAGTATTCCTTTCCCAAAGGGGATGCCAATATCCTAATCAATCTGGGCTTAGGGTTGACCAATGAACAAGGAGCTTCCGTTAAGGTAGTTTCATCAACTGAAATAGAGGGGGTACGCAGTGTAGGGTCATTTTGTTATTACAAAGCGGAGGAAGCCTATCCGGTATATTTTGTAGCGCGCTTCTCCCGGCCTGCGGACGAATTTGGGGTTTGGAAAAAACCAACTACCTACAAAGGGGCCGAAGCCGAGTGGATGGGTTACAATGGAAATACGCGGCTAATGCCCGGGTATGCTATGGAAGTGGTAGGCGATAGCATAGGGAGCTATATGCGGTACAATTTTAAAGAGCCCACGGTGGTGGAAATGAAGGTTGGTATTTCCTATGTCAGCATTGAAAATGCCCGGGAAAATCTGGAAAAGGAAACGGCAACGAAAAGTTTTGACCAAATTTTGGCAGAGGCCAAGAAAAATTGGAACGAATATTTGTCCAAGATAGAGGTAGAAGGAGGTGTAGAGGATGATAAGGTGAAGTTTTATACGGCCCTTTACCATACTTTAATTCACCCCAGTATCCTAAATGATTTTAATGGGGATTATCCCAAAATGGGAACAAGGGAGATCCTAAAAACACAGGATACGCGTTATACCGTTTTTTCGCTTTGGGATACGTACCGCAATCTACATCAATTGATGAGCTTGGTGTATCCCGAACAACAATCCGATATGGTGAAGAGTATGCTCCAGATCTATGATGAAAGCGGTTGGTTGCCAAAATGGGAATTGAATGCTACGGAAACCACTACTATGGTAGGTGATCCCGCAGGTATTGTCATTGCCGATACCTATTTAAAGGGGATACGCGATTTTGATGTGGAAAAGGCCTATTCGGCCATGATTAAGAGTGCAGATCAAATAGAGGGCAATCCCCTACGCCCGGGACTAAAAGATTATTTGGAAAAAGGCTACCTTACTACTAAAACAACCAATAGTGGATCGGTATCCACTACACAGGAGTACAATATTTCGGATTATGCTATATCCCAATTGGCCAAGGCCTTGGGCAAAAAGAAGGACTATCAGAGATTCTCCAAAAGATCCATATCGTATCGAAACCTTTTCAACAGGGAATTTAACCTTTTGAGGCCCAGGAACGATGATGGATCATGGTCGACTCCTTATAATCCGGAAGTTGGGGCCAATTTCGTAAAAAACTTGGGATTCATAGAAGGCAATGCTTGGCAATATTCCTTTATGGTTGCCCATGACACCCAAGGCCTTATGAAGCTTATGGGCGGGGAAAAGCCTTTTGTAAACAGATTGCAGGATGTTTTTGACAAGGGCCATTTTGATATGGCCAACGAACCGGATATTGCCTACCCCTATTTATTCAATTATGTGAAGGGAGAGGAGGGAAGGACCCAAAAAATGGTTTCGGATCTATTGGATACCTATTTTAAAAATTCTGCCGATGGTCTCCCGGGAAATGACGATACCGGGACCATGTCCGCCTGGGCGGTTTTTTCAATGATGGGGATATATCCTATAAGTCCCGCCAATCCAATTTACGCCCTAACAACCCCAAAATTTAACAAGATAACCATACATTTGGACAATAGGTATTATGAAAAGGAAAAATTGGTGATAACTTCCAATATTTCGGAGAAAAACAGGTATATTCATCGTATTGCCCTTCAAGGTAGGCCCCATAAGAAATATTTTATATCGCACGAAGAATTGGTGAATGGGGATTCTTTGGATTTTACCTTAAAGAAATAAAATTAATTACAATCTAAGGAATGATATTTTTAAAGACAAAATATAGGGTTTCGGTCTTTTTTCTTCTGTTGGGATTCCTGTCATCATGCAATAGGGATGGAATCGAATTGGTTCGTGGGGGACAGACAGACTATGAAATAGTATTCATGGGCAATGCTACCGAAAGCCAATATAAATCTGCGGAATCGCTACAACATTATCTTTATTTAATGGGTGGGGCAAAGTTGGACTTGGTAGACGAAAGTTCCCAGAACCCGGAAAGGAACAAGATTTATATTGGAAATATAAATGGGGAAAATTTGGGTAGGGAAGAAATTGTCATTAAGACGGAAGGCAAGCACTTGTTCATATATGGAGGGTCGGATAAAGCAACAAAATATGCCGTTTACGAATTTTTGGAACGCTACCTGGATTGTAGGTGGTATGCCCCTGGAGCGGAAAAAATCCCGATTTCCAAAACTATTGATCTTCCGGCCATGAATTTTCGGTACAGTCCTGAAATTACCACAAGAACGGTCCATTCCAAATTGTTTTATGATAATGCCGAATTTGCCGATAAGCAGAAAGTGACTTACGAATCATTTCCGAATTACGTTCCAACTGCCCGGGTGCATACCTTTCATAAATTTCTGCCTGAAGAGCAGTTTTATTTATCCAACCCGGAATATTATGCATTAAGGGGAGATAAAAGATTGCCCACACAATTGTGTCTGACCAATCCAGATGTTCTGGCGATAGTCAAGGATTCCGTGGCTTCCTTGTTTCGGCAATACCCTGGGGCGGAGGTTTTGTCCGTAAGCCAGGATGATAATCAGCAATATTGCCAGTGCGATAATTGTAGCAAAATTGATGAGGAAGAAGGAAGTCCGTCAGGAACAATGATAAGATTTGTAAACGAGGTGGCGGCATCTTTTCCGAACAGGATGATCTCCACTTTGGCCTATCAGTATACCCGGCGGCCGTCCAAGACCAAGCCCTTGGATAATGTTTTGATTACGCTTTGTTCCATTGAATGTGACCGAAGTGCTCCCATTGCTGAAAAATGTACCGATTTTGCCAATGATTTAAGGGGATGGAGCGCACTCACGAACAATATTAGGATTTGGGACTATACTACACAGTTTACCAATTTTTTGGCTCCATTCCCCAATATAAAAACCTTACAGCCAAATATTCAATTGTTCAGGGACAATAACGCCAAATGGGTTTTTGAACAGCACAGTAACCAGCCAAGTGAACTGTTTGAGCTAAGATCCTATATTACGGCCCAATTACTTTGGAATCCGGATCAAAATGTAGATTCCCTCCTAACCGATTTCACCAATGGATATTATGGGGAAGCAGGGGTATTTGTAAAAAAGTATGTAGACGAAATTCATTCCAGAATACAGGAAGATCCTGATTTTTTCTTGTTTTTATACGGGGATCCATCAGAGGCGTTTTCATCCTATTTAAGTCCGGCCATGCTTTCTGATTATTCAAAATTGTTCGATAAGGCGGAAAATGCGGTGGCCAATAAACCCGAATTGTTGGCAAGGGTAAAAATGGCGCGACTGGGAGTGGATTATGCTGTTTTGGAAGCTTGCAGAAAAGAACTGACTGATACCTATAGACTTTTGATTCCCAATGACGAGGGCAAAAAAACAATAAATCCTTTAGTGACCACCTTATTGGATAATTTTAGGCAAATCTGCGCTGACAATAATATTGACCTAATGAACGAGATGGGATTTACCGTAACCGAATACCTGGCCAATTATATGTCCGCACTAGAGGTGATAAGAATGCCCAATGTGGCCAGGGGGAAAAAAGTGATAACGAACACAGAACCCAAAAAGTATGCCCATGAGGATCCAATGACATTGACCGATGGTGCCTTAGGGGGCAGCAGTTTTTATGCCAATTGGTTGGGGTACGAGGGGACGGATATGGAGGTGGTTGTAGATTTGGGGAAACCAATGGCCATAAATACCATTTCTTTGGCTTTTTTACAAGTTACCAATCACATTGTATTTTTTCCCTCAAAAGTGGTTTATTCGGGATCCTTGGATAATGAACATTACTTTAATTTCGGGACCATCAATAATCCAATGCCCTTAACAAAGGAAAGTAAGGTGAACGATATTCAGTATTTTAAATTGGATTTTGATAAAAGGAATGCCAGATACATTAAGATAAGGGCAATGAATGCCCAAACACCTTACTGGCACCATGCGGCAGGTCTACCTTCTTGGCTTTTTGCGGATGAGATTATAATTAATTAAACAGGTACAACAGTGAAGACGGTTAAATACTGGACACTGGAAAATAGAGTTGCCTTCTGAAATTGTCTTTCCGGACTATGTTCTTGCAACAGGGGCAAGGGTTCAATGGTTGGGGGCAAAGCAGAAGTTAAAATGGACCCAAAGCGACGATGGAATGGCTGTTCAGCTTTCTAAAGATCTGTGGGGGAAAACTATGGAATACCGAGACATTTGTTGTTAAAATAAAATAATCGGTCAAGTGTTGCGAATTGAAACTATAAAAATGCCTCCCATCCGTTTGGCATGGAAATGTTCTAGCAATACGGATATGCGCAATAATTCGCATTTGGAATGTGTAAAAGGTAAGCCGTTAATTACAAGGGTTTACCTTTTTTTAATTTATGGCCAATACACTTCTTTCATCATATCAAAATAAAAATAAGTATGGGTTATGGTAATACTATTTATACCCATAAAGGTATTTTTTTTGGTATAAGACCATCTAATAATTGTTTGGAGTTATAACTAAATCGTTTTCGGAAATACGTCATTTAGCTTTTGGCGTACGTTATTAGTCGAATTAATTTCTTGGCCTAGAAGGGAAATTCAAAATTTAGTAATTATTTAACATTAGGGTAACTCCCGCAACTAATTAACTAACTTAAAATTATTAGTATGATTAAAAAAATTCATTACTATTTATTGGTGACTGCATTCCTTTTGGGACAAGGACTTGTGGCACAAAACAAGACCGTTTCCGGTACGGTAAAAGATGACGCCGGTACACCTTTACCTGGTGTAAACGTTATTGAGAAAGGTACTACTAATGGTACGTCTACGGATTTTGACGGTAATTACTCCCTAAATGTGCCAGGTAATGCTACATTGGTTTTTTCTTCCTTAGGTTTTTCAACCCAGGAAATGCCGGTATCTGGCTCTTCAACGGTAAACGTGTCCATGGTAGAGGATGCCGAACAATTGGGCGAAGTGGTGGTAACTGCTTTAGGTATAAAGAGGGAAAAGAAATCTCTTGGTTATGCGGTACAGGAGATAAAGGGCGTAGCCCTTGTAGATGCTAGGGAGAACAACCTCTCCAATAGTTTAACGGGAAAGGTTGCCGGTTTACAGGTGGTAAGAGGGAGTAATGGCCCTTCCAGTTCCTCGAAGATTGTGCTTAGGGGAAACAACTCCTTGACCGGGGATAACCAGCCTCTAGTCGTTGTGGATGGAATTCCGATGGACAACTTCAGCGGAGGTTCTAGTGATTTTTGGAACCCTGCGGCCGATATGGGGAATGGTCTTGGAGATTTGGATCCTGAGAATATTGAGAGTATGTCGGTTCTTAAAGGTGCCTCCGCTGCGGCCCTATATGGATCGAGGGCAGGAAACGGGGTTATTCTTATCACTACGAAAACGGGAAGGACTCAAAGCGGGCTTGGAATAACCTATTCGGTAACTACAGGCTTTGAGGATATCTTTATTTCACCCAAGCTGCAGAGTGTTTTTGGACAAGGTCTGAACGGGATTTACGATAATCAGTCGGGATCAAGTTGGGGACCAAGTATAGAGGGGCAACAAGTGACTACATGGGACGGCCGCCAAGATAACTTGCGGGCATACAATAATTTGGACAATTATTTCAAGACAGGAGTAAATGTCACCCATAGCTTATCCTTTCAACAGCAAATTAGCGATGCCACCTCGCTTATTACTTCCGCAAGCTATCTTAATGATGAGAGTAAAGTTCCTGGGGCAACTTTGGATCGTTTGAATTTGATGACCAGGGCCGTATCCAATTTTGGAAGCAACAAGAACTGGACATCGGATGTCAAGGTACAATACATTAAGTTGGCTGCCGAAAACAGGCCATTGAGTGGGGTAAATATTTCCAATTCGTTCAGCACCATGTATCTTTTACCGAGGTCTTTGGACATAACACAATTTAGAAATTCAACGGATGAGTTCGGCAGTATGAGATGGTATGTGCCGGCAAATGCGGTTAACCCATATTGGGGTGCAGAATACAACCAGAACAAGGATACAAGAGACAGGTTCCTGTTGAGCGGGTCCATTAAAAACCAGATTACCGAATGGCTTAGTGCGGAAATAAAGGTAGGTTCGGATATGTACACCACAAATACGGAATCTAAGCTTTATTCGGGTAGTCCGTTGTCCACAACTGGGCGATACAGCCTAGGGAAAAGAACCTTTGTGGAGAGTAATTACAGTGCTCTGCTAAGTGCCTCAAAAGATGATATTATCGGGAAATTCGGTGGGGCCCTTACATTTGGGGGAAATATAATGGCACAGGAACGCAGTGGCTTGAGCAGTAATTCGGGCGAGTTGGAAGTTCCTAACCTTTTCTCTTTGAACAATGGACAGAATAACCCTACTGTTGGTCAAGAATTCAATCAAAAAAGGATCAACTCCATTTATGGTACCGCACAGATAAACTATGACGGATTCTTTTTTGTGGACGTAACGGGAAGAAACGATTGGTCATCTGCGCTAAGCAAACAGAACCGATCTTTCTTTTACCCCTCGGTAAGTACTTCCTTGGTAGTTTCTGAAATGGTGGACAAGATGGGAGGCAATTTCCCCGATTGGTTCACTTATTTAAAGTTAAGGGCCTCGCATGCCCAAGTGGGAAATGACATGGATCCCTATCAATTGTACAATTTTTATAATATAGGAAAGGATCCCAATGGCAATACAACTGCGGGTAGTAATTCTGTATTGTACAATGCCGATGTGCTGAGCGAGCTTATCAAATCCAATGAAGTAGGTTTTGAGGCCAGGTTTTTCAATAACCGTTTAGGTTTTGATTTTTCATGGTACAAATCAAACGCAACAAGACAGTTGATAAATCTGCCGCTAAACCCTTTGAGCGGATATAATGAGATGAAGGCCAACGCCGGTGATATTCAGAATGAAGGTTTGGAACTAATGGTAAATGCAGGTCTGTTCAATAAACCCGATGGTTTTAGTTGGGACATGACCTTGAACTATTCGAAGAACAAGAATACTGTGGTAAGTTTGACCGATGAGGTAAGCCAATACGGTTTGGGAGGTTTTGACAACCTAGCTGTCCTTGCCGTATCCGGAGAACTTTATGGGGAAATCTATGGAACGAAGTATCAACGCGTAGAAGATGAGGCAAGTCCTTATTACAATCAGATCATTGTGGACGAAAACGGTATTCCATTGGCCACTTCCGAAAGACAAAGGCTTGGAAACCAACAGCCTGACATGTTAATAGGATGGACGAACAATATTTCGTATAAGAATCTGTCCCTTAGCTTTTTGGTAGATGCCCGTATCGGTGGTGAAATCTATTCAGGAACAAATAGGGCCATTAATGCGGCAGGAACAGGGGCTTCAACAGTCGTAAACGGAGAAAGGGCCAATATCGTTGTTGATGGTGTTGTGGATAACGGTAGTGGAGGATATACACCAAACACTACAGAGGTGTCCCCTCAGATATACTGGTCTACCATAGGGGCCCGATCAGGAAACTTGGGTATTGGCGAGGCCAATATTTATGACGCTACCAATATACGTTTAAGAAGTGTGCAATTGAACTATAACCTTCCTTCAAAGTGGTTGAATGGTATGGCTATCCAAAAGTGTAAAAGTGGGTGTTTCCTGTAATAATGTTTGGATGATAGACAGTAAACTAAACGGGGTAGATCCCGAGTCCGTTTTTGCGACCAACACTAATGCCGTTGGTTTTGAGAACCTTACGTCACCAACTTCCAGATCTGTATTTTTTAATCTGGCACTTAGCTTCTAAAAAAATAAAATGATAAAGATGAAAAATAATTTATATAAAAAATTAGGATTGTTCTTCAGTGCAGGAGTACTGGCGGTATCTTGTTCGGAATTTGATGACATCAATCAAAATCCGACGGCCGCTTCTGCCGAACAGGTTCAAGTGGAGTATTTCATAAACAATTCCATAATAGGTGCGCAACAGGATCCGCACGTATCCGAAAGGGTATTTGTATTGTACTGGAAGGCGGCGGGAAGGCAAGATCGTACCAATACGCTCCCGGTTGGCGGGTATAACGATGGATGGTCTACCGATTATTTCAGTTATATCTCAGGGTGGTTAAGGCATACTTACACTGCAATACAAGTGGCTGATACTCAGATAGAGTCTGGAAATGTAAAGGAGTATACCCACAACTTAAAGCAGGTTGCCAGGATTTGGAGGGCCTATCTGATGAGTGAAATGTCTGATAGTTTTGGTCCAATGCCCATCAATGGGTTTCAAGGGGTAAATCCTGATTTTAATAGTGTTCAGGAAGTCTATGACTTCATATTGGAAGAATTGGCAGATGCTCAGGCACAATTGGATGTGGATATAATCGTTCCTTCCAATGTCCAGGATCTGGATCCCGCATACGGCTATAATTTTTTGAGTTGGAAAAAGTATGCCAACTCCATGAGGATGAGATTGGCCATGCGCCTTTCAGAAGTTGATCCGGGAAAAGCCAAGCAGGAATTTGAGGCCGCCGTGGGTACAGGAGATTTTATTGCAACTGCAGCCGACAATTTTAAAGTTGCCGAAATGTCGGGATGGAATGCGCTTTCAGGAGTGATGACAAGGGAATGGAATGCGCAGTACCTATCTCCCACCATGAACAATTTAATGATTGGCTTGGGCGGCGTTCCTACCACCGATCAATTGCCGGAAATGGCCAGCTATGTTAAGCCTGGAAATTATATAGGACTAAAACTTGATGATCATTTTACAACAATGACCAATGATCCCTCTGCAGGCTATTGGTTTGATGGTCTACATGAAACAATAGACCCAAGGGCTTATCAGGCTTTCATTGTTCCTGGGGATTTCGCTAATCCGGAGATGAACAGATATCCCTCATGGAACTTAGACGCTACCGGACTTACGACCCGTTCCTTACTGGATGATAATGGGGATGTGATTAGGGAAATTGAGGCTGCCTATACTTGGAATGCTCCTAGCATTGGTGATTGGGGAGCCAAAGGTAGTAAAAACCAAGTGTACGGTTGGCAAGGTACCGTTCCCCGTTTGGCAAATAGGTTCAGGAACAATTCTTCAGAAAGGATATTCTTTGCTTCATGGGAGAGTTATTTCCTAATAGCTGAGGCAGCGGTAAGGGGATGGAACACTCCTATGACAGGTCAGGCTGCTTATGAATCCGGAATTTCCGCTAGCTTTGAGTACTGGAACGTTTCGCAATATCTCGGGACATATTTGGCTTCTGATGACTATAATAGAGCCGGAACCTCAGTAAGTTGGACCCATGTTGTTGAGCCGCCTGCCAGTGTGACAATGGATTATGTTGATGGTTATACCGATGCAACCGGAACGGTTACGTTCTCTTATCCTGATAATACCATTTATGAGGGAGGGTCTGTAAAGAATGATTTGTTGACCAAGGTAATTACACAAAAATTTATTGCTCAGACACCATGGTTACCTTTGGAAACATGGAATGACCATAGAAGACTGGGACTTCCATTTTTTGAAAATCCAGCTGTAGAAAATGCACTTCCCAATTTACCAGCACTTAACGGTAGTAATTATATGATCAATATGGTAAGCTTTTTTCCACAACGTTTAAGGTATCCAAGCAACCTTGAAAGTAATGTTCCAGAAGGCTACCAACAGGCAGTAGAGTTGCTAGGAGGTGAGGAATCTGTGCTTACTCCATTATGGTGGGCACAACAACAATAAATCGAGCAGTTTTTTGCTGTAATATTCTTTTAATAGTTGATTTTAGAAAAAGAAGCCGTCTCATAATCTGAGGCGGTTTTTTTATGAATTAATAGTATGGGTATTTTTTTTTCTCTTGAATAGATCAAATTACTCCTCCATCCTATTCTCAAATAGAAAGACCCCATTCTTGTTGGCAATTACAATATCCGGTCTGTGGTCCTTATTGATATCCTCTACCACAATATTTAGACCGGCACCCGAATCATGGTCTATGATATGCTCCTGGAAATAGGGCAATTTTTCGGGGGTAAATGCTATATATAGAAGAATTGGGGCATCACTGTCACCGGCATCATTGCCATTATGGGCCAAGTATCGCTTGCCTGCGATCAATTCTTTTTTCCATTGCCATTCAGGTCGGCCATGATGGTAGCATGGGTTTGGGAAGTGGTGGTACTTATTACATGGGTAGTAAAGTTTTTTGGGCCTACTTGCTCATGCCACCATATTCCAAGTGCGTGGGCCGATGCCGTGACCACATCATTTTTACTATCATTATTTACATCCAAAACCTGCATATGGGAGCAAGGTTCGCTTAAGGTAGTAGGGTGAAATTCCCAATTTCCTTTAGTCTTATCGGCTTTGCCCTTAAACCAACCTTCTGCAATGAGCACATCTTCCAAACCATCATTATTGATATCGCCAAGTCCGATACCATGGGAAAACCGCTCTGTTCCCGGTACGTTTTCGGCACTGATAGGGAAACGCTTCCATTCGGTTTCTCCCGGATGGGTCGGAGCCTGAAGCCAGACAATTTGTTTTTTGTCCACATCCCCGCAAAGGATGTCCAATCTGCCATCCCCATCCATATCCACAAAACCTGGGGATTCATTGGAGATACCCATTCCATTGGCAATAATATGTTTTTTCCATGCCCCGGATTTGTTCTTTGGGTTTTCGAACCAAAAACCGGGTTTTCCGGGATAATCTATGATGATGACATCGTCCCATCCATCCAAATTTACATCCATGCCCAGGTTAAGGAAAGATTCGCAGTATTCCTTCCAGGGATCAAAAGTGCGGGAGGGGGCCATTTCATGACGTTTCCAAGAGGGAGCTTCAAACCAATAGTAGCCTGCAACAATATCCGTCAGGCCATCTTTGTTGAGATCAGCAACTGCCACTCCCTCAGAAATAAAATCCCTGGTAAGGACCGTTTTTTTGAATTCCAGGGATGTTTCTTGTCCGAAGGATACAAAAGTGCTACAACAATAAATAAGGGGCTTTATAATAGATCTTATCGTTTTCCTTTTCATGTTTAGGATTGATTATGAGTTCATTAAAATTAGTTGTTTTTTCGTTGTTAATGAGAATCAAGGTTTAAAAATCACCGGTAGATTTTAGTAATCTCGTTTAAAAGTTCCCCTCTTTTAAAAAGAGGGGTGTCCCGCCCACGGCGGGACGGGGAGATTAAGTTACAGAATCTGTATGCTTAAATATAATTAAAGTTTATTACAAAGTCTGGACCTATAATCCCTCCGTATTCGCTTAGGCGAATCCACCTCCCTTTGATCAAAGGGAGGAGCCTTTGGACATTACAATTATTTATGGTACGCTAATGTTCACTTAATATACTGTCAATTAGCATGATGTGGGCATGATTTTCGTGTGATTCCCCAGCCTTCAATTGTTCCCTGTAATTTTTTAATAAATTTTGGGATACCACCGTTTTCAATGTGGCTATCCTTTTAATGGTATAGGTTAATAAATTAGGGGTCTTTGCTTTCTTGGCCAATTGTAAGGCACGTTCTGCATCCAGTGGCACAAGCGGTTCGGTGGCGTACCATAACATTAGGGGCAGATTGTGATCGGCCATATCTTCGGTTTTCTGTACCAAAGCCTCTAAAATATGCCAGCGTTTGTCGGGCTCCAAACGGAGCAGGGCAGAGGTGAGGTACAGTCTTACCAGGGCAGAGGTATCTTTTTTTGCTAGGTCCAAAAATAGTTCCATGGTGGTTGATGACACCTTTTTATCCTCGGCCGTTAACTGTATGGCCCAACTTCTAATGTATTCATTTTCATGATCCAATAAGCGATCCAGTTCCTTTTCCGTTAGCCCATTGGTAACATGTAATGTCCATAGGGCCCTTAGTTTTCTGGTCACGTCCGGATTGTTGTTTAGGATATCTTTCAGGGCGGTATATACTTCTGGGGATCCGCCTCTTTCCTGTAGGATGGTCCTGGCCTGTCTTACATAAAATTCGTTGGGATGTAATTGATAATTTACCAATTCCAGGTCGGTAGCTTTGTTTAAATCTACCTTCGCCCATTGGTCATTTTTGTGGCTGATCTTAAAGATACGGCCCAAAGTCTTGTCGTGTACATCGGGGTTGGAACTGTGGCATTGGTTCCGGTCATACCAATCTATGGCAAATACGGAGCCACTAGGGCCGTATTTAAAATTGAGCCATTGGGACCAGGAATCGTTCATGGCCAAAAAATCCTTATTGTGGGAACCAATGTATCCGGAGCCCGATCTGGTAAGTTGATCATTGTTGAGAATGGACCCATTAATGTTGTTCATAAAGATGGTATTACGATATTTTTGGGGCCAGGAATTTCCTCCCAGATAGATCATGGCCCCGGCATGGGCATGACCGCCGCCGGCCGCCGCCGACCTGAAATTACCGGCATGGGGTCCGCGGTCGCCCAACCAATGTACATGGTCTCCTATGGTTTTAATATCGTCATAGGTATACGGATTAAAATGTTTTCCTGCCTGCCGCTGGTATCGTGCCCCTTGTATTACATGGTAGAGGTGTGGGATTACGCAGACGGTTATAAATGGATGCCCGTAATCATTAAAATCGATGCCCCAGGGGTTACTGCTCCCTTCCGCAAATACCTCAAATTCATGTCGTGTCGGGTGATAGCGCCAGACCCCCGCATTAATTTTGGTCCTTTGTTCATCCGGAGCTCCGGGCTTGCCTACGTTGGAATGGGTAAACACGCCCTGCACGCCGTAAAGCCAACCGTCTGGACCCCATCTGAGATTGTTGAGCACCTCATGGGTATCGTCCAAGCCCCAGCCATCCAATAATTTTTGTGGTGGGCCGGCAGGCTTGTCTGTTTCGGTATTTATGGGGATATACAATAAATAGGGGGCAGCTCCCAACCATACGCCTCCCATTCCTACCTCTATGCCACTTACAAGGTTTAAGCCTTCAGCAAATACCTTTCTCTTATCCAATGTGCCATCGCCATTGGTGTCCTCAAAAATGAGGATTCGGTCCTTTCCCTTACCTTTCGGGGCGCGGACGGGATAGGTATGTCCTTCTACTACCCAAAGTCGCCCACGGGCATCCATAGTAAAACTTATAGGTCTGACCACCTCCGGCTCGGAGGCGGCCAAAACGATTGTAAAATCTTCCGGCAGGGTCATGGCCTTGGCCGCTTCCTTGCCCGAAAGGCCGGAGTTTAGGATGGGATCCAAGGGCGGGAGAATAATAATATCGTCCTTGTTCAATTCATTGGGAAAATAGGGGCGAGAGGGGTAGAACCTGAAGTCGTCAAAATTGATATGCGCCCATTTATCATCCTTGATATAGGGAATTTGCGAAATACCTGTTTCGTTATCAATAATACGGATATAGATTTCTTTTTTTAAATAGGGTTCAAGGTTCACTACCACGGGTTGTAGGGTAGCCCTACCTTGACCGGTGGAACTAAAGATAACGGTATTGGTTTCTGCAAGCACCAATTCTACGCGGGTATCTGCCAAAGCGCCACCGGAAACCCTAAAGGAAACATAGGGGAGATCTATCTTGAAGGGAACGGAACGTAAGGTTCCCGTAAGCTTGTAATTGGTGGTACCACCACTGCTCAGGAAAAAGTTTCCATCTGGGGAAATTTGGACATCGGCCTCATGGACAGGGGAAGGGTTTTGGAGAGGGACTGTAAAGGCATCACCTGTGGCGGTCCAATCTTCCATAGAGGCTTTCTCAAATCCCAAGTTGAGCTTTTTTCCATTTTTTGTGGGCAATACTCCTACAATGGATGGTTTTGTAAAATCACCTTCCACTACTTCAAATTTGCCCACCATACCAGCTGCACGATGTCCCGGTACGGTACAGAAATAGGTGTCATCATCGTTCGCCCAAAAGGAAATACTGGTACTGCTTCCTTTTTTCAATAGAGTGCCGCTCATTATACCTAGTTTTTCCATGGCTATATCATGGGTCATGGTTTCCCCATTGGTGATTGTTATCCGTACCCGATCCCCCTTATTGGCCCTTAAGGTAGGATTTCGGGTGCCGTCCTGGCAAAATAGCCCAACATGGTAGCTTCCAGGGCATAGTCTCTATCAATAATGGTACTGTCCCGAACAATTTTGTCCGCTGTATTTTTTTCGTTTTTTGTTCTACAATTTATTGTAAGGAGCAAAAGAAGCAATACAAGGGTAGAATGGGTAATTGGTCTAAGGTGGTTCATAAGGTTCTGTATGGGTAGTTATTTTGGTTCGTGTAATGATAAGTATGTATGGTCATTGAATTCAGGTCTCGACTGCGCTCGACCGGACAATTGAATGTCACTTCGAGTGCCCCACCTTACCGAATGGCTCGTTCGGGCGGGGAGTAGAGAAGTTATTTCACGATTAACTTAACACGAGGTTAGGTTATTCCAATCTATTTCAATTCTTCAATAAAAATGTCCTTAAAGGCAACAAGGGCCTTTCCTCCACCATGAATCTGTAGTCCTATAAGGCCCGACTGCGGAATGGACGTATCCTCTTCGGTATAATCGACCGTCAAATGACCATTGATATAAAGCCGTATCCTATTATTTTCGGCATGGATTTCATAATTGTTCCAGTCGCCCATTTTTATCCATTCAAGTACTTTTGAAGAATCCGGGGCCATTAAAGTTTTATTTCTTCGAGATTCGTCATAAAGGCTGGCCCAATAGTTTTCGCCCCAATCTGCTTGATATCCAGTCATTTCATGGGCCGGTTCTATCAATCTTTTGCTCCTAAATTGAATGCCCGAGTTAATAAAGCCTTCATGCCCCGTTAATTTTATCTTTAGTTTAAGTATAAAATTGGCATATGAATTCTTGGTGCACAAGAAATCATTGTGGGGAACCATTTCATCCAGGGAACCTCCAACAATGGTTCCATTTTTAATACTCCATGTAGTTAGGGTATCCCCTTCCCAGCCTGAAAATGTCTTCCCGTCAAAAAGGGAAATAGCTTTTTCGCTGTTTGTATTCTTACATGCTATCATAAGAAATAGAAGCGCGAAAGAAGCTAGGAGTAAACGATTCATAACAATTAGGGTTTAATCTGGCGCTTAGTCCCTCCAATAAACACATTATCAGTTATATTCTTGTATTCTGAATTATTCCCTGATTACTTTGGTCCTAATTCTTTAGATAATAAAAATGTCCGTCCTCCGCACCGATCAACAAATTGGGTTTCCCATCCTTGTCCCAGTCTACCACAGTGGGACTAGTGGTATGCCCGGCCAGTCTGGTGTTGACCAGATTTCCTCTTTTTTTAAAGATAGTACTTTCATTGGATTTTCCCACGTTTTCGTACCATTCAATATTTTCACTATTTGCCAGGAGATCAAGGTCCCCGTCCCCGTCCCAGTCCGTGAATTCAATTTTACGTCTTCCGCTACCGCCGGCTTCCCGCTCGGTCATTCGTAGTAAATCATTACCAGCTTCACCATCGGCATTTTTGAATATACGTTGCCCTGGTCTTAGATAAAGTTTACCTCTTTTTTTGAATCGTTCAAAAAACGCCAAATAGCCTTCATGGTCCAACATTATCAAATCCATTAACCCATCTCTGTTCCAGTCGATGGCATAGGGAGTGGTCCTCCACTGGGTAGCCAATTCATCCTTGCCGGGATTCCACCAGTTCCATTTGGGTTTGGGCACAGGATTTTTGCCCCAGTCAACCTTAACACCTCCCATTTTGGTTAATTTGGGCGTACCCTTTGTGCCTATGTTTTTATACCACTCTATTTTGCCAAAAATAGAATTTAGAACAACATCTTTTAGGCCATCGCCATCCCAATCGGCAACCGTGAGGGTAGTATATCCCCATTTCCGTTCTGCCGGTCCCTGAATGGAACCACTTTTCCCCGCCATAATCCTAATTACTTCCCCGTCTGCCTCCAAATAAACGGGCTCTTTAAAATCTGGGATTTCGCCTCCGTCCAGGTTTTCTATGAAACCAATATAACCGGCCGAATTTCCACATATCAGATCTTCGTCCCCGTCATCGTCCCAATCTACGCTGAAGGGAGTGACCAGGGCCCCGAATTTTAGATTTTGGCTTTTTTGCTGAAGATATACGGGCGACATAAAAATGGGCATGTTGTCCTTTACGGTTCCGGTATTCTCAATAAAAACTACCCTACCATCTTCATCGCCCACTATAAGGTCCACTTTATGGTCATTGTTCCAATCAAGGGCCACAGGCCTCATCATTTCCAGGTCCATTTTCAGGATACCTGAGGCATTCTCCAGAAATCTACCTTCGGCATAGATGGGGTTTTCCCGATTCCCAATATTTTCAAAATAGGTAAATCGGTCTACGAATTCGCCACATATAATATCCAGATCCCCATCCCCGTCAAAATCGGCTATATTGGGGGTAGTATTGCCATATACGTCAATAGGTGTGTTCCCGGCCAATATTTTTCCTTCATTTTTATATTTTCCATTGTCATTGGTCAATAAATAAAGGTATCCGCGAAGGTTTCCATTGGTCCATTCGCCTTTTTCATTAAAGGCGTTGTCCCATCCATATTCACTCCAGTCATCAATACCAACTATGAGATCCATGTCCCCGTCATTGTCATAATCCACATATTTCCAGTCGTTAAATCGTTCTTTGTATAGATCCAGTAGTTCGGATGTCTGATAAAGGCCTACCGGTCTGGTATATCCATAACGTATAAAATTTTCATATTCAAGGCCTGCCCCTAAGACTCTAGGTTTGCCCTCTACATAGGAAATGGCCACATTTCGCATGCCGTTGCCTATTTTAACGGGGGCATCAAATATGGGATTTCCGTTAAGGTCTTTGGAACTGTTCTTGAATAAAAAGGTGCCATTAAAAGGAACATCGGTACAGGAAACAACTAGATCCATGTCCCCGTCCTGATCGTAATCCATTGGTAAGGGATTGGCCCAGAGACCGACTGCCAGATCTTTGGTGGTGGTGGTATCCTTGTATTGTAATCGGATTAAGGTTTCGTTAGTGGATTGGCCAAAGGAAATAGCTGTACTTGTTAGGAACAAGCAAGTGATTAATCGTTTAAGCATTTTGGATGGATTTTTCTATTTTATTATGAAGGTTGATGAATTAAAAGAGTCAAATTAGTATTTATTTTTCAATTGACCAATCTTTTGTTTCATTTGGAGTATTGATTTTAATGTATTTCACATGTTTATGTGACCTTGAATAAATGGAATACTGAAATTAAGAGGCTGGAATATAGGGGGTAAGTAAAAAAGATACATTTTTTGATAAAAGTTTAGGGTAGAATTGTTTGAACTTTCCTATTTTTGCAATCTCATTTTCGGGATGTGGCGCAGTCCGGTAGCGTACACGGCTGGGGGCCGTGTGGTCGCAGGTTCAAATCCTGTCATCCCGACGAACCGCCATTTTGGCAGAAACAAAGCACTGTTAATTGTATGATTATCAGTGCTTTTCATTTTTTATGATTCCATCTGATATCATTTAAAACCATGTTTTTGGTGTGCAATAAGGTGTGCACACTGGTACACTGATTGTTGTAGTTTTAGGCATGAACAATTGAGGTTTAAGGGCAGTCCGACCAGTAACAATTGTTCAATTTAAAGAATTACAACATGCGGACAGACAGTACTTTAGGAATCAATTTCTTCGTCAGAAAAAAGCGCAATGACCCGAACATATATGATATATATGTTCGCATAACGGTCAAAAAAGAGCGTGCAGAAATCAGTATCAAACGGGACATTCCGGTGTGCAATTGGGACAAAACACGTGGAAAAGCGTTCCCAAACAGCAGGATTATGGAAGATCTGAACGCATATCTCGATACTGTTTACGGAGAAATCCTCAATGTTCATAGGGAGTTGCACATGGAAAGGGCATTGATAACGGCAAGATTGATCAAGGCCAGGTATGTCGGGGAGGACGATGTGAACCATACCCTTTTGGAACTTTTCGAATACCACAATATAAACATGGTCAATACCCTAAAGCCAGGGACCATGAAGAATTACTACTCCACCGAGAAATATTTAAGGACTTATATTACCACCAAACTTAAGACAAGTGATGTACTCCTCAGTGATTTGAAACACAAATTCATTTTGGATTTCGAAAACTATATCAGGACTTTCAAACCAAAGAAGAACAGGAAAACGTGCACCAACAATGGCACTATGAAACACTTGGAACGCTTGATGAAGGTTGTGCGATTGGGTGTCAGGTTGGAATGGTTGGACAAAGACCCTTTTCGAAACTTTAAACTGCGTTTCAACAAATTTGACCGCAACTATCTTACACAAAGGGAAATTGACCTTATCGATGATACCACTTTCACGAGCATGGGTAGGGAGAGGGTAAAGGATGTCTTTCTTTTCAGTTGTTATACCGGACTCACCTTTATGGATATCAAGCTTCTAACCAAGGACAATATTAGTAAAGGCATTGACAGGAACTATTGGATATATACCAAGAGAAGCAAGACCAATGAGCCCGTGAAGATTCCGATGCTGCCCAAGGCCGTTGAGATCATGGAAAAATATGAAGGGGCACCAATTGAGGACAACGGTCTGTTGCCCGTATATAGCAATCAAAAGACCAATGCTTATTTAAAAGAGATAGCAAAGGCCTGTGGGATCCATAAGAATGTATCCTTTCACATGGCCCGACATACATTTGCAACCACTGTTACCCTGTCAAATGGTGTTCCAATTGAAACGGTGTCAAAAATGTTGGGACATAGCAAACTTTCCACAACCCAAATTTATGCTAGGGTATTACAGGAAAAGGTAGGAGAGGACATGCAGAAAGTTATGCAGATTTATTCCAATAAAACAAGTCAATTTAAGAAGTCTAAGACACAATAACCTCAAATAAAAAGGGCAACTGATTTGTCAAATCAGCTTGTATTTATTCGGTCCCGCTTGCGGGACGAAGGAATAGCAAGAGGGTGATGCGCAAATTGCGCCATCACGGTTGTTTTCGGGTCTTCAACAAGTTGAAAACCAGTTGATTGAATTGATTTTGGAATACTTTGCAAAAACAGGAGCTACAGTAGACATTTCCGAAATCTACAGTAAACCCTTTGGGAAGCCCAATAAACACTGGAAATTTTTGACTCAAAAATTGACGCAATTTCACTAAAAAACAAAATCGGACCTATGGAAAAGCAATCCACAAATGGCATAACGAAGAAAGGAACCCTTGGTTATTCCAATATCACCGTAAAGAAGGAAACGGCCATACGCTTTCGCAGTTATTCCAAAAGGTTCAACAAGTCCCATAGTGAGGTGTTGGATGGGATGGTACACTACTTCAAGGAGAACAACCTTGACCCCTTTGGGGAGGGAACAAAGATCATCCTTGACAGTATCAAAAAGTTGCAGCGTCAGATGATAAAAAAAATCGATAGGCTCATCGCCATTATCAAGAACATGGAAAAGACCAGTATTAGGCCGACCTATGAAATGGTACTGATCCTTTACGAGGCCTATGTAATGGATGGGAGGAAACCGAGACGGGAACCTGTCCAGATTCAGGAAGAGCGAAAGGATTTTCTGGAGCCTAAAAACACAGTTCCAAAAACAGTGCACGACAGAATGCTAAAAGAATTCAATGAATATAAAAAACGTTGCAATGAAATCCTGAAAAATGTGGAGAAGGTAGAACCCATGATGGGAAAGCAATATCTCAAGATCAATATGGGCATCGGGGATTTTGAAAGTTTAAAATACCAACTAAGATAACAGCCATGTACCTTACCATATCGGCACAGAAAATGGGCAGTACTTATAACTCCAGTGTGGGGAACTATGTGGACTATCTGGAAAAGGAAAACGAAGATAGGTTGCCCGAACTCAGGGAGGAATTCTTTGACCAAGAGAACGACAGCGTAAGCCCTCAAACGGTCATCGATGAGATAGATGCCAATACCGCCAAACTGAGGCAGAAGGACCCAAAATTCTATTCCATAGTGGTCAGTCCCAACCAAAGGGAACTGAAGGCAATCGGCAATGACCCAAATCTGCTAAGGGAATACACAAGGAAGCTTATGGAGGACTATGCCAAGAATTTCCATAGGAACCAAGAGGTCAAGGCCGAGAACCTGAAATACTATGCCAAAATTGAGCATGAACGCACCTATCGTGGATTTGACAAACAGGTCCGGGAGAATGCACCATACCGAGGGGAGATAGCAAGGCTAAGGAACGAGATACGGAAAGTGGAACGGGACGAATCCATCGGGAATGTCAAAGAACTTGAAAAAAGGATCAAAGAGCAAGAAAGATTGGCCCCGCATAAACAGAACGGGCAATTGGTGGCCGCAGGGATGCAAAAAGAGGGGCCACAGACCCATATCCATATCATTGTCAGTAGAAGGGACGTAACGAACACCTATACGCTTTCACCGATGGCAAAACATAAGGCATCCGAAGTGGAACTGAACGGAAAGACGGTCAAAAGGGGATTTGATAGGGACAGTTTTTACCAAGCTGCGGAAAAGACCTTTGACAGGACAACGGGGTTCAAAAGGAACTATGTGGAATCCTATGTTGGGAGAAAGGCCCATGCCAAGGAACCGGGGAAGTTCTTTGCCAAGGTGATGGGGCTGCCCACCAAGGAAAAGGATATGGCCTTTAAATTGCTTAAAACGATGGGTGTAAAGGCTCCCAGTATACCGACCAATAAAGTACAGATGGCAGCCAAGATCATCAAGGCTCTTGGAAGGGGTATCGATAAGGCTAGGGGTACTGGTGAGGACATGGGCTACTGAGGTTCAAAAAGTAGGTTACGCCCTATCATGTTTTTGCTTCACGCTAATCTACCCGAACACTACAAAAACCCGATAGGATCCATGCGCAAAAGTTGGAGGTAAGTATTCTATGGACTTTCCAAATAAAATTTTAAAGAACTTTATATTCTATTCTCGTGAGAACATCTTACTCTTTTTTTGAGAGGACATTCAAAATATGCATAGTTTGTGGGCAAAAGACTATTTTTAACCATAGCATTTTACCTTAATACTAATATCATGAGCAATTCAAAACCCTGTATCTTTTTGTTTTTCCTCCTGCAAATTTCACTTGTATACTCGCAAAGTCAAAATCTTTATATATCAGGGGAAGGAAGTGATAATATAGGAAATGGTGATATTAACTCACCTTATAAATCTTTGGAACGGGCTCTAGAGGACATTTCATCTCCAGGTCAAATCACTTATAATTTAATATTGAAACCTTCTAGTAGTGGTTATGTTTCCCACACTAAAAGTAATACTGGTCAGCTTATTTGGATTAAGTCGGGTTCTCAAGAACATCCTATAAATGTCTATTCCGAAGGAGGAACGGCTACTATTAATCATGTCCAAAGTAATGCTGCTTTAATCAAGCTTCAGGATGTTAGTTATGTCAATTTTCACAATATTAAGTTTCAAAACTCGTCTTTGGCAATCATTATGGATAATGCCGATTATTGTCGCATCCAATTTTGTGAATTTGTTGGTAGCCCCATAAATGGGTCAGGTGGAAGTGGATGTATTTGGATTGGTAAACTTGGGTTTAACCCAACCAATTACACGAATACTCCAACGCCGTCAAATGAGCGAAGTGATTTCAATATTATTAGAAACAATCATTTCTCCAATATCGAAATTCTTGAGTATGAAAAACAACATTTATATCATGCCATTTATCTATCAAATGGAAGTTATGGTAATGATATATATTTCAACACTCTTGAAATGGGATTAAACATTGGAAGTGGGATTCAAATAAATCATGGCTATATGAATGAAAATAATGTCAGCCAGAATTTTATAAAGAAGTCTTTTAGTTCATCAAATGATTCATTCATGAATTCTAGACATGGTATTAATTTTCAATATGAAAACAACTCAGAGATTAGTCAAACAAACAATAATGATGTTGTGGGTAATTTTCTGTACGCAAATTCATATAGACAATATGTTTTTCCTACCAATTGTGACCCGAACAATAGTAGTAATAACAACTATAAAGGTCCCCAGTTATTAAGAATTCGAGCTCAGTTATGTTCAAACAATAACATATCAAGTAATACTCTTACATATGATAATGATGAATCTTATGAAGACCCACTATGGTCAAACCATCATGCTAACAAAATGACAGACCGCATGGTATCAGGGGATTTCGATGGGGATTCTATTGATGATATTGCCACGTTATATGATAATACGGGAAATAACACTATTCTCAAAATCTGGTTGTCTTCCACCAATTCATTCATTTTGAGCAAGGGAAATGATGGGTGGTGGAAAACAGGTGGTTACAATGCAAATAAAACAACGGGGAGGATGGTATCTGGAGATTTTGACGGCAACGGCTTTGACGATATAGCAGCATTTTATGACAATGGGAACAGCAGTACGAGCCTGCACATGTGGCTGTCTTCAGGGACACATATTACCTACCAAAACAGCAGTGGATGGTGGAGTACCAGCGGATACGACCCCAACAAGATTACGGGCAGAGTGGTATCTGGAGATTTTGACGGCAACGGCTTTGACGATATAGCAGCATTTTATGACAATGGGAACAGCAGTACGAGCCTGCACATGTGGCTGTCTTCAGGGACACATATTACCTACCAAAACAGCAGTGGATGGTGGAGTACCAGCGGATACGACCCCAACAAGATTACGGGCAGAGTGGTATCTGGAGATTTTGACGGCAACGGCTTTGACGATATAGCAGCATTTTATGACAATGGGAACAGCAGTACGAGCCTGCACATGTGGCTGTCTTCAGGGACACATATTACCTACCAAAACAGCAGTGGATGGTGGAGTACCAGCGGATACGACCCCAACAAGATTACGGGCAGAGTGGTATCTGGAGATTTTGACGACAACGGCTTTGACGATATAGCAGCATTTTATGACAATGGGAACAGCAGTACGAGCCTCCATACGTGGCTGTCTTCAGGTACACATATTACCTACCAAAACAGCAATGGGTGGTGGAATACCAGTGGATATGATGTTAATAAGGTAAAAGGACGTGTTGTTTCGGGTGACTATAACAACGATGGAAAAACTGACATTTCAGCTTTCTATGACTACTCTCAAACTAATGGGGATGTAAGGTCAAATATTTGGCACTCAACAGGTAATAGTTTTACTTACTATAATAATTCATTAGGATATCCCTGGAAAAATCTTAATGACAATATTATTGCAAGTAAGGCTTTGTTAATTGAAGAACGTGAAGTAAATGAAAATGACCCTTCTAAAAATGAGTTTATTATTGAAGCTTTTCCAAACCCAGTAAGTAATTATTCCTACCTATCTCTCCAATTCGAGTTAGATGAAAATGCCATCGTTGAAATAGAACTTTACGATATGCATGGCAGAAAAATTAAAGACATTTACAGCGAACAACGGCTCAGAGGAAGTCAGCTTATAGATGACATTTCTTTAGAGAGCGTTCCGAAAGGACTTTATTTTTTAAGGTTCAAAACACAAAATGTAGAGAAAATTTTTAAAATTCTTAAGAATTAATACGTCATTGAAAAGCAACTATCAATTGACAAATACCTCGGTTCTACAATTTCATCAACCCAATTTAATTTTTGAACTGGCTATTTGGTCATTATTTTCCCTTCAATCCGTCCCTTTTTTGTGGGGAGCGTTTCGAAGGAAAAATAATGTGTTAGGAGGCATGTCGATAGACGTTGACGTATGGTGTACCGCGATTTACGACGGCGAACGCCCGTGAAACGAGCTTGTTGCGTATGATGTTGATGGTGCTCATCTTGTTCTTGCCCGCCGCGACCCTATGGGCGTAATATTTTTTGATTTCCGCATTGTAGATGATGGACGACAGTGCGCACATGTTGAGCATGCTCTTGACGGTCTTGTTGGCCATTGGGCTGACCTTCGACCTTCCCCTGATGCTTGTGCCCGATTGGTGGGGATATGGTGCTATCCCGCAATAGGCCGCAAACTGTCTTGCATTGCTGAACTTTGTGAAGCCTTCCGTGTGGACGATGAGCAGCATGGCGGCCTGGTTGCCGATGCACCTGATGGTCAGCAACAGTTTGAAGATACGGTCGAGCTCCATATCGGCCTTTACGATGGATTCCATTTCCGCATCAATGGCCTCTATCTGTCTGGTAAGCTCTGTGACCATTTTCTTCTGCACCTTGAACTGTAGATACCCTAATCTTTAGGACAGGTTTCCTGAAAAGATATAGATTGATGAATCATGAAATTTGAATATTGGTGCTATCGATATTATTTTTTCAAGGTTATTCAGCCTATTTAAACTGATTTCCGTATTTTTAGTGTCAAATGGATATGTTCTTATTCTCATTTTCATAATAAATGTGCAATAAGGTGTGCAGGTTCTGAAATTTCGGTGCTTGTTTCTGATTTACAACAACATACAATCATATGGGTGGTTCTGTCATCCCGACGAATCACTTTTCATGTGGTAGCAAAACACTGATAATCAATTGATTTTCAGTGTTTTTTGTTTTTATGCATTTCATTTGATATCCAATGATACTGGAATACGGATCATTCTCAAAAGTTGTGTTTATGTAAAGATTGTTGTTAATCTATAAAGGAAGAATACCGGATCATTCTCAAAAGTTGTGTTTATGCAAAGATTGTTGTTAATCTATAAAGGAAGAATACCTTTTAAATTGGGAAGAAGGCCTCTTTTACAATAATAAATTGACTTTATGGCATTTAACTATTATTTTATCAACTATGAACAATAAAGAAGGCTGAGGTTTTAAAAGTAAAAAAGGAAAGCTTGGGAAGGGCACGGGGCTATTTTGAAGACCACCCGATCATCTATAAGGATTTTGAAAAGTGGATCCAAAAGCAGGATAGTGTTTCAAATCGGGAGTAGGGTTGCGCCCAATTGGATTTCTTCTTTACGCTTATTATCCCGAACGCTAAAGAAATCCAATAGGATCCATGCGCAAAGTTTTTGGGTAAGATTTGGGATCGACTTACCATAAAAAAACTTGCTATCGAAATAGGGATGAATAAACTGGTTTGGTTAATGGGAATTTGTGCCATAACGGATATTTTTTTAGTTAAGGGGAAGCAAAAAACTTATTTTCATTTTTATGTATTGGCCTCCTTTTTCTATGATTTATACTCAGTCATAATTATAGCACTACATGTTTAATCTGTCATATAAATCTAATCTTTAGAATACCATTTACCCTGACTTTGTTACAATATTTTTAAAAAATTACCCTGACTTTGTTACAAAAAATTAAAAGCTTACTCCTTCACTGTTAGAAATAATCGTAGAAATTATAATATAAGATCACTTTAAAAGATGATTGCTCATTATTTTTTGAAAATAATTTTAGATTAAAATGAGTATTAATATACCCATAATAGCTATATTTGGGTAAAATATTACCCATTATGAAAAATAAGAAGGCGGTCCTTTTTCCAAAATACCAGAGGATAATGGGGCAATTAGGAGAAAATATAAAGCTTGCCCGTAAACGAAGAAAGCTTACCACTATTCAAGTATCTGAACGGGCAGGCATAGATAGAAAGACTTTGTATCAAATAGAAAAGGGGAATTCAAAGGTAGCGATTGGTTCATATTTTAATGTTCTGATTGCACTTGGTCTTCAAGATGATTTCTTGAAGTTGGCAACAGATGACGAATTAGGAAGAAAACTACAGGACTTGGATTTATTATAACAGGGAAGAATGGCACAAGGTAAATTTGAAATATACGTTTATGCACATTGGCAAGGAATGCCAGAAGCTAAGATCATAGGTGTTTTGGCAGCACATCATGCTAAAGGAAAGAAATCATTCAGTTTTGAATATGATAAAGGTTGGGTAAAATCTGAACAACAACAATTGTTGGATCCTGATATCCAATTTTATTCAGGTCCACAATACCCAAATAAAAAGGAAAACTTTGGTGTTTTTTTAGATAGCATGCCAGATACTTGGGGAAGAACACTAATGAAAAGACGAGCAGCCCAACTAGCTAATGAGAAAGATTTAAAACCTACTACTTTGTATGAAATCGATTATCTGCTTGGAGTTTATGACGAATGTAGAATGGGAGCTTTACGTTTTAAAACAGACCGTGACGGACCATTTTTGGATAATAATGAAGAGAATCCTACCCCCCCTTGGTCGTCAGTGAGAGAACTTCAAGAAGCTGCCAAGCATTTTGAGAATGACACCGATAATGAAGAAGTAAAAAAATGGTTGGCCGTTCTAATGGCTCCAGGATCTTCTTTGGGCGGAGCAAGACCCAAGGCCAATATTTTGGATGAACATGGAAATCTTTGGATAGCAAAATTTCCATCTAAGAATGATACTATAGATAAAGGAGCATGGGAATTTTTGGCATATCGCTTGGCAATAAATTGTGGAATTGAAATGGCACCCTCCCGAATTGAAAAAATTATTGGAAACTATCATACCTTTTTTACACAACGTTTTGATAGGATAAGACAAGAACGTATCCATTTTTCATCAGCCATGACCATGACAGGGAATAATGAGGATACTATCCGGGATAATCCAGCAAGTTATCTGGACATTGCCGAATTCATCCAAAGCAATGGGGTAAACATTGATAGAAATCTACACCAGTTATGGCGTAGGATTGTTTTTAATATCGCGGTTTCCAATACGGATGACCATTTGCGAAACCATAGTTTTATCCTGACTTCAAAAGGTTGGAAACTTTCTCCCGCTTATGATATTAACCCATCAATAGACAAAGACGGACTAGCATTAAATATTGACATGGATAACAATGCTTTGGATTTGGAATTGGCAAAAAGGGTAGGGGAGTACTTTCGTTTGGACGAAAAACAAATGGATACCATTATTGAAGAAGTGATGGCCTCGGTTAGTCAATGGAAAAAAATTGCCAATGAAATCGGAATTCCAAGGGCGGAGCTAGAATTAATGGCAGCGGCATTTATGGATGGCTAGCTGTTGTACAAGTTAGGTATGTCGATAAAAATCAAAAATTTAGACCTATTTAGCATATCTATCGTTGGTATGGACATTTAACCATATTTCATACATGGTCAAAAGTGCCCGATAAAACCTTAATTAGGGAAACTATTAAATGAGACCAGGTTTAGGATGTTCTAAGTATTAGCCTTCTGATCTGCAAATCAGTTTCAAAAAAGGTCGTTTTATGGGACTATCTTATAATAGTAGTGGAGCAGAAGTCTTTTTTGGATAAACAAAATATGAGGTAATTTTTTACAATCAACTTTTAGTTCACTTAGGCATTTGCTCTTGCAAAATTCGTATTTACTCTTGTGCTTTCGCATCACCTTTTGTAATTGACATAAATGGGTTAAATAGTTTATCTAAAGCCCCAATTGTTTGAATTGAATCTCTAATTGGCCACTAGATGGACTCGAAGCCTTTGCGTCTACAATCCTGCCTTCGGGGTCTAATAGAATGAACCTTGGAATACCAATAATTTGATAGGATTGCACGAACTCTGACTCCCATGCGTTATCCGCGATTAACTGGGTGCCTCCTAATTGTTTGTCCCTAACCAATTGTTTCCATTTATCGAAATCTTTCTTTTTGTCAATAGAAATACTAACGAATTCAATATTTTTATTTTCATATGCGCGCTCTAGTATTTTGAGTGCAGGAATCTCCGCTAAACATGGTTTGCACCATGTGGCCCACAAGTCTATATAGAGATACTTGCCATTCAAATCCATAAGTGAAGTGCTCCCTCCAGTAAAATTCTCATAATCTACAAATGCTGGTGATTGTTCTCCAGGAAGTAGTTTTTCTATTTTGCTGAAAGTTTCCGAAATTGTATTTTTATGAAATTCATTAGTGGATAGGGACATAAAACGTTCATAATATTTCTTGGTTTCCAAGGAATTAGACAAATCCATTCTTGCGATTCCATAAAGTAGTGAATTACGAATTGGACCAACTGGAATTTCGTTCATTACATTAAAAAAAGCCGATTCTCTATCAATGTTATCCCTGTTAATTCTGTCCGTGACCCGATCATTATAATATTGATCAGTAAGAACAACATAGGCCTGGGAATACTGGAAGTCCCTATCGTTCATATAATCCAGATCTTTCAACTCGGTTACTATATCCACGAATACTAAATTATCCACATCGGACCCTAGTATATTAACATTGACCTCTGGGTATTGGTCTAGGAATAGGAGATAATTATAGTGTATATTAAGTTCTTCTCTCTTCCGTAAATCCTCGGATATACCAGTTAAGGAATTCAAAAGATTTTGTTTTGCCTTTTTTATATCAAAGACCTTCTTTCTAAAGTCCATTTTATTAAGGTTATAGAACGCATCAAAATCTTTCCCCTTAATTTCATCACTTACCTTTTCACTCTCTTTTAGGTAATTGTTGATATCTGATCCCTTTCCAATTATTTGCAAAGTACTGGTTGGGCTTGTAGCGTCATAATTCATTTGAAGATTATATCCCTCTTCAAGGCAAATCTGGAAATGACGATTGAAAACATAGGTAACAGGTCCATTGACCTCTAAGGTATCCAAAAAACTGCCGTCGTCCTTCAATGAAATTACCTTTTTGAATGATCGGTCTACACGTGCAACGGTAATTTCCTTTGAACTATTATTCTTAATTGTTCCAGAGATAATGGCATAATTAACTTCTGACCGTTTCGCACAGGACATAACAGTTAGGCTGATTACCAGAAAAATTAATCTTTTACTCATAAAAACGTAATCATATTAAAATAAAAATTTAAGTCCATCCTAAATATATTTAATATCCTTTAATTGAACTTTTAAGAAAGATACAAAAAATTACAGGGTATATTGTGTTCTTTACAAAAGGTGCTTTATACAAAAAGTATAGCTTCTATATTTATTGATTAGTTCCGTAAAAAGAACCTTATTTGGATCTAAAAATAATTGCTATCTTAAATTTGAAAGCTCAACTAAAGCATTCCTTGACTTAGATAAATAATTAGACAAATGTTGTCAATAAAATCAAAACACATGAAGTATTATGCACTGTTCCTTTTATGCTTTACGGTCTTGAACCTATATTCCCAAGAGAAAAAATTTATAGACTGGCTTCCGCAAGAAGTGGAGTACTATAGAAATCTTAAAGGATTGGCGGAATATATCAACAACAAGGATAAAGCTGATATTTCCAAGGATACCTTGTTAAACAAATACATCTACATGGATATGGATACTTTAAAATATAAAGGAACCATTTATGATATGGCGAATATGGATACTATTTTCTCACTTATCCCCCCAAGCCATTAGAAAGAACGGTGGTATTGAGAATTTGGACGCGAAACCGATTCGTTTCTATAAAAATCATGAAATATACCGTCCATTTGAAAGGGCGCTTAAAGATGCTGTCCCTTTTGTTTTGGTATACTATAGAAAAGAGCGCCCAGATGAACCTTTGGGAACATTGCTATTTGACCCGAAAACTCGTAAATTGGCTTCATGGATATTGATCAGTCAAGGTGGGAGTGGTTGGTATTACTTTTAGAAAGTCTACCTAGACTATTCTTAATTTAAGCATAAATCTTGGATGTATTTTTGTTAAACTTGAAGATATCTAGCTAATCTTGGAGTTTTATTACATTTGATGATATCTGATTTTCTTTGTAGGCATATTCCGGAGTAAGCTAATTTTTACTAAAATCTTGATACAACAGATCCTTGGGAATAAATTTTCCAGGGATTTTTTTATGGTTTTATTCCTTAAGGGAGTTTTCGGTCGGTTTTACAGGGATTTTCTGTGTTTTTTTGATGTCCGGACAGACCTCTGCCATCGGTTTTTCGGACCGATGGCCCTTAGGCCGATCTTGCCGGTGCCATGGCCGACATTCGCCTGCCGATCTCCAGTGCGTTGCCGGTATGGATGCCGAAGAATACCCATAGGCTCTCGGTGGCCCTGGTCCGTGCCCTTATCCTTTTCAGATGGTAGTGTTCCTTGTCCTTTCCGAAGCTGCCCTCCAACCTGCTGGCCCGTTCCTTGGTGATGGCGCCCGCAAGCTTGCTCCGTTGTTTTTCGTGCTTGCCCGCCCTGCCCTTTCTCTTGAAGTCGGTCCTGATATCGTATTTGGTGGCGAACCTCCGGTTCTTGTTGGAGGCATAGATGGCATCCGCCCCGGCCAATCTTGTTTTGGTCCTAGTAAGGCGCTGTGCCTTGAAGATCGTATCCTGGAAGCGGTTGCCCTCGTGGAAGGCGTTGAAACTTAAATGTTCTATAAAGCTGATCCCGTCGATCTGGAACTTGTTGACCTTGGCCCCGAACTCCACGGGCTTTGTTTCCTTGCCCCTTACGATGGGCCTGATGTAGGGCCTGTCCATGCTCACGATACGGTCCTTCGGCTTTTTTCCTTTGTGGAAGTGGGCGTGCTGTTGGGCCAGCACCTGCTTGGCCGTCGCCCTTCAGCGGTATTGGCCCTTGGTCATCGTTGTTTTGTGCCGCACTTCCAGCCTGTCAACTTCGCCGCTCAGTTTGTCCAGCAGCAGGAGCAGGCTACGGGTCAGCGCCCTTCTCTTCTTTTTGGTCTTCCTCCTCATCTTGCCATAGGACACGTAGCGCTTTTTCCATTTAAGGTATTTGCTGCGGGGCAGTGTCTCCCCCATCTCTTTACAGGTGTCCCGCACCAGGCTGTGGAGCCAGTCCACCGACTCCCATAAAAGCTTTACGTTGGTAGGGTAGCGGAGATGGCTCTCGTAACAGGTGGCGTCCATGGTAATGGAGTCCTTGTCCTTCATGTGGGGCGACCAATGCCCGTAAAAGGCCCGCTGCACCTTGTCCATGTCCAATTTCCCGGCCAGCTCGCAGCGGATCTCGCTGATCATCTTAAAATTATCCAGCCGGTCGGCACCAAGATAGATGTCGCAGAAAAACTGCCAGTCCAGGTTCCCGTTGAGCTGTTCCATAAGACGCCTGTCCGAACAACAGCCGTAGTGCTTCAGAAACATCAGGGCCAGTTTGCCCTTGGGGGAGAAGATACACCTCGGGCCCTTTTTGGATTTCCCAAGCCCAAAGGATCTTACCAGTCCGTCCCAGGGGACCGCCAGATATATCCTTCCAAGATCGCTCTCGAGAAACCGGGCGTAAAACGTTTCGAACTGTTGTGTTTGGGAAGAAAATGTGAAGCTGTGCTGGAAATTGTGGATTCTTCGTATCTTGGACATAGGAATTAAGATTAAAACCCCGTTTTTTGAGCTGAAGACTCGTTTTCGGGGTTTTATTATACCTTAATATACGAATTAATTACTTGATATAAAAGTAATTACACTACTTCTGAATACGCCTATGGAGTATCAAGTATGGACAAATTACGGAGAATATCCGATTTTTAGCACACTTTTACATTTTCCTCTTAAATAACGTGAGTTCGACTTAAGAAAAGGTAGTTGAATATTGTAGAAAAAGCAGAAAATTAGTATATTTAAGTATCTGAAATTTAAATAGTTAACTAATATTCTGCTTGTGGTCTCTACCGATAAAATTACGGAAATTTTTTGTCTTATCAACGATTTTTGCATAGAATTGGACCAAGTTCTGGATAAAAATGGCATTGATGATTGCTCTGGGAGAAAAAGACGCAACAGGGCTTCCAAAATGTCCGATAGCGAAGTCATCACCATTATGGTATTGTTCCATCAAAAGGGGTACCGTTGCTTAAAACACTTTTACCTCGATCATGTCCGTAGGCATATGCAGAGCGATTTTCCCAACACGGTGTCCTACAACCGTTTTGTGGAACTACAGCAAAAGGCGATAGTCCCTATGGTATTGTTCCTGCAAATGTGCTGTTTGGGGCAATGTTCGGGAATCTCCTTTATGGATTCCACCTTGATAAAGGTATGCCATAGCAAAAGGGAAAAACAGAACAGGGTGTTCAAGGGAATAGCGGAAAAGGGCAGGGGCAGTATGGGATGGTTCTTTGGGTTCAAGCTCCATATCATCATCAACGAAAGGGGGCAGATCATAGATTTCCTAATTACAAAGGGCAATGTGGACGACAGACAGCCCCTCAGGGACAAGACCTTCCATAACAAGGTGTTCGGGAAGATATTCGCCGATAGGGGGTATATCGGAAAGGACCTGTTCGAAGAACTCTTCGTGGACGGGATCCATATGGTGACCAAAATAAAAAAGAACATGAAGAACACCCTGATGCACCTTTACGATAAAATACTGCTCAGAAAAAGGGCCGTAGTGGAGAGCGTCAACGATATCCTGAAGAACCAGTGCCAAATCGAGCACACCAGGCACAGAAGCTTTGGGAACTTTATCACCAACATGATATCCAGCCTTATCGCCTATGCTTTTTATCCAACAAAACCCAACATCAATATTGACAACCTTCAAAGAATAGGGTAATCATTATATCGAGAAACTCACGTTATTTAGAAAAGCAAACGGTAAAAAATATTCCCCGGCCGGCGCGGAGCCTCCATCAGTGTGACTTACAAGCCAACCGTTGGGCAGGGCAACCTTTGTAAGCCAGATGCGACTCCTGTCCCTCCACTTTGAATATATTAACCCAAGATCCCTAAATTGGAAGAAATAAAAATGATCAAACCCAAATTGCAAGGATAGCGTATAACCGTCACCGCATAGATCAATGGTGAATAAATGAACTTTGCCATTGGCTAATTATGATCTAATCCTTGAATGTTTTTTGAATTTATAAAAGGACTAACCCGTATAAAATTATCTAGATTACTTTTGCAATACTATAACCGATTTTAAACATACCTCAAACCGACTTAACAAAGTGCTGCTTGCCGATGTAGAAAAATATTCTGTAGGGGGAGCAAATTTTTTTTCGGGGACTTCGTTGACAATAAGTGACTGGACAGGACCCACTGACCACCGTTGGGAACTAAATTTTCCTAGCGGATCATTTTTTCTTTTTCAGTATGAACAGGCTTAGACCTGTAATATACAAGGTTAGTGGAATTAGACCTGAAATAAAAACCAGTACCCTTCCCCATAACCCTCCAATTTCCCCTATATGAACGGGATAGAATTGCGCAGCGATCCGATTACTATTGGAATCTATTTGAAAATCCGTTAGGCTGGTAATAGTTCCTTTTTGATCAATTTTCAATTCCTTGGTTTTTCTTAGCCCCGCCGTTAGGAACCTATCCTGAATATATCTAAAGTGGTATCCATCCTGCATATTTTTGGGAAGGATAACAGCGCGAAGGTCGTAATCCTTGTCTGGATTACGTAGGTAATCTTGATAGGGTTCGGCGTTACCAATGGTCTGCTCTTTTTGGCCCAACTTGGTTTTTTCGGAATCATCAAATATGCTAAGTACCTTTTTGTAGTAAATGCTATAGGTAAAATATGCGCCGGTAAAAGCTATGGCCATGAGCGGGATGAAAAAACTTGCGCCCAGTACTTTGTGAAGGTCATAGTTCAATTTCAATTTCTTTTTCTTGGCGGACCATTTAACTTTAAAGCCTTTGATAAGATTGCTGCTATATGTTTTCCACCATAAATAGATGCCGGAACTTAATAATAATAGGAGAAATAAAAGAGTGCTGCTTCCGGTAATATATTTTCCAATTTTCGGAATCCCCATGGTGCGGTGAAAGTTCAATAAATTCTCGAAAAATTTGATGGAAGCCGATTTTTCACCCAAAAAGTGGCCAGAAATAGGATGGTAATAAAGGGTCGTCCCATTTTTATATACTAGGGAAATGGTTTGTTGCTCCCTATAGGGCAGGTTTATTTTGGCCAGACTGTCCCGGTGCTGTTCTACCAGTTCGTATGCGGTCCTATAGAGCAAATTTTCATCAAAAGGCTTAATGTGCTCGATGGTCAATAGCTCAGGATTGAGCATGCTGGTTATTTCAGGTTGCCAAATATATAGCGAACCTGTCAATCCGGAGATCGAAGCGATCAGGCCGCATGACAAACCTAGGCAAAGATGCAATTTCCTAATAAACCTATTAAAAATAATCACAAGGTGCTGTCGTTTATAAAAGAACCCATGATTCACTATTGACAAGTATGGGTCCTTTGGTTTAAAAATTGTACCTAAGCCCAAGTTTTGCATTGGCTCCTTCCCCGGTTCCTGTAAAAGTCTTTAATGGGGCGGCCCACTGTGATCTGGCAGGTAGATAGTGTTCGTTCAATAAATTGTTGATCCCTAATGAAAGGGATAGGTTCGATTTTAACTGATAGGCCATAGAAAGATTTAGTAGGGTATAACCACTCACAGGGAACTGTGTATGTCTATAGGCCCAAGTGTCGTTGGCATCGATAAAGGGATCGAATCGGTTTCTATCACCCAGATTGGTCATTCTAAGCGAAGTGTTTAATTTTTCTGTGGGATACCAGTTAATATATGTGGTCCACTTTGGGGCCGCTATAACATCACCTCCCAAATAGGTTAGGTTATTATCATCGCCCACACTATGGGTTAGTCCTTCAACATAAGAATATGAAGTACCTATTTGCCATTTCTTGTTCCAACTAAAATAATCCAAGGTTACTTCGCCACCATAAATTCTTTGCGGTTGTTTTGAAGGTACAAATGAATTGATCTCGTCTACAAATACAACACCCGTGCCCAGGTTGGAGGTACTGTAATAGCCAACGGCCTCTAGTTGAATGTTATTGAACTTGGATATAAAGCCGAATTCATAGTTATTGGTAACCGCAGGTTCCAGCTGGATGTCATTTATGTTTTCGGCTACGGCAGACCTCAATATGGAGCCTAGGTCGGCAATGGAAAATCCTTGGGAATAGCTTACATAAGGAGTAAATTCTTGATGCTGTATATACCGGACTCCTAAGTTGAAGGCCAGATTGTTGAACTTAAGTTTACCACCTTCCACCGCTACGGATGGACTGAAATTGCCATCGCTTCTAGCTGAATAGGGAAGGGTATTGTAATCTACGATATCCATATTCATATCGTCATATCTCAAACCAGCTTTAAGAACCCATTGATTGTTTAGTTTTATGGTAGATTGGGCGTAGGGTGACCAACTCATCAAATCAATATTCGGAACCCATAACCTTCCATCCAAAAGCCCTTGATTGGTTTTGTCCTTTAAAAGGTCTACACCATAGGTCAATGTTATGGTTGCAGGGCCAAATGGGACCAAACTGGTATTTAAGTTGGGTCTGATACCATATTTTTTGGCATTTATTACGGATTGTCCGCCATTTTCGAATTTGTCGGAATAGAAAAAGACGTTCTCTGTATTTTGATAATATAGGTCTGTCTCAAAATTAGTAGTTCCCTGAAATATATTGTTGAGACTATATTTTAATTGTCCGTTGACCAAGGTCGTCCCAGTAGGCTCCTCACCATCAATGGTCCCCTTTGTACCATAACCGGGAACAAGGGAATAATCCCCATTCTCATTAAAGACTTGCACCTCTGCCGCTACCGGAATAAAGGGGCTATCCTGAGCAGAATAATAGATATTACCACTTAAGGTCAGTTTTTGTTGATCAGAAAGTACATATACTAATTTTCCAAATGTGCTATATATATCGGTGTTGTCAAAACCATATGTAGGTAGTATGGGAACTCCATCTGCATCATATTTATTGCCAGTTTGTTCCATACTGCCGCTGATATAGTAACTGAGTCTATTGAAGTTGCCCTTTAGGGATTGATGTATGCCCCAGCCTAAGGCGTCTTCTGTTTTGGCTAAATTGGCTGAGCCCCAGATATCAGTAGTGCCTTCAATTTTTTTGTTGGAAGTTGGATTCTTGGTGATATAGTTGATAAAACCGCCATTGCCCCCGTTGCCAAAGATGGAGGTGGCCCCTTTGATTACCTCTACACGGCTTATATCATTTGGATTTACGGATTTTATTCCCAGTTGTCCATTTCTTAACGGGGTAGATTGCGGAATGCCATCGATCATAACCAATAATGATCGCCCCCTGAGGGTTTGCCCCCAATTGGAAAACGTTCCGGTGGAAACTGCGAGTCCCGGAACGGTGAATTCCAGTATTTCACTGATGTTGGACGTAGATTGAGTAAATTCCTTCAGTTTGGCCAGCCCCACAACAGAAATGGAAGCAGGGATTTCGGATAGATATTCGGAATGCCTGCTGGCAGAAACCACGACTTCATCCAAACTGCTCAAATCCTCTGTTAATACTGCATCATGGGTCAAGGAGTCGTCTGGTCTCAGAGTAATTTGTTTGGTTTTCGATTGATAGCCCAGCATTCTAAGGGTAAGTGTCCAAGAACCCGCCTCAATGTCCAGAAGCTCATAATATCCATCTAGGTCGGTCATGGTCCCTTTTTTCAATTCTTCAATATATACCGTTGCACCAGTGAGCGGTTGATTGGTGTCATCGGTCAATATACCTTTTATACTGGCTTGTGAAAATGCATTAAAAGTGAGGAGTAGGGTAGTTGCCCAAGCAATTAACTTCATTTATTCTTATTTGGATTTATTTAAAATAAGGCAAATATAGAGTCCAAATCATTAGCTACAAAGAAATATTTGCTTTAGTTTTTTAATAGCTTTATTATATTGATTTGAAATAAGGCCTAGGTCACTAGCAAATGTTATCTTAAAAAATCTCCAAAAGACCATGCCCTATAAATTAGAACATCTCAAATTAGGGTTTCCCATGGCATGCATTGCAAAGAGTTAACTTTTTTGGATATATGGGCTATCGCAATCCTTTTGTTTCCAAGATAACTATGAGCTCCGTTTTCAGCAATTGGCTTTTGTTTTAACTGCTATGCCATACTTAAATGAAAGTAATAGAAGCTAAAAATCTTTCGGAATCTATTCCTTGATGAAGGCTTCCAAAAGGAGGAGTGATGGGAAAGTGCACATTTATGGTGTATCTCCATCAATGGTAGTCGCAATGGGTTCATTATCAATCAATTCATTTCAGAAGAAGAATGGTACAGATGATCAGGGTTCATTTTTCAACGGTATCCAGTGACGCTAACACTATCCTGTTTGATAAACATAACATGTGGTTATTTAGAAAAAAATGAATAATTTGGGCCCGTTATCTGTTGATATAACTTTTGAATAGTGGACGATTTTAAACAAGACAATGTAAAGCTTTTGGTTTTAGAATTAAAAAAAGGTAACGAAAAAGCCTTTCAATTTCTTTATGAACGCTATCATGTTAAACTATATCATTACATTTTTCAGTATGTTAAATCTGTTCACGCCACTGAGGAGTTGGTACAAGAAGTTTTCATAAAAATCTGGCTCAAAAGGGAGAAATTGAATGAGAAAAAGGATTTTACATCACTTTTATTTGTAATGACCCGTAATATGATATACGATTTTTTACGAAAAGCAGCATTAATGGATTCTCTGCGAAAAACCTATTCTGAGTTCAAGATTATTAAACATAATGAAACCTCGGATGATATACAAACTAAAGAATATGAAAGGTTTTTGGATATCATTATTAAGGAATTGCCAGTACAGAAACAACGAATATACATTTTGTCAAGAAGAGAAGGCAAAAACAATCAAGAGATAGCCGAAATACTTGGTATAAGTTCTAAAACTGTAAAAAATAATCTTTGGGAAACATTGAAAATCATTAAAGAACAATTGCAACCTTTATTAGAATTCAAGATTCCATTGGTCACTTTACTTTTAGAAGTACTCTGATTGCAAACTACTTCTTTCCTTTTTTACACTTCTAAGGTGAAAATGTTAAAATTTTAATCTTTTTCGGGACTTTTACTTTTTATAAGCGTACTCTTATTATATGGGTACATCTAAACATTCTATTAAAAGTTTGCTCTCTAAGTATGCTAAGGATATTATCTCTGAGAAAGAACTTGATGAATTACTTCGACTTTTAAAAGATAGTAACAGTAAAGATAAGGTCAAGAAGGAATTGGATGTCCGTTGGAATTCATTACTAAGCGAAGAAAGCAATGTTGGGAGCAAACTACCTGAAGGTTTTTTTGAGAAAATTCTGGAAAAGGCCAAAGCCGAGGAAGAGAAAAACTTGAAGAAACGAATAGGTAAGTCCCCATGGTCTAGAATTGCGGCTTCCTTTGTTGGGTTGATCGTGGTCGGATGTCTATCCTATTTTATATTAAATACCAATACTTCTGTAGATTTAGTATCACAGTACACTGGAGTTGGGGAACAAAAAACCGTTTTGTTACCGGATGGGTCAAAAGTTTTTCTCAATGTATCTTCCCAAATAACTTACCCAGAAGAGTTCACGGACACTATTAGGGAAATTTTTTTAGAAGGTGAAGCATTTTTTAAAGTGGCCAGAAATGAGCGGCAAGCTTTTGTCATAAGAACTGGAGACCTGAAGACAAGGGTGTTGGGAACCTCTTTTAATGTAAGGGCATATCTGGATGATAAAGAAGTTGAGGTATCTGTTGCTACCGGTAAAGTAATGGTACATCGTGAAGTCCATAAATCTTCTCATTTAGATAGAGTGATTCTACAGTCGGGCGAGCAAGCAGTCTATGGTACTCAAACGGGCAATTTGACCAAACAATATGTGGACATTGATTTGATGACACCTTGGAGAGATGGTATTTTGGTTTTTGAAAAGACAAGATTGAAGGATGTTCTGAAAACTCTCGAGCGTTGGTATGATGTGGATATGGTATTGAACAATGATGCCATAGCTGACTGTTTGATACGAAGCCAGTTGGAAAGTACCAATCTTGATGATGTATTGGAAACATTGAAGTTTATCTTGAATATTGAGTATGAAAAGGCAAATGGAAAAGTAATATTTAAAGGAGGCTTTTGTGGTTCACAATGAACTCGACGAATAATAAATTTAAACCAATAACTAAAAATAGATGTCAATGACCCATTAAAAAAAGAAAAGCCCTCCAACTCCTGTTGTCGCATTAGTTCAGAGGGCAGATAGATTAAAAACAAATTAAGTTTCATTTAAATCCACTCAAAATTATGAAAAATAAACCATTTTCGGTTTGTTCTAGATTGTGTTTGAAAACATTTATTTTATTCATATGGACTTGTTCGTTGGGACTTTTTGCCTTCAATGGTAGTGCCCAGAGCATTGATGACGTAAAAATCTCAATACAAGTAAAGGATGTTACCGTAGCCCATATTTTACAAATAATAGAACAAAAAACTCCTTTCACTTTTGCTTATCGGGAAAACCTAATTTCCGGAATCACCCAAAGAGTTTCCATAAAAGCCGATAATCAATCAGTGGCCAGAGTTCTGAGTCGTGTCTCTGGTATTATCCATTTATCTTTTAGACAGGTCAATACTAAAACTATTGCAGTGAACCATATTGCGGAAAATAGCTCAATGTCTATTTTCGGGACAAATCCGAGAGAACAAATTCAAGTTCAGGGAAAAGTTTTAGATATATATGGCCAACCCTTACCTGGGGCAAATATTATTGAAAAAGGTACTTTAAATGGGACATTGACCGATTTTGATGGTAACTTTTCAATAAATGTCACTGGTACTAATGCCACATTGGTTTTTTCATATATTGGTTTTGCTACCAAAGAAGTTGTTCTTGATGGAGAAACAAATATAACTGTCGTCCTGGAAGAGGCCACCGCCAGTTTAGGGGAAGTTGTTGTGATCGGCTACGGTACATCTACGAAAAAAGATTTGACCGGGGCTGTATCAAAAGTTTCTATAGAGGATACCAGATTGCAGCCAAATGCAAACGCAGCCCAGATTCTACGTGGTAGCCTTGCAGGTGTGCAGGTTATCGATAATGGAAGGCCTGGGTCTAATGGTACGATTAAAATAAGAGGAACGAACTCCATTTCAGGGAGCAACGATCCATTGATAGTTTTGGATGGTATTATTTATGCAGGGGGTTCCCTTTCTGATATCAATCCCGGGGACATAGAATCCATAGATGTTCTAAAGGATGCAAGTTCCACCGCAATTTATGGTTCTCTTGCCGCAAACGGTGTAATAGAAATTACCACCAAGAAAGGTAAGACCGGTAAACCGAGAATAAACTTTAATACTTATACCGGGGTTTCAGATTTTGCCCACATACCAGATTACCTTAATGCGGAGGAGTACTTGGAGAGAAGGATAGACGCCGAGGCCGCGGAAGGTGCACAACTTCCCTTTCAGCCGATTGAATTGGAAAACATAGCTGGTGGAAGGTCTATAGAGCCCTTTGAAGAAATAAAGCAATACTCACCTTTATTAAATTATGACCTAAATGTATCTGGAAAGTCGGAAAAAGTAGGTTATTATTTTTCGGGAGCTTATGCGAGTGTCAAATCTCCGATAAAAGGTGACAATTTTCAACGTTTTTCGGGACGTTTGAATGTAAATGTACAAGTAACCGACTGGTTAAAAGCAGGAGTTAATAGTGGCTATACTTCAAAGGACAATTCTGGGGTACGTGCAGACTTAAGGCATACAGCCTGGCTTAGCCCTTATGCCAGTCTTTATCTTGAAGATGGAGTTACCCCTCGTCCGCTTCCACAGGATGTTGGGCTGGTGGAAAATCCTTTATTGGGTACCTTAACAAGTAATCGCCTATTCGTAACCAATACGTTGTTTACAAATTCTTTCTTGGAAATAAATGTTAGTGGTGGTTTTAAGTATAAATTAAATGGCGGGTACACCAAGACAGATACCAAGGATTTTCGTTTCAACCGCTCATATGAGCCACTAAATAGGTTGGGAAGTGGCTATAAATATAATGGGGAACTTCAAAATGTAACCCTAGAAAATATTTTAAGCTACAATCGAACATTTGCTGAAAGGCATAAGATTGATATAACCTTGCTGTATGGTATTTACGAGTTTAAGCAGCAGGATTCAAGAATGTCCAGCAATAATATTTTCAGTGATCAGCTTGGCTATAATGCCTTGGAAATAGGGGAGAATTTCAATATAGATTCGGGGGCGCGTGAAAATAAACAAACTTCAGAAATGGGGCGATTGGGCTATTCATATGATAGTAAATATTTTTTGACTTTAAGTTTGTGCCGAGATGGTTATTCCGCGTTTGGGCAGGGTAACAAATATGGAACATTCCCAGCTGCTGCTATCAGTTGGAACATCTCCCAGGAAGAATTCTTGTCTGATGTGGATTTTATCGATTTTTTAAAGATTCGGGCCTCTTGGGGGCGCAATGGAAATCGTGGCGTGAATGAATATGCTTCACTTAGTAGAATACAACAGAATTTCTATGTTTTCGGTGACAATGCCCCACCTGTTGCAGGACTATTTACAACTTCTTTGGCCAATCCAAACCTAAGTTGGGAAACAACCGAAAGCTTAAATGTGGGCCTGGACTTTGAAATGTTTTCCAACCGTTTCACTTCATCAATAAATTATTATAACAGTAATACATATGACTTGTTGTTGCAACAGACCATACCCAATACAAATGGGTTTGAAACATTTTTTAGAAATGTCGGCGAGACCAAAAATTGGGGTATAGAGGTGGATGTTCGATCCTCCAACATTAGAACTGACAAATTCACTTGGGACACTGGTATTGCATTTTCCTTTAACAGGAATGAGATTGTGAAGCTAACGGGGCGAGATGCCAATGGTGATGGGGTGGAAGATGATGATATAGCTAGTGGATGGTTTATTGGAGAACCTTTAGGAGCTAATTTTGACTATATTTTCGACGGTATTTTTCAAGAAGGGGATGATTTGTCTTTGATACAGGGAGCTCAGGAAGGGGACATTCGCTTTAAAGATATAAGTGGCCCGGAAGGAGTGCCTGATGGCATCATTACACCAGCGGACAGAACTGTGATAAACAATAACCAGCCAGATTTTCTTTTGGGGATTACGAATATATTTCGATATGGAAATTTTTCATTCTCATCGGTCTTAAATGTCAGAAAAGGTGGGTACAGTAGCAATGCTGCCATAAGCCCGGGAGCCAATTTCTTTGATATAGCCAATTTTATCGACTCTCCGTACTGGACTCCGGAAAACAGAATAAATACGGCGCCAAGAATCAACTATCGAAATCCATTAGGGTACGGTTTCTACGCTGACAGAAGTTTTGTGAGGCTTCAAGACGTTTCTCTTGCGTATGACTTTCCTTCGGAATTATTGGATAAGATCGGCCTAAGCGGGCTGAAAATCTATGCAAGCGGAAAGAACTTAATTACTTGGACGGACTGGCCAGGTTGGGATCCTGAATTTGGCTCGGGGGATATTGGTCCAGGCATTAATGGCCCCATACTCAAAACATATACCCTAGGTTTAAATGTTTCACTTTAAAATTCAGAAAAATGAAAATGATAAAGAATAACGTTATACTAATAACCCTTTTGTGTACTTTTATTTTTTCTTGCAATGAAGAATATCTAAATGAGGTTCCTCTTGATCAATTCAGTCCTGAAAATTTATTGGTTGATCAATCCGGTTATGAGGCCGCTGTTGTTGCGTTGTACAATGCTGCTCGAGAAGAATATGCTGTGGCCTCAATAAACCTCGAGTATATGAACCTAGGTACCGATATGGTAAAATGGGGACGTGTCTCCAGTAGTGGTTTAAGGGATTATAACTTGCTTACACCTACCCTAAGCGCTACTTCCATCTATTGGGATTGGGCCTATAAACAGATGATAAGGCAGACCAATTTGATTTTAGATGACATAGACAATCCCGATTTGGATATGCCCGAAGAGGATAGAAATAATATTAAAGGACAAGCTCTTTTCTTTCGTGGTTATACCTATAATTTTTTGGCCAATCTTTATGGCGGGGTACCTATCGTGGCCACAAGTATAAAGGAGCCTCAATTTGACTTTACCAGAGCTTCAAGAGAGGAAGTGCTCCGTTTTGCTTCCGAAGACTTGGAACTTGCCTCAAAACTTCTTCCCAAAAGCGTGGAAGACGGTCGTATTCCAAAAGCAGCGGCATACCATATGTTAAGCGAGGTTAAAATATCCTTAGGTATGGAAACTGGAGATGATACTTTTTATAATGAGGCGATAATGGCCGCAACGGCTGTAATTAGTAAGGAAGCTGGAGATTATGGACTTGTTACACAGAGGTTCGGACCGGCAAGTTCAGAACCCGGAGATGTGTTCTCCGATGTATTTGCACAGGGCCAGATCAATAGGTCCTCGGGCAATACGGAGGTAATTTGGGCTTGGCAATTTGAAGCTTTCAATGTCGGGGGAACCGCGGCGGGTGTTGGTGACTCTGGGAATAATGGACCAAGGTACTGGGCTCCGGAGCATTATGTGCTTGAAACCCCAAATGGAATACCCAATCTTCCAGCCGATAGTCTCAATAGGGGTATCGGTGTTGGTTCGCCCACAAACTATTATAAGTATGATATATGGAAACTGGATTCTACGGATATACGAAATTCCAAGTACAATATTAGACGTACATTTTACTATAATAACCCTGCCGATCCAGAATTTTTTGGGAAACCAATGTACACCAAAAGAGGGGAGGATGGCAATCTATATGTTGCTTTGGAGGATGGCTCCTTGACCAATCAAGTTTTGGATACTTTACGTCAATTCTATCCATGGATTCGAAAGACGGATGGTGAACCCTTTGAAGGTAACGTAATCATTGGTCGAACCTCCAAAGATTTGAGTGTGATTCGTGTTGCAGAAACGTATTTGTTACGGGCAGAAGCGTACTTAAGGCAAGGTAATTTGGCTAGGGCTGCCCAAGACCTAAATGTGATTAGAAATAGGGCAGAAGCAAGCCCTATTGCTGAGGATGAAGTTAGTGAGGATTTCATTTTAGATGAGAGGGCAAGAGAACTGGTGGTTGAAGAACCAAGGATGCGTACACTCATCAGAATGGATAGACTGGTAGACCGCGTAAGAACTCACAATACTGAACCCGCGGTCCCTGGGGGACTTTCTTCGGGAGGTACAATACAAGATCATAATAGATTTTGGCCAATACCTCAAAAAGTGATAGATGCCAATGTAGGGGCAGAATTTCTTCAAAACCCAGGGTATTGAGTCCAAATAAGTAGTAAGGTGCGTTTTAAATACGAAATGGAAACTTTTTACACCCTGCGTGGGTCACTTTTCTGCTCGTTGGTATTTCCCAGGAGTGGATTAATCAAAAATAAATAAGAATGAAAAAAAGTGATATACAAAATTTTACTAGGAGAAATTGGTTGCGGCAAATGGCATTGGTCAATGCGGGGATATTACTACCTATACCAATGTTCTCCTGTAGTGATAAGAATCCTGAAAAAAGGAAAAAGGGAAGGATAGGTACTGTTTTAATGGTATCGGGTTGGCAGGATGTTAACATCGGTGATATCGCCCATACCCCAGGGTTATTGCATGTTTTTGAAACCTTCTTACCAGATATTGAAATTATCCTATGGAAGAGAAGTAGTGGCAAAGAAGTAGAAAAATTGCTGCATGAAAACTTTCCAAAAGTAAAAATTGTTTATGGTGATGTGAATGAGAAATATGAAGTGACCAACCCAGAGATAATATCTGCGTTCAAACAAGCCGATGTAATGGTCCATGGTTCTGGACCTTTTGTCGTGGGAAGGACCAATCTGGAGGCTTGGGCAAAATACTCCGATAAGCCATTTGGGATTTTTGGGACCACTATTCAGTATATTGATGATGGATTGAGGCAATTATTAAAGAAGGCTTCCTTTATTTATACTCGTGAGACCCAATCTTTGGAGGTGCTCAAGGAAAATGGAATAAGGGGTGATCACACTGGCTTTGCACCGGATGCAACCTTTTTTTTGGATTTGGAAAACGAAAACAAAGCTATCGCTTTTTTGTCCAGGAATGGCCTCGAAGAAAAAAAATTCATCTGTGCCATACCGAGACTTAGGTATACCCCTTACCATAAAACAAAGAAGGTGGACTGGTCTAAGGAAAAAATACAGGAAGTTGAACGGGTAAATGAACTTTATAAGGAGGAAGACCATGCAAAACTTAGAGAAGCAATGATAGCTTGGATCCGCGAAACGGGCAATAAGGTTTTGGTATGTCCGGAAATGACTTATCAAGTTGACATTATGGACGAACTTCTGATAGATCCATTGCCTGAGGATGTTAAACCCTACGTGATAAAACGAGGGTATTGGATGCCCGATGAAGCTGCATCTATATACAAAAGGGCCCATACCGTTCTAAGCTTTGAATGCCACTCTCCGATAATTGCAGCAGTAAATGATACTCCAATGTTTTATTTGCGTCAGCCAGAGGATACCATAAAGGGACAAATGTATTATGACCTTGGTTTTGAAGATTGGGTGTTTGAGATTGAAGAGACCAGCGGTACCCAAATTGCCGATTCTTTACGTAAGGTATGGACTGACTATGATGGGGCAAGGGCCATGCTTATGGGAAATATGCGAAAGGTTAGTGATATTTATAACAATCGAACCCACCAAATTGTGAATGTATATAACAACCAATAGATGGTTTTTCAGATGCATTTATATTTGAGTTTGTGGAGTGACCGTACTTTTAAGTTTTACCGGACCAAAAGACGGGCAATACTTATTGGAGCCCTGAATTGATTTTAGGTACCTTGTTCGAAGATGGGACAAACTACTTGGGCGGAAGTGATTTAAAAAAAGAGAAACAATATGGGACGGCACCGTGTGGAGCGATGAAGAGCTTAATGTTACTGGCAAAAAATGATTTTATTCATAATTTTAATCGTTGCTCTGGTCTTGGGCCATTTCGCCTACAGAAAGTTGGTTGAGAAAATATTCGGCGTGGACAGGGATTGTCCCATACCGGCCATAAGGTTAAAGGATGATATGGATATCATACCCTTGACCGAATGGTAAATTTTTCTCATCCAATTTCTAACCATAGCGGGGTTTGGCCCAATTTTCGGGGCAATAGCTGGAGCCATATTCGGAGCTTTGGCCTTTCTGTGGATGGTTCTGAGAAGCATATTTGCAAGGGGACACGATTATTTTTCGGGCATGTTTTCTGTTCGGAACAACGGGCTGAGCATTAGTGGGGTAGTGAGTGTTATTCTTGGTCCGGAGAATCATAAAATAGGCGAATAGATCCCTTTGATATAAAAGCCAGCTTATGGCATAGCTGTCCGGATTTTAGAAAGACTTCATTTCTTTTAAGGTACTCTTCCTTCATGATGTTTTTAAGTGCGGACAATTCTTTCTCCGATGCCCTAAATGTTCTTTCTATATTAAAAATGAAGTGGTTCATTTTGTTTTTTATATAAATCAATGTTATAAAAGTACACTCAAATTTAATCTTTATAATTCCCCTATGGCTCTGCCTCGGGGTTTCCTATCATACCTCCCCTTGGGGGAGGTCGGAATTGCTTTTTTACAATTCCGGATGGGGCAAAATACAAAATTTTGGCTTTTGGCCCTAAGGCCAAAATGAAACCGGCGAAATACCTCTATGGTTCTGCCTAGAGGATGGTCGGTTTCATGAAATTTTTTATTTGAAAGACCTGTGTGTTTTGAAAAAGTTTTTTGAAATAACCTTTTTTGTTTTTGCTTTCCGTGTTCTTAAAGGGATTATTCTTAGGATTACATATAGTGTTACTAAATTTCGATGACAGATACTATTACAGCCGTTGTTTTAAAAAGGAAGTTGTGTCACCGCCCAAACGGTTTTGGGAAGAACCGGGTATTTTTATTGTGGCAAGTAATACATCCTTTTTTTATCTATTATCCATTTATTCAAGGAAGGATGTGTTCTATCTTTGTAGAAAACAGTTTTAGTTATGAATAGATTAGTAGACTTCTTTAGTAAAGGACATTCCAATTTCGTCCATTTTATTCGCGTTGCGATTTTTATCGTAATGGCTTGGATTGGTGGATTAAAAGCATATCAATATGAAGCAGATGGTATTGTTCCTTTTGTAACGAACAGTCCGTTTATGAGCTTTTTCTATGAACACACCAATGATGTAGGTGTCAATGACCAGGGTGAAACCGTTGCACAATACAAACTACACAAAAATCCCGAGGGCAAGATGGTAGCCGAAAATATTAAGTGGCATCAATCAAACGGTACATATATTTTTTCATATGGTTTAGGGACCATAATCGTCATCATAGGATTAATAGTACTTTTGGGTATTTGGTTCCCAAGAATAGGGTTTTGGGGAGGGTTATTGACCTTTGGAATGTCTATTGTTACCTTATCATTTCTTATCACTACACCAGAAGTTTACGTCCCCAATTTAGGCGGAGATATGCCGACCCCCCATTTTGGATTTCCATTTTTGTCCGGAGCAGGAAGATTGGTCTTAAAAGATATTATTATGATGTCTGGAGGTTTAATTATTGCATCGGACTGTGCTAAAAAGATAAAAATTATGGGTAACTTATAGACATAATGTGGGCAAAGGTGTTAAATAGAAAGAATTGACCATTGACAAGCACAATGTCAAATCGAAAATTAATGTATATTAACCCGTAGTTTTGATGAAACCTTCCGTTGCCCATATTATAAAGTATGACAAACTCAAAGAAAGTTAGTTTAAAAGACGCCATATCAATAGGTATAGGAGGAATGGTTGGAGGTGGGATATTTGCTGTTTTAGGATTGGCAGTTTCCTTAGCAAAAGGTGGCACACCGCTGGCATTTTTTTTTGCTGGGATTCTTGCACTTATAACCTCATACAGTTATGTTAATCTATCAAAAAAATACCCTGATCGTGGTGGTACGGTTAAATTTATAAATCAAGGATTTGGTAAAACTATATTTAGTGGTGCCATTAATAATTTACTATGGATAAGCTATATAGTAATGTTATCACTTTATGCTTCGGCATTTGGTTCTTATGCACCAAATCTTTGGGAAATCACACAAAGTAAAACCATAGATTTTCATATTTATGCTAGTGCCATAATTTTACTAGCAACAGCCATTAACTATTATAGTATTGCCGTAGTTGGCAAAATTGAATCTTACGCAGTGATTATCAAACTGATAATTCTTGTTGGATTTATAGGTGTTGGGGTTTATGGATTGACCGACAATCCCAATATTTCTCAACTGTCCGTTTCAAATTGGGAAAATCCATTGAAATTATTTGCTGGAGGAATGGTAATTTTTGTTGCCTATGAAGGCTTCGAATTAATTGCCAATGCTGCTCCGGACATTGAAAATCCTGAAAAAAATATACCAAGGGCATATTACTATTCTATAATTTTCGTAATTATATTATATGTCATCATAGCTTTGGTTACTGTTGGCTCACTACCTTTTGAACAGATAGCAAAAGCTAAAGATTATGTTTTGGCTGAAGCCGCCAAACCTTTGCTGGGACAACCTGGTTTTACAATAATTACAGTTGCAGCCCTGATTTCTACATTCTCTGCGATAAACGCATCACTATACGGTGGAAGTAAAGTAAACTACGAAATAGCAGAAGATGATGAGTTGCCACACCATTTTCTTGCAAAGTTTTGGAATCAACCTGTTGGTCTTCTAATTACGGCCATTGCAACCCTTATTTTGGTCAATCTGCTAAATCTTGAAAGTATTTCTACCGCCGGAAGCATTGGTTTTATCCTCATTTTTAGCATTGTCAATTATGTAGGTTTTAAGCTTGCAAAGGAAATAGGGGCAATTAAGACCATACCTCTCATTGGATTTATATTATGTGGTCTCGCTTTAATTGTTCTTGTCAATCAACAGATTAGCGATAATCTAACAGGGATATTTGTATCTATGGGCATAATCCTTCTTTGTTTTCTAGTAGAATCTATATATAAGAAAACCGAAAGTAGGAAAAACAAATAATGCCCGTTTATGAATGAACTAGCGGAAAATGCGACTAAAATTTAGGATGAGTTTCAAATTAAATGGTACGTTCATAAACTGCGTAATGTAAGGAAAAAGGCGAGTTATTATAAAAAAGAGCAAAAAATTTCCCAAGTGGAAACCAAAAGTTCCTATTTTGTAAGCACTAAGGGGATTACCAAAACTATGGTTTGTATAAATTAAAGAGCAAACCAAAAAACTGTGCCCTTCATTTACACCATAGTATGCGGTACATTCCAACAAAAACTATTTGTTACATTAGGCCTATTTGCAGATATAGTTATTAATTATATCCACTTGTTACCCTTAATTATGAGAAACATAGCAAGCTTAATAATTTTATTTGTGGGCACACTCTGTTATGGACAAATTTCTTATCAATATTATCAACCCAAAGAATTTAAGGACGGATGGAAAACAAACCACTTGAAATCACAGAATGTCGACACAACATTAATTAATAGGTTGTTCAGCCAAATGAACAATGGGAAAAATAAAATTCACAGCGTTCTATTGGCGAAAGATAACCAACTCATTATAGAAGAGTACTTTAACGGGCAATCGATGGAGCAGCCACATGATCTGCGGTCTGTAACCAAAAGCATAAGAGCTATTTTAATGGGAATTGCCATTGACAAAAAAATTGTTGAGGATGTTGATGACCCCATATCAAAATACCTTAAAAAGCCAATACCAAATAAAAATCTTGACCAGAGAAAAGGAAAGATTACCATCAAACACCTTTTGACTATGTCGAGTGGACTTGATTGTAATGATTGGGATAAAAAATCAAAGGGACAAGAGGACAAAGTTTATAGAAAAGAAGATTGGCTCCAGTATACACTTGACCTACCAATGATTAATGACCCTGGAAAAGTATCAAATTACTGTTCAATGGGAGCCGTTTTGATAGCGGAAATAATAAGTCAGGCTTCGGGAATGACAATAGACGATTTCGCAGAACAGTACTTATTCCTTCCATTGGGGATTTCCAGCGTAAAATGGGGACATACTTCAGATAAAAAAAATATCCCATCAGGGAAACGTTTATATATGACATCACGAGATATGGCTAAAATTGGCCAATTGATCCTCAATAACGGCAAGTGGAACCAAAAACAAGTTGTGTCCGAGAAATGGATTGAGGAATCTACTACACCAAAAACAAGGATTACAGGAATGGATTACGGTTATTTTTGGTGGAACATTCCAATTAAAATAGATGAAAAAGTGATCGTTTCCAAAACGGCGACAGGAAATGGAGGGCAATATATAATGGTATTTTCAGAGATGGATATGATTGCTGTATTTACTGGAGGTGCCTATAATTCACAAGAGGATAAATTGCCTTTTGCCATAATGAAAGATATTATACTGCCAACATTCAACAACGGGAAATAATTAACCATAATTCTAGCTGTAAAGCCAGGTCCGGGTATTCTGTTGATAGACCTTTTTTCTACTATAATGACTTCTAAACTATAGGATGTTCCAGTTTTTAGTGCCTGCTGTTCCCTTTTTACTCTGTGGACATCCTGCCAATGGCCCAACTTAGCTTCAAGGACATTCTAAATGACTAGTGGAGGCAGCTCTATTATAGGCTTCCCTAAAAAATGCCTGCCAAAGTTTAACCATTTTACTATCTTAGTCTACAACCAATGCAACGTTGTGTTGTACAAACCGTTAGGCATCAACAAAAATCAAATAGAAATCTTTAAAATAAGGATATTGAAATGATAAAACTATTAATTGTCGGAATGTTTTTTTCATTATTTTTTTCATCATGCAAAGAGCATTCCAAATTAAAACCGAATATAGTTTTAATTTTAGTGGATGACCTAGGAATACCGCAGCTTGGATGTTATGGAAGTTCTTTCTATAAAACACCGAACATAGACAAACTGGCCCAAGAAGGAGCAAAATTCACACAGGCCTATTCCGCAGCTTCTGTTTGCAGTCCAACCCGTGCTGCTTTACTTACTGGTAAATATCCGGCCAGGTTGCATATAACGGACTTTATTGCCGGAAATAATGATTCTAACTATCCACTTTTAGAGCCTAACTGGCAGAAATTCTTGCCTATTGAAGAAACTACTATTGCAGAGGTACTCAAAGGAAGTGGTTACGAAACGGCATTATTTGGAAAATGGCATTTGAGCAAACAAAAAACACCTCCCGTTAGCTTGGAACATAATCCTGATAAGCAAGGCTTTGATGAAACATTTGTCACTTATAAACCAGAAAATAATTTGCCTTTAGGAGCGTGGCAAACAGCAGAAAAAGATGCACATAGTGTGGACACTCTAACGAGCATTGCCATTAATTTTATCAAACGCAATAAGGATTCTCCATTCTTCTTGGTGGTATCACATAATTCTATACATGATCCACTTATGGAAAAGGAGACTTCCATTAATAGATTCAATAATCTTTACAATTCCAATGAACCAGAAAACAACCCTGTATGGGGGGCAATGGTAGAGCGAATCGATAAGAATTTAGGACGTTTACAAAGGACAATCGCAGATTTAAACTTGGAGGAAAAAACTATTGTTATTTTTTATTCTGACAATGGAGCAAAAGATAAGTATGCAAAACAAACGCCTTTCAGAAAGGGAAAAGGATGGTTGTATGAAGGTGGAATAAGGGTTCCCTTGCTTATAAAATGGAAAGGAGAAATTGAAGAAGGTATTTTATGTGATACTCCAATTATTACAATGGATTTTTTCTCAACCTTACTTGATGTAACATCTAGTCAGAGGAACGATGTAACTGACGGAATCAATATTTTTTCTGCATTGAAAAACAAACAAAATCATTTTAAGCGAAATCTTTATTGGAATTATCCCCATTACCATAAAGGTTCCGGGATGAAACCAGCTTGTGCTATCCGTTCGGGAGATTATAAGCTAATTAAATGGTACGAACCTTACTTGTTGGGACAAGATAGCATCTACGAACTTTTTAACCTAAAAAATGATATTGGAGAATCTTATAATTTGGCTTATGAACTTCCTCAGAAAGTAAAGGAATTGGACCAGCTTTTGGAAGAATGGAAAGAAGGGGTCAATGCACAAGAACCGACCAAAAATTTACATTATATAGAATAAATGAAACCTAATCAATGTACTCTATGAAAAACATTGGTCCATCCCGATAAATATCGGGACCTTAAAGCTAATTATGGAATCCTTTAACCATCCCATAATAATATTTATAAAAGTATTGAATTTTGCTTGAGGCCATTTCATTTCCATCTTTGCCACCTAAGGAAAACAAATAAAATTCCAGCTGGCCCAGCTTTTCCTTAACATAGGAATAGTCAAAATTTGTTCATTTTTAGGTTTGTTTTGAGACTTATAATAACAAGAACGTTTTGAACAACGATTTCCCGAAACTTGCCCATTAGGGAATAGGTTTTCTTTAAAGCCCACAATTGGGTATGTTGGGCAATGCTAGTGGCGTACTAATAAAACCATTATTTAAACTTATAAAGTGAATAAGAATGGACAGATATGGGGATAAATATGACGAATATCATTTTGAATCCTATAACTAATTCGTACTATTATGGTACTAAGACAAAAATATCATATTATGAAAGCGGTGAAGGTAATCCCTGTTTTGGTTCTTATAATTATGATCAACGGATGTACGGATAAATCACAGAATACCACTGAAATCCTTAAGGACAGGCAGCAGAGAGAAGAAATTATGATGGCCATAAGCAATGATCATGAAATGATGGAGGAGATGATCGGCCATATGATGAAAAGCGATCATGCTATGCAGATGATGGAAGTACATCAGGGTATGATGGAGAAAATGATGGGCAATCATCAAATGATGATAAATATGATGGAAAAGGATACTGTTATGGCAAAAATGATGATGCGCAATATGATGGGTTTGATCGAAAAAGATTCAACGATGTCCAATATGATGGACAAGATACGGCAAATGGGAAAGTCCGGGGAAATGATGCAACATAATTGCCAATAAGGAATTACAATGACGAAAGAAGGTACGAAGCACACTGTTTTTATGCCAAAGAATTGAATAGCCAACATGGCTAGAAACTGTTTTAATGAAGTAATAGCTATGATGTGGGTTATTTGGATACCGGTTGTGATTTTCATCTTTTTACTTGTGATAAGGGCCACAGGTAATACTGATATTTTTAGGAGCCAGGCTCCACGGGAAGAAAGGGAATCTCCATTGAATATTGTAAAAAGAAGATATGCCAATGGAGAGATAACGACAGAAGAATATCAGGAGCTACTAAAAAAATTAAGAGAGTAAACAGTGTTTAACGGAATTCAAAACTGCTATTGTCCAACTTAACCTAACAGTTGTGGTTAATCTCCATTTATATCATCTATTTGTTCTGGTAAATAATCGGCCCACTCATAGGGAAAACGCAAGGATAAAAATCCGAGATCTGTCAGGGTCATTTCTATCACATTCTCTCCCAATATTCCATTGTAATTATAATTTTCCGAAGGGGTGGCCGATACAAATTCCAATGAACATTGGTTATCACTTATGGTACTTATTTTAAATAGCACTTTGTAATTGGTCCCCTCAATATTTTCCATAGCCTCTACGGTAAGGTCTTTTTTTATTTTTAAGGAGGTTCTTTCAATAGATCTTCCGTCAGTATCATTCATATAGGAATAATGACTGAAATTCCAGTTGTTGACAAAATGTCTTCTTCCCCTATATAAGTAGATGTCCAAAGGAATTCCCGACATTTCGTTCGACCTACTTTTTACGCCACAGTTACTGGTAATATTATCGGCCAAACTAATGCATTCGCTCCAATTGCTGATATTATGGTCATCCGAATAAATATCGATGTAATACACTACTTCTTTTTCTATTCCGGCCGTTATTTTCATTTCACCGTCAGCGGTTACTTTTCCCGAATAAATAGCATTCTCCCCATTTACATAATCTTCCGGCGAATTGTAAATTTTCAGGTTCAGATCCGAAAGCCTGTAGGTGTTTCCTTCCACTTCCGGGATATTGTTAACTTTTATCCATAGACCGGCCGGTATTGCGGTAGTTTCATCATTACTACATGCAAATACGGTAAAAGCGATTACGATAAGATTTAGAGTTCGTTTAAACATGATGATTTAAGTTAATTGTAAATAATTGTTTAATTGTTGTTGGTTTTTATTCCAGTCTTGATGTTTTAAAGTATTCCGGAGTTTTGTAAAGCTTCCTATTAATTCCTGATAATCTCCGGCCCTATATTTGTCATCAGATAGGCCTCCAATTTTTTTCGATTAATAATTTTAATTTATTTGGCATTAATGATTTCTTTAAATTCTGGAAGTTGAAATATCTTATCGTTAATCTCCATTTCTTTATAATCGATCATGGTTTGTACAATATGGCTCATAAACTTTTTTTGTTCCGTTTTTAAAGGAAGGGATCCAATTTTTTCCATTATCCGATTCCAATGTCCGTATTTATGTTTTTTGTATAGCTTTGGGTTCACCCTAAAGTAATCTGTATTGTACCATAGAACCATCTCCCCAGTGTCCGATTTTACGATAATACTTTTGCATGGAATTCCCATAATAGTATCCAATTGTTTAGAGTCCATTATTTTGATAGGTTCATCTGTATTTGTTTTTGTATTTATGGTTACGGCTACGTCCGAATTCTCTTGCCAGGAGTATAAAAATCCATCCTCCGGGCTATAGGTTAGAAAGCCCTTTTCTTTTCCGGCATCAATTTCGGAAGTATATCGACCTTCCTTATAATAGGATTTCTGTAACATATAGGTTTTGTCGCCAAATTGTTCCTTTACACCTTGTTGCCATATACTATCGGGAATCATTGTCGGTTCCGGGTTTAAAGCTTCTGTTTTGTATGTGATAAAGCCTTCAAAAGTCTGGCTGTTTGCCGTAATACTGTAAACGGCCCATAAGAGGATTAAAATTTGTTTTGTCATGATTTTATTTAATGGTTGATGGAAGCCTTTTAAATGCAACATGTTCCTAATACGTGCAATAATGCCTACACTGATTTTTGGAGCAAAATTGCAGCAGATAATTTACCTAAACGACCCATTGGAAGCATTGGTACCAAGTTTATCCACCATATGGTATATAAAGTGTGGCGTTTTGATAACTATAAGGATGCCCGGAGATGTTTTTTGGTTTTTCTGCTATGACACCCAGAATTGTCCCTAGGTAGTGTAGCTATTGCTTTTCCGAAACTTTGGCCTTGTATTCTGAAGGAGAGAGTCCTGTTTCCTTTTTAAAGATTCTATTGAAGGATGTTTTTGATTTAAATCCGCTATCAAAAGCAATTCCTAATAAGGTATAATTGCCAAAGGACTTATCGGCAATTTTTTCTTTTACTGTTTGAACTCTTTTTTGGTTGATAAGATCGTAAAAGTTAATATGTAGGTTTTGGTTTAAAAATGTAGATAGTTTTTTATCGGATACCTGTAATAAACTTGCCAATTTACCTAAGGTAAGATCTTCATCCAGATACGGTTTTTCTTTCTCCAGAACCCTTTCTAGGTTGTCTTTTAAATGTTTCTGTTCCCTATCGGAAAAAAATTGAGTTGAAGTTGGCGAATCGGTCACTGTCTGCCCCGCTATTTTTGTTTCTGATTCTTTTTCAAGTAAAAACTCCGGGATTAGGATTTTGGATTGATTGACCCCATAATAACCCAGATATGTAACCAGTATCATTAGTCCCAATAAAGTAATATATCCATCCGATCCTCCTAAAAAGACAAGTTCCTTATTGGTCAGTACAACATATATTTCGGTTAAAAAATCGATGGCGATTACAATTAAGCTGCCAATAAGCATCTGATGGATCCATGAAAATTCATTGGTAGAATAATTTAACTTTACGAGATACTTATATTTTAACAACATCCTTAAGGCTATAAGGATGTAGGTTGCCAAATAAAGATTGCCAACGATAATAACAGGAGTTTCCCCATAGGATCGGATATGATCCAAATAGGGTAGTGGAGGTTCATTTCCAATATATGCAAGCCAGGAAGGGACCACTATAATACCGGTGTAAAAAAAGAACGGCATGAAATGAATTATATGCCTTCTTATTATTCGTTCCGATCTAATGAACAGTGACTTTACATAAAGCATCATAAAAGGGCCAATAAGCCAGGTCATAGATTCTTCAGGAATCACGGAAACAATGTACAACCATTTAATTTTATGTAATTGTGCATAGTAGCTTAAGAATCCAAATAATAGTAATGTGAAAAAATATAGTAATAATTTATATGGTTTTTGTTTTTTTCTGTACCTGAACAGCAACATAAAAATAATTATAGAGATAATTATTCCAGTAGTTAAAATAAAATCTACCAATAAGTACATATGGTCTTGCATTTAAACAGAGGCAGTACAAAAGTATGAATTGTTCTTACTTCTACGCAAGGCCATTCATCCTCGGGTTAAATTTTGAGGGAAGGGATTAGGTGTTCAAATCTTGATTAACAGGTAAAGAAAGTCGCATATTTTAAAAATTGGGAAGAAGGCATATCCTAAAATATTATAAATTACTCCATATTTGATTGCAGTGCTATGTTTTTTCTTAGTTCCGTGTCCGAAATCCATTGGAAATTTATGGGGAACCATTCGTCCTTAAGGATGGTCCCGTTTGGGGATCCTACCCTACTTTTTTTTATAAAAACCTGATTATCTTCCGAAAATACATGTTGGGTTTCTATAACATCATGGCAGATACTGCAAATATTTTTAGTAGTGTTTTTCATCTGTTAATATTTATTGCCTGCCTGTTCGGCAGACAGGTTTTTTAATCGATAGAATTCCCCGAGGATTTGCCTCAGGTGTAGCGTTATAGGTAGTTACCATGTACAGCATTGAATTATTTTGTCTGGTATCTTGGTTCTTGTAGCGCAGCGGTCTTTATTCTGATACCTCGTACCTTCTGCGTCGAGGTTGTTCATTGGTCAGACCTGCCCTAATTCTTCGTTCTGGCGGGTGTAATTATTCATCTTAATTTTAATGGAGTTCATGAATCTTCTATTTCGCCAATTATCATATCGTCCCGATAATTATCGGGAGGTATCAACTTTATTGTTAAGACCCATCTCATTTTATATATTCTTCTTGTACCTATTTCGTCCCATATTGAAAATGCCTACTTTGACCCCTATTCCTGCGGAGAAGCCATTTATTCTTCGAATTGGTTCAAGGTTTTTGGTATCGTTTACACTATTGGAAAACCGATACTTTACTCCAGCTTCCAATTGTAAATATCTGGAAATGTTGAACAAGGCGTTAATTCCAGGTTCAACAATGAATAAAGCTTGGGTGTTGTCTTCAAATTCGTGTTCATCAAAGTCATAGTCATTATAGTTGTCATTTAAATAGCCCATACCACCGGCCCCAATCAGGACGGGAAACGAAAGGCTCACAAGGTTTTTGCTAAAAAAAATGGGTTCCAAATGCAATCCTCCATAACCGCCAATAAGATCCTCATCATACATGGATAGGCCACGATATATGTTTTGGTCCGAATAGAAAAATGTACCCACAAAACCTATTTCAAATTGTTGGTTGGCTACATAGGCCACTTTCAAACTGGTAAAGTAGGTGTCCTTATCCTTAATTTCCCCATAATGGGTGGCTAAACCTAAGTAGACCCCATGAACTACATTTTTTCGATCGTTAAATTCCACATAATCAACGGAAGTGTCCTGGGCGAAGGTTGGAATTGCAAACCCCAATAGGAGGGGAAGTAAAATTACTTTGTTTAATTTCATGCCATTTGATTTTTGATTGATGTTGTTATAGAAGACAACAAATCTTGTAAAAGGTTGCATTTTTTATAGGTTTATTTTTAATAATCTTTACAACTCCTTTAGAAGAATTACCCCTTTTTCACCCGTAATGGAAATGGAACCCTGTTTTGAGTTGCCGTAAGTAGCTCTTATATCGCGTATTTTTTTTCCTTTATCGATCATTTGGGTCTCTATATTTTCGAAGGTTTTTGGAATACGCAACAACCCCTCCTCCAGGGTGGCATTAAACGTAAAGGAGAAGTCCTGTACATTAAGGACAATTTCCGAAGATTGTTGTTGAATGTTGATTTTGGCATCGGCGCTATGGATGGTCAATACTTTGAATTCTGCTATATTCATTGCCAGATCAATTTTGTCATCTACATTGGCCAACTCTACATTGGAGAATTCCAATGCCCCGTGTATGGTTTCCACTTCCCCAATAGTAATTTCATCTTTACTGGAGTAGATTTCCAAAGCGGAAATTTCTTCCAAATCTATGCTTGAACCGCTACTGGTCAATCTTAAGTCTTTGGATTTGGCTAGGGACAAACCGCCATTTTTTAAATGGATACTCCCAAAATTTATATTTTTTGCCTTAAGCTTACCGTATTTTAGGTCAATATCGGCGGTCTTAAGGCTTTTGTTGATCCAAATATCGCCATGCTGTACATCTATCTTTAATTTACCGGTCCAATCCTCTAAAATTACGTCGCCAAACTTATTGTTGATTTCTACAACCGCATTGGCCGGTAAATAAATGGAATAATTTATCTGCACATTACTACGGTCGAAGTCGAACGGATTTGCCCTGTTGAAATACTCGGTCAAAAAGCCTTTGTTTTTTTCGGCTATTTCAGAGCTAATGGCTACAAAATCGGTCATTGTTTTAAACTTGGGCTCAATACGATCCAATAGATGTTGTGCATTTTCCTTTTTCTTATGTGTGGTAATTACATCTACGGTAATTGAGATAGTGTTCTTGGTCCATCCATGAATAGTTATGTTGCCATATTTGTTTTCCACTTGGAGTTCTCCGGCATTGGTCATTTCAAAGGTCTCCGATATGGTTTTCGATACCTTTTCCTGGGCGATGGTTAAATTGGCCATAAGGACCACGGCTAGGCATAATAGCGAATATTTATAAAGTGTATCCATAATCGTCATTTATCATTTTTGAATCGTTTATTTGCCTTAATAGGTTTTCTATGAGTTCAATCCTTTTTTTATAGTTGCCAATAATGGCTTCCAGTACCCTTTCATTGCCCAGATTTTTTTTCATTTCCAATTTTAAAACCTTGTATTCTTCATCCAATTCGTCCATAAACGACAAAAATTGTTCCTTGTCATGCAGAGATAGATCGGGATGGTCTTTCACCAATTGCACCTGATGCCGTACCAGGTTGCTGTAATGTATATCAATATCCATAAGTTCCTGGGAGACCACGCTGTTCTGCCCGTTGGATGGGTATCTGTCATAAACTGCAATGCCGATGAGGGAAGACAAAAATAGGACCACTACAATACTGGCCGCTATACGAAATAGAGGGGTCCTCCATAAGGGGACCACCTTTGGTTTGGGATTGGATAGTTCCGATTCTATTTTGGCCCACATTTTAGATCGGTCCGCCCGGTGTTCATCAAACAATGCCTTGTTGTTCCTTATGTGTTTTTCAAAATAATCCATTACATTTCTTTTATAACGTCAAGTAATTTTTTCTTTGCCCTATGGTACTGGGATTTGGAGGTAGATTTTGTAATGTCCAATACTTCCCCAATTTCCTCATGGTCATACCCTTCTATCAAGTAGAGATGTATAATTTGTTGGTAGCCCGGTGGAAGCAATTTAATGCCCCTTTTTACCTTTTCTATATCTATCTCCTTTACATTTTCCATAGGTTCCTCGGCAAGATGGTACTCATGGTCAATTATGGGTACCAAAGGAATCCGTTTTAGCTTTAAATGGTTGATACTTTTATTGATCACGATCCTTTTTAGCCAAGAACCAAAGGTGCTCTCATACCTGAAATTCCCAAATTTTTAAATGCTTCCACAAAACTGTCCTGAACGGTATCTTCCGCATCTTCCTTATTGCCCAACATCCTCATACTAACATTGTACATAGCATCTACATAATGTTCGTACAATTGAAACTGAGAGTTACGGTCGCCCAACTTGCTCTTTTCAACAAGTTCACGGTGTGTAAAACAGATATTGGTTTTCAATTAAAAAATGGTTTAACGGTCCAAATAGGGGGAACTTATAACTAATAGACAAACATTGGTTGAAAAAGTTGCATTTAAAGTGAAAAATATTTCCAGTCATAATAATTTGCGCTATCGCCATACGGTAAGAGCTCAATTTTGGCAGAATTAGGATATCCGCTGAAAAGCGTTTTTTTTAGGGAATATGCAACCTTTATTTTTTTTGGATGTCAATAGACCATAATTATAATATCCAAAATTGAAATCAAAAAAAACAGCAAACCATCATTAACAGATTTATCAATAGTCAAAGCATGAAATATCCATCAGCAAAATTTTCAAACCTCCCGATAATTATCGGGACGAAAATGTTTACTTGGATATTACATCTGACCGATAAAAAAACAATAAATATAAACAGATGAAAAATATTTTTCTAACATTTATGTTGTTCACGGCAATAATATCCGCTCAGGAAAGGTACACGATAAGCGGTACCATAACGGACGGGAGCAATGGAGAAACCCTCTTTGGGGCCTCTGTTTTTTTGGAGGGGACTACAATAGGTGTTACCACCAATGAATATGGTTTTTACTCCATTACAGCTCCGCAAGGAAATTACAATATTATCATTTCCTATATAGGATTTACAGAATTAAGAAAGGGGGTACATCTAGATCGGGATCAAAAAATGGATTTTGAAATCGTGGAATTTTCTACCCAACTGGACGAGGTTGTGTTGACTGCCGAGGAGCCGGAACGCGCTATCCTGAGAAAACCGGAGATGAGCGTTGCCAAATTAAATATTAAGACAGTGAAACAAATGCCGGTGGTATTGGGGGAATTGGATATTATAAAATCCCTGCAAATGCTTCCGGGAGTTACCAATAATGGGGAGGGTTCCAGTGGTTTTCATGTGCGGGGCGGTGCCGCCGATCAAAATCTGGTGCTCTTGGACGAGGCCATTATTTACAATACCTCCCATTTGTTGGGTTTCTTTTCGGTCTTTAATGCAGATGCGATCAAGGATATAAAATTGTACAAAGGAGGTATTCCTGCGAGATTTGGGGGAAGAACATCTTCGGTATTGGATGTGCGCCAGAAGGATGGGAATAACAAAAATTTTGCAATGACCGGGGGAATAGGGGTTATTTCCAGCAGAATGGCCTTGGAAGGGCCTATGTTTAAGGAGAAAGGTTCTTTTTTAATTGCAGGGAGAGGATCATATGCCCATTTGCTGTTGAAGGCGGCAGGGGAAGATAACAGCGCCAATTTTTACGATCTAAATCTAAAGACCAATTACAACCTTAATGGAAGTAACCAGCTCTTTCTTTCCGGTTATTTTGGCAGGGATGCGTTCCAATTTGGGGAAAGTTTTAATAGCAGTTACGGAAATCTGTCCGGAAATTTACGCTGGAACCACATTTTTAACGATAGATTGTTCTCCAACCTTTCGTTGATATATAGCAAGTACGATTATGATCTGGGTATTGTAATTGAAGAGTTCGATTGGGTTTCCTCAATAAACAACTACAATATTAAATATGATTTAAAGTATTATACCAGTGAAAAATTTAAATTGGATTTTGGGGCCAGTGGCATTTATTATGATTTTGATCCTGGGCAAATTCGGCCTACTTCTGAAACTTCGGAAATAAATCCATTATCACTGGACCGGAAAAAAGCCTTTGAAAGTGCCCTGTATATAAATGCGGAACATAAGCTGACCGATAAATTCACGCTACAGTATGGTCTTCGTTATAGTGCCTTTAGTCGCATGGGAGGACAGGCAATGACCGTGTATGCGGAAGACAGACCGGTGGTATATAATCCACATTTGGATATTTATGAAAGAGGTACTGCCGTTGGGGAGGACTACTACGGAAAAAGCAAAACCATTAAAGCTTTTGGCAATTTTGAGCCAAGGGTTTCCCTGGCCTATCAGTTGAACGATCTATCTTCTGTAAAGGCAGGGTATTCACGGGCAGCACAGTATATTCATTTATTGTCCAATACAACCTCTGTTACCCCATTGGACGTATGGACACCTAGTGGCGAATTTATAAAACCGCAATTGTCGGATCAGTTTGCCTTGGGCTATTTTAGAAATTTCAACGATAAGATGTATTCCATGGAGGTGGAAGCCTATTATAAGACCACGGACAATAGAATTGATTATATAGACGGGTCGGATTTAATAGGGGCCAATAACATTGAGACCGAAATTTTGAATGGGGAATCCAGGGCTTATGGGTTGGAATTCCTGGCCAGGAAAAATGTGGGCAAGTTTACCGGATGGGTTGCCTATACCTTGTCAAAATCGGAACAGCGGACCCCTGGGGGCAAAGCAGGAGGTTTGGGAATCAACGATGGTAAGTGGTACGACACGGCTTATGACAGGACCCATGATTTTTCCTTGACAGGAGCCTATGAATTAAATGGGAAATGGTCTTTTGGAACGAATCTGGTTTTTCAAACAGGTAGACCGGTCACTTACCCCAATGGGCAGTATACCTATGAAGGCCTGTCCATTGCCAGTTACTCGGACCGAAATTCCGATCGCTTGCCCGCATATCACAGATTGGATATTTCTGCTACTTATAGGCCCAATAGAAAACCCAATAATAGGTGGAAAGGGGAGTGGGTCCTAGGCTTATATAATGTTTATAATCGTAAAAATGCAGCTTCCATCTCTTTTGGACAGAATGTGGATACGGGAGCCAATGAAGCCACTAGAACGGCAATTTTTGGTATTGTACCATCAGTAACCTATAACTTTAAATTTTAATAGAATATGAAGACCTGTATAAAGATTACAATTATTTCAATCCTTATAATTTCCAGTGCCTGTACCGATGTGATAGAGGTGGATGTGCAAACGGCACCGGCAAGATTGACTATCGAAGCCTCCTTGGATTGGGAAAAGGGAACTTCAGGAAATGAGCAGACTATTAAGCTTAGTACTTCCTCCCCATATTTTGAGAACAATGCCGGTTCCGGTGTAACTGGGGCCTCTGTAAAGGTCACCAACAATGAGAATGGGGCAACTTACCTATTTGCCGATCAAAATAATGGGGAATATACTACGACAACTTTTGTACCGGTTTTAAACGATACCTATACCTTGGAAGTTATTCATAATAATGAAACCTATACGTCCACGGAGAGATTAATTCCTGTGGTGGATATCTCGGATTTGACCCAATCGCGAAAAAAGGGTTTTAATGATGAAGATCTAGAAGTCAACGTTATATTTACCGATCCCGAGGAGGAAGAAAATTTCTACCTTTTTAAGTTTAGGAAAAGGGGCGATCTTTTGCCTTATCTGGAAGAAGCGGACGATGAATTTGTAAACGGGAACCAAATTAGTTGGTTTTTTGAGAAGGAGGAAGATGAAAGCACCGATAAAATAGAGGCATTTGTTCCAGGTGATATTGTAGATATTTGGTTTTATGGTATTTCGGAACGGTATTCCAATTTTATAGGGATACTTATAGAACAGTCGGGAGGTACTGGCCTTTTTAGTACTACTCCCGTTCCCCTTAAGGGAAATTGTATCAATGTTGATAATCCTGAAAATTATGCCTACGGATACTTTAGACTAACGGAGATGGTGAAAAAAAGTTATACTTTCCAATAACCAGGGCCAATTTGGGGCAAGATGATAAATGCAATAATTTTTGATTTTGATGGCCAAAACGGCGTTTTGCCGTTTCCACAAAAACAGAAGGTCCGTTCACCACAGGGAACGGACCTTCTGTTTTAAGTGATCGCGACAGGATTTGAACTCCATCCGCTACCCCTTATTTTTATTAGCTTTTACCTTGCTGATGTTTTGTTACTAACCGAATTACAGGCCACTATGGCAATCTACTTTCGTATGTACCAAAATTAATCAATAATTATTAAATAGCGTTTAGACCTATATATAGATAAAAGCCCTGATATCTTTTTAATCAATGTCAGGTAAGAGAATTTATGTCCGAATTGCTTAAATAGTCCCCTTCAAAATTATTATTTAAGATGTTAATCATTGCCAATTCAATATTTGTCGTGGTAGTAACACTCTTGGACTTCTTTATAATTTTCTATCAATCATATTGAATGAATTGATAACCATTTTGTTTTGATTCCTTAAAAAGGTGTTCAGTGATTTCCGAGGTTCCTTTTTGGTGTCAAAAAGACCTTCACTCCAATGCGTTTCTTCTGGTTCCATATTGCCAATAACCTTTACTTTCCTTCAATTCTAAAAACACCACTAATAGGGATATACTTACTCCCATACTCAAAACAGGGTAAGAGGTCAACAAAGAAGCCATAATTAAAAGTGCGCAAAACACAGTTAATCCAAATAATAAAAGTGATTTGATCTGATACCTCCAAATCAACAGCCATACCATAAACAAATAAATAATTACGGATATCCCTATGAACATACCAACTTGGAAATCTGATAAATGATCAGGATGGACAATATGTTCAAAAGCAACAACCAATGCTGCACCAACAGCGGTTCCAGAAGCGAAGATGAAAAAATGACCATAACCCCATAATACTGGTACTTTGTTTTCTTCCAATATGGGGTGTGAGGATTTGAAAAAATAAATCCACCACATGGAAAACAGCAATAACAGCCCTCCACAAATTGTCGGTATAAACTTCACCATATTAATATCAGTATCATTTATGGCTAATTGCAAACCTTGTGTTGCAGCCACAACTGATTCTCCCAAAACAATTATGGTAAACAAGCTATATCGTTCTGCCATATGATGGGGGTGCCAAGGGGTAGGAATTTTATTTTCAGCCCAAAAAGGGACCAATAATTCAAAAAAGCACATTGAGAGCCATGCCCATAGGGGCCACACATTTAGAAAATACATAATGCCCCAACCCACCATTGCCAAAGTTAGGCCAATCGCATATCGGTAAGATGTTCCTCTTCTTTCGGGATCATGGTATGCACTTTTTATCCACAAATAAATTTGGCTTACCCTAATTACAAAATATCCAAGGGTGATTATTGAAAAATCAAAGTCTTCAAACGCAATATTAACTCCTGAAGCAATGATCAATGCTCCTGTAATTTGGATTAAAGTGGCAATCCTAAATGGAATATCATCTGTGTCATATGCAGAGGCATACCATGTATAATTAAGCCAAGTCCACCATACTGCAAAAAATACAGCCACAAAACTTATCAATCCATCAACTATATGACCTTCTGCCAAACTATGGTGCAGTTCTGTTGCCCCATAGGCAATGGCAGCTACAAAGCACAGATCATAAAAAAGTTCCAAAAAAGAGGCCTGACGATGGGATTCCTCAGGGTTTCTTGAAATCCCCAAAACTTTATACTTCAATTTTTTCATGGATGGCGGTTGGTTTTGTTGAACACACCGAAGTTTTCCAACGGCACTGTTAAGATAAGATAAAATTGATGCCTTGGCAACAATCCTGTATCGTTCTGCAACACGTACCAAAATTGAGGTGACAACCACTTAAAAGCTTTTACGGTTGTTCCTAAAATTACACGGTTTCTTGTAAACTTACCACTATCCAAACTCCAAAACATTGCATCGTGCACAAAAATATCAGCAGATTTTTTAAATAGCTTAGTGTGGTAGATAAGTCCTATCCTATTTCTATAAAAGGAAACAGCATCAGCATTTTTACGTTCTAACCTGAAATACATATTCCTATCGGTTAAAGTAAATCGTTCACTTAATTTGAAGTTGAAAATAAGGCTGGGTAAAAAATGATGCTGTAAATTGGTGAATACTTCATCTCCATCAGTCTTTATCATCATATATCCTGGCATAAACTGAATGTTTTTATGCAACTTAAAAAACGGCAATGCTACCAAGGACTGAAAATTATCAGATGGACTATACCCATAATAAAACACAAACTTGTTATTACCAGGAATATCCATAGATGCCCCCGTAAATAGGAATGTGCCTTTTTCATCTACTGCAATTTGTGCTTTCATAAATTGACTACCGATAATAAGGAAAAAGGCAAACCCTAAAATTTGCCTTATAAAAAGGTTTCTATGCGAATTTAAAAACCTCATAGACTTATTCTGTTTTATCTACAGTTTTAAACACAAAGCCTTCTGTTTCGTTCCCTTTAATATGTCCAAAAGAAGGACTACAAAAATGAGTACAGGTTACCAAAGTATCAGAACCACTTAATTCACCTAAAATCTTACGTCTTGTTACCGATGATTCTTTTTGGTCGTAATCAATAATTGCTGCCCAATCGGTTTGTGCAATTTGGCAAGGATGGTGACACATATCACCTGCTATCATAAAGGTTTCATCGCCAGCATTAAAATGTACATTGATGTGTCCTTTGCTATGTCCCGGTGAAGGTTTAAAGGAAATACCATCACCTAAATCAGCATCCATTTCTACCAAATTTACCAACCCTGCTTCTACAACAGGGTCTATTGATTCGTGAAACGATACATTTTCAAGCGGTCCTAAAGCGTGATTCTTAAAACCATCCTTCTCCCAATATTCATATTCTTCTCTGGCAAAGTGATATTTAGCATTTGGAAATGTTGGTTTCCACTTACCATTTTCTTTGTAGGTGTTCCAGCCTACGTGGTCAAAATGCAAGTGCGTACAGATAACATCGGTTACTTTGTGGCGGTCAAATCCTGCTTGTTCTATGGCTTCTAAAAAGGGGAGGTTTAGATTGGTAAAACCATCAAAACCCAAGACTTCTTTTTCGTTTCCAACACAAGTATCTACAACAAACAATCGGTCGTTAATTTCAACAAAAAAGGCTTGAGAATCGGCATTCATTAAGTAATCTTCTGTTCGATAAGGCGGTTTTAACCATTCTATTTTTTTCATTTCTTCTGGCGTAGCATCAGGAAGAATAATAGGCATTGCTTCGTTAATGTCGCATTCTACAATTTGAGTGATTTTTGCATTACCAATTTTAGATTTTACGATTTTTAAATTCATATATTTTTGCTGATTAGTTAGTTTTTTAGTTTTTGTACTACTTCATTTAAGAATGCATTAACTTCTATTTGTTGTGTCATACGTCCACGAATGATATATATATGTTTTAAGAAAGTTCCTCCATTTTTCTCGATGATATTTTTGAAATCATCAATGTATTCTTGCTCAAATTTGCTATTCATAGAATTGAACAAAACTACTTTCTTACCAGTAAAATCATTTTGATTTGCAAATTCAAAAACTTGAGGTGTGGGACTGTATAACCATATTGGTGAACCGATATAAATAGTGTCGTATTTTGATAAATCAACTTTTGACGGACTGATTTCTGTTGTTGTTTTTCTTGCATCCCTTAGCGCTTCCATCCATCCTTTGAAACCTATTTGATCCCGTTTGGATTGAATGGGAATAACATGTGCCTTTTTAATTTCCGCAATTTTTCTTGCCATCAACTCCGTATTGCCTGAACGTGAAAAAAATACCACTAACGTATTAGAAGGTTTTTGAGTTTCTGTTAATGACTGGATAATTTTTTGATTGCGTTCAAATTGATTAGAATCAATGACAACAATGGTTGTTGCAAAACCAATAACAGTCAATAACGCAATACTTAAAATTACCCAAATCATCTTTTTATGTTTCTTCTTTAATTTCAATTGTAATTGAATTAATAAAATGAAGGCTTATCACCATAAACTCCAGGTTTATTAACCCCTACACTTGCTTTAACATCTTTATCTGGATGTTGAATTAAATCTGTTATATATTCTGCAACGGCTTTTCTAGAAACTTCAGTACCAATAAATGGTTCACCTTTTTGGGTAGTTTCATAATTAGTTTCATCCTTATCTGTTAACCAAGAAGGTCTCACAATAGTATAGTCTAAATTGGATCCTTCAATAATATCTGCCGCTCGTCTATAAGTCTTTAAAGCTTCTCCAATCATGCTATCGTTCCACTCTCCAAACTTGCCTGGTATCTCATTATAAATACCTAAAGAGGTTACAAAAACCAATCTTTTTGGTTGGCTTTCTTCCATTTCGGAAACGATTGATTTAGCCAAATTTTCCATTGGCCCCGAAAGGTTAGCATATACAATGTCTTTGTTTTTTAAGGCTTCTTTTAAATCTGATTTATTTAAAACATCACCTTCCACGAGTTGCGTATTAGGGTTTTCAAACTGCTTTATTCTGTTAGTGTTTCTTGCGAAAAGGGTTAAATTAATAGTATCGTCCTTTTGCAATTTTTCTATGGCGTGTTGTGCAATAGCACCACTTGCACCAAGTATTAGTATATTTTTCATTTTCTTTAATATTTTATAAAGCCGAAGCTCTATCACTTCGGCTTTATGATTACTACTTTTCTATTTCATATGCGAATCCAAGAAAGCCAATACTTTCTCTGGTGTTCTACCGAAATAGTTATACCCATCTTTAAAGCGATGTGTTGTCCCTTCAATCCAGTGTAAATGTTTTTCCTTACTTGGAATCGTATCAAAAGTAGCTTGTGCATCACCTGGGTTTTCTACCCAAGCATCATCTTTTACCTGCCACATTAATAAAGGCATCTTGATGTTTTTGGTATATAATTTTGGATCCATTTCATCACGAGTAAATCCGCCCGCTCTAATTAATTCAAAATCCAATAGGTCTAAATAATCATTGACACCCAATAATTTTGAAAAGGCATTGTAAATAGAGCGCATAGAAGGTACTAATGGGCTACACATACAAGCTACGTTTTCAAACAAATCTGGACGTTTATCAATAGCCACGTATTGAGAGCATCCACCCATACATTGGCTGTAAAGCGCCACTTTCATTTTGCTTAATCTAGGGTGAGCATCTACATATTTTTTTACCCCAACACAATCTCTCCATTCTAATAATCCGATACCGCACATACCATCATTTGCAGTACCACTCTGTCCGTGGTTACGAATATCATAAGCCAACACATTATACCCTGCATCGGTTAAATGTTTCATTTGGATAACGAAGTCTATTTCTATTGCTTCAAAACCACTCCAAGGTTCACCCATATGTCCTTGAAAACCGGCTCTACTCATAGGTAATGCGTGATTGAAAATCACCAGTTTATCACTTTCTCCTCCTTTGGCAGGAATATACCAACCATTTAAAGGCACACCATCGTCTGCTTGAAAGTAAATATCTTCCCATCCTTTCATTCCATAATCATCTGGTGTTTTGTGCAATAAACTTCTCCATTCCCTTTTGCAGACTTTTACCATACCCATAATTTTGGCATAATCTTCCTCTGAAATTCTATTCATTTGGTCAACCGCATTTTCCATCATTTCTTTTGACATTCTTGCTGTACTTGTCGGTTGATTTTCTATTCCGTCTAAATTTATTTGATGTTCCATTTTTTTAATGTTTTTAGTTATTAGATAAAAAAGCCGAAGTAGTATGCTTTCAGCTTATATAAATAAATCTGTATTAAGCTTCAACAAGCTCTGCAACACCTAAATGCTCTTTGAAGAATGGTGCTAATTGCGAAACTGCTTCATCCAAATATTGAGGTATATCATATAATTTCATGTGATTTGCACCTTCAACAATATATAGTTGCTTATTGTCTGTACCTGCTCTTTCCATAAGGTCTTCACTCATCCAAAGTGATTCAGCTACACTTCCTGCAACAACAAATAATGGTTGTGTAAAATAGATTTCAGCCATATTAAAAGCATCATAAGTTACCAATTGTGTTAAGCTACGTGCTGTACCATAACCTGGAGATGTTGAGCATTGTGCTCTATCTGTATGATAATACTCCCAAGCTTCTTTTAAATCGGTGTAAGGTGTATCATCTTCATTTAGAGGTGCCATTGGCATTTGAACAATATCCCCACCATTTGCTTCAATGGTACGAGCTTGTGCACCAAATTGTAAAGAACCTATAGCATCTTTCATGTCTTGATCACCTAACCAACCTTTGCTAATCATATGACCGATATTTACGGCACTTACAGTACCAACAGCCTTAATACGCTTGTCGTTTATCGCTGCATTAACTGTATAACCACCACCAGCACAGATACCCCAAGCACCAATGCGCTCATTATCTACATAAGGTAAAGTTGTTAAGTAATCTACAGCAGAACTTATATCTTCAGTTCTGATATAAGGATTCTCTAATTGGCGTGGTTCTCCACCGCTTTCACCTTGATAAGACGCATCTGTTACGATGGTTACAAAACCGTGTTCTGAAAACTTTCTACCATAAATACCAGCAGTTTGTTCTTTTACACCTCCACCTGGGTGCGTTATTACTATTGCTGGATATTGTTTACTCTCATCAAAATCATTTGGAAGGTCTAAATAAGCGGACATTGTAATTCCGTTATTCGTGTTTCTGTAAGAAATTTTTTGTTGTGACATCATATTATTTTTTAGATTAATAATTAATTTCTAATCCAAAATTACTTGATAAGTATCTCATTGAGCAGTAACAATTACTGACCAAAAAGAAACATTTTACTGATGCCTTAAATGTTTAACTGTTTGTTAACTTTTGCCTCATCCTGAACTGTTTAGGTGTTAATTGTGTTTTCTTTTTAAAGAATTTGGCAAAATAATTGGGGTAGTCGAAGCCTAACTCAAATGCTATTTCAGCGTTGGTCAGATCACTTTCAAGAAGTAATTTTTTGGCACTATTGGTAATGTGCTCGTGAATGGTTTCTATGGCAGATTTTTGAGTATATGCTTTTAAAACATCCCCAAGATAATTGGGTGTGAGATTCATTTTATTGGCAAAATAGTTCACTGATGGCACGCCTTCAATACGACCATTATAATAATCTCGAAGTAACTGTTGAAACTCACTCACAATAGGATTATATAGTTTAACCTCTGTTTCAAATTGGCGTTTGTAATACGATTCAACCAAATTTAAAATAAGGTTTACCGATGCCAACAACACATTATTTTCTTTGAGGTTTTTTTGGTAGTGCTTATGTAGAAACTGATAAAGCCTGATAAATTCCTCTTCCTCTTCTTTAGTTAAATAAAGGGCTTCGTGGTAACCATATTCCAAATAGTTTTTGAATAAATAACGGTTTTTATCAATAAGGTCTTTTGATAATTGTAGATAGTACCCTTCAAACTTATCTGTTAAATTCCATTCGTATAAATTTCCTGGGTTATTAAAGAAAACCGCTGTTATTGGGTTTGGATTTTTAGGGTCATAATCTGGTAAATCTGGGTTTAGATAGTTAGTTTTAAAGGAAATTCTATAAAAATCTATATATACTGCTTCTGATTTTAAGCGTGTTTTATCTGGATAGGTACCAACATCTATATGTTCATTCAAGGGTACAGATAATCCAATGTATTCATTGAAGGTTAAAAAGTCAGTAAATGTTCTCATTTCTTTAATTTTTTGCATTATCTATCTGACAACAGGCAAACTTCCAGAAGAAAAAATGAAATATTACGACTGCCCAATTCTATCGAACGGTTGTAAAATTTTGTGATTTTCAAGAAATATTGCTGATACCTGTGCCTCTTAAAGTTAATAAACCAAGACTGAAAAGAGGTGATACAAATTACTTGAAAAAATGCAACAAATTACTGTTTTTTAAATATTGTAGGAGTAGTAATCCCAGTTCTTGATTTGAAAAGTCTTGTAAAATAGGTGTGGTAGGTGAATTCCCCAAATTTTGGACTTGATCCCCAAAATATATCAAATCAAACCAATTCAAACGAGGTCCCTAAAACATTAAAACCTTGCGTATCTTATTGATATGCAAGGTTTTGTTTTCAATTGAATTCTATAAGTGATCGCGAAAGGATTCGAACCTTTGACCGTCTGCTTAGAAGGCAGATGCTCTATCCAGCTGAGCTACGCGACCATTCGCTAATTGCGATAGCGTTTTATCTTTAGCGGCTGCAAATATACAATTATCATTATTTACTGCGCAATTTAATTTGTAAAAAAATACCAGTCAATGCCATCCCCATATGCAACAAATAGATATCCCAAATTTATTAAAGTGACTACAACCCATGCTTATTGCCCATAAATACTGGCTATATGGGACTTATGCATTGTAATTTAATAGGATGGTCATTGATGTAATTAGCTGTTTCAATAATAACCAGAGTTATGTTAATTGTGTTTTGTTATTGAATCAAGTCTCACCCTATAGATCTGGCTCCGCCCAATCTCCATCAATACACCCCCAACCTCCCTCAAAAAAGCGGGACAGGCGCTCTCAAGAGGGAAATTTTTAATCTTTTGCCAACTACTTATTGCTTATAGCTAACTTCTTAATGCCAACTTATCATCCAGTCTTTGTCAAGGAATTCCTTTCCTTTAAAAGTTCAATTATACAATTAAAGGTAAGATAATTTCCCATATACAAATACCTCGGTTTTTGTTAAATTACCATCTATATCATAATGTTTTAAAGTACCATTTCCATTCATAATAGTACCTTTGTCCAAACGCTTTCCTTCCCCATCCAAACAAGAGATTACATCCATTAGTTTACCTTTTTGAAATAAAATTAGTTGGTACAATTGTCCGTTATGATGATAATAGGACCACTCTCCATCCATTTCGCCATTCACAATCTTTCCCTTAGCATCCAATTTTCCATTATCAAAACGATATTTCCATTCTCCATTGGATAAACCCTCCATGAAGAACCCCTCTTCCTCAATTACACCATTGGGATAGAACTTTTTGTAAGGCCCGTCCATCTTAAATTCAACATAGTTACTTAGCTCTTTTTCCTGGCCATTTTCATAATAAGACTTCCATTCCCCTTCTCGATCTCCCTTTATGTACGCTCCGGTTTCCTTTAAAGCACCGGACCCGTAATATTTTTTCCAGATGCCCTGTTCCTCATCATTCACATAATCCCCGACCAGAATCAACTGTCCCTTTTCATCGTACTCTTTATAAAGGCCGTTTGGTTTCCCATTTTTATAGGTCTTGATTTCGGCCAGCTGTCCATTTTTGTGATACGTTTTCATTTCACCAACGGGTTGGCCACGTTCCAGATTTATGGTTAGTTCCAGTTGACCATTTTTATAATATTTTTTCCATAGCCCCACCGGGGCCCCATCTTCCAACATCCCAACTTCATTCAATTCACCCGTATCATAATAGGATTTGCTTTCTTGTGCGTTTAAAATAGTTCCAACTAATACAGCAAGGGTAAAAATAAGGTGCTTCATTATCGATTATTGATTACTTGGTTAAATGAATTTGAAAAATTGATCAATTTTGAAACGACAAAAAAACAAAGAAAGTATAAAGTCCACCCAAGATTAGGAACAATTGTTATGTTCATGTAAAGATTGTTGTTGATCTACCTCTTTCTATAGGAAATCAGTCTTCGATTTACATTGGTGACTCCGTCCCATTATATATTTTAGATGGCAAGGAAAATTCAAAAACTGAGTTTGAAAAAATAAAACCGGAAGATATTGAATCCATCAATGTACTTAAAAACCAAAAAGCGACAGATAAATACGGGGATAAAGCCAGAGATGGGGTAATTGAAGTAAGGACAAAAGGCAACAGCGAACATTCAGCGGAAGCAAAGGCCCAAAGTCCCTGGAAGGTTAGTGCTGGACCGAATATATCAGATCCAAACTGGAACCTTTTGGAACATTACGAACAGATGGAAAAAATGGCCCCATCGGAAAATTATTTTCCGGATGTCGATAAGGCGTTGATACTCATCAACGGGATACCTTCCCCCAAAAAGGATCTGGAACGGATCTCCGTAAATCAGATTAAGTTACTTTTTCCAATTTCTGCAGATAATAAAGATGCCATTAAAAAATATGGAAACCAAGCAAAGAACGGTGTCATTGAAATTGTATTAAAAAAGGAATAATCATCACCTATTTATTTAAGATCAGTTCGTTACGGAAATTGGCTATTGGGTTTGAAGACCAAAATAATCCTTTGTTCTTGGGCAACCAATTGCCCAAGAGCATAAAAGTATACAAACTATACAAACTATTTATGAAATTATTGGGCTGAACGATATAATTAATCTTTATAATTCCCCTACGGCTCTGCCTCGAGGATAGTCGGTTTCAAGAAATTTTTTATTGCTTAATAATCGCTAATACTTTTCTTATAAAATTTCCCAGGGTCGTCACTAAATTTTATAGAGAAATTATATCTTTAAGTCAGATACTTCAGGACAGCCCCATGGAACATCAAAAGGGAGGTACTGATAGCATTTCGATAATAGCATCGGAGCATACAAACCCCTCTATGTGAGTAAATTCAATGACCATATCATCCGTTTTTTCCAATCGATTCATAAGGGGCATTCCCTCATCATATTACTAATATCCATTGGTGGTTTTTCGCAGCAATATAATGGTTATATGGACACCTCCGTAGCCGAAAAAATATACCTCCAGCTTCACTCCAATGCTTATGCCATGGACCAGGATATTTGGTTCAAGGCCATTGTTACCGGCTCTGAAAACCATATGCCCTCCAATCTAAGTCGTCTGCTATATGTAGACCTTATCGGGCCCAATGAACAAGTTGTAGCACATAGATTGGTGAAACTTGCACAGGGTATCGGTCATGGTGCCTTTGAGCTCCATAAGGATATGCAACCAGGTCGCTATATGATCCGTGCCTATACCCAATGGAACCGAAATTTCGGGGATGATTTCATGTTCAGGGCTTATGTGGATCTATATGCCCCTATACAAAACAATGCTAAGGACCCTATTGAGGGCTTGTCCGTAACGGAAAAGGAGGACGGACGTTGGACCTTGACCGGCCTGCTCCGACCACAGGTATTGGGGAGTGAAAGTGAACGGCAGGTCCAGGTATATCTGGACTGGGGCAAGGGCAGGGATACGATAAAAGTCAACAGAAGGGGCAAAGATCTGTATTTGTTGGATTACGAAATTCCGGAAAAATTGGATTGGATTACGCTCACCCTGGACACGGAACAAGGTCTTCGGCATACCAAGTCCATAGTTCTGAATACCCCTCCATTGGACCTACAGTTCTTTCCGGAAGGTGGTGATATCACCCATGGGTTCCGCAACAAAATAGGTTTTAAGGCGGTAGGTTTGGATGGGAAGGGAACGGAGGTACGGGGCGAGGTCCTGGATGTCAAAGGCCAAAAGGTAGCCTCTTTTGAAAGTAACCATTTGGGTATGGGTTTTTTCTTTTTGGAGGCAGATAGCAATTCCTCCTATATCGCTAACATTGTTTATTCGGACAGTCTGGAAATGGAGGCAACCTATCCCTTGCCCAAAGTTGTGTCCCAAGGGAGTATTCTATCTGTGGGCAGGGCCGGAGATAAAATCCGTATACAAGTGGAATCCAACGCCATAAACGGCCACATAGTAGTAAAGGCCAGTTGCAGGGGCTTGGATTATTATTTAATGGAAGGGCCCTTGCGGGAAGGTCGTTTTGTCTACCATTTACCGTCCAACAACTTGCCGGAAGGAATCATCGTTTTTACCCTGATGGATTCCAATGGGAGCCCCTTGACGGAACGATTATACTTTAACGAATCGGGACAGGAGCGGTTGGATATTTCCCTGTCCACGGACAAAGCACATTATGGGAGGAAGGAATCTGCCAAACTTGATATTGAAGTTTCTGGAGAAGGTTCGGATGCAACGATCACCGATCTTTCCATTTTGGCCATAAACAGGGAGCAATGGCACCAAGGGAAGGGAGGGACAGTTCGTTCCTATTTTTTGTTGTCCTCAGAACTAAGGGGGGAAGTGGAAGAACCCGATTATTATTTCAGGGAAGAAGGGACAAGTAGTTACAATGATCTGGATGCATTGTTATTGACCCAAGGATGGCGCCGCTACAAATATCCTGTAAAGCGGCAGGGTACGAGGTTCTATTGGCCCCAACCGGCACTTGAAGTAAAGGGTACGGTACGTTCGGGCTTTCCCAAAAGACAGTTGGTCAATGGTGCCGATATCTCCCTGGTCGCCTTTGGCAAGGCACCTTCCTTTTATGCCCAAGAAACGGACAGTATGGGAAGGTTCCGTTTTTTACTGGACGATGCTTATGGCAAACGGATGAAGATATTGCTCAACAGCAAGGACCAAAAGGAAAAAAAGGGCAACTATACCATTATGATGGATACCCTTGGTAGTCCAAAAGTGGAATATGACCCGATCATTTCCTTACAAAAAGTGGATCCTGTTGGGCGGGCGGTGGTACGGGCCCATAAAGAACGGCAAAAAACGGAGGCCATATTCGATTCCCTCTATGGGGTGACCCAATTGGACGAGGTGGTTGTGGAGGGCTACCGGTTGACCCCTGAACGGCAAAAGGCATACCAACAATTTGGGGAACCGGATATGGTCATTGAGGGGGACGTGCTGCGTTCCAAAGAAAGAAAATGGTCCTACGGCCTGTACAGTATCCTTATGTTCGAATATGGGGACCAGGTAACAATTGAGCAATTTCCGGATGGCTTTATGCTGGCCAACATTAAAGGAGGACGAGGTGAGCCGACCTTGTTGGTGGTGGATGGCCAATTGCTGGCAAAGGAGCAGTATGAATTTGTGCCCCATATGCCCCCCGGGATTGTGGAAAGTGTGGAACTTATAAAATATGCCAAATTTTTTACCAAACAGTACCTGACCGTTTTTCCCGAGACACATCCCCTGGAAGCTCCTACATTGGGCCACATCATTTCTGTCTATACCAAAGACGGGGTAGGCATCCATGGTACCGATAGACCTGCTCCCGGCACACTCGAATCTACCATAGCGGTCTTCTCTCCAGAGAAAGAATTCTATGCTCCCAAATATAACGGATCGGTAACGGTAGATACTCAAAAGCCCGATTTAAGATCCCTTATACACTGGGCCCCCAGCATAAAGCCCGATGAAAACGGAAGGGCATCGATCCGTTTTTACAATGGGGACATTGCAGGGAACTATATTATTGTTGTAGAAGCCATTTCTAAGGATGGGCGTATCGGTTACCAAGAAAAAATGTACCGTGTAGGGGAGGGGCCTCCTTGAAAATTACGGTCCTATGGAAAGCCAGGAACTTTCCGCAAATGCATAGTGTTTACGAACTTTTATTTTTTGCAAATAGCTCTTTAAGTTTGTTTTTTAAATTATCGCCCCTTAAGTATCGGGCTATTATTGTTCCATTTTCATCTATTAGAAAGTTTTCCGGTATGGCATCGACCCCGTAGATTAAAGCGGCTTCATTTTGCATTCCTTTTAAATCACTGACGTTTTGCCAGGTAAGGCCGTCTTTTTCAATGGCCCGAAGCCATTTTTCTTTATTGGTATCCAATGAAACATTTAGGATAGCAAATCCTTTATCACTGTATAACTCATATTCTTGTACCAATTCAGGATTGAACTCTCTACAGGGTCCGCATGAGGAAGACCAAAATTCAAGTAGGGTATATTTTCCTAATATTTCGGATAACCTTATGGTTTTTCCCTGTATATCGGCCATCTCAAAATCTACAAATTTTTCCCCCACTTTTGGATTTTTATTGATTTCTATAAATTTAGCTATCGCTTTTCCTTCCTTTGTTGATTGCAGTTCCTTGTTCAGCAGGGCAAATACCTTGCCCGCTTCCGCCCCGCCCAACCTTCTCATGGCAAAATCCAGGGCCGGGAGACTTTCATAGGAATTGGGATGATCCTTAATGAAATCTCTGGTAATTTCTGCTACAACATCCAACATTTCTTCATTAATGGCAAAAAGGGAATCCATATTGCTTTCGGTCAACAGATTGCCGAGCTTATCCATTTCTTTCCTTATCGAGTCTTGCTTTTCCATCAGTAGTTCTGCCTCCACCTGTGTTTGGGAACCTGTAACCTTACTGTTGTAAAAATTCCCTTTTTCCCCCGTTATATGGATCGTTTTGTTCTCCAACCAGAACATTCTACCGTCCCTGGTACTTTCAATTCTTAACATCACCCTTCTGGGCCTTTCCACTGTTCCCTTAAATTGAAATTTTTCATTGAGTACCAATGTTGAATCGAGAATGGTATCCATATCAAGGTACATTACAACTTTGGAGCTATCGGGCATATTTTTTATAATTCCGTTAACTGAATAGGAGTCACTTTTTGTGTGGCCTTCTTGACAAGAAATCCCTATCAATAACGTAATAATAACTAGTCCAAGATGCTTTATGATATATCGATTTGCTCCCATATAAAAGTTTAAAATATTAGGTTACTTATATTTATTCCAAATATAATGAATAGAAGGTTTATAATGTGCTGTAAATTAATTGGATATAGAACGCTATGATTCCATGAAAAAGTGGCTTTGGATTTTCTCTTTGAAAGTTATGGATGAAAATTTCCATTATATTTTTAGACATCAACATGACCTACCGGTAATTGTAACGCAACCAATAAAAATATATCCATCTATGGTATAATAAACCTATAAACCTAAAAGAATGAAAGGTAAATTCTACTTTATCATAGTATTGCTCCTGATAGGTGTATCAACTTCTTGTGAAAAGGATGATTTGGAACATCAGAACAGTTTTGAGGAAAGTCGCAAGGCTTGGTCCGATTTTAAAGAATTGACCAATAACTCCTATAAATACAAAGTTGTTGGAGGATCTTGGGCAGGCTTCTCTTGGGAAACGACCTTAACGGTATCCGATGGAAAATTGATTGAAAGACATTTTAAATATACGGTTACCGACGGGTTGGCAGAAAATATTCCGGAAGGAGAATTGGAATGGATTGAAAATGAGGGGGAAATAGGGACTCATGAATTCACGGGTGCGGAAGCGTTGACATTGGAAGAAATATACGATAAGGCCCAAAGGGAATGGTTGAAAAAGAGGGAGGGTGCTACGGCATACTTTGAAACCAAAAATAATGGATTGATCTCCACCTGCGGTTATGTAGAAAATGGTTGTATGGATGATTGTTTTATTGGCGTTACTATTACAAATATTGAAAAATTATAAAGGATATTCGTATCTTTCATCTGTTTATATTTATTGTTTTTTAATGGTTGGATGGAATTGGCGATTGAACATATCGTCTCGATAATTATCGGGAGGCATCAAGATTTGTTATGGCTCATTTCATAAGAACAAATTCGATATACATAAAAAATATACCGAAGAGAGGCTGAAATTAGACCTAAAGGCACTATACGTGTGTTATGTTAACAGGCCCTAATATGTTGTGGGCAATTTAAGGAACAATGTATCCATAGAAAATATGTTTACAATAGAAGAAATAAAAACAGCTCACGGCAAAGTGAAATCCGGTGCAGATTTTCCATCTTACATCAAAGAAATTAAGGCTTTAGGTGTTACCCACTATGAAACTTATGTATCCGATGGCCATATGGACTATTACGGTGCAGATAATTATATAGCAAAAGTCCCCGCAAAGTATGGGCCGCTGGTTGTTGCCGATACTTTAAAAGGAGAGGAATTTAAATTGGGGTTAACCGCCCACCAGCAAGGTGAGACAGATTTCCTGACTTTTATTAAGATGTGCGCAACCTGTGGCATTGCAAAATGGGCAATCCGTATGGATAGGATGGACTGTACTTACTATGACAAGAAGGGAAACATAATTTTGGTCGAGGATATCCCGCAAAATTAAAGCTAGGAAAAAGTTTCAGGCTTAATGTTCAAAGTTATAAGTAGAGTCTAATGATAAATGTCTAGTATCTAACATCTAATATCCCAATTCTAACATCTCAATTCTAATATCTGGCATCTAGACTCCAGTATCCAGAAAATAAATCCGATAAATTTCTTCAAATTATTTTTGCAGTTAAATGATTGCGCATATATTTGCAGTTAAATAACTGCATAATGAAATTAAGAAGGGACGTATTTCAGGCAATAGCTGATCCAACACGGAGAACTATAATAACTTTAGTGGCCGTGCAGGCCTTAACACCAACCGCTATTGCGGAGAATTTTGATTATTCTAGACAAACCATTTCAAAACACATTCAAATCCTTACCGAATGTGAAATTTTGGAACAAGAGCACAGCGGGAGGGAAATTTATTATCGCTTAAATCCAGATGGAATGAAAGACATAGCCGATTTTATCGAGCCTTTCAGAAAACTATGGGATGATAGGTTTAATAAGCTTGAATCCGTAATGAAAAATCATCTTTCAAATAAATAATTAATATGGAAAAGAATACAAAAGTTGACGCCTTGGAAGGCAAACAGGAACTAACAATTACAAGGGAGTTCAACTTACCTGTGGAATTGCTTTATAAGGCCTATTCCGAGGCCGATCTTATAGAACAATGGATGGGTACCAAGGTGATACAGTTGGAACACAGAAACCTTGGGAGTTACCGGTTGGAGACATCGCACAATGGCAATGTTATGTTCAGGGCAAGTGGAACGATTCACAAAGTGGTGCCGAATCAAGAAATTGTTAGGACTTTTGAAATGGAAGATATGCCCATTGGGGTACAACTTGAATTTTTGAAATTTGAGAAGCTCACTAACAACAGCAGCAAGTTGATGATCCAAATCATCTACAAGTCGGAAAAACACCGGGCGGAACAGTTAAAACTCCCTTTCGCATATGGCTTGAATATGGCGCATAACAAGCTTCAGGAAATTCTCATTAACTAAGAGACTGTCTATGTTTATCCTTTGGTTTTTATCTATGCGCCGGCTGGCTCCTTCGCTAAAAATGTCTACTAGACATTTTCTTTACGCTCGGCCCTGTCTTTTTCCGCCATACATCAGCTATTTTTCGGTCCGTAGCTATGGTTATGAACCTCGAAATACCTTCGTCTGACAAAAAAATACACTATAAAATATTCCAAAAACAAAATTTGGACAGTCCCTTAAAATAAATTAAAATGAAATGAGCCATAACAAATCTTGATACCCACCAAAATGTTTATTGGCGAATTACATCTAACCGATAAAAAACAATAAAAACAAACAGATGAAAAAAAGAAATATAATTATATATTGGGTTGCCACTGTTTGGCTTTCACTGGGAATGTTGTCAACAGGAATAGTACAATTGATAAGGATGGAAGAAGAAGTTAAGAGCATGGATACCTTGGGTTATCCAATCTATTTGTTATCCATTCTTGGGATATGGAAAATTTTGGGCATTTTGGCTATCCTGATTCCCAAATTTCCCTTACTTAAAGAATGGGCCTATTCCGGTTTTTTCTTTGTGATGACCGGGGCAATTGTTTCACATGTGGCCGTGGGAGATAAAATGATCACTCTTTTTGGTCCCGCATTGTTGTTGGTGCTTACCATGGTATCCTGGTATTTTAGACCTGTAAATAGAAAATTGGGAAAACAATAAGATGGAAAATTTAAAACCAAAAACTGTCGACGAATTTATTAATGTTTCCCCGGAGGAATCACAAGAAATAATGCGAAAGCTTAAAAATCTGATCGAAGCAACCTGGCCTAGTGCAACGGGAGGAATAAGCTGGAACGTGCCCATATATAAGTACAAAGGTATTCTTGCAGGGTTTTCCTTGGCCAAAAATCATGTTACTTTCGGCATAGATTCGTTAACAACGGAAATCCGTAAAACATTGGAAGGGAAGGGGTATAAAACGGGCAAAAAGACAATTCAGATCAAGTTTGGGCAAGAAGTGCCGTCGGCCGAAATAAAACAATTGATTGTGGAACAGGCCAAACGAAACGAATTATAAAATTGTTATTGAAGTATGGATAAAAGAACACAACATTATAATGGAAATTAAGGAGCATATTCAAAATGATATAAGGGTAGCGGAAGTTATTTCAAAGGAAATGATCATTAAAGGTACTGACGATGCCCTGGAGTTGATGGGCAATATGTATTATCAAGGTTTTGATAAAATTATAATTGATCAAAAAAATATCACCCCTGATTTTTTTGATTTAAAGAATAAAATGGCCGGAGATATACTTCAAAAATTTTCAAATCATCGCATGGGCCTGGCCATTATTGGAGATTTTACAACTATTACGAATAAAAGTTTAAAGGATTTTATCTATGAAAGCAACAAAGGCAAACAAGTTAATTTTTTGTCATCGGTTAATGAAGCATTAACCCGTTAAGAATTTATATATTCAGTGGGGGTCATGTTGAACTGTTTTTGAAAATTGCGGCCAAAACTGGTTTGGGAATTGTACCCCACCATTTCTGACACCTCATATATCCGATATTCTCCTTTTTTAAGCAATTCGGCCGCCTTTTTGAGTCGGGCAATATTGATCAGTTCATTCGGGCTAAGGTTGGACATTTCCTTGATTTTTCTATATAGGGTAGATCTGCTCATAAACATGATATCACTTAAGGTCTCTACACTTAGATCCGGATCTGAGATGTGCTTGGAAATGACCTCGTCCAATTTATTGATAAAGGTTTCATCGGTTGAAGTAAGGGCAATGCTCTTAAGATGGGCCAAGGGAGAACTGGAATAGTAGGCCATGATATTTTTGCGGTTCTCTATCAAATTCTTAATTTGTACCCTAAGGTGCGCTATGGAAAATGGCTTTTCCAGATAAGCGTCCGCTCCGGATTCAAGTCCTTCTATTTTTGCGTTCAGGGCTTGTTTCGAGGTCAAGAAAATAACCAGTATGTGACTGGATTCCAGCGTGCCTTTAATATGTTTACAGAGATCATAACCATCCATTACCGGCATCATTACATCGGTTACAACAAGTTGGATATTTTTTACTTCCATGATCCTTAGGGCCTCCTGTCCGTTGGTAGCCCTATATACGTTATAAAGTTCCTTTAAATCGTTGGCAATAAAATCCAAAAGGTCTATACTGTCCTCTGCAATGAGTATATTAGGTTTGTTCACGTCTTCTTCCGCGCAGGGCATAGCAACTTCCGGTTTGGCACTTTCCAGAGTTAGGTCCTGGGAATAAAGTTTAAATTCTTTTTCTTGATGAATGGGCAATTGTAGGGCAAAGGTATTCATAGAACTATTTATGTCTTCCATTTCCAGATTTCCATTATGTAGTTTGGTGAGGGAGTGGGCCAGGGCAAGACCTATACCGGTCCCATTCTGGTTTTCAACCCCAGAAACCCTAAAAAAAGGTTCAAATATCTTTTTAGAAAGGTGTGCTGGGATAATTTCCCCATCATTTTGGACAAAGAGTTTAAAGGTTTCCCCATTGGTTTCCAAACTGACACTTACTTTCCTATTGGCATATTTTATGGCATTTCCTAGAAGATTGCTCAATATCTTTCTTATGGCTTCCGCATCTACATGGGCAATTATTTCGGCTTTGCCCAGGTTTAACTGAAAATCAATATCCTTATCAATGATGGCCTCGCTAAAACGGGCACATGTTTTTTTTATCAATTCGGTGATATTGCATTCAACAAAGGTGAGACTAATGCTCTCTATTTCGGTCTTTCTAAAATCCAATAACTGATTTACCAGATCCAAAAGTCTGGCGGTATTCTTTTTCATTATGGAAAGATGCCCCAAGGCATCAATGGAGTGGTTGCCATTCTTTATTAATTTGTCCAGAGGACTTTTTATAAGGGTCAATGGTGTTCTTATTTCATGGGAAATATTGGTAAAAAATTCAATTTTTGCCTGATATATCTCTTTCTCTTTTTTATTGCTAAGCTCCTTTATCCTCTGATTATTTTTTGAGACGGTCCGCATGTGATAGAATCTAACAATAAGAAAAACCATAAAGGCTAATAAAATCATATATAAGGAATATGCCAGATTACTTTTCCAAAAAATGGGTAAAACTTCTATAGTGAGAGGATTGGACTTATCGCCCCAAACACCATTATTGGTCAAGGATCTAATGTTTAGGATATATTTCCCCGCGGCCAATTCCGTAAAATGAACTCTATGGTCCTTTTTTAATGGAATCCAATCATCACTTATTCCTTTCATTTGATACATATACTCTGTAGATTCTGGACTTATATAACTTAAGGCAGCGAAATCCAGACTAAAGGAAGATTGGTCGGCCTTTAATATCAAGTGATCCAGAAATGTTACCGATTTTTGCAAAGGTGAATTATCCACTCCAACAATGGACTCCTGATTATTAATTTGTAAACCTGTAAATAAAATAGGAGGCACATAAGTGTTGTTGACAAAGTTTTCTGGATTAAAACTTATCATCCCGTTAACACTGCCAAAATACATGGTCCCATCAGGACTTTTGTAGCCCGAATTATAATTGAATTGATCACTCAATAATCCATTTTCCTTGGTTAATATCTTTATGCTACCTTTTTTATGATTGTATTCCACCAAGCCGTTAGACGTAGTTATCCACAGGTTTTCAGTGTCATCTTCCAATATAGAATAGAAGGCATTACTAGGAAAACCATCTTTGGTGCCGAATTTTTCAAATGTTTTTTTATCGGTATCATATAAATTCAAGCCATTTTCTGTTGTAACCCACAGCGTATTAAATTTTCCTGGAAAAATGCCGTTTATGCGATTACTACTAATAGCTGCAGGATTGTTGCTGTCATACCTGAAAACACCATTTTCACCTGTTTTGGGATTAAAAAAAAACAACCCATTAGAATAGCTTCCTGCCCAATAAACCCCTTGTTCATCTTCAAAAAAAGTAGTATACCCAACATATTCAGGAAAACCCTCTACACAATTGAAGTTATCAGTTTCAGGGTTGTAATATTGTAAGGAGGTTGATACTACAATAATTTTGTTAGCACTCGTTTTATATAGAGATATAATGAAATTACTGTGCAAATTGCTTTCTTCTCCAATATTGTAATGGGCTACAATTTTATTCTGGTTTATATCCAGCACATCTAAACCATGATCAAAGGTGCTTACCCAAACCTTATCATCAACAGGTAATACGCCATGGACATTGTAATGAGAAAGAATGCTTCCCTTATTTTTTGAAGAGTAACTTGTAAACTCACCCGTTGTCAAATTATGTTTGTTAAGACCCGCATCCTCAGTGCCGATCCACAAATTCCCATAATTATCGGGATGGATTTCCCTTATAGCATTTCCGCTAATGGAGTTTTCGGAATGTGAAGGATAGTATTTTTTGAAATAGTTAAATTGATTTGGATAATAATTTACCCCACCAAAATAAGTGCCGGCCCAAACACTACCTTCGTTATCTACGGTTATGGAATATACTGCATTATCAGCAAGTGCGTATGGATTGTCATAGTCCTTAACCAAATTGGTATATAATTTACTGGTGAAATTATATATATGAATACCAGATTCCGAGGCCACCCAAAGCTCATCTTTGCCTCTCAAGGCAAAATTTTTGACGTGAATGGGGCCTCTCAACTCAGGAAGTATATCTACAAACATACCATCTTGTATATTGTAGGCCAACACGCCGTGATTTTTAGTGCCCAAAAGCACTACTTGGTCATTGAGACTGAAAAGACTATTAATTACAAATGGCAATTTTGGATCGGCCTCTACATTTAATCCGTAACGGGTAAAAGTATTGGTAAGCTCATTATATCTGAAAAGATCGTTATAGGAGGCTACCAGAATTTGGTTATCATTTGTTCTTAGTAACTCAGCAGCATTGAAATATTGATTATTTGGAAACGAGACTGTTTCTTCGGTTAACATATTATACTTATAAAGTGAGCTGTCGGCTATATACCATAAATTACCCTTTGAGTCATTCAGGACATTTGATATACGTTTGGAGTTGGTCCCTTTTAATAAATCAAAATTTTCTTGTTTCGCATTATAGCTATAGAGGCCATCATCAGTGCCAACCCATAAAAGATCCTCATATTCATGAAGACAATGAATATAAGTGCCATGCAAACTTTTGGGGTCTTCGGAGTTGTTCTGAAACAACTTAAAAGTATACCCATCAAATCTATTTAGTCCGTTTTTTGTACCAAACCACATAAATCCATTCTTGTCCTGTAAAGAACTTAGTACGGTATTATGGGACAGGCCATCCTCTACCTTGTAATGTTTAAAGTAAAATTCCTGGGACCATGCGGAACAGGAAGCAAGGAAGGTAATAAGTAAAAAAACAATACTCTTTTTCAACGCTCAACAATTTTGGGAAAATATAAAACTTTTTGTTCTACAGAATATTTCATAATTCTACAATTTAGATCAATACGCCCAAATACTGCCACAAAATCCGGATTATGAACCAATTCGGGGAATTATTGAAACAAAATTAAAGTCAATACCTTATTAAATTTCCTCTATTTGTCTGTAGCCCATAGGCCTTTTGAGTAGATGACAGCTTCCCATTTAGTGCTGTAAATGTGAACTGTTCAATTTTGATCCATGTGAGTATGATTGCCATTTTAATAACTAACTAAAAACTTAATTACATTAAAAATGAAAACAACCGCCACCGGGACTGTAAGTACAGTTTGTGCGGTTGAACAGATCATTACCGGTGCTGATGCAAGGGCGGTGGAAAGGGTAACACTGGTCATTAACAGAACTTTATTTGTTGATGTAAACAGTGGCGGTGAAGGGAGTCTGGCCCAGGTAGATGCGGTTGACCTTTCCAATCTGGACAATCTCAATATGTCCGTAGAAATACCCAGTGATCCAAAGAAACCGGATCAAAACTACATTTTTGCCCGTTTTGACGTTAAAATGGGAGGGGTAGAGGATATGATATATACCCAGGTACAGAAATTGGAATTTTAATATTTTTATAAAATATCCCTCGGAAACCATTAATTTCAGAGGGTCCTATTGGAACATTTTTTCATAGGTGGTCACCATAAATAAAATGCATGATGCAAATACCTAAGATAACATACTTATTATTGGTTTTTCTTTTTTTTACTTTTTCAGTGTTTTCACAAGACAAAACATTTACCAATCCATTATTGCCATCCGGGGCCGATCCATATAGTACCTATCATGACGGATATTATTACTATACAAATACCCTGCAGAACCGTTTGGTACTTTGGAAAACAAAAAATTTAGCGGATCTTGACAAGGCCGAGAACGTAACCATATGGATACCACCGCAGGGAACGGAATATTCCAAGGATATTTGGGCTCCGGAAGTTCATTTTATAGACGGAAAGTGGTATGTTTATTTTGCTGCGGATGATGGCAATAATGATACCCACCGAATGTACGTATTGGAGAACTTGTCCAAGGATCCATTTAAGGGGAATTGGGAATTTAAAGGGAAAATTGCCGCGAAGACCGATAAATGGGCCATTGATGGCAATGTATTTGATTACAAGGGACAGTTATATATGATCTGGTCCGGATGGGAAGGGGATAATAATGGGCAACAGGATATTTTTATAGCTAAGATGAAAAGCCCATTGGAGATAGAAGGGGATAGGGTAAAGATTTCCTCGCCCACTTTTGAATGGGAAAAGCACGGGGATTTGAATGACCCTGATCTTCCCCATGTAAGTGTAAATGAAGGGCCACAATTTTTATCACATAATGAACGGATTTTTATAGTGTTCTCCGCAAGTGGTTGTTGGACGGATAATTATAGTCTGGGACTTTTGTCATTTAACGGGGGCGATAATTTGTTGGATGCTTCCGTATGGACAAAATTAGAGGAGCCCATTTTTACACAGGCCCCGGAAAATGGAGTTTACGCTCCCGGACATAATTCATTTTTCAAATCCCCGGATGGAAAGCAGGATTGGATTTTGTACCATGCCAATTCCAAACCTGGGCAGGGCTGTGGCCGGTTCCGTTCCCCAAGAATGCAAAGATTGTATTGGAACACCAACGGAATGCCGTATTTGGGGGCTCCTTTGCCAGAAAATGTGATATTGGAAATACCTGGGGAGTAGTTTCTTTGAATAAAAAAATCATAAAAAAAATAGTAGTGTTGAGTTAGTTTCTTAAATTATCGGGCATCTCCATCAGGCCCGGTAATATTATTAAGTGGGTATGGATTATAAAAGTTTAAATTACTTCAATAAAAAAATATAGGATGAGAAAGATAATACTGATAGCTTCCTCCCTTATTATATCGTTTACGGGGATATCTCAAGAGGGTGTTTTAATAAAGAATAAATGGTCCCTGGACAAGGCCAAGGAATGGTATTCACAGCAAAAGTGGATGACCGGTGCCAATTTTAATCCCAGTACGGTCATTAATCAATTGGAAATGTGGCAAGAGAGTACCTTCGATCCCGAAACTATAGACAAGGAACTGGGCTTCGCCGAAGGTATTGGCTTCAATACCATGAGGGTATACCTTCATAGTTTGGCGTACAAGGCAGATCCGGAAGGCTTTAAAAAACGAAAGGAATGATAATGAGCGAATAAAGTAATATAAATTTGGAAAAAGATAGAAGTATTATAATGGTTGGTTGTTTCGACACCAAAGGGGACGACTTTGGATTTCTGTATAGTTGTCTTGAAGGATCGGGGGTAAAGGTAATTACCATCAATACGGGAGTAATGGGCTCTACCGATTTATTTCCCATAAATTTTGAGGCCGATGAAGTGGCATTAAACGGCGGAAGTGCCCTGGCCGATCTTAGGGAAAATAAAGATCGGGGCAGGGCTGTTGATGCCATGGGAAATGGCGCCGCTGCTATTGTTTTGGATCTTTACAACAAGAAAAAAGCCCATGGTATAATAGGCATGGGCGGTGGTGGAGGTACTTTTATAGCGTTAAAGGCCATGCAGACCTTACCTTTTGGGTTTCCAAAATTGTGTATCAGTACCTTGGCAACCAAAGATCTGTCCATACATATTGGCAGTAAGGATATCACCTTGATGCCATCCGTTGTAGATGTTGCCGGACTAAATAGTATAAGTAGGGTGGTTATACAACAAGGGGCGGCCGCCATTGTTGCCATGGCCAATGTCCCGATATGGGATAATGGGGGACATGCCCGTTCTATTGCCATTAGTGTTTTTGGAAATACTACCTTATGCGTGGATAAGTGTACCCAATTATTGAAGGATAAAGGTCATGAGGTATTGACCTTCCATTCCGTTGGGGTTGGGGGGAGGACCATGGAAGGATTGACTATGGATGGTTGCTTTAACGCTATATTGGATATTACTACTACGGAATTGGCCGATGAGCTTTGTGGTGGAATATGCAGTGCGGGACCTGACCGGTTGACCGCTGCATCCAAAATAGGGATTCCCCAAGTGGTAGTACCGGGATGTTTGGACATGGTAAACTTTGGACCTTTGGAAACCGTTCCGGAAAAATATAAAGACAGACAATTATTTAGTTGGGCCCCGGATGTAACCCTTATGCGTACCAATGAACAAGAGAACAGGATATTGGGAAAGACTATAGCCGAAAAGATAAATAAGTCCAAGGCCCCTGTCACTGTATTGCTTCCATTGGGAGGTCTATCCAAAATTGGTGGCCCTGGGGAAGTTTTTCACAATCCGGTGATAGACCGGGAATTGTTTCATTCCCTTAAAAAGCATCTAAATAAAAACATTAAAATTATAGAGGTCGACTCAAATATCAATACCGAAGATTTTGCAGAACAAGCCGTAAAATACTTACTGGAAATATTAAAAGAACCCTGATGTTATAAAATATCAATGTAAAACAGTTCTTATATCTTTTTCTTGTATTGAGCTTTTTGATAAAAAAATCTCCAATCGCATACCCCTTATCCTGGCCTTTGGCAATGGCAGGCATATAATGGATATCCCCATAAAACCTACTAGTTGCCGCTTCCTAGGCAGCTTGTTTGAACGCAGTAAAATGACGGGTAGGTAAACCAAATTCTTCCTCTGTAGAATCGGTAAATGCAAAGTTCTCCCCGAACAACTTGGTCAATATTATGGCCGCACTGGAGGGTACAACACTGTGTCCGCTCGTATATTCGGGAAATGGAGGGGTTTGCAGTACAGGTAACCAATTTGGATCAATATAAATATTGATATAGGTTCCGGACGTATTACCACACTCCTGTATTTATATCCCAGCAACTGATAAAGGCATAGGCCAAATTTACAGCAAGATGGGCGTAGGCCTCAGCAGATCTAACGGCCGAAGCATTAACTTGTTTACATGCCAGTGAGGTGATGTCCATCCAATGGCCGCTTAGCATTCTTTTTTTGCGAAGATTGTTTTCCGGAAGCATTTCCAAAGAAATCAGGTCTACATGTCCGTTTCAACCAGTTTTCCCAAGGTATCAAATCAGATCCCTTTATGTATTTTAACAAAAAATTAACGTCACTGAAAAACACATTTAATTTTTGTTTCAATACGTTTGACAGTGGGTCATCCAGGCCATTCAATAGGTTAATATTCCATTATAAAATGAGAACTTAAACCAAAATTGGGAATAAAACTTTTGAAAATGGCCGTCAAAAAGAAATAGCAGAACCTATTTTATAAATTTGACCTTAAAGCGTAATTTTTTTAAAATATGTTGAGCAATTTTAATAATAAGGGATATACTATTTCATGATCAAAAGAATCTTATATGCCACGCTTTTTTTATGGCCAGCTATGCAGGTGTTTGCCCACGGTGATCTAAGTATGCGTATAGCTGAAAAAACTATAGAGATATCCGAAGATCCCGGCAATTTTGAACTGTACTACGAAAGGGGATTGTTGTATCAACAGCATATGGAATACGGTAATGCCCTGGAAGATTTTCTTGAGTCCCAATCTTTGGGGAACACTGGAAAGGCCTTATATTATGCGCTGGCCGAGGTACACTATCTAGTTGAGGATCACAATGGGGCCTTAAAAAGTATAGCCTTCTATTTGGAATTGGACAGCATCAATGTAAAAGCCAAAAAACTGGAGGCCCAAATACTGTTCCAACTAAAGTCATACAAAAAATCCTTGGAGGCCTATCGGTATGTAATCCATAATACGATAGATATCCGCCCCGAGGATATTTTGGAATACAGTAAGTTCATACTCGCAGAAAACAATGAAAATTATTCGGGTGCCCTAGAGGCCATGGAATATGGCCTAGACCAACTTGGTCCGCATACCATATCGCTCCAACTTAAAAAACTAGACTATTTAATAGCGTCCGATCAATATGAAGGGGCATTGGAACAATACAATTATTTTATCCTTGAATATGATAGAAAAGAGTTCTGGTATTTTAAAAAGGCGAAGTATTTAGTGGAAATTAATAGGTTCCATGAAGCCTTTATTTCCCTTAAATTGGCCTCAGCTGCCATTGGCCAACTGGATACAAAGTTTAAAAATATGCGTTCCGTAATCATATTAAAAGAACAGATTAAAAGCTTGGAAAACTCCTTAAACAACCAAAAATCATGATTAAAAAAACTACCTATTTGCTAGTGGCCCTATGTTCGGTGTATTCATTTGCACAGACCTCCGTTGTAGAAAAACCGAATGTCAGTGCCGTTGCATTGGCCCAGAATATTGGCCTTCCACAAAATAATGCTACAGTAGTAGTGGAAAGGGGCCCGTATTTGCAAAGCGGTACCCCTACAAGTGTTGTGGTAAAATGGAGAACGGATGTTGCCACCGAATCCGTTGTGCGTTACGGAACGGCACTAAATTCCTTATCCAAGAAGGTTTCAAATACAGCTTTGACCACCGAACACGAAGTTACCTTATCCCGCTTGCGTTCCAACACCAAGTATTATTTCAATATCGGCAATACATCAGGAGTGCTATCCCAAAGTACTTCTGGCGATATGTACGTTATTACGGCACCCGCCCCGGGAACAAAACAATTTGTTCGTGCATGGATCTTGGGCGATGCGGGTACGGCCAATAATAATCAAAGAAATGTACGGGATGCCTATTACGATTATGTGGATGCTGCTCCCAATAATACGGGTAAGACAGATATGATGTTGTTTTTAGGGGATAATGCCTATGGAAGTGGTACGGATGAGGAATATCAAAATGCCCTGTTCGATATTTATGACGATATGTTGAAAAAATCCGTGGCATGGTCCTGCTTGGGAAATCATGATGGCAAATCGGCCGATTCGGCAAAACAATCCGGTCCATATTATGATATTTTTACCTTCCCTACTGCTGCCCAGGCCGGAGGAACCGCTTCGGGAACAGAGGCGTATTATTCTTTTGATTACGCCAATATACACTTTATAATATTGGACTCGCATCATACCAGTAGGGAAGTTGGGGGTGCTATGTACAACTGGACATTGACCGATATTCAAAACACAAAACAGGATTGGATAGTAACATTGTTCCACCATCCGGTATATACCAAAGGATCCCATGACTCCGATACTGAAGGTCGACTTATTGAGATGAGGGAAAACTTTATGCCTATGATGGAAGCCAACGGTGTGGACCTTATTTTAAATGGCCACAGCCATTCTTATGAACGTTCGTATTTCTTGAACGGGCATTATGGTTTTGCCAATACGTTTAACCCAGATGAGATTTCAAAGGGTGGTCATACCGTTGGCCCCAATGGATACGGGGACGGTAAAGTGGATAGCAATGGCGCTACCAAAAAGCCGGTGCAGCTGCGGAAGGTGCCGTTTATATAACTACGGGCTCCGCAGGTAAAATATCCGGGGGCGACCTCAACCACCAAGCCATGTCCGTATCATTAAATCAGTTGGGTTCCTGTGTTATGGAGGTAGAGGATGACGGTAGGGGAGGACAGAACCTGACCGTAAAGTTTATAAGGGATACAGATGGCATAGATGATTATTTCACCATCAACAAATCAGGTTTGGACCTTAAAGCCAGTGGAAAGGCATCCGGACCAAAAAGTGCAGGACTATTATATGATGCCGATAGGGATTTAGTTAATTTAAGCTTGGATAAAAATGAACGACTAAAGAAAGTTAAGATCTATAACAATATTGGTGAATTGGTCAAGAAAAGTAGAAGGAGCACCATCCAGGTGGACAAGCTACCAAAAGGCCTGTATGTTATTGAGGTAATTACAAGCCAAAGAGGATATACCGAGTCGATTACTATTGAATAGTTTGGAAAAAAAGAGAGCTGTTTAGCAGTTCCTGAGTAATCCTTTTATGGTATAATGCAAGGTAATGAAAAAGGCCGGCGGTATTAAAAGATCCCCATAATGATAAAAAGCGATAGTTGAAAATGAAAAAGACGAGCCTTTTATGGGGATCTTTTTTTATTTGCCTGCTGATGTGGTCTGGGGGGAAGACTACTAACACTTATCAAAAAGAAACTGTTCCGGAAAAGGTAGCGGCATTATATACGGCCAATTTTTACAAATTTCAAAAAGAGGTGGCTACTTTGGCGGCCCTGACCAATCACATCAGTTCTATTGACGAATGGGAGGTACTGAAAGGGCAGGTCGAAAAAACCAGGTTGGTCTATAAGGAGATAGAGTTTATTTTTGATTATTACCAAACCTCCTATAATGGCACTTATATCAATGGAGCTCCCTTACCCAAGGTGAGCGAGTATTTTGAAGCGGAAAATGTTATTGCGCCTGGTGGGTTGCAGGCCTTGGATGAAGCTGTTTTTGAGACGGCTTCAGATGAAAATTTACGGCATATACAAGTATTGGCCAATGCCCTTAAGGAGCGGGTAGATTTTATAGCTAAAATACATCTGCCGGTGCATTTAAAGTCGAGCCAAATTATTGAGTGCATTCGTTCCGGCATCGTTAGGATCTTTACCTTGGGCCTAACAGGTTATGATACGCCCGGGTCCGTAAATGGTTTGAAAGAAAGTTATGTGGGCTGGCAAAGTATGGAGAACACATTTTTTTATTTTGAGATAGGTATTGCCTTGGAAGCCCAGGCCCAATTTGAAGTAATAAAAGATTATTTTGCCAAGGGCGGGAGAGTATTAAATGCCAAGACCGATTTCAATGATTTTGATAGGTTGGGATTTTTAAAAGAGGTGGTCAATCCTTTGTATGCGGCTTTATTGGAATTTCAAAATATAAATAATATTGCCCTTGAACCCTATAAAAAGCATGCCCAAAACTATATGTCCAAGAATATATTTGAAACCGATTTTCTCAATACCGATTTTTATTCGGAATTGGTCTATCTGCCTTTGGAAAACCATAAGACCATTGCGTTGGGCAAACAGTTATTCCATGATCCCCAACTTTCCAAGGACAATGTTATGTCCTGTTCCAGTTGTCATAATCCCAACAAAGGTTTTTCCGATGGTCTGCCAAAAAGTATTTCCAATAGGGAAGGTGTTTTTACGGCAAGAAATGCCCCAACCTTGATAAATGCGGGCTATTCCACACGCTTTTTTTGGGACATGCGTGCCTTTGATCTTGAAAAGCAGGTGATACATGTTATTGATAACGATTTAGAGTTTAATACCGATTTTGATGCTATTATCAACAAGCTCAATAAAAGTACCCATTACAATACATTGTTTAAGGAGGCTTACGGAGGTATTGATGAGGAGGATATCAATCAGCGTTCCATAAGCAACGCCATTGCGGCCTATGTAAACTCTTTAAAATCCTTCAATAGTCCGTTTGATAAATACGTGAGGAACGAAATAAAGGAATATCCCGAGAATGCCCAAAGGGGATTTAATTTGTTTATGGGAAAGGCGGCCTGTGGTAGTTGTCATTTTGCACCGGTGTTCAACGGTACCGTTCCCCCTTTTTATTTGGAATCGGAATCGGAGGTTTTAGGTATTACCCAAGGCTTTGATTCCATAGCCCCAATGTTGGATACGGATTTGGGGCGCATGGGCAATGGTCTCAAAATGGACAACCATCCTTTTTTTAAAAATTCCTTCAAAACGGTAACGGTTAGAAATGTGGCCTTGACAGCACCGTATATGCACAACGGATTATTTGCTGATTTGGAAGATGTTATGGAATTTTACAACCTGGGGGGTGGGGCAGGGATGGACTTGGAGGTGGAAAACCAAACTTTGTCCGATGCACATTTGGATCTGTCCCGGCAGGAAATTGAGGATATTATTGCCTTTATGGAAACACTAACGGATACTATTGGATATATGCCTAGTGGGGGTTAATGGATTTATGATCAAAATATTGTGTTCCCTTCTCATGGAGCCTAGCGGTAGACAGGTACAGTCGAAATCGGGGTCGGTAAAAAATTAAAGAGCGGTAGGAGTTATTTCGAACCACCGGAGGAAGGGGAATCGAGGCTTGAATTCAGGTTCACGAATACCCATAAAATAAAAATGTCATGAGCTAAATCGCATAAGTGGCTCTGATCATATATGTGCGACTTCTCAATCCCCCGAAAATGGGCTCATGTCGAAGTAACTGCTATGTTTGGACGGACACGCCCATGCTGTTCAGGCAGGCCTGCCTTTTCCGGTAGGCAGGTTTTTAATAAATTTATTATCATATTTACAAAAATTTAAGCGTGTGAAAAGAAGCAATTGCTTGATTATTGCATTGGGGATTATCTTCCTTGGGAGTTGTGCGGATAAAAAGAAAACTGAGGAAGCTTTAAACACCTTCCGGCCCAATGTACTGGTACTTTTAACGGATCAATGGCGGGCACATGCCACTGGCTATGCGGGCGATCCCAATATAGCTACCCCTTATCTGGACAGTTTGGCGGCCAAAAGCGTTAATTTTAAGAATGCGGTTTCCGGAATGCCGGTATGTTCCCCATTTAGGGCATCGCTGTTGACCGGTCAACGCCCATTGACCCATGGGGTATTTATGAACGATGTGCAGTTGGACACCAATGCGGTAACCATAGCGAAAGTATTCGATAAGGAAGGATATGATACCGGTTATATCGGAAAATGGCATTTGGATGGACATGGACGTTTGCAGAATGTGGCCCCAGGGAAAAGGAGACAGGGTTTCCGGTTCTGGAAGGCCAACGAATGTACCCATGATTACAACAATTCCGTATACTATGAGAACGATGATTCCCATAGAAAAATTTGGGACGGCTATGACACTTTTGCGCAGACCGAGGCTGCCATAGACTATATAAAGGAACGAAAGTCCTCCAAGAATCCGTTCATGATGATCCTTTCCTATGGCACACCGCACGCGCCATACCATACCGCTCCATTGGAATATAGGAACCGATTTGATCCGGAAAAGATCCAACTCCGTAGGAATGTACCGGATAGCCTTAAGCCACGTGCAAAAAAAGATCTGGCCGGTTATTATGCCCATATAGCGGCACTGGACGATATGATCGGCAAATTGATAAAAAATTTAAAGGAGTCCGGACAAATGGATAATACTATCATCCTATTTACATCGGATCATGGGGACTTATTGGGTTCCCATGGAGCCTATAAAAAACAACAGCCCTATGAAGAGTCGGTAAGGGTACCCATGCTCTATTATCTTCCCGAAAAATTACAAATTGCTGCAGGAGAAAGGGATGCTTTAATGAATTCGGAAGATATTATGCCTACCCTTCTAGCCCTATGCAATATTCCTATTCCCAATACGGTGGAAGGATTGGATTACAGGCCATATATGGAAGGGAAAGAGAAGATAGGACATACTGCCCTGCTCAGCTGTGTGCAACCATTTGGGCAATGGAACAAGGTGCAACATGGTGGTAGGGAGTATAGGGCCATAAAAACCTTGCAATATACCTATGCCAGGGATTTAAATGGCCCATGGCTGCTTTTCGACAATATCAATGATCCGTACCAATTGTTCAACCTTGTGGGCAATGAAGGCTATACAACTATACAGAACGATTTGGAAAAAGACCTGTCCCATCGATTGAAAGAAACCGGGGATGAATTTTTGTCTGGAATGGAATACGTTAAAAGGTGGGGGTATCCGGTCGATGCAACAGGTACTGTGCCATATACACACTAATGAACAACAAACACTGTCATTTCTAACGCTGTATATTTTTTGGGTACAGGGGCTATTATTTTGGGTAGCCCATAGTGAACATCTGAGGTTGGGAATATCTTGAAAGACGATTGTCTTGGTCCCAAATACGTACCTTCCAGCAATAGGCCTCTCCATTTTTTAGCTGGGTTCCCCTATGTTCTATTTCCTGTGTGGCATTGGATCTTATTTGTCCACTATTCCATATATCGCCTATGTTGTTGTTTATTTTTTCTTCGGAGGAGGCAACCAATATCTGATAGGCCGATTGCGTAACAGCACCTTCAGGTACTGCCCATCCGAATTTGGGCCTTGGGTCAATAATGTCAACCCTGGCTATGCTTCTTATCCCTTCAACCGTTAAATGGGAAGGGCCATTGGAATAATCATCGGATAGTTCATGTATTAGGCTGTTGGTTTTTTTTCGAAAGGATTCAAGTTTAGAGGCATATTTTGGATCCTTGGCCAGGTTGTTGATCTCTTTGGGATCGTCTTTTAAATCATAGAGTTCTTCAAAAGACTTATCATTAACATAGCGGAAGTATTTCCAATCCTTGGTACGCACCCCTTCACTGGGGGGGATATTTTCAAATTCCCATAGATGTTCTATTAAAATGGTATCCCGATTAAAATCGGTTTTGGGATTTTTAATGATGGGTATCAGACTTTTGCCCTGCCATCCCTTGGGTTTTTCTATGCCCGCCAAATCTAGAATAGTAGACGGAACATCAATGTTCAAAGCCAAGGCATCATAATCCTGTTGTTTCTTTAGGCGTGGATCGAAAATAATTAAGGGTACCCGTATGGAATTATCATACAGCAACCATTTTCCGGCAAGCTGACGCTCTCCCAAAAAATAGCCGTTATCTCCCATTAGGATAATCACGGTGTTCTTGTCCAGTCCTTTTTTCTTTAGTTCCTCTCTGATCTTGGTTATTTCACGATCTATGCCCGAAATCATTCGGTAATAACCCTTCACGCTATGTTGGTATTTTTGTGGAGTGTCATAGCGCCAATACCAACGGGTCCTATTAAATCCGTCCCTGACGAATTGGGGTTGCTGATAAAAATATTTGTCTTCCCCAAGATCCGGGCCAGGCATTACAGTGTCTTGCAATAACTTATCGGATTCGGGCTGCCAAAAATACTGATCAACAGCATTGTCATGGGCATGGGGGGCACTAAAGCTCAAAGAAAGGCAAAAAGGAGAATCGGTATTGGAATTTGCAATGTAATCTATAGCCTGTTGACCGGTATATCGGGTAAGGTGTACCGTATCTTTGCCCATGGTCTTGTAATAATAGCCTCTTTTGTCTTTAAAAGCACCGTTCCGATCATAGGAATCATAAACATCGAACTGTTGGTCCAGATGGTCATAACGTACTCCATATTTTCCAAAAAAACCGGTGTGATATCCGTTGTTTTTCAGGATCGTCGGATATGAATGGGCCATATAGCTATCCCTAATATTTCCAGTTTGAAAATTATAACTGTGGGTGCGCTCATATAGGCCGGTCAATAGGCTTGCCCTACTGGCCGCGCAGATAGGGGTGGTAACAATGGCATTCTTAAAATAGGAGCCTTCTTGGGCCAATTTATCCATTTCCGGAGTGGAAATAAGTTTGTTGCCTGCATAGCCCAGGGCATCAAAACGTTGATCATCGGTTAAGATAAAGATAATGTTGGGTCTTTTGGTTTGCTGTGCTTCTTTTGTCTTTTGCGCCTTTAGTGAAAGAGCGCAAAAGAGAAGGAGTATGGCAACAGTAGTTCTTTCTTTCATCAATCCGTTTTTTATGGACAGAAATGACTGGCCCATTGGTATTTGGCCCATAAGTTAAGCTTTATAAAGCCTAACCTCAAAAAAAAAATCGTTTTCCAAGGGACAGTAATAGACGTAATAATATTAAAAATCAAGGCACTACTGAGATTGAAACAGACTTCATCAAACTTAATCTTTACAGGGGGTGAACCTATCCCGTACCGTCCTGTCCACAATGAAATTTATTTTCATTTTCTGTTTGGAGCGGGGAGTAGATTTCCATTGGGCCGTAAAAAAAAGGGATGAAAACTCTTATTTCATCCCTTTTTAAACCATTGAACTGTAACGGTGTTAATAAAGGCTAAGAATTAAAAGTAGGGCTTCACTCTTTTTGATGGTAGGAGGCGGTAAATACTATAAATTCTTTAGTCTTATATTTCTATATTCCACTTTCATTGGGGGGCCTACATGCACCTGAACACCAAGATGCCCAGAGGATGCTCTGTTAACGGTGTCATCGTCTATTACCTCACTCATTAGAATGCCATTTACATAATGCTGTAATTTGTTTCCCTTTATGATGAGGTGGGCCTCGTTCCAATCTTCGCTTTTTATTTTTGTTTTAAGTTCGTCCGATTCGCCAAGTGATTCGATAACATTACGAGTCTGCCAAGCGTTATTGGCCACATTGGCCCGTAATGACCCTGGAGTATCGGGATTTTCCTGTGAATTGATAATGGCCTTTTCTCCCCTATAGGCCAATGTAGCCCGTTTTTTCTCCTCGTAGTTCTGTCCGGTATATCTAATTTCCCCATCTATATCTGCCTGATAGCCCCGTAATGCATAGGGAATGGTGTCAATTTTTTCACTGCGATAATTGATACCACTGTTTCCCGCTTTGGCGATTCGGAATTCCAATTTTAATTCGAAATCACTTGGTTGACCGTCTTTCCAAATAATAAAGGTATTGTTTTTCAATAAACTTGTGGGGGTTACCTCTCCTACAAGATTGCCATTCTCTACCCTCCAATAGTTGGGATCCCCTTCCCAGTTGTCAAGTGTCTTGCCATCAAAGATCTGTACAAATCCATCCTGTTCGGTTGGGACTTCTGCCACTTCCTGATGAGATTTGTTTTCTTTTTTATCCTTACAGGATTGCAGTGCAATTATTGCCATAAAAATTATAATGGGCAATTTAAAAGTCCTTTTCAAATTCATGTTCTATTGTTTATTGGTTCGTTGTAATAAATGTTAAGGCCTTTTTTTTTCGGCCATGATAATAATTTTCCTTCGTTATTGTCCACATGGTATACCCCGGTTTCTTAGTTTACGGAAGCAATACGTTGTTAGATAAACTATAAGGGCTTCGGTTGGGCAAATAGGAGGCGGCCGATCGGTAATAAAGATCGCGTTTATATAAAACGCAGCACCGTTTAAGTTAGGTATTCCTAACTTAAACGGTGCAGGTTTTTTGAACCCGAACGGGCCAATTTCTTTAGCGGATATTGCCATTATTGGTTATTGGCCCCTGTTTCTGTGTATATTGGATTATCAGGGTTTCCACCGGCAACCAAATAGGCCAATAGGTCCTTCACCTCTTCTTCGTTGAGCCTATTGATAGTTCCTGGGGGCATCCAGGATATTGTGGAAAGCTTGGTGTTTACCACTTGGTCCTTTGGTATCTCCCGGGTCTGATCAGGTGCATAAGGGTTTTGCGAGACAATATAATTTTGTTCGGTCTCATTCATCAATCTTCCTGCGATGGATTTTCCATCCTTTAAAGTGTAGACCGTGGTATTGTATTGGTCCGAAATTACATCGTTGGGCTCAATAATGGCCTTGAGTATGTCCTGGGGCGAAAAGCGGGTCCCCAATTGGGTTAGGTCCGGGCCAATATTCTCTCCTTCGCCCTGTATGGAATGACAGGTTATGCAGGTCGTAGCGGCAAACATATTTTTGCCGTATTCAAAATCCCTGCCCTTTAGTCCATCGGCCACCAAGGCTTCAATTTCATCCACCTTCCAATTATGGCGTGGGCCTTTGGGCTGAACAGTGGACTCGGCCAAATCGTTGCCCGAACTGGAAAGGAGGTCGGCACCCGACATCTTATCGTATAATTCGAACTGATCTTTGGGTACATGTGTTAAGGCTTTTTTTCTTGCCTTGTCTATGAAACCGATATAGCTTAGGCCCGCTTTATAGGAAAAGGCCTTGTAGAACCATTTAAAATACTTTTCACGAAGTTCTGGGGTCCACCCCTTATCAACATCCTCCAAAACCATCCCATAATAGGTGTGCTGGGCGGGAGGCATATTTTTTAGGGTACGTGCAATATCCATTCCATATTGTGGATTTCTTAAAATTAGGTCCGATGCCTCAGTGGCGGTATTGGCCATGACATCCACATTTTCTCCTGAATTCGATTCCAAAAGTGCCAATGTTTTACTGGCCACGGTGGGGTCGTCCAGATAGGCCAGTGTTTTGCTGAGCATTTGGTTCAATATATCCGTAGTTGCCGGATAGTGTGGAGAAAGATAATCGATGATTTTGTTCTGGACAGCTGTTCCCGGAACCCCAAAACGGTATAAAACAAGCTCAAAAGCACGTAGTTGGTCCACTTGCTGCCGGGCATTGAGCTTGGAATAATCTACCCTTAGTAGGGCGTTTAGCATCTCGTCTTGTTGCGATTTGTGGCCATGTTTGGCCAGGGCAATAATTCCCTGGGCCAAGGTAATCGGGTCTTTTTCAGAAAGCACCTTGCCCTGCCATTCGTTAAGGGGTTGGTGTTCCACTGCGATACGTGCGGCATATTGGATAAATCGGTCCGTGTTGTTCAGGTAAGGCCAGGCAAAATTAATAGCACCGTCCTTTGGACCTGTATGGTATTCTTCCAATTGCCTTCTTATCTTATTTCCTTCGGTAAGTTCGGATGCCCTGTTGGCAGCTGTAACGTCCTCGTTTCCGGTATAATGAACCCGGTATAGGTCAGAGTCCAATCTACGGCCTCCGGTCATGAAATACATGGCACCATCCGGACCTATGACCCCGTCGGTCAAAGGAAGTGGGATTCCGGATAAAAATTCTTCCCTTTCCCCTTCATACGAAGCTCCATCTGCCTTTAGGTGAATGGCGTAGATGATACCAAAACTCCAGTCGAACGCATAAACGCTCTTTTGATATTTTTTTGGAAATTTTGCACCTCTTCCGTAAACTACATTGGTAGGGGATCCCTGTCCAATATTTACAATTGGAGGAAGATTGTCCGGATATTCGGGGGACCATTTTCCGTTTCCTGTTCTCCACCCAAATTCGCTGCCGCTGGTAACATGGCAGATGCGGGTAGGACGGTACCAGGGCATGCCCAAATCCCATTCCATATCGGAATCGTATACGAACATGTCCCCTTCATCATTAAAGGCAAGGTCGTAAGGGTTCCTGAAACCGGCACTTATCAGTTCCCAGTGCTTTCCTTCCGGATCAATTTTTGCTATCCATCCCCCAGGGGCACCGCGATCATTGGCATGGCCACGGGGGTCTTTGACCTGGGGGAAGAGGTTGTCGTCCTGCCACACCTTGGGCAAGCGATAGGTATCCATTTCCGGAAGATCCGTATGGTTCCCCGCAATAACGTAAAGCGATTTGCCATCCGGACTTAGGACAATGCTATGTGGGCCGTGTTCTCCCGCGCCGTTCAATGCCTGTATCTGAGTAATCTTGTCATATTGGTCATCGTTGTCCGTATCTTGCAAACGATATAGTCCGCTGCCTTTGTCAAATTCATCGTTGCCATGGTGATTGACCATTACGTACAGACTATTGAAAGCGTATAGCAGACCTTGGGCATACCCCATTTGGATTATTGAATCGGCAACAGCTTCTCCGGTTTGTATTTTAAGTTTTTCAATCTTGGGGGTCAATTCCTCGGAACCTATGGCCGGGAGTTCCATGCGGTATAATGCGCCGTATTGATCGGCAGTGATCAGTCGATCCTTATTGTCGAAGGCCATGGCCACCCATGAGCCCTGGTCATTGTCGGCAGGGCTATATAAATGTTCAGCCACGAAGCCCGGCTGTAATTTAAGCTTCGCCAACTTTGGATTTAGCTCTTCGGTATTGGCGGTTTCCGTATTCTTGGTATCCTTACAGGAAACGGACAAAAGCATTGAAAAAATAATTGCGGCAAATAGTCTGGTCATTATTTGTTATTTTTAATTAGGTGCACTAATATAATCAGAAATTGGAATTTAACTACGATTTTGATGCAGGAAGTACCTAAGGTTGGAAATATTTATAATGACGTTTCTTTTTTGTGTTACATTATCTAAGATTCCAGAAGTTGGAATTGAAATATTGGATACTGGAATTGGGGTACTGGATATTGGAGTTGGGAACCTTGAACTTTCAGCATAAGTCCCCTGTTTAGACTCCAACTTCTAGAATCCAGTATTCCAACTATTTACTTATTCACATCTGTTTACCGTTATTTCGGATCCGCCCGATCTCAGTTCGGGACAGCAGTAAGGGAAGATTATTACTTTTGAATGATTTCCGAAGCTCCTGACAATTTTCTTTTGTTAATGACAGGGCTTCCCTTGTACCTCAATTTACTGGCGCCAGAAGCTTCTATATCGATGGTTTCGGTAACCGATAGTGAAGCATTACTTGCCCCTGATAATTGGATGTCCAAAGCCTTGACCGATAAATCGTAGTTCTTGAGGGTGCTGGCCCCCGATAGGGAAGCTTCCAGTCTTTCAACTTGCCCAAAGAGGTCTGTTTGGGATGCTCCGGCTGCTGCCAACTCCAAATGCCCCAATTCCAGCTCTCCGATAAATTCGGAAGCTCCTGTAAGCTCAATCGAGGCATTGGAGGCCACCAATTCAGTTTCCAGATTGACCTTGGAAGCGCCGGATAGATCAAAATCGGTAATTCTTTTGGTCATGATATACGCATTCAAGGTGGGGTTTCCCCTTATGCTGGTGTGGTTTTTTACTTTGATACGCAAGGTACCTTCCGCCAATTCTACAATGATCCTATCCTGTAGATTCTCGTTTGCTTCTATTTCGATCTTTTCTTCCGTATCCGAAAATTGGACATAAACGTTGAAGGCATCCGAGACCTTTAAAGCCGAATATCCGCTATAGTCCATCTCCCTTGTGGTAATTGCACCACTTGCCTTAATAAATTCATGATCACAGGACAAAATAAGACTGCATAATACAATACTACCTATGTAAAACAATTTTGTTTTCATTGACTAAAAATTTATGATTGATAATTAAAAGGACAATCCAGCGGATAAAAGGTTGCATTTTTTGAATCTTTATTTATTATTTCGTCAAAGGTTAAAACCCTGTTTTTGTCGGCAGGGATATATTTTTATTGTACATTGGTTAGTTGTGGTGCAGTACTTTTTATGGGTAATGACTCCTATTTGGTGTTGTTGGATTTTTAACAAAATGTTGATTATTTTGCCAATGGGAATATAATAACCAAGTATATAAATAAAATGATATGGAAATTTGGGCAGTATTAAAAGTAACGTTCATTGGTGTGCTGTTTCATTGTAATGTGTTTGCTCAGAACAGAATAACGGAATTGAACGCCTATTGGGAGGTAGTGAAGGAAAAAGTGGAATCTGGAGATGTTGCCGGTTATGGGGAAACCTTCCATGAAGATGGGATTTTGGTCTCGGATACGGGCAAAGCCTGTTACCCTTTGGACGAAGCATTAAAAAAATGGAAGGATGGACTGGAAAAGACTAAAAGGGGCATAACCAAGGTAACCTTGGATTTTAGGTTTTCAGAAAGGACCGGAGATGAAACTACTGCTTTTGAGAAGGGTATGTTTAGGTATGATCTATTGGATGAAAATGGCGAACGTACGGAAAGGTTTGTGCATTTCGATGCACTCTTAATTAAGAAGAACGGAAAATGGCAATTAATGCTGGAGCATCAAAAATTACCTGCCGTCAAGGAAGAATGGTTAAGTATGGGAAAAATGTGATGGTAACATTTGAAGCCGAGGTATTCCTGGTTTTGTCTTTCGCTTGTATGGATTTGGAATGGTTATAGGGAATTGGGCGATGTTAGTGATGTGCTGCAGGATAAAAAAAATGTATTTAAATTCAATCTTGAACCTTGGACCTGCCAATTTAGTAAAGATCAAAGTTTGATCGAACCCACACTTAATAAATTAGACTTGGTATTAAACCAAATGCTCCCAATGGCCTCCCTGAACATAAAAGATTTGTTAACTTAGGGGCTGTTTAAATGTATTGGATAATAAAAGAAAAATGAAAATAAACGATTCTTTTGACCCCGGCCATTACCAGGCCAACGATAAACGCTATGATACCATGCCATACCGTCGTTGTGGAAACAGTGGTATTCTTTTACCCTTAATTTCTTTGGGACTTTGGCACAATTTCGGTCATACCGATAATTTGGAGATAGGCCGTAATCTTTTGCGCAGTGCCTTTGATAATGGAATAACCCATTTTGATCTGGCCAATAACTACGGCCCCCCGTATGGTGCTGCCGAAGAAAATTTTGGCCGCATTTTTAAAAGTGATTTTCGGCCCTATCGCGATGAACTTATTATTTCCAGCAAAGCGGGTTGGGATATGTGGCCCGGACCTTATGGGAACTTTGGTTCCAGAAAGTATTTGATAGCTTCTGCCCATCAAAGTCTAAAGCGGATGGGGCTGGATTACGTGGATATATTCTACCACCACAGGCCCGATCCGGATACCCCGTTGGAAGAGACCATGGGGGCTTTGCATCATTTGGTCCAAAGTGGCAAGGCACTTTACGCCGGAATTTCCCAGTATCCTGCGGAATTAACGGCTAGGGCCGCTAATATCATGAGGGATTTGGGGACGCCATTATTGATCCATCAACCTAGGTACAATATGTTCGATCGCTGGGTGGAAGACGGATTACTGGACGTATTGAAGGAAGAAGGGATAGGCTCCATAGCTTTCTCTCCATTGGCACAAGGGGTATTGACCAAAAAATATTTAAAAGGTATTCCGGAGGATAGCAGGGCAAGCAAGGATGGTCGATATTTAAAGGAGGAACAGATAACCCCCGAAATTTTGGATAAGGTAGGGCAGCTTAATAGACTGGCCGGGAATCGTGGACAAAGCCTTGCCCAAATGGCCATTGCATGGTTGTTGAAAGACCAACGGGTTTCTACGGTACTTGTTGGCGTGAGCCGTACGGAACAATTGTTGGATAATTTGGAGGCTCTCAAGAACATCTATTTTAGTAGGGAGGAACTGCTTGAAATTGAAAGTATTTTAAAATAATGGGCAGTTAGCCTAATATATGTTCCCGGACAGGATGATAAAGACATGCACCGCGAGGGGCTTAAATCATTTCGATATAAACGGAACATTAACATATTCAAATTAAATTTAATGATGCCGAAAGCAAAAAAGCAACATATTGTCAAGATTTTGGAAGCCCATTATATTACCCATGATGTGAAACGTTTTGTGGTGGAAAGGCCCGCAGGGTATGATTTTATTCCTGGGCAGGCTACGGAGGTTTCCATTAATCTTCCCGAGTGGAAAGACAAATTAAGGCCATTTACATTTACCTCTATTAGGGAACATGGTTTCCTGGAATTTATGATCAAGATCTATAATGATCACGAAGGGGTGACCAAAATGTTGGGTCGCACCCATGCCGGGGCGGAATTGATTCTTCACGATGTTTTTGGGGCCATTCAATATAAGGGGCCAGGGGTTTTTATAGCGGGTGGGGCCGGAATTACCCCGTTTATTTCCATCTTTAGACATCTTTATACCCATAAGAACCTTCATGGCAATAAATTGATTTACTCCAATAAGACTTCGGAAGATGTTATTATGGAAGAGGAATTGCACACGATGCTCAATGGTAATTTTATAAAAATATTTACCCGCGAAAATGTAATGGGATTTAGGGGGAATAGGATAGATCGTAAATTTCTTATCGAAAATGTTGCCGATTTTGGTCAGAACTTCTATTTGTGCGGACCCAAAAAGTTTGTAAGTAATATAACCGATCTCTTATTAGATCTTGGTGCATCGGCCGAAACGGTCATCATTGAAAGTTAGGCAAAGGATAACATTGGTTTATGAACAAGCCACAGGAAGATAGGCTAACGGAACATTTTTTCCTCAAGTGCAGGACTTTCATGTGTGTTGCTTCCAGGATGGCCACGGATTGAAGAAATAGCTCCTTTGGAGGTGTTAAGGGAGGACTTGAAACATGATGGGCAACAATGGGTTCCATTCTTTCTTAAAATTTTGATCCATAGTGGCTCCCTTAGGTAAGTTGAAAATAATTTAAACGTTTAAAAAACTATATTTAATTACTCTTTTTATATTGCATAAAACTTAAATCAGAATTATCTTATGGATACCAGAAGGGATTTTTTAAAGAAGGCGGGCATGTTGGCCGGTGGAATGGGGCTAACCGCAAGTCTGCCACCCTCTATTCAACGCGCCTTGGAGATCGACCCGGAAAATGGAACTACTTTTTATGATGCCGAACATGTTGTTTTTCTTATGCAGGAAAACCGCTCTTTTGATCATTGTTTCGGGACATTGCAGGGGGTTAGGGGGTATAATGATCCCAGGGCCATTGCATTGCCCAATAAGATACCCGTATGGCTTCAAAGTAATATGGATGGGGAAACCTATGTGCCTTTTCGTTTAAATATTAAGGATACGCAGGCCACTTGGATGGGAAGCTTGCCCCACTCATGGGAAAATCAGGTGGATGCCCGCAACCACGGCAAATATGATCAGTGGCTTGTGGCCAAGAAGGCCGATGAGGAGTACGGTAATATGCCACTTACCATGGGCCATTATACTCGTGAAGACCTACCGTTCTATTATGCGCTTGCCGATGCCTTTACCGTGTTTGACCAGCATTTTTGCTCGGCCCTTACCGGAACTACCACCAACAGAAATTATTTTTGGACGGGGAAATCCTTCGATACAAAGGGCAATAGGCCATGCGTTAGAAATTCGGAGGTGAGTTATAACAGTGAGGCGGATTGGAAAACCTTTCCGGAAAGATTGGAGGAGAATGGCATTTCCTGGCGGGTGTACCAGAATGAGATCAGTTTGCCCACCGGTGTGGAAGATGAATCTTTGCTGGCCAATTTTACAGATAATAATCTGGAATGGTTCTCTCAGTACCATGTTCGATATAGTTCTGGTTTTCAGAAATATATAAAAGAGAGGTTAGAGGCATTGCCTTCGGAAATTGTAGGCTTGGAAAAGGGGTTGGACAAACTGCCAAGGGATAAGAGAACGGAACGTCAAAAAGAACTGGAGAAGAAAAGACAGCAATTGGAACAGATAAAAGAGGTGCTCAAGACATGGAACCCCGATAACTTTGAAAAGCTTTCGGAATTCCAAAAAGAGCTTCACAATAAAGCCTTTACCACTAATATTGGAGATCCTGATTATCATAAGGTAGAGGAGTTTAGCTATAATGACAATGGGGTTCAGCGTTCCATAAAAGTGCCCAAAGGAGATATACTCCACCAATTTAGGCAAGATGTGGACCAGGGCAAATTACCTACCGTTTCCTGGTTGGCAGCGCCCCAGAAATTTTCAGACCATCCGAGTGCTCCATGGTACGGGGCATGGTATGTCTCTGAAGTACTGGACATCCTCACCAAGAATCCCGAGGTATGGAAGAAAACCATTTTTGTGCTTACTTATGACGAGAACGATGGCTATTTTGATCATTTCCCCCCATTTGTAGCCCCCAACCCTAAGGATACCGGGAATTTTACCAAAGGATTGGATACCTATGAGGAGTATGCCAGTTTGGAACAGGAGAGGGCAAAAAAAGGTATGGATCCGGAGGACCCTAGGGAAAGCCCTATAGGACTGGGGTATAGGGTGCCAATGGTGGTGGCCTCGCCTTGGAGTAAAGGCGGATGGGTCAATTCCGAGGTGTGCGACATCACCTCCACCTTAATGTTCCTGGAAGAGTTGATCAAGAAAAAAACGGATAAAGTGGTTAAGGAGACCAATATAAGCAGTTGGCGCAGGGCCATCAGTGGTAATTTAATTTCTGCTTTTAGACCATATAACGGGGAGTCTTACAATATGCCCCAGGCCTTGGAACGCAACCATTTTATGCAGGAGGTCTACAATGCCAGCTTCAAGGAATTGCCCAAAGATTATAGACCGTTAAGCAGTAATGATATCGCCAATGCCAAAAACGACCTTTATAAGACCTCGTTTATGCCCCATCAGGAACCGGGTATACGGGATTCCTGTGCTTTGCCGTACGAGTTATATGTAGACGGACAGGTAATTGCGGACAAGAACTCGTTTCATATACAGTTTACCGCTGCCGATACTTTTTTTGGTGAATCGGCCAAGGGGGCACCATTTAATGTTTATGCCCCTGGAAATTATAAACAGAAAACACCAGATGGAGGTGTGGATTTTTTAGCTGTCCAAACATGGCCGTTTGCTGTAGAAAAGGGCCATAGTCTGGATTATGAATGGCCCTTGGATCATTTTGGGGATGAAGGATATCATTTGCGGGTATATGGGCCTAACGGTTTTTATAGGGAATTTATGGGCAATGCTTCCGATCCGGAACTACAAATAAAGTGTGGTTATCAAAAAAAGAGGGGATTTATAAAAAAATTATCGGGCAATGTGGAGATCCAAATTGTCAATACCTCCAAGAAAAGAGATATGGATATTACGGTGGTAGACCATGCCTATGGTAATCCTGAACAAAAAATTCGGATCAAAAAAGGTGCTGTAGAGCGCATCGTGGTCGGTAGTGCCAGAAGTTACGGTTGGTACGATTTTTCTGTGCAGCTCCCTTTATCTTCGGGTTTTGTGCGTAGATATGCAGGGAGGGTCGAGACCGGGGAGGCATCCAAGAGCGATCCGTTTATGGGAAGGGTAGTTTCTTAGGGCATCAAGGATCCGGAAATAAGGTTTCCAAAAGAAAAATCCCACCTTGAATTTCAAGGTGGGATTTTTCTTTTGGATTACACTAAGGTCTGTATAAATTTCCACATTGTTTTGGAAATACTATAATCCAGAACAGAGCTTAGTTGGCAAGGTCAAACCTATCTAGGTTCATCACCTTGGTCCAGGCGTTTGCGAAATCCTTGATAAACTTATCTCCCGAATCTTCACAGGCATACACTTCTGCAATGGCCCTTAGCTCTGAATTGGATCCAAAAATAAGATCGGCACGGGTACCCGTCCATTTTAATTCTCCCGTCTTGCGGTCATGTCCTTCAAAAACATCCTGGGAATCGGAAATAGCCTTCCAGGTGGTTCCCATGTCTAGTAAATTTAGAAAGAAGTCGTTCGTCAAGGTTCCGGGACGTTTCGTGAAAACACCGTGCCGGGATCCGTCAAAGTTGGTGTCGAGAACACGCATTCCGCCTAGGAGAACTGTCATTTCAGGGGCGGTCAAGGTCAACAATTGAGCCTTGTCCACTAGCATTTCCTCTGCGGTAACATTGTAAGAATCCTTAAGGTAATTTCTGAAACCATCTGCACGTGGCTCAAGAGGTTCAAAAGATTCCACGTCGGTTTGCTCCTGACTGGCATCGGTACGTCCGGGCGAAAAAGGAAGTGTTACTTTCTTCCCGGCATTTTTTGCCGAACGCTCTATAGCGGCGTTCCCGGCCAAAACAATAAGGTCTGCCATAGAAACTTTTTTATTGCCGGATTGGGCGGCATTGAATTCTTTTTGGATGGTTTCCAAGGTATCCAAAACTTGGGCCAATTGCCCGGGGTTGTTTGCCTTCCAATTTTTCTGTGGAGCCAATCTTATACGTGCGCCATTGGCACCCCCCCGCTTGTCGGAGCCCCTAAAGGTGGAAGCGGAAGCCCAGGCCGTAGTGACCAACTGTGATATGGAAAGACCGCTTGCCATAATTTTGGCTTTTAAATCTGTAATATCCTGATCATTGACCAATTCATGGTCTACGGCAGGTATCGGATCTTGCCAGATCAATTGTTCTTTAGGAACTTCCGGGCCTAGGTAACGTGATACCGGCCCCATATCACGATGTACCAATTTAAACCAGGCACGTGAATAGGCATCGGCAAACTCTTCAGGATTTTCCAAAAAGTGCCTTGATATTTTCTCATAGGCAGGGTCCATTCGCAAGGAAAGGTCGGTGGTCAGCATAAAAGGCGCATGCTTTATGTCCGGGTTGTGTGCATCGGGTACCGTTCCGGCTCCGGCATTGTTTTTAGGCTTCCATTGGTGTGCTCCGGCCGGACTTTTGGTCAGTTCCCATTCGTAACCAAATAAATTCTTAAAAAAAGTGTGGCTCCATTTGGTGGGTGTGTTGGTCCAGGCACCTTCTATGCCACTGGTAATGGTGTCCGCACCTGCCCCGGTTCCATAATTGTTCTTCCACCCAAGGCCTTGGGCCTCAATGCCTGCGGCGGCAGGCTCTGCTTCCACATATTTAGTGGGGTCGGCAGCGCCATGGGTCTTGCCAAAGGTATGTCCCCCGGCAATAAGGGCCACCGTTTCGTAATCGTTCATTGCCATACGGCCAAAAGTATCACGAATATAATGGGCAGACTCCACAGGATCAGGATTGGCATTATGGCCTTCCGGGTTTACATAGATCAACCCCATATGGGCTGCACCAAGCGGGGTTTCCAGTTCCCCGTTTTCGGAATAACGTTCCTTGTTGCCCAACCATTCCTTTTCGGAACCCCAATAAACATCTTGTTCGGATTCCCATATATCTTCACGTCCTCCTGCGAAACCGAACATTTTTAATCCCATGGATTCATGGGCACAATTTCCGGCCAATATCAATAGATCTGCCCAGGATAGTTTCTTTCCATATTTCTTTTTGATAGGCCATAGCAACAAACGTGCCTTGTCCAGATTGGCATTGTCCGGCCAGCTGTTTAAGGGGGCAAAACGTTGTGACCCCGAACCGGCACCACCACGACCGTCCTGTATACGATAAGTTCCGGCACTATGCCAGGCCATGCGAATAAAGAAGGGCCCGTAATGTCCATAATCTGCCGGCCACCAATCCTGACTGGTGGTCATTAACTCGTAAAGGTCTTTTTTAACGGCAGCCAGATCCAACTTTTTAAACTCTTCAGCATAATTAAAATCGGGGTCCATGGGGTCTACCAAAGATGAATTTTGTCTCAATATATTTAACTTTAATTGATTTGGCCACCATTCACGGTTACTGGTACCTCCACCGGCTACTTGGTGCAATTCGCCATTTAAAAAGGGGCATTGCTGGCTTGATTCGTTTACATCCCATACTTTTCCGTTTGAAGATGGGGTTGAAGATGTTTTATTGTCCATTTTATATAGTTTAAATAAGTTTTTAATTAGTTCATCCTTAAATTTACAATAATTTTTTCTGATGGATTTGGTTTCTTGATCAGTAAAACTTATGGCTATTCAATAAAATTTATCGTTCCTGTTGGGCAGCCTGTAAAATAGCTGGACTTTCTATTCCATTGAAGTTTAGATTTCACTGTTTTTTTGAGTGTACTACCTCTGGTCAAGCTTGTCCGCCATTAAAGGCAGGCCAGTGAGGCATCGCCGAAAACCTAAAAAAAACATTGCGGCATCCGCCCGAACGGTATGGGCAGGCAAGCATCGGAGCATTTAAATCTTGATTATCGAGTAAAGTAAAGATGTGAAGCAATATTTTTATAATGGGATGGTTGTCTTAGCAAGAGTTTTGACCCAAAGAAATAAATAGAATAAACCCCTCCCAATAAATATGGACATACCAACTCCTTTTGTGAAGATGGAACGAATCTGATTGGGAAATGGTACTATTTTGATGGCATATAGGGAAATAGAAGGAATGCACAAGCAAAGGAAAATAGGCCATTCATTTAACCTTGAGACATAAAATTTTAATTTTACGGAATAAGAATAACGTTTACCTTCAATCCAAAAAGGAGTCTTTTTAACCTAAACATATATGTTTCCGGTCTATGGAATATTTGCTGAAATCCCTGAACTCTTTTCTCGTAATCCTTATTGTGGGTTCTTTAGTGCTCTTATCTTTTTTGTTGATCAGTAATCTTTTGAAGGTAAATAGAAAGGCCAATATTTTTTTTGGGGGATTTTTGCTCTTATGGGCAGTTTTTTGGGTCGAAGAAATCCTGACCCTTATCAATTTGGAAGTGAATGCCCCTATTTTCGATGGTATTTTAGGGGTGTCGCAGTTTTTTGTGTCCATACTTTTTTATTACGGGGTTCTGTATTTTACAAATCCGTATAGAAAATGTGGAAAGGTTGATTTTTTACATTTTGTAGTGCCATTTTTATGGGTTTTGGGTTTTATCTATAAGTTGGGGGTAGATCCGAATTTTAATTGGAACGGTACTGTTGTTTTTGGGTTGTTGTTCCAAGCTTTGCTATATACGATAGGTTCATTGGTGCTGTTACTGAAACACGAAAAGCGGATAGAATTTTTCAATTCCAATAGGGAGGCGGTCGATTTAAGATGGATCAAACAGATCATAGTATCCCTTGTGGTAATCTGTGTTTTTATTACTATATACAATATGGTGCTTCCCAAAGGCAATCTGAATATATTGGCCAATAGCCTCACCCTTGCCATTATCTTTTTTATTGCTTACCATGCAATGGGGCAGAAGGAAATTTTTATACTCGGAAAGGAAGAGATAGAGCAGATTTTTCAGGAAGCGAAGGAAGAAGGGTATGTTAAACAAAAACTACTGACCGATGGGGAAGTGGCTACTTTAAAAAATAAGCTTATAGTATTGATGGAAGATGAAAAGCCTTATCTGGAAGGGGATATTAGCTTGTTAAAGTTGGCAGGGCTAATGAACCTTTCCGCTCATCATTTGTCCTATTTGCTCAATGCGGGATTTGGTAAAAACTTTTTTCAATTTGTAAATACCTACAGGGTAGAGGAATCCAAAAAATTACTATTGAGTAAGGATTATGAGCACTTGTCCATTATCGGGATTGCTTACGATTCTGGCTTTAATTCCAAAACAGCTTTTAATACGGTATTTAAAAAACATACCGGAATGACACCCAGTGCCTTCAAGAAAAACAGCTCGTTTGGATAAATAGTGTTCTATTTTGGTTCCAACTTATAAGTTCACACCATTTATTGGATAAAGTCGTGTTGGTTTGCACCAAAATTAAATCAACAGATATCCATGAAATTTTTTTATTCAATGTTATTCGGCCTTATGGCCATCCATGTAAGTTTTGCACAAGGTTTGACTCAAACCGTTTCGGGAAGGTTGATAGATCGGGAAACCGAAGATCCTTTGGCTTTTGCAAATGTAATCATCAAAAATTCACATCCCCTTATAGGGACGGTCAGTGACGGGGAAGGATATTTTTCGCTTGTAAATGTCCCGGTGGGCAGAATAAGTATAGAGGTTTCTTCTATTGGTTATGAAACTATAACGGTATCCGAAATTGTAGTGACCTCGGCAAAAACGGTCCGGTTGGACATAGGTTTATCTCCGGCCTTCTCTGCTTTGGATGAAATTGTATTGACCCCAAAAACGGCCAAGCAGCATCCCGTTAACAATCTCGCTTTAGTAAGCGCGCGAATGTTAAGTGTAGAAGAGGCCAGTAGATATGCCGGTGGGTTCGACGATCCCGCAAGATTGGCCTCGTCCTTTGCCGGGGTGGCCAGTGGTAGTGGAGGGGACAATGCCATTGTGGTCCGGGGAAATGCTCCCAAATTCCTACAATGGAAAATAGAAGGGGTGGAAATACCCAATCCCAATCACTTTGCCAATTTAAGTAGTTTTGGAGGGGGAGGATTAACGGCCCTGAGCAGCAGTGTTTTGGCCAATTCGGATTTTATGACTGGGGCTTTTACGGCCGAATATAACAATGCCTTGGCAGGTGTATTCGACCTCAGAATGAGAACAGGTAGTACTGCAGATTATGAACATAGTGTGGAGGCGGGTCTGATAGGTATTGATTTGGCTTCGGAAGGCCCTTTGAGCAGGGGAAGTGATGCCTCTTATTTGGTGAACTACAGGTATTCTACCATGGCCTTATTGCCTTCGTTATTACCGGAAGATGCCGAAGGCACCAAATATCAGGATCTATCCTTTAAATTACATCTTCCGACCAGCTCTATTGGATCATTTTCACTGTGGGGTATCGGGTTAGTGGATGAATCAGGGACCACTCCGGAAATGGATGCCGATAAACGTATCTATTATCAGGATATAGAAGATCAAAAGGTAAAACAGTATATGGGAAGCATGGGGCTTAACCATAAATACTATTTTGGGAATTCAGCTTACTTGGCTTCTACCATGGCATTTTCCACCGAAGGTTTGGATATGTCCACGGATCGATTGGATGCAAACAACGATTTAATTCCCGAAAATAGGGTAGCGAATACTAATTATAACCTTACTTTTAAATCGTATTATAATAAGCGATTTTCGGACCGATTGTCTACCCGGACGGGGATTTCCCTCGGGGTATTGGGATACGATCTGGACCTTAAAGAGGCGGACGACCAACGAAATTTGCAGAATGTTGCCCATGGCAATGGTTTAACGGCATTGGTGTCCGGTTATACCAATGCTAGCTTAACGGCAAAGAACCTAAGGTTTAACCTTGGTGTAACGGGACAGTTGTTTACCTTGAACAATAACTATACGGTAGAGCCTAGAATTGGGGCCGTTTATCAGTTGAACGGCAATAATAGTCTAAGTTTTGGTTATGGATTGCACAGCAGATTGGAACCTCTACAGGTCTATTTCGCCAATACCGTGAATTCCGATGCCATCAACGCCAACAAAGAATTGGATTTTACAAAAGCCCACCATTTTGTGTTGGGCTATGATTGGGACCTTAGCGAGCACCTACATTTAAAAGTGGAGCCCTATTACCAATTCTTATTTGATGTCCCCATTGCAGCGAACAGCAATCAATCCCTATTGAATTTGCAGGGGGATTGGTTTTTGACAGATACTTATGTCAATACCGGGAAAGGACGTAATTATGGTTTGGATATTACTTTGGAACAGTATATGGACAAAGGATTTTATTATTTGGTATCCGGATCCATTTTCAATTCTGAATATAGGACCGAGGATTCGGATTGGTTCAACACCCGTTTTAATAAAAATTACTTGTTCAATGCGTTGGCGGGAAAAGAATTTAAACTGGGCAGGAGCCATCAAAACACCTTGGGATTGAATTTTAGGGTATCGGTTCAAGGGGGAGATCGATTTTCGAAAATTGACAGGTCCGCCACTAATTTGGAGAAAGATGTAGTGTATGATGAGACCACGCCCTTTACGGAACAAGTAGAAGCTTCTACCGTACTACATAGTACTGTTAATTACACCTGGAACAGAAAAAAGACAAGTCATAGGGTTTCCTTAAAAATGCTAAATGCATTGAATTATAAAGGATTTCAAGGGCATAGATATAATTTAAAAACTTTGGGGACAGAAGAATTCCGGGAAGCATTAATGATTCCCAATTTAAGTTATAAGATCTCTTTTTAAGTGTAAGGCCCAATACTATCTGTTATAATACCATGCCGTTGTGGCCACAACGGCATTCTTTTACCTCTTGTTTCCTTGGGGCCATAACATAATTTTGGTCATGCGTATGATTTGGAAATAGGTCATGGTCTATCGGGATAAACGGGAGGTTTATATTTTGTGGCTTTTTCCAAATGATTAATTGGTACAATAATACTATTGCATGCCTTGCAATTTCCTAAATTTGCGGTTCATAGTACAAACTGTAAAGTAAATGAATTGGGTTTTTTTGATCATTGCAGGCTTGTTCGAAGTGGCATTTGCTGCCTGCCTGGGAAAGGCAAAAGAAACTACCGGAGCGGAGGCCGCCTCTTGGTACATTGGTTTCTTGCTGTGTTTGGCCATAAGTATGCTGTTACTGGTAAGGGCAACAAGGGAATTGCCCATTGGTACGGCCTACGCCGTATGGACGGGAATAGGGGCGGTTGGAACGGTATTGGTAGGTATTTTTGTGTTTAAGGAACCAGCCACCTTTTGGAGGATGTTCTTTATTACGACCCTGATATGTTCTATTATTGGACTGAAGTTTGTGTCCAATTAATTTCCGGGGTATTCCTTGACAGGAACCGGTTTGCAATATGGCCCGGTTATTTTATTGTTTCTAAAATGAATCCGCAGAATCGGCTTTTTATAATCAAATGGGTACATACCTTGATCTGGCTATTTTTTGTGGCAGTGATTTTCCATATTCTGTATTCCGGAATTTTTAATAAAATCACTGTTTATACCTGGGTCGGCATTGGGTTGATCGTGGGGGAGGGGATTGTACTTTTGGTTTTTAAGATGTTATGCCCCCTGACCGTTATGGCAAGGAAGTATTCGGATTCTGAAAAGGATAATTTCGATATTTTCCTTCCCAATTGGTTGGCGAAATATAATAAGTTGATTTTTACCATCCTGTATATTATTGGGGTGGCCATAGTATGGATACGAACTTTGTTTTGAGACTCTTTTTACTCGATAATCGAGATTTAAATGCTCCGACGCTTGCGTCGAAATTAAACTTGAATCTTCTTTCAATGCCTCGTGCCCCGAGGTAGTTTACTATTTATAATGATATCCATTTCCCTGGGAATACCTTTTATTATCTAGTTGAAGCTTAATATCCTGCCTTTGCCTGTGGCCCTTTAATTTTATGGCTCTATAGGGTTATGGGCCTGTCCGCTATGGGGTAGTGGGTTAGTACAATATTGACTTGTAATAAAAAAGCCAATAGAAATGGATCTATTGGCTTGGTAAAGATTGCTTGGTTAATTAGGTATTTTTATAGTACATGACAAAAAATAATTTTTCGTCATCGCGAGGTAGGAAGCGATCTGTTGCCCATTGGGTAGATTGCTTCACTTTGTTCGCAATGACGCATTTTTTTATGCTCTAATCGGTTTTTTGTCATGTACTCTTAGGTATTATTTAAAGTCGGATACTTTTAATTGTTTTTTTTCCCAGTATTCGTCCTTTCTAAATTCGTAGGTGGTAGGATTGTAGTTGCCTACCAATTCCACATTGGTCTTGGAAGGTACAGGTAGATCCAGCGTCCAATACACGGCATTGACCACTAATCTTCGTGTTCCTTCAATAGTGAAATCTACGGCAGAAAATGCTGTGGATGTAAAGGCTTTTCCCTGTTTTCCTCCAGGAATTTGATAGGTTCTGGTCCATGCTACCGGCATAAGGGGCGCACTTACATCTTTACCGTTGTTGTTGGTCTTGGCAACTTCATCATCGGTAGGGCGCATACCATAGAAGATATCATTTTCGTCATATTCGCCTTTTCTGTTCATTACCTTTCCATAAATTATGGGTTCGGAATTTCCGGACATTGGCAGACGAACCTCATAGACATCGGAGGAGGCCCAAACATCCCCGTCCGCAATACTATTCGTAATCCCTGTAGTTTTCCCTGCATCGGTCACAAAACCTTTGGTACTTTGATGTCTGTGGTGCCCGTGATGGCTCACCCAGTTTTCACCTAGAACAAGCTTTCCAAATCCGCCTTCCCATTCCTTCATATCCCCTTTGTAGGAGTTTCCGTAATGTTTGTAATTGGATAGGTCCCTATCGTTAAAATTGAACGCATGGGTTGCCGTCCTAAGACCAATTACGGGCTTTCCTTGTAATAGGTAATCATTTATATGCTTCATTTGGTCGTCCGGTAAAGCCCTGAACCTTGTAGAAATAATCATAAGGTCGGCACTGTCCAGGGCTTCCAGACCAGGGATATTTTTTCCATAATTGGCGTCTATTATACCTGGGTGTGCCGGATTTTGGGCAAACAGTACCGTACACTTAAAGCCATGGTGTTTGGATAGGATTTTTGCCAATTGCGGCATGGACTCTTCGGAACGGTATTCCTCATCTCCCGAAATCAGTACTATATGCTTGGCGTTCTTGTCATTGCCTTCAAAAGTAAGCCATTGTTCCGGGGTATCCGTGGTTGCTACGGATGCCGCTTCATTGGTTTTGACTTCTTTTTGTTCTTTACAGCCTAGCATAAAGAGGCAAATTAGGATAGGGAATAGATTTTTCATATCATTATTATATTTAATCTTTTCATACCTCCCCTTAGAGGAGGTCGGAATTGCTTTTTCGCAATTCCGGGTGGGGCAAAATACAAAATTTCGGTTTTGGCCCTAAGGCCAAAATGATACCGATAGCTATCGGTACGGCGAAATACCTCTACGGCTCTGCCTCGAGGATAGTCGGTTTCAAGAATTTTTTTATTTTATATTAGGACGTATGGAACTGGATCAATTATTCAGCCCCATACCTTCCTTGATCAATTTTATGCCTTTGGTATAGATCTCTTCGGAAGGCGAATAATCCCTCCAAACGTTAATGGCATTGGCAAACTCGGGGATAATGGTGCTAAATGCTTCAATGGTAAGCCAACCGTCATATTTCACTTCCTTCAATGCGGTAAATACTTCGTCCCAATGTACCTGTCCGCTGCCGGGCGTGCCCCTGTCGTTTTCACTAATATGAACATGCTTTAAATGTGGCGCAATGGTTCTAATGGCCTGGGCCTGACTTTTTTCTTCAATATTGGCATGGTGGGTATCGAACATGGCACCCAAATTGGGATGGTTTACCGCTGTTACCATTTGGCCAAGGTCGGCCATAGTGTTGTACAAATAACATTCAAACCTGTTTACGGCTTCGGGAGTTAGTATAATATTGGCCTTCTGTGCATATTCGGCGGCTTTGTACAGCATCTCATTGCTCCACTGCTTTTCCTGTAAGGTGGGAGGTTGGCGCGTAAAAAAGGCAAAGGTGGAATGAAAAGGCCCGCATATTACCTCTACATTGGCGGCCTCGGCCATGTCAATGGTCCATTTTAACCGTTCAAGGCCCGCTTCCCTGGTCTTTTTATCGGGACTGGCTATATTTTGTTCTGGCGACAGGGCACCTACGGCAGTGACACCCATGTCGATACTGGAAAAATGCCTGCCCAGATTTGTATAATGTTTCAGATCCCCATCTCCCAAAAATAACTCAACACCATCAAACCCCGTTGCTTTTAATTTATCAATTACGGGGTAATGTTCCTCCGTAACATGATTGGTCCACAGCAACATATTCATTCCAATTTTCATCTGTTTATATTTATTGTTTTTTATCGGTCAGATGTAATATCCAAGTAATCATTTTCGTCCCGATAGTTATCGGGAGTTTTGAAAATTTTGTTAATGGATATTTCATACTAATATCAATTAATTATATAAAATACATTTCCTGTCCAATTCCCGTTGGGTATGGCTTATCCTTTGCCATACCCGGGGAAATGGTTATTGTTTTTAATTTTTAAGTGCTTTATGCCAATGGTTAGGCCACGGCTTCCTGTTCTTGTTTTTTCGAGGAGCGAACCCAAAACCAAAGTATGGTGAAGAGGACTATCAAAATAGCGGGGAAGGACACCATGGTTCCCAACGTGGCCTGCCCGGATACCAGTTCCAATTCATCACCTGTTAATCCTGTCGCCGCTGCCGCTGCCTTGTCAGAATCTATCCATCCTCCAATAATAGGTTGGAATATGGATGAGGAGAACATACCCACAGCACCAATGACAGACAATCCCAGGGCCCCACTTTTTGGTATTCTATTAGCAATAAAACCAAGCATATTTGGCCAAAAATAAGTGATGCCCAAGGCAAAGATGATAGCGGCAACATAGGCCATGGCTCCTGTTTGGGTACTAAAAAGGTAAATCCCTAAAGTAGCCAAAACGGCAGAACCCAAAAGTACTCCGGTCTCGTCGAATTTTTTAACGACATCCCCTCCAAAATATCTGGCAATGGCCATGAGACCAGTTGTTAGGGCCAATATAATCATAGGCTTGGCACCACTCTTGGCCAAGATAAGGCCTACCCATTGTTGTGGGCCAAATTCAGAGATGGCGGTCAGGGTCATACAGATTATCATGAACAGAAAAAGTGGGGAGAACATGGCTTTAAAATTACCACTAATTGTAGCGGCAGCCTCGACTTTGGCTTTTGGCCAGGATTGTCCAAAAAATAAATAGGCATAGATCAATGTTGGAATCATAATGAACCAAATCTGGGTTTCCCAGCTAAAACCTGAACGGGTCATAAACTCGGAGAGTAGACTTCCGATCATGATGCCACCTGGAAACCACATATGGAAACGGTTCATCATTTTACTCATCTGATTCCCTTGGTATGCATCTGCAATCATAGGGTTACAGGCGGCTTCGGTACAGCCATTGCCCAAGCCTATCAATAAGGTGGAGATGAGCAAGCCCGCATAACTGCCCGAATAGATGGTTAAAATGATTCCCATGGCATGTGCAAAAAAGGCAAATTGCATTATGGCCTTTCCACCTACCTTATGGTAGATCAACCCTCCAATGACCATGGATATCGGAAAACCGAAAAACCACATTGAATTGATAAAGCCCAGTTGTTCGGCACTCAAACTTAATTCCTCTCCCAACTGCGGAAGAATCCCTGCTCTAATACTAAAAGAAAGGGCCGTGGTAATTAATGCGAAACAGCTGCCGTAAAACAGTCTGTTGGCATTGGTTTTGTTTTGATCATTTGAATTTTCCATTGGATGTAATAGATTTTTAATTAGATGGTGTATAATTTAATTTTTGATTTCAGCGTATAAGTTTAATCTCTTTTTTACAATAATCATAATTTATTTTTAATTGTTTTGCCAATTAAAAAATTAATGACTACCTATTTTACACTTTTATTATCGGAACTTGGATCATTGGTTCATAGAAAAATAATAGCCCCTTCCTGCCAAAAAATTAAAAGTTGATAAATTTAAATCATAAAGATTGTTGAAAGTTCCTATATCATACTAAAAGATGACACTTTTTTGTCATTGTTGTAATTTACTTTCCTGGACTTTGTGCACAATCCGTTTTATACCTTAATATGTTATACCATGTATTGTGACCTAGTATTTTAATTTTTGGGAAGAGGGAACTGATACCTAATTTGGATAGGGCAAAATATGCTTATAATTGGCCGACCCGTTTTATAAATTGTCTTTTCGTATTTAGGTCGATTTTAAATTTGAAAGGGTACGCCTATTTTACATTTGGCCCTTATTATGGAGCAACTAGGAGATACTGGTCTTAATGTTCAGGAATAATTTTCGATATTCATGGGGACTCATTTGGACGATGGCCTTAAACTGCCTGTTAAAATTGGATAAGGCATTAAAACCACACTCGTAACTTATTTGTGAGATATTTAAATTATCTTCCAACAATAATTTTCTTGAATGTCCTATTCGGATTTCATTTACAAAGCGGGTAAATGTTTTGTTGGCACGGGGTTTAAAATACCGGCAGAAAGAAGAGGTGGTCATATTGAGCATTTCCGCTATTTCCTCCAATGATATTTTGGTCTTGAAATTGGACATGACATAGTCATAGACTATCCCCATTTTATCGGCATCATCGCCCTTAAATACATTGGTGTACCCCGGACTGGACAATAGATGGTGTTCTTCACTGTTGGCCAGGATATCTATTATTTCATATAGTTTTATAATTCTCTGAAAACCTTGTTCATTATTAATTTTAAGTAAAAGTTTATTTATTTTATTTCTGGTTTCTCCATAAAATTCCATTCCCCTTACCGAATTTTCCACAAACTTGTTGATATTGTAAAATTCTTCCTTGCCCAATAGGGATTCGCTAAAAAGGTCATGGTCAAAATAAATGACCAGGCCCCTGGTGGAAAGTTTGCTGTTCTTTTCAAAATAGGCATCATCGCTGCGCCATAAATGGGGTAGGTTGGGACCGGTGACTACCAGATCGCCTTTCTCAAAAGATTGAACGTGGTCCCCAACAAATCTTGTTCCTTTGCCCTCCGCTATCAAAGATATTTGGTAATCGGGATGAAAATGCCAGTTTGGATTGAAGTAGGGGCCAACTATGTCCTTAAAAATAAAAGTTTCTTTGGTGGTCAGTGTTTTTTCAATATTAGGGGTACTCATAAATTTCCTGATTGAATTTCATTTTGGCTAATTTAAGACAAAAAAGTGTCATCTTTTAGTAAGATAGAGGGAATATTCATGCGGATAGTATTTTAGATTTGTAAGGCTAAGTTTTTATTGTCAGATTTTATCAAGATAAATTTTAAGAATAGTGTATAAAATACAATAATAAATTTGGATATTGATAAACATTTTGGCTTAGTGTGCCCATAGGTTATTTAGGAATTTACTATAAATGGATAGCGTGGGGGCGTAAAAGGAAAAGTGGATGCATTGGGTGTTTAAGATTTGTATAATTATGTTGGAATCGTTAATTTACAGGAACACTTTTTATAGGAATTCCATAATAAATGGCACTTCAGAAGATATACTGGGCGAAGGGGTTGAAAGAATGCCCGTCAACACCTGTTTTTGGGGGATGGAGATGGAAGAAGGGATAAAAGAGGGCAATCCCATAGATTTTGTAGTGGCCTCCGGCCTATTGCCTTTAATTTTAAAAAATATCAAAAGAATGTAAAACCTTCCGACCTGAAAGGGTGGGAATCGGTAACAATACCGAAAAAATAATATAATGAATAAAAACTGAGGTTATGCCAGAAAACAATTATCCAAAACTCCACAACGCTTCGTGGCCCGGTGTGGTAGGAAAAGGACCTGATTCGGAGCCACCAATTTCCATTGATACCATGATAGAGCTAACGGCCAATGCAGAGGTGGACGGGGTTAAATTTGACGGATTCGACCTTTTTGCTGCGGATCCCCATTTGGACATCGATTCCAATGATGATGGGATTAAAAAAATGGCCGACAAGGCGAGGGCCAAAAATCTTGAAATTGGAAGTTTGGTAGCCCCGGTATGGGCCGGAACAGGAGGAGGTTCCGCAATGGGATCCAGGGAAGAACGCAATCAGTTCGTGACCCAGGTTCGCAAGGCCTGTATTATTGGCAAAAAACTACGCGATCTAGGGATACGTCCCAATGGGGTAATCAGAATAGATTCGTCCGTTGATCCGCATAGCTGGGCCGCAGATCCTGTGGCCAACACGAAGTTGATTGCCCAAACCTTTCGTGAGGCCTGTGACGTGGCCGCCGATTACGGGGAGTCCTTGGCTGCCGAAGGTGAAATTTGCTGGGGGGGAATGCACGGTTGGAAGACTATGGTGAACACCCTTGAGGCCGTAGATAGGCCTAACATAGGATTTCAGGCCGATATGGCACATACCCTGTTGTACCTTTTGGGGTATAATAAGGAGGACGAAAGAATATTGCCCAAAGATTTTGATTGGAACGATCGGGCTACGCTTACCGAGGGGCTTAAGACCGTTACAGCCGCGCTTCGCCCATGGACCATTGATTTTCATGTGGCCCAAAATGATGGTACGGTGTTCGGGTCCGGTTCCCATGATAAAACGGGAAGACATTGCCAGGCATCCGATCCTAATGGAAAACTGGACATCGCCGTAGATGCCGGCCATTGGTTGCGCGATGAAAACGGCAACCTCACCAAAAAAATCAGGCATATCTGTTGGGATGGGTGTATGTTCCCCAATGATGTTATGATGCAGCCCAAAACTTGGAACGACATTTTGGGAGCTATGATAAAGGTGCGTCAGCAGCACGGATGGTACGAGGCACCTTAAGATGATAGGCCATTATACATACACATGTTAAGCTGAAATTTTAATTTAAAATAAAAAATAGAGTACAGATGTCAAGTAAGAAAGAATTACGAATAGGATTGGTAGGTTACGGATTTATGGGAAGAACCCATTCCAATGGTTATCGAAGAGTGGGTAATTTTTTTCCAGAACTGGAATATCGGCCCGTATTAAAAGCAATTTGTGGGCGCAATCTGGAGCGTACCCAGGCCTTTGCCGATCAATGGGGCTATGAATCCGTAGAAACCGATTGGAGAAAGCTTATTGCCCGTGATGATATTGATGCCATAGATATATGTACCCCTAACAATATGCACGCCGAAATTGCCATTGCGGCCGCAGAGGCGGGAAAAATGGTCTTATGTGAAAAACCGCTGGCACGCACCGTGGCGGAAGCCCAACCCATGGTAGACGCCATTGAAAAGGCAGGAGTGCCCAATACCGTTTATTTCAATTATAGGAGGTTGCCATCGGTAACTTTGGCGAAACAACTTATAGATGCCGGTAAACTGGGCAAAATATTTCATTATAGGGCCAACTTTTTACAGGATTGGACCATTAGTCCGGAACTCCCGCAAGGAGGGGAGGGCCTATGGCGCTTGGATAACGATGCGGCCGGTTCCGGTGTTACGGGCGATTTGCTGGCACATTGTATAGATACGGCCATGTGGTTGAACGGGGGGATAAAGGATGTTTCCGCCATGACCGAAACCTTTATAAAGGAAAGGGTACATACGGGTACGGGTGAAAAACAGAAGGTAACCATAGATGATGCCTGTATGTTCCATTGTCATTTCGATAATGGGTCTTTGGGTCTTTTTGAGTCTACACGATACGCTAGAGGACATAAGGCCTTATATACTTTTGAAATAAACGGGGAGCATGCCTCCATAAAATGGAACTTGCACGATTTGAGCCGTTTGGAATATTTTGATCATAGGGATGAATCCCAGGAGAGGGGATGGCGTTCCATCCATGTTACCGATGGGGACCATCCTTATATGGATAAATGGTGGGTACCTGGATTATCCATTGGGTATGAGCATAGTTTTGTTCACCAAATAGCAGACTTTCTTAAAGCCTTACAGGAAGGAAAACCGTGTTCCCCAACATTTAGGGAGGCCCTGGAAACACAGAAAGTTTGTGAGGCCGTATTGGAATCCGCAAAAACAAAAAGTTGGAAGGACACCGGTGTTAAATGGTAACTTTAAACATTGCGGGATAAGGGAAGTTCATGGTTTGTGATTGGGTCATCAATTTTTAAACCCTATTAGGAACAGGAAATTAAAATTAACAAATTATTGCTATGAAATGAGCCATAACAATTAAGTTGATACCAACCGAAATCGAAGATTCATGAACACCTATAAAGAACGATAATCGGCGATGTGAATAATTACACCTGCCTGCCGGCAAAGGCAGGTCTGACCAATTAAAAACAAATAAAAATAAACAGATGAATAATGCTATAAAGGGATTTTGTCTTCAGTCCAACGAAAAAATATATCCGAACACAGGTCAATCCGTACTTGGTAATTCTGCGGTTGTAGATATGGAAATGCCTCCTTTAAAGGAAGGGGAAATATTGGCGAAAACACTGTATACGGGAATTTGTGGTTCGGATAATAGTGCTACCATTGGAAAGGCCAATTTTGATTGGGTACAGCGTCCCAGGGTTATTGGACACGAGTTTAGCGCCGAGGTACTGGAGTTGGGTCCCGGGGATCACGGCGACCTTAAAGTGGGGGATATTTTTACACCCCTGGCCATGTTGGGGTGCAGGGAAGAGGATTGTCCGGCCTGTAGTGTGTCCAAATGGAACCTATGCCCCAAAAAGGAAATTATCGGTTTTCATAGAAACGGCGGGTTTGGGCAACAGGTAGTATTGGAATCGGATCGTGTGGTGCCTTTAATGAAAGGTCTTACCCCTGCCCAAGGTGCTTTGGTGGAACCCTTGTCCATCATTACCAATGCCCTTTATAATAAATGCGATATCAAGCCGGGCCAGGATGTAATCGTAACCGGTTGTGGAATCATAGGCATGATGGCTGCGGAAGTGGCACGGGCAGCAGGGGCAAGGGTGGCCGTAACGGGCATTGCGCACGATAGGGATATACGTTTGAAAAAGGCGAAAGAAAGAGGTTTCATAACTATCGAGGTTTCACCTGAAAATACCTTGACCTCCCAATTGCAAAATGGCATTGCCGATGATAACGGTATCCCTTTTGGCACCAATGGAAAAGTGGATCTTCTTATAGAATGTTCCGGTGTTCCACCTGTGTTATCGGAGGCGGTAGGCGTTGTAAGGCCGGAAGGGGATATATGTGTAATTGCCACTTATGGTACGGATGTACAGATCAATGCCACACACCTTACCCGTACCTCTTTAAATATGAGGGGGTCCATGGGGTCTTGCAGGGCAGATTATATGGCCGCACAAAAATTGATGGTTACCGGTATTTTTCCTTCTGAGCACTATACGGATTACTATGATTTTAAGGACATCAATCAAGCTTTTGAAGATTCGATAAAGGCAAATAATATGAAGGCCGTTGTAAAAATGAATTGATAATGTATCGGTTCGGGCACGGGCCATCAACCTACTAATTAAAAAAATAGCATTAAGGATTATGCACAAAATATTTATTACCGGGGGTACCGGCTGTATAGGATCGGTCACTATTTATAAGCTTCTACAATCCCAGGAAGTAGGGAAAATTGTTGTTGCCAGCCGCGCCAACAATGTAGAACCATTAAAATTATGGCTTCCTGATGATTTGGATCCCCGCTTGGAGTTGGTTACCCTGGATGTTTCCAATTACAAAGAGATGGAAAGGGTATTGTTGGAGGTGGATCCTACCCATATTATCCATTTGGGGGCCTACCAAAGTCCGGATTGTTCCCGCGATCATATAGGGGGAATGGAAATAAATACTGGAGGCACTATGGCACTTTTTGATGCTGCCGAAAAATTGACCAACCTTAAAAGATTTGTTTTTGCAAGCTCGGCCGCGGTCTACGGAATGAGGTCCATGTATCCTCAGGATATCATAAACGAGGATGTTCCATTGGCCCCGCCTAACCACTACGGTATTTGGAAATTGTCCGGAGAACATTTGGCACGTTTGTTTCACGATAATACCAAAGTACCTACGGTATGTCTAAGATTGAACACCACCTACGGAAAAGGAAGGGACAAGGGAAAGACCTCGGCCCCTACCAATGCTTTAAAGGCCATAGTGTTGGGAGCTGTGGAAGGAAAGGTCATTCCTTTTGAAATGCCCTACCAGGGAAGGGAGAACTATCATTTTGTTGAAGATGTGGGTGCTCAGTTTGCAGCCTGTGCCCTTCAGCCCTATGAAGGTTTTGGAGCCTTCAATATACAGGGGGAGACTATTCCCATTACTTCGTTCCTCAGAATTATAAAAGAACAGGCTACCGTTTTGGGTATGGGGGAATTTGTATCACTTTCGGTTACCGAGGGGGCTCCGCCCAACCTTTTCGTTTGCGATTTGGACCACAGTAAGATAGCGGGCACCTTCAAAAATTTACCATTGACGGAAATTGCAGAAGGAATACGAAAATCATTGATAGAGTTCAAGGCTATGGCCGAAAAGGGCAACTTAAAATATTCTACTGCGGCTTCATGAAAGATATAGGAATAGGATTTATTGGAGCGGGAGATATAGCCGACTTGCATGCGGAAGCCATTAATAGTTTGCCGGGTGCCCGACTTGTGGGGCTTTGGAACAGAACCCTTGGGAAGGGAGAAAAAAAGGCTAAAATTTTCGGATGCAAAACATATAAAACGGAGGATGAATTGTTCCAGGATCCCCAAATAGACGCTGTTTTTATATTGACCAATATGGAAACCCATTGCGATTATACCATTAGGGCGGCCAAGGCAGGAAAACATATACTGGTAGAAAAACCGGCAGCCTCCAGTATTGCGGAATTGGAGTTGATGCAGCAAGCCGTTAAAAACGCAGGGGTCAAATGTATGCCCGTTCATAATTATATCTACGAAGCAGGGATCAAAAGGGCGAAATCCATGATCCAGAGCGGAAAGTTGGGCGATGTTTCCCAATTTTATATGATGTACAATATACATCATGCCGAGGACATCAGGGCCCGTTACCCTGGTGTCATTCGCCAGATATTGACCCATCACAGTTATACCATGTTGTATTTGGCAGGACAGCCAAAAACGGTTTCTTGTTTAAAACATACCGTAGACACCACCATTGCCCCACAGGAAAATGTGGCCATGGCCAATATTAAGATGCAAAATGGTACTCTGAGCCATTTATCGGCCAGTTTTGCCAATGATGACCACGCAGGGGATCCCTGGACCTGTATTATTAAGGTAATAGGTACTAAAGGAAGTACGCGCTATAGTTATCGGGATTGGGTGATCAATGATCGCAACGGAGCCCATTCACAAACGTATCAGTGCTATCCTGAATCCATAAAGAATACGGCAACTCATTTTATCAATAATGTGCTTCGTAATAATGGGGCACCGCTTTCAAGCCTGGAGGATGCCATTACATGCCAACGGATTATAGAGGCTTGTGAAAAATCCGAGAAAGAAGGAATACACGTGAGTATCAATTAATTATATACCTAATAAAGATGAAAATCAATAAAAACGTTGCTGTAGGAAATTGGTTCCTGATGCTTTTCCTGCTCCTTGGCCTATATAGCTGTAGTGAAAAGGAAGACAATACTTTGAAAATTTCCCCTAACTCCCATATCGTTTTAGTGGGTAATAATTTGGGGTCCCGTATGATGAACTTTGGGCATTTTGAAACGGAAATGCAACTGCGGTTTCCCAACGATTCCTTATTTATCCGCAATATGTGTGATGGTGGCAATACGCCTGGTTTTAGACCGCATTCATCACGCAATTCCCCATGGGCCTTTCCAGGGGCGGAAAAATTTGAGCATGAGTCGGGACGGGCCATCCATTTTGAGGACGATGAAAAGGGAGGTCGGTCCGGCCCTATAGGTCATTTTCCCTCTCCCGATGAATGGATAACCAGCCTAAAGGCCGATATCATTATCGGATTTTTTGGGTATCCCGAATCCTTTGAAGGACCAGATGGAGTGGATAATTACAAGGAAGAATTACGGGCCTTTATAAAACACGCCCTAAGCCAAAAATATAACGGTAGCACTCCTCCCCAATTGGCGTTGGTGTCTCCCATTGCTTTTGAGGACCTTTCAGACAAGATGGATTTACCGGATGGAAAAAAGGAAAATGGGAACCTTGAGCTGTATACGGCAGCTATGAAGGAAGTGGCCTCTGAAGAAGGCATTCTCCTGGTAGATGCCTATGGGCAGACCAAGGAATGGTACCAAACGGAAAGTACGGATTTGACCCAGGACGGATTTCAATTGACCGATTATGGCTATCAGAAGTTTGCCAAGCTACTGGTCGATAAAATTTTCGGAAGCGGAGAAAGTAAGGCGGAAGCGCACCGTGAATTGGTCAATGAAGCCGTGAACGAGAAAAACTGGTTCTGGCACAACGATTTTAAGATCCCTAACGGGGTACACGCCTATGGTAGGCGCTACGATCCGTTCGGCCCCGATAATTATCCTTACGAAATTGAAAAAATACGCCAAATGACCGCCATAAGGGATACGGCCATTTGGCAGGCCCTGGAAGGTAAAAAAATGGATCTGGCCCAAAGTGATGCCAAAACCAGAACCTTGCCGGAAGTACAGACCAATTATAAGCCCAGTAATAAAAACGGTACCCCGGAATATTTATATGGCCAGGATGCATTGGACAAAATAAAACCGGCGCCAGGTTATAAGGTAGAACTTTTTGCTTCGGAAGTAGAGTTTCCGGATCTGGCCAATCCCGTGCAGGTTTCTTTTGATAATAAGGGACGGCTTTGGGTGGCGGTCATGCCAAGTTATCCTCATTACAAGCCCGGTGATAGTAAGCCCAACGATAAATTATTGATTTTAGAGGATACGGATGGCGATAACAAGGCCGACAAGCAGACTATTTTTGCAGACGGGCTTCATTTGACCATTGGTTTTGAGTTTGCACCTGAAGGTGTTTATCTGTCGCAAGGTACCAATCTGGTGCTTTTAAAGGATACGGATGGGGATGATAAGGCCGATGTAAAGGAAATCGTTCTAAGTGGTTTTGACGACCACGACACCCACCATGCCATTAGCGCCTTTACTGCCGATCCTTCCGGTGCCATCTATATGGGGGAAGGGGTGTTTCTACATACCAATGTGGAAACCGCTTACGGAACCGTTAGGGGGACCAATGGTGGATTCTACAGGTATAGCCCACAAAGGCATTATTTGGAACGTACGGCCCAATTGCCCATTCCAAATCCATGGGGCATTGCCTTTGATGATTGGGGACAACCGTTTTTTGAACATACCTCGGGTCCATCCGCTACCTGGATGATGCCGGGAACCATTGTACCCAGGTACGGCGTAAGTTCGCCCTTACCGGAAAACCTAATAGAAAAAGACCATTTGGTGAGACCCACTTCGGGATTGGAATTTGTATCCAGTAGACATTTTCCCGATGCGGCACAGGGCAATATGTTGATTGCCAATACCATTGGGTTTTTAGGGATCAAGGAACATTCCATGGTAGACGATCCTAAAACGGCCGGTTATGTTAGTAGGCATCAAGAGGATCTGATTTCTGCAAGCGATAAGAATTTTAGGCCCGTAGATATGGAATTTGCCCCGGATGGTTCCCTGTACTTCATAGATTGGCATAATGTACTTATTGGCCATATGCAGCACAATGCACGGGACCCGCTGCGCGATCATGTCCATGGGAGGGTTTACCGTATTACCTACCCCTCCAGACCTTTGGTAGAACCTGCCAAGGTAGTGGATGCCACTATTGACGAGCTATTGGATAACCTTAAACTTCCCGAGTACCGTACGCGCTATAGGACCAAAAGGGAGTTGCGTGCCAGGGATGCCTCCGAAGTTTTGTCCAAATTAAAGACTTGGGTAGCAAATCTGGATACAAAGGATCCCAGATACGAACACCATGTCCTGGAAGCCCTATGGGTTACATGGGGCCTGGATAAGGTTGATGGACAATTGATCAAACAAGTACTCAATGCCAAAGATTTCAGGGCCCGTGCGGCCGCAGTAGGAGTGCTGCGCTATGCGGGACATCAGATTCCAGACCAGGCCGAACTTCTTATGCAGGCGGCCAAGGACGACAATCCAAGGGTAAGGTTGGAAGCCTTGGTGGCAGCCTCATGGCTGGGTAGGGACATTGGAATTCCCATAATCACCGAAGCTGGTAAAAAAGGTTTGGACAAATGGATGGAAAGACCTTATGAATCGGCAATCGCACACCTAAACGGACATAAGGCGGGAGAGGAGCCCAAAGAGGTGATAAAGACCGATCTAAAAGGGAAAGACCTGGAATTATTGGTCGCGGGAAGGGAAATATACATGAGGGATGGTTTTTGCGCTACTTGTCACCAAGCGGACGGCCAAGGTCTTGAAGCCTCCGGATTTCCTCCTTTGGCCGGATCCGAATGGGTTACCGGTAATGAGGACAGGCTTATAAAATTGACCACTAAAGGCCTTATGGGACCAATAGTTGTCAACGGCAAGAACTATCCCGGTCAGGTGCCCATGACCCCTTTTGAAAATTTACTTACTGCAGATGAAACCGCTGCCGTATTGACCTATATTAGGAATGACTTTGGTAACAAGGCTGCCCCAATTTCACCGGAGAAAGTGAAAGAGGTACGTGAACAGATCAAGGACAAGCAAGGTTTTTATTCGCCGGAAGAGTTGTTAAAAGAACATCCGAATGGCAAGTAATAGGTAAGAATTTTTCTAAATAATTCATTAAAAGGCCGGTTAAGGGATATTTCTTATACCGGCTTTTTTATATTATAAACGGATATGGGATGTTTTGGTTATATATAGTACCCAAAAAAAGTTGAGTGCTATGATCCATATTAATCAATTTGATGACCCTTAGGTCGGGTCTATCTGTTCATCCGTCAGGATTTCCGATCTCCACCCGTGCCGGTACGGACAGGCCCGCCCGAACGGCGGACAGGTTTACCTCTCCTCAGGAGAGGTCGGGACTACCTTTTCGGCAGTTCCGGGTGAGGCCAAAATGATACCGATACTATCGGTATGGCAAAATCCATGCTGGGAGTAGTCGAGGTATGCCCCTATGCCCACCGTACTTATAGGAGGGGCCTGCCTTAGACGGCCAGACAGGGCTTGACTACGGGATAGTCAGTTTAAAGATTTTTTTATTTTTTGGGGCCAATAGCTTATTAATGATAGTATGCCTTTATTTGTGCTAGGGCTTTTCTGCTAAGTTTTTGTTAAAAGCAACTGTTTTTTAGGTTTATATATTAATATGCCATATTATTCCCGATTAATGTGTTATGTTTTAATGTGTTTATGCGACTAAAAAACATAATGCACTTTGAATTAATAGTTGAACAGTAAAAATTAGTTATTAGATATGGGAAGGCCGGCGACAAAACCAACGGAACTTAAGGATGGATATTATATTGAAGTTCGAAATAGAAACCAGAAAACTGGGGGTATAAAAATCAGAAGGGATACGGAGGAGCAAATGCTTATGGCTTTGGAAGAATATAAGAAAAGTAAGGACGTAACAGTACTTGGCGAAATGAAAAACGGTAAAATGCTGGATTTTGCAGGCTAGCCTGTCAAAATCAGGTATGCTGATGGAAACCCTGCCCTTTTGGGCAGGGTTCATCTTTTATCAAAAGAAATTCCAATACCATTACTTCAAAAGTAATACTGTTATCATGATCGGTTGCCGACGAAAATTTATCGTTATATTTGATCTTTATAATTCCCCCGACGGCTCTGCCTCGGGGTTTCCGATCATAACTCCCCTTGGGGGAGGTCGGAGTGCTTTTTCGCAATTCCGGGCGGGGCAAAATACAAAATTTCGGCTTTTGGCCCTACGGCCAAAATGATACCGATAGCTATCGGTACGGCGAAATACCTCTACGGCTCGGCCTCGAGAATTGTCGGTTTCAAGAAATTTTTTAATAGGTGAAATTGAAAGGCTTAAAGTCTATGGCCCATGTTGATCCCGCTCCTTTCCTGAAAATCCCGAATAAATAAAAGGGGCCAGATTCAATTTCAATGGTCGTCACGTTCAATGTTTAAAACAGGTATTTTATTTTTTTTACCAGCTTTATGGGTAGGTTATAGGGCGGATAACGAAGTGGGACATCCAACCAATTGGCTTTTTTGATAATGGCCTTCTGGTGTGAAAAAAGGTCAAAGGATCTTTTGCCATGGTAAGCACCTATACCACTTGCTCCAACCCCTCCAAAAGGAAGATTTTTATTGGTAATCTGTATAACGGTGTCGTTGATGGCCCCCCCACCAAAACTATACCTATCGATTATTTTTTTCTGGAAGGATTTGCGGTTGGAGAATATATAAGTAGCTAAAGGCTTTCCGTAATTGATGATATGCCTCTCTATATCGGCCTCATTGGTGTAGGCAATAATGGGAAGTATAGGACCGAAAATTTCACCCTGCATCAATTTGCTGTCCAATTTAGGTTCATTTACCAAGGTTGGGGCCAGATAATTATCTTCATCATTGCTATCGCCGCCAAAAAGAATTTTCTGGCCTTCCAACATTTTTTTTAAACCGTTATAATGCCCTTTGCTTACCGTTCGTGAAAAATCCGGGGATTGTTCTATGTCTTCTCCATAGCACTTAGTAATGTTTTGTTTTAGTGCGGCCACAAGATCGTCCTTAACATTTTCATGGACAAGGATATAATCTGTAGCAATGCAGGTTTGGCCGGCGTTTAGGAATTTGCCCCAAACAATACGCTTTGCCGCCAAATTGATGGATGCCGTTTCATCGACTATGGTAGGGTTTTTTCCTCCCAGTTCCAAGGTTACGGGGGTAAGGTGTTTTGCCGCGGCTTCATAAACTATTTGTCCAACTCGGGTACTTCCCGTAAAAAAAATATAATCCCATTTTTCCTTCAAAAGTTTCTGGGAAACTTCTACACCGCCTTCTGCAACGCTAACATGTTCCGGTTCAAAAACAACGCTGATAATTTCGGAAATGATCGATGCCGTATGCGGTGTAACTTCGGAAGGTTTTACCACAACCGTGTTTCCTGCCGCCACAGCGGCGATCAAGGGGGCAAATGCCAATTGAAACGGATAGTTCCATGGGGCAATTATCAATACTGCACCATAGGGCTCCCTATATATCCAATCCGAAGAGGGCCAATTCATTAAAGTGGTGGGTTTTCTTGCAGGCTTGGACCAATTATGGATATTTCTTAATGTCAATTTTAATTCTGCCAAAACGAATTGCGTTTCGGCTGCCAAGGTCTCAAACTTGGGTTTTTTAAAATCTTGGTATATGGCTTCTGCAATATCATCCTCACGTACCATTATTTCCTTTTGCAATCGCTTTAAGGCATCTTTACGGAAGGTGACATCCTTGGTCTTTTGTGATGCAAAAAAATCGCGCTGTTTTCCTAAAATATCCATAGGCATTAAATTAATATAAAAAAACATCCCCAAACATATTCCCTTGGGGATATTATTAAATTTTGCTCTAAATATCCATATTATATAACTAAACACTTCACGCAAAATAATTTTAGAACTTATAAGGATTCCAAGGTCAAATGAAAGAATAGTGTAGGGGTGTCGTAAAAATCTTGTTCCGTGTGTATTCCCAAGGCTACGTTCATGGTAGTTTCGGTAATTTCCTTTAGAATTACAATGTTACTAGTTTCCTTAAAGCCCAGATATTCTCCCAATATAAGACGTTGTTTTCCGGTAAAACCAATATTAATGGGGCCTACTTGGGGATAAAGGGTATTTATAGAAAAATCATCTTCATTAAGTTCCCAGGTTGTATCGGTTGCGGGGGTATAAAGTACATGGGCCAAGGGAACATTGGCAAGATCGGCGGATACTGCGGTAATATTTGCAGCGTGAAAAGCACTTGCATGTATTATGCCCATAAGGCTTTGGCCATCAACATTGTTTGCTTTGTAGGTGCCGTCGTGTACAAAGGTAAAGGTATCCTCATAAGAAGCCCCCAAACCTACGGCTTCCAGTAAATTGTCAAAGGATGCGATTAAAAGGCCAAGTTTATTTTCTATCAATCCGGCACCATCCTTACCTGCGGTATATGCTTTTTTTAACTTCCAAGTTTTGCCTTCCGGTTTCGCCGGTCCTCCGGTAAGGAGAATGTCAAGTGTAGGAAGAATGGTTACGGTTTTGGTTTCTGAGAACGTACCATTTTCGCCATTGACCGTCATGGTAACATTGTATGTTCCGGGACTGGAATACGCATATACAGGATCTTCCTGGGAACTGGCAGCCCCATCGCCAAAATCCCAACTTATGGAAGTAGCATTTTCAACCGTTCCGTTAAAGGTTACCACAGAACCTTCCACTAGAAATTGAAAATCCGAAAGGGGTAATTGTGGTTCATCATCGCTACAGTTGACCAATAGTATGGCAAGTAGAAGAAGACGGAATTGCTTAATATTTTTCATACGAATAAAATTTCTTAATACTTGTTTCATCTGTTTATATTTATTGTATTGAACTCATCTTGACTTTTTCTATTACCTGCAAAATCATCATTTTGCACCCTAATTTTGTCTTTTTCTCCCATCGTAGCGCTGCTATGCTGCTCCAAAAAGCTTTCTTTAGGATACAAAAGCACAATTTTTCGGTTGAAAACAAAAAGTCAAGATGAGTTCATCGTTTAGTTTTTATCCCACCATACCTTAGTGTCGATCTTATTTGCGCCCTGTCTGGAAACGGCTTCCTGAACATTGGTACTGTTCGCACCCAGCTCAAAGGAAGAGTACATAAACCTATTGGGCATAATGCCATTGGTGGCCCCTTTAGATACATCTTCACCGGTTCTCACCGGAATAACGGGATAACCCGTGCGACGGATATGGGACCATCCCTCAAAGTAATTGGGAGTTAGTGCCAGCCACATTTGGACACCGATTTGCTCCTCGTCGTTTACACCAGACAATGTAGCAGCAGATGTAGCCATAAAACTGGAGATCTCCGCATCATTAACCTCCCATTGGTGCAAGGAAGCTTCTAGGCCCTGTCTATATAGGGTATTGGCCGCTACGGGATCATCATCAAAGGCCAAGGCCGCCTCCGCCCTTAAAAGCCATGTTTCGGCCGCGGTCATTACATATAGTTTGCTTTCAGGGGAGGACAGGGCCAGCCCCATATCGGATAAGTTGGCAAAATCGGAATTACCAAAAGCCTGATCGGTCAAGCCGTTGACAATACCTGAATATTCCCCGTTGGCATCCAGACTAACAAATATGGATAATCTCGGGTCGTTGGTAGTCTGTAATTGATCGATTAAGAATTTGGACATTTTTATGGAAGGAAACCCTGTTCTTCTGGTAAACCATGCATTGCCCGTGCCTTCCGTTTCAATCATATAGGCATCATGTTCCGGGGTTTCCATCAAGGGCTCGGACAAGCATTGGGCAACGGTAGATCGCGAAAGGTCTGTGTCGGCATAACGCAAACGCATGGCCAAACGCAATCTGACACTATTGGCAAATCGGACCCATTTGACCAAATCGTTGTTGTAGATGGGGTCCGAATTGGGATAGGCCATTGCAGGGTCTGCCGCTTTTAATACATTTATACTATTGGTCAGCCTAAGGATCAAGTCCTTGTAAATATTTTCTTGGGAATCGTATTTTGGAAGCAATATATCCTGCGATTTTCCTTTGCCACCTTCGGTATAGGGTATATCCCCAAATCCGTCGGTAATCTTGGCATAACCCAATACGGCAATAATATGGGCAAGGGCGTTTCTAACATTGTTTTTGGTATCTGGGGAAGAAGTTAGCTCCAAAACTTCTTCAATATGGCGGATTGTTCCGTCATAACCATCGTTCATAATGCTATTGTAATCCTGGTCATGGCCATCCCCATATTGATCCGGTGCCCTCCATGTACTTCCTGCCACATAATAGTGGGCATGCATACCTGCAAAATGGGAAGAACCGTTGTCCGTGGTTCCTTGAAATAAGCTTCTGACCGCCTTGGTAAATAGGGCCGCATCATCTATATTGGTTACGGCATTTGGATTGTCATATAGGTCTTCCAAATGCCCTTCACAGGAAAGGAACAACATTCCCAATCCTATTGTTGTGATAACTACTATTTTTCTTATCGTATTACCTATTGTTTTCATAGTCATCTGTTTTAAAAGTTGATTTTTAGGTTCATTCCATAACTTCGGGTAGAGGGCAACGATGAATGCTCAAAAGCGGTACTGGTGGGACCGCTACTATAGGTTGCTTCCGGGTCTATATCACCGGCGGCATTATATAGAAATAGCAAATTTCTTCCAACTGCGGATAGGGTTGCGGATTGAACAAAGGTATTTTTTAGCATTTTTTTCGGCAATTCATAACTCAGCACCACCTCCCTTAGTTTTACATTCGTGGCATCCAGAATAATGTCGGTAGCCACTTGATTGGAGAATATATCCGTAAACTGTTTCATCATTGCGCTCGTTGGCGCCTCGTTTACAAAACCGGTATGTTCGTTAATGCCCTCCTCGATTATTCCGTTTTCCCTACCTACCAAACTTCGGGCATCTGTCCCGAAAAACAGACGGTATCCTCTACCGTAGGAATAATATTCCCCGCCTACCTGCGCACTTATCAACGAACTTAAAGTGAAGTTTTTAAAGCGTATCTTATTGGTAAAGCCCCCATACCAATCGGGGTTTATATTTCCCAGGGCTATGCGATCTCCCCTTTTGGCCAGGCCATCATCGCCAATTATTTTTCTTCCGAAATTATCCCTTAAAAAATCGTTGCCGTAGATAGTGCCAAATTCCTGGCCGGGCCTTGCCTCAACCGAAGCGGTCCATAGAGACCCCAAGGAAATACTTTCCAATCCTTCGTTTAGCGTAATTACTTTGGAGTTGCTTTTGGTGAAGTTGACCCCTAGGTCCCATGAAAAATTTTTGGATTCAAAGGGAATTATGTTCAATTGGGCTTCAATGCCCTTGTTTTCAATTTCTCCGGCATTGATCACTTTTGAGGAATAGGCCGTTGTTCCTGAAATAGGGACTGCCATGATTTGGTCTGTGGTATTGGTCCTGTAATAAGTGAAATCAAAGGTGATCCGATTTTTCAGGAAACCAAGATCTGCCCCAATTTCCCAAGATTCCGATGTTTCAGGTCTTAAATCAAAAGAAGGAAGACTTCCTGAAATCGAAGCCACGGTATAGGGCAGGGTAACTGTTTGGTCTACATTGTAAACGGCCTGGGTTCTATAGGGACTGGTATCGTTCCCCACTTTGGCAAATGAGCCCCTAAGCTTGCCTTGGCTTAGCAGGTTGGCATTAATGCCCAATAGTTTGGTGAACAACAAGCTTATATTTTCAGAATGGTACCAATATGAATTATTGGCCTGGGGCAATGCGGAAGAATTATCATTTCTAAGGGTGGCATCAATATATAAATAGCCGCCGTAGCTAAATTGTCCAAGGCCATAGTAGGAATAAATGGCTTTCTTTGAAATTCCTTCAGAGGAAAAAGAGTTTTTATAATTGCTGATCCTATAAAAATTGGAAACTTTAGCATCGTTCCCCCAAATATTCTTATAGCTACTGTATTCATTACGGTAATTGGCCCCTAAACTTAGGGTAATATTGAAATCCGAGATGTTGGTGGAATAGGTTCCTAAAATATCGGAATTCCATATATTACTTTTGTCATCATTGTGATTATATGAGCCTAATCCGTTTTCAATGGCCTGTGACCCTGTTTCCCCAAAGCTTGTATAATCATTTATAATAAAATCTATCCCTGATTTGGCCGTAATATTGAATTGGTCATTAAGCTCCCATTTTGCGGAGATGAAACCTTGGAAATGGTCTTTTTCATCTATATTTCCCGCATTGTCCAGCGCCCAATAGGGGTTGTTGAATGTATTGTCCAAATTCCATTTAATTTCTTCCCCATTGGGGTTTATCGTATTGTTCTTCACATCTTCCAATCGTATGTCCCTTGGCATCAGGGAGAGTTGTAATGCCGTATTGCCGCTACCTTCGGCCAATTGCGGCCTGTTTTTCACCTTGGAAGTGATATAGGTCATTTTTCCATCAACACTAAATTTATCTGTTAATTTGGAGGTCCCCCTTAAACTTAAGGTCTGTTTGGACAATGTATTGTTACCAACGATGCCTTGCCCATCTTCATCGGTTATTGACAATCTAAAGGACCCTTTGTCACTTCTGCCCTCAAAAGCCAAGGTGTTGGACATGGTATATCCCGTTTGATAAAATTCCTTATAAGGATTCCTATTGGGATTGGGAGTATAGGTGTCTTGTCTTCCCAGCCAGTTGGTATAGGACTGACCTTCCATCCTGGGTCCCCAGCTCCATGAGAAGGGATAATCCAATACGGGCCTGCCATTGGCATTTATGGGCGCAAAATCATCAAATGCCCCGGTGCCGTATTCGTTTTGGAAATCAGGTGTCAGGGCGATATCTATAAACGCAAAAGATGAATTTAAGGAAATACCTACGCCATCCTTTTTTGTGCCCGATTTGGTGGTGATCAAAATTACTCCGTTCATCCCCAGTGATCCATAGGCAGCAGCTGCCCCGGCCCCTTTCAGTACACTGATGGATGCTACGTCATCGGGATTGAGGTCGGACAGGGCATCGCCCCGGTCCACGCCTCCATAACCACCGGCCCCGCCGGAGTTATTACTAATGGGTATACCGTCAACCACCACCAATGGTCTATTGTTGCCGTTGATGGTTGTGATTCCTCTTAGGAGAACCCGACTGGAACCATCGACCCCCGTATTGGATTGGGTAATCTGCAATCCGGAGACTTTTCCCGAAAGGGAGTTCATGATGTTGTTTTCCCTGGCTAGGTTGACTTCCTCAGGGGATACCTGGGATATGGAATAACCAAGGGACTCCTTATCCCTTTGGATGTTTAGTGCGGTAACCACTACCTCGTCCATCTGCTCTGCATTAATATCCATAAATACAGGTATTGAGGTCTGGTTTCCAACGGGTATTTCCTTGGTGGAATATCCTATATAGGAGAATTCCAAAATATCGTTATAGCCAATATTTGTCAAGGAGTAATTCCCATCGAAATCCGTGGTCGTCCCTTTTTGGGTGCCTTTGACCAATACGCTTACCCCTATGAGCGGCATATTGGTGTCTTTTTCCAGAACGCTACCGGATATAGTTTTTTGGGCCTTGGCCGTGATTATAGTGCCGAATACGGCCAATATTAGAATTAGTTTGTCCATATAATTGTGTTTGGTGGGTTATTTAAAGTATTCTCAGGTTGTGATCAGATATTTAGGAAATATTGTAAACTTCAATGCTTCAAGGCCAGGATATATTCTGCGACGGCCATTTTGGCTTCCTCCGATAAATAATTTTGTGGAGGCATTTCCGGATAGTCTTTCCTAAGATTTTTTGGAGCTGTGATATAGTCTACTATACCTTGGGGATTGTTGTGGTGAATGGCCTGAAGGATTTCGGTCGGCGGACCTATCAATCTGGTGCCAAAGGCATGGCAACCTGCACAGACCCCATAATAGGTAAGCTCGCCCAGTTCTTCTTTGGATACGGATCTTGGGGGAACAGGGGACGGGGTCATCATGGTCGGGATATCCTTGGTATCGGTTATTTGCGCCGTACCGTAATTGTCCAAACCGAAGGTTCTGTATTTGTTCTTGTCCCTAATGGTACTTCCGGTTCCACCACCATAGGCAAAAATATCGGGTCCCTTCGTGTCCATTTGGGTAAGCATAATTGCCTTTATTTCACCATTAGGTTCATTGCCATTGTTGAACATAATATTGTCCAGAATAACCACCCTGTCCGGATTTCCTTCAGAATTGGGGTCGTTTGCCTTGGGATCGCCCGTTGCAAGATCAACAATGGTAATCCCGGTATTGTTATTTCCGGTGATGATATTGTTTTCTACGATTACGTCATCGGCGGCCATTATTAAAATGCCCGTACCGGGTGGAATTCCGGCTACGGTAGATCCAGGTGCCCCGAAGTTTTCATGATTGTTGTTTACCACAAAGTTATTGCGCAGTATAACATCAAAGGTGGTCTTAATGGGCAGGCCCGGGGTTACAAATGCCAGCAGTCCTCCCGTATTGTTGTGTGCATAATTGTTTTCTACCAAACAATGCCTGGAATTTTCAATTTCAATACCAGCAACATTATCGAACACTTCGTTATGCCGTACATCAACATTATCGCACATACCAACATAAATGGCCGCATCCGCTATTTTGCTCAGTACATTATGTTCTATTAATCCGTTTTTGCCGTATTGTGGAAAAATACCATAAACGCCGGTATCTATAATCCAATTATTGCGAATTATGAAATTGTTGCCGGCCTGGCCCATTATGCCATTGCCTTTGTAGTTGATTATTTTAAAATTTTCGATGAGAATTCCATTGCCGGAATACAGGAAGGCATCGTTAATTTGTTTTTTGCCGTCCAAGGTGGGCCATTCCCCATTGATGACCACCCCTTGCAGGCTAATATTGTCCTTATCTATGTACACGTTCTCCGAATACGTTCCGGGATAAACGCGAATTAGATCACCGGGATTGGCCTCTTTTACCGCATCCTGAATGGATGAGCCCATTTTGACCTCTATAATTTTTCCAGTAAATTCCTGGTCGGAAGCTAGTTGTGTAGTGTCGTTTTTGAGCCCTACGTTTCTATATTTTATGGTGGATGGAATGGGAACGGTTTCTGTACTTTTTGGACCGAAAAACGATTTCCCAAGGAACACCCCGATACCCAATATTATTATGGAACCGAGGACTTTTAAAAAAGGCGATTTTTTATTCATTTTTTATTGGTTATAAATTAAGAGGATATATGTAGTCCGGAAGGCAGTACCTCCGGAATTTTTGGTTTAAAGGATTCGTCGGTCAGGGTTTTGAGAAAATCCACTAAGCGGTCCAATTCGTAATCGGTTAAATTGGGTTCCCAAATGTGCCAATGGATCAATAAGTTTTCCCCTTCAGGTACCGCGTGACCCCGACCGTCTGTGTAAAATTGAACAGTTTCCCTAAGGCTTTTGAATCTGCCAGAATGCATATAAGGGGCGGTTTGCGCTATATTTCTCAGACTGGGGACTTTAAACGCCCCTCTCAGGCTCTTGTCATTAAAAGGAATTTCGGCTCCCGGGTCCAATGGTAGATCATCGGGCTCGGGAGTGCCTATAACGGCAAATTGTTGATTGGTAAATAGGGGAGGGGTATGGCATTCTGCACAACGCGCCACAAAAGATCTAAAGATATTGAGTCCTTCAATTTCGTTTTGGTTCAAGGCTTCATCATACCCATGGGCATATTGGTCATACTTACTGTTTAAAGAAATCAAAGAAGATTGGAAAGCCGCTATGGCCTTGGTAATCTCTTTGAGGGCAATAGGTTGCTCCCTATTCCTTTTTGGATAGGCCTCCGCGAATAGTTTTCTGTAATTCTCAATTCCATTTAAGGTGCTGAGCAAGTTTTCCGGGGTATTTCCCATTTCTTTCCTAGAAAACAATGGTTCCAACATCTGCTCTTCCAAAGTGGAGGCACGACCGTCCCAGAATAGTTTTTTTAAATAGCCAACGTTATAGAGGGAAGGTGCCGCCCTATTTAATCTTTGTCCATCCTTTCCCAGGCTAGTTGCTAATCCATCGCTTAATCCTTTATTGGGATCATGGCATGTTGCACAGGAAACGGATTGGTCCACCGAAAGGGCGGGGTCAAAAAATAGATACCTTCCCAAATCAATTTCTTGTGGCGAAAAACCATCCCTGATCTCCGGTAGGGCCGATTTTAGGCCGCCAACACCTGCCTTGTTGGTAATGGCGTATTGACTATACATATTTTTTGCCATGCACTCATTGTTTTCGTTCAGTTTAAACCCTGGGGGACAAGTGTTTTTTAATAGGGGAACGGGATAGTAGGCAGCAGGTTTCCGGGTAGCAGAAAATGCCAATGCCAGGATTGCTAAAGTCACTGCCGGTAGAATTACTTTTAAAAGGACCTTACTTTTTACCATCTGGTCTTAATTTGTACATCTGTTCATTTCTATTCTGTGTAGGTGTTTGTGTGCAAATGCCGGACTACCTGTGGGCTTAAGTATCGGATTTGAACCGCTATGCCGCACAATTGTATATAATCAGATGAGGATTACCCTGTACAGGTATGGGCAAATGCACTATTGGTACAAATTAACAATGGTGCTTCAACTAACTATTAAGTCTGTGGTACTTTGTGATGAAATATCCCTATTTGGGATTAATGGGACATTTTTTTGGGCTGGAGAATTTTTTCAAACCCTGTTTTGTATCCAAGGGAAACGGGAATTTTTTCGTCTAGAATGTATTGGATATTAAGGATATACCCTTTTTTTGTTTTTTTTGCAGAGTTGATGTATACCGTATTGACCATATAGGATCTATGGACGCGGATTACCTTGGGGTCCGAGATAATATCGTCCAATTCCTTGAAACTCATACGAATAAGTTCTTTGTTTGTTTTTTCTCCTGTAAAGTAAAAGAGTTCCAGGTAATTTCCTGCAGATTTTATATATAACAGTTGGTTGTATTTTATGGCCAATACCACCTTATTGTTTTCGCCATTTAAAATCAATAGCTCACTATTTGTATCAGTGCCCGTATTTTTTATATTGTATTCAATTTCTTCCTTAAAGGAGGATAATTTTTCCTTGTTTTGGGCATACCACAAAAACAGGGTATAGGGTACTATCACTACTAGGCCTATTTGCCAAAGGGTGAGTAGGAATTCCGAAATTTGTTCTTGGACAGTCTGTATTGGCGGGCTATAGGCAATCTCAAATATAACGGCCATTAGTCCCATTTCCATTAGTCCCCAAGGGAGTAAATTATAGATCTTAAATCTTTTGGGACCAAATATGGTACGCAATACAAACTGGGTAAATATAAGCACGCTAAGGCCTATAAGGATAAACTGCCAATAATAATTTTCTCCCCATTTGTTAATGTTGTAGGGAGCATATATATTGATGAAAATGAAAGAATAAAGACTAATAAAGCCAATCAATAAAAGTTTGCTTCCAACGGAATCCAGATAGGGAATTTCCTGCTTTAATATTGCTTTTATGCGTTTCCTCATGTGTTGGACCGGTTACAAAAACAGGACAAGGTAATTTTTGGTTTTATGGCTTGGGTTATTTTATACATCGAATCTAATGAAAATAGTTTTTATAGGAATGTCCTAGCGAAATTATCTTTTTAAATGTATTGTTCATTTTGTGAATAAGTGGGCTCTGAATGCTCCTGTTCTTGGGCAGAAATGTTATGGGTAATAGCCTTTATTGGTTTCAAGGGGCCGATCATTAAGCGATTTGTATTCGGTTTGGCAACGTTCAGGTAACACCAATACGGATAATAAAGCCCTAAAATGGTCTACCCAATTCTTTGAACACAACTTCAGGTGCCATTCTTTTGTGGCTGCGGTGATGGTACTTTATGTATTATTGAAATTCTGTCTCAATGTGCTCGTTTTCATATCGGCATACCTGGGATCCGGAATATAATCCTGTTTTTGCATTTTAATGACCTCTATGCTCAAGAATCCAAATTCGCTGACCACTTTTCCATAAAAGCGATAAATTCCTTTTCCCCTGAAAAAATATTTGGCAGCCACAGGTGGAAAAAGCACGGTGTCAAATACTTCCCCGTGCTGATCTACCAAGGTGGCAAAATTCATGCGGGTTCCTTGATGGGTCCTTGTGTTTTTTACGGTTACCAAGTACCCATAAATATCAATATTCTTGTCAAGGTGGCTTTCCAGATCCCTTTTTCCATAGGTGTTGCTGGGCGGCTCTGCCAAAATATGGAACGGACTGCATAGGGGAAATCCCATAAGTTCCAATTGGGTAAAGGCCATTTCCAGATCGGTGGCGTACAATCTAGGGATTTTAAAATGTTTATGGGTGGCATTAAACAATTTTGGGTGGTCCAATTTTGGGTTTTTGGACAGTGATAGATGGGCCTGCCATAAGAGTTCGTGTCTATTTGTCCCGGTAAACCCAAAGGCGTCTATTCGGATCAGGATGCTCAATTGTTCTATGGATATAAAGATCCTATCCAGAAAATTGGACAATGACAAAAATGGACCATGGGCAGTTCTTTCTGTTATAATATGTTCTATTGTTTTGTCTTCCAAATCCCTGAGGAACATAAATCCCAGATACAATTTCTTTCCATCAATACAATTGGCCATAAAGCTTTTGTTGATGCACGGAGAGTGGATTTTGGCTCCTAGCATACGTGCTTCGTGGATATAGAATTCTGGACTATAGAAGCCTCCTCCATTGTTGAGTACGGCCACCATATACTCCAAAGGGTAATACGCTTTTAGGAATAGGGTCTGATAACTTTCCACTGCGTAGGATGCCGAATGGCCCTTGGCGAAGGCATAGCCGGCAAAACTCGCTATCTGATCCCAAATTTCAAAAATAAGGGTATCGTCATAACCTTTTTTTCTACAATTGTCCACAAACCTCTCCTTTACTTTTTGGAACTCTTCCCTAGACCGGAATTTACCGCTCATACCCCGTCTCAGAACATCGGCTTCGCCAAGGGTAAGACCGGCAAAATAGTGGGCTACCTTAATTACATCCTCCTGATATACCATTACACCGTAGGTTTCGGGCATTATGGACAACAAAATTGGATGTGCCCTTTCCTTGGCGCGTTGTGGGTCTCTATGGCGCAATACGTATTCGCGCATCATACCGCTTTTGGCTACTCCCGGACGAATAATGGAACTGGCGGCCACCAATCCCAGATAATTGTCTACTTCCAGTTTCTTGAGCAACATTCGCATGGCTGGAGATTCAACGTAAAAACACCCCATGCATTGGGCACTCTTTACCAGATTGTTGATGATAGGGTCATTTTTGAATCGGGCAATATCATGGATGTCTATGCCGTCTATTTCTGAAGGCCGATTATAGCCTATGATTTCCAAGGCCTCTTCAATTTTGGCCAGACCCCGTTGGGATAGGATATCAAATTTATAGAGACCTACATCTTCCGCTATCAGCATATCGAACTGAGTGGTAGGATATCCTTTGGGAGGAAGGTAGGTGGCGGAAAAATACTGTATGGGTTTTTCGGTGATAAGGATGCCACCGGCATGGATACTTAAGTAATTGGGCATTCCCTTAAGCAATTGCCCGTACTTTAGGACCAATAAGGCTATCTTGTCCAAATCCGCAACCTTATAATTGCCGTCGCATAGAACATCTATTTCCCCTTTGGGCAGTCCGAACACTTTGCCCAGTTCACGTATAGCCCCTTTTTCCTGGAATGTAACATAAGTGCCCAAGAGCGTAACATTGGGGAAACGCTCAAAAATGTACCGGGTCATGGCCTCGCGGTCCTTCCATGAAAAATCCAGGTCAAAATCGGGAGGATTTACCCGGTAGAGGTTAATAAAACGTTCAAAATACAGATCCAGTTCTATAGGGTCTACATCGGTAATATGTAGCAGGTATGCTACTATACTGTTGGCTCCGCTTCCCCGGCCCACATAAAAGAAGCCCTGTTTTCTGGCATGGGAAACTATATCCCAATTTATGAGAAAGTAGGGTACGAATCCCATTTTCTTTATCAAGTCCAATTCCATTTGGAGTCGGTCCAGAATTACCGTATCCATTTTACGGTGCCTGTACCTTTCTGACAGGTTTTTTTGGCATAGTTCATACAAAAGGATCTCGTCCTTTTCTTTGTCCCCTAGGTAGGATAACAGGTTTTGGGGCTTTCTGTTTTCTGAAAAATCGAAGTAAATATGGCAGGATTGCATTAATCGCCAAGTGTTTTCCAAAATATACTTATATTCGGAAAAAGCGGATGCCAGATGGGCTTTTGGAAGCATTTTTTCTTCAGGATCGGCTTCCTCGCCAGGGGACAATTTACTTAGGAGGACATTGTTGTCAATGGCGCGCAACAGTCGGTGAGCGTTGAAATCGCTTTTATTCCGAAAGGTAACGGCTTGTTGAACCACTAACTTATCCTTGAAATCCATTATTTTGGTAAAGGGCAACCTTCTAAGATCTTTAATGGATATGCCTATAAACTCATGTTCCAAAAACGACTCCTGCTTGTTCAGCAATACTTTTTCAAAAGGGTATATTACAAAGGCATGGCTAAAAACCGGTGCCCGTGATTCTATTTTTTTATCATGGTGCAGGTGTTCGGACAAAAAAATGTTCAACTCCTGATACCCATGGTTGTTTTTGGCCAGACCAATAAAGCAAGGATCCATCCCGTTTCTGAAATCGATTCCCAAAATGGGTTTAATGCCTTTTTCCTGTGCCTTTCTTACAAAATTCAATCCTGCCGAAGTGTTGTTGATATCGGTCAGTGCCAATTGATCTATCTGGTTCTTTTCGGCCAATTCCAGTAATTCTACCTCGGATATGGTTCCGAAACGAAGGCTGTAATATGTATGGCAGTTTAGGTACATTTCTTGACACGGGTAGGTACGGCTTTGGCCAAAGGTACAAAGTTCCAGCCTCCTGCAGGGATGGAGACCAATACATCCTTAACGTAATACTAATTACGCTTGCTACGGTTCTCCCACTTAAGGTCTTTTAGTATGGAGCTCTTTATCCCTATAAAGAAATACCAACGTTTGTATGTGCCAAAAGGGGTCCAGTTAAAGTTCATCCTAAAACTTTTAAGGTCTCTCTCAAACCGTAGTTGGGTAAGTGTAAAACCCTTGTTTTTGAAATCGTAACCGGAAGAACCTCCAATTTTCCATCTTGGGGAAAGTTGAATATTTCCTGAAAACATCAAGGAGTGGCTGCCAATGGTGTTTTGTCTATTGGAGTTGCTGTAGTTTACGGCATAGGCCAATCTCAGGTCCCAGGGCAATTTTGTGCCATAAACCGGGTTTTCCACATCTTCGGAACCTTGGTCCCTTTCATCTTCCCGTCTATTTTGATTAAAGTCGTCGCCCCTTCCAAAAAGATCATCGTCCCTACCGCCACTTGCGGCTACGTAGTCGTATTCATCTTTGTCGTCCTCCTTTTTATCGTCCTTCTTTTTCCCAAAAGTTTCACTGCTTAGGGAATAGCTTAGGTTGGCACGTGCGGTGGTAAGCCTAAACAGGCTTCCACCATTGTCCACATTAAAGGTGTTTATACGGGTACCATTATTGTCTATGGCATAGGGATCCAAACTGGCACCGAAGTTAATGGCCATTTTATTGTTGAGGATGTTGGTTCCACCACTAAGGTTCAAGGGGCTTAGTTTTAATGAATCCGCCTCAAAATTATATCCGGTGGAGAGGTTAAGATTGCTCAACAGCGATATTTTTTTCGGTTTGGTGGCGGTGGAATCCTTGTCGCGCACCTTAGCTTCAAATTGGTTGCCAAGGGAAAAGCTCATGGAACTGGATTTGTTGAGGCCCGGGGCGCCGTTAAGGGTACCTTCAAACCTGCTATATAGTTCCAATTCGTCATTGGCCCCGATATAGCTGTCGTAGTATTGGTCGAAGGACGGAGTATAGCCATAGCTGACGGATGGTCTCATAACATGTCTTATGGCCTGTATTTTTTTATCCTCCCCAAAATTTACCAAACCGTACAAAGTGGTACCTATACTGGCACTAAAGTTATAGGTGCCATAGCGGTCAAACCCATTAATGGTATCCGTAACCACCTCTCTTTTGGTAGTGGGGTCATAACCCCTCTCATACGTTTCTATGGCCCAAACATCCTCGTAGGAACCACCAACACTTACGCTAAAATGTTTGGCCACTTTAAAATTGGTACTCAGGGGAATGGAGCTTCTGGCACCAAAACGGGAATTTTCGAACATTCTACTTGTCAAAAAATCATCTTCGGTAGTGGAAATACTATTTCTTGCGTTCAGGTTATATTGAAAGTTTATATTCTGAATGATTCCCTTTTTTATGCCTTCGCGTGGAGCAAAAGGAAATATACGCTCCATACTGGCCTGTAAGGTGGGCAAGGTAACATCTACTGCCCCCGTATTGGTATTTTGGTTATGCGTGGCCGTTAAACTTAGGTTTACGGACGGGTATTCAGGGAATGTCTTGGAGTAGGATATGGAGGACGATAAATTGTTTACCTGGGTATTGGGCAGGTTCTGCTGTAAAAGTGAATTTCTGTAATAGGAGCTGCTTCCTAGGTTTACCGAGGCTTGAAACCTGGAATTGGGATTGCTTTTGGCATCCTGGGCATGGGAAATCTGAATATTGTATATGGTAGATCTGCTGTAATCGCTAAACCCTTTTTGACTGGTGACCAGGTTTTCGTATCTAAAATTTATATTCCCTCTATACTTATATCTTTTGCTGTAAACGGATTGGGACCTTAGTCCATAGCTCCCATTGGAATACAGATCCCCGGTAAGGGTCAGATCTACATAATCGTTTATGGGAATATAGTATCCTCCGTTCTGTAAAAAATAGCCCCGTGTAGGGTCGCTGCCAAAAGTAGGCATCATCAATCCGGCTGTTCTGCCTACGGTCAAAGGAAAATAGGCAAAGGGAAGTGCCACGGGGGTAGGTACATCGGCTATATATAAGTTGCTGAATCCGGCAATAACCTTCTTTTGGGGAACAAATTTCGCTTTTTTTACCCGTATATAGTAATCTGGGTTTACCGTATCCTTAGAGGTGGTCAGTTTGCCCTCACTTAGGAAATAAACGGAATCGTTTTCTTTTTTGGTAATCTCGGCATAGACTTTCATGGCATCACTTCCCAATTGGCCCAAACCGGCCTGTTGTTCCGTCCGGGAATTCCAAATAATGGCCTTTTGGCTGTCAAAATTAAACCGAATGGAGTCTGGAATTACTTCATTGGTGCCCTGCTTAAAAAATGGCAATTGGGTATAATTTCCAAGGGAATCCTTTATACGTCCTGCATAAACTTCATTCTTTACGTAGTCCATTATAATAATGCCGGCCTTTAATTCGGTATCCTGGTAATAGAGTTCGGCCTCGTTATAAAGATATATTTTTTGATCCTTCTTGCTCATCTTCACGTAATCTTTGGCCTTGTACTTTATTTGGTCCAAGAGAAGTGGTTTTTTGCCGTTTAGAGAGTCTACTTTTGTAGTATCCGTTATAAGGGAATCCTGTAATTTGGGGTCTGGTAAAAGAGGGGCCTTTATGGTATCCCTAAAGGCAACGATGGGCAGGGGCTTTATTTGATCTTCTTGGGCAGATGCAGTAAACGCACCATATAATAGGAGCAACAGGAAAAGTGCATGATGTTTATTTGATTGCAAAGCTATATATCCTATTTTTGTAACGGTTTAGCTACATTTTGGGTTCAAACTTACATATATTTTTTGTTCCGCTTGTAGGGTATTGCAATAAATTTAACCTAATTTAAGAAACTGTTTAAATTTTGTTTTTGGAATATTTTATAGTGTATTTTTTCGTCATGCGAAGGTGTTTTAAGGTGCATAGCCATAGCTACGGACCGAAAAATAGCTGAAGCATGGAAGGACCGAACGTTAAGAAAACAGCTGGTAGCTGTTTTTAGTGAAGGGGCCAGCCGGCGAAAGGGTTGCTAAAAGAACCAAAGGATAGAGTTTAAACAGTTTTTATAAGATCAAATTATCTCTAGTTATATGAATACGAAACGGTTTTATATTATTCCATTTATTATTTTAACATATTTGCTAACTTCTTTTAATGTAAGTATGGGGACCGATGACAATGACGGAAAATTTGTCGTTGTTCTGGATGCCGGTCATGGAGGGCATGATCCCGGCAATTTGGGAAACGGATATTTGGAAAAAAATATAGCCTTAAAGATTGTTTTGAAAGTAGGGGAAATTTTGGAAAGGAACCCCAATATCAAGGTCATTTATACGCGTAAGGACGATACCTTTGTGGATCTGTACCGCAGGGGCGAAATAGCCAATGAGGCCAATGCGGATCTATTTGTTTCCGTACATTGCGATTCCCATAGTTCCGATGCCCATGGAGCGGGCACTTTTGTATTGGGGCTGCACGCCAATAAACAAAACTTTGAAATAGCAAAAAAGGAAAACTCGGTAATATATCTGGAGGATAATTATGAAAGTAGATATGCCGCCTATGATATTAATTCCCCGGAATCCATAATTGGCCTAACCATTATGCAGGAAGAGTTTCTGGATCAAAGTATCAATCTTGCAAAATTGATGCAGGAAAATTTCTCAAATAAGTTGAAGAGAACCGATAGAAAAGTGAAGCAGGCAGGTTTTATAGTACTTCACCAGACCTTTATGCCCAGTGTGTTGGTAGAGACCGGGTTTTTAACAAATAAGGCGGAAGGTGCCTATTTGAATTCTGCCAAAGGGCATAACGAAATGGGCAAGGCCATTGCCGAGGCCATTTTAAGCTATAAGGAAGATATGATATCCGGTACGGAAGAGATTGCCATGAACAATACCCCTGTTGCTCCCGAACCAAAGCGGGAGGAGGTTAAGAAATCGGCCGAAAAATCAGTTGCAAATACTGGTGGAAAGAAATCCGAACAACTGGTACTGGAACAAAAACCGGTCAAGAACATTCCCAAAACAGTGTTGGTCGTAAAGAATGAGTCGGATAATACTACCAAGGAAATGGTAAAAGAACCGGTCAAGAAAGAAGTGCCCAAGACCGTTGAAAAGGAGCCTAAAAAATCTGCAAATATAATTTTTAAGGTGCAGATTTTTGCAAGCTCAAAAAATATTCCATTACATTCCGAGAATTTTAAGGGGTTGAACACCTTGTCCAAAGAGCCTTATAATAATTTATACCGCTATATGTACGGCAATACGGACTCCCATTTCCAGGCCACACTGTTAAAGAACAATGCAGATGCCAAAGGATATGATACCTCTTATATAGTGGCCTATAAGGATGGGGTGCGTATTTCCGAAACCGAGGCGCTTAAATACGTTTCGGAATGACTACTCTTCTAAAAATTATTTCTAATTTTGTTTGGAACGTAAAAAAAGCTTTTGAAACGGGCATGGCTTAAAATTGATGCATATCCGAATGAGGATTTGTGGACTACACCGGTATCTATGAAGAAGTTGGGCAGGCCTGACCGTTAAAAAAGCAATAAACAGTAACAGATGAAAATATCTAGGGAAATAAAAACGGGTATTATAGTCTTGGGGGGCATCCTTTTATTCATACTTGGTTTTAGTTATTTAAAATCGACACCTCTTTTCGATAATAGCAAGACTTTCTATGCCGTATACCAGCATGTGGGGGGGCTACAATCCGGCACACAGGTTACCATCAACGGCTTTTCCGTAGGGAAGGTGAACGATATTAGATTCAATGATTCCTCAGGGAATCTTTTGGTAACCTTCACGGTGGACAACGACTTCTCTTTTTCCAAAAACAGTAGTGCCGAATTATACGATACCGGAATTATTGGAGGAAAGGGAATACAGATAAAGCCCGTTTTTGACGATGCCGTTATGGCAAAATCAGGTGATACCCTGACATCCAGTATTAGGCCTGGACTTACAGAATTGGTCCAGCAACGTCTGACTCCCCTGCAAATGAAAGTGGAAGGGGCGGTAACCAATGCCGATTCTTTATTGATGAACGTTAACGATATTTTGGATCAAAAAGCGAAAAGGGACCTCAGGGAAAGTATTGCAGGATTGAACGTGCTGGTCAAAAGTTTTCAGGGAAGTGCCACTTCCTTAAACCAAATCCTGACGGATAACAAGGATGATTTGGATAAGTCCTTAAGTAACTTAGGTATTATTACCGATAATTTTAGCAAACTTTCGGACACCCTGGTAAATGCCGGTCTGGGCCAAACTATTAAAGGGTTGGAATCTACTATGGGGAAAATTAATGATATGATGGCCAAAATAGAAAAAGGCGAGGGTTCCTTGGGGAAATTGGTGAACGACAAAGCACTTTATAACAATTTGGCCGACGCCTCTAGGGAACTGGATTTACTTTTGCAGGATTTTCGTCTAAATCCAAAACGCTATGTAAACGTTTCCGTATTTGGCAAAAAGCAAATAGATTACGCCGTTCCTGAAGAAGACCCGGCCGATAAATAGAGAATCACCCTATGGAATATATTCCCAATATTATTTTTGCAATTATACTAGTTGCCGGAATTGGTTTTTTTGTAAAAAATATTAAAAAGCTTTCCCGAAATATAAAATTGGGCAGAGCGGTAGATACAAGTGACAATAAGCCCCAAAGGTGGAAAAATATGTTCAGGATTGCGTTGGGACAGACCAAAATGGTAGTGCGTCCCATTGCCGGAATGCTGCATATTATAGTTTATCTGGGTTTTGTCATTATCAATATAGAAGTCCTTGAGATCATTTTGGACGGACTTATAGGTACCCATAGGATCTTTGCCTTTTTGGGCGGATTTTATAGTTTTCTGATCGGATCCTTTGAAATACTGGCCTTGTTGGTCATTGTAGCGGTGGTTGTTTTTTGGATCCGGAGAAACCTTATTAAGTTGGCGAGATTCCTTAACCCGGAGATGGGCGGCTGGCCAAAAAAGGATGGCAATATAATTCTTTATATAGAATTGGTCCTGATGGTACTTTTTCTTACCATGAACGCTTCCGATTATCAATTACAGCAAATGGACGCGGCCCATTATACCAAGGCAGGGGCCTTTCCCGTGAGTAGTTTCATCGCCCCTTTATTTGAAGGAATGTCCATATCCTCCATCATTCTAATAGAAAGATCGGCATGGTGGTTGCATATTATCGGCATTCTCATATTCTTGAATTATTTATATTATTCCAAACACCTACATATTTTATTGGCATTTCCGAATACCTATTTTGGAAAGTTAAGGCCCAAGGGACAGTTTGACAATCTGGAGGCGGTCACCAAAGAAGTAAGGTTAATGATGGATCCAAGTGCCGATCCTTTTGCGGCACCCGATGGGAATGCGCCCATACCGGAAAAATTTGGGGCTTCGGATGTCATGGACCTTAAATGGGTGCAATTGTTGAACGCTTATACCTGTACGGAATGTGGGCGCTGTACCAGTGAATGTCCGGCCAACCAAACGGGCAAGAAATTATCTCCCCGTAAAATTATGATGGATACCAGGGATAGGTTGGAAGAAGTTGGCAGGAATATTGATGGCAATAAAGGAGCGTTCGTGGATGATGGCAAACAATTGTTGGGAGACTATATAACCCATGAGGAACTTTGGGCATGTACCTCCTGTAATGCCTGTGTAGAGGCCTGCCCCGTGAGTATTGATCCGCTGTCCATTATAATGGATATGCGCCAATATTTGGTTATGGAGCAATCTGCCGCACCATCGGACTTAAATAATATGATGGGAAATATTGAAAATAATGGTGCTCCTTGGCCATTCAATCAAATGGATAGGCTTAACTGGTCCAAGGAACCATAAAGAATTACCGTTATCATGGAAAATGAATTAAAAGTACCTACAATGGCAGCACTTTTTGCCGCAGGCCAACAACCGGAAGTATTAATTTGGGTAGGTTGCGCTGGAAGTTTTGATGATCGGGCAAAAAAAACAAAGGCCTTTGTCAAGATTTTGAACAAGGCCAATGTTAGTTTTGCCGTGTTGGGTACCGAAGAGAGCTGTACGGGAGATCCTGCAAAAAGGGCGGGTAATGAATTTTTGTTCCAGATGCAGGCGGTGACCAATATTGAGGTGTTGAACACCTATGGGGTGAAGAAAGTGGTAACGGCCTGTCCCCATTGTTTTAACACCTTGAAAAATGAATACCCCGGCCTTGGAGGGAATTATGAGGTGGTACATCATACCCAATTCCTGAAACAGTTGTTGGATGAAGGCCGTATCACTATGGAGGGGGGACGGTACAAAGGTAAGAGAATTACTTTTCACGACCCTTGTTATTTGGGAAGGGCCAACAATGTTTACGAGGCTCCGCGCGATTTAATACGCAAGTTGGATGCCGAACTGGTGGAAATGAAGAATTGTAAAAAACGTGGACTGTGCTGTGGTGCGGGAGGTGCCCAAATGTTTAAAGAACCGGAAAAGGGCAACAAGGATGTTAATATTGAACGCACAGAACAGGCGTTGGATATTAAACCGGAAATAATAGCTGCCGGTTGTCCATTTTGCAATACCATGTTGACCGATGGAGTAAAAAATAAGGAAAAAGAGTCTTCCATAGCGGTAATGGACATTGCAGAGCTGATAGCCAGAGCGGAAGATTTGTAAATTTGTAGTAGTAATGACCATGATATTCTCGGAATACCTTAAAAAAAGTATATTGGGTATCAAAAAAGCACCTAATAACCACACTTTGTAATTAAAAAGACCAAGATCAGGACAAGTGTTATGTTTAGGAGGCTTTATCATTGAATTTAGGTCTCGATTCCGCTCGACCGGACAATCGATCGTCACTTCGAGACCCAGGAAATTTTATTTTTCAAGAGGATAAAATGACATTATTTCAAAAATTTGATTTTGAGGTACATAATAAAGACGACACTGGTAGGGGGGGGGGGTAGATAAAAGTTTTGGGTATAATTTGAAAGTTTCCAGGTCGTCATTTCGAATGTATATGGGAAACCGAAGGTTCAGCGAAGCTAAATCGCACATCCAGCTCCCGGCCAGTATATGTGACTTCTCTCCCGATAGCTATCGGGAGTCCCGAAAAGGGACTCTGTCGAAGTGACTACCGTTTTTCAGTTCGTATCCTTAGTAGTGAAATTATTGATAAAGATGTCAATGGTAGCGCAGTCGAGAAGTCGTTTTGCGCTCAGCTTAACACCAGGTAGAAAAGAATTGAACGATATGCCATAAGGAAAATCGTTTGGATGAACATTAAAAAAATTAATAAATGCTCGTAGAATTTAACACATTGCCGGATGAATCCAGAGTTTGGATCTTTCAGGCCAGTAGAAGTTTTTCCAATGAAGAATTGCAACAACTAAGACAGGATATGGATGCCTTTTTAGCTGAATGGACAGCCCATGGAAACGATTTAAGGGCGGGCTATGAAATTAGGTACAACAGATTTATTATCCTTGCGTTGGATCAAAGCCTCAATGCCGCTTCCGGATGTTCCATAGATGCCTCGGTACGCTTTATTCAGCAGTTGGAGCAGCAGTACAAGGTGGAACTATTGGATAAAATGAATGTTTCCTATAAGCAGGGCGATTTTGTGGCATACAAATCCTTGGTCGACTTCAAAAAAATGGCCAAGGAAAAGGCGGTTTCCAAAAGCACCATAGTCTTTAATAATTTGGTAACCAATAAGCACGAATACCAGAACCATTGGGAGGTGCCCGCAGAAGAAAGCTGGCACGGCCGTTTTATGTAGACATCACCGATCGATAATACTGCTCCATTTTTGTTGGCGCAGTTTTTGGAAAGGGGGCATGTTTAAAGAGGGCATTTTTTTAACAGTTAAAATCTGTTTAAACATACTCCAAGTATACTATTTCAAATAATTCTTAGTTACCATCAAAGATGGATTTTTTTATGCGTATAGGTTCCTTTGTATTACTATTTATAATATCAATAAACACTGTCCATGGTCAGGTAGGCCCTTTGGTCACCAAGGATACCCTGGCCCAACGGAATTGGGTAGAGGCCACTTACGATGGGATGTCCCTGGACGAGAGATTGGGGCAGTTGTTTATGGTCATGGTTACTTCGAATCAGAACAGGGCCGATACCGAAATAACAAAAAAGTTGATCAGGGACCACCATATAGGGGGGGTTATTTTTTCTACGGGAGGTCCCGTTCGTCAGGCACAACTGACCAATGATTTTCAAAAGAGTTCAAAAGTGCCACTGATGATAGGTATGGATGCGGAATGGGGCCTGGCCATGAGGTTGGATTCTACCTATGCTTTTCCATGGAATATGACCTTGGGGGCCATTAAGGAAAATACCATTGTGGAAAAAGTAGGAAACCGTATTGGCCAACATGCCAAAAGATTGGGGGTCCACATTAATTTTGCCCCGGACATCGATATCAATATCAATCCCCGGAATCCAATAATTGGGAACCGTTCATTTGGGGAGGACCGCGAAAATGTGGCCCAAAAGGGAATTGCCTTTATGAAGGGAATGGAAAGCGCAGGTGTTCTTTCCAGTGGAAAGCACTTTCCGGGACATGGTGATACCGCTGTGGATTCCCACAAAGCTTTGCCGGTAATAGATGTTACAAGGCAGCGTTTGGACAGTATAGAGCTTTACCCCTATAAAAAATTGATCCAGGAAGGCCTAAGTAGTGTTATGGTGGCCCATCTAAGTGTGCCAAGTTTGGAAATCAAGGAGGGGTATCCCTCGTCCCTGTCCGAACAGATCATTGGGGAGGTGTTGCAAGAACAGCTTAACTTTAAGGGATTGGTGTTTACCGATGCCTTAAATATGAAAGGGGTATCCAATTTTGCCAAGGAAGGGGAAGTGGAACTTTCGGCCTTTTTGGCGGGCAACGATATTCTTTTAATGCCCTTGGATGTAGCCAAGGCCAAGGCCAAACTTTTGGAAGCCTATAACAAAGGTAGGATTACGGAAAATAGACTGGCTACTTCCGTGAAGAAGATATTGATGGCAAAGTATAAGGTAGGACTTAATAACTATGCCCCTATAGAGACCAAAAATCTTTTTGAAGACCTCAACGCTGTGGAGGATGATCTGCTTTACGAGGAGGCCATTGAAAATGCCGTTACTGTTATAAAAAACGATTTTTCTTTGATGGCCATCAAAAAGTTGGAAAACAAGAAAATTGCTTATGTAAAGTTTGGGGATGCCGAAAGTGATCCCTTTTTGAAGGAATTGAACAAATACGCCACAGTAACACAGGTAAACGGTAAGGATATCACCACCCTAAAACAGAAATTGAGCGATTATAATTTGGTGATCATAGGCCTGCACAAGAGCAATGAGAGTCCGTGGAAAGCCTATAAATTTACCAAAAATGAACTTACCTGGTTAGGCGAAATAGCGAGGGCCCGTACGTCCAACCTTATTCTGGCCGTATTTGCAAAGCCCTACGCCCTCTTGGACGTGCCGTCTTTTGATGGTATAGACGCGGTGATAGTGGGGTACCAAAATAGTGAATTGGCCCAGGAAAAAACGGCCCAGGTAATTTTTGGGGCCCTTCCCGCAAAAGGGGTTTTGCCCGTTACCTCCCATACCGACTTTCCGGTTAATACCACAATTCCATTGGAATCCTTGATGCGTTTGGGATATAGTTTTCCGGAAAGGGTAGGAATAAGTTCCAGCGAATTGGCAAGAGTGGATGAAATGGTCAAGAACGGCATAGACTCTTTGATGTTCCCAGGAGCGCAAATTGTGGTAGCCAGGAAGGGAAAAATAATTTATAACAAAGGATTTGGAAAACCAACGTATGATTCCGACCAAAAAATAACACCGGACCATGTTTATGATCTGGCATCCATAACCAAGATCTTGGCCACATTGCCCATGGTAATGAAAATGGAGGAGGAGGGTAAAATTGCTTTGAACAATACCTTTGAGGAACTTATCCCGGCCTATTCCAATTCCGATCTAAAAAATGTGACCGTCTTAAAGGCGCTGTCCCATTATGGCAGATTGCCGGCTTGGATAGCATTTTATATTGACACCCTCAACGACAAAAGGAAACCTTCCCAAGAGTTTTATAGGAATCAATTGACCAATGGTTTTTCAATGAAGGTGGCAGATCATTTGTTTATAGCGGATGTATATAAGGACTCCATCTACAACCGGATTGGTAGACAGCATCTTAAATCCAATAGGTACCGCTACAGTGACATAGCCTATTATGTAATGAAAAAGTATATTGAAGATACTTATAAAGAGCGATTGGATAGTTTGGCCGAGACGTTTTTGTACAAACCCATTGGTGCAACGCATACCGGTTTTAATCCCCTTAACAGGTTCTTGAAAGAGGATATAGTTCCTTCGGAAGAAGATAATTATTATAGGTACCAGACGGTGCAGGGTTATGTGCATGATATGGGGGCCGCCATGCAGGGTGGAGTAGGAGGACATGCCGGACTCTTTAGCAATGCCAATGATGTTGCCAAGATGATGCAGATGTATCTGCAGAACGGGTATTATGGGGGACAACAATTTTTGGAGTCCAGAACGGTAAAGAAGTTCAATACCTGCTATTTTTGTGATCAAAACGTAAGACGGGGCATAGGTTTCGATAAGCCTGAACCCAACGGTGGGGGTCCGGCCTGTAGTTTGGTTTCCAGGAAAAGTTTTGGACATAGTGGTTTTACTGGGACCTATACTTGGGCCGATCCGGAAAAGGATTTGGTATATGTCTTTTTGTCCAACCGGACCTACCCCACAGCTTCCAATACGTTATTGGTCAAATCTGGGCTGAGAACACGGATTCAGAAGGCCATTTATGAAGCCATTATTAATTGAATCTTTTCTTTGTAAAAATAGAAACCCGGGTTATTGAGAGAAGATTGCCATTTTGTTTTAAGAACCCTGAAATTTTATCCTTATACGCCCGACTAAGGTTCTTTTAGGACATAGGTTATGGGATTCTTGTGGCATGCGAAGTCGGGCCACCTTTAAAATGAATTAAAAATAAACAGAAAAACGAGTATTGATATATTTTAAAAAACTCTTCACCAAGGGTGATGTTTAAAATTTCTGTCTGGCCGGAAGGCAGGTTTAATGTGGGAACGGAGCGTAGCAAAGTGGTTGCACACGTTCTCAAATTTTTAATTACTTTATTTAATTATAAAAATTTAAACACGTGAAAATAGCTATAGTATGTTATCCCACTTTTGGCGGTAGCGGGGTGGTGGCAACGGAATTGGGAATAGCCTTGGCCAATAGGGGCCACGAAGTCCATTTTATTACTTACCGCCAACCTGTGCGTTTGGAGTTGTTGAGCAACAAGATATACTTTCATGAAGTGCACGTACCGGAGTATCCCTTGTTCCATTACCAACCGTATGAACTGGCCCTTTCCAGTAAATTGGTAGATACCATCAAATTGTTCGGTATAGAGCTGTTGCACGTGCATTATGCCATTCCCCACGCTTATGCCGGATATATGGCCAAGAAGATGTTGGAAGAGGAAGGGATTTATATCCCAATGGTTACCACCTTGCACGGCACGGATATTACTTTGGTGGGCAAGCACCCTTTTTATAGGCCTGCGGTAAACTTTAGTATCAACCAGTCCGATGTGGTTACCTCCGTATCCCATAACCTCAAGGAAAGTACTCTGGAATTGTTCGATATAAAAAATGAAATAGAGGTGGTTCCCAATTTCATAGACAAGCGGAAATATAGTATGCACTTTACGGATTGTCAGCGTTCCTTAATGGCCTTTGAGAATGAAAAAATTATAACCCACATCAGTAATTTTAGGAAGGTGAAGCGTATTCCGGATGTGATACATATTTTTAATAGGATCCAGCAACAAATGCCCGCCAAGTTGATCATGGTAGGGGAGGGACCTGAAAAAGAAGGTGCGGAACGCTTGTGTGAGGAGCTTGGCATTGCCCATAAGGTAATCTTTTTGGGCAATAGCAACGAAATTGACAGGATATTATGTTTTTCGGATCTTTTTCTATTGCCGTCCCAAACCGAAAGTTTTGGATTGGCCGCATTGGAGGCAATGATCAATAGGGTAGCCATCATTTCCAGTAATACGGGCGGAATACCCGAAGTTAACCGCCATGGGATTACCGGTTATTTAAGTGATGTGGGCAATGTGGAGGAAATGGCAGAAAATGCACTTAAGATATTGAAGGACGACCAAACTTTGGAAAAGTTCAAAAGCAATGCAGCAAAAGCGGCAATGGATTTTGATATCATGAAGGTATTGCCTTTATATGAGGCTATTTATGAAAAGGCCCTTCTGGCGAAACACCAAAGTTTAAAGCGGAATTAAGGCGATCATTACTACTATTCCCATAAGTATTATGCTTCTTAAAATATTTTGCTATAAGCTATAAGCCAAGGGCAATAGTGTACGGTGAATTATGTACAGTATTGGAAAATTTCCTTGAGAACGCCTGTCCCTTTTTTTTGGGGGGAGGTTAGGGGTGTGCATTGATGGAGCTACCGTCAAGTAGGTAACTTCATTGCATAATAGTACGGTTGTCCCCTATTCGAATCTAAAGGAAATGACGTTGCCATACTTCAATTTCCAATCCGTGCTTCCGTCATCGCGAACTGGGCGGTCACGGGCTGGCCAAGTGAAGCAATCCAATTCTTGTAGGCCCAAAACAAATGGATTGCCACGTCACTATCTTTCCCTGTCTTGGCCTGATAGGTCCTATATCTCGGTCAAAATACCGTTTTCTCGGGTGAAAAATTATTGGGATTTTAAATTCATAAATATAGGTTTTGTAGGAAACCGCTTATCGATTTTTAAGGCTCTTTGTAGAGTTTAAATGGCGTCCGTTTAACATTGCCATAGCTTTGGACAAAGATTATAAAATTTTATACAGATGAAAACCTACGCGTTTGCAATTACCTTTTTATGTGCTATTTCCTATAATTTAAGCAGAGCCCAAGAATTACAATTAACAGCAAAGGATAGTGTTGTTAGTAGTAGCTGGATGGTTGGTTTGGGCTATAATTTTGTGGATGATTCTGGTGATATGACTAAAAAATTGTTTGCTTTGGATGAGCAATGGAATGCCGTTCCTTATCCTTCGAGATTGAGTGTAGGACGGTATTTTAGAAATGGTTTGGGGATAGAGGCCATAGGCACCTATAATAAATATAAGGTAGGTAAGTTAATAGATGGTACTATTAATAGTGTTGAAACTGATTATCTAGGAATCGATGCTAGATTAAGTTATGACCTGAACAAGCTAATAGGGGAAACAGCATGGTTTGACCCCTATATTGGTATAGGTTTGGGGTATACGGATGCCAGTAATGAAAGTAGGGGCACTTATAATGGAGTGGTTGGTTTTAGGACTTGGTTCTCAAATGCATTAGGATTGGATTTTAGCTCTTCGGGTAAATGGTCCATGGATAATTCCCTTACCAATCATTTACAGCATTCCGCCGGGGTGGTATACCGTTTTGGAATAGAGAAGGAATTGTCCAAGAAGGGATTGGAGAAGTTGGCATTGATCGAAGAAAACCAAAGGGTGTCCGATTCAATTGCCGCGGCAAAAAAGGCCGAAGAAGAAGCCAGATTAATGGCGGAGCGTTTGGCCCGGGAAAAGGAGAAAGCGCGTTTGGCAGCAGAAGAGCAAGCTAGAATTGATGCCGAAAACAGAAGAAGGGCAGCATTGGAAAATAAAATCAAAGATCTGGGCAATGTATACTTTAGTCTCAATTCTTCGTACTTGAGCAAACCGTATAAGGAATTGCTGGACAGGTTGGCCGTCTTGATGGAAGAAAATCCGGCATTGACCATAAAAGTGGGTTCCCATGCCGATTCCAGAGGGGCCGAAAAATATAACCAATCGTTATCCGAGAAACGGGTAAAACAGACTTTGGATTATTTGATCGGTACCAGGGGAATCAGTTCCACTAGATTGACCGGGGAAGGTTTTGGGGAAACCCAATTGACAAACGAATGCGACAATAACACCTACTGTCCGGAATCCAAACACAAGCTGAACAGAAGATCGGAGTTTGAGGTGATGGAGTTTTAAATGCACATAATAAAATCTGAAAAAAATCCTTGGTATACCCAAGGATTTTTTTTCTGGAAGCATTAAGAGGAAGTATATTTTTAGGTTCGTGTGTATTACCGCTTAATAACCTTGTATGCTTTATCCATGCCTTCGTTATGTAATCTTAGGTAGTATAATCCACTGGATAATATTGGGAATTCTAGGGTAACCAATTCATTTTGAATAGAATAATCCTTTGAACTGACCATAATCCCTGAAATGGTATAAAGAGTCGCTTTAACCACATTGGTGGAAGAGTTTTTTACCCCTATGTTTTTAATATTTTCGAACGGATTGGGATATAATTGGTCTGTGACATCGGGATTGGTAGGTGGCAGTATTAAGGTTTCGGACCATATTCCGATATTACGTGCACCTAATTCCCCCGCCAAGTCAAATGTTCCCCCCACGTACAATCTGGACTGTATGTTGTCGAAAGCTAAGGAGTTTATGAGATTATCGGTCCCAACCTCTGTACCGTTCCCTAGTGCTTGCCAACCGTTGTTCTCGCTCCATCGGGCAATATTGTTCATAATTTCATTGATATCCTGTTCGTTGGAGGCCGTTTCAAAATTTCCTCCCACGTACAGGTAGTCCCCGTCAAGAGCTATGGCGTTCACATTGCCGCTTAGTCCGTATCCCAGGGCTTCCCATTGCATGGAGGTACGGTCCCATCTGGCAATCCTGTTGGCGGTGATGTCCCCGGCCATTGCAAAGTTTCCCCCTGCATAGATATGGTCTTGGGTAATGGTTATGGCCTGTACGAAGCCACTGGTTCCACTGCCCAGTGTTTCCCAATGGGATCCGTTCCAAACGGCTATGCGTGCAGCGGTCTTTCCTCCGGCGGTATCGAAATTACCTCCCACGTATACCAGACCGTCCCCATCTATTGCTATGGCCCGGACCTCGTTGTTGGTCCCAGGCATTGTCGTAGTGGTGTCTGTCATCGGCACCCAGGAATTGTCGGACCAAAAAGCAATATTGTTAACGATGGTCCCGCCGGCGGTTTCAAAGGTTCCGCCCACATATACCCTATTGTCGTTTCCAATTTTGATTTCCGCCACAGGGCCGTTGGTTCCTTGGCCCAATGCGGCCCAACTGCCGTTCCAAACGGCAATATTGTTGGCAGGGATTCCGCCTATCTCGGAGAAATCGCCCCCCACATAAATATTGCCCTGGCTCCCTATGGCGATACTGTTTATGCTTCCATTGCTGTCGCTGTTAAATCCTTCCCATCCTGTATCGGGGCGGTATATGGCTAGATGGGCAGTGGTAACGGTACCTGCGGTGCTAAACCCGCCTCCGGCATATAGAATGCCATCGGTGGAGAGGGCTAGGGCATTTACGATCCCGTCGGTCCCTTCCTCCATTGTGTACCAGTCGCCCGTACCGTCTACTGCAACAGTACTGGGTCCGTTGTTACCGCCAATTATTTTGTATAGTTTCACCGAGGCGCCATAATCGCTGAAGTAGAGTTCCCCGGTTTCGTCCTGGCCAAAGGAAGAGATGTACTGTCCGTTGGTCCTAAAAAGCAGCTCGGATGTGGTGTCCCCTGGGGAAGAGCTGTAGTTCAAGGCCCAGACCCTTCCCGAGATATAATCGCCGAAGATATATTTGTCCTTTATCTGGGGGTTATTGCTGGTTCCCCTGTAGACGTATCCTCCGGTTATGGAGATGTCCCCGTTTCCCCGGCCATATTCAAAGACCGGTTTAATGTCCGGGGTGCTTGCCAGTACGGAACCGGCATCCTCCACGGTATTGCCTTCGAACCTGTTCCAACCATAGTTTCCCCCTTTTATGAGAAGGTTAATCTCTTCCCGGTCTCCCTGTCCCACATCGGCCCCCCACATACGTCCCGAAGGTTGGTCAAAGGAGAACTTCCAGGTATTCCTTATTCCCCAGGCATAGAGTTCGTCCAATCCGCTCTGTCCCACTCTGGGATTGTCCGAGGGGATCTCATAATTGCCGTTGGGGGCGTCCGGATTGGATTCTACTGGATTGCTGCCGTCCAGGTCCACATCTATCCTTAGGATGCTCCCAAAGGGGTTGTCGAGATTTTGGGCGTTCTTGTTGGGGTCGCCTCCCCCTCCGCCATCCCCAATGGAGGCGTATAGGTACCCATCTGGTCCAAAGGCTATCTTTCCGCCATTGTGGTTGGAATTTCCCTGGTTTTTGTCGAAACTGAAAATCTCCAGCCTACTGTCGGGGTCGGCCAAGTTAGGGTCGTCCGCCCTTACGGTGTATCTCGCCAGAACAATTTCTACATTGACACCGGAAACAGCGCTCTGCCGGGTATGGTAGACATAGAAGTGGCGGTTCTGCCCAAAATTAGGGTGAAACGCCAGACCCAAAAGCCCTATTTCCTGGCCTGTGGAAAAACTCACTATATCGCTTATGTCCAAAAAAGGCGCTGCGGCCGTGGTATTTTGACTGTTCGGGAAGACCTTTATCCTTCCTGCCTGTTCCACAACGAACAATCTATTGGTGCCATCATTGGCATTCGTTATTTCGGTAGGGAATTCAAAGTTCAGATTGGGAAAGGCATTTTCGTAGGTAACTTGGCAATAGGATATCCCTATTGCCATAGAAAGGGCAATGGTATTGACTAGCCATTTATGGCTTCCAAGGATTCTCTTTTGGAGGTAAACTATAATCTCCCATATAATCGGGACAGTTTTGGGCCTTTTGGGCCAAAACGATACCGATGTCCTTTGGCATCGGGAAAACCATGTCATGGATCGGGATTTAGCTCTAAGCCCGTAGCTACCTTTAAGAAAGGGCTTTCCCTTAGGGATGGTCGGTTTTAAAAGATTATTTATTTCCATGTTCAAAAGCAATATCATTAAAAACGAATTCACTCCTTAAATATACGTTTAATACCGGGAATTGGAAGTGAAAGGCAAACACCATTTGGCTTATAATTTTGTCTTAGTCCAAATAACAGGCCAGATCGATAATTTTCTTTGGAAATAATGGATTGGTCCAAATTAAATGATCCCCAACCTTAACGATAAACGTAAAGTATAAATACTTCCCAATACATTCTTCTCTTTTGGTGCGATACACTAAAGGTGGTTTTTGGTCAAGATCGGGTATTTTGGGAATTCAAATCTATTTTTTGCACTATCTGGCCTCCTTTTATAATAAAAGAGTTCTTGTGTAAGAATTTATAAACCTTTATGTTTTTTTCATGTAAACTATTGGTATATAAAAAGTCGTATACCAATTTACGTAAAGAATCAAATTCCTTGGATTTGTAATCAATAATGGTATTATTGCCCATATCCGCTGTTTTGCCCATGGCTTCCACGGAATAGAATGTTTCCTGGCTTACGTCCTGTTTTGATTTTAGTTTATCCTTGATTTTTTTTAAGTATACATGGGCATTTTTCGCTATTAAATAGGATTTTAATCTGATCTTTAAGCCTAGTAAGGGAAATAGGAGCAATTCCGGAAGTGATTTTTTGTAAACCACCAAATGATGTTCAAAGTTGTATATGAGATTGCACCATCGAATTTTATAATCCAATGTGCCCCACCCCATTTCGAAAATGGAATAATTGTTGGAAATACACCATTCCAGTTGCTTGTATATATCAATGTGCCCCATTCCAAATTTGGAATAGTCAATATTGTAGGAGGATATATAGCTAAAATGGATCTTGCCAAAATGGTAATTTAAGGAAATGGATATAGGTTCCTGACCATTATAGATAACAAATAGCGAGGCCCTTTTCTCCAAGATCAATGGATAGGTGTTTTTACACCTCTGTTCCCAATTCGTAATACTGGCACTTGTTTCGTTTCGTTGTTTAAATCGTGTGATGATCATATACAACAAGGATTCCATCAGTTCATCATAATGCCCTTTATCAATATCCCCATAATACATGGAATAGCGCACATCAAAACAAGTCTCCAGCCTGTTTACCGATCTTTTTATCGATTTGGCATAACTGCTCCGCAATTGTTTTCTAAGATAATCGTCAAGATCGGATATATCCCTTACGTTAACGGCATACCCTTTTTCTTGTCCGTACCTTGTTGCTCTTAAATTGTTCTGTGGGTCATTTTTGTAATCCACATATAAGTATCCCGGAATAAATTTTATGGAATAGATGGTGTGATCGTTTTCGGGATATGGCCCGCTCCCGGGTGATCGATAATAGATCTTCTGGGTATCCTTAAAATATAATTGGTCACATATTTTTGGAATTCCATCAATACTTTCAAAAATATCCAGTAATAAATTGTGTTGTTCTATTTTAGGAAATTTCATGGCCTATTATTTTATGCAACTAGGATAGAATTCGGATTTGTTGGGATTTTTTTTTGCCGATGACCATGTAGGTATCATTGGTATTATTTACCATATAGATCCCTATATCCTTATAGGATTCGAATTTAGATATTGAAAATCATATACGGGTTTTCTTAAGAATGAATATTGTGGATTATTAATGTTCAATTTTCTTAAGCTTGTGGGTTCTGGTATTTTTAAAAGTTCTTTTGTTTCTATATTGATTTGGCGATTTTCCGGAACGGGCCGTTGTTTTTTGATGATCGTATTTATTATACGGGAATACATCTTCGGAACATTTTTTCTCTTTAAAAATTCCTTCAATTCGAAGAATTTGGTAAGCGTATAAGCCGATACTTTAAAAAGTAATTTATGGTCCTTGTAAATTATATGGCTTTTAAAATGATAAGTGGTGTTGCACCACTGTTTTTTATAGTCCATCTCACCTCTGGAGAGATCAAATATGTTGAAATTGTTCAGGAAGCACCACTCAATTTGTTTTAGCAAGTCTATATACCCCAATCTATATTTTGAGTAATCTATGTCGTAAGATCGGATCATATGGTTCATTATATTCTGATAATGATAATTTAGACAAATGTCTATTGGGTCGTTTCCATTGTAAATAACAAAAAGCGACGCTCTTTTACTTAAGATCAACGGATAGGCATTTTTTTTAATTACGTTCCATTCCTCCATGCCCGAATGGGTATCCCCTCTTTGGGAAAAACGTTTACCGATAAATTTTTCCATGGTATCGAACAAAAAATCGAACTCCTCTTCTGAAATTTCCCCGTAGTACATTTTATACTCTATTTCGAAACAGGTTTCCAATCTTCTTTTTTTCCTTATTACGGTAGATCTGTTCTTGCTCTTAAAACAATCCCTAACATAAGAGTCAATATCCCGATAGTTTTTTAAGTCGGCCAAAAAACCGGTATATTTATTAATCTCATAGGATTTTAAGCTATTCTTTTGAGTTGATAGGCTTAGTTCAAAATAGGGGGGGATATCATTGATGACATGAATGTAATCTTCATTTTCTACAGGGATAATTTCTCCTGCAAGCGGAAGTGTAGTATCGTTTGTTTTATTTCTTACGGTTTCATAAAACGGGTATCTGGCCGCTTTTTGAAAAAAGTCAAAGGTGAAGTCATATTGTCTGTACTTCAGTGTAGGCATGGCTGTTTGGTTATATTGATGGAAATCATTTAGGAAATAATTACTTTTTGGCTATTCTTCTTACCTGAAACATAATAGGAAGAAGGTGTATCTGTCATTTCATATATTCTAATGTCTTTTTGTGCTTCCCCGTTCAAATATAAAAAATCAAAAACCATATTTTTTAAGTGTCCATTTTGTTTGTCTTCATAGTCTATCGGGGTAAGTTGGGAATTATTAGGTCTATCTATTTCCTCATAAGTAAAGACGGGATTGCCAAGGTTACGGTCTTTGCCACTTCGTTGCAGAAAAAATGTGAATTTATGGAAGGCTTCGTTCAATTTCTTTTTTCTCAAGTAATTTTTTAAATTGAAATAGAGAATGATCAAATAGGAAAGCAGGGACGGCAATATGGAACCTGAATCATAGTAAAGGTGGTATTCAAAGTCATATTCCTTATTGGCCCAACGTTTTTTATAATCGAAATATCCTTTTGAAAAATCAAAATAACGTAATCCCTGATCCAAGGTCCATTCAACAAGTTTCATGATGGTGACCGATCCCAGGTGGAATTTCTCATAGTCGATATCAAAAACGGTTATGGCATCAAATACAATATTGTCCGAAAAATAGTTTAGGGTAACCCCAATAGGAACGTCTCCATTATAAATTACGAATAGGGACGCTTTTTTTTCCAGGATCATGGGATAGGCCACTTCATGGTAAAAATTCCATTCTTTGGGATCCAGGTTGTTGTTCGAAATCCCTTTATCCAAGAATCGTTTTTCCAATAGGTTTTTAAAACACCCAAAAATATGATCGTACACCTCCCTGTCCATAGGGCCATGGTACATGCGATATGAAATATCAAAACAACTTTCGAGTCGCTTTTTGTATTTTGTTAGTTTGTACCTGGAACTTTTACTGAAAGTAGAAGTAAAATAATGGCTGAAGTCCGTATAGTTTTCCAAGTCGATTAAAAAGCCAGGGTATTGTTTCAGCTTGATCTGTTTCAGCTTTTTTTTATTATAATTAAGATCCAGTTCAAAAAAAGTAGGAACATCATAGATTAAAAATACCTTATTCTTAAAATCCTGTTTCTTGGTCAAGGTCAATGAATATGATATTCCTTTGGTAAGGTTTTTTCCAATGTTGAGATATATGGGAAGTAATGTAGGTTTAATAAAGGAAAGGCCCCCAATAAAATTAAAGAATGAAGGGGCCTTTTTATTATAAAAATGTTTTAACCAAATGGTTGTAAAGGTATCCGATAGGAACGGATTCTCATTCATGATAATTTGATTTAGGGTTATCGGTTTAGTAGGTTTGTCTATAGGATGGGAAAAAGCTTCCAGAGCTTCCGTTGCCTATAATTTGCGTGTTTTGTTTGTTGAGATCGGTTAGTTCTTTATAAATGGATTCATTTACGATATATTTCCACAATTTAAATTCTTTAAAGTCCTTTGAAAATCCCGATTTAAAATGAAATAGCGAATCTTCACTACTGCCAACTCCCCCTCCTAAATTATAGAATCCGAAATTTTCTTGTGTTGCCAAAACCCGCATTTCATCAATTAGCATTTTAACGGGATTGAGATAGAGATAATCTTCATCCGTACCGGAAAGATGATATTGTACAATTTTGTTCTTTTTTACAAACATGGCACCTGAGATTATTTCCTTTGATTCATTGTGGACAGCAAGTAAAACCTCCGTATTAAAATCTTTGGAACGTATAAGCTCAAAAAAATAATTTCTGTCAAAAAAATAATTTTTTGTGGCATTAACCCGACGCATATTTTCATAATATAGATTAATGAATGCATCGATTTCCATATCATTGGAGGCTTTCTTTGTAGTGCAGTTTTTTCTTGCCTTATTGATATGGGTCTTAAGTCTTCTATTGTATTCCTTTTTTTGGTCTTCCAATTCCATTGTTAAATCAATATTAACGATCTTACCACAGAATGCTACTTCTCCCATGTTTTTTAGTATTATGTCTTGGTAAGGAATAAACGGATTTAATCTTGAGAAAACGGAAACTACCTCCATGCTGTATAATAACTTGAGTAAAGCGGCCCTAAAGGAAGTATTGTCGTAATCGGGACCAATATTTTTGGTTAAAGGGCCTGGGTATCCGTAAACAGAAGTTGCATCCATATAGGAAGACCCTGGAATGGTTCTAAGCAACAGGGGAAGAGCAATAATTCTATCCCCCTCACAATATTGGATCAGGACAGGTTGTTCTGTTTCGTTTTTTACTATTTTATGGTATTCATAAGTATGATAGGAGTCCGAATGTTCAAAAGATGCTATAAAAGTATCCCACTCCCGTTTTTTATCTAAGATTTTAATATTGTTCATGAATGGGGAATTAATAGGCATATTGTATTATGGGACCATAAAAGCGTTTCATACTCAATTTAAATAAGGATATGCATAAATTATAACGCTCTATCTACGAATATCTGATTTAAGTAAATGAAATTATTTTTAGGCTTTTTGTGGTTGATTTTCCCTAAGCTATTAATTATATAATGAAAAAAGGAATATACTATTTTTTGATTTTTTTCCCGGTAGCACTCATGGAAATATTGTTTTCAAAAACAATTTGTTGTGGAATCTTGTACAAGGATAGTTTTTCAGCGCATTTTGATAGGATTATTTCTTTCATTTCTAACTGGTCCTTAGGTTGGTTCAATACTATGGTAGCCAGAATGGATTCCCCCAAAACATCATCATCCACTCCTGTAATGGTACAATCCACGACCTCGGGAACAGATAAAATAACTTCTTCGATTTCTTTGGGACTCACCCTTTTACCACCTACCTTGATGATTTCCTTTTTTCTGGCCATCAGGTAAAAATAACCATCTTCGTCCGCCACGGCAATATCTCCGGTATACAGCCAACCGTTTTTAAGGGTTTTTTGGGTTTCTTCGGGCTCTTTGTAGTACCCGAGCATAATATTCTCCCCTTTGGCCAAAAGTTCCCCTTCTTCTCCCGCATTTACTTCTATCCCCTCTTTATTGACTATTTTAAGGGTTACACCGGGTATGCCCTTACCAATGGACCCCGACTTTTTAGCGATCATCTTTGGGGGGAGATATGACAAACGTGCTGTGGCTTCCGTCTGTCCGTACATGATATAAAATTCTATTTCCGGAAATGCCTTTACAAATTCATCAATAAAAACATTGTGTAATTTTCCTCCCGCTTGGGTAACGTACCTTAAATCAGGGAATGCCGTATCTTTAAAATTTTTGGATTTTTTGAGCAGGATTTGATAGTGGCTTGGAACGCCTGCAAATCCGGTACATTTATATTTTTTAAGATCATTGATAACGGCTCCCAAAAAGATAAAACTATTGTTCAGGACCATTGATCCGCCTACGCGGAGATGGGTGTGCAATAAGGACAGTCCATAACAGTAAAAGAAGGGCAGTACCACTCCAACGATATCTTTTGGGCTTAAGCGCAAATATTCGATTATGGAGTCGGTGTTCGAAATAATGTTTTGGTGACTTATCATTACCCCTTTAGGGGTGCCCGTAGAGCCAGAGGTAAAAATGATTTCCGCCAGATTATTTTTGTCAAAATCAACAACCTCCAAGGGTACAATTTCCTGATTATGGATTATCCCGGACAGATCGGTCTCATCCAAACACTGTATGCCATTGCCCAATTGCTGTTTTGATTGTAGGGTTTTGGCCATAAAAAGAATACTGCAATCAGTAGTCTCCAAGATAAAATCAAGATTATCCTGTTCTATGGCAAAGTTGAGGGGTACACAAACATTTCCGGATTTGAGTATGCCCAAATAAGCGGTAATGAAGAAAACGGAATTGGGGCTTATAAGAAGAATGTTCTTGTTGGACCCTACATTGCTTCTTAGGTAGGAAGCAACTTTTAAACTATCCTGATATAGTTTTTTAAATGAAATCGTTTCTTTTGATCCCAACACAAAATCTTTTTCAAGATTTTGTGTTGAATCAAATAAATAATCAAAAACATTCATGGTGGATAAGTTATCGAGTTAGAAGTTATTAAGCTATAAAGTTAAGTGTTATGAGTTGAACCTTAAACTTTGAACCTTAAACCTTAAACTTTGAACCTTAAATGGCAGCCTTTGCCCACTGCCCATTAAAATATTGGCTTCATTCGTAAATATTCTGTCGTTTTTTTCTTTCTTTCAAAACTTTTGTAGATGTTTTCAATTTCAACTGCTGTCTTGTCCATCACTTTTCCAACTTCTTCGGCAGGATAATTATTTTCCCAACCATACCATATCAAATCCATTTCCTTAAAGGGCAATTGGTAGAAAAAGTCTTCTTGGGTCTGCTCGGCCGTATAGGTATCCGTAGTTGGGGTCCTGTCTATTATTTCTTGGGGAACCCCCAAATGTTTGGCCAATTGGTACACCTGTGTTTTGTATAGGTGCCCTATGGGCATTACATCGGCGCCACCATCTCCATATTTTACAAAGAAGCCCTGTTCCACTTCATGTTTGTTGGGTGTACCAATAACCGCACAATGTAATCTTTCAGCATGATAGTAGAGCATGGACATTCTAGAACGCTGTTTAAAGTTGGTAGAGGCTACGATTTGCAGATATTCCTTGGCGGGCAACAGTTTACTTATTACCTCTCCATTGGGTTTTATGACCGTTATGGAGAAAATTGCCGGAATATTTTGTCCAATGTTTTGTTTGATTTCTATTTTGGCCTTATCTACCTTGGGGTCAAAATCTGTAATGACCCGGCCAATGGCCTCATCCCTTCTTTCATAACAACCAAAGCCATCCAATGCTCGGGTAATATTTTCTTCCAGAGTCTTAACATTGAATTTATTGGCCAGTTTCAGGGCCAAATTTTTACTGTCGTCACTGGAGTCCTGTTCGGGCAGCATAATGGCGGTCACTTTTTCCGGTCCGAACGCTTTGGCGGAAAGGGCCATACATACCGATGAATCTATTCCCCCACTAATTCCTATAACGGCTCCTCTACGCTGCAATTTCTGGGCAACGTCAGTTTTTAATTTGGCAATGATATTATTGCAGACTTCATCAATGTTTTCGATGTGTAGAATATCTTTTGAAAATGGTTTCATAAAAAGGGTTTATTTTTAGGTTTAATAATCTAATATGGTTTTGTCCAGTTCAACCAGTTCGTTATCGGATAATTCCGGAATGGATCTATTAATAAAAAGATCATTAAGAATTTGAGTGGATAATATGGCCGTTAAGGCCATGTTGTCGATTTCCGAAACCTGGTTCTTGGTCTTCATTTTGTTCATCAATTGGTTTACATGGTCCGGATTGAATATTCCGGCCTTGACAATGGCTTGTTCATAGCATTTCCACGAGATAAGGCGTAGGCTGTCCGATATAAAAGTACTTCTTATCGGGGCCCTATAAGCCTCTTGGGCCTGCTTAAAATTTCATCCGGCAACCTTCCTTTCATCAATTTTTAGAAGGTATTTTTCATTAACCCGTTCAATTTTTATCAGGGTGCAAACTCATACAAAATTCGATCACCCTGTGATCCAAAAGGAGTACCACCTCTATGGAATTTGCCATTCCATCCTCCCTGTGATGACAAAGTATCCGGACATAAATATATTCCAATTCTATGTACTGTGCTTTTGTCAGGGAATCCATGCCATTAAGTTTATTCCCCATTTTTTCTTCAATGGCTATGATAGGGTCATAGCCGTCAATGGCTTCCCTGTACTCCTTGGTCAGGTAGTTGTTGATACGGGAGGTATTGTTCCATCTTAATAAATGGGAATACACCGGGGAGGAAGTCTCGTTCAGCCTGTACCCAAAGAACATTTTAAGGACATTATTGTTCGCATTGCTCATCTGCGGTAAATAGGGATACAGTTTTTTGAGCAATAACGGACGGAATTTGGATTTGGGATCTTTGGCCCAAAATCGTCTTATCTTTGTTTCTTTGAATATATTGTAACCACCCAAGAGTTCATCAGCTCCTTCACCGGTAATCACCACCTTAATATTTTGATCCCTTACGCTTTTTGCCAAAAGGCCCATGGGAGTAGGGGCGGTGCGCAACAAAGGCGCCTCGGAGTGCCATATAACATTTTTAAAGTTATCGGCAATGTCGTTAGGCCCGCACATTACACTTGAATGTTGCGTTTTAAAATATTCGGAAGCTATATTTTGGTATGAGGATTCATCAAAATCCTTTTCCGTAAAACCAATGGAAAATGTCCGAAGGTTTTCGGGCGACAACTCCTTAATAAAGGAAGTCGTTACACTGGAATCCAATCCGCCGCTTAGATAGGCGGCTACTTGAACGTCTGCCCTTAAACGTAATCTTACCGCATCGGAAAAAATAGCTTCAAAATCCTTGGCCGCCTCATCTACATGCAGGTATTTATATTCATTGGGTTTGTATAATGGTAATTCCCAATAGGTGGTCGTCTTTTTTGAATGCTTATTAAGAATCATATAGGTGCCTGGCGGAACCTCAAAAATATCCTCAAATACGGTATTTGGCGTTATAGAGGTCCAAAAGGTAAAATATTCGGAAATGGCCTTTGGGGAAAGTTTCGGTTTCACCCCGGGGAATTCCAATAAACTTTTAATTTCGGAGGCGAATATAAACGTTTCTTCCCGCTCTGTATAGTACAAAGGTCTAATGCCCACCCTGTCCCGGGCCAAAAAAAGTTCCTCTTTATTTTTGTCCCATATGGCTATGGAAAACTGTCCATTGAGTTTGTGGATAAAATCCGGACCAAATTCCTCATATAAGTGCACAATGACTTCGGTATCGCTATGGGTCTTGAAGAAATGGCCCTTGGATAGCAGTTCTTCCCTGAGTTCGATATGGTTGAATATTTCCCCATTGAAAACGATCCATAACGAGTCATCACTGTTGGAGATGGGCATGGTACCACTGCTTAGATCCACAATACTCAACCTAACACTTCCCATTCCTATGGAATCGGAGACATAGACTCCGCTCTGGTCGGGGCCCCTGTGTTTGATTCTTGTAAGCATCCGCCTTAAAATGGCGATCCGTTCCTGCCTATCCAGATGAAAATTATGAAAACCGGCAATACCGCACATATAGTTTTTATTGTTTGGTTACAATTATAGTTTGCCCTCTATAAATTTGATAATGCTATTAACGGATTCAAAATTCTCTGGCAACAGTTCCTCATCGGTCACCTCTACATTGAACTCTTCCTTTAAGAATTCTATAAGGAATAAAAGCCCCATGGAACTAAACATCCTTGGGTCTCAAAATCAAAGTGTCATCATTGATGGTTTTTGGGTGTCGGCTAGGTAGCGGTAAGGATGTAATCTTTAATTTTACTTTGGTTTCAATTTGTGCTAATATTGATAAATAATTTATGGTTAATATTGAATTTTTAAATTGGGATAAACATAATCCTAATTCCCAAGACAGAATAATATTGACCTTTAAATCGGTCAAAAGCAGAATATTTTAGGTTAAATGAAATGTTAGGGGGAAAATTTCTGTAAAATTTGTTCTGTATTGGTAAAGATACATAAAATCACCTCAATTATAAATCCTGATGCATGTTGGTTATAAAGATTAGGGATCATTGTCGACAAGGTAATTTATCAAATAAAATGGATCGTTTACTTACGAGACTTCTAATCAGGATTACTTATTTAACGTTAAAAATCGTAGTTTTGACTACAAAATACTTTGAGAGGTACTATGACGTTTCTTGGTGTTTATTATTATAGTTACCCATAGGAATTTGTTTTAATGGAAAAATTGGAATATGTTTGGTAGGAGGTGAGGATGCCCATAAAAGAACAGGGGTTGGCCAAATGTTTACTAAGGAATAATTGTGGTGACCATTTTGGGAACCAAGGATTATCCTTACCCTGAGGGGATCAATTATATTGCTATAGTCTAAATAGAAAATTCAATCCATTGATTTCGGACTTTAAGACGGTATTGAATACAGAAGGATCTAAAAGAAAATAAGTTTGGATATAGTGCAGACCTTTGATACGAAGCCGGCTTTTTATCCTCCTTGCGGTATTTGGCCTAGGGCGAAGGTGATACGGACAATTACGTGAATTATTTTATGTCCAATGAACTAAAATTCAGGATCTATCGAAATTTTTACAATGTATTGCATTTCTTGGTCGGTAGGTATGTGTACCATACTACATTTCAAACGAGGATGATCAAAAGTATTTTCTGGACCATGTTTAGTGACTTTCCAATAGTTCATTGATTTATGGGAGCGGCATAGATCTTTCCGAAATTGAGGAGATTTGAAAAATAAAATAAGGATTTTACGTTTTTTATGTGTTTCCAGGTTGGTGTATGAAAAGGGATCCTTAATTTTTTAGAGGCGGCCAAATTTGCAGTAAGCAGGGGCATAGCTTTTAAGTTTTTATTGGTGGGGCCGTTGGAGGAATCTTCCAAAAGGCTGAATGCCCAAATTGTGAAGAGTATAGGTGATGAAGTTGATTGGTTGGGCCCGCGGAAGGATATACAGGAGCTGATGCAAAATCGGATTGTATTGCCCACTTTTAGGGGAAGGTTTTTCCAGGGCTTTGTTGGAGGCATCGGCTATGGGATTGCCCATGATACGACCAATGTTCCGGGAACAAATGAAATAATCAGGCATTTAAAGGAAGGCCTTCATGTTGAAGTAGACACACCCAAGGACGGGCCAGATAAAGCTGCATCCGATTCATTGACACAAAAATTTGGGAGCCAATGCCAAGGAACATGTACAACAGTTTAGTTTACGTTATTAGTGATAAATACATAGAATTATATAAAAAAGCCATATGAAATGAGCAGGACCAAAATTTGGTCGCAGACCCAAATGACGATATGCGAATTACATATGACCGTTAAAAAACAATAAATATAAACAGATGAAAATTCCATTTTCCCCTCCTTTTATTAACGATTCGATCAAGAGTGAAGTATTGGATTCCCTTGAATCAGGATGGATTACAACAGGTCCCAAAGTTAAAAAATTGGAAAGTCAGATTTCCGGATTGACCAATGCACCCCAGGTACTCTGTGTCAATTCATGGACTTCAGGAGCCATGCTGATGTTAAAATGGTTTGGGGTAGGGTCGGGCGATGAAGTAATTGTACCTTCGTATACCTATTCTGCCACTGCCCTGGCGGTTATACATGTAGGGGCAAAGCCCATTATGGTAGATGTTTCGGATGACTTTAATATATCCTTGGAGGCTTTGGCAAAGGTAATAACGGACAAAACAAAAGTAATTATGCCCGTGGATATTGCAGGGTGGCCCTGTGACTATAAGGAAATAAACGAATTGGTTTTACGTAAGAAGGAATTGTTTCGCCCCAATAATGAAATTCAGGAAAAGTTGGGACGAATTCTGGTAATTTCTGATGCGGCACATTCCATAGGGGCAGAATACCATGGGGAACAGACCGGAGTTTTGACGGATATTACCATTTTTTCCCTGCACGCCGTAAAAAATGTTACAACGGCAGAAGGTGGGGCCATATGCTTAAATATGCCCTTGCCCTTTAATAATGAGGAGCTGTATAATACATTAAGGTGCTATTCCTTAAATGGACAAACAAAGGATGCCTTTACCAAGAGTAAGGCAGGGGCCTGGAGTTATGATATTATCTATCCTGGATTAAAAATTAACATGCCCGATGTATTGGCTGCCATAGGGATAGGGCAGATGGAAAGTTATGTAAAAACTACCCTTCCTGAAAGGATAGCGATTTTTGAAGAATACAACGCACATTTATCAAAAATGGATTGGGCCGTTTTACCCCCATATAGATCGGATAAGAAGCGGTCTTCCTGCCATATATACGCCCTTCGTATCAATGGGGCGGATGAACAACAACGGGACAGGATCATTACTTTGATTTCTGAGTACGATGTAGCGGTCAATGTACATTTTAAACCAATGCCGTTATTATCGTTGTTCAGGGAAATGGGATATACCATTGAGGACTATCCCAATGCCTATAAACAATATGCCAATGAGATTTCTTTGCCCATATATCCGCAATTGACAAATGAGGATGTGGCATACATTGTAAAGGCCGTATGCGAATCCGTTGAAAAAGTGCTATATGCTTAAACGAAGTTTTGATATACTGAGTTCGGGATTTGGCCTCCTTTTTATTTCCCCGCTGCTTTTGATTATTGCGGTTATCATTGTGCTGTCTTCCAAAGGCGGGATTTTCTACAAACAGATACGGGTAGGATTAAATGGCAGAAAATTTAAGATTTTAAAGTTCAGGACCATGTATACGGGAGCGGATAAGTTGGGTCTGTTAACGGTAGGGGACAGGGACCCTAGGGTTACCCCTATAGGCTTTTATCTAAGGAAATACAAATTGGATGAACTGCCCCAATTGATCAATGTTTTTATAGGGGATATGAGCATGGTGGGCCCCAGACCGGAAGTGCCCAAATATGTAGACCTGTATTCCGAAACGGATAGGGTTGTTCTCTCCATTAGACCAGGAATTACGGATTATGCCTCCATTTATTTTAGAAATGAAAATGAAATTTTAAAATGCTCCAATGATCCCGAGAAAAAATATATCGAGGAAATTTTACCGATAAAATTGGATTTGAATAAAAAGTATATAAAGGAAAAGGGAGTATTTACCGATCTGAAAATTATTTATTTGACTTTTCGGTCTATTTTTAAGAAGGATGAAAATACT
>JAWKMN010000008.1:0-151219 GCA_041392165.1 Flavobacteriaceae bacterium
TAGGCAGAGCCGTCGGGGAATTATAAAGATTAAACCACGCTTGACTATTTAGGCCTGCTTTTTGCCTATCTTTACGTGAAAATATTACCCAATGAGATTGAATCTTTTTTCGCTTGCTCTGTTCATTTCCTTTCATTTTGTCCCTGCCCAGGTGCAGGTGGAAATAAATCCTCCAACAAATATCAAAACTATTGTATTCAAAGGCGGCACCGATGACCAATTTCCGGTCGTAAACTTGGGCGACCCTATTTATTTGGAATTTGACGACCTTCTGGCCAACGAACAGGACTACTATTACAAGATTGTTCATTGCGACTACGACTGGACCCCCTCTTCCCTTTTAAAATCACAATATCTGAACGGATTGGACAATGAACGTATAGTGGATTACGCAAACAGCTATTCAACACTTCAACCCTATTCCAATTACAAGCTTACCATACCCAATGACCATACGCGATTGAAAGTTAGCGGCAATTACGTATTGGAAATTTACAATGGCTATAACGAACTTCAATTTTCCAGAAGGTTTATCGTATACGAGGATAGGATAACCGTAGGGGCCGTTGTAAAACGTTCCAGGGATTTTAATTATTTAAACGAAAAACAAGTAGTACAGTTTACCGTTAATGCCCATCAACTAAAATTGGTAAATCCCAATAAGGAAGTAAAAGTGGCCATAATACAAAACCACCTTTGGCCCTCGACCATTACCAATATAAGCCCACAGTTCATACTTGGATCGGAACTCGTATATAAATATGACAAGGAAACCAGTTTTTTTGGTGGTAACGAATATTTTAATTTTGACACCAAAGACCTTAGGGCGCCAAGTTCTTCCATCTCACGAATAGCACTTACCGATCTTTATCACCATTATTTATTTACGGATTACTTCAGGGATGATAGGCCCTATACCTATTACCCGGATATCAATGGCGATTTTGTGGTAAGAACCTTACAGGGAGAGGACAGTTCCAGGGAGGCCGAATACAGCTTTATCCATTTTACCCTGCCCTATACGGAAAAGATTGGCCTTAACGATGTATATATATTTGGAAAATACAATAATTACGCTCTGGACGAGGAGAACAAAATGACCTATAATGAAGCTACGGGCAATATGGAGGCGGTCATAAAAATGAAACAAGGGTTCTATAACTACAAGTATGTACTAAAAAACAACGAAGGCGAAATGGACATGAACACTGTTTCTGGAAATTTTCATTTTACGGAAAACAACTACCTTATATTGGTATATTATCGAAATTTTGGCGATATCTACGATAGCATTATAGGGGTTGGCTCCGCAAACTCCCGTACCATTACCAATTGAACATTGTTCAACCCCTTTCTTTAGATCATGCATTAACTTCATAATCCCTTGGCCTAGTGCATGACAAAATTCTATTCCGTAAGATTTTCCTCAATTTCAGACCCCAACCCTAAAGAGGGAATTGAGGAAAATCAAGCACCCCTGCCTACCGGACAGGCCGGCTTTAGGGCTTGGGGTAAAACGGATTTTCCGGAAAACTTTGTTATGACGATTTTGTCATGTACAGCAACCCTTAGGGCATCATGTTATGTTGGAAAAAGTAGATATTAACCTTTGCTTAAACGTGTAAATAAAAAATCTCATTATCTTGCACCCTAATTATATTCAGTAATCCATAACCTACTTTTTGCAATGAACAGCGGTCTTTACCCCACTTGGAACAAAACCATTTTCACCCTTCTCCTTTTCTTGGGCCTGAGCTCCCCGGCACAAGAAACCAAGCTTGACCATATTCTTAACGATTACCACAACCACCCGGAAATGGTCCTCGTTGCCGCCCACAGGGCCATCAATCCCAACTACCCGGAAAATTCTTTGGCAGCCATAGCCGAGAGCATCCGTATAGGGGTCGATATTGTTGAAATTGATATCAGAAAAAGTAAGGACGGTGAACTGGTAATTATGCACGACAAAACTATTGACAGAACGACCAATGGTTCGGGAAAAGTGGACGACTTTACCCTTGCAGAGCTCAAGGAGTTCAGACTTAAGTTCGGCAATGACATTACAGATGAACAAATACCTACTCTTGAAGAGGTGCTACGGCTAACCAAGGACAAAATGTTATTGGATGTAGATTTTAAATTGGAAGGTGAGGCGGCCGTGAGACAAACTTTTGAGCTGATAGAGAAATACGGAATGGAAGACCAGATATTGTTCTTCCTTTATGATTATCCGGAGACCGCACTATACCAAAAACTGAACAGGAAGATCAAAATAATGCCCAGGGCATATTCCAGAAAAGATATTAGGGCCATAAGAAAATTGCAGGATATTTCCATTATACATATAGATGACAGCTATTATAAAGATGGAACCATGCGCCGACTGGTAAAATCCGGATATAGGGTATGGATCAATGCTTTGGGCAAATATGACAAGATGGAAACCCAAGCTAAAAATTCAGGTTTTGATGCGCTGTTGTCCCGAAAATACGTAAATGTAATTCAAACCGATCTACCGGAAGAACTTTTAAATTATCTGAGATCCAAAAACCTGCACCGATAAGACGCTATTACCTACTGCACTATTACCAACGGAAGCCATAAAATTACATATCTGTCCAACATCAAAAGTAAAGTTTTTGGAACAGAATGATCAGAATGCTGTAGGTTGCATACTATATGCCGAAGCAGTTGACAAAAATGTCCATTGCCTATGGCAAAAATATTCTTGGCACCTAAAGCAACTGCAATGAAACTACACACCTTTATCTAGAAAAATAAAAAATTTCTTGAAACCGACTATCCTCGAGGCAGTGCCGTAGAGGTATTTCGCCGTACCGATAGTTATCGGTATCATTTTGGCCTTAGGGCCAAAATCCGAAATTTTGTATTTTGCCCCACCCAGAATTGCGAAAAAGCAATTCCGACCTCCCCTTAGGGGAGGTATAATCGGAAACCCCTAGGCAGAGCCGTCGGGGAATTATAAAGATTAAATGGATTAAAGGGAAGTTTAATATTTTATCTCATATACCCCTTTCCCATATCCCATACCATTCTTGACCAGAAGTTTATGGTGTTGTTCGTCGTAGTTCCAAAACACTTCCTTTGCCAATGGTATGCCGTCCAAGCTAACCGATTTGGGGATGTTATCGGAATGAATCCTAAAGCGATGGGGAAATTTTGTTCCCTCCAGGGAAAGTTTCAGGGAACCGGCCGTTGCTTCATAAGAAATTGTGGTTTTCCCTTTGGTATCCAGATGGTGATAAACAAAACTATTTTCTCCTTTGGGATACACCAAAATGGTAGTAAAGCCTTCTGAATCCTCATTTCCCAATCCGGTATAGGAACGTTTAACATCCATAGGTACAATGGCACCCTCCTTAATATAGACCGGAAATTCGTCCATAGGAAATTCATTCTCAATTTCAATTCCGCCATCAATAGGTTCCTTATCGTCAAAAAAATACCTCCATTGCCCCTTGGGCAGGGCAATAGCCCTGGTTTTGGAATCCTTATATATTGGGGCCACCAGAAAATCATCCCCGAACATATAATGATATTTGCCTTGTTTTAAAGGGGTCTGCAATCTTCTGCCCCCTTCATGGGCAGTTACCACATAGTGGTACATATAGGGCACCAATTCTGTGTGCAACCAGGAAAACTTTCGTATTACCTCCAATTCTTCCTCAGTCCTTTTCCAAAGTCGCCTTTCCCCATGACCGCCGTTCATGAACAGACCACAAAAAGTAGAAAATTGCGCCCACCGCATATAAAGTCGCGGAGGAATTGTTTTCCCTGAGAATCCTGCCACATCGGACCCTATTATATTGTAACCCAGCTCGGCACTTTTCAGGATACTCTCAATGGCCGATTCAAAACCTTGAATCCCTTTCAAAGCGATGTCCACCTTTTCATCCCCTGCTTCCAAAATCATTTCATCCGTAACCCATTTGTGTTCTTGATCCCCCACCCAATTTACGGGGGAAGCATCAATAGGCGAAAAGCCTTCAGGGTGAAACCCGCGATCTATGGACCGGGACAAGGTAACAAACTCCGGGTTTTGGACAAGCCCATGCCTATATTCATCCCTGTAATAGTGGTCCATATAGGTTCTGGTGGTCATAATTCCCTTGGACGTCCTCTTATAAAATATGGGTATTGGGCCAAGTTGGTTCCAAAATAGGGTTGCGGCGCCATCCAGTTTCCATCCGTCGATACCAAGGTCAAAAACATTTTGCTGCAACCCCCTCCACCATTCCATAGCATCTTCATTGGTATAATCTATAAAGCCCCCCTCTCCCTTCCACCATTTATTAGGCTTGCCGGATTTAACGAGGAAGCCACTGTCCATTGCCTCCTCATACCAGTCCTTGGAATCCTTTATATGGGTATCCTTACTTAAACTGTTCACCATGGAGGTCATCCAAAGTACTACCCTATAATCCTTGTCCTGAAGCTTTTTAAACCATTGGTCCGGTTTTTTATATAGATTGGTATCAATTTCAAAATCATTATAGCGCAAAGACCAGGGACTATCCAAAATAATGGTCCTCACCGGAATATCATATTCCTTATACCCTGCCAATAATTCGTCCACATAATCTGAAGTATTGACATCATCTTCCCAAAGCCAACATTCCAAAGCCCAGGGAGGGGTCAATGGAGGGTTCCCGTGCCGCTGGCCATTGAACGGTATACCCCACACCGGTAAAATCCAATAAAAATAAGTGACGATACCCAAAGTCGCCAAAACCCAAATACCTATCCTCAGAGCCTTTCCTTTCAATTTATCCTTTTCATTTTTCTAAAGAATCTAAAATAAATCGCCAAAAGCGAATAAACCATAAAAATGGTACCTATGGTAAGCAACAACGAACTGTATTCGGAAAACACTTTGCTATAGCCCTTTACCGCATTTCCCCGGACCATATAATACAATCCCAGGACAATTAAAAACAAGGCACCTAACATTCCTGTCAGGGCCATTCTTTTATGCCATGGAATAAAATGCTCCTTTCGGTAATTCCGAAGTAATTGGAACAAAACCAACCATAAAGCCCAAGATAATACTTGCCAGAAATTTAGTGTCCTAAAATAATTTATCAAGGTAATAAAAGGTTGGAACCACAAGTTATCCCCGGTATAAAAAGGTCTGTCCCGGTACATAAGTACCCTCACCCTGGTTTGGTCCCTATCCCGTATTATCCCTAAAATGGATTTTTCCTTTTCATCCGGATCCATTTGATGCCAATTGGGAATCTGAAAGGCATTCCAAATGCCACAGGCCCTACCGTAACCGTGAAAATCAAGTCCGCCGAGCATTAGCAGGCCGTTGTCTTCACAGAATTTTTTAAGCTCCTTAAACAGGGCCCTATCATAATAAAGTTCCTTGCCTACATTTTCAATTTCAAAACCATCGGCACCCAAATCCTTATAAAACTCCTTATCATTTCCCTTTCCATCGAACCAATGGTTGACAATTACCGCACCTCCATATCTCTTTGTCAGATCCACTATAAGGGAATCTTCCTTGTCCTTGGTCTCGAACGCTCCATTGAGTCCCAACAGACTCATATGATTGGACCCCGAATGTTCCTGACCTGTCATGATTAAGGGCACTATGGGAAATTGTTCATTTCTTTGTTTGGCGGCAAAGCCCAATGTTTTTTTATGATTGGCATGTTCCGTTATAAAAAAGGCATCGAACCCATTCCTTTTATGCCATGCCCACATTTTTTCTTGGGATATTAAACCGTCATGACTGTATTCGGTATGGGCGTGGGTAGTTACCAGTATTTCATCGGAAGTATTGTTAACAATCGTATTATTGGGCAACCTAATAAAAAGGATAACTATAAAAATTGAGAAACAAATGCCGATCAACAAAGGCAGATTTCCCAAAAACCGCAATGCGGCCTGCCTTCGAAAAGATGCTGCCACTATATAGATCCTTATCAAACCCAGAGAAACGTACAGGCCCAAAATCCATAATAAGGTAATCGGCAATTCCTGAAGGGGATAAATAGCTCTATTTAAATATAGCAACGGCCCCAACACAGGTTCAAAAAGCAATCTTACCATTGGGATATGGATATCGAACTCTGGAACGGGTTTCAGGCTAAGGGCATCAACAATGTGTATATCCAAATGAAAAAAAAGTGCCAAAAAAGCGATAATCAAAATCGGAATTGCAACAAAAGACTTTTTCAACATTTTAATTTTATCCATTTTGGGGATAGCCATACAAAAACCTTTAAGCACAAAAGAAGAAAAACATATCACCAGGGCGGTATAACACCAGTTCCGGAACAGACTTTTTTAATGCACTGTATTATACTCATTTTTATAATCGAACAAAGCTACATACTCCTTTATCTTATTCCTTTGCTCCTCCGAAAATCGTTCCAATGGTTCGGCACTATGGTCTTGACAAATCCCCATGGCCATTAAAGCCGCTTTGGTACCCTTTATATGTCTGGAGGAATACTCCCCCACCTCATAAATGGTCTGTTGTACCATAATCAACTTCTCCCTCAACAATTTTATTTTCTCCAAGTTTTGATCCAATGCGGCCTCGTACAAATCTACAAATAGCCTTGGAAAAAAATTGGCTCCCCCTGCTACCGAACCATGGCCACCGTTCATTATGGTCTCCGGCAAAAACAGCTCGGTCCCTGCTATTATGGAAAAAGAAGGATCGTTCTTAAACTCATCCATAAGCATATACAGATAATTAAGGTCCCCCGAACTATCCTTTATCCCAATGGCCCCTAATTCCTTTGCCCTCTTAACAACATCTATGGATAAATGAAGTTTTGTACAACTCGGCATATTGTACAGCATTAAAGGCAGGGTCAGTTTAGGCACTAAGCTTTCCAGATAATCCATCATTTCTTCTTGGGCAATCGGAAAATAATAGGGCGGGGCCACTACCAAGGCGTCCGCACCGACTTTTTTTGCGTGGTCCGCTATTTCCATGGTCCCCTCAAAAGAGGTGTCGGTAATCCCTACCAATACAGGGACTTTTTTATTTACTATTTTACAGGTTTCGGATATGAGCTGTTTCCTGACCTCATAACTAAGACTAGGACCTTCCCCAGTAGTTCCTAAAATAAAAATACCGTGTACTCCACCATTTATTAAATGATGTATTAACTTTTTCAACCCCGTAATGTCCAGTTCCTTATTCTCGAGCAATGGGGTAACCATGGGAGGTATTATTCCTTTTATGGCCAATTTCATAATGGTTGGTTGTTTAGGTTGTGTATAAATTTAAAATTTGATCAACAAATCCATTGATCCGGTAATTGGTCCTTCTGCTACAAACTTTAAATTACCGCTCTAACAAAATAAACCCAATTAAAAAACCTTTGCCACTACAATATTGTTTTAATTACATTAAATTTTAACCTTATTTCTGAATAATTTAATTATATTAGTCCAATATTGTCAATATACCAAACCATGGAATTTATTTTTGAAAAAATATTTGTACCGAACAAGCATTCATTTATATCAAGAAAGTTACCCTTGGCATCCAATGCCAGAATACATTCTCACAGGAATTTTGAATTGAACTTTATTACCTCTGGATCTGGCAGGAGAATTGTTGGCGACAACATCTCCGGATTTGAAAAAGGCGATCTGGTACTCCTTGGGCCCAATTTGCCACACTGTTGGGAGGCTTTGGGTTTAGAAAAAGGACATGATCCCTTTTGTATTGTCACCCATTTTTCGGAAGATATTATGAACTCTGACTTTTTTAAGATGCCCGAATTGGAACTCGTGGTAGATCTTTTGAAGCAGTCGAACACAGGATTGCGCTTTAAACTGGATAACGACAGCCATATTAGGCAAAGCTTAGAGCGCATGACACAATTGGAAGGTTTGGAATATTATATTGAAATGCTCAAAATATTTAATTTTCTGTTACAGGTGGAAGAACGGGAAAATCTATCCAATCCCAATAACAGTTCGGCCGTTTTCTCCAAAAATCTGGACAAAATAAATAAAGTATACGAATATGTCTTTCAAAACATACAGGAAGGTGTTAAATTGGAAGAAGCCGCTGCCGTACTGAATATGGCTCCCAGCTCATTTTGCAGGTATTTCAAAAAGAAGACCGATCTTACCTTTATGGAATATGTAAAAAGTGTCAGGGTAGGCATTGCGGCCAAATTGCTGGCGGAAACCGATAAACAGATAACCCAGATCTGTTTTGAAAGCGGGTACAACAATCTGGCCAATTTTAACCACTATTTTAAGCACATTATGGGCAAAACCCCTTCGGATTACCGAAAGACCTTTAGGTAATACCTTGCTCCACAAACGTTCCAGGAACCCTTATTGTTCTGCCTCACCCGGAACTGCCGAAAAGGCAGTCCCGACCTCTCCAAAGGAGAGGTAAAATGGAAACCCAATCTAACGGACAGGCAGGAAAAAAATCAATGTTCAATGTTATAAAGTTTAAAGTCTACATTACCCTAATCCATTGGAAATCTATTCCTATCCCCCAAATCACCGTGAACACTTATGGCTATCAATGCCAGAATTGCAAGCACCCCAAGTACGACAATCAAATAAACAAGCCATTTTTTAGGGGTTACCTCATCCATTTCCGCATAAATGAACTGAAAACCATTGCTGCGCAGCAATACAAAAACCAATATTATATTCACTACATAAAGGTGATGGTTAAGGTGCATTTCCCCTCCAAAAATTCCTGTAACGGCATAACTTATAAAGGTGTAGGCTATGAACATGGCAAAAAAGGTAGCCATGACATCCTTTTTGGAGAATTGTTCCTTTCCAAACCTTAAAAAGATGGATATCACCATTGCCAACAATACCAAAAGGACCATAATGGTACTTGTGGAGGCAATGGATTCTATATTGGGCAGATTCTCCAAACGTCTGGCAATATGGGCATAGGTCAAAGATTCCCTGTAAACGATCAAGGGAACAAAAAGCACTACAATGAATAGGGCAGACCAGTTTTCCCACTTGGTTGCCTTTGGGATTTCTTTGGGCCACTTGGAACTATACACTCCATAAGCCATGCCCGAGCCACCGAAAAAACCGATACAATATTCCATAACATTCCACATATTAAAGGGAATTTGCCATGTATTGCCCAAAACTTGTAAAAAATTGCCAAAGCTAAATCCAATGCCCCCACCCAACATAGCGTAAAAGGCCACTCTAATGGCCGAGTTCCTCTTTTCCTTGGCCATATACCACAACATGGCCAATCCGGCACCAAAACACAGGGCCCAGGCCTCCGATCTAGGCGGTGTCATTTTAAAGCCGATCTGCTCTATCAAGAAGTAATAACTTACAATTCCCCCAACCGTCATCTGCGAAAGCAACGCGCCCCACCTAACTCTATTTTCCCTTGTTGAATCAAGGGTCAGACCAACCAATCCACCACCCAATAAACCAAATAGGCCACCAATAACGAAGAGCATCCCAAGGCCATAATAGGCATTGACAAAGTTATCCGCGAAACCGTAGCCCACTACCTTTCCATAACTGATCATTCCCCCGGCTCCCCAACCTACGGCCGATGCCAAGGCCACCAACATCATTTTGTTGTACCAGTCTTTTCTACCGGAAACAAGCACCAAGGCCAGGCCACCTATTGCTCCCGCCCAAGCGGCCCCCTGTTCATGTCCAAACTGGCCCCGAATGGCCCAGGCAGTGGCCAGGGACATGGCCACTATCAAAACTTGAATTCCTATTTTTTTAGTTTTCATGCCTTTACATTTTTATAATTGTAATTCAGAAATATGCATAACAATAAGAGGCAGACCTTACGGAATGCCTCCTATACAATTGCTAAACTAACTCAAAATAAATATTGACTAATACGGTTTTCCGGTACCCTGAAGCAACCACATTTTTGACCAGGCGCTGTTATTGCTAACATCTTCCCCTTTAAATGGGGTCGTTTCCAGTTTACCTATAGCCGCCTCGGCATTTTGTGTATTGTTGTCTATTTCGTCTATGTGATAATAGAAACGCAAGGGCAATGCGGCACGTTTTGATGACGGGCCCGTTTGAAGATCGGGCAAACCTGTTCTTCTATAATCAAACCAAGCCTCGGTAGCAACGGACCAACTGGCGATCCACTTTTGTTCCATGATATCTTCCAGCCCTCCATAAGGAGCGCCCACTATGTAATCATCATACTGATCTCCAACTCCCCAGGTTTCCAAAGACTGCCTAATTCCTTGGTTATAATGGCCCTCCGGACCTCCGCCTATCCAACCTTTAAGCGCCGCTTCCGCCAATATAAAATGAACTTCGGCCGCAGAAAGCAAACGGGCCTTCAACAAGGGGCCACTAGCGGCTTTATAAATATCATTCAATTGGGAGACATGGGGATTGTATGTACCCTGTGAAGCTTTTTTTAAATTATAAGCAGGGCCAAAGGCAATCGCGGTAGGCAATCCTACATATTCCTTATCAAAATCCACGGGCACGCCAAGAATATCCAAGTGGTCGTCTACCAATTTTTGGCCTACAAATCGTTCCCCATCCCTTACATCATCCGTATCTTCCGGTTCCCCCACGGCCAAAACCAAGGGAGTTTCAACTTTATTGGCCCATACCCCCAATCTGGGATCATCCAAATCCTGCAAGGCATCCACCAAGGTCTTGGCCATTTTTATCCTAAAATAGGCCCCACTGGAACTATTATCAAATTGGGTGTTGGTAGGCCAGGAATCATTTCCTGCATTGCCAACATAGGACATGGCCGCGTCGTCTGCAGCATCTAAGATTAAGGGGTACTGCCCAGGATTGGATGCTATTCTACCAATGCCTTCGGCTGCCAAGCCAGGTTCTTTGGCCGATATACGCATATAGTACCTAAGGGCCAAAGAATTGGCAAATTTTCTCCATTTGGTAACATCCCCACCATAAAGAATGTCTTGACTGGCCTGAATACTGAAGTATTCACTCTGATTTTTGGACAAAAGGGTATTGGCCCTGCCCAAATCGGTCAAAATCCCCAAATAAATATCCTTTTGGTTATCAAAGGCCGCATCAAAAAAATCAGGTCCCTCATCTCCCCGTAAAGCTCCGGAATAGGGAGCATCGCCCCACAGATCGGTAATCATGCCGAACAAATAGGCCTTCATAACCAATCCAACACCAATATGGAACTCCAAATTATCGGTTTCCGCCTTTTCGATCAAAGTTTTATTACTGGTCAACAAACTGTAATATCCGTTCCAACTGTGGGAACGATTGTTCCAATCATAGGCATTGTGTCCACTGGACCAACCATCTTTTTGGGTATGCTGCATCACCCCCGCAATATCCCCAAAGCCCAAGCCCAAAGTACTTTTTGCAGCACCACTGATTACAGTTGGCACCAACAGATTGGGATCTACATTTTCCGAACCAATTTGATTGGGATTCTCGTTCAAATCCTCCAGACCGTGGCAGGAAACCAATACAGTAAGCCCCAAAACCAATATGGCCATTTTACTTTTTATCTGATACATCATGATCTTAGTTTTTTTTATTAAAATGTGATACCAATTTTAAATCCGACCGGAACTACCCAAGGGTCTACATTATAGCGCTCTATCCCTTGTTTAAATTGTGTTCCCCGTTTATCCCTTCCCGATTCTGCCTGAAAGGCCCTTTCCGGATCAATACCAAAAGAAGAATCCTTGGTCCACAACATGATATTACGGCTATACACGGACAGGCTTATATTGTCCAATCCAGTTCTATTCAGAAGTTTACTGGGCAAACTATAACTTAAAGAGATTTCCCTTAGCTTAATATAATCTGCTTCAAACATATGTTGGGTCCCAAATGCCCAAGGATGCGAGGCCGCAAAAGGGAAAAATATTGTTCCATCTTCCCCTAAATTTTCACTTTCCAATATAAAATTACCGTTATCATCATGATATCCCAACACCCCAGGATAAAAAACGCCATCATATACTACACTACCTCCCCAAGTTTCCGGAAATCCACCTTCTCCAGGAGTCCCGCCAACGGGATAGAAACCTTCACCTTCAATTAATTGATCGGCATTATCCAATACCCATTGCTTTAATTCGGGGCCCGGCTGGGCTATTCCAGGATTCACCAAATTGTCCAAAAGCTGTTGGCCATATCCATCCTCCACCATATATCTAGAGGTCTGCGACATATATTCCCCTCCCGAACGCCAATCGAAGGTCATGTTCAAGGTAAAATTCTTGTAGGTAAGGCTGGACTGGAGTCCCATTACAAAATCAGGATTATAATTTCCAACTTTTACACGTTCCTCCTGTGGAAGAAATTCCCCTTCATCCCCATCAATCAATGGATATCCAAAATAAGGTGAATTGGGATCTGTTACCCTAAGTTTTAGTGGAGAATATATATTTCCGACCAAACCGTCCTCACCTGTTGCCGGATTGGCCACATAGGCCCTGGAAACACTTTTGTTCTCGCTCCATAATTCTATATAATCTACCCCTGGGGCCAAGGCAATAACCTTGGATTCATTGGTCGTATAATTCACATTTAGATCCCAGTTCCAATTTTCCGTCCTCACTGGGGTAAGACCCAATGAAAGTTCGTATCCCTTACTCTCCAATACCCCGGCATTTATACTAACGCTACTATATCCGGAAGATCCCGGAATAGGGATACTGGGAACAATTTGATTCCTATTTTCAACGGTGTAGTAAGTACCCTCAAAACGAAACCTGTTGTTGAACATGGTCAAGTCCAGCCCCAATTCCTGGGAAGTGGCCTCTTCCGGCTCCAAGGTAGGCGTGCTTAAACTTCCTGGTGCAGAATACATTATCGCATTCTCCCACTGACCGGCATTGTTGTAATAGGCACCCAACTGATAGGGATTGGTATCATTACCCACTCTGGCCCAACCACCTCTTAGCTTAAACAAGTCCACCTTGGGAATATCCACTACCTCGCTCAGCAAAAAACTCAAAGAGGCCGAGGGATAAAAATAAGAACGATTATCGACTGGTAGCGTACTGGACCAATCGTTCCTCGCCGTAACATCCAGATACAACATATCCATAAACCCAAAATTACCTAGGGCATATACACTATTGATCCCCCTTTCACTCATAAAACTGGAATGGTTCAAGGAAGTTCGTGCAATATTGGATACGGTAAAAAGATCAGGTATCACAAGCCCTACCTCAGAAATCGCTGAATTACTAAGTCCTGTATTCTTTTGGTACATTAAGTTCCCTCCCCCAGAGATACTGAAATCGAAAGCGCCCAAGTCCTTGGTAAAAGTGGCCAACAGGTCCACATTGGTTTCCACCCCATCGGTTTTGGAAATACCATAAGTACCATTGTTCACTTCTGCATTGTATCCAGGAGACATTTTGGTTTCCTGGGTCTGATTATAAGTATTTAAATTATAACTGCTCCTTATTTTAAATGCAGGTGAAATATTCCAATCCATCACCATATTTCCATAGACCCTATAACGGGAGTAGCTATTGTTTACACCATAGGCCAAAAAATAAGGATTATTGTAATCCTGGGCCAAGGTCAGTACATCCGTTCCAGGCAGATCATAATCCTTCAAGAGTCCCAGATCAATATTGGCCGGAGTGGAATACGCCCATTGTAAGGGATTGGCACCCCTGTTCGAAGCTGGCCTGTTATCGGCAAAACTATGCACCACATTAACATTGGTACTAAAAATTAATTTGTCGTTCAAATTAGAGGATGCCGACAAAGAGAAGCTATTCCTATTGACGTCGGAATTGGGTACCAAGCCTGTATTTTGCATATTGGTAACCCCCATTCTGTAATTCATTACCTTGGTAGTATTGCTAATCTCTAGACTGTTCGTTGTTGTAATTCCTGTTTGCACAAAATTCCTCACGTTATTCGGATACGACTTTAACTCTGTAGGAATTGGAACCCCATTGGCATCCAAAGGAGCATTCCATTGTACCGCAAAATAGCCCTTATCCAATTCCGGACCTCCATTGCCCCCGGTTAACGCTACATCCGGAAGGAGATAACTACCCCCTTGCGATTCAGGGGAAAAGGAAAAATAACCGGACGCAAACCTAGTTTGCTGGTCCAAAAACCTATAGGGAACATCAAATACCGTATTGGTGGTAAAGGAAACTTTCATCTTCTCATTATCCTTGGCCTTTTTGGTGGTAATCAACACTACCCCGTTACCGGCACGGGAACCATATAAGGCTGCCGCACTGGGCCCTTTAAGGATACTGACATCCTCTATGCTATTGGGATCCAAATCCGAGATGGCATTGCCATAATCCACGCGGTTATCATTACCAAAACCACCAATATTGTTCAAGGAGTTGGATACCGGAACCCCATCTATAACGAATAAGGGCTGGTTGTCAGAACTGAGGGAAATGGCACCTCGAATCACCATACTCACAGAAGAACCTGTACCTCCCGTAGAGTTTAGGGTAACCCCGGCCACTTTTCCGGACAAGGAATTTAAGACGTTCTCCTGTGCCACCCTTGTAAGCTCTTCCCCGGCAACATTTTCTACCGAATACCCTAAGGACTTATCCTCCCTTTTAATACCCAGGGCCGTTACGACCACTTCGTCCAAGGCCTGGGCACCGGGCACCAGGGCAATACTAATGGAAGTTCTTCCATTTACCGCTACTTCCTGTGTCTCAAAACCTAAATAGGAATATACCAGTACCCCATTTCCATTGGGCAAATTAATACTGTAATTGCCATCAAAATCCGCCGATACCCCCTGCGTGGTACCTTGTAATATGATACTCACCCCGGGCAAAGGCATTCCGTCTTCTGAGGACGTTACATTCCCCGATACCGTATGTTGTGCGGATTGCGCCATTGCGGACGTAGTTCCCAAAACCAACAATGTCAGGAACAATTGCCCTACAATCCGTATGTTATTTTTTAAATATGTGTTCATAGAATTATATTGTAGTTAGTTATTTTTCTGATTGATTATCCATCTTTAAGACTATTGAACCACTTCAAAAGTCAGTACGAGTGCGTGGGTATTAAGTGGCGCATATGCCGGAGAGGCAGATACAAACATGACCGCCCTCATTGTATTTTCCTTAACTTCCTGAATAATTACCCTTCTCTCATAATCCATAATTCCAAAAAACATGGTTCCAGAAAAGCTCAGCGTAGTAACTCCACTATAGGTCATAGCCCCACCAGGGCCATATACGGACCCAACGGTCAAATCAGCACCTTCTTCCTCATAAGAAAAAGTTGAATTCGGTTCCGGGGTATAATACCCGTACACAGGCCAAAATCTTGATTGGAACTGGGATTTTTAATTCCAGCCACACCGTTAGTCAAAAACTGATACACCAAACCACTAAAGGCCGCCCCATCTTTCAAATCCATGGAATAACCCCCATCATGATGAAAAGTATATTCATCCTGATAGACTTCGCCCAGACCTAATCCTGAGCCAAATATACCGGAAGGAAGTGGTTTTGGCGCTTCCTCATAGGCGGTCAGTTCCGCATCGGCATTGGCAAAATAATCTCCCGAAGAATGGACACTGGAAATCCTCCATGTTTTACCGTTTTCCGCCAAAGTGGCACCTCCTGTCAAGCAACACGTAAGGTGTTATCTCTATTCCAATTCTCATCTCCTTGGTTATAGTTGTCCCATCCTCGGCAGTAGCTGTCAATTTTGCATCATAATACCCGGCTGCCGCGTAGTTATGAACAGGATTCTTATCTGTACTTGTAGTTCCGTCCCCAAAATCCCATGCCCATGAAACGGCATTATTGGTCAATCCCCGAAAGGCTACTTTTTTTCCTACCGTACTCTGAAAAATATCGGCAGTAAAAGGAATATCATCGGCACTGGAACTATCATCCGAACTACAGGAAGACAGGGATAGCAGCATCGAAAATAAAACTCCATACAACAGTATTAGATTCTTTTTAGTCATAAACAATAGTTTTTAGTTAGTTTTTTTTGCAGTCAAAGATCAAAAATTATCATTTATTAAAATCTTGTTACCAACTTGATAACCTCTAGTTAATGATATGTTAATATTAGGACCGTTTGATTACACTTTTACCAAAAATAGATTTAAATTTTTCAAAACAATTCAGATATATTATTAATTATACATTAAATATTAACCCTCTATTTAAGAAAATAAATATATTTTTGTAAAATAAGTCAATATTCTTATTAAGTTTTATGCATGCATAATATAAACATTTTTAACATTTAAATGTGAAGATTTATGGAAAATATTTCTTGCAATTTTTGTAAGTCAACCCTTATGCTGCAGCTCTTTTTCTTTTTGATTTCTATTAATATCCATTCCCAGCAACTAAAGGCGGGTGCTGCAAAAAGAATAATTACCCCCGACCCGTTAATTGCGGTTTCCGGTGGTGTAGGCACCCCCAAACCCGCTACCGAAAAAAAGGGGAACTTTATGTTAGGGCCATGGTATTGGAAAAGGGGACGGAAAAAATAGCCATTGTCAATATCGACAATCTGGGATGGCCTGCGGCCCTCGGCAATAAAGCAAGAAAATTGATCAGGGACATTCCGTTCAACAATATTTTAATAGGTGCCACACATACACATAGCGCTCCCGATGCCTATGCCTTCCCGGATGAAAAGGGCCATTCTGCAGCAGATTTGGAATACCTTGACTGGTGTGCAACCCAAATTGCGGATGCTGTAAATGAAGCTTCAACAAATTTGGAACCTGCCAAATTAAAGATTGCAGTTGGTGAGGCAAAAGGAAAAATAGCCTACAACTATTATGCCCCGGATCTGTACGATCCAAGATGCGGTATAATACAGGCCGTGGGCACCAAAGGCAAAAACAGGGACCTACCCATAGTAACTTTGATCAATTACGCCATTCATCCGGAGGTAATAGGCAATGATCAAGGAATACTTAGTCCTGACCTAGTGGGTCCCCTGTACGACAGAATTGAAGCCAAGACCGGTGGAATGGCCCTATTTATGAACGGTGCCCAAGGGGGAATGGTCTCCGCAGACAATAGAAGGGACAATAATAAGGAAGCCAACGATTGGGAGGAATGCAAACGAATTGGATACCTTCTGGCGGATGAAGCCTTAAGGATCATATCCGAAGCCAAAATCCAGGAAGACCCAGAACTCTTTTGCACCTCAACACAGGCCACATTCCCGATAGATTCGGAAATGATGCGATATATATTGAACCATTCTCCCTTAAAAATAGGCAATTCCGACCGCTATGTCCATACTACCTTAAACCTCTTGAATATAGGATCGGCCCAAATCCTGACCATACCGGGCGAGGCCCTGCCCAATATAGGATACTATTTAAAAAGAAATATGCCCACGGAACATCCATTTCTTTTTGGATTGACCAATGATGCTTTTGGGTATATATTGACAAAAGAAGATTTTAACAGTTTTAAAAAATATACATATGTAAGCAAAACTAGCCTAGGGGAAAAAACAGCTGAAATCCTTATCAAGGAATTATTGACCCTGATCCAGAACAGTCCAAAACCTAATAATTAATAAAATTCATTAACCAATAACACAAGATCCGTATGAAAAAATTGGCTTCTATTATTTTATCGATTTCCCTTCTGTGCATATTCTCCTGTAAGGAAAATCCAAAGAAACTGGCAGAAAACGATACCCCTACCATTGCCGAGACAACTCCTTCCAACGCCTTGCAAAGCTATTTGAACAATGAAGACCAAACCTATAAGTGGGAACTGAAAGAGAATTACGCCATAGGGGATGTAACCGCCTATGAACTTATGCTTACCTCCCAAAAATGGCGGGAACACGTATGGAACCATGAGCTTACCATACTGGTGCCCGGGGAGGTGGCCCACGACGGGGCACTTCTATTAATTACGGGTGGAAGCGTAAAGGAAGGGATCCCCAATTGGTCCTCCAACCAAGAGGACAAAAAATCCATCAGTTTTGCCCAGGTTGCCCAAAAGAACAAGGCCATAGTGGCCATTGTAAGACAGGTTCCCAACCAACCTTTATACAACGACCTTACCGAAGATGCACTCATCTCCTTCACCCTCCACAATTATAAAAGCGACAAGGACCCAACATGGCCATTGTTGTTTCCTATGGTAAAAAGTGCCGTAAAAGCCATGGATGCCGTTCAGGAGTTCTCCAGCAAAAATCTTCAGAAGGAAATTACACGCTTTACGGTAACCGGGGCATCAAAAAGGGGGTGGACCACCTGGTTGACCGGAGCAAACGACAAGAGAGTGGAAACCATTGCCCCTATGGTAATCGATGTTTTAAACATGCCCATTAGCTTGGATTACCATATTACGGCCTGGAACGAATACAGCATACAGATCAATGACTATATTAAACTAGAAATCCCCCAAACGGTAGGTACCGAGGATGGAAAGGCCATCACGCAAATGGTGGATCCGTATTCCTACAGGGCCAATTTAACCATGCCCAAATTAATATTTATCGGTACCAATGATGAATATTGGCCTGTGGATGCCATTAAAAATTATATCGATGATATTCCGGGTGAAAATTCATTCACTATGTCCCCAATGCAGGTCATGATCTGGCAATGGCGAACAGGCCATGAGGGCCCTAAGCGCATTCTGGGGCAAGGCGTTGAACAAGGCGCCCCAAAGTTCCCTGTCCTATGACCTAACAACAGATAAGACATCGGCCACCTTAACGGTCAAAACCTCCTCCGATGGGCTTTTAAATGCCTATATCTGGTCTGCAGATTCCTCGGACAGGGATTTTAGGGATGAAGAATGGACCTCAAAAAAAATAGACTCCAAAAATCACGACCATATTTTACAACAGGTAAAATTTCCCAAAAGTGGCTTCAAGGCTTTTTATATCGATTTGGAATATGCTGATCCCAATGGAGGAAAATACACCAAAAGTACCAGAATGTATGTAGCGGATGACGATGAAATCCTATAGTGAACAACCCCAGGGCAAACCCGCGAGGCATGAAGCCGAAAACCTGAAAAACGTTTCTACGCAAGCGTCGAATCATTTTAAATCCCGCTTTGTGGGCAAAATAGGTATATATTGGTTTATTGGCATTATCGCCTCTCTTTTATTAATGGCATTTGTCTTTATTTACGCCAGTGATACCAGCGAGACTTTCCCCGTTAGCGAATATTATAAGTACGACAAAGCCATCCCACTGAAGGATTCGCTTAAATTGCTGAAAGACACTACAGATTTTAAGTTGTATCATGTAACATACAATAGTGTGCACCAACAAAAGGTGACAGGGCTTTTAAGTCTGCCAAAACTTGGCACCACCCCCCTGCCCGTAGTTATATTGATGCACGGTCTTGGAGACAACAAGAATGTGGATTATGTCTCCTACGGCAACACCCTTTTCCTTAAAAACGGTTATGCGGTCTTAAGGATCGATTTTAGCGGACACGGGGAACGAAAAGGGGATGTTTATGATTTTGACCTTACCGGAAAATACAGATACTGGAGCAGGGACATAATTAGTCAGACCGTATTTGACCTTAGGCGGGCAGTTGATTTTATAGAAACAAGGAAAGAACTGGATGCCCAAAGAATTGGATACTACGGCATAAGTTTGGGCGGAATTACCGGTACTGTTTTTTGTGGGATAGATGACCGAATAAAAGTTCCCATAGTGGCATTGGCAGGTGGACAATTGAATTTATTGTACGAAAAAAAAGCCCTTGCCAAAGAAGCAAAAGATTTTGTTAGTATCATTGAGCCTCTAAACTTTGTAAAGCGGATTGCACCCCGTCCGTTACTCATGTTGAATGCAGAAAATGATGAAATAGTACCCCCATTAATGAGCACCCTGCTCTATAAAGCGGCAGAAGAACCCAAAGAGATTATTTGGTACGATGCAAAACATAGGGATGCCCCATTGGACATCATCTTTGGAGACGGGCTCAACTGGTTTAAAAAATATTTATAAATCCATACATTAAAAAAATGAAAAAGTCATATCAATTTACCTTATCACTAAGCTTCTGCATGACCCTCCTATTAAGTAGTTGTGGGGAAAAGAAGAAAAATGCAAATGAAGCCATCAACAACACCGCCTTGGAAATGGAGGCAGCCACAAATCCAAAAAATTGGGCCGAAAAACTGGGCTGGCCTGCCGGCAAAAAGGTAATCATGCTGCATGCAGATGACATCGGGATGAGTCCCGAAGCGAACATTGCCGCTAAGGAACAGTTGACCAAGGGGGAAATACAATCCGCTGCCGTAATGATTCCCTGTCCCAACGCCGAAGAATTCATCCATTGGGCCAAGGAAAACCCTGCCATGGACATTGGTCTACACCTTACGCTTACGAGTGAATGGAAAAAACACCGTTGGGGCCCCATTACCCCAGAAGTAGAAGTCCCAGGACTATTGGATCCGGAAAACAAGCTTTGGAGAAGCGTTCCGGAAGTAGTACAGCATGCTTCCGCAGAGGAAGTGGAAAAAGAAATACGGGCCCAAATTGAACAATCCCTTGCCTGGGGCTATAGACCGGACCATATAGATACCCATATGGGCACCCTGTTCGGCGATCCTAGCTATGTAAAGGTCTACATGAAGGTGGCCCAGGAATATGGCATTCCGGCAAATATTATTGATATATCCGTACCATCGGTTTTGGCGGAATTTAGGGCACAAGGTTACCCTATGGATGATTCCGTAGTAAAAATGTCGGAAGAATATACCTTGCCCAAATTGGACTTTTTTTCCAGTGCGCCAAAGGCGAACACCTACAAAGAAAAAGTGGAAAGTTTTAAAACCCTTATAAAATCCCTGCCACCCGGACTTACAGAGATCATTTTTCACCCCTCCGTAGAAACCGATAACCTAAGGGGCATTACGGGATCGTGGCAACAAAGGGTTTGGGAATCACAAATCTTTGCCGATCCCGATCTCATCAATTTCTTTAAGGAAGAGGGGATAATTTTCACCAACTGGAAAGAAATCATGAGCCGCTTCAATGCCATGAAATAGTAGAACAGGCCCTTGGCAAAAATGGGCTCCATATAAATTTCCACAAACAGAAAATCTTTACTTGACAGCACCTTAATCTTAGGACCGGAAAAGGCATACTTAGCTTACCGGTCCTTTCTTTTTTATCTTGAAACCAAAGAATCCTTACCTCTAAAACATCCCAATATTTTTAACAAAAAAATTAACATATATTCTGTTTTTTGGTAAATTATAATGCAAATCCAATAAAATATAATAAGGGAAATAATTATTAAAAAGTTTTATTTGTGTATCTCCCCATTATTTGGGGAATGATAGCAACTTATTTTAAAACCTAATTTGTCATGAATTCTACCTCCGGAATTATACTTGCCGTTTCATTGATCATTATCATGTTCGGGATGGGCCTATCATTGACGCTTTCCGATTTTAAGCGGGTAGTTACCTATCCCAAGGCTATGGTAATAGGCCTTATATGCCAGATGTTATTGTTGCCAATGATAGGTTACACCATTGCCATAATCCTAAACTTGTCCCCTACTACCGCCATAGGTATTATGTTGTTGGCCGCCTGCCCAGGGGGACCAACGTCCAACATGCTTACCTATTTGGCAAAAGGCGATTTGGCGCTATCCGTTTCCCTCACCGCGGTATCCAGTATAATTTCTATTTTGACCATCCCCTTCATTGTACAATTTGCTCTGGAAAAATTTTCCAATGAGAGTATGGCCATTTCGGTCGATGCCCTTACTATGATAAAACAATTATTGGTAATAGTGATCATACCGGTAGGGATTGGTATGCTCGTAAAAAGTAAATTTAAAACCTTTGCCAACAAGATGGAGAAGCCGGTAAAAATAGCTTCTGCCATCATATTTGTATTGGTGATCATTGGGGTGACCATTAGCATCAAGGATGTTTTTATGAGCTATTTGAGCGAAGCCGGACTGCCGGCAATATTGCTCAATGTTAGTACCATGACCATAGGATTTTTAATGGCGGTACTTTTTAAACTGACGAGGCCACAGGCCATTAGCATATCCATTGAAACGGGGATACAAAATGGGACCTTGGCCATAACCTTGGCAACCATTGCCCTGAACAATGCGGAATACTCCATTGTACCTGCCATTTATGGCCTGCTAATGTTCATTACCGCCACGGTCATTATTTTTATTAGAAAACCTCTTGGGGTGAAAGATGAATTAAATTTAGAAAAAGACGCAACCAATTAATCCTGACAAACATAAAGATGGGAAAAAATCAATTCATTGTTGTCCTTATTTTATTTATCTTTTTTGTCATTTCCTTCCTTACCAATATAATGGGCCCCTTGATCCCCGACATCATCTCGGATTTCAAGGTTAGCCTTACCATGGCCGCCCTATTGCCGTTTGCATTTTTTGTGGCTTATGGCGTATTTTCCATTCCCTCCGGCCTTGCTGTAGAGAGCTATGGCGAAAAACAGGTAATCCTGGCCGCGTTCTTAGTATCCTTTTTTGGAGCCATTTTGTTTTCTTTTTTTCCAAACTTCCCCATTGCCCTGGTATCCTTATTTCTAATCGGTTCAGGGATGGCCATGTTACAAGTGGCCATAAACCCCTTACTTAGGGTAGCGGGTGGAGAAGAACATTTTGCCTTTAATTCCGTAATGGGCCAATTGGCCTTTGGAATGGCCTCCTTTATCAGTCCATTCCTATTCTCCTATCTGGTACTTAACCTGGAAAATTACTCCGGTCCGGACAATGCCAATTTAATCATCAATACTTTTCATACTATAGTTCCAGAGAATCTACCCTGGGTTTCCCTTTACTGGATATTCGCAATTATCTCATTGATTATGGTCATCTTTATATATCCCATAAAATTGCCCAAGGTGGAAAGAAATGAAGATGAAAAAGCCGGCACCTGGGCCACGAACAAAGAACTGCTAAAAAACAAAAAGGTCATCCTGTTCTTTATGGGCCTGTTCGCCTATGTTGGTACAGAACAGGGGGTAGCCAACTGGATGTCCCAATTTCTTTCCGAATACCATGGGCTGGATCCTAGAATAGAAGGGGCCAATGCCATTTCTTTATTTTGGGGACTGTTAACGGTGGGCTGTATATTAGGATTGCTTCTACTAAAATTTATGGATAGTAAATTGGTCCTTAAAATGTTCTCGGGAGCCGCTATTTTAAGTTTAACGGCAGCTCTGTTCGGTTCTGTGCAAATAGCTGTTTTGGCCTTCCCCTTGGTAGGTTTTTTTGCTTCGGTCATGTGGTCCGTTATCTTTTCCCTAGCATTAAATTCCGTCAAGGAAAACCACGGAGCCCTCTCCGGCATATTGTGCTCGGGAATTGTAGGGGGCGCAATAGTACCCCTCATTGTTGGGGCATTGGGTGATTTGGTCGGACTAAAAGGTGGTATGCTCTTTTTGTACATCACCCTAGGTTTTATTTTTAGTATCGGATTTTTGGGCCAGCCCCCTGGTAAACAACAAAACAATAAAACTTAAAGAATTTTTAGGCAACAATAAGAGATCTGAAGCTTAATATTAGTAAATTATGGTCATTAGAACAGTACTTGCCTTATGGATGGTCTTATTATTTGTTGGCTGCAAAACAAATGAATACAACCCTTCACAACCGCCAAAAGGTTTTGCGAATAACATCGGCCTTAAAGCAGCCTATACCCTAGGAACCATTGAACCGACCATTACCAAGGTAGAAATACCGAAAAGTATTCAGGAATACAAAAACTTAGTTTACAAGACGGTAGACTCCACATCGTTAAAACTGGACATCTATAGTCCCAAAGCCTTAAAAAATGATGCCCCCCTCATTATTTTTATACATGGGGGCGCTTGGGAAAAAGGAAAGAAAAGCAATGTTTTACACTATTTGATCAGTTATGCCAAAAAAGGGTATATAACTGCAACCATACAATACAGATTAAGTGGTGTGGCCAAGTATCCTGCACAGCTCCTTGATGTTTCGGATGCCGTAAAATGGCTGAAACTCCATGCCAAGGAGTATAACATCAACGTAAATAAAGTAGCCATTGCCGGTGGTTCTGCAGGGGCACATTTGGCCATGCTGTACGCCTATTCCACTTCCTGCAATATCCAAGACAGAATTGGGACATCCAACAATGTTCAGGCAGTAATAAACATTTACGGCCCCTCCGATTTAACGACCGGGATTGCAAAAAAAGAAAAACGGGTACATAGGTTAATTGGAAAAACGTATGAAGAGGCCCCGGAAATGTACAAAAAGGCTTCCCCAATTTTATATGTAAACAAAAACTCCCCTCCTACCATTTCCTTTCATGGCACTTTGGATGAACTGGTCCCCTATGGTCAGTCCAAAAAACTTCATGAAATCTTGAACGCTAACAGGGTACCCAATTACTATCACGAACTAAAGGGTTGGCCACATGCCATGGACCTTTCCGCAAAGGTATTCGACTATATTCAATACCATACAGATATATTCTTGGAAAAACATTTAAAATCATGATCAAAAATATATGTATTTCCCTAGTTGCACTAGCCCTATTATTGGGATGCAAGGCCAAACAATACGATGTATCCATACCCCCAAAGGGATATTCCAGCAATACTGCTTTAAAATTGGCCTATGCTACCGGGGCATTGAAATTAATTGAAAAAGATTTCCCTATTCCCGAAGACATAAAGGAATACAAAGATGTGGTCTACAAAACGGTAGACTCCATCCCCCTTAAATTGGACATTTATCATTCCAAGGATATTGAAAAAGAAGCTCCCCTAATTATTTTCATCCACGGAGGTGCCTGGAAAAAAGGGAATAAACACGATTATTTGGTGTATCTGGCCAGTTATGCAAAAAAAGGTTATGTTACAGCTACCATTCAATATAGATTAACGGATGTAGCAAAATATCCTGCACAGCTCCATGATGTGGAAGATGCCGTTAGATGGCTAAAGCACAATGCAGCCAATTATCATATAGATGCCGGTAAAGTTGCCTTGGTCGGTGGTTCCGCGGGTGGCCATTTGGCCATGTTGAACGCCTATTCCAACACTCCAGATGATATGGATGCAAACGGGGTTTCCGCAAATGTACAGGCCCTTGTAAATTTTTACGGCCCTTCCAACCTAACCGATGAAACTGCCATCAATGCCTCCTCGGTCCAATATTTAATAGGCAAATCCTATGAAGAAGCCCCCGAAATGTACAAAATGGCCTCTCCGCTATTTCTAATCTCCAAAAACGCCCCCCCAACCCTCATATTTCAAGGTACATTGGACGAGTTGGTGCCTTATGAACAATCGGACATATTACATGCTACCATACAAAAGGCCGGTGCCATTTCCTATTACCACAAGCTAAAAGGATGGCCGCATACCATGGATGCCTCGGTAAAAGTGAATGCTTACTGCCAATACCAAATGGATCGCTTTTTCGAAAAGTACATCCCTTTAAACTAAAATCATGAAGTTGCCGAAAAGAATAGCGAAAATCACTGCCTCTGCCATTGGCATGGTCATAGGCCTAGTGCTTATTGCTGTTTTTATTGTTCATTATCAATACAATACCATTGTAAAGGCAATTCCAAAAAACCAAACGGAAAACATGGGCCCGGGACAATTGGGCAACTATGTAAATCCCTTTATAGGTACGGGAGGCTTTCCCTATTGGGTATGCGGCTTCAACTTTCCGGGGGCAACGGTTCCTTTCGGAATGGTACGCCTGAGTCCTGAAACCATGTCCTTCTATAATAACACCAAAGATTTTAGTACCTCAGGCTATTATTATGGCGACAATAAAATCCTTGGTTTTAGCCATACCCGATTGGCCGGGACAGGTGCCACCGATGGAGGGCATTTTTTATTTACACCTACCACTACCCACTATGATAAAATTGATTTCCAATTGGATTATGCACATACATTTTCCCATAAGGATGAAACTGCATTTCCTGGCTATTACCGTGTAGCCTTAAAAAAAGAAGGCATTGTTGCCGAACATACGGCCACAGAACGTTGCGGCTTTCACCGATATACTTTTCCAAAGGAAAGCAACAAAAATATACTTATCCATATTACCAATACTACAGGAAACCACCGTGCAACGGAAGGATTTGTCAACATACATCCCAAAAGGAATGAAATTGAAGGTTCGGTCCGCACATTTGGCAGCTTTGCCAGTCGATTTGGTGGAATACAAGTCTACTTCGTAGCTCAATTTGACCAACCCTTTTCCGACTATGGCATCTGGGATGGGCAAGCACTGAATAATAAAGGCCTGAGCAAAAAAAGTGATCGTCTAAAAATTTATCTCAAATTCTCCAAGGAAAGCATAAATGCCAAAGTTGGCATTTCACATGTTAGCATTGAAAACGCTCGACTTAACCTAAAAACCGAGTTGGATGTTATGGACTTTGAAGAAATACTGGATCGGGCCAAAGCCAAATGGGAAGAAAAGTTGGGCTCAATTCAAATAGAGGGGGGACAGGAAAATGAAAAAAAAGTATTTTATAGTGCTCTGTACCGAAGCTTTCAGATGCCCACAATCTTTAATGATGTAAATGGGGAGTATAAGGGATTTGACAAAAAAATCCACCAAACTACGGATTTCAGCTACTATACGGACCTATCCCTATGGGATACTTTCCGGACCGTCCATCCATTATTCAATCTAATTGCAAAAAGTGAACAAAGGGACATGCTGGTCTCCCTGGTAGAAATGTCCAGGCAGGGAGGGAGTCTGCCCCGTTGGCCCTCAGGATACGGATATAGCAACTCCATGCTGGGTTCCCCTGCCGATATGGTCATAACCGAATCTTACCTAAAGGGCATTCGGGATTTTGATGTGCACCTTGCCTATGAAAAAATGAAACAAGTAGCCCTGCAGCCCATTCCCAAAGACAGTTCCGCTGCCGGCCGGGAAGGGATAGAAGGATACATTACCTACGGCTATTGCCCTACGGAGTTTGGGGATGAAGCCGTAAGCAAGACCTTGGAATATTCCTGGGCCGACCATTCCATAAGCCTTTTGGCCAAGGAATTACAGCTTCACGAAGACCAGGGCCTTTTTGAAAAACATTCCAAATTTTATAAAAACCTATGGAATCCGGACACCCAATATTTTCAACCCAGACATAAGGACGGAAGGTTTGTTGAAAAATTTAAGCCCCTGCAACTCACCTATACGGATTGGGACAATGAATATACCAAAGACTATACCGAAGGAAGTGCCCTGCAATGGCGGTGGGCCGTACCCTATGATACGGACGGCCTGGTTTCCCTATTTAAGGACAGAACTTATTTTGTAAGCGAATTGAACAACTTTTTTGCCAAAGCCGATCCCAAAAAAGCTGCCTGGACCCCGGGATCCTATTATTGGCACGGAAATGAACCGGATATACACGCCGCCTATCTTTTCAATGCCGTGGGTAGGCCAGACCTGACCCAAAAATGGGTTCGTTGGATATTGGACAACAAATACGATAATTCCTATATAGGCATAGATGGCAACGATGACGCCGGAACCTTGTCCGCCTGGTATATTTTTAGTTCCCTTGGTTTTTATCCCATTGCCGGTACCGATATCTATCAATTGGGCGCCCCTTTATTTAAAAGCGCTATTATGCAAATGGGCGAACATCAATTGACCATTGGTACTGAAAATTATGACCCCAATAATATCTATGTGAAAAAAATATTGCTGAACGGTCGGCCGCTGGATCGCACTTGGATCAGGCACAAAGAAATTGCCAATGGGGGCCAACTTACTTTTATTATGGCCAAAGAGCCTGAATTTTCAATTGATCAACAATCATCTAAATCTATATTATGAGACTTTTATTTTTATTCTGTACCTTGTTAGTAATATCGTGTAAAGGGAAAATGGAAAAATTACCGGACGTAGTTCCATTAGACCATCCTGCCATAGTGGAACAAGAGTTTATTTATGAATTGGAAAATGCGCTTACCCCGGAATGCCATGCCTCCACCGTGGAAGTAAGTAATGGAACGGTAATAGCCTCTTGGTTTGGTGGTACCGAAGAAAAAAATGATGATGTCGGTATTTGGGTGTCCCGAAAAATTAATGGTTCCTGGTCCACTCCCATAGAAGTAGTCAACGGTGTACAGGAAGACGGTAGCAGATACCCATGTTGGAACCCGGTATTGTTTAAGCCAAAAGACGGACCCCTGTTTTTATATTACAAGGTAGGACCCAGTCCTACCGAATGGTGGGGATTATATATGACCTCCAATGACGATGGAAAAACCTGGTCCCTGCCGGTAAAACTTCCGGAGGGAATCCTAGGCCCCATTAAAAACCAGCCCATACAATTGGCAAATGGTGAAATACTTTCCCCATCAAGTACCGAAGATGATAAGGAGGGTTGGAAAGTGCACTTGGAACTTAGTTCGGATAACGGAAAAACCTGGTCCAAAACCCCGCCCCTTAATGATGGGAAGGAATTTGGTGCCATCCAACCGGTGGTCCTAAATTATGGCAATGGCAAACTACAGCTTTTAAGCAGAACCGAGAACGAAATCGTTACAGAAAATTGGTCCACAGATTACGGCAATACTTGGAGCAAAATGACGGCCACTTCCCTACCCAATCCAAATTCGGGTATTGACGGGGTCAGTCTAAAGGATGGCCGCCAATTATTGGTATATAATCCTACCGGTAAAAACTGGGGGGACCGGGTGCCTTTGAGCCTGGCCCTATCCACCGACGGTAAAAATTGGAAACGCGTTCTGGATCTGGAACCCTTAAGGGAAAATACCGATAGGGAAGGGGAAGAATATTCCTATCCCACCATGATACAGGCTCCCGATGGAAAAGTGCATATTGTATATACCTGGAACAGAAAAACAGTAAAGTATATAATGTTGGATCCACAAAAACTTAATTAAGTACACTAATGGGAAAATGGTTAAGGGCATTGCTTAAATTTTTTGGGGTATTGATAGTACTCTTCATTATTTTATTCTTTTTTGCAACCAGTACTATTGATACCACACCCTATTTTGAAACGGAATATTACAGGAATACCATTAAAAATATAGAGGGAGCCATTAAAAATAAAACCGAGGCCAAAGGCCCGATGCTTGCCGGATTTTCAAGGACAAATATCACCCCAAAAATCGTAAACGGCACTCCGGACCCCGCCAAAGGAGAATTCAACAATATAAAAATGGCGGGTTATAGCAACGGTAAAATAGCGACCGGTGTTCATGATTCCATTTTCGCCAAAGCAATCGCAGTTGAAGTGGATAAGGAAACCTTTGTTTTGATCAATGCCGATCTAGTGTCTATACCGGAAGAGGTCATTAAAAGGGTTACCGATAACCTAAAGGGCAAAATATCCAGAAAACAACTTTTTTTTGGGGCTACCCACACCCATTCCAGTATTGGCAATTGCATGCCCGGCTATGTGGGCAAAAGTTTTGGCGGGGAATATCTCCCGGAAGTAGTGGAATGGCTTGGTCAAAAAATTTCTGTGCTTATTTTACAGGCCTTGGCAGACAAAAAACCCGCCCAATTTTCTTCGGGCTATATTAAAGTTCCCAATTTGGTGCGCAATAGAATCATTGGCGAATCCGGGCGGCTCAATGATAAACTGGATCTTTTATCCTTTATTCAGGAAAACGGCAAAAAAGCTACCATTGGTGCTTTTTCGGCGCATGCTACGGTAATTGGCCCCGATAATGAACAATATACTGGAGATTATCCGGGCTACTTTCAACGCCATTTGGAAGAAAATGGTACAGACCTGGCCCTCTTCTTTGCCGCTACGGTAGGAAGCCATAGCAACAAAGGACTGGGCGAGAAGTTTGAAAAGGCCAAATATATTGGGGAAGCCCTTGCCGATTCGGCCCTATCTGCCTTGAATAAAATGGAATACCGGGCAAATGTGGATCTGACCACCATATCTTCGGAAATAGAAATTCCGAAGCTACAGTTCCTATATATATCGGACCGCTTACGTCTTTCCCCTTATCTTGGAAGTAAATTGATGCCAAAGACAGCCCCCATCCATATACAAGGTCTTAAACTAAGCAACCTTATTTGGCTGGCCCTGCCTTATGAATTAAGCGGGGAATACGGTCTTGATTTAAAAAATGCCCTGGAACTAGAAGGGTATAATTCCGTTCTCAGCAGTTTTAACGGTCAGTATCTAGGTTACATCGTACCACAGAAATATTATTATTACGACACCTATGAAGCCCGTTTAATGGGGTGGTACGGGCCAAGTATGGGCGACTATCTAATGGAGCTCAATTTTAAAATAGCCAATGAATTAACGCATACCAAGCTATAAAACCGTTAAGCATGAAAACTTTGAAAAAGGGATTAAAAATATTTGGGGCCGCCATCCTTTTGGCCGTATTGGTTGGAACATCGATTGTGATGTACAATTGGCGCGATCGCCATCCCGATTATGCCATCGATATCAAAATAGAGAACAAAACACCGCAACCCATATCAGCCGGATTTTCCAAGAGGCCCATTACCCCAACCATTGTGGATACCTGGAACGATGCCAATGGAGATAACAAGTATAACCGGGATGATGGCGACACTTATAACGACAACAATAACAATGGAAAATTTGATGCCTACTGGATAGCCGGAATGAGCAACGCCAAACCCGCGCAGGGAGTGCATGATGATGTTTGGTCCCGGGTAATGGTAATTGATGATGGGAATACCAGAATAGCCATGATTTCCATGGATGCCATTGGCTTTTTACATGGAGATGTAATCGACATCAGAAAACGAATACCTTCGGAACTGGGAGTAGATTACACCTTACTATCTTCCACCCATACCCATGAGAGCAATGATCTTGTAGGCATCTGGGGCGAGAACATTTTCAATTCGGGCGTAAATCCGGAAATGATGGAATATGTGAAATCCCAAACCGTTGCTGCCATTACAGAGGCCGTCAACAATTTACGCCCTGCCAAATTAGTTTTTGCCGAGGACCTATCCGGGGAAGATGGCAAATTCATCAAAGACACTAGAAAACCAATTGTCAAGGCCACCGGGATACACCTGATGCAGGTTCTGGATGCCGAAAACGATTCTACCATGGGGACCATTATCAATTGGGCCAACCACCCGGAAACATTATGGTCCCAAAATTTATTGATCAGTTCTGATTTTCCCCATTATATACGGGAAGCTATGGAAAATGGCGTATTTAATGGAAAGGAATTGGTAGATGAAGGGCTGGGCGGAGTGGCCATTTATTTTTCGGGGGCCATTGGCGGACTAATGGCACCGCACCCCTCCCTGGGCATTCCGGATCCCTTTACAGGAGAAGAATATTTTGAACCCACTTTTGAAAAAACCAAGGCGCTGGGCGATCAAATTGCACTAATGTCCCTTATGGCCCTAAAACAAAAAGGGGACACTTTGGCCAATTCCAATATTTCGTTGAGGGCCAAGACTATATTTGCACCGTTGGACAATACCACCTTTAAGATTGCCAGTGGCATTGGTCTAATAAAAATGGGCATGCCGGAATATTTTAAATCCAGAACCGAAGTGGGCGCCATTCGCATAGGCCCTGCTTTATTCTTAAGTATCCCCGGAGAAATATATCCCGAAATCGTATATGGTGGCATAGAAGCTCCGGAAGGACGGGAGTTTGACGTCCAGCCCATGGAGATCCCGCCACTTCAGGAATTGATTTCGGACAAGTACAAATTTTATTTAGGCCTTTCCAATGATGAAATTGGATACATCATACCAAAGAGTGAATGGGATACCGAAAAACCCTATCTCTACAATGACGAAAGCGACACCTATGGGGAAGAAAATTCCTTGGGACCGGAAACAGGGCCCATAATTTATAAAGCCTTAGCGGAAGTCATTAAGGAATTGGACTGATAAGGCAAGAACATCCCTAAAGTCCCCTCAAGGGGACAATTCCTAAAAAGAGTACCAACTTCTAAAAAATAAGGCACACTTCTTTGGATTAATCCGGGGAGGGAGTGCATTTTTTAATCAATTTCCTATAACTTTATGGTTCTGTCACTTTCAGCACCTTAGTTTATGTATACCATCATCGACATTGAAACTACCGGAAACGCGATAAAGGGAAATAAGATTACCGAAATCTCCATTTTCAAATTTGACGGTCATGAAATTATAGATGAATATACGTCCCTGGTAAATCCGGAATGTGAAATCCCCTACTTTATTACGGGATTGACGGGTATTGACAATGATTTGGTACGCCATGCCCCTACTTGGGAACAGATAGCTTCAAAGGTATTGGATATAACACAGGATACCATATTTGTGGCCCATAGTGTAAATTTTGATTACAACGTCATCAAAAATGAATTTCAGAATATAGGAATCCATTTTTCCCGCAAAAAATTATGTACGGTACGATTGTCCAAAAAACTTATTCCCGGCCTAAACTCCTATAGCTTGGGAAAATTATGCACTTCCCTTAATATTCCCCTAACGGATCGCCATAGGGCCAAGGGAGACGCCAAGGCCACGGTCATTTTGTTTAAAAAACTACTAAGGACCAAAGGTGCCGAAAAAGTGTTTAAAACCTTTCTCAATGCACGCTCCCAAGAGGCCACATTACCACCATTGTTGCCTAGGGAAATTTTTGAAGGACTGCCCAATTCCCCCGGCATCTACTATTTTAAAGATGCCAAGGGAAGCATTATATATGTGGGCAAAGCCGTTGATATCAAAAAGCGGGTACTGGGACATTTTTATGACAAGGCCGACAAGGAAGTCTTAATGTGCAAGGCCACACACGACATTGATTATGAATTATCGGGGAACGAGCTAATTGCCCTGTTAATGGAATCTGCGGCCATTAAACAACATTTCCCTCTTTACAATCAGAGCCAGAAACGCACACCAACGGAGTATGCCATTTTTTCCTATGAGGACAGGAACGGAATACTACATCTAGCTTACAACAAATTAAAATTGACGCCCAACCCCTTATGGACTTTTAGTACCATAACAGATTGCAGATCGTTTTTGGAGGAATTGTGCAAAAACCACGGCCTATGTCCTAAGTTCTGTCACTTACAGGAAAATATCAACAGCTGCTCCCATTATACCATTGCCAACTGCAACGGAATATGTAGGGGAACGGAATCGCCCATGGACTATAATAGTAAAGTACAAAACGCCATGGATGCCCTGAAGAACAAAAACCGAAATTTAGTAATCAGGGAAAAGGGCAGAAACGCCAAGGAAAAGGCCTTTGTCCTGATTATTGACAACAAATACAGAGGCTATGGATTCCTGCCACGGCACGAGCAGATAAACAATATAGATGCTCTGGAAAATTTCTTGGAACTCCAAAAAGAAAATATGGATACCAAACGGATTCTATCCTGGTATTTAAGAAAATACCCGAACAAAGCCGTTCCTTTCTCCTCTCTTACTGTTTGAATTTAACCTCACCCAGAACTGCCCGAAAAGGCAGTTCTGACCTCTCCCAAGGAGAGGTGAATTGGTTAGCCAGAGGCAGAGCCCCATCCGAACGGCATACGGGCGGGCTTCGGGGAATTATTTAGATTAAAAAAGTGATATTCCCAGCCTATTTTTTATTGCCGCTGTTAATCAACATCAACACGACGGTAACCAGACCGACACAGACGGCACCAAAAACCGAAATCATTATAATTCCGTTGCTCCAATTTACTAAGGACAAGTATTGTAAAATCATAGGTGTTTATTTTAGATTCAGTAGGAAACCATTTAAACTTTTCTGATGGAAGCGAACCCACCCGATCCGCTACGGGCAGGAATCCGCAATTTTTTGTCCCATTGAGAAAAGTTTAAATGAGTTCTAGGCTAAAATAGATACAAACCGTACTATAAAATATGACAAATGTCACTTTTATAGCGTGGTAGGACAAACATAGTCGGTTACCTTATATCCCGAAGCCTTTATTTGTTCAAAGCCACCTCCTATATCCACTAGGTTATGAAGGCCCCATCTCCATTAGTGAAGCTCATCAAACCACACAATGGTATGAGATGTTTGCCTCCTTAGGAAATTCCGACATATGGTCATTTAAAAAATCCAAAGGGGTATTGTTGGCCTTTTCCATATGCTCGGAAAGGTATTCGGATTCCTTCCTAACATCAAAAACGGGAACTTCTTTGTTATCCAAGACCTCCTTCAAATCCTTGGCGGAAATTGAGGTAATACTATCATATTCCTTCCCTGCGTCTTTCCAGGCCTTGAAACTTCCCTTAAGATATCCTATTGTGTCATCAAAACCTACCCTGGACAACCTTATTATTGCCTCCTCCTCCCTACCTTCGGGAGCTACAAGCAAAATAGACTGTTTGGTATCGGCGATAAGGGCCCCTACCCATGGGGCAAAGCTCCCATCCAAACCTATAAAGATAGATCGGGGAACAAATCCTTTTACAAATTCGTCCTGATGCCTAACGTCCAAAATTACCGCATCCGTGGCATTGGCCGCCTCTTCAAAGGCATCGGGCAACAAGGCGGTAGTACCCCTTTCCAATACTTCCCCAATATCCTCATATCCTTCTTTGTTCATCCGTACATTGAGCGGAAAATACTTTGGAGGTGGCAATAGCCCCTCTGTAACCTCTTTAATAAATTCCTCCTTGGTCATATTGGCACGCAGGGCATAATTCATTTTCTTTTGATTGCCCAAGGTATCCACGGTTTCCTTCATCATGTTCTTTCCACAGGCCGAACCGGCACCATGCGCGGGATAAACCACCACATCATCGGCCAATGGCATAATTTTGTTTCTAAGACTATCGTACAACAATCCCGCCAAATCCTCCTGGGTCATATTGGCTGCCTTCTGAGCCAGATCCGGTCTACCTACATCACCTAAGAACAAGGTATCCCCAGAAAATATGGCATAATCCTTACCCTCTTCATCCCTCAACAAATAAGTGGTACTTTCCATGGTATGTCCCGGGGTATGCAGCGCCTTAATAGTAATATCCCCAACTTTAAATTCCTGACCATCTTCAGCTATTATGGCATCGAAAGAAGGTTTTGCCGTAGGGCCGTACACAATGGGTGCAGCCGTTTCTTTGGACAGGGTAAGGTGCCCGCTCACAAAATCCGCATGGAAATGGGTCTCAAAAATATATTTAATAACCGCCTTATCGGTTTTGGCCCTTTTTATATAAGGTTCCACCTCACGTAAGGGATCAATAATGGCCACCTCTCCCTTGCTTTCTATATAATAGGCACCCTGCGCCAAACACCCTGTGTAAATCTGTTCTATTTTCATCTGTTTATATTTATCGTTTTTTTATCGGTCAAATGTAATATCCAAGTAATCATTTTCGGTGGGTCTGAAAATTTTTCCAATGGATATTTCATACGTTTAAATTTTTGTAATTACCTGAAAAATAAACTAATTAAAAAATTAAGAACGTATGTAACCGCTACGCTCTCACATTAAACCTGCCTGCCGGCAAGGCAGGAATTTTAAACATTGCCTTTTGTGTAGTAATTTTTAAAATTTAATAATGCTTGTTTCATGTGTTCATTTTTTTGGTTCCAAATAAGAGACCCTATAACTGTTGGGTACAATACCCCATAAAATACTTTCTTACATATCCAAAATGGTTACGGCCCATTTCATATTTCTTTTATTGATAGGACGATTAAAAAAATAATCAAAATATCCTTAACCTTAAAACCTTTTGGACAAAGGTAAATAATCCAGTCCTCCGCGAATGCAACATTAGTTACTTTGATTCTGATAGGCTACCCTTTCCCTAAGCAAGGGAATGGTACTGGGATCGTCATGATAGGCCACCGCTTCCTTTATCTTAACAAAAAGATACTCCTTATGTAGACAATTGATAATTCCGCTCCTAAATATGATATCCCGAATGGGTCCGGTAGCCCCCGCTATATAAAACTCCATATTCCTGTTATGGATTTCTTCAATAACCTTGATCAACATATTGGATGCACTGGCATCTATATAATTAATGGCTTCGGCATTTAGGATCACGGCTTTTAACGCAGGGCCTTTGGCGTTGATAAAATTAAATAGTTGATTCCTAAAATAAGCTGAATTCCCAAAATATAATTCCGAATCGAATCTCACAATTAGGATGTCCGGACGGATCTGGACCTCATCCCCAAAACGATCCACATTTTTGTAATAATCGGACCCCTTTATATTTCCCAAAACTGCAAAATGGGGCTTGGAGGTCCTGTAAACCATCAACAATAAGGACATCAATACCCCGATCAGGATACCATCAACAATTCCCAATCCCAGCGTTATCAAAAAGGTGATCAACAATACAAAAAACTCATCCTTACTTTGGTTCCATAATTTTTTGGGATAAGAAAGATCTATCAATCCAAAAACGGAAACCATAATAATGGAGGCCAGTGCCGCCTTTGGCAAATTATAGAACAGAGGGGTAAGAAATAAGAGCGTAACGGCTACCATAACAACACTGATTACCGAGGCAATGGTAGTTTTGGCACCTGCCTCATAATTTATGGCCGAACGGGAAAAACTTGCGGTAACGGAGTAGGATTGAAAAAATGACCCTATCATATTTGAAGCTCCCAATGCTATCAACTCCTGATTGGGATCTATGGTTTCCTCCTTATTTTTTTCTTCAAATGCCCGGCCAATGGAAACGGCCTCCAAATATCCTACCAAAGCCAATGTTAACGCAATAGGCCAGATTTCCCTAAGCTTTTCCATACTAAGGTCATGAACGTTAAAAGATGGAAGACCTGCCGGCACCTCTCCTACTACCTGGACATCATAGGCTTCCAAATTAAAAAAGTAAACCCCCAAGGTACTAACTACAACAACCAATAATATGGCAGGAAATCTGTTGAACCATTTTTTAAACGCAACAATGATCAGAATTCCTGCTATCCCGATCGATAAATCATACATATTGGTTTCCGACAAATGTTGGAACGCATTTATGACCAATTGGTGAAATTTATTGCTATTAATGATATCCGCTCCCAACAAGTGTTTTAACTGACTAAAAATAATGATTACGGCAGCAGCGGAGGTAAATCCGTTAATAACCGGTCTGGACATAAAGTTGACCAGAAAGCCCATGCGCAAAAAACCAAATATCAACTGAAATGCCCCCACCATAAAGGAGAGGAACAAGGCCATTAAAATATAGTTTTGCACTCCAGATATGGCCAGAGTGCCCAATCCCGCAGCCACCAACAAAGAATCCATGGCCACCGGGCCCACGGCTATTTGCCTGGAAGTACCCAAAAAGGCATACGTTAAAATGGGAAACAAGGAAGCATATAAACCATAAACCGGTGGGAGTCCGGCAATCATGGCGTAGGCCATGCCCTGGGGAATTAAAATAATACCTACGGTAATCCCGGCTACCAAATCTTTTCCAAAAAGGGTTCTATTATATTTTGGAAGCCAATCCAAGAAAGGTAAAAATCGCCTCATTTACCAAAATTAGTATTAAATACCTTATTCCAATGTAACGAAGGTTACAGAATTTTAGCTTCAGGACCGTATTCCTTGCATTGTTGTCTGTATAAAAGTGATTAGCCGTCCCTATCCCAAAAAGTTCCATCACTAACTTTTACGGCTTTGGATTACACCCCTAAAGTCCCCTCAAGGGGACAATAATTGGTAAAAAATAATAGAACTGCCCGACATAACCTCAAACTGGCAAAATACTGCTGAATTATTTAAACAAACATTATTTATTTTATCTTGTCCCTTTAAATTTCTTAATTCCATAAACAATGCGAAAATACCCTTTGATCATAAGTGCTCTTATAACGGCTTTACTTCTTTGGCAGTGCGGTACGGTAAAATCCGTTCCGGAAGAAAAAAACGACGGTTGGGTCTCCATGTTCAATGGCAAGGATATAGACGATTGGACCACTAAAATCCACCATTATGAAGTTGGGGACAATTACGGGGATACCTTTAGGGTGGAGGACGGTATTATAAAAGTACGCTATGACAAATATGAGGGCGATTTTAATGAACGTTATGGCCACCTGTATTACAACACTCCTTATTCGTATTATCATTTGGTGGTAGAGTATCGTTTTGTAGGGGAATTGCACCCTGGAGCTCCAAGTTATACCATAAAAAACAGTGGGGTAATGTTCCATTCCCAGGACCCAAGGAGCATGCCCAAGGAGCAGGATTGGCCCATTTCCGTAGAGATGCAATTTTTGGCCGGTTTGGAAGAAGGTAAATCACGGCCCACGGGAAATATGTGTTCCCCGGGGACAGATGTAGTTTATAAGGGCAAGATAGACCCAAGGCATTGTATCAATTCCACTTCCAAGACTTATTTCGGCGAACAATGGGTACGCGCAGAGGCTATTGTTTTGGGAGATTCCCTTGTGACCCATATCGTAAACGGGGACAAGGTATTGGAATACACCAAACCACAAATAGGGGGCGGTGTTGCCAACCGATATGACCCTGCCATCAAGATAGACGGAAAATTATTAAAGGAAGGCTATATTGCCTTACAGGCGGAGGGACAGCCCATAGACTTCAGAAAAGTGGCAGTAAAGAATCTTAAGGGCTGTATGGACCCAAAGGCTTCCAACTATCGTAAGTACTACCTCAAATCCGATCCGGCGGATTGCAAATACAACTAATGGACCTATTGAATATTTCCCCCAACAGGCAATCCACTAGGGACCTTTTCGGGGATTTCCCTGTCAAAATTTTCATCGTTAAGGGTATTTAAAAAGGAAATGATCAAGGACATATCCTTAACACTCAGTTGAAGTTCCCTTACAAAGGGATCGAACATTTCCGTGGATACCGAGGGATTTCGTGTTTTCCCAAAGGAAATATCCTCGTAGAATTCCAATACCTGTTTTAAATTTTGAAATACGCCATTGTGCATATAAGGTGCCGTAAAACGAAGGTTTCTTAAAGTAGGGGTCCTAAATGCGAAACTTTCCCCGAATCCACTATCCGGTTCCGGAACCTTATTATTTTCAGGAACTCCCAGTACATGCAATTTATAATCCGAAAACATAGGTCCGTTATGGCAATTGATGCAACCTACGGATTTAAAAAGCTCCAGGCCCTCTTTTTCCGAATGGGATATGGCGTTGATATCTCCGGCCATATATTGATCAAAACGGGAATTATTGGCCACTAAGGTCCTTTCAAAAGAGGCAATGGCCATGCCGATATGAATACTGTCTATTGGTGCATCCGCACCAAAAGCATCCACAAAAAGATTTTTATATTCGGGAATGGATTGAAGTCTTGCTGCCACCTCACTTAAAATTTGGGATTTTGAAAAATGGACCCCCTTCATTTCTTCCAAGGTCTTTATGGGCTCCAAAGCCTGTTTTTCCAAACTCTTTACACGATCGTCCCAAAACATGGGGGCATTTTCCGGATCGTAATCATCCTTCCCATGTATTCCATTATAGGCAGTGTTCAAAATAGTAGGGGAATTGCGCTTCATTAAGGGAATTTCATTGGGCTCCTTAAAGGCCCTTTTACTCCCCAACCCCTGGCCATTGGACCCAATGGACAGATCCAAGAACTCGGCATATCCGGTAGCGGGATGATGACAACTGGCACAGGCAATGTCCTTACCACCGGAAAGAATAGGATCATAGAATAGCAATTTCCCCAAAAATTCCTTCTCTTTGGAACTTGGATTTCCTATCGGAGTTTTTACACTCTTAGGCAGGGCGGTCACTTTGGCAATCTCCTTGGATCGGGGCCTATCTATATCAGTTTTTTTTCCATCATTGCCACAACCCTCCAAAATTACGGATAGGACAAGGATATACATATAAAAACCAATCCTCATAGACGTTCACTTTTACCAAGACAAGTTTAATACTTAAACTTCCCAATAACAAGTATTGATCATAAAAACTAAAGATCCAACACCTTAATCTGATTTCGATATAATGCTATCTTACCTTCATTTTCCATTTTTTTCAATAGCCGGGATACCACTACCCGCGAAGTGTGAAGATCGTAGGCTATTTCCTGATGGGTAGCATATAATACATCGTCATGGGTTACTTTGGCCTTGTCCTGCAAATGTTTCAACAAGCGTTCGTCCATTCTTAGAAAAGCAAGGGTATCTATGGTTTCCATAAGCTCCATCATACGTGCATTATAACTATCCAATATAAACTTTTGCCATGATTTGTATTTTCCCATCCATATCTCAAGATAACCCACCGGGACCATCAACAAGTCGGTGTCCGTTTCGGCCACGGCCCTAATACCACTTGTTTTATTCCCCATACAACAAGAAAAAGTCATGGCACAGGTATCCCCTTTTTCCACAAAGTACAACAACAGTTCATTGCCCTCGTCATCTTCCCTTAAAACCTTAATGGCACCACTTAGCAACAAGGGCATGGACTTGATATTGTCCCCGATTTCCATTAGGGTCTGGCCTTGACCCACTTTTTTATAGATGCCTACCGCCTTAATCTCCTCCAACAACTCCGGTTCAAAAAGATAACCATAATGTAATTGCAATGCTTCCGTCATGTTCGTATCAAATATTAGGTTGTATCGTTATCGAAAAAATCCTTTCAGACCCATTCATGGCCCGAAATCCATGGTGCAAATCCTTTTGGCCAACCGCATAGGGATAAAAGGATATTGGTTCTATACATATCATATTGGGCACCTCTGTCCACAGCATAAAACTCCCGAAACCTTCGGTCCTTAGACTAAGCTCGCCAACATCCCTTAGGGTAAGGGAATTACAGTCCATGACCGGTAAGGCCCTGCTGCCCGCATTGAGCACTTCCTGAAGGGCAATGGTACCATCCGGGGTCTTTATGAAGGCAGTTTCCGAATTTAGTTTAAAGGCCGGATGATACCCTAACATAAAGGGCATTCCTTCTTCGCCCGTAATTTTAAATTGAATTCTTAGACCGTTTTCAAAAATTTCGAAAGACTTCACAAATTCAAAACTATAGGGCCATGACAAAAACTCCTCCCTGGATTTCTCAGGAAATTTAGAGTTTTTCATCGGGGTGCCGGAAATATATTGTTTCTTAAAGGTAGCTTTGGTATCGGTTTTGGAAACAAGTTGGTAGACCATTTCCCTCAATAGGCCGTGTTGATCCTGTACCGCGGTGCCTCTTGGGGTAGTAACCTTAAAGTCGGCTTCGTTCGTTGGCCCTATAATTGGAAACATTTCAGTATCCGAGTTTCGCCAACCCGGACTACCTTTTTGGTGAATATACTCCTGTCCATCCACGGAGTAGCCTACCAATTCCCCTTCATCTATTTTCACTATTTGGTCGTTCAGATTTAGTTTCACCATCTACTTCTACTTTTTGGGAATTACATTATCACATTGTTATTGATTCATAATTACAAAATTCTATTCGAACTGTATGGCCTTTACCGGAGAAATTTTCGTAATAATATAAGAAGGCAGAAGCAACATCAACAGACATAGAATTAAAACCCCAATGTTGAGCAAGACTACAGTAACCACATCCAGGTGCACGGGGATATAATCTATATAATACTCCTGGGGATTGGGAAATTTGAACATCCGGAATTTGTGCTGCAATCCTATTATGCCCAAACCAATGATATTGCCCAGCAACAAACCAACGCCTATCAAATAGGCCGCATTATATAGAAATATCTTACGTATGCTCCAATTGGAAGATCCCAAGGCCTTTAAGATTCCTATCATTTGGGTCCGTTCCAATATTAAAACGAGCAGGGCGGTTATCATATTGATCCCTCCCACGATGATCATTATACCTATGATCAACGCTATGTTAAAATCAAAAAGACCAAGCCATTCAAAAATCCGAAAATATTTATCCTTTATGGTCTGTGTATCCAGATTGGACAAGGTCTTCCCATAAATTTCCCTAGCCTTGTTGTCCATGCCATCAAAATCATCCACAAAGATTTCAAAGTTTCCCACTTCATTATCGGCCCATTTATTCATGCGTTGAATGTGCCGAAGATCAATAAAAATGTAGGAGCCATCCAGCTCCTCAAAGCCACTGTCATATATGCCCGTTATGGTAAATTTACGTTGATTGGGCATTTTGGACGCATCATCTTCCCTAAAAAATATGGCGATAAAGGAGTCGCCCGTTTTCAAATTCAAACGTTTGGACAGCACCTGGGAAATCAATGTTTCATCATTGATATCCCCTTCAAAGTTGGGCAGGATACCATCGGTTAAAAACTCTTTAAAAACATCCCAATTATAATCTGCCCCTACGCCTTTGGCCAAAATACCTTCAAAAGTCTCTTCGGTCCTAATTATCCCGGCCTTGGTGGCCACTCCCTGAATATGCCTTATACCACTGACCGATTTAAATTCCGGATAAAATTCCTGATCGAGGGAAACAGGGACCATAGATACATCGGAAGTATTGTTATCATAATTATATATCTGAATGTGGCCGTTAAAGGCAGCGATCTTTTCCCGAATCTTGTGCTTTAGACCTACTCCGGTAGATATGGCCACCAACATCATTATCACGCCCAATGCAATTGCCGCAATAGCTATTTTTATTATTGGTGCGGATATACTAATTTTATGCTCCTTACCCCTAACAAGGCGTTTGGCGATAAAAAATTCTAAATTCAATTTATGGCATTTTTTTCCATTTTCAAAAATACAGTTTTATTATTGGTTTTTATACTTTCTTCTTGTGGAAACCCAAGCAAAACACAGAATAAAGCGCATAATACCCAAGTAGAACCGGATACCCTTGCCCCCCATCTGCCTATAAACATAGCAGCCAACAAAACTGCCACTTACCTACCATTACTTGAAGGGAAGAGGGTTGGAATAGTGGCCAATCAGACCAGTGTCATCTTTAAGGATACCCAGCCCTTGTCCTACACCCATATTGTGGATTCCCTTTTGGCCAGACACATCCATATTAAACAAGTATTTGCTCCTGAACACGGGTTTCGGGGAGAGGCCGATGCCGGCGAAAAGGTAAGCGATGGAAAGGATGACAAAACCGGACTTCCCATAATTTCCCTATATGGAAAAAACCGAAAGCCTTCCAAAGAACAATTGCAAGATGTTGATATCATATTGTTCGACATACAGGATGTGGGGGTACGTTTCTATACCTATATCGCTACCATGCAATTGGTCATGGAAGCCTGTGCGGAGAACAATATTCCGATAATTGTCCTGGACAGACCCAATCCGAACGGACATTATGTGGATGGCCCTACTATGGAGACCGAACACAGGGGCTTTTTGGGAATGACCAATATTCCTTTGGTCTACGGGATGACCATAGGGGAATATGCCCATATGATCAACAAGGAGGGTTGGTTGGAAAACAAAGTTATAGCAAATCTGACCGTAATTCCAATGGAAAATTACAACCGCCATAAAGAGTACCTATTGCCTATAAGGCCCTCTCCCAACCTTCCCAATAACACCTCTATTTATCTGTATCCCAGCTTGGGGCTATTTGAAGGTACCAATGTAAATGCAGGCCGTGGAACAGAGTTTCAGTTTCAACGTTATGGCGCCTCCTTTATGGACAGCACCCAATATAATTTTAAATATGTCCCTGCTCCTAATTTTGGATCAAAAGATCCAAAGCAGAAGGGCAAAATATGCTATGGAAAAGACCTATCCAAAACGCCCAAAATGAATACCGTGAATTTGGATTATCTATTGGATGCCTACAAGAACACCAAGGACAAGAGCCTATTTTTTAACACAAGTGGCTTCACCAAACATGCCGGTACCACAGAGTTACAAAAACAGATCGAGAACGGACTTTCCCAAGAAGAAATAAAGAAGACCTGGCAAAATGATATAGCCCAATTCAAAAAAATAAGGGCCAAATATCTTATTTACAATTGACCGGTAGATTTTACATCCATTTTTTCCGGGGATTTATACGGCTTAAACGGAATTTTCAATAATGCTCCAATGTCGGAGTTTTCCTTTTCATCGCGATAGGTATCCACACCGTATATAATTTCATTATTGGGCAATTTCATATAAGTACCAAGAAGTCTATCCCATATAGAAAATATATTACCATAATTACTGTCCGTGTAGGGCAGTTTATAATGATGGTGCACTTTGTGCATATCCGGTGAGACAATAACCCAACCCAACACCTCGTCCACCTTCTTGGGCAATGAAATATTGGCATGGTTAAATTGCGACAAAACCACCGAAAGGGCCTGATATATCATGATTATGGCTACCGGCGCCCCTACCACAAAGGTTCCGAAACAAGTAAAGATAAATCGGACCACGCTTTCTCCCGGATGGTGCCTGTTGGCAGTTGTAGTATCCACTTCATGGTCGGTATGATGAATTAGATGAAAGCCCCAAAGCACCTTCACTTTATGTTCTACCCAATGGGCCAACCAGGCACTAAGGAAGTCCAGCATCATTACACCCAACAATACCTTGAGCCATAGGGGCATTACCGGCAACCACTGCAGGATCCCAAAATTATTGGTTACGGCCCAATCACTGGTCTTCAGCAACAAAAAGGCCAAAGGAAAATTTACAAGGATGGTAGTAAGTGTAAAAAAAATATTGATGCCCGCATGTCTCAGCTTGTTATATTTTAACTGAAACAGGGGAATTATGTACTCCAGTATCCAAAAAAAGGCAATCCCCGACACCAATATAAGACTCCGGTGTGCGGGAGGGATAGTTTCAAAATAATTATAAAGGGCTTCCATAGCCTAAATTTACAAAATAGTTATGAATGAACCACCCCCCCCACAAAGGGCATATAAAACATTTGAAGAAAGACCGCTCCCCTACAATAAAGAATTTCTCGAAACCGAAATTCTCTAATTTACCTCACCCGAAACTGCTTGGGCAGTTTCGACCTCTCCAAAGGAGAGGTAAATTGGAAACCCAGAAGCAAAGTGTCGAGGAATTTATAAATCAACCATTCCGTGGCCAATAAGGTAATTTGTAGTTGCCCGTTGACCATTTCACTATATTTTGGCCTTAGGCTACTTTAACTTTAGTCTTTTTTTCATTTCTTCCACTATATTATAAGCAGCCGGGCAAATGGCTACATTCTTTAGCGTCAGATTACTTATTTGCTGGAATTTTTTCCTATCCGTATGCGGAAATTCACGACAGGCCTTGGGCCTTACCCCATATATGGAACAATAATTATCAGCCCCTAAAAACGTACAGGGAACACTTTGCAGTACATAATCGTTCTCCTCGTCCACCCTCAAAAATTGATCTATAAATTTCTGGGGCTTCATACGGAAATGTTTGGCAATTCGCTCTATATCCGCATTGGTAAAAAGGGGACCGGTGGTCTTGCAACAATTGGCACATTTTAAACAATCGGTTCTCCTAAACTCCGTCTCGTGCAGGTCCTGCATTATATAATCCAGATCCTTCGGCGGTTTTTTACGAAGCTTGCCAAAGAATTTCTTATTTTCATTTTGTTTTTCCTGAGCCAGCTTTGGAAGTTGCCCAATTACCTCATCCATTATAGAATAAACTTTTAAAAGTTGGTTAAAAGTCCCACATTTGCATGTAAATAACAAATATAAATGGCTAAGGACATTCTGGGCAGGGCACTTTTGGATTACCAATCCGGTAAATATTCCGAAGATATCAAGACCTATTCCTCATTGGATGAGGAAGATATTATCCCCATCCCCTATCTTTTTAGGGAATTTAAGAAAATGCCGCCCTTAGAACAAAAAGCCTTAAAATTATGTAAGGGCAGTATTCTGGATATTGGCTGTGGAGCGGGCAGCCACAGCCTCTATTTACAAAAAAAAGGCTTTACGGTTACCGCCCTGGACCAATCGCCCGGAGCCATTGAGACCTGTAAACTAAGGGGCTTGGAACAGACTGTACTTCAAACGGTCCAAGATTTTAAACTTCAAAAATACGATACCCTTCTAATGCTCATGAATGGCATTGGGATAGTGGGAAAATTGAGGAACATTGACCCATTTTTATCCCATTTAAAATCGCTCTTAAAACCTAATGGCCAGATACTCTTGGATTCCAGTGATATTATTTATATGTACGACGAGGACGAAGATGGGGGCTATTGGATTCCCGATGACCAGAATTACTATGGGGAGGTCACCTTTGTAATGGAATATCAAGGTGAAAAAAGTGAACCCCTGGATTGGCTTTATTTGGATTATAATACTTTGCAACGGGCGGCATTTGCAAATAACTTATCTTGTGAGCTAGTAAGCAAAGGAAAACATTTCGACTATTTGGCGAAACTTACCCCAATAAGGTAATACCGTGCAATATTTGTCGTTATCATATACGGTAACGGTCCTATAATAAAAACTGACAAGAATGAAGAAAATATCCCTAGTATTTTTATTGACCCTGATCTTGTTCCTAGGTTGTTCCAAGGACTCCAACGACAGTGATACTTTAAAGGCAGATAAATCGGCCAACCTCAAGGGTCCGGGCGATTCCGCAAACGATCTACTGTCCGACTCCAATTTTAAAAACTTGGCCATCGAAATTGCCTATGTAACCAATTTTGCCCCTACCGAAACCGCTGTTTCCAATTTTGTGGCCCTTTTAAACGAGCGTTGCCATAAAGATAACATAAACATTGTTTACAAGGAATTGGCCTCACCCAAAAAGGACAGCCTTACCATTGAAGAAATATTTGAACTGGAAAAAGAAAATAGGACCGTATACAATAATGGCGATACACTGGGACTGTACATCTATTTTTCCGACGCCACGGCCAGTAGCGACAAGCCCAGTGAGGATCTGGTAACCCTTGGCGCCGTTTACCGCAATACTTCTATGGTCATTTACGAGGCTACCATTAGAAATTTGGCCTCTAAGAGTTCGTTGATCAGTACTTCTACCGTGGAAGCGGCTACTTTAAACCATGAAGCGGGACATTTATTTGGATTGGTAGACTTGGGAACAGCATCTATAAACGAACATGAAGACCCTGATGCAAAAAGCCATTGCAATGAACAGAGCTGTTTAATGCGGGCGGAACTCCAATTTGGATGGGGAATGGCCAAAATGTTAACGGCCAAAAACGGGGCAATACCTGATTTTGGCAATGAGTGCCTCCTTGATCTAAAGGCCAATGGAGGAAAATAATTCCAATATGCAAACACTTAAAAAAATGAAAAAAATAATTACCACCACAAATGCACCTGCACCAATAGGGCCTTACAACCAGGCAATATTGGCAGGAAACACCCTGTATATCTCAGGGCAAATTCCCATTGACCCTAAAACCGGGGATTTGGTGTCCGGGGATATCAAAAAAGAAACCGAGCAATCCATGCAAAATTTAAAAGCCATTCTTACCGAAGCAGGAATGACTTTTGAGAATGTTGTTAAATCATCGATTTTCGTAAAGGATATGCACCAATTTTCACAAATCAACGAAGTATATGGTGCCTATTTTGATGCAGATACCGCTCCGGCCAGGGAAACCGTGGAGGTAGCCAATCTTCCTAAATTTGTAAACGTTGAAATATCTATGATAGCTATTAAATAGCGCTTTTGTGAAATTCAACCAGACCATCAATGGGTTTTTGTCTTATAACCCCAAGTATCAGATCGTTTCTCTCCACTACGGTAGCCAGTTCTTCACGTAGGTAATAAGCGATACTGCCAACGAAACTTACGGGAACCTTTGTGGCCAATTCAAACTGCATAATGTAATTATTCACAAACTGCTGAAAACCTTTATCTATAACCCCTCTGCAATAGGGGTGGTTTTTATTTTCAACAATAAATCTGGCGAAGGTTGCCAAATAAGTATTTGGATTGGGTTGTTTGTACAGATTTTCCTTGATGACATCGGCATCCAAATTGTATTCTTTGGCAAACTTGGTGGCCAAGTCCTTCGGAATCTTATTAAAATAATAATCCCTTATCAATTTCCTTCCAAAAAAGTTACCACTGCCATCATCCATAGGAATATACCCCAAGGAAGTAACCTTTTGATGTAAATTTTCACCGTCATAATAGCTGCAATTGGAACCCGTGCCCAAAATACATACAATTCCTTGCTGCCCTATTTTTGTAGTAGCGAATATGGCCGCATAGGTATCCTCCTTTACCTCTGCCTTGGCATTGGGAAAAAATTCATTAAAAATCTCGGTCAAAAACTTTTTCATCCTATCGGTACCACAACCGGCACCATAAAAGTACAAGTGGGTAACATCCTTCCTATTCTTGGAAAGCTCAAAATTATTGGCCAATCGGTCTTCGATTACGGGACGCGTCAATACCTCGGGGCTTAATCCCAAAGTTTGGGTCATGAACAACTGATTGCCCTTCCCATCCAAGGCTATCCAATCCGATTTGGTTGCACCACTGTCTACGATCAATATCATATAACAAGATTATTAATAAGGAATCCTGAAAATAAACAAAATATTGCTTAATCTCAGGATTCTTTCAATTATTACCCTATAGACTATAATTTATGGATGTATTGCGCCAAGTCTACCAATTTATTGGAATATCCGGACTCATTATCATACCAAGAAACCACTTTAAAGAATTTTGAATTCAACTCGATTCCGGCCTCGGCATCAAATATACTGGTTCTGGCATCCCCAATAAAATCTTGGGAAACGACCGCCTCATCCGTATATCCTAAAATTCCTTTCAATTCTCCTTCCGAAGCTTTTTTAAATGCCTTCTTGATCTCATCATAGGAAGTCTCCTTCTCCAAACGTACCGTTAGGTCCACTACGGAAACATCGGCAGTAGGAACACGGAAAGCCATTCCCGTTAATTTTCCCTCTAAGGCCGGGATTACCTTGGTAACCGCCTTGGCCGCACCTGTTGAAGCAGGAATGATGTTCAAAAGAGCACTTCTTCCACCTCTCCAGTCTTTTCTGGAAGGACCATCAACGGTCATTTGGGTAGCAGTTGTAGCGTGTACGGTAGTCATCAAAGCCTCTTCAATACCAAAGCTATCATTCAATACTTTTGCCATTGGGGCCAAACAGTTGGTAGTACAGGAAGCATTTGAAACAATCTTGTCCGATGCTTTTACCTCCTTATGGTTAACGCCCATTACAAACATAGGGGCATTGCTGGACGGGGCTGATATGACCACTTTTTTGGCACCCCCATCTATGTGATATTGGGCAGTTTCCAAAGTAGTGAAAATACCGGTACATTCGGCTACGACATCGGCACCTACCTCATCCCACTTCAAATTCTTCGGATCCCTTTCGGCCGTAATCCTGACCGTTTTGCCATTTACTACCAAATTACCATCCTTAACCTCAACGGTACCATTGAACTTACCGTGTACCGAATCATATTCCAACAGATAAGCAAGATGTTCCACATCCAGCAAATCGTTAATAGCAACTACATCTACATTATCCCTTTCCACAGTAGCCCTGAAGACCAATCTCCCAATTCTACCGAAACCGTTAATCCCTATTTTCAAGTTTGACATTTCTATTGTGTTTAATGTTTAATTTATGTTGTCATGATATCGGAAACCCTCATAAGCTCCTTATCAATTTTTGTATGTCCTTTTATAGCCTTACTGATAGGTGTCAGGGTAATTGTATTATCCTGTATGCCCACCATTAGGTTGGTTTTTCCTTCCAATAATGCCTCCACTGCCTTCACCCCCATTCTACTGGCCAAAACCCTATCAAAACAAGATGGTGCCCCTCCTCTCTGCATATGTCCCAAAACGGAAACGCGTACATCATAAATGGGCAAATGTTCTTCTACGTACTCCTTTAATTCGAAAACATTTTTACCGGTCTTATCACCTTCGGCTACCACCACAATACTGGACGACTTACCGGATTGCTTGCTGCGCTTCAAGGATTCCAACAGTCTTTCGAGTCCCAAATTTTCCTCTGGAATCAAAATCTCTTCCGCTCCGGCACCAACACCTGCATTTAAGGCGATATGGCCCACGTCCCGTCCCATTACCTCTACAAAGAACAGTCTATTGTGGGAACTGGCCGTATCCCTAATTTTATCGATACATTCAACAGCCGTATTCAAAGCCGTATCAAAACCCAAGGTATAGGTAGTTCCAAATATATCGTTGTCTATGGTACCAGGGATTCCGATGACCGGAAAATCAAATTCCTTGTTAAAGGTCAGGGCACCCGTAAAGCTGCCATCCCCGCCAATAACCACAAATGCATCTATCCCTGCTTTTTTCAATTGATCGTATGCCACTTGACGACCTTCCTTGGTCCTAAAGGGCAAGCAGCGGGCAGATTTAAGGATCGTGCCCCCTTTGTTGATAATATTGTTCACACTACGTGCATCCATTACCTTAAAATCACCTTCCATCATGCCCTCATATCCTCTATAGATACCAACACATTCCACCTTCAAATAGGCACATGTACGCACTACTGCCCTAATAGCAGCATTCATTCCCGGGGAGTCTCCTCCTGATGTAAAAACACCAATTTTCTTTATTGCTGAAGCCATTAAAATTTTAAAAAAACAAAACTAGCAAACTTATTCCAATAATTACCCGACTTTGGCTTTAATTTGACAACAAGGGACCACTCCAACGTTTTCGTTAAATAATTTCTTGGAAATTGTTAAATCCGCAATCAATTTCTTAGGAAAAACAATGGTTCGGGAAGTGCGCAAAACTTCTAAAAAGACCCAGGAATAAGCTTTTAATTCTTCCTCAAAATTTTACGCAGGAGCTGTTTAAAACTATCAAAGTCCACTTGATAGGAAAGTCCCACCCCTTGGGTATATCCCTGACGATCTGCCAAAAATTGTTGGATTTCATTTTCCCGATTGAATATTTTGGCACTTAGGGTGCCTTCTTCATTCAGCAAAATCTGAACTTCCACATCCCCGGCCACTACGGTTTCAGATACCCCCCCTACCGGGACCCCTACCCTTCCATTTAACAGCACTCTTTCACTGATCTGGGTAGACAAGGTTACCCCTAATCTATTTTCGGTCTGTATATCCGTGCTTCTATCCAGAATACCCTGTTCATAAGACAATCCAAAATTTAATTTGTCATTGTCACCAGACAATAAGGAATTGAGAAGTCCGGAAGCGGATTGAAGAAGGTTACCGGTAACAGCTTGTTGATTAATCCCAGTCTGTTCATTTACAAAAGAACCTTGTGCCAGCAGAAAAAGGGCATTTTTTTCGGCAATGGTAGGATCCTGCAATCTATATTCCAATTCGGACTTTACTATGGAATTGGTACCGGGAAATTCTATCCTCCAATCTATAACAGGGCTTTCCAACTCTCCGGTAAGCCGTACCACTACATCGGTGGGGATACGTCTCGTATACCCAGGGTTATCCAAGAGCGGAGCCGGATTTGCGTTCAAGGAATAGATGGCCTCCATATTCAATTGTGCCGCTAGGGGTTCCCGCTCCCATGTAATATTGCCACCGGGTTTTACCTTAAAGGTCTTATCCACAATACCGCCAAACTTGTAGCGGAACTGCCCGGTCACTACCACGAAATCCCCGTACATATTGAATTTTCCGTTGGTATTGATCTCAATAAACAAAATTCCGGCACCTGTTCCTTTCAAGGAACTGCCTGTTTTGGTATCTACAACAATTTCAACTTCGGCATCCGGGGTAACATCCAGGTTAAAGGCCATTTCAAGACCTTCCACCTCCTTTAAGACCCTTTGTTCCGTATCCACATCCTCCACTTTCTTTCCCACAAAATTGATAAATGAAAAATCCCCAATACTAACAACATCACTTATAGGAATTTTTAAAGAGGTACCCCTTGCCGTTTCACCATCCACATTGATGGTAAGGGCATTGGTAGGCCCGAAGATCCTTCCCGTACCGTTTAAATATCCGGTACCATAGTACAATACTTCTTCCTTGAATGGCGTGTTAAGTATTAAAAAACGATCATTATTGGTATCTACGTTCAAGTCCAGACTCCAATCCGTAAATAACTTATGGGTTATGCTTCCATCCAGGATTGCCTTGGTATTCATGGCCACATCGGTAAGTTTGACCTTCTGAAAATGAAAGGTCTGGTCCGATAATTTTACTCTGGAATACGGGGCAAAACTATAATCCACATTTAAATAGGGAATGGCAATACCGGCTTCATTTAAAGACAGCACACCACTCCAATTGGGATTATTTACCGGCCCTTTTATAATAGCACTTCCCTGTAGCAGGCCCCGTATATTGGTAATTACCCCCTCTCCCAAGGGACTGAAGGGCTCTAAATTGAACTTATTGAAATCCACTATGAGATTTGCCTGTGGAATCTCCTCCCTATTGAAGATATTCCCTACCACACTCAACTTCTCGAACCCCTTATCCACCAAGGAGGTGTTCACCACAAAATCCGTCAAATCCTTATTACCAACAATACCAATGGTCAAATCTCCCAAAGTAATATTGTTGACCCCAAAGTTTTTGATATTCAAATTGGAGGAAGGTAGGTAAACGTTGTCTTTCTGCAAAACATTCAGGGTACCGTTCACCTCCCCATGCAGCTTAAGACTGTCTATAGTTGGCGTTATCTTGCCCAAGGTTACAATCTTGAACTGAAGCTCAACATCCTTATAAGTGGAATCGGCCAATTGCCCTCTTAAACGAATTTGCTCCTGTTCATTATTATTCATTACCACTTCCTCAATAGTAATACTATCCAATGTTTTATTAAGGATTACCTTGTTCTTGTTATTTCCGTCCTTATTGAGTATCCATTTATTTCCTTTAAAACTAACATCGGAAGTTTTTAGGCCGATAACGGATTTGTTCTCCTTGTTAAAGGTATGGTAGAAATTGAGGTTGTAACTGTCATTGTATTCGCTGCCCCCTTTAAATTCCGTTCTAAAAAACAGGGTATCCTTTAAGGTAGTATTGATCAGATTAAAATCTTTTACATCATAAAAGGGCGTTGCCAGGTCCCCAATGGAGACATAGGTGTTGAACAAGGGGTTCTTATTGTCTATCTTAACGTCTATACTATCCAATTCATTACCGTAGGCAACTATACTGGGCGATTTAAACGTTAACTTAAAATCCCCCTCATCAGCAATGATATTGCCCCTAATAAAGGTATTGGGATCAAACTTCACTTCCGGAAAAAACACATCAACAATCTTGTTGTATATTTTGAAATTAAATGCCAATCTCTGATTTTCCGATATATTGAACGGCCTGTAATTGGTGTAGATACTTCCCAAGGAATTTTGCAGTAACCTGCCGAGTTCCCTGACCTTAAAATTGCCCTTTAAATATCCCGTAATAATATCGGGCGAATTAATATCTATAATTCGGGTACTGTCATTTTCAAAGGTAGACGAGACCTTAAAATCTTCAAAGTAGTAGGTTTCGTTCTTGTTCTGATAATTGGTTTTGGTAAATTTTATATCCCCTACAATATTATCCAAGGAATTACCACTAATATCCATGTTGATATCCCCCTTGAAAATGGACACGCTATCATCTATAAAATGTATCTTTTTAAGGTCTGCATAATCTACCGAAGCAATAAAATTGAAATTATTTCTGTTCTCCGCAAAATCTGCCAAGCCCTTAAAACTAAACTGGATGTTTTCATCACTACACAACAGGGAACCGTCAAAAAGTTGTTCCTTAATTATTCCCGATACGTTGATATCCTTATAGTCATAGCCATTGAAATTTACGGAATATACCTGGCCTATTACCTCGGTATTTAAATATTCCATGACCACTCCCTTGCCCTCCACATTAAAATCCAGATTTGTAATCCCCACCTTATCGGATTCTATTAAATTTCCAAGATCAAAATCGATGAGGGAGACAAATCCCTTATATGAGGCATCGTCTATATGGTCAATATCGGTAAGTTCCAGATCCACATAACTGCTTCCAATAAGGGTATTGATATTGGCTTTGGTATTTATTGAAGATTCCGTTATAAGGGCATCCCCCCTAACGGTAAACTGGCCCAATTTCTGTATCGAGGAGGGCAGTACATCCAAAATATTGGGCAACAGGGCCCTTAGTTCATAGTAACTGGAGGTAACATTCCTCATATTTGCCTCCAGCACAAAACCTGAGTCCTTGGCAAAAAGGTTCTTAAAATTAAAATCCCCACGGATTCCCGTATTGTGGGTTGTCAAAAACAGGTCGTTCGTATTCAAATCGTTCAGGACACCATCAACAATAGTGGAAAACGAAACAATTATATCACTCCCAAATTGATTATAGAGCAGGTTGACTTCGTTCAAGGCCACGGTAGATTCCATAAATTCGGCATCAATTTTTACCTTGTCCAAAAAATCTTTAAGATCTTCCCGTTCGTAATCAAACACTACCTTGCCCAATAAATGGGATTGGGGGGTCTTGATTTCTAGGGAATCAAAACGCATCTGCTGCTTGGTATACTTGAACTCGGTGGCCATTTCATTTACCTCCACTCCCCTGGCACTACTAAAGGACATCTTCTGGATATTGGTAGAAACATCCGGACCAATAATGGTAAAATCGGAAGCAGAAATATTAAGGTCCCCAAAATTTAGCACCTCTGTTGTCTCCCTATTTTCATCTATAAGCTTAAATTTGCTATCGCTTATTTCTACGTCCGACGAAGAAAAATAAAAAGGCGGCGTGCCCGGCTCACGTGGTTTTTTATCGTCCAACTTATCAATAAACACCTCAAGATTGGTGTTCTTGTCATCCTTGTAGGTGCTAAGCTTAAAATTGAGTCGCTCAATGGCTATGTCCCCAAACTCCAGTTTACCGTTCACCACATTGCGTACATTTAAGATAGAGGTACTTAAATGGTCTATATAGAACAGGGTATCCTTCTTGTAATCTTCAATATAAACACCTTTAAGGGAGGTATCCCAGGAAATTAGGGAAACCCTTAAACGGTCAATATTAATATTGGTGCCAAATTCCTTATTGATTTTGGTGGTGGCATACTTGGCAAAACGGGTCTGGACAAAAGGCAAGGAAAGTACAACACTGCCCAAAACGCAAATAAGAATGAGCACCAAAAATACTCTGACCAGAATTTTTCTTAATTTTTTGATAGGGCTTTATGTTTTACCTTTGTACATTCAAATTTTATTCCAAACAAAGTGGATAATAAAACTATTTATATTTTAGCCATTGAGTCCTCATGTGATGACACCTCTGCCGCCGTAATGTGCGGCAATAGGACACTAAGCAATATTGTGGCCACGCAAAAAATACATGAGGAATATGGCGGGGTTGTTCCCGAACTCGCCTCACGGGCGCACCAACAAAATATTGTCCCTGTGGTACACCAAGCATTAGCCAAAGCAAATATCGATAAAAAACAGTTATCCGCCATAGCTTTTACACGTGGACCGGGACTTATGGGATCTTTATTGGTAGGAACCTCCTTTGCCAAATCCCTGTCCTTGGGATTGGACATTCCCTTAATTGAGGTAAACCATATGCAGGCCCATATTTTATCGCACTTTATCGAGGAAGAAAATTACAAAATGCCGTCCTTCCCCTTTTTGGCAATGACCATTAGTGGAGGACATACGCAAATAGTACTGGTCAAGGATTTTTTTGATATGGAAATTTTAGGGGAGTCCTTGGATGATGCGGTGGGGGAGGCCTATGACAAAAGTGCCAAAATATTGGGACTTCCGTATCCTGGCGGACCCTTGGTAGACAAATATGCCCAATTGGGAAACCCTAGGGCCTTTCCCTTTCCCAAGCCCAAGGTAGATGGATTGGACTTTAGTTTTAGCGGTCTAAAAACAAGTATTCTGTATTTTATACAACGGGAAACGAAAAACAACCCCAATTTTATTGCTGAAAACCTGAACGATATCTGTGCTTCCATCCAATATACCATCATCAACATCCTAATGGATAAAATAAAAAAGGCCGTAAAGCAAACAGGAATAACACAAATAGCCATTGGTGGCGGAGTCTCTGCCAACTCGGGCATTAGACTGGCCCTTAAAAAAGCAGAGGAAAAATGGGGATGGAATACCTATATCCCTAAATTTGAATATTGTACGGACAATGCCGCTATGATAGGTATTGTAGGTTATTTGAAATACAGGGAAATGGACTTTGTGGATCAGCGCATTACCGCGAAAGCGAGATATGTAATCTAATAACAGGGTTCAAAGTTTAAGGTTTAAGGTTTAAGGTTCAATGAACTAAAAATTTAAACTTTGAACTATGAGCCTTAAAGGGAACGGTCATTGAATTGGGACCGGAACACACTAAACAAAAATTAAACGAACTATAAACTTCACAACCAGCACATGCAACTTTTCTACCATCCGGAATTGGATAAGAACACGGACCAATTTATTTTTCCGCCCGATGAAAGTCGGCACATTTCCAAAGTATTGCGGAAAAGTTCGGGCGATATTTTGCAGGTCACCAACGGAAAAGGACTGTGGTTTGAAGCCGTAATATTGATCCCCGACCACAAAAAATGCAGTGCAAAAATAATTTCCCTAACCCAAGTACCTCAAAAACCGTATCAACTCCATATGGTTGTGGCACCAACAAAACTTAACGACCGTTTTGAATGGTTTTTGGAGAAGGCTACGGAAATAGGGGTACATCAGATTACACCCATAATTTGTGAACATTCCGAAAGAAGGGTCCTTAAAATGGATAGAATGGAAAAGGTGCTCCTGGCTGCCATGAAGCAATCCCTACAATCCTATCTGCCTCAATTAAACCCTGCCATCTCCTTTAAGGAATATATGGCCAAATCCAAGAACGGGAAACTGTATCTTGCACATTGCGCGGAAGACAATAAAACAGAACTTTACCATTGTGCAGAAGCCCAAAAAGATGCTACCATATTAATTGGTCCGGAAGGGGATTTCTCCCCAGATGAGATACAATTGGCCTTGGACAACGGTTTTAGGGCGGTGGCTTTGGGAAATACAAGGTTACGTACAGAAACTGCGGCCATTGTGGCCTGTACCACTTTTGCCCTAATCAACCTGTAATGCGCTACCGGAGCCTATTTTGTTAGGACGTACTTTTTCTTAAAATTATCTTTTTGTAGCAGCACGGGATGTTATACAAAGCCCTTTTAATTATTTAACCCGTTAATATTCTTACATTTGAATACCGCTATTATCCCAACGTATATGAAGCAGCTAGTTATTATACTATTGATATTCCATTTTTATTTGACCGGAAATGTACAGGGACAGGAAATTGCCGTTTTAAAATACGGGGGCGGAGGCGATTGGTACGCCAACCCTACCGGGCTTCCAAACCTTATAAAATTTTGCAACCAACAGCTTAGGACTACCCTAAACCCCAAGCCGCAAACAGTAGAGGTAGGCAGCACCAATATTTTTCAGTATCCCTTTATACATATGACCGGTCATGGAAACATATTTTTTTCGGAGGAGGAAGCAGCCAACCTAAGGACCTATTTATTGGCAGGAGGATTTTTGCACATCGATGACAATTACGGGATGGAACCCTACCTGCGCAAAGAACTCGCCAAAGTATTTCCGGACAAAGAGCTTATAGAACTGGGTGCAGACCACCCTATTTTTCGGGAACAGTTCCAGTTTCCAAATGGCTTGCCCAAAATACATGAACATGATGGGAAACGACCTCAGGCGTTTGGTATCTTCGAACAAAACCGCCTGATCCTTCTTTTTACGTTTGAAAGTGACCTCGGGGACGGATGGGAGGATCCCGAAGTACACAACGACCCCCAAGAGGTCCGTTTAAAGGCCTTACAAATGGGGGCCAACATAATCTCCTACGTTTTTAAAAGCTAATAGTTATGACATCCAAGACCATTGCAGAAGGTATATTAAGGGCACTGGGAGTTATTGTGGCCATTGTAATCCTCTTGGCCTTCCTATATAAAATTAGTGCGGTTCTAATCTATATCGCCATTGCGGCCGTAGCCAGCCTGATAGGACGGCCCATTGTTCAATTTTTTCGTCAAAAGTTAAAATTCAATAATACCGTGGCGGTAATTATAACGATGATTTTCCTTATTGGGATCATTGCCGGGGTCATTGCCCTCTTTGTGCCCTTGCTCATTCAACAAGGGCATAATCTATCCCTACTTAACATAGATGCCCTACAGACCAATTTAGAGGACTTGTACCGTCAGCTTTTGGAATATACAGGGGTTAAATCCGAGGATTTGGAACAAAGCATTAAGGATTCGCATTTGTTATCAAACCTTAACTTTGGGATTCTTCCAAATTTCCTAAACTCCATTATCGGCATATTGGGAAGTTTTAGCGTAGGATTATTTTCAGTACTCTTTATAGCCTTCTTCTTTCTAAAGGACAGCAAACTTTTTGAGCAATCCATTCTCGCCCTAATCCCCGGTAATAAAGAAATGAGATTCCAAAATTCCATGGAAACCATCAAAAATTTGCTTTCCAGGTATTTTGTAGGTCTGGTCTTTCAAATCCTGATCCTGTTTCTGATTTATTCCGTTGTCCTATTCATTTTTGGAATCGAAAATGCCATAGTGATCGCCTTTCTCTGTGCCCTTCTCAACCTAATTCCCTACATAGGCCCCATTATAGGAGGATTCTTAATGGCGGTCTTAACTATGACCAGTAATGTGGGTGCGGATTTTAGCAGCGTAATTTTACCAAAAACCGGCTATGTAATGATAGGGTTCATCATAGGCCAATTGGTAGATAACTTTTTCTCGCAACCCTACATTTTCTCCAGCAGTGTAAAATCGCACCCCCTGGAAATTTTCCTGATCATCATTATAGGAGGCCTGCTGCTAGGGGTTACGGGAATGATCATAGCGGTTCCGGGCTATACGGCTATAAAAGTGGTTTTAAAAGAGTTTTTTAACGATAATAAAATTGTAAAATCCCTAACAAAAAATATATAATCCTCCCTTGAACAAGAATATTCTAGCATCTGAAATACAAGATTTTATAATTGAAAACACAAGGACCGATCTTATTGCCCTATTGTTAAGGCCTTTGAGTTTTGAGGATGTTACCAACAAGGAGATCGCAGAACAAATAGAGGCCAAGAACAGGTGCAGGGACAAGCTCCCCACTTGGTACGGCACCCCTAATATTTACTACCCCAACAAACTGAACATAGAGCAGACCTCCTCTGAAAGCACTGCCCAATACAAAGCAGGATTGGTAGGGGGTACCGCCCTATTGGATATGACCGGTGGCCTTGGGGTGGACAGTTATTTTTTCAGTGCAAAAATGGGACAGGTACACCATTGTGAAATAAACAGGGATCTTTCTGAAATCGCTGCCCATAATTATAAAGTTATGGGCAAGGACAATATACATTGCCATGCCATGGACGGTATGGATTTTCTAAAAACTTCAAACATTGATTTCGATTGGATATATATAGATCCTTCCCGTAGGCACGATGCCAAGGGAAAAGTTTTTTTGTTGTCGGATTGTATACCCAATATCCCCGATGATCTGGATAGTATTTTGGAGAAAACGAAAAAAATAATGATAAAAACCGCTCCTCTCCTAGACTTGTCGGCCGGCCTTAGGGAATTGCGTTTCGTTAAGGAAATCCATATTGTTGCCGTTAAAAATGAGGTAAAGGAAATCCTTTGGTTATTGGAACGGAATCATGAAAATGAAATATTGGTAAAAACGGCAAACCTAAACGAATCATCAATGGAAAAGTTCAACTTCTCCCTTGATGATGAGAAAATGGCCTTCTCCAACTACTCGGATCCCCTGGGGTATTTATACGAACCCAATTCGGCCATCCTAAAATCGGGCGCTTTTAAAATTATTGGAAAGCAGTTTAATATATATAAGTTACATAATCACTCACATTTATACACAAATAACCAACTATTGGAATTTCCGGGCAGAAGGTTTAAGGTGATTACGACCCTTCCCTTCAACAAAAAAGGAATACAACAATTGGATATAAAAAAAGCAAATATTACCGTTCGAAATTTTCCATTGAGCGTGGCAGAAATACGAAAAAAGTATAAAATTAAAGATGGAGGGAAAGAATATTTGTTTTTTACCACCAATCCCAATGGGGAAAAAATCGTAGTTCAATGTCGTAAATTATGAGCTACGTTCAAAGGTAAAACTTATCATGTGAGATTTCCCATCGCTCATGCTTCGCTCTGTTGAAGTGACTAGAGCAGTCATTTCGAATGAGCGGCAGCGAGGAGAAATCGCACTCGTAGCTCAGCCTGTACTAAAAATTTAAACCAAACTCGCCCAAAACCAGTATGTGCGACTTCTCGTCGCTCATGCTTCGCTCTGTCGAAGTGACTACTCCTAGAATTACACAAAAGATCTGGAAAGCATTAAAATACCTTCAATCACAATCCCATTTAAAATTGGCCACTTTGTCATTGGACGCCGTTCCCAAATTGTAGTGCCACCACTCCGTTCTAATGGACCAGAAGCCATATTTTTCCATGGTTTCCTTTAACAACAACCTATTGTCCAAAATAGGTTTGGGCAACTGCATATTGTCATGGTAGGCCCTTTTTCCAAAAAAGTCAAAATCGGTGCCCATATCCAACTCCTTTCCGTTCATGTCCACCAAAGTAATGTCCACCGCCCCTCCTTTATTGTGTATAGATCCCTTAACAGGATTGGCCACATATTGGGGGTTGGGGACTATGGCCCACATTTTATACTGTACATCGTTGGGACGGTAACAATCGAAAAATTGTATTTTAAATCCTTTGTCCATAAATTCTTTGTTGGCCAATAATAGGGCTCTGACGGTTTTGACCCGCATATAACATTCAGCGCAATCGTAGACCTTGGCCTTTAAAAAATTATTTTCGGTAGCATAACGCAGGTCGTACACAAAATCATCACTATAATCGGCCAGGCGTACAAACAGAGTATCGGCCAATCCGTCCAGGGATTTTAATTTGGGTCCTGCCTCTTCTTCCCTGTCATTATGTATTATTAAGGAATCCCCTATCCCTAGTTCCTTTTCAACGGTTTCAACGGTCTGCTTTGTTTTCTGGGTTACAATCACCTCCTTACAACCAAAAAGAAGGACCATTGCCAAAATGGCCATCATATTAAAAACTGTCCACTGTTTAATCATGTATTTCGGATGTCTATGGTTATTCCCTATATTCTGTAGGCAGCAAATCCTCTTCACAACAAATAAACAAAAAAGCCCCGAAATTGGAGCTTTTTTATTCTTCTAATAAGACATGCAAATGAATCCATATCCTATTACCAGGTTTTATGTTCCTATGTTAAAAGGTTGCCCTTTTCGTCCCAGGTGGCGATTTCGTTTCTGGTACTTTGGTCGATACATTTGGCTACCCACTCAGGGTCATAGGATACCCCATGCTGTTCCAGCACGTCTTCCGGAACACCATCCCATACATTTGGCGTATTTCCTTTATAGCCCAGTTCGGCAACTCCTACCTTGGAGGAATAATAGCCACAAACCGTTAATCCGCGCATCAAATAGAAAAATTGTATTTCAAGCGGCTGCACGTCCAACGGCTTCTCTATATCATGATAACAGATAGTATCCAATATTTGCTTTTGCTGATCCAGGGCAGCCAATTTAAATTCGGTCCCAAAATCTGTATTGCTCTTATGGTCCAGCCACATTAACCCTCCTTTAAGTGTCAGTTGCAACTCCGGGGTATCCTTGCCCATAAATTCTATAAATTCGGGAACCTCAGCCTCTATTGGCCCTCCGTTAGGTTCCCTAGGGGGAAGTATTACCGTGCTCAATATGGCTATGGTCTCCATTTCATGTTCCGTAAAAAGCTGTTCCGCATTAAGTTTTTCAATCAGCTCCAGCTCCTCAGGGGTACGGCCAAAATAATGGGTATTTTCTGCTGCGGCCATGGCTTCCTTTCCTGAATCGGCCCCATCTGTTTTACAGCCATGAAAGGCCAGTGCAGATGCCCCCGCTCCAAGAATTATTGTCTGTATACTCTTTCTTCTATCCATGATCTAGATATTTTGCTGTTTTAATTGTTCAATAATATAATCACTTGCCCGCCAAGATAATGCCAAAATAGTCCAAGTACAGTTCTTATCCGCTTGGGAAGTAAAAGGTCCGGCATCTACAATAAAGACATTGTCCACGTCATGCAATTGATTGAATTTGTTGGTGACCGATGTTTTGGGGTCATTGCCCATCCTGGTGGTCCCTACCTCATGGATAATACGTCCAGGAGCTTCCAGTCCATAATCCCGGTCTTTGCCCGGCTTCTCCCCTAAAGGCTCCGCCCCTATATTATGGAAAATTTCCTCAAAGGTATCCTGCATATGCTTGGCCTGATTTTTCTCATAATCGGACCATGTGTAATTAAACTTCAATACCGGGATACCATATTGATCCACTGTGGTTGGGTCTATTTCACAATAATTTTCCTTACGGGCAATACCTTCGCCCCTTCCGGCAACCCCTAATACGGATCCGTAGTACTTTTTTACATCATCCCGTAAGACATCTCCGTAACCCCCAACTTTGAGTCCAAAGAACTTGTTGAACTCATTGGGGTTAAAACTAAATCCATAGCCCGGCATCCTCATTCCCCCACCTACTTCAATATGATACCCCCTTGGGAAATCCAACTTCGAATTATCTCCCCACCATGGAGAATACACATGGTTACTGCCCACTCCATCCTCATTATAGGATACTTTTCTGTTCATCAATGCCGGTACGAAAGCGGACCTGCTGGCCCCTGTGGAGTCGTGCAAGTATTTGCCCACAAGATCACTACTATTTCCCAATCCGTTAGGATGTTGTTTACTTTTCGAATTCAAAAGAATACGGGCGGAACTACAGGCGGAAGCCGCCAAAACCACGACCTTCCCCTTTAATTTGTACTCTTTTCTGTCGTCCTTACTAATGTAGGACACTCCTGTTGCCTTACCTTCTTCATTGGTAGTTACTTCCCGGACTACACAGTTGACGAACAATTTAATTTGCCCACCGCTTTTTTGTGCAGGGAATATAAGACAACTTCCTGATGAGAAATCGGCATAAACGGAACAAGAACGCGAACATTGCCCACAGTAAAAACACACGCCACGCTCCGTATTAATTCTTTTGGTAAGCATGGAAAGCCTGCCTGGTATGGTAGGTATTCCCGCTTTTTTGGCCCCATTAATATAGAATATCTCATGTAATCTCGGTTTTGGTGGAGGAAGGAAAAAACCATCCGGATCGTTTTCCAATCCTTCATTGGTACCAAATACCCCGATCAATTTATCAACTTTGTCGTAATAAGGCTTTACATCCTCATAACCTATAGGCCAGTCCTCTCCATGTCCATCCCTACTCTTTCCCTTAAAATCCTTTGGTCCAAAACGCAGGGAAATCCTCCCCCAGTGGTTTGTACGCCCCCCAAGCATATGGGATCGAAACCAATGAAATTCGGTACCGGGCTCATGGGTATAAGGTTCCCCTTCAATTTCCCAACCGCCATATGCAGCATCAAATTCCCCAAATGCCCTAGTTGTACCCCTTCCCCGTCTAGGGGATTCGTAATTCCATTTTAACTGATTCATGGTTTTCGGATCTGCCGGATCAAAAAATGGCCCTGCCTCTACAACGGCAACATTAAGGCCGGCATCGGCCAACTGCTTGGTGGCCATACCGCCGCCTGCGCCCGAACCGACAATTATTACATCATAAATTTCTGAAGATTCTTTTATCTGCATAATGGAATAAATTAATTAAAAACTTCAATATAGAATTAAAAAGCAATCAAATTAGAATTTTTTATTTAAACAACCTGAAAATTCATGTATTTTGATATAAAACCATCAATAATTGATAATATGTCATCAGTAGAGACACACTTTTGAAAGCGATAAATAATTATGCAAGACTCCAAACCCTATGTTTACAATCCCATGGAATAAAAAATATACGTATTGGCACTGTACGGGCAAGTCTAACACATATTGCTACTATAAAAAATAAAAAAAGCCTCCCTTCGGAGGCCTTTATAGATTATCCATAATATGGTATCCGGATTATTTTAAACCCTCCAAATACTTTAAACTTTCAGGTACTTGTTTTACAACCCTGGAACACTCGTCCTCTATGAACATATATTTGACACCCAACTTTTTGGCTTCGGCCACAACACCGGCTATATCTACTTCCCCGGTTCCCAAGATTACATTGGTCTCCACGTCTGCATGGCCGGTATTATCCTTTTTAGTGCCTTTCTCCATATCCTTTAAATGCATTAAGATAAATTTGGAAGGATACTTTCTAAGCAATTTCAAGGGATCTTCTCCTCCATGGTGCACCCAATAGACATCCATTTCAAAATCGAAATACTTGGCATTCTGTGCCATATAATCAAATAGGGTGCCGTCCTTATAGGGCCTAAACTCATATCCATGGGCATGATAGGCCAATTGTATCCCATGTTCCCTCAATAACTTACCTGCCTTGTTAAACACAGTAACCGCTTTTTGGGTATCCACAATATCAAAATTGTTGCCATCGTGCGGGATCCAGGCACACATCACATAGGAAGCACCGTAACTTTTGGCCTTGTTTACAACCTCCTGAGGCGAATTGGCCAAATCTTCGAAGCCCGCCCCAATACTAACAACGTTCAATTTATTTTTGGCAAGCAGGCCCTTGAACTGCTCCTCCGGCATTCCATAGGTATCGCCCCCCTCCAAAACGGTAATGCCCCAGTCCCGTATCAATTTTAAGGTACCGGGGATATCCTCCTTAAACTGGTTTCTAAGACTATACAATTGCAGTCCTACCTCTTGGGCGGTTACCTTTGTAGTTCCTAAAAAAATCAAGGCAATTAAAAATAACCATAATAGCTGTAATTTCTTCATCCTATTCATATCCATAGTTACTTTTAATTATTGCAACTTAACAAATTTAGGTCAACAAATTTCCTTCCTCATCCCATTCCGCCATGTCGTTACGCTTGCTTTGATCCACACATTTTGCCAACCATTTGGGGTCATAGGACTTGCCATGCTTTGCCAAAACATCTTCCGGAACACCGTCCCAAACGTTGGGGGAATTACCTTTATAGCCTAAATCTTCAATACCTTCCTTGGAAGTATAATACCCCGTTACGGTTAAATTGCGGATCAGGGAAAAGAATTGTTGCTCGTAAGTTGGGTTCTCCTTGTCCGGAAAGGCAATGGCATCCAAAATCTCCTTTTGCTGTGCCTCGGTAGCGCTTTTAAACTCCGCTCCGTAATCCTTATTGCTCTTATGATCCAACCACATGAGACCTCCCTGCAGTGGCGTTTGGTAAGCAGGGATATCCTTGGCCATAAATTCGATAAAAGCGGGTACCCCGGCATCGGTAGCACTACCATAGGTACCATTGGCAGGTAAAATTAAAGCGCATAAGACGCCTAAAGTGGCCATTTGATGTTCATCAAAAAACTGTTCGGCATAGAGTTTTTTTAGCAACTCCTTTTCCTCCGGGGTCCTCCCGAAATGTTTTTCTTCCTGTACCAGGGCCTCTGCGGCCCCGGCCTCCCCTTCTGTTCCGGGCTTACATCCATTTATTGCCAATCCACCTGCTACACCACCAAGAATAATGGATTTTATACTTTTTCTTCTATCCATAATACTAGATATTTTGTTTTTTCAATTGCTCAACTATATAATCCGATGTTCTCCAGGCCAAGGCCAAGATGGTCCAAGTAGGGTTCTTATCCGCTTGGGAAACAAAGGGCCCCGCATCCACAATAAAAACATTGTCCACATCGTGCATTTGTTCCCACTTGTTAACTACCGATGTTCTGGGATTGTCCCCCATCCTTGTGGTACCCACCTCATGGATTATCTCCCCAGGATTGAGCAGGCCATAGTCCCTATCCTTTCCTGCCTTTCTACCCAAGACCTGTCCGCCCATATTATGTATTATTTCCTCAAAGGTATCTTGCATATGTTTGGCCTGCAAACGTTCGTGATCTGTCCATTGGTAGTTGAAGCGCAATATCGGAATACCAAATTCGTCCACCTTTCCCGGATCAATTTCACAATAGTTGCTTTCCAGGGCAATAGATTCGCCACGACCGGCAAAACCGATCATTGCTCCGTAATATTTCTTTACATCCTCCCTCAGTACATTGCCATATCCTCCAACTTTTTCACCAAAGAACTCGTTCAGGGCGTTAGGGTTAAATCCGAACCCATAGCTCGGCATTCCCATTCCTCCCCATACTTCAATATGATATCCTCTGGCAAAATCGAGATTTTTATTGTCCAACCACCAAGGCGTATAGACATGCATCCCCCCTACACCATCTTCGTTGTAGGTCTTTCTGTTCATCAGATCGGGAATAAACCCTGTCATTCCACCACCTGTGGAGTCGTGCAGGTACTTCCCTACCACACCACTACTGTTGCCCAGTCCGGCCGGATGCTGCTTACTTTTGGAATTTAACAGAATTCTTGCGGTACTACAGGCAGATGCCGCCAGAACAACAATTTTTCCCTTAAGCCCATATTCCTTTCGATCCTCTTTATTGATATAAAGTACCCCCGTGGCCTTACCTTCCTCATTGGTAGTGACCTCCCGTACCATGGCGTTGACAAAAAGATCTATCTGCCCCCCGTTCTTTTGGGCTGGGAAGATCAAACAGCTACCCGCTGAAAAATCGGCATATATCTGACAGGACCTACCGCATTGTCCGCAATAAAAACACACCCCGCGATCGTTGTTTATTTTTTTGGTGACCATGGACAGCCTTGAAGGAATCACGGGAATATTCGATTTCTTGGCACCGTCTATATAATACAGTTCATGCAACCTGGGTTTTGGTGCAGGAAGGAAAAATCCGTCCGGCTCATTTTCCAAGCCTTCCTTTGACCCAAAAACACCAATTAATTTATCTACCTTATCATAATATGGCTTTACATCTTCGTAGCCAATAGGCCAATTTTCCCCAAGACCATCAATATCCTTGTGCTTAAAATCGCGTTGACTGAAACGCAGGGATATACGCCCCCAATGATTTGTCCTACCTCCTAGCATACGGGACCTGAACCATGAAAATTTTGATCCATTTTTTTGGGTATAAGGTTCCCCTTCAATTTCCCAACCGCCATATGCAGCATCAAATTCCCCAAAAGCCCTGGTTGTACTAGCACCTCTCCGAGGAGATTCATAGGGCCATTTCAATTGAGTAATTTGTTCCGGATTTTTAGGGTCAAAAAATGGCCCGGCTTCTACTACGGCCACTTTAAGCCCTGCTTCGGACAACACTTTTGTGGCCATCCCACCACCGGCACCCGAGCCAACTATGATCACATCATAAATAGTTGATGTTTCTTTTATCTGCATACTTTAAAGAATTTATTTTGAAGCTCAATATATGTTTAAAAAGATATTAAATTAAAATTTTTTATTCGAACAACCTTAAATTACATGTAATTCGACACAAAATCAAGAATAATTGACAAAAATTTGACAGGGATCAATAAACTTGAAAAAAGACTGGGAGGCGCAGCCTTCAAAAAAATAGGCGGTAAAATAGTATTACTAAAGTTCTCATTTGATCAATTACATTGTTCGATTGGGATGTCCTATCTTCATTAAAAAAAGCCTTTGCCACCAAAATATCTTTCGCTATTGATCCGTATTCCAAATTGGATAAAAAATTACAAATTGATGCATTTTTATGTAACTTACCCCATTTCATACCCTTATTTAAAATTTCAAAATTACGCCTTAAACAAAAATTAAAATAATAGTTATAAATACCCAAAAGTGTTTTGATTTCGGGTTTTAGTTTTACTTTGGTACTTTTACCGAGCAAACAATTAAGTTAAGTATGAAGAAAGTGATCACTTTCGGGGAGATCCTCCTAAGATTGTCTACCGAAAGACACCTTCGGTTTTCACAGGCTACCAATTTTAACGCCACCTATGGAGGTGGAGAGTTTAACGTGGCAGTATCTCTGGCCAATTATGGGTTTGATGCAGAATTCGTTACCCGTTTGCCGAAGAACGACATTGGCGAATGTGCCCTACAGGAAATAAGAAAACACAACGTGGCCACCACCAATATTCAATTTGGGGGAAACCGTCTGGGCATTTATTTTTTGGAAACAGGTGCCGGCACCAGGGGAAGCAAGGTAGTCTATGATAGGGCCAACAGTGCCATTGCAGAAATAGAGCCGAACACCATTGATTGGAAAACGGTATTTAAGGATGCCGACTGGTTTCATTGGAGCGGGGTTACCCCGGCCATTTCCAGTAAAGCGGCGGCTGTTTGCCTTGAAGCGGTAAAGGCCGCCCATGAAATGGACATTACCATTTCATCCGATTTAAATTATCGTTCCAAATTATGGAAATACGGAAAAGAGCCAAAGGATATCATGCCCGAACTATTGAAATACAGCAATGTTATTTTAGGGGATCTGGATACGGCCTTTTTTATGACCGGGCAAGATAAACGAGAACCCGATTATCAGGATATGGATTCCTTACCGGAACTTTACGACCTGCTTTATAAGGACTCTCCCAATTTAAATTATGTGGCCACGACCCTGCGGTATTCCGTAAATGCATCACATCAAAAAATAGGCGGTATTTTGTATGACGGAAAAAAAATACACTATGCAAAAATCAGGGAAGTAACCCCGGTTGTAGACCGGGTGGGCAGTGGAGATGCCTTTATGGGAGGATTGATCTACGGGCTCTTACAAGATGAAACAGACCATCAACAAACTATCGATTTTGCTGCGGCCGCCTGCTGCATCAAACATACGATTACCGGCGATTTCAACTTGGCGACCCTTGAGGAAATTGAGCAGTTGGCAGGGGGAGATTCTTCAGGAAAAGTAAGCAGGTAAAACAAATACACTATATGTCACAATTTTCAAGAATTGAAGTAGCCGCATTAATGAAAGAAACGGGACTTGTACCCTTGTTCTATCATCCGGATGTGGATTTAGGAAAGAAAATATTAAAAGCCTGCTATGATGGTGGTGCGCGATTAATTGAATTCACGGCACGTGGGGATTTTGCCCATGATGTCTTTGCCCAACTCAACAAATTTGTCATTAAGGAATTACCGGAAATGGCCGTAGGTGTGGGATCTATAACCGATGCCGCAGCAGCATCGCTCTATATGCAAATGGGCGCCAATTTCATTGTAACCCCTTCCTTGCGCAAAGATATTGCCCTAGTCTGCAATAGAAGAAAAGTATTATGGAGTCCGGGATGCGGCTCCCTTACGGAAATAAACAAGGCGGAAGAAATGGGTTGTGAAATCATAAAATTATTCCCTGGTGCCAATTTTGGGCCCGACTTTGTAAAGGCCATCAAAGGACCGCAGCCGTGGACCAGTGTTATGCCGACCGGCGGCGTAACCTTGGAAGAATCCAATTTAAAGGGATGGTTCAATGCCGGAGTTACCTGTGTAGGCATGGGTTCCAACCTAATTAGCAAAACGATATTGGAGAACAGGGATTATAATGGTCTGGAGAAATCCGTAAGGGAAACCTTGGCCCTTATCAAAAGAATTCGGAGCTAGAACAAGTTCCTCCACTTATCCTACCTATTTTTGAATTAAAAAAAACCTCCAATTTTCACAAAATAGGAGGTTTTTTTAATGAACTCATAGGGATTTTCTAATTCCCAATTCCAGTCCCCTCAACTCTGCCAGCCCCCTAAGCCTTCCTATAGCGGAATATCCCGGGTTTGTCTTTTTCCTAAGATCGTCCAACATTTTATGGCCGTGATCCGGCCGCATGGGCATCCTCAGATCTTTTCTTCCTGCAGCACTTCTCTTTAGCTGCTCTTCCACCAAGGCCTTTAGTACCCCGAACATATCCACATCTCCGGCCAAATGATCGGCCTCATGAAAATTACCTTTATCATCGCGCTGGGTACTTCTTAAATGCATGAAATGTATCCGGTGGCCCAAGCGTTTTACCATCCCCACCAAATCATTGTCCGCCCTAACACCAAAAGACCCGGCACAAAAAGTAAGACCATTGTTGGGACTATCCACCGCATTATAAAGATCAAGAATATCCTGCTCCGTACTTACCACCCTTGGCAATCCCAAAATTGGGTATGGAGGATCATCGGGATGTATGCACATGCGCACCCCTGCTTTTTCGGCCACGGGAATTATACTTCGCAAAAAAGAGAACAGATGTTGCTTTAGTTCCTTGGCACCAATTTGGTCATAAGTTGCCAAAATCTGATTGAACTCCTTTAAACTATAGCCTTCTTCCGCACCGGGAAGACCGGCTATTATATTCTTTACCAATTTCTTCCGATCCACATCAGAGGTTTTATCATAATACGCCTTGGCCGCTTCCCGTTCTTCCTTGGAGTATGATTTTTCGGCCTCCGGACGCTTCAATAAAAAAAGTTCAAAGGCTGCAAAAGCGGCCTTTTCAAACCGCAAAGCCGTAGATCCATCCTCCAGCTCAAAATCAAGATTGGTCCGCGTCCAATCCAATACGGGCATAAAATTATAACAAATGGTATCGATCCCACAGGAACCCAAATGGTTAATAGTGGTCTTATAATTTTCTACATACTTCTGAAAATTACCCTGTTGCGTCTTAATATTTTCATGTATGGGAACACTTTCCACTACAGACCAGCTAAGGCCAACCGCCTCTATCTCCGCCTTTCTCTTTTTAATTTCGTCCACAGGCCAAATTTCCCCATTGGGAATATGGTGTAAGGCCGTAACCACCCCGGTTGCACCGGACTGTTTAATATCCAATAAGGAAACAGGGTCTTTTGGCCCGTACCATCTCCACGTATTTTCCAAAGTTAAACTCATTACTATTATTTTTTATACATAAAACATTACTCCGATGGCGACAATATTATTTTAAGCCCCTCCCCTTCTGTTGAACAAGCCAAGAGCAGGCCTGTCTACCGATAAAGGCAGACCCGCATCGGGTTATCCCAATCCTACTCAGTGGGCAAATAATTTGCCAAGATATTAATTTTAAAAGTATTGCACAGACCATTTTGCAAAAGATTAAAAAAGTATCACAAAATATATTTTATTCTTAAACTTCATTAAAATTCCTTATCTTTTTTAGGCATTTAAATACTTTGTACTACTTTTATCGATTCAATCAAAAATGAACCAAAAATCTAGCGCTCCATGATTAAAAGTAAAATCGACAAGGTTACCAGTTTTGAAAAACGGTTTGAAAAAATCAATACGGTCATCTTCGAATCTTCAGAAGTTGCGTCCAAAGCTGCAGCAGCTGAAATAGGGCTGTTAATTAAGAAAAAACAAAAGGCCAAGGAGATGTGCATTCTTGGACTTGCCACTGGTTCCACGCCCAAAAGGCTGTATGCGGAACTGGTGCGCCTGCACAGGGAGGAAGGCCTTAGTTTTAAAAATGTGATCGCCTTCAATTTGGACGAGTATTATCCTATGGAACCGGATGCCATACAAAGTTATGTGCGATTTATGAAAGAATTGCTCTTTAATCATGTAGATATAGCCCCTGAAAATTTTCATATTCCGGACGGAACCTTATCAAAAAGGGATATTGCCGATTACTGTAAGGAGTACGAGGCCAAAATAGATGCGTTGGGCGGCATCGATCTGCAAATCTTGGGAATTGGCGGCAACGGTCATATAGGTTTTAACGAATCCGGATCCCTGCCCAATTCAAAAACCAGACTTGTTACGCTGGATCATATTACAAGAGTGGCGGCCAGTAAGGATTTCCAAGGCTTGTACAACACCCCAAAAACGGCCATTACACTTGGTGTAAAGCAAATAATGCAGGCCAAGCAAGTCATCCTAATGGCTTGGGGGGAAGGAAAATCGTCTATCATCAAAGCTTCTGTAGAGGGCCCTATAACAGAACAGGTGCCTGCATCATACTTACAGGATCACCCCAATAGTATATTCATCCTTGACAAAGGGTCTTCTTCAAAACTTACCAGGGTAAGTACCCCTTGGATCGTTGAGAAGGTAGAGTGGGACGAGAAAATGATCAAGAAAGCCGTTGTTGGACTTGCGTTAAGATTGGAGAAACCGGTATTGATGTTAACGGAAGCCGATTATATTGAAAACGGTATGAGCGATTTGTTGACCGAAGTTGGGGATGCCTATGATATCAACATAAGAATTTTTAATAAACTACAACATACCATTACCGGTTGGCCCGGAGGAAAGCCCAATGCCGATGACAGCAATAGACCGGAAAGGGCAAATCCGGCCAAAAAACGGGTACTTATCTTTAGCCCTCACCCTGATGATGATATCATTAGTATGGGCGGGACATTTATGCGCCTTCAAAACCAGGGTCATGAGGTACATGTAGCCTATCAAACTTCAGGAAATATAGCAGTAGCCGATGACGAAGCCCTGCGCTTCTCCGATTTTGTGATCGATTACAACCGTTCCTTTGGTCTGGACAACAAAAAATCCATTGAAATATACAAAAAAGCAACCGAATTCATTAAAAACAAAAAGACCAGCGAAATAGACATTGAGGAAGTAAGGAATATAAAGGGCCTTATCCGTAGAAGTGAGGCCAGGGCCACGAGTTATTACGTTGGACTTACCGACGAGCAGATACACTTTAACGACCTGCCCTTCTATGAGACCGGTACTATTGAGAAGAATCCTCCGGGGGAAGAAGATATAAAAATCACCATGGATTTGATCGAAAAGATTAAACCGCACCAAATTTACGCGGCCGGCGATTTGGCCGATCCACATGGCACCCATAAAGTGTGCCTGGACATTATTTTTGAAGCTCTAAAACGACTAAAGACCAAATCCTATATGAAGGATTGTTGGTTATGGCTGTACCGTGGAGCGTGGCAAGAATGGGATATAGAGGATATTGAAATGGCCGTACCTATGAGTCCAAGTCAGGTTTTGGCCAAGCGCTACGGAATTTTTAAACACCAATCCCAAAAAGACGGAGTGGTTTTCCAAGGATCGGATTCACGGGAATTCTGGCAACGTGCAGAGGACAGGAACAAGGAAACGGCCACCAAATATGATGAATTGGGGTTGGCACATTACGCTGCCATGGAAGCATTTGTGCGCTACCATTTTTAAACACCTGCACAACAGGTTATAATACAAAAGGGGCTGCCCAATGGGCAGCCCCTTTTGTAACCTACCATAAATGCTTTCTAAAACTCCAATTCAAAGTATAGGCTACTAGCTTCGTTTTCATCGGTAATGTCCTCTCCTTTTAAAACTTCTCCGGTAGTGTTCAACAATTTTAGATTAAGTTTCCAGTACCCCGTCATGGTCAGGGACAATGTGCCTATATATGATTTAGTGGCGGCATCATAGGTTAAATCTTCGTTGTTGGGGGAGCTGTGGTTGCCCATACCGGGCATACGCGGATCGAGCGTTACGGAATAATTTTCCACAAGGGGAAAATCCATCATACTTTCCATTTTAAACAGTAAGGCCCGTATATCGTTAACGGCAACCTTGGGATTGACAGGTTCTACCATAGCCAGAACGTACCTAACATCATCACTTCCCATAAATGCAGAAACAGTTTGTTTACCGTCGTTCGGCGCTGTAACATCTATGGTTTCGGTTACCGAAAATTCCTGTCCACCTACTTTATAGGCAAATGTTATATCCCAATATTCATCGGTATTCCCAGGCATTTGGAACACGACGTATCCTGTGGCTACCGAGTTATAATCCTCCGAAATATTCAATTCTGATTTTGGACAGGAATGGTTCATACCCATCATATGCATCATGGGCATCCATGTAATTTCCGGATGGGTAAAATAACTATCATCGGCATTGTTTTTTATACGGATAAAAATTTCGTTGTACCCGGTAGTAAAACCTGTTTTCAGCTCGGAATACAGTTCCAAACTATGCCCATTGGCCTCAATATTGGTCAACAAATTAAATCCCTCCATAGGGTTTTCTTCAATTTTCGGTGTATCGTCCCCATCGGATGAACAGGATGATAATCCCAAAGCGGCTATAACTATAAATAGAACTAGTTTTATTGTTTTCATTATGCTTGTTTTATTAATTAATTGAATAAGAAAGTGTTAAAAAGAAGTTTCGTCCCATCCTAGGGATATTTTTCCAATCGGTATAGGTAGAGTAGTTTTCGTCAAAAATATTCTCTACCCCAAATTTCGCGTACATGGAATCGTTGTTAAATTTAAAAGTCTTGCCAAAGGTCAGGGAACATACTGTATAGGCCTGTGTTTGATCTTCCCCAAATTCCGGATTATAGTTCACTTGCTTACTTGCTCCGGTTACCCTTAATGCTGCTGAAAACGACCTATTATCGTATTGAAGGCCTGATCGGTAAGAAAATGGGCTTATAAAGGGCAGGTTTCTGCCATTGTTATCCGTACCAAGATGATAAGAGATCAATCCGGACCATTTAAATTCCGGCAGAACGGCGTATTCCATATCCAAAGATGTATTGAATAAATTGGCGTACTCCAGGTTCTTATAGATCTTTACCCCTTCTGCCCCTATGGTCATTGCACTAAGGGAAGGGTGGATCTCCCCAATAATATAATCGGCAATGCGAAAAAAATTGGCTTCAGCGCCGATTTTAAGCTTGGATCCCTCCCAAGAAATTTTGGTATTGGCTTCCATGGATTTTTCGTTGGCCAGTCCGGGGTCGCCAATATAGTCATGGTTATCAAAACTGTTGAACAAATAAAATCCATAGCCCTCTGTCACGGAAGGCGCCCTATCACCATAGGAAAATCCCGCATTAAAATGCCACGGCATCCACATTTTATGCCATTGTCCAGAAATACTTTTCAGGAACCGTGTTTTGGATCGCTCCATCCCCGGATAAAAAATCCCAAGGCTATTCAGCCCAAACCCATCCGCTACATTCTGGTTCTGAACGGTCATCCTAGTGGCTATTTTTAAAGAATTGCCGTTTAGGTCCAGCTCATCCTCTACATAGACCCCTCCATTGGCAGTGCGTACATCGGGCCAGGTAAGCATGAACATGGGCAACTCGTTCGGGTCATTGGGATACATGGTCATTTCAGCCAAGGATTTGTTGTAATACCCATCTACCTTGAACAAAAATCGATGCTTTTTAGCCTCTAGCTCTGTCTGGGAATAAAAACCATAGGTATCGCTCCAGCCGGGCATATCCATATGGATAGGAACCTCCGGACGTTTGGTATCGTCCATAACATGGGTTACCTTATTAAAATATAACTTGCTTTTCCAATTACTTAAACTGCCCCATAAGGCGTCCTGTTCAAAACCCACCGATGCTATGATGGCCCTTGCCAAAGAAACATCCATAGTCAATGCAGGATAGCCTACATCCCGGGCCTCGTCGTAAATGAGACTGGCCGTAAGTGATTGATCTTCTGCTATTTTAAATCCCCCATTGGCTGAAAAATTATATTTTTCAAATTGGGAGAACTCCACTTCTTCATCGCCCCCGGCAAAATAATTCCCTGCCCTGCGATAAATGATATCCGTGTCCACATAGAAATGGGAATCCGAATAATTAAGTTCGGCCCCAACAACACTCATTTGATTGTTGCTCTCAAAACCGGTCTCCACTCCACCATTTAATCCTATTTCCTTAAAATTACCCCGGTCCAGCTCCAAATCAATGGCCCCACCAATGGTACTCCCATGTTCGGCACCCTGCTGGCCCGAAACTATATTGGCTTTGGATAAATTGGATACATCCACATAGGAGGTTACAGGGTCCATCTTGTCCGTACAAGCCCCAAAAATTCGCATCCCATCAATAGTTACGGAAAGACGTTCCGAAAACATATTGTTCAAAGTAGGTTCCCAGGCATAAGCCCCACGTTTCACCATATCCACTTTTTTGGAAGATTCCAGATACTCGTCCAAAGTGGAAAGGGGTTTGGGCTGACTGTGATAATCCAAAGCCTTTCTGGCCGATATAAGGATAACTTCGTCCAGATTGATCGTTATGATCGAATCCCTTTGCAATACCAATTCCTGTGCACCACTGCCGATGGGGTAAATAAATATCCCCAACAACAGCACCCAACCGCACATAGGTCTGCTTGTTCCCATAAGTATTGCGCATACCTTATGGATACACTTAATTATGTTCATTTGCTTTATTTAGATAATACAATTCATTTATGGCACCATAAGCTTGGATAGGGATGAAATAAACCCTATATCCTTTTTATGGCGATGATCGAATTATCCGAGCTCGGGAGGCTGAGCAATATCTGTGGTATATAGAGCGGAAATCAAAGTTCGGATTCCCTTAAAATTATTTTTAGCGCAACTATCGTATCCATTGGCCGCTCCAAGAACCAACAAAGGGCAGAAGGAAGAAAAGTACTGAATTTCCATATTGAGACGTTTGCCCTCAAACGGGTTTTTGTCGCTTCCCTCCGATTCTTTGGCCAATTGTTTGGCCAAATAACATTTACCATCGCAATGTAAGGAGGGGGTATCCCTGTTTTCACAAAGATTCTCAACAATATAATCAAAATTTATTGCGTATTCCGCTATGGGCCAAAGTGGCTTTATCAGCATAATTACGGCAACAAATACGATTAGTTGTTTCATCCGTTTAAAAATTATTGTCAATCTAAGAATGAGTACAATAAAAATTTTCTGCAAAGATCAACCGATGTGCTTTCTTATAAAAAATTTAATCATTTACTCACAAAGGCCTGCTTCTTACTTTTAGGTGTTCGTGAATCTTCAATTTTGGTGGGTATGCAAAAAATTAAATTTGTTAATGCCCATTTCACAAAACAATTTCTAATACCGGACAAATATAATATAGAATTGGATTATAAAAAGATGACATTTGTCAGAAACTTTAAATTGTTATGGCTATAGCCAAACTGTAAAAAATAGTTTTATCACTTAGGATCATTTTATTTAGGATAAATTTGTCCGAAATAAAAATATGTATTACATTTGTAGCGATCCCAATAAAGAATCAATATGTTTTCAAAGGCCTGCGAGTACGGAATTAAAGCCACTATATACATTGCTGTAAAATCTATGCGGCGAGAACGCGTAAGCCTTAAGGAGATAGCGGAAGAGGTAAATTCCCCTGTGGCATTTACCGCAAAAATATTACAATCCCTGGCAAGGAGCGGGATTATAGATTCCCATAAGGGGCCAACAGGTGGATTTCAGATCGAGGAAACCAAAATAGACACTATTAAATTGCACGATATAGTACTGGCCATAGACGGTGACAAAATATTCGTTGGCTGTGGTTTGGGCCTGGAACAATGTGATGCCGGTCAACCCTGTCCCGTTCACGATAAATTTGTGGGAATCAGGGAAAATCTGAAGCTTATGCTTCAAAACACCAGCCTATATGAATTGGCCACAGGACTGGATATTGGCATTACCCACCTAAAAAGATAAAAATTTAAAACAATAAAGGATAAAAAGGTATTAAAATCTTTAATTAGAGATCACAATGAACGAACCATGTTATCCATACAATATTAGATCAATAACACCCTTTCCATGCTGAACATTACCGATAAATTAGTGGAAAAATACCGATCCCTGGGGGAAAATCCGGACACCTATCTGGAGGGGTTACTTCATGCCAAGCCCATCACCTACTGGGATTATATAGAGGTAGAGACCCTACTTTCCCTTCAAAGACCGCGGACCAATTTTAAGGATGAATCCATTTTTATAATGTACCACCAAGTCACCGAATTGTACCTTAAAATGATGCTGCACGAATTACGGCAGATAGTTGATGAGAAAGCACCTACCACTGGATATCTCATAAATAAAGTAGACCGACTTATACATTACACCTCTATGCTTATCAGTTCCTTTGATATCATGAAGGTAGGAATGGATTATGAGGATTACAACACCTTTAGAAAAACCCTGACCCCTGCCAGCGGCTTTCAATCTGCCCAATTCCGGTTCATAGAACTGCATTGTACCTCGCTGGCAAACTTAATTGGACATAGGTTTAAAAAAGAAGGTTCCAATCATCTGGACCTAAATGAATGTTTTGAACATATTTATTGGAAGGATGCCGGAACGGACCCCAAAACGGGCACAAAGACCTTGACCCTTCAATTATTTGAAAAAAAATACCTCAAAGCGTTGACGGAAACGGCCAAAACAGTAATGGGCCACACCTTGGAAGACAAGTTGAAGCAACTGCCCTATATTCCGGATGCCCTCAGAAACAGACTTCGCACCTTCGACAAATTATACAACATTGATTGGCCCATGGTACACCTGGGCACTGCCGAACACTATTTGGACAAAAAGGGGAGAATAAACAGGCTACCGGTGGTTCGGATTGGAAAAAATACCTCCATCCAAAATATCAGCAACGTAAATTCTTCCCAAGCGTATGGACGGAAACCGAAAAACAAAATTGGGGAACAACTCATAAAAATGAACATTATGGAAGTATTGAACAGACCACAATTGACGCATCTACAAGTAGGTAAAAACCTTAAAATACTACAAATTAACGCCTTAACGGACATGGGTATGCCAGAACACAGCAGTTCAAGTGAGGCCGTCATTGTTGTCCAAGAAGGCAAGGCAATACTTAAGACCAAGGATGCGGAATACGTATTGGAAAAAGGGTCTACCCTACTGGTTCCTGCAGGATTGAAACATAGCCTTAACGTATTAAAAGACTTTAAAGCAGTTGCCATTATGGCAACCGATTCAATTATAAATTTTAAAAATTAATAACTATGGAAAATTTAATGACCAAAAATATTGGTGAAATAGTGGCAGAAAACTACCGTACTGCACAGGTATTCCAAAAATCATAAGATAGATTTCTGTTGTAAGGGCAACCGCAGTATTGTGGAGGTAGCCGAAAAAAATAAACTGGACACCAATCTCCTTTTACAGGAGATTGAAACGGTGCTATATCAAACCAATGACAGCAATATCGACTTTAAAACATGGCCCTTGGACCTATTGGCAGATTATATTGAAAAAAAGCATCATAGATATGTTGAAGCACAAATACCGATCTTAAATCAATATCTGGCCAAACTATGCCGGGTTCATGGAGATCGGCACCCAGAGCTTTATGCCATCACCGAGCATTTCAATAAAAGCGCCGGGGAACTGGCCATGCACATGAAAAGGAGGAACTTATCGTCTTCCCCGCCGTACATAAAATGATACAGAACAAACAATACGGCAAAGCACCTGAAAAACAACATTTTGGCACCATTCAAATCCCATACAAATGATGATGCGGAACATGATAACGAAGGGGGACCGATTTAGGCTCATAGAGGTTGAGCAATAACTACAATCCACCTGCCGATGCCTGTAACACCTACAAGGTAACGTTCTCCCTGCTTCAGGAGTTTGAAGAGGATCTACATAGGCATATACATTTGGAGAACAACATTCTCTTCCCAAAAGCCATTGCGCTGGAAAAAGAATTAAGTGCCTAAAGATTACCAAACAACCACCAACCCAATTCCTGGGCAACCCGTTATTGTATCCAATAAGGTGCGGTATAGTACTTTAAATAACCTCCCCCGCCGCACCTTATTGGATTACCAAAGCTCCTGCCCATTCTAAAAAACATGGGCAGAATGAACTTTAAAATGGTCTTTACCAAAATAAAACAAGCTGATATGAACGTTAAGCCTATAAAAAGACATAAGGCTATACAACCTTTGAGCAGGGAACACCATCAAGGTTTATTGCTATCATGGAAAATTAGGACCGGTCTTTCCAAAGGGGTATCTACAGATCGGATAAAAACCTACGCCGATTGGTTTTACAAAACCTATTTGACCCCACATTTTGAGGAGGAAGAAAAACACCTTTTTCCCATTCTTGGAAATGACAACATTTTGGTAAAAAAGGCCGTTGCACAGCATCGAAGACTAGATCGCCTGTTCAGGAACACTTCCGAATTAAAAAAAGCACTAAACCATATAGAGGAAGAATTGGAACAGCACATACGATTTGAGGAACGGGTACTGTTCAATGAAATTCAGAAGATGGCCACGGAACAACAATTGCAAATGCTTTTAGAACATCATAAGGAAACCCATTTTTTGGAAAGTACCACCGATAGGTTTTGGGAATAACACTAAAATATAATGATCATGAAACTTTATAATCAACTATTGAACGAATTTAAAAAGGAGCAAACAGGGTATTCCACCATTGCCATCATCGGCCAAAGCTGTATTGGATCCATTGCCGCCATGGTAATCCTTATGAACCACATGCCGGCAGCATTGAAATTTACCTTGCTTTTTCTGGTAACAATTCTATGCATGGCCTATAACGGTGCCGTTTTGGCCAGATTAAGCCCTAAAATCACCTTTAACCTATTGGTTTTAAGCGTACTTTTCAGCGTACTGACCATTATAGGGATCCATATTTAATATATGAAACCGGAACCCTATACTTTTACTTATATAGATGAATATGGGGATACCAATTCTGCCACTTGCAGGCCTAATGAATACCATAGCCTCATGGAGCTTCTTTTTGACAAGTACTTGCAGGAATGGGGAGATTGCAAAGGCAGGGCATGGTGTGGAACATGCCATATACACATTCTTGAAGGCACTGTAAGTTGCAAAATGGAACAGGATGAAAAACATACCCTATCCCTATTGGGCGATGCCTCCCCACAAAGTAGATTGGCATGCCAAATCCCGGTTAATGCGGAGCTACATAATTTGGTTTTTAGAATAATAACGGAAAATGATTTCGGAATATAATTGTCCGGAAACACAAAGGCAATAGATTATGGATATCAGCACAACTATCCGAAACTTTAGAAAATAGACCGCTTCGCTTTTAGAACCAAGAACACAGACTCTGTTGATTTTCAACCGACCAACGTTTCGTTCCTTTAATAAAACCGAACTTTTTGCAAAAAAGATAAATTCGAAAAAAAAAGATGACGCAACAAAAGAGGAACGCCTGGAGTTCTGATTTTCAGTAATCTATCTTCTATATTCTGGCAGTGCAACGGTCTATTTTCTAAAGTTTCGGATGCTTATGGGATATCATGTGCGGTCCCAAAGGGTGGCCAACTACTACATCAAATGGCCAATTATGATAAAATTCAAATTCAACGGACTACCTTTACGGTGTTCCCCAAGCAATTAGATCAGGATTATGTTGTTAAAATCAGAAATTAAAGAGAGACAGGATGTAAACCTTTTGGTGGTCAGTTTTTATGCCAAGATCAGGAAACACCAAATATTGGGGCCCATTTTTAATGGCATCATAGAGGACTGGGACAGTCACTTGGAGCTATTGACCGATTTTTGGGAGAGTCAATTGCTCTTGAAACGAAAATATATGGGCAACCCCATAGCGGTACACCAAGAGGTAGACCAGAAAATGAACCATACCATTACTCCGGAACATTTTGGACTTTGGCTGAACGAATGGTTTGCCACCATTGATGAACTTTTTGAAGGGGAAGTTGCATGGATTGCAAAAAACAGGGCCCAGAAAATGTCCACCATGCTATATATGAACATCTATCAGCACCGGTCCCGGAGCCATTAAACTTTGGTCTTAAAGCCAACAGTGCGGTACGTCCACAAAACCAAAAGCACTGCCAGCGGAATCAATATACTTCCGCCCGCCAGGAGCTTTGCATAATCTTCAAACATAGGCCAACCCAACCATGCCGCCATCCCCCTGTAAAAAATTAGGGCTTCGGTAAGTAGAAAACCGCCCAAATACAGTGTCATGGCCTTTTTGGACAGTTTTATCAATCCAAAATATTCCAGAAAGAAAAATAAGCCCAGGCTAATTACCCCAAGAAGGTCCAATGTAAATAGCCAATAGTAAAATCCAAGACCGTAGCTGCCAAATTTGCAAAGAAGGGCCAAGCGGTAAGCCATTGCAAAATCATTTTAACCAACAGTAGGGCGGTTACCAACTTTAAAACATAAAACTGAAGTCGTGAAAGCGCTGATTGCAATACTAGCTTGCTCCCTAGACAGGTGTTTATCAGAATAAAAAAGCCCGTTAGTTGCAATACAGCACCAAGACCTCCCAGAAGGTAATATATTATTGGAGGTTCTGTCCACAGGACCGACAGAAAAAAACTCAGTATAATTCCCGGAACGGTAGTCCATAAAAAATACCTAAAGGTCTTAGCGGAAATATAAATGTTAAGGTATTCCAATACGTACCATAAGAGTCCCGCAAGTGCCAAGATCATCCATCCGTTGTACTGAAAGTGCAAATAGAAATATATTGCCAGTCGGTACCATATGGATTCAGGGCCCAAAACCGTCATAACGGCACCTAGGGACCAGGGGCCTATACTAGAGCCTATCATAAACCAAAGGGCATACTTCACACAGATGTAGGCCTTGGTTCCCTTAACGGATATGGGAGCATATTTTATAAAAAAAGCGGAAAACCAATAGGAAACCAAAAGGAACAAGGTAGAAAATATTATGGAAAATAGGGCATACCCCTGAAAGGGAAAAGACAACAACATACCCAATAAACAAATCTGGGTAAACCAAAATATCTTACGGTACCTGTTGTCCAAAACCTGCTTGTCCATAAAAAGATGGTACAAAAGGGTAGTAAGGGCAACATATACCCAGCCCAAAAGTGCTATATGGGAATGTGTATGAACCATAAAACGATAATTGATGGGCATCGGGGCCACTGGAAAGGTCCTCAACAACACCCCTAACAGGGCGGCCAATAAAAAATAGCCTAGGGATATTTTAATATGGGATTTGGCAGTAAACACTTAATAATAAGGTACGATTAAAAATCCTTTCTTTTGGCAACATAGCCCAGACGCCAAACGGGGATGGCCGTCCATAGGAACAGCATAAAGATAGACATAAAAAGCCCAAGATCGGTCCCAAAAAACTGCTTAAAAATAGCTCCGGTATACCCCAGGAGCGCAGAAATATCCAGTTTTAACAGAATTAAGGTCCTGGAAAGGTCTATAGGATTGAACATCGTGACAATCAAGGAAAAGGTATCCAAGGGGTACTCCTCAAAAACAATTAACGACATGAGAAAGAGTCCGTCATAAATTACCGCCCAAAACAACCAGACCAGAACGGCATATCCAAACCCCTTGATCTTATTCTCATTGGAAAGGGCAATATTGAAGGCAAGTGCGGTAAAAATCAGCGTTAAGAACGCACCCGTAATCAATAACAGTGAAAAATCCCAAATGGCATTACTTTGGAACAATCCGTACAAGGCAAACGGAATGCCCAGGCCCAATATAAGGCTTCCCGTTAAGGAGCCCGCAACCCCAAAATATTGGCCCAGAAAAATAGAGGATCTTTTTATGGGCTGCGCCAAAAGTAGCTCTGTAAATTCCTTGGAATTGTAATAATACATTACCCCAAATATAGTCCCGATCAAAGGCACCAATACAATGATGACGTTCATTAGGGTAATCACGGCCTTGGACAGTTCATTGTTCAAAAACAGCAGCACAAAGCCCAATAACAGATAAAACAAAAAATAAACGTAACTCCAGCGGCTACGTACCAGGTCGTAAAAACTATATTTCAATATCTTGATCATGGCTGTTATAGGTTGATATGGCCGCAATGGCATGTTCAAAATTGCTCTGTCCCGTTTTGGTCTTTAATTCCGAAATACTGCCCTTAAAGTAAATTTTACCTTCAAGCAGGTAAACGATCTGGTCGGAAACCTCTTCTACAAACTGCATAATATGGGAGGTGATCAAAAAAGTCTTGCCCTTGGCCTTTTCTTTAAAAATAAGTTCCTTAAGGCGGATCAGTGCCAAGGGATCCAGACCATTGGTGGGTTCGTCCAAAATAATCAAAGGACTGTCGAACATAAAGGTCAATACAAGGTTTACCTTTTGTTTGGTTCCCCCTGAAAGGTTGCTCAATTTTTTATCCAAAAAAGGCTCCAATCCAAATAGATCGATCAACTTTTGCTCATTACTAGGTTTCTGTCTAATATCCTTTATCATGGCTATTAATTCCTTGACCCTAAGATTTCCCGGAAAATTTGCAATTTGGGGAAGGTAATTTATGTCTTGACGATACTTCCATTTATTTTTAACAGGGGAATCCATCACGGATAGGGTCCCTTTGTTGGGAAGTACCATTCCCAATAATGTTTTTATCAAAGTAGTTTTACCCGAACCATTGGGTCCCAGGATTGCAAAAATTCCACCTTGGTCAATATGGAGCTCCAATCCGGCCAATACCACATTTTTACCAAATTTCTTATGTAGGCTTTTAACCTGTATCATTTATTTTTTTTCATTAAGGGTTTTGCATCAACTAATTCGTCCGGGGTAAAAACAGGGGACACTTTTTCTGAAAAATCAATTATATCCATAAAGAGGCTACGCAGGAGAATTATGGTTTCGGGGGTTTTGTTTACGATATAGGAAAATAATTTTACCGGTCTGTAGGGAATATCCCCAGTGCCGTTCCTATCCAGATCGTAACCAGTATAATCGCTCCAATAGTTTTCCTCAAAAATATTATCGTTCAAATTACTATTGTAGGCCAGATCAAAGGAATTGTACATAAAGTTATTATGGATAAAGGTATTGGAATAACAGGCTCCACGTACTTTTATGGCCCAACCATTTTTTATGAAGTCATTTTTTGAATAATGTATCCGATTGGATCCTTCAATACTGATACCCACCGTATTTTCCTCAAAGGTATTGTCTATAATTTCCGCATCATTGATTTCCTTTAACAACACGCCAAAGGAAGTGGCGCCCCAATTCTTTTTAAACGTATTGCCCAGCATTTTTATTCTTTTGGAAAACATGACCGCTACCCCTGCGCCATTATTCTCAAAGGTATTGTCCTTATAAATGTCATCATTGGAGAACATAAAGTGCAGTCCATAGCGAAGATTGTCCGAACTAATGTTGTTTTCAATGATAATATTGTCCGAGAACTCCAGGTAGATGCCGTCCCTTACATGCTGAACAATATTGCGCTCCACAACTATATTTTGCGAATACCATAATTGTATGCCGTTCCCCGAATTGTATTCGTCCACGGCATCCCCAATTATTTTGTTGTGATATACCCTTCCGTTCCTGCTCTTCTCCAAATAAATACCGAAAAATAGCTTTTCCAGCACCACGTTCTGAATTAGAAAATTTTCGCTCTCCACCACCCTGATAGCGGCATAATCCGTGGTATAACTGGTACCAACGTTAATAATGAAGAGGCCGTCTATGGTAACGTTGTTTGAAACTATGGTTATGATCTCGCCATTATCCCCACCATCGATTACGGGATAGTTTTCCCCAATAATGGTCAAGGGTTTGGTTATTTGAATATTAAATTCCCTGTAGGTTCCTTTTTTGATCAATAGGGTATCAAAATCTGCAGCCACGGCTATGCCCTCCTTTATGGCTTTCACCTCACAGGATCCGCAGACCGTAATAGTCCCGGCCCATAAATTACTGCCAAGGAGACAGGATAGAAAACATAAAAATACCCCGATCTTTCCCATATTACATTACCTAATGATCAGAAATTTGGAATTTTCTTCGGCGGACACCCAATGTGGTACATCTTTGGGAAAACTAAAATGTTGTTGCCCACTAATGAAATAGGATTTGCCTTTGATATGAAAGATGATCCTTCCTTCCAAAACAATTAATTGGGCATCGCGAGAGGCGATGTGTTCGGGAAAAACAGCACCCTTTTCCAAACTAATATTCAAAATTTCCAAAGCATCCGTTTTTACCAATTTATTTACCTGAAGCTTATTGTATTCCTGATTTTTTATCTGATCGTTTATGGTGTACATCATCATTGTTTTTTGGGCCAATTATTTCCTAACATATTTAAACGTCAAAAGAGAATCATAGGCCTGTTCCACTAGACCTTCCAGAGCAAGCCCTTGGACTACTTTTTGAAGGGCTATAAATTAAATCTAAGTTTTAATTGTTCCCAGGTCAAAAAGTCCCCCTCATACGTCATTAGAGCATCCTTCGCTTCCTGTTCCGTCTTAAAGGCCGTTAAAAATTCCCCCATGGGACTGGGAATGTGTTCGCTGATCAAATAGATGGCTTTAGTGGCATTTATCAATTCTCCCGGTTGATTGTAATCGTTGACCAAATAAAGGGCCACCTGTTTCTGGTCTATGTCTTTGAGATGGTTCATCATACATTCGGAAGAATCGAACTTAAAGGCCTTACCCTTATCCGTAACAATTTCAGCGGCATGCTGCCGGTCCACTATGGTCATACTGCAATAATGACAACCATCGGATCCATAGGCAATGGGTTTAGGGCCTACGTTACAGGAAGATATCAACAATAAAAATAAAAACACCGCTATTCTGTACTTCATCATATCTTAAAATTATGCAGTAACCGGTTTTTTAGATGACCGTTTCACCCCTGATCTTGTACTCTTCCAACCCAAATAGGATGCCGCCAATGTTAGGGACATTCCAATAAACATCATGTAGGCACCGGTACTGGGAAGGGAAGTTACATCAAAATTCAACATTTTTTGATATCCCAACAAAGGTGGTTTATAGGTCATAGGGGTTCCATCCTCATTGACAACCTTAATAATGGCATGTGGATCCAAGTTGGAACCATAATCGGTAAGCCATACATTAAAGTCGTACATCCCCAAAACGCCCAAAACGGACATCAAAACAAACCAGCCCATAAACCATTTAAAATCTACTTTTCCAAAGAATCCCGATAATCCTATAAGTACTCCAAGTACCACCATTCCTATAATAACCTTGGGAAAAACATCAAATTCCCACATTTCACCGGATTTTGGTATGGTCTTCATACCAATATAATGATTCAATCCGTCTATATTCTGTAAGTCGAATTCAGAGACTCCCTGAATTCCCGAAATATGAATATTCATGCCCAATGGTTCTGGATATTGGGGCGCTCCCAACATTATATTCCACAAAGGAAAGGCAAACAATCCCAATAAAAATAATGGGCCAATGATCATTATTAAACTTGCATTTTTCATTTCCTATTATCATTTTATTAATTACAAATCGAAAAATGTTTTGGATGGTCGTCCTTTCTTCAACTTGTTAAAAAAGCGGGCAGTTTCTTAAACCAGACCCGCTTTTCATTTTAAAACTAGTAATAAGTAATCTTAATCACCCAGGGACCAGGAAAGCCCTATATTCGAATTTGCCGGTGAAACCCTAACATAGCCCTGCATTTCCTGGTGCAATGCCGAACAGAAATCGGTACAATAAAACGGCCATACCCCAACTTGTTTAGGCTCCCAAATAATGGTCTTGGTCTGACCCGGCATAATCAATAACTCCGAAGTGTTGGCGCCTATTATGGCAAAACCGTGCGGTACATCAAAGTCCTGCTCTTGGTTCGTTATATGAAAATATACTTTGTCGCCCACCTTGATTCCTTCAATATTATCCGGTGTAAAATGACTTCGGATCGTTGACATATAAACGTGTACATTCTTACCATCGCGCACTACTTTGGCATCTGCTGCCCCTAGGGTAGCGTAAGGGTGTTTATTATCGGCCAGTTTATAAAACTTTTTCGATTTGGGGGCCAGAAGTTCTGCTGGTATCCCTGCGGCATAATGTGGCTCGCCATGAGTGGGGAAATCATATAGAAGCTCCATTTTTTCACCGGAGATATCATAAATCTGAGCCGAGTGTTCCATCTCTGGACCAACTGGCAAATATCTATCTTTTGTAATCTTATTAAGTGCTACTACATACTTGCCAAAAGGCTTTCTCGAATTCCCCCCTGGAATCATCAAGTGGCCTACAGAGTAATAGGTAGGTTTTCTATCGATCACCTCCCAGGTCCCTAATTTCCATTTTACAACTTCAGAAGAAATAAAAAATGTTGTATATGCATTCCCTTCGGCATCAAACTCGGTATGCAATGGTCCAAGACCGCCACTTTTTACGGTTCCGGCCAGCACGTCCTCAAATTTTAGGATTGGGATGCCATAAGCCTCACCATCAAATTTTTTACCCTCAATGGCAGCAATCATATTATCAAAGGAATGTATGGTCAAGTCCGCAGATAGTTTACCATTACCAATAATATATTGTCCCGAAGGGTCTACGTCACAACCGTGGGGAGATTTTGGAGTTGGCAGAAAGAATACGGCACCGGGTACATCCAATGGGTTTACCGTAAGAACTTCCTTTTTCATGGTACTTGTTGCGGTATGCGTGGACTCATCATATACATTATGTGCATAATTGGCGGGCATTTTTGTTCCTCCGCCATTGTTAACATACTCTTCCACTTTTTTCCAGTTTATGGCAGCAATGAAATCCTTGTCGTTCTGAGAAGAATTCACTTCTTGTAATGTACTGGCCTCTTCGGTATTATAAGTAGTAAAAAAGAACCAACCATGCGATTTACCGCGTCCTGGATGCGATAGATCATAGTTGAACCCTGGCATTATGATTTGGAATTTAATATCCATATGACCGCTTTCGGGCTCAATACTAATGAAGGATATGGCTCCTTGAAAGTTTCCCTTATATTGGTTTATGGGCATATCACGTTGTGGAACAGGCACCGAAAAACGTGTTCCGGCCACCACATATTCAGAATTCTCCGTAACAAAGGAGGAACTGTGGTTACCGGCACTATTGGGTACTTCAATGATTTCCTCCGTTTCAAAGGTTGTAAGGCTTATCCTTGCAATCCTTGGTGTGTTATTGCCGTTTATAAAGATCCATCTTCCATCCAGTTCCCCGTTGGTCTGACTAATATCAGGGTGGTGGGCATCATCCCACGGTACAAACCCATGAGAGGTGTTCAACATAGGCTTTGTTTCTTCGGAATAGCCATAACCCGAGGTTGGAAATTGGGAGAATACGGGAATTTCCTTGAACATACGTCCAGATGGCAGGCCATAAACGGTTAGGTTACCACTATATCCCCCCGAAAAAAAGGCGTAAAACTCGTCGTGCTCCCCAGGGGCCACATAGACTTTTTCGGCATTGCTCGAATTTAATGCTCCAGAAGAACCCTTGCCCTGATTACCGTTACCGCAACTAGTCAGTAAGGCAGCAAAGCCCAAGAATCCCATTACTAAATAGGTATACTTTTTCATTGTTTTTGATTTTATTGTTTATTGAGTTCTATAATTATTCTGTTGGGGGCAACATTACCTTGTCTACCACATGTACTATCCCATTGCCCGCTGGTACACTGGCCAAAATTTTGGCGCCCCCTACCAAAACATCGTCCCCAACTACCTCAACGGCAACGTTTTGATCATTGGCCTGCCCCAATTTTTTAAACTTCATTAAAAATTCCTTACTGTAATTACCAGCGGTAACATGGTATTTTAGAATATTGGCCAATGCATTTTTGTTCTCCGGTTTTAAAAGATCCTCCACTGTGCCCGCAGGCAAGGCTGCGAACGCTTCATTAGTGGGCGCAAATACCATCAAGGGCCCCGCATTGACCAGGGCGTTTTCCAATTCCGCGGCCTGCACCGCTGCCACCAAGGTGGAATGGTCCGGAGAACCTATGGCAATCTGCAGAACATTGGGTGCGGAACCATCATCGGCAATAAAGGCCTGGCCCTGTCTTTCCACCTCCTGCATTTCGGTTTTGCCATTAGTAGGGGCCGTTACTGTCTTTGGTTCGTTTTTACAACCGGACAAAACGCCCAGTATCAAGAATGATACTATCAATGATTTTAAATTGCTTATCGGGAACATAGTGCTATATATTTATTGTTGTTATAAGGTTCTAAAGAATTCCAACACCGCTCTTGCCTGTTCTTCGGTCAGACTTTGATTGGCCATTGGAGCTCCATTGAACTCGCCCAGCAATGCTTTTGCCAAAGGATCTTCCTTTACCATCACTTCCGGGTTCAAGATCATGTTCATGACCCATTCCGGACTACGTCTTTCCAAAATTCCCTTTGGGGCCGGCCCTATGAATTTTTTATCCACCTTATGACAGGCCAAACACATTTGATTGTACACTTCCTCTCCTTTTTTGGCCATTTCCTGATCTATTTCGGCCGCCAAGCTTATGGAAGTAATCGGGCCCACCCCTTTATTGGTCAAATCTACGGTCTCTGAAGGTTTTACATCCGATGTGGTAGGTGCCGGTGCAGCTTGTTCCGTTGCGGGTTTGGCCCTGTCTACACTAAAACCTTCCTTTTTCTTTTCTTCCTTACCTCCACAGCCCATCATTAAAACTGAAAAAAGAACTGCGCTACTTTTTAAAATTATTTTCATCACTTTATTTTTATTTGTTGTTTATAGGTCGTTTTTACTGAGTACAATATTGATTTTAAGCTTTGTCCATGGGTACGATTTTATACATAGTTTGTGATTTTCAACAATTAATCGGGACAAAATTAGCTTTGGACAGAAATAAAAAATATGATAAAAATCATATTAAAGGACAAATATGTCCTTTTTTTGTTTTTTAGGTCGGTACTGAGATCGATTTATAAGGCAATTCCCTGAAACACACTCTAAACAATTGTTTTTCATATCGTTCCCAAAGCTTTCCTTGGACCGAACAATTCCAGAAAACCGGGAATCGGTTCTACAATCTTTTAAATCTTTTACATATCTTAGTATAAACACCTCAACGGAAGCAATGGCGCTGTTGGTCCCGATAATTTTGTGGGCCGTCCAAATTACTTCGATCTTAAAATTGAAGGTCCATGAATGGGATATGATAAGATTTGCAATAATATTGAATAGTCCTTGGCCGATTATTTGGCCTAATTATGAATTGATAACAGAATATGAGCAATTTAGAAGAACTTATACAATTACTTACTTTAGAACGTATAAATGACAATACCTTTGTAGGACAAAACTATCAGGCTCCTTGGGGAAGGGTCTTTGGAGGGCAGGTATTGGGGCAGTCGTTGCATGCCGCCTATCAAACGGTTACCGATGATCGGGTTGCACACTCCATGCACGGGTATTTCATTCTAGGGGGCGACCTGAGCATTCCCATTACCTACCAAGTGGATTATTTAAGGGACGGCCGTAGTTTTACTACCCGCAGGGTAGTAGCCAAACAGAAGGGAAAGGCCATTTTTAATATGGCCGCCTCTTTTCAGATCAAAGAGGATGGCGTAGAACACCAGATAACCATGCCCAACCTGATAACCCCTAAAAAGTTGATGAACAGTTTGGAGCAGATAGAAGAGTTGAAAAAAACGGATACGGACTCCTATAACCTTATAAAGCTCACCCATCCCAAAGTATTCGAGTTTAAGCCCGTGGAACGTTTAACCGCCCTGCTTTCAAAAGACGGTCCACCGTTTAACCATATGTGGATGCGGGCTACGGAAAAAGTAAGGGGCGATTTGCCGCTGCAGCAACAATTACTGGCATATGTCTCCGACTACAACATACTAACGACCGCTTCCCTTCCCCATCGTGAAGCCCTTAGAAAAGGAAAGACATTTTATGCCAGTATAGACCATGCCCTATGGTTCCACCGCAGTTTTAAGATAGACGAATGGCTTTTGTACACTATGGACAGTCCCAGTGCCAGTAATTCCAGAGGTTTTTCCAGGGGCAGTATTTTTGATAAAAATGGTGTTCTAGTGGCCTCTGTGGCACAAGAGGGGTTAATGCGCAGCACCGGGGTAAATTGATAACACTAGTGTCCATACCAATCCCCGGAACACCACATCATCAGAGAATGGGCCATTACCTATTTTTTGGCCCAATTATTTATGGACAAGCTTAAAACCATTTTTTTGAAAAGTATTTTTTTTAGGCCAAACTTCCCCAAACCATCTATATATAGGGCTAGATAGATGAACTGTCCATCGACAAATTACCAATATTACCTATAAAATAACATTTGCACCATTACAGACATCTGCGGTTTATCCTTGGTAAATTACCGTTTGTCCGCGGAAAAAAATTCATCTCGTTTTTCAACCATTATTTTCTCCTTTTTGACCACTATATTTCTGTCTAGGGCAGGACCGATCGAACTTTGTCCTATAATCTTAAACAAAAAAGTATGAAAACAATTTTACTCGTAAAAGAAATTTATGTTGAAGGGTTTAAAAACCTAGGGAACCTTATTGTCAAAAATTATTTCAAAGCTTTCATGTGGTTCAGTGTGGCTATGTTTGCCGTAGTACTTTACGCTTTCATTTATAGATTGGCCACCGGATTCATTTGGGATTAAAAAGCAGAAGTGCAATTGTATGAAACGGACCATGATTCTTTTGGGACTTAACCAAAATTGAAGATTCAAGAAAATCGGAATTCGACCAAAGAAATTATGGATAAATATGTATGGACGAATTGCATCTGACTCCCGATAGCTCGGGATTATAAAACAATAAAACTAATCGGATGAAAGGTATGCAGTATTTAAAAGAATTATTGGTAGGAAAAAGTGATGGAATTGAGGTTCCAATGACACTAAAATTATTGTTGATCTTAATCTTCCTTTGCTTTTTCCTGGCCTTGTTCTCCATTTTGTTATATACTTTTGAATAACATGGCATTGTTACAAGATCATTGGATTCCGCAACTCTGAATGCTGTATTACTTATTTTGATGTGTTGAAATTCCCCACTTGAACAATATGGCCTTGATAGTCTTTTAATGTAGATTCCAAAAAAGAACTTGTCCATGAAATAATTTATGGATATTATCCATTATATTGGAATTATTCCATAATTTAGCATGCCTTTTTTAGGTGTGCCATGAACAAAACTATACTTCATTTGGATTTGGATACCTTTTTTGTATCCGTAGAGCGACTCCTGGACCGCAAATTGGAGCATAGGCCCATCCTTGTTGGTGGTGTTGGCAACAGAGGGGTGGTAGCCGCATGTAGCTACGAAACCAGAGGTTTTGGAGTACATTCCGGCATGCCTATGAAAATGGCCAGGGAACTCTGTCCGGAGGCCTTCGTTATAAAAGGGAATGCGGGAACCTACAGCAAACATTCCGATATAGTGGCCGATATTATCAAAGAGCAGGTACCGGTCTTCGAAAAATCGAGCATAGATGAATTTTATGCAGACCTTACGGGAATGGACCGTTTTTATGGTTGTCACCAATTCTCCACCGAACTACGTCATAAAATTATCAGGGAAACCGGACTTCCCCTTTCCTTTGGCCTGTCGATAAACAAGGTAGTATCCAAAGTAGCTACCAATGAGGCCAAACCCAACAGTCAACTAAAGATAGAAATAGGCCAGGAAAAATCTTTTTTGGCCCCCTTGTCCATTAAAAAAATACCTATGGTAGGCGACAAGACCTATCAGACCCTCTGCAATTTGGGGTTGCGGCAAATAAAGACCATCCAAGAAATGCCCATGGATATGATGCAACGGGTATTGGGAGCCAATGGGGGCATAATATGGAAACGGGCCAATGGCATAGACAACACCCCTGTTATTCCTTTTTCCGAGCGCAAATCCATTTCCACCGAACGTACTTTTGACAAAGACACCATAGATGTTATTAAACTAAGGGGGATCCTTATTGCCATGACCGAGAATCTGGCCTATCAGTTGCGAAGGGGAAAAAAACTTACCGCCTGCATTGCCGTAAAGATCCGCTATTCGGATTTTAACACCTATTCCAGACAATTAAAAATCCCGTACACCAGTGCGGACCATATCCTGATTCCCCAAATTTTGGACCTGTTCAATACATTGTACAACAAAAGATTATTGATCCGGCTTATCGGTATTCGTTTCAGCCATCTGGTCCAGGGAAATTACCAGATGGATCTATTTGATGATACCGAAGAAATAATAAACCTGTACAACGCCCTGGACAGGATTAGGGAACGTTATGGGGACAAGAGTGTTATAAGGGCCTCCGGCATGGATGCCAAGACCATTGGCAGAATGCACAATCCGTTCAACGGGCAACCCCCTATTGTATTGGCACATAGGAAACAGTGAGGCTGTAATATATGTTCAAGGTTCAAGGTTATAAAATTAAAAGTTTAAAAACGAGATAGTTATAGAGAACCCGTGTGGAGTAGTGTGTATTCCAAGAATTCCAACCTTGAACTTTCCAACCTTGAACATTCAACTTAAATTTAGGGAATATTCAAATACTTATGGGTCTGGAGCGACACTTTCCATTTGGGGTTTTGCATCACATACTCCACGATCATTGGAACCACCTTATCCCTAACGCTCCATTCCGGCTGCAGGTACAAAATACAGTCCTTGTTGGTCTTGGCCGCCTGTTCCTCGGCAAAGATAAAGTCGTGTTTATTGTACACGATCATCTTTAGTTCGTGTGCCCTGTCATAGATAATGCCCTCGGGCAACTTGTTCTTTTTTGGGGAAAGACAGATCCAGTCCCAGGTTCCGGAAAGCGGATAGGCCCCCGAAGTCTCTATATGGGTCTTTAAGTTTTTGGCCTTAAGGGCTTCCGTTAAGGGGTACATATCCCAGGTAAGGGGTTCTCCCCCTGTAACGACTATGGTATCGGAGTATTTGGCCGCATTGGCCACAATATGGTCTATTCCTGTTGGAGGGTGGATTTCCGCATTCCAACTTTCCTTCACATCGCACCAATGGCAACCTACGTCGCAACCGCCCACACGAATAAAATAAGCCGCGGTCCCCTTATGGAAACCTTCGCCCTGAATCGTATAAAACTCCTCCATTAAAGGCAGCATAAGGCCCTGGTCTACCAAGGCCATAACATCTTCTTTTACCATGGCACAAAGATAGAAAATACCCCGCTCCAGCACTACTAATTAGGGAAAAGATATTTTGGCAGGCCCTAGACCCTTTTTTTTAATAAAATTGTAAAACAAGAAATTTTATATTCTACCTCACCAGGGACCGTCCAAAAAGGTAGTCCCCACCTCTCCCAAGGAGAGATAAACCCGTCCGTACCGGCACGGGCAGATCAGAAACCCTGGCCCTAAGGGTCCGAGAACATTTAGACCAATTTTATAACTACAGGAAGAATATCCCTGTTAGATGTGTTTGTATCAGTTTGTAATTGCTAAATTAGGTGCTTGAACATTGTGAATGATCTGCACTTATGCGCCAATCCTTAAAAATATTGATGGCAAACGGGAACCCCGCGGTTGTTGCATGCAAAAAAATAATATCCTCATATTCAAAAAAAATTAATAGATGAAAAGAATAGTCAATTACTTTCTACAAGGCTTGTTATACATTGCGCCCTTGGGAATCACGGCATATATTATTTATATCATATTCCATTTTATAGATAATTTACTGAAAGATAAACTGGAGGAAATTTTTAATATTGACATTCCAGGATTGGGATTGGCAGTAATCTTTTTATTTCTTGTTCTGGTCGGGATAATCGGACAAAGTATATTTGCCCGACCCTTTAAAGACCTATTTAAACGGATTATTGAAAAGGCCCCTTTACTAAAGTTGATATTTTCAGCTTTGAACGACCTCTTTTCCGCTTTTGTCGGCAAGGAAAAGAAGTTCAATAAGCCTGTTATGGTCTTGGTAAACCCTATATCGAATTTAGAAAAGTTAGGTTTCCTGACCGAAGAGGATTTAAGCATCCTTGATGAAAAGGAAAAAGTAGCCGTTTACTTTCCCCATTCCTATAATTTTTCCGGAGAATTGTTCATCGTACCCAAAAATCAAATAAGGTCAATAGATGTAAATCCTTCGATGGTTATGAAATTTATTTTATCGGGAGGTGTTTCAGGTGTTTATGAAGAAAAAGAAATCGCTAATGATCTAAATTAAAATAAATCGAGCTCCCCTTAATATAGCATCAATACCTACAAAAATCATACATTATGAATCCAAAAGTTGTCGATAGATTTTTAGACAGGGCCAAAAAATGGAAGCTGGAAATGACATTGCTGAGGGAAATCTGCCGGGATTGCGGCCTCACGGAAGAATTTAAGTGGATGCACCCCTGTTATACGTTTCAAGAAAAAAATGTGGTTCTAATCCACGGTTTTAAAGAATATTGTGCCCTTCTTTTTCACAAAGGTGTCCTGTTAAAGGACACTGATAAAATTTTAATCCAACAAACCGAGAACGTACAATCCGCCCGTCAGATCCGATTTACAGGCCTCCAGGAAATCAGGGATCTAAAATCTACCATCAAGGCCTATATTTTTGAGGCCATGGAAGTAGAAAGGGCAGGATTGGAAGTGCCTATGAAAAAGACCTCCGATTTTAACATACCTGATGAATTTAAAAAAGCCTTGGATAATGACCCAGATTTAAAAACTGCTTTCCAAAGCTTGACCCCGGGGAGGCAAAGAGGGTATCTGCTATATTTTTCACAGGCCAAACAGTCTGCCACAAGAACCAACAGGGTGGAAAAACATATCCCAAAAATCCTCCAAGGCAAAGGATTGAACGACCAATAATAGGGATAGAACATATCCCGACCATAATTATACGTCAAAGGCAGGGGTTTTGGAACGAATTATATTTAGACTGTAGGCAAAAAACAGATTTCACTGTGGATTACCAAAGTTTTTGGACCTATAGTAACGGTAATGAATTCCGATAGTTACTGGGAGACGGTAAAGCCATTGGCCGCGATCAACATTGAACCTTGAACTTTCTCCCTGCCAACTGCTACTGCCTACTAACCACTACCCATACCAGCTCCAATTTCGACTCCGCCTGCCCGATGACGAGGCAAGCCAACCCCTCTCAAGAGGGAAATTTTTCAACACTGCCTGCAGAACATCATTACCTCTTGCTTTTGGCTTATAGCAAAAATACTTTCAGAAGCTAAAGCGGGGTGCCCTAGAGTGCGTAGCTGCCCTACTTCGTTCTAGAACTAATATCAATAAACAATGCCCAGGATACAAGACCCTGGGCATTGCCCTTACTCCAACGAACCATTTGGTGATAATGATTGTTATCTGGAGCTATCCTCTATTAAACGTTTTCGGGAACTTCAAACCCTTCCCTATAATCCCGTCTTAGCATTTTATCCGCCTCCGGGTCGTTTACGAACGACTCGGATTTTGGGTTGAAGGTAAGCACACGATCCAATCTATAGGCTATATTGCCCAAATGTGCCAGACCAGAGGATAGGTGAGCCGTTTCCACAGGACCGTTCAGTATCGTTTTATCGCGCTTGCGCACCGCTTCAATAAAATTGGCAAAATGTCCGTCCGTTCCTCCGGCCCCGCGATCCATTTCCGATCCTGATTTTCCACCATCCTCGCCAGATTTACCGGGGGTCCTATCCTTTCCTAAATAGGTTTTATACTTGTCATAACCATCTACGACCAAAATACCCTTATCACCATAGAAAATGTTACCTACGGTGGCACCCTCCTCCGTATTGGTACACCAAGGGCGTACTTCGAACTGTATGATCTTTCTTTCCTCAGGGTAGTTATATACCGAAGTAAGTACTTCCGGCACCTCCTTACAATCGTCCCAAAGGTACTTACCGCCCATGGAAGTGATCTTGGTAGGAAGCCCTACATCCAAGCCCCACATACATAGGTCGGTTTCATGAATACCCTGATTTCCTACATCCCCGTTGCCATAATCCCAATGCCAATGCCAATTGTAATGTACCAAATTCCTGGTAAAAGGTCGTTTTGGGGCCGGTCCCGTCCATAGGTCATAATCTATTCCTGGAGGAACGGGAGAGAATCCCTTATCCCCGATATCCCCTCTCCAACGAAAAACAATGCCCCTGGCCATATATACCCTTCCTATATATCCGTCCCTCATTAAATTAATTGCTTCGTTAACGGCGGGAGAACTTCTTAACTGAACCCCGTGCTGTACGATCCGATCATATTTTGCGGCCGCTTCTACCATTTTACGTCCCTCCCATATGTTGTGCGACCCTGGTTTTTCCACATAGGCGTCCTTCCCGGCCTGACAGGCCCAAATAACGGAAAGTGCATGCCAGTGGTTGGGAGAGGCAATACTAACTACATCAATATCCTTATCATCCATAACCCTGCGCAGATCCTGCTCCAACGCAACATCTTTTTTGTAGGTTTCTTTAAAGGCCTTTTGTCGTTCCCTTAAAAGATTCATGTCGGGATCACATAATGTGGTGACCTGAACATTTTTCTGTACCATTAGGCCTTCAATATGGCTTTTTCCGCGTCCATTAACGCCCAAAACGGCCGCATTGATACGGTCGTTGGCCCCGAATACGGTAGACGATATAATGGTCGGGGCCGCAATAACAGCCGACCCGGCCACGGCCGTTCTTTTAATAAAGGATCTTCTCGTTGAATTCATCTGACTCTATATTTATAATTAGTATGATTACACGCTCATATTAATAACGCTCGCATGTGTTATTTAAAGCTTTAAGCTATCGCCCTGTCAATCAAATTAAGAGTCAACTATCCGGATTTCTCCGTCCTGGTCCTATTTATAGCGGACCGGACACCTAATGCTATGACCCTTAAAGCAAAAAACATTTACTTTTGCTATGAAAGTTAGTATAATTTTTTTATTCGTTAACGTTAACAGCGATAGTTTTTTGTATTTTTTTACTTAAAACAAATAAAGCTAAATAACGCAACCACCTTTTTTACCAATAATTTGGGTAAATTTGCTTTATACGCTGCTACTGAAAATCCATGTTGTTTGCCAGTCCGGACCCATATTAAATTCTGATACTACTATGACAAAGCTTAAGATAAGGACAGATGCAAGGGTGGCATTGGTTTTTGATAACTATCCCCCGGATATCCGATCAAGAATGGAATACCTGAGAACCCTGATCCTGACCACTGCCGAAAAAATAGAGGGTATTGGCCTATTGGAGGAAACTTTGAAATGGGGCGAGCCCAGTTATCTCACCAAAATTGGAAGTACCCTAAGAATAGATTGGAAATCTAAAAATCCAAATCAATATGCCATCTACTTCCAGTGTACCAGTAAGTTGGTACCCACCTTTAAGATGATGTACAACAATACCTTCAGGTTCAACGGTAACAGGGCCATCATATTTTATATTGCAGATCCAATCCCGGAAGAGGCATTAAGGTCGTGCATCACTGCTGCCCTCACTTATCACAAGGTAAAACACCTACCTTCATTGGGCATGTAAATTGTAATAAACAGAAGGCTTCCCTACAGCGCTTAACTCATTGTTTTCCAGCATTAGGCAATTTATTATTTATATTTATTATAAATAATTTGGTCTATTCAAATCTTCAAGATACTTTTGTCGTCCAATAATTATTTATTATTAGTCTAAATAAATATAAAATGAGACACCTACCAACATTACTACTTTTCCTTGGCTTAAGTTCCTTAGCTCTTGCACAGGACACAACCGTAAGTGGAACCATAAAAGACAATACCGATATCCCTTTATTGGGGGTACATATCGCATTAAAAAATTCGCAAATTGGGACACAGAGCGATGAAAATGGCTATTTTGAAATCGCCCATCTTGAAGAAGGCGGACATATCCTGTCCATTTCCTATCTTGGTTTTAGGACCAGGGATATCCCATTTTCCATCAGCAACGGAAAAGCAGTTGATCTAGGGGACCTGATCTTGTATGAAGGAAATGAAATCCTAACCGAAGTAATTGTAGAAGGGGAACGTATCAATAAGTTTTCTAGAAAGAAAACGGCCTATGTATCCAAACTTCCATTGAAGGATATAGAGAACACACAGGTCTACAACACTATTACCACGGATCTTTTGGAGTCGCAAATAGTGACCAACTTTGATGATGCCCTTAAAAATGCCGCTGGGGTAGAAAACCTGTGGACCTCAACCGGTAGGGGCGGTGATGGGGCGGGATATTATTCCATGCGCGGATTCTCGGTACAACCTCAACTGGTAAACGGCCTGCCAGGATTGACCAACGGCACCATAAATCCCGCAAATATTGAACGGATCGAAGTTTTAAAAGGTCCTTCCGCCACATTGTTCGGCAATGCGGTAAGCTCCTATGGCGGCCTAATAAATGTAGTAACCAAAAAACCCTATGCCGGTAATGGGGGGGAACTTTCCTTTACCTCGGGCACCTATGGCCTAAATCAGATTACCGGCGATTTCAATACCGCACTCAACAAAAGTGAAAATCTATATTTTAGGCTCAACACCTCTTACGCCACGGAACAAAGTTTTCAGGATGCCGGCTTTAGAAAATCCTTTTTTGTTGCCCCTTCCCTATCCTACAAGGTAAACAACCAATTATCCTTCTCTTTCTACGGTGAAATTACACAGGCGGAACAGACCAATCCTATGTTTTTGTTCTTGAACAGAAGCGGGCCAACAGAGGCAGGAGATCTTAACGGACTGGGCTACAACAATAAACTATCGTTTACCAGTAACGACCTGACCTTAGAAAATCCTACCCAAAATTACCGAATAGAAATGGACTATAAGTTGTCCGACACTTGGCAATCCCAAACCCTACTTTCCAAAAGCGCTACCTCTACCAAAGGGTACTATTCCTACCTGTTCGATTACGGTATTTTGGGGAACGATACCTTTACCAGATTTATCAACAAACAGAATGCCAATACCCAAACCACGGATATCCAACAAAATTTTATTGGCGATTTTAAAATTGCTACATTGAGAAACCGTATGGTTATTGGTCTGGACTATTTCAATGCCACAGAGACCAACAATAGTACCGGCTATGCCTTTTATGGAAACATTACTCCCGAAGGCGGCGCCAATGGGGACAATCCTTTTACCGCAGAAGTGGAAACCGATCCGTACCCTTTGTCCGCGGCCGGCGTAGATGCGGTGTTGGCTTCCAAGGCTGCAGGGAACATTAAGTCCAAATATCATATTTATAGTCTTTATGCTTCCAATGTTATAAATATTACCAATAAGCTATCGGCAATGCTTGGCCTACGTGTAGATCGTTTTGATAACGAAGGTAATTTGGCCAACCTGGATGATGATTATGACCAAACCGCCCTGTCTCCCAAGTTTGGACTGCTATACCAACCCCTCTTGGACCAACTTTCCATTTTCGCCAATTATCAAAACGGTTTTACCAATGTTGCCCCCCAATTGGTAGGGGATCCGGACGCCGGACCACAGACGCTGGAAACATTTGACCCGGAACAGGCCAATCAGTTGGAATTTGGCGTGAAGACCAATCTCTTTAACAATAGATGGAACGCCACGCTAAGTTACTACGACATTACCGTAAAGGACCGTGTAATTACGGACCCCTCCTCGCCCTTTAACAAAATCCAGGGTGGAGAAGTGAAAAGCAAAGGTTTTGAAATCGAAATCAATGCCAATCCATTTAAAGGTTTAAACCTTAGGGCCGGCTTTAGCCATAACGACAGTGAGACCACCAAATCGGACAATTCGGAGATATTGAATAGAAGACCCTTGGAAGCCGGGCCGGAAACGCAGTATAATTTTTGGGCCAACTATGAATTGCAAGGGGGCCAATTGGACGGTATTGGTTTTGGATTGGGATTTAACGGGGCCAGTGAGCGTTTTGCCATAAACTATGCCTCTACAGGAGAATTTATCCTGCCCAGCTATACTATTGCCAATGCCTCTGTTTATTATCAGGCGAACAAATATCGCATTGGATTAAAACTTAACAACGCCTTTAACAAGGAATATTATAAAGGATGGTCCACCGTAAATCCACAGGCTCCCAGAGTGCTTTTGGCCAATTTCGCCTACAGGTTTTAAGCATAAAATAGATTTTTAACATGGTACGAATGAACCTCAGAAAAATCATCTTCGAACTTCATAAGATTTTAGGCCTTACCACTGGTATCGTTGTATTTATTGTTGCCATTACCGGTTGTTGTTGGGCCTTTAAGGAAGAGATTGAAAGCCTGTACGACGACTATAAAAAGGTGAGCCCCCAAAACGGGCCTATGCTTACCCCTACTGAGGCCAAAATGTACGCCAAGGAGGTTTTTCCCAACAACCATATACACGGTACCCTATATAAAAAGGCAGATGATGCCGTAGAGGTGATTTTTTACGACCCGGAACCGGAGTTTTACCAGAGTGTTTTTCTAAACCCCTATACTGGCAAAGTGATACAGGTAGATGATCATTTATCCGGATTTTTCGCCTTCATACTAAAAGGCCATATGCGCCTATGGTTGCCAAAAGAAATTGGGGAACAGGTGGTAGGAGCGTCCATCTTAATATTTATGGCCATCATCCTTTCCGGAATCTTCCTTTGGGTGCCCAAGAAGCGTAAGAACCTTAAACAACGCTTAAGGTTTGATTGGAAAGATACGACCCGTTGGAAACGGAAAAACTTTGATCTTCACACCATAATAGGTTTTTACATATGTTCCCTAGCGTTGATCCTTGCCTTTACAGGTTCGGTAATGTCCTATAATTGGATGAAGTATGTACTGTACAAATCCTTGGGGGGAGACAAGGAAGCCGCATTTATTATTCCCAAAAATAGCGGTTCCCCAGACCATAGCGACACAACATTGCCTATAGACCTTCTTATACCCAAACTTCGGGCAGCATCTCCCAATGCGGAAAGTTTTGAACTACATTACCCGAAAACAGAGGACGAAAGTATTTATGTGGAAGTTTCCAATAGTACGGGCCTTTATTACGATTCTGACTTTCGTTTTTTTGACCAACATACCTTGGAGGAAATAGAAACTCCCAGCATATATGGCAAATACGAAAATACCAAGGTAGCGGATAAAATACTGCGTATGAACTACGACATCCACATTGGGGCCATTGGCGGCATTGTTGGAAAGATTATTGCCTTTTTGGTTAGCCTGCTAACAGCAAGTTTGCCGGTTACCGGAATATTGTTATGGTACGGCAGAACCTATAAAAAGAAAAAGGGTTTGGTTAAAATAGAAATCTAATAAAAAGGAAAAAAGCCAGCATAATTCCGTACCTTTTCGACAAGTAGATTTACCATTACCTGAATGAAGCCCAAGATCGAATTAAAAATAGCCCAAACCACAATAGACTTTACACATGCCAAAAAGTTAATCTTGGAATATGTTAGCTGGCTGGGCATTGATCTGTCCTTTCAAAATTTTGATCAAGAAATGGCAGGCCTGCCCCAAATGTACCGTCCTGAGGATGGCGGATTATTTATAGCCTCCATTAACGATGAAGCCGTTGGCATTGCCGGACTACGAAGGTTCAATAGCAAAGATGGAGAAATAAAACGCATGTACGTTCAACCCAATAGTAGGGGTATGGGCATAGGCCAATTACTCCTCGCCCAATGTATCGGTAAGGCCAAAGAACTCGGTTACGACACCATAAAACTGGACACCGCAGACTTTATGGAATCGGCCATTAAAATGTATACCGGCAATGGCTTTGTAGAAATAGGGGCCTACCGCTACAATCCACACGAAGCTACGAAATACTATGAACTAAGCCTAAAAAAGTAGATATCCCCCTGTTCGGATGCGCCACACCACACTTAAACAGGACATTATCATCCTTCTGTGGAGATAGACCTTGCATAAAATTCAACAATTAATTTTTATTGTTAGGATTCCTTATTATATTTGTATTGCAATAATGCAATAACTTAAATTTAAAACAATGAAAAAATCAGTTTTTTATCACGCAGGATGTCCGGTATGCCTTAGTGCGGAACACGACATTTTAGATTTAGTAGGAAGGGACAATGTGGAAATAGTTCACTTCGGCCAAAACAAATCTCGTATTACCGAAGCGGAAAAAGCAGGCGTTAAGTCGGTCCCTGCCCTACTTACGCCCAACGGCAATGTGCTGCACATTAACTTTGGTGCTTCCATGGCAGATGTAAAAGGTTAAATTTTTTTAATTTATAAAGTTAGGATTCCTAATTTTATTTAAAATGAACGACATGAAAATTTCGGTTTGGGACACCTATGTGGCCCGAGAAGACGGCAAGACGATGCATTTTGATATATTGGTACCCAGTACTCTGGAAGATAAGGAAAGTATTTTCAGTTATGGACGTAAATACCTTTCCTCCAAACCGTTCCAAACGGCCAAACTCTCCTCAAAAGAATGTAAATTCTGCCATATGGAACAGGCACCGGATAGCATAGTGGATACCATTAATAAAAAAGGATATTATATTATAGAAATGGAAAATTGCGGATAATATCATTAGGATAACTAACTTTGCCTGTCGGGCAATTCCCGACAGGCATTTTATATGGACAAGAGTATTTTTAATCCGGACCATCAAGAAACGGACGTTCCCAGCAAAATTATAGCTGGACTTGAGCGCATTTCGGAAGCCTTCAAGGTTCTACTTTGGGATAAGGCCAAATTACTTGGTTTAAGTCCCATCCAAATCCAAATCTTAATTTTCATTGCCTACCATAAATCCGAATTATGTAATGTAAGCCATCTGGCCAAGGAATTCAATGTAACCAAGCCCACTATAAGCGATGCCATAAGGGTAATGGACAAAAAGGGGCTGATTACCAAAGAATATTCTTCCAGCGATAATAGAAGTTATTCCATTGGCCTCTCGGAAACAGGAACAGAGACCATACGGGAAATTTACGATTTTGCCAACCCTATAAAGATGCAGCTCAATGCCCTGGGGAATGCCGAATTGGAATCGGTCCTTATTACCCTGAGCAAGCTCATCTATCAATTAAATACCATTGGAATCCTTAGTGTGCAACGCACCTGTTACGGTTGTAAATTCTACAGTAACGACAATAGTAAGAATTATTGCAACCTACTCCAAAAGGAATTACGAAGCAAGGATATCCGATTGGACTGTCCGGAGTTTGAAGAAAGCTACGCCCACTGAATCTATTGGTCCAAAGGACCATAACAATTCCAAAAAGCCACATATCCTATCTACAAGGTTGTGATATTTACCAATATTTAGGATATTTACCACTTCCATCTTTTTGGAAAAAATCTGCTAATCCTACCTAAGATCATCCTAGGTTTATAAACAAAGCATATGAAAAAAAATTGGCTACTAAACGGCATATTTTTTTGGTTCCTTATTCCCTCCTATGCCCAACAAGAGAATACCTCATCCCTATCTATCAAGGAAATAATGCAGGGCGATGACTTTGTTGGCCATCTTCCTTCCAATCCCCAATGGTCCCTGGACAGCCAGATACTGTATTTTGATTGGAACCCCGAAAAAGCCCAAAACGATTCCCTTTATGCCTACCATTTAAAATCGGCCGAGACCGTGAAAACCAATTTTGAAACCTCCTACTCCCTTCCCAGTAGTGATGGTGTTTTTAACCGTGATAGATCCCTAAAACTTTATAGCAAACGGGGGGACCTATTTCTGTTGAACCTCAAGACCAAGGTACCAATCCAAATAACACAGACCGAAACATACGAAAGTGCCCCCCATTTTACCGGGAACGGAACCAAAGTAGCCTACAGGCGGGGCGACCATCTTTTTAGCTGGGATATAGCGACCGGGAGTACGGTACAGCTGACCAAAATTATATCGGCCAAATCAGATGACGAAAAAAGCAAGAAAGACCAATGGCTATACGAAGATCAATTGGGACTATTTGAGGTACTGCGGGAACGAAAGAACAAAAATGATAAAACGGAAGAGGCCAACAAACGTGTTGAAGCCAAGGGTCCCCTCCCTATTGAACCTGAAGGCAAATCTATTTACCATCAGAGCATAGACCCCATTGGAAATTACATTACTTATATAGCTGCAAAATCGCCTTCAAACAAAGGTACCATTGTTCCGCACTATGTTACGGAATCCGGATATACCGAAAATGAGGACACAAGAGCTAAGGTAGGCAACGAACCCTACGAATATGAAATGTTTGTATACGACATTGCCCAAAGAAAGGTATACCCAGTGGTACTGGACAATCTGGAAGGTCTGGATTACGTCCCCGAGTACACCAAGGATTACCCGGACAAGACCTATGAAAATAAAAATAGATTAGGTTATATTGATGGCCCCCTTTGGAGTGAAGACGGAAAATATGCGGTGTTGGATATTAACAGCAACGATTATAAGGATCGGTGGATAGTGCTTCTAGATCCCAAAGACGGTACGGTAACCCAGTTGGACCGCCAACATGATGAAGCTTGGATAGCCGGCCCGGGCATAGGGGGCTATGAAGGAGGAGAAATGGGCTGGATGCCCGATGGAAAGAGTATTTGGTTCCAATCCGAAAAAACTGGCTATTCCCATCTCTATACCATTGATATAATTACCGGAAAGACTAAGGCACTGACTTCGGGGAAATATGAAATTTATGGGCCGCAGATCTCCAAAGATAAAAAAAGATGGTATTTCACGGCCAACAAAAACCATCCCGGAGACCGACAGTTCTACAGTATGCCCATTAATGGCGGAGATATGCAGCAGTTGACCCGGATGAGCGGATCCAATGAGGTTACTCTATCCCCGGATGAGCGCAAAATGGCCATCCTGCATTCCTATTCCAATAAGCCCACTGAACTTTATCTACAGGACAACCCGGTTTGGGGAAAATCCAGAGCGGAGACAGAACGTATAACCCATTCTACCACCAAAGATTTTAACGGCTACGAATGGCGGGATCCCCAGATAATCACCTTCAAGGCCCAGGATGGCCAGGCAGTACATGCCCGGCTGTACCAACCCAGTTCCGACATAAAAAATAAGGCGGCCATTATCTTTGTCCATGGAGCCGGCTATTTACAGAATGCACATAAATGGTGGAGCAGTTATTTTAGGGAGTATATGTTCCACAATCTCTTAACGGACAACGGCTATACCGTATTGGATATAGATTATAGGGGAAGTGCCGGTTATGGAAGGGACTGGCGCACCGGAATTTATAGACATATGGGCGGAAAGGACCTGTCCGACCAAGTAGATGGGGCAAAATATTTAATAGATGAATTGGGTATAGACCAAGACAAGATTGGCATCTATGGCGGCTCCTATGGTGGATTTATTACCTTAATGGCCATGTTTAAAGCCGCCGACACCTTCAAGGCCGGTGCCGCCATCCGATCTGTGGGGGATTGGGCCGCCTACAACCACGGTTATACGGCCCGTATCCTAAATACCCCGGTTACCGATAGCTTGGCCTACCGTAGAAGCTCCCCAATTTATTTTGCGGAAGGATTAAAGGGCAATTTGTTAATATTACATGGTATGGTGGATGACAACGTGCATTTTCAGGATATGGTGCGACTGTCCCAGCGCCTGATAGAACTGGAGAAACACCATTGGGAAATGGCAGTCTACCCCGTGGAACGGCACAGTTTTGTGGAACCCAGTAGTTGGACCGATGAATACTCACGAATCTTCAAGCTGTTCCAGAACAGTTTGTTGGATAAGGAGTAGATCCATAAATAGAATTATTTATTCTCCCAACGGTTCTTTATTTTCCCACTATGTTAATTGGCACATGGAAGCATCTATCCGTAATCGACCTCCAAACCGGAAGGCCCAAAATCCAAATTGAAATGCCCAATCAAAATTAAGTTTAAAAGCTTAAATCCCCACCACATTAAGAAATTGGAAATCACAACAAGAAAAATTACAGGGAATTTGGGTCATTGTACTGCAAAATATTCCTGTATAATGAACCCATACGTAAAGAAGTACAAGTGCAACGAATAAAAAACCGACTACTTTTCTTTTGACCAAAATTAGCCTATTTTTATCAAAAATTAACCCAATGGACATTCAGGACAAATTCTTTGAACATATACAGGAAGGATATACCACAAAAGGGGACTTTATTACAATGGGGTCGGCCATGCTGAATGGTGGGACCATAACCAATGCCCACGTAAAGATTCCGTTAAAAACACTAAACAGACACGGTCTCATTGCCGGGGCAACCGGTACCGGAAAGACCAAAACCCTTCAGGTAATTGCAGAAAATTTGTCGGACAAAGGAATTCCAGTATTGCTTATGGACCTTAAGGGAGATCTCAGTGGTCTGGCCCAACCCGGTACCGGAAATCCAAAAATTGATGAACGCCATGCCAAAATAGGCGGACTACCTTTTACCCCTAAGGCCTTTCCTGTAGAAATACTGTCGCTCTCCGAACAGAAAGGTGTAAAATTGAGGGCCACGGTTTCAGAATTTGGACCGGTACTTCTAAGTAGAATATTGGACCTTTCCGTTACACAGGAAGGCATTGTAGCTGTGGTTTTTAAATATTGTGATGACAATAAGCTTCCGTTGCTGGACCTAAAAGATTTTAAAAAGGTATTGCAATACGCCACAGAAGAGGGCAAAAAAGAATTTTCAGATTCCTATGGGCGCATCTCTACCAGTTCCACCGGCACCATACTAAGAAAAATTATAGAATTGGAACAGCAAGGTGCCGAACTGTTTTTTGGGGAAAAATCCTTTGATGTGGAAGATCTTACCCGTATAGATGAAAACGGTAAGGGCTATATCAATATTATACGCCTGACCGATATTCAGGACCGCCCCAAATTGTTTTCCACCTTTATGCTGAGCCTGTTGGCTGAAATTTACGATACCTTTCCGGAACAGGGGGACACCGATAGACCGGAACTGGTACTTTTTATAGACGAGGCCCACCTCATCTTCAACGAAGCTTCAAAAGCCCTTTTGAACCAGATAGAGAATATCGTAAAATTGATACGTTCCAAAGGAATAGGGGTATATTTTGTAACCCAAAACCCTACCGATGTGCCGGACGCGGTCCTTTCCCAATTGGGATTAAAGGTACAGCACGCGCTTCGTGCATTTACTGCAAAAGATAGAAAGGCCATAAAGCTTACCGCAGAAAATTATCCCCTTTCAGAATTCTATGATACCAAGGAGGTTTTAACTTCCCTAGGAATAGGGGAGGCATTGATCAGTGCCCTCGATGAAAAAGGAAGACCAACCCCCCTAGCGGCCACAATGTTAAGGGCCCCCATGAGCAGGATGGACATACTTACAGACAGTGAACTTAAAGAAGTAATAGACACCTCCAAACTGGTCAACAAATACAGTGAGACCATAGACAGGGAAAGTGCCTATGAACTCCTTAACGTTAAAATTGAACGGGCGGAAAAACTGGCTGAAGAGGAAAAGAAATCTTCCAGCAGAAGACCTACCCGATCTACCACGGGAAGAGCCAGTACACGTCAAAACCCTGTGATAAAAGTATTGACCAGTGCCACTTTTATAAGGGGAGTACTGGGCGTATTAAAAAAAGTAATGCGATAGTTTGTCCGGATATTTGAACAACAAGCATCAGAAAATTGAACTTAAAAAACAACCTTCACCTTTAAAATGATAAAACAATCCATTTTTGCTGCAGGCCTATGTGCACTGCTCTTTATTCAATGCAATTCCAATTCGGATTTTATAATTGCCAAAGATCAAGTAGGCAAACTGCTAAAATCCAATACCGTTGATGAACTTGAAACTGTATTTGCCAGCGATTCCATAGTTAGGGATACGACAATGGCCAAAATTGGCAAGGCGGCAAAGAAGATCAACATTTATGAAAAGGGAGGCAAACATTTAATGACCCTAACCCCCAACATGGACAGTATTCCAAAAATTGACATTATCCGCATTTACGATCCTCGATATGTTACAGAAAAAGGGGTTGGACTTAATAGTACCTTTAAGGATATCAAAGACAAACATACTATTAAAAAAATTGTTACCGTCCTCAACAATGTAGTGGTTTTCCTAAAAGACTCCGACGCCTATTTCACCATTGCCAAGACCGAACTGCCCGGCAATCTACAATATGGCAACAACAACATTGAAGCTGTTCAGATACCGGACAAGGCAAAGATTAAATATATGATGGTGGGCTGGGAGTGAAAAGAGTTCAAGGTTGTACGTAATGAGTACATAGTATTGAGCAGTGAGATTTAAATGGTCTTCAGTGGGCAGTGACAGTTGGCAGGGGAAAAGTTTAAGGTTCAAGGTTTAAAGTCTGACAGAATAACCCACAAAGTGAAGCATATAGCCTAAAGCGGTAAGCGGTAAACGGTAAACGGTAAGCAAATGAAAATTAAATATAGTTTATAGTCTACAGCTTCAGGCCCAAAATATATTTACAGGAATATCTCTAAAGTTGTTGGGGAATTTGAAGATAAAAAGCCATGAACAAAATCCTTTACCATGCATTGGCTCTATCCTACGGTGCTTATTTCAATTTCACGGCCCTTTTCTCTGAAAAAGAGGCTGGAAAAAAAGCGTTCAACACTTTTACTACCCCAAGAAAGGGCAGTATATTACCAATACAGCAAGAATATCTACAAAAGTTCCTGGGCAAAAAAATTACAGTGAACAACACCGGGCTGCAGACCTATGAATGGCCAGGAGAGGGAGAAACAGTTCTACTGGTGCACGGTTGGGAAAGCAATGTTTATAGATGGCGATATCTTGTTGAAAAATTACAGGAGAGAAAATTCCATATCATTGCCTTTGATGCCCCTGGCCATGGGCATTCTGAAGGAAATAGTTTAAATGTGGTCACCTATGCGGATAGCGCACGGCAACTCATAGACCTATACCGGCCCAAACATATTATTGGGCATTCTATGGGGGGGCTTGCCACCCTTCATAATCAATATCAAAACCCAAACCCGTCCATTGAAAAAATAGTCACTTTAGGGGCCCCGGCAGAACTGTCCGAATTAATGGCTCACTACCAAAACTTGGTCAGGTTCAACAAGAAGGTATTGGAGGCTTTGGACAATCATATATACGAACACTTCAAGATACATATTCACGATATTTCTACCCCAAAATTTGCTAAATCCATTGAACAAAAAGGGCTGATCATCCATGATGAATGGGATACGATAACCCCCTTCAACGCCTCCGAACGTCTTCACAAAAACTGGAAGAACAGCCGCTTATTAAAAACCACCGGACTTGGCCACTCCCTGCACCAAGAGGAAATCAACTTACAGATAGTGGATTTTTTATGGTCCTAATTTTTAATGTTTTTTGGACCCCCGCAGGAAATACATTGAAAACCAAGGCAACTAAGGGTAAGGAGCAATAATTTTCCAAATAGGCCCTCCCTGAACATGCCTCACAAAACTACTTTGACCCTTAAAGGTTTTTCATATACGCCATATTATGGGACATACTTTCAAAAGGGGTACTGGCGTACTCCTCCTGTTCTATAAATATGTATTTCAGGCCGGATTCCTTTCTATATTTAAGCATTTGGGCTATATCCAAACCTCCTTTTCCAAACTCGGTACTTTCCTTTTTCACCATGTCCATATCCTTCAAATGCCACAATGGAAACCTTCCTTCATATTTTCTAAAATAATCCAAAGGATCCTTTCCGGCAACCACTACCCAACCCAGGTCAAGTTCCATATGTACCAAGTCCGCCTGGGTATCTTTCAACAATATATCATAGAACACCTGCCCGTTTTCCGATTCAAATTCATATTCGTGATTGTGATATCCGAATTTAATATTTCTACGGCTACACTCCTCCCCAGCCTTATTGAAGGCCTCGGCTACTTTCCTATAATTATCCACCGTTTGTCCCGCCGTGGGCAAGGAGGAACAGATGAGATATTCCTGACCGGCCTCTGCCGCCTGGTCCATAGTCTCTTGCCAATGTTCGTCCAAGGCTACATGACCGCTCCTAAGAGTCATACCCAAATCTTCACAAACGCCTTTCATTTCCTTTGGTGTCAGCCCGTAATAGAGTCCCTTGGCACTTCTTGCCGATTCAATTTGTTTAATTCCCAGTGCCGCTATTCGCTTTAGGGTACCCACAGCGTCCTCTAACATCTCCTTGCGAAAGGTGTACAATTGAACCCCTAAATTCTTTTTAGGGTTCTTATAGGGCAACGTAAAGGATGGCAACAAAACCGCTCCTACTGCCAACATTCCCGACTGCATTAAAAATTCTTTCCTAGTTGTCATTATCCATTATTTATATTATTGAGACCATGTGGTAGGCTTTCTATCCCACCTATGCCCTTTCAATTCTTGATATAGCCCCATTGGCAAACCTTTACCATCACTTAGAGCTGTATTCATTAAAACATTTCTTTCCTTGCGCATTCCTGGAATTATAGTACTTACCGTTTTGTTCATCGTAATAAAGCGCAAAGCCATTTCCGCCATGGTCATCCCTTCCGGAACCAATGGTCTAAGGAGGTCCGCCCTTTCCGCACTTGCCATTAAATTCTCTGGGACAAAATAGGTTCCCCTCCAATCCCCTTCCGGAAACTTGGTCTCTTTAGTGATGCTTCCCGTCAAAGTACCCTCGTCAAAAGGAACCCGTGCAATAACTGCAATATTCAGTTCTTCACATAATGGAAAAAGAACATCCTCAGGAGCTTGGTCAAAAATATTGTATATTACCTGTACCGCATCGAACATGCCTGTCTTGAGGGCCTTGATGCCGTTTTCGGGTTCCCAGCGGTTTACACTGATGCCCATGGCCGCTACCTTCCCTGATTTTTTTAAATCTTCGACCGCCCTCTGCCATTCTTCACGATGCGACCAACTGTCATCCCAGGTATGGAACTGTATCAAATCCAATTGCTCCGTTCTCAAATTACTCAGGGTTTTCTCCGTATAATCTACAATATGGGAGGCAGGATAGGATTCCTCCAAACTATATTCCGGTTTTGCAGGCCATTTAAAATTTTTGGCCGGAATCTTACTGGCGGTAAATAGCTTTTTATTGGGAAACCTCCGCAATAGATCACCCAATAATTTTTCACTATGTCCATGACCATAGGCCCAAGCGGTATCAAAGAAATTAACACCGTTCTCTACGGCCAGATCCAATGATTTGGCAGACAATAGGTCGTCCGATTCCGTCCAACCGCCCATACCCCACATTCCATAGCCTATTTCACCAACATCCCACTGGGTTCTACCAAATTTTCTTATAACCATAATTCCAACCTAAAACTTTACACTCTTAAAATTACCAGACCCTATTTTACGGATCAATATTGATGGAAGGCATCGGACACAAACTCCAATACCGCGGGCAGGGATTCCCTCCAATAGGTCCAACTATGACGCCCTTCCCTCACTCTGTATTCATGGGGCACCGCTTAATTTTTTGATTTCGCTTGGGATATCTTTATTTACTGTAGTCCGGGAATTTCCACTATTTCGTCCACGTCCTCATTATAATCCACCCCCTCTACCATAAACCCGAACAAATTGAAGAAATCTTTCTCATAGCCCTTAAGGTCGCCTATTTCAGGCAGGGTCTCCGTAGTGGCCTCCTTCCAAAGTCCGGCCACTCTTGCCTGTACATCATCACGCATTTCCCAATCGTCTATCCGTATTCTTCCTTTGTCATCTAGGGGTATTTTTCCAGCATACAACCTATCTTGGAACAGACGTTGAATTTGTTCTATACAGCCCTCGTGTATTCCTTCCTCCTTCATTATCCTGTACAAAAGGGAAATATATAACGGAATAACCGGTATGGCAGAACTTGCCTGGGTTACCAAAGCCTTGTTTACCGAAACATAGGCCTTTCCATTTAACGGTTCCAAACTATCCGATATAGTAAAGGCAGTAGCCTCCAAATCATCCTTGGCACGACCAATGGTTCCTTTTCTATATACCGCTTCCGTAAGTGAAGGGCCAATATAGGAATAAGCTACGGTTATAAATCCATCGGCAAGCAATCCCTCCCCTTTCAGGTCATCGATCCACATTTTCCAATCTTCACCGCCCATAACGGCCACCGTATTCTCTATATCGTTCCCTTGGGCAGGTTCTATGGATACTTCGGATACTACCCCGGTATGAAAGTCCACCGTTTTGTTTTGAAATTTGGCCCCTATTGGCTTTAAGACCGATTTATATCTTGCCCCTGTATCCGGATGTGTCCTTACCGGCGAAGCCAAACTGTAAATAACCATATCCAATTGGCCCAAATCCGCCTTGATCAGTTCTAAGGTTTGTTTTTTTATTTCCTTGGAGAAGGCGTCCCCGTTTATACTTTTAGCATACAATCCTGCCTTATGTGCTTCCTTTTCAAAGGCAGCACTGTTGTACCAGCCCGGTGAGGCCGGCCTGCCTTCCGCAGGAGGCTTTTCAAAAAACACCCCTATTGTAGCAGCTCCGGCACCAAAGGCACTGGTAATCCTCGAAGCCAGGCCAAATCCTGTGGAAGCCCCGATAACCAACACTTTTTTAGCTCCATCAATGGATCCCTTGGACTTTATATATTCAATTTGATCGATAACATTTTTTTCACACCCCTTGGGATGGGCGGTAAGGCAAATAAATCCGCGTGTTTTTGGCTCTATAATCATTTATTAATTTATTTTTCTGCACTTTCCCTATATGGACGTTAATAGTGCCTATTACTTATAATTTTCCAATTATCGAAGATATATAAAAGATTCAAAAGATAAAGTTGAAGTGGGCAAAAATGCCTCTTATAATTCGGATTTAAATAAAACTTTTCCAAGGTCAAGGCAATTGTTCCATTAAAAACCGCTTCACGTTCCCGCCCATAATAGCTTTGATCTCCAAATCCGAAAATCCTTGGTCCATTAACTCCTGAACAATATAAGGAAGGCCGGTTACATCTATAGGTGTTGTAGCCGCCCCATCAAAATCGGAACCCAAGGCCACATGCTCAACACCTACCAAATCCCGGACATACCTCATGGCCTCCACAATATGTTTGATCTCCCCTTTTATGGCTCCCCTAAAGAACCCGATACCTATGAGTCCGCCCGATGCCGCAATTCTATTTATATGGTGATCCGATATGTTCCTGGGGCTATCCTTGGTCCCCTTAACACCTGTATGTGATACAAGGACCGGTCTTGTAGTTTGATCAAGAATTTCATCCATCATTTTAGGGGAGACATGGGCCAAATCGATTATAATGCCCAGACGGTTCATTTCGTGAATTACCTCTCTCCCAAAATCCGAAAGCCCTGCCCCGGAAAGTCCATGGGCAGATCCACCTAGTTCATTATCAAAAAAATGCGTGGGAGCCATCATTCTAACCCCTTCGCCATAAAGATGCTGCACATTCTCCAAATTACCTTCCAGACAATGTGCGCCCTCTATCCCCAGAAAACCTCCAATAACCTCCGGATCCGATTGTTTTAATTCTATTAGCTTTTTTAAATCTTGACGTGATTTCACCAAAATAAATTTACCGCCAAACTCCTCTTGGTAGTTCTGCAAAGTCCTGGCCTGGTGCTCGGCCCGTTTGTACAGACTAAACCACTTATCCGGTAGTTGGCCCTGAGCAAAATTCAACATTGTAATATTGTCGAATGCCTCTGCACTGTTGTTCTTAAAATTCTGCCCTTTGGGAGATTTGGTAACAATGGTAAATGCCTGTAAGCCCATATTGGCCTGTTGCATTCTGGGAAAATCTAAATGCGCATAGTCCAGTTCTTGGGTCAGGTCACGATCCCATAACAGGGCATCACAATGCAGGTCTGCAATAAATTCCAGTGAATTGTACAATTCTTGTGCTTCGGCCCCCAGTTGTCTGGGATCGCTATATTCCACAAGGTTCATTTGCTTGTCCATTATTGGAGATACCATAAACGTTGCCAAAAAATATAGAATGAGTACTGTGGCCAAGGTATACCTAAGAGATTTTTTCATGCAATTCTACCAGTTTTGTGAGCCAAAAATTAATCAAAATAAATTAAAAACAACTGCAATATAGTGTATGGATATATAAATTACCGCTCTAATTTTTGGGGTATCTACATATTAACCATAAAACAAAAAATAAAATTATACGTTATAATACCATATTGAATTTGGACACCTACTAAAATCTAAACTCTTGAAATGAGCATGACCAAGATTTGGTCGCCAGCCCGAAAGATTTATTCGGGCAGGCAAACTCAAATAAAGATATGCGAATTACATATGACCGCTAAAAATCCTGTCCGCCCAACAGGCAGTCAATAAATATTTACATATGAAAAAAATAATCCCCTTGGCCACATTTCTGTTTTGCCTCCTTAGCATCAGCGGCTGTACCAACGACGAAGATGAGGAAAAAATTGATGTCCTCACCCCAACGGACAGCATCAAAACGGAACAAATATTGCAAGAACCGTCTGTTTAGACCAAAAAATACAATAAAATTACATCCCTGTTCAAAGGCCGGAAAAGACAGGAGTTTTGGGACGGAATGGAATTCCTTGACAAGGACCGGATAATGTTGGCAGTATGCTGTACGCTATATGGTGTAAGCAGTTGGCTAAAAAAATGGATTGCCTATGGCATATGGCTTATGGCCTATTGTGCAAAAGTAATGGTAAAGGTAGTACCCTTATCCACTTCACTATCTACGGAAATTTTACCCCCTAGGCTTGTAATATGATTGTACACTAAATATAGGCCAACCCCTTTACTGTCCCCATTATGATGGAATTTTTTATTTAATCCAAAGATTTTATCCCCCACTTTTTCCATGTCGAAACCTAGTCCGTTGTCCGTATACATCAACTGTTTCCTACCTTCTAAAACTCTTGATTTTATGTAAATAACGGGTGGTGTATTTGGCATTCCATATTTTATGGAATTGGTTATCAGGTTAAGAAAAACACTTTCCATATAGTTTATATTGTGCCTTACGCCCCTTAAGGTGGAAAAATCTACCTTAAAAGTTACATTGGCATTGATCAACAGGGAACTGATGGACGATTTTACATTATTAAGGACCAATTCAAAATCTACCTCCTCCAACTCAATGACCGAGGCATCTTTCTTACTTAATAGATCCACGTACCTGTTGAGGGATTTATTGAGACCCTCCGTAGCCTTTTTCATATAATTCAGGGGCTCCAATATTTCATTATCATCAATTTTACTAAAATCCAGAACCTCAAATATGGATAACAGATTATTTACGGGAGACCTTAAATCATGAGAGGTAGTATAATTGAGCTGTTTCAACTCCTGGTTTTTATCTATCAAGTTTATCAAGTGCTCTATACGCTCTTTTTCCAATTTCTTTTTGTGGGTAATATTTTTGGCTATCGCATATACCAACTTTTCATCTTCCAAGGGTATGGAGGTCCAATGCAACCAAACTATCTCCCCCGATTTACAGACATATCTGTTCTCATAATTGACCAAGGGCACATTATTTTTCAAATTTTCCCTATATCTGGCCGTTAGATCCCTATCTTCCACATGGATAAATTCCCTAATTGGCCTAGAGAACAACTCCTCTTCCGAATAACCCAAAAGTGTTGCCACAGCCGGATTTACTTTTTTGAAATAGCCATCATAACCAGCTATACATAACAAATCCATGGAAAGATTAAAAAAAGGTTCCAGACTAAGGTTTGTAGTTTCTTGCATACTGCTCCTAAGATAATGGCTATATAAGGGTTTTTAACAAAAATATATATGTCCTCTTGCCTTCCCAGGACCAGACCTGGACATGATTGTAAAACAAACCCAAAAGCTACTGGTTTATGTAGCTTGACAGGTAAGATCTGGATAAAACCAAAAGATCAAACGTTAAATAAGATAAGCTCTTTCGGTTTTATTTTTGACTTCTATGCCTTTCCCTGGCCAACAGGGTATTTTTCAACAACATGGCAATAGTCATTGGGCCCACACCTCCGGGAACCGGGGTAATATATGAAGCCTTCTTGCTCACGTTTTCAAAATCAACATCTCCGGTAATATAATACCCTTTTTCCTTGGTCTCGTCCGCTACTCTGGTAATACCCACATCTATGATTACCGCGTCATCCTTCACCATTTCGGCTTTCAAGAAATTGGGCACCCCAAGTGCAGAAATAACAATATCGGCCTGTGAAATGATCTGGGTAATGTTCTTGGTATGGCTATGGGTCAAAGTAACCGTAGAATTTCCGGGCCACCCCTTTCTACCCATAAGTATGCTCATGGGCCTCCCCACTATATGGCTACGACCAATGACCACTGTATGTTTCCCTTTGGTCTCCACCTTGTACCTTTCCAAGAGTTCCAATATGCCAAATGGGGTAGCGGGAATAAAAGTACTCATATCCAACGCCATTTTTCCAAAATTGGTAGGATGAAATCCGTCTACATCCTTATCGGGGTCCACCGCCAACAATACACGCTGTGTATTGATCTGCTCCGGCAAGGGCAGTTGTACAATAAACCCATCAATATCATCATCTTGATTAAGCTCTTTGATCTTGTTCAACAACTCCTGTTCCGAAGTGGTACTGGGCAACTGTACCAAAGTAGATTCGAATCCCACTTTCTCACAAGACTTTACCTTACTACCAACATAGGTAAGACTGGCACCGTCGTTCCCAACGATGACCGCAGCCAAATGTGGTACTTTTTCTCCTCTCTCCCTCATTTTGGCCACTTCGGCCGCTATTTCCTCCTTTATTTGATTCGATACTCTTTTACCGTCTAAAATTTCCATTCATTTAAAGTTTAAAGTTCAAGGTTGTTGTTTGCTGAATTTTGAGCCCTTATATTCTGACCGGGACAAGTAATTTATAAAGGAACTGATTTTTTTACTTTCCAAAACAACCATTTCGTAAAGCACCTCGAAAGAGGCCTTATCTATATGATTTCTATCCAATACTCTATAAAGTTGCGAACGTAATTCTCCACAGGAGGCTTTTGCTATACTTAAAAATTGAATGAATTCACGATTACCATTGCGTTCGAACCCTTCTGAAATATTATCCATGATTGATCCAGAACTTTTATCCATTTGATTCCGAAATGCATAATTATCGCTTAAAGAAGTGGTTTCAAAAATTTGATACACTTTATTGCATATCTTCCGTGCCAATTGCCATATTTCCAAATCTTCAAACCTTTCAACCTTTGCCATTTGGACAACTATTTTTCACCAGAAACATTGAACCTTGAACTTTAAACCTTGAACACTATTACCTCATCCCCTTCATGCCCCCCATCATCTGCATCATCTTTTTGCCACCGCCGCCCTGCATCATCTTCATCATCTTGCCCATTTGATCAAACTGCTTCAACAATTGATTTATTTCCTGAATGCTGGTACCACTACCCTTGGCAATCCGTTTTTTTCGGCTGGCATTTAGTTTTGAAGGGGTAGATCTTTCATCCGGGGTCATGGAATGTATAATGGCCTCTATATGTTTAAAGGCATCATCATCTATATCCAAACCTTTCAATGCCTTTCCCGCACCCGGAATCATCCCCATAAGGTCTTTAAGGCTACCCATCTTTTTAATCTGCTGTATCTGGCTTAAAAAATCATCAAAACCAAATTTGTTCTTGGCTATCTTCTTCTGTATTTTCCTGGCCTCCTCTTCATCAAACTGTTCCTGGGCCCTTTCCACCAAAGACACCACATCTCCCATACCCAGGATCCTTTCTGCCATACGGGAAGGGTAGAACACATCTATGGCATCCATCTTTTCCCCGGTACCTATAAATTTAATGGGTTTATTTACGACCGACTTAATTGAGATAGCGGCACCACCACGGGTATCACCATCCAATTTTGTCAATATGACCCCATCAAAATTAAGGACGTCGTTAAAAGATTTGGCGGTATTAACGGCATCCTGTCCTGTCATAGAGTCGACCACAAACAGGGTTTCCTGAGGCTGAACAGCTTTATGGATATCGGCAATTTCGTTCATCATTTGCTCATCTACCGCCAAACGGCCTGCCGTATCTATAATAACTACGTTAAAACCGTTCGCCTTGGCATGGGCAATAGCCGCTTTTGATATGGCAACGGGATCATTGTTCCCCCTATCCGAAAAAACCTCGACACCAATCTGTTCCCCAACAACATGAAGTTGGTCTATAGCTGCAGGCCTATATACGTCACAGGCCACCAACAATGGCTTTTTGGTCTTTTTGGTTTTAAGATAATTGGCCAATTTCCCTGAAAAGGTAGTTTTACCGGAACCCTGCAGACCGGACATTAGGATTACCGAAGGCGTACCGGACAAATTGATGCCCTCGGCATCTCCGCCCATAAGCTGGGTAAGTTCGTCCTTTACCAATTTTACCATTAACTGGCCTGGCTGTAGGGAAGTCAATACATCCTGCCCCAGTGCCTTTTCCTTCACCTTATTGGTAAATTCCTTGGCAATTTTAAAGTTGACATCTGCATCCAAAAGTGCCCTACGCACCTCCTTTAAGGTTTCCGCAACATTGATCTCTGTAATTTGCCCATGTCCTTTTAGAACATGCAACGCCTTATCCAACTTTTCACTTAAATTATCAAACATAGTCTTACTTTATTATCGGGAAAGCGCAAATTTAAGAATAACTACCGTAAGTGTGAAGCGTGGAAAGAAAAATATAAAAGTAAAAAAGGGCAACTTCCGAAAGAAGTCACCCTTTTCCAAAAATTGGGGCAAAATTTTATTTCTTTTCGAAGACCAGAATATCGATGCTTCCGTCACCACTTATATCCTTAAGTTCCAATCTATCGGAATTGACGGAAACTATCTTCCAATCATCGGTCAGATCTTCCATTGACTCGGTCAAACCAAAATTTAGATAGCATTTCAATTCTCCTTCACTATCCCTGATCACCCTCCATAATCCAAGATATGAAGGTTCGTTTTCCCCTGCAACAACTTGTATTGCCAGTGCGGCTTGAAAAGTAAACGTAGAGGTAGCATAATCCTCGGTTTCATCTACCCCATCATCCGAATATTTCGCCACCATCCATTCGCCACCCATCATTATATTCCTGATCTCGGCAACATCCCCATCATCGGCATTGTCATTACAAACCCTTTCCAGAACAAGTTCGTAATGCCCATCCTCTATATTGAACTTTAAGCGTTTATCCCTAAGATCGGATAACAGCCATTCAAAACTGACCCCTGGTTCATCGCCCATGGTAATGGCCATGACCAAACGCCCCTGAGCGTTGGCATTTATTCCCCAGGTGCCCTCGGAAGTATTTGTTCCATTACCCAACATCACCACCCCTTCGGACATAAAGCTAAATTCGTAACCCAATAGCCGATCCAATTCCTCATCATTTACTTCAACCTTTTTAATGACCCAACTGCACTCCCTTAAAATTTCCCTAAGGGTATCTGGAGTATTGCCAACTATATTACAAGCCTTTTTCATGATTATCCGTTCTCCTTCACCGGCGTACAGTTTAAGCTTACCATCTTCAAGATCGTATACCGGCCACTCTAGGCTAAAATCGGCCAAAGCTTCAAAATCCAACTTTAGCAATAGCCTGTTCTCCCCAATTTCTGTACTCCAAGTTCCCGTTAAATTGTTGCCCAGCCTATCTTTCATTACAACATTTCCGTCTTCGGTAAAATTCAATACATAGTCTAAATACTGATCGGTGCTGTTTACATTCGCCCTTATTACTTCATTTACCAACCACGGACAGGCAACAAGATATTCTTCCAGGCGCTCCTGGGTTAAGTCATCATCATAATCATCATCATCGTCATCATCATCACATTTACTTTTAGCGGTTTCAATAGCATTGGCCAATTCGGCATTATTGCCAACACTAACTTTGGTATCGTCATACAACTCCAAGGTGACTGGGAAATCAAAGCTAAGCAGGTCATCATCTTTACGCTCAGCGAAATAACGTCTCAATTGCATATCGTTCTCTACGGTTACACTCCCGGTTTGCTGCAGATCAATATTAAAGGAATACACCACTATTGGATACACAAAATCTATACATTCTATATCATCGTCATCGCCGCCTTCCAAACATCCGTCTGCCAATTCTTCAAGTTTCTCCTCATCACCAATTTCCAATACACTATAATCGGCAAAAGTTATGCTTATGGGAAAAATGATTTCCAAGATATCATCATCCATCTCCACCTTATTAAAAAGCTGCTTTATCAACTTTAGATCCTCTTTGGCGTTTATATGGACTTCCAAACCATTTACCTTTACCACATAAGGAAAGTTGATTGCAAAACAGTTGGCCCCATCCACTATATTGTCATAGGAACCATCTTTGGAGGAAGTCCTTTTAACAAGTTGTGCCGTACTGGAACTTGCCAAAATGGCTTCTTGGCTATCCTCGCCTGGCAATTCTTCAAATTCTTCCTGACAAGAGGTAAAACTTAATGCCGCAAGAAGTAGGCTTGATAACATTAAATATGACATAAACTTTTTCATAACGATTTGGTTTTTATTTGTTCGTATATCTTTAAAACAACCCACTTTTAAAAAACCCTACCTTTTTTTGTTTTTTTAAAATATCTTTGAAAAAATTTAAAGACAAGCAGGCTTGAAAGCTATCAAAGAAGAACATGTATGCGATGATAACGTTTACGCTTCCATCTTTAACACATATTCCAAAACGGTCTTTAACTATATATATTATAAGTTTGGGAATGAGGAAAAAGCATATGATGTTGTACAGGAGGCATTTGTAAAATTATGGGAAAACTGCTCCAAGGTTGCTCCCGAGAAGGCAAAGTCCTATGTGTATACCATTGCCAACAACTTATACCTCAATGTACTAAAGGCGGAAAAGGTAAGATTAAAATACGCCCCGGACACCACTGCTTTAGTAAACGAGACTCCCGATTTTCTTTTGGAAGAACGGGAATATAAAGAAAAATTGGAACGGGCATTGGCTGCATTGCCGGAAAACCAACGTACCACCTTTTTATTGAATAGGATCGACGGAAAAAAATATGCCGAAATAGCCGAAATGGAAGGTGTAAGCGTAAAAGCCATTGAAAAAAGAATGCACCTTGCCCTCAAAACGCTCAGGGAACAGATTGAAGGGATATGAAAGGGAGAATAGAGTATTGAGATATTAGTATTGAGTATTGGGAAACGAGCGGAGCACTATTGGCCTTTAACGTGGTTTTTAAATTAGTATTAATCCTGTTCAAGCTTATGGGATTTTCAACTTATGCCGAAAGCCAAACTCTAAATACTCAATACTAACATCTCATTTCTCAATACTAATAAAAATTGTTAATTTAAAAGTAGGGTATTTCATTTTTTGATTGTTATACCTATATAACGCTAGAAACCATGCAGGAAAATTATTTGGCAAAATGGCTCAACGATGAACTCACAGAAGAGGAGTTGGCCAAATTTAAGGAGTCCAAAGAGTATGCTCCGTATTTAAAATTGCGGGAAGCCACTGATAACTTGGCCGCACCTGATTTTGACATGGCCAAGGCTTGGGAAGACCTCAACAAACGCAAATTGGGCACAAAGGGCAAAGTAATCAAACTTAATCCGTACAAAAAATACTTGGGCATTGCTGCTGTTGTAGCCCTACTTTTTGTTGCCACCTTTTTGTACTTTGGCAATCTGAACGAGGAAATAAGTACCCAATATGCCGAAAGGACCAATATAGTGCTTCCGGATGCATCGGAGGTTCAACTAAACGCCGATTCGCAGATTTCGTACAGCAAAAGGAAATGGGCAAAAAAAAGGGATATAACCCTAGAAGGGGAAGCCTTTTTTAAGGTCGCCAAGGGAAAGCGTTTTACGGTAACAACAGAAAACGGAACCGTTACGGTCTTGGGCACCCAATTTAATGTTGAAAACAGAAAAGACTATTTTGAGGTAGCCTGTTACGAAGGATTGGTAAGTGTTGTTTACAATAAGGAAGAAATAGAACTTCCCGCTGGTAATTCCATAGTGGTAATAAACGGAAAATTACAGGCTTTGGCAATACCAAACACCAAGGAACCATCCTGGATAAGGAACGAAAGCAGCTTTAAAAGTATTCCGCTAAAATTTGTTTTGGATGAATTTCAAAGACAATTCAATATAGAGGTCTCCTCCGAAAATATAGATACAGATCAATTATTTACAGGATCCTTTAGCAATACCGATAAGGAATTAGCGTTGAAAAGTATAAGTACCCCTTCCCAGATGAAGTATCTATTAGAGGGGAACAAAGTGCTATTCTATGCTGAATCACCGTAAATACCTTGTATTCCATTTTGTCCTATACTTATTTCTTTTGGCCCCCAATCCCAACCGGGCACAAGAAAATAGTATACAAAAAGTAACTCTAATTGACTATTTGGAGGAACTGGAACGGGAGTTCAACATTAAGTTCTCCTACGTAGATCATGACCTAGGACAGTTACAGTTCTCTATTCCGGATACCACCTCACTACCCCAAATACTGGAAGAGCTCCGTAAGCAGACCCAATTGGACATTTCCCAGATCAACGACCGCTATTTTGCCCTATCCAAAAACAGGTTCGTGAATATCTGCGCCAAGGTGGTGGACAATTTTGAGAACAGTACCATCATGAATGCCACTGTGCATGTTCTGGGAAGTAATATATCCCAAATAACGGATCTGGAAGGACTGTTCAGCATAAACGAGGTACCCAGAAATGCCAATATCGCAATTAAACATCTTGGCTTTAAGACCAAATATCTGAACGCAGAAGAATTGGCGGGCAACAACCCCTGCAAGACCATTTTATTATCCCCAAATTACCAACAATTGGAAGAAGTCATTGTCTATCAATTTCTTACCACCGGCATCACCAAAAAACCGGATGCCAGCATTGAGCTGAATACGGATAAATTCGGAATTTTACCAGGCCTTATAGAGCCAGATGTACTACAGACCATACAGGCGTTGCCAGGAATAAAAAGTGTGGATGAAACGGTTTCCGATATTAATGTTAGGGGCGGCACCAATGACCAAAATTTAGTACTTTGGGATGGGATAAAAATGTACCACTCCGGACATTTTTTTGGTCTGATATCTGCTTTCAACCCCTATTTGATCGAAAATGTGAACATTATAAAAAATGGGACCAGTGTACAATATGGCGATGGAGTGAGCAGTGTAATAAATATCAATACCAGAAACAAGATCAATGATTCATTCGTCGGAGGGGCCGGATTTAATCTATTAAGCGGAGATGTTTTTGGGCAGCTACCCCTGTCCAAGAAAATTTCGGTTCAATTTTCAGGAAGGCGATCTACCACAGATTTTATAAATACCCCTACTTACAATCGGTTTTTTGATAAGGCTTTCCAAGATAGTGAAGTCAGGGAAAATGGCAACTCCCCCAATCCCGAGAACACGGTGAGGGACGAAGATTTTTATTTCTATGATCTTACCGGAAAACTGCTTTACGAAATCAATGAAAATCAAAAGGTCAGACTAAGTTTTATCAACACCAACAACCACCTTAAATACACTGAAAAAACTAAGGATGGCACTGCCAAAAGTTTATTGGACCAAACCAATCTTTCCTTTGGGGGAAGTTTGGAAAGTAAATGGACACCTAGATGGAATACCCATTTAAACCTGTATTATACCCGTTACAATTTGGATTCCCAAAACATTCCTTCACCATCCCAACAACTTTTTCAGAACAACCAGGTTTTGGAAAAGGCAATAAAATTGAACACCCATTATCACTTGGGCCAAAATCTTGATTGGCTGAACGGATATCAACTTAACGAGGTGGGCATTACCAACTTTACCCAAGTTAGCCAACCTCCTTTTAAAAGCAATATAAAAGGGGTGATAATGACCCATTCCTTATTTTCCGAACTGAATTATAGGTCGAAAAATGAAAAATTCCATGCCAGAGGCGGACTAAGGTTGAATTACATTAAAAACCTAAAGACCTTCAAAACGTTTGATGAACTGGTTCTGGAACCTAGATTAAACATACATTATGCCTTAACGGACGGTCTTAAGACGGAATTACTGGGTGAATTTAAAAATCAGACCACCAACCAAATAATAGATCTGGAACAAAATTTTCTGGGAATTGAGAAAAGGCGATGGATGCTTTCGGACAACGATATATTGCCCATTACAAAAAGTAAACAAATTTCACTTGGGCTAAACTATGATAAAAACACGCTATATGTAGGGGTGGAAGGATTCTATAAAAAAGTGGACGGTATTAGCACCGCTACCCAGGGATTTCAAAACCAGGATCAATTTAACGGTGAGATAGGGAAATACGATGTATCCGGAATCGAATTTCTGATCAACAAAAAAACGGCCACCTATAGCACATGGCTCAGTTATGCCTATAACACCAATAATTATACTTTTGAGAATATAAGGCCCCAACAATTCCCCAACAATTTGGACATTAGGCATACCCTGACCTTTGCAGGCACCTATACCTATAAGAGTTTTAGAATGGGGCTTGGTGCCAATTATCATACGGGAAGACCCTATACCAAGCCACAGGAGGGCAACAATTCTATAAACCCAAATGTTTTTCCCAACCAAATCAACTACGAAGACCCCAATAGTAGCAGGCTACCAGCCTACCTACGGGCAGATGCCTCATTTATCTACAACTTCAAGTTAAGTCCAGGTATAAAATCATCGGTAGGTGCTTCCGTGCTGAACCTATTGAACAAAAAAAATGTCCTGAACATCTATTACCGGATAAATGAACAGAACGAAATTGAAACTATAGAAAGGGTTTCCCTGGGCATTACCCCCAACTTTAGTTTCCGTATGAGCTTTTAATTTAACTCGATATAAATTAATCTATTGGTTATATCTTGGTATTAGGTGCTGTTGTCATTCCGAACATGGAATGAGGAGGAATCTCAACCATATAGGGATTTCTCGTTGCTCGTTCCTTGCTCTACCGATGACAACGTATTGTAAATAAACAAGTTAATTTATTTAAAGATAAAAAGTTTATATCGAACTCGCGGGTTAATTTAGCTCATACCATATTGCGATAAAATAAATAACGGACAACTTGTCCATAACCTTGGTTATATATCATAAAAAACCGGACGCTTTGTGATAGAACCTATCCAAAACTCCCGGTTTTTTTACAACTTAACTTACTACTATTATTTACTCAAATCCTTAATTCTAATATTCCTAAAGGCCAGTTCGGCACCATGACCCAAGAAACCAATATGCCCTCTATTCCTTAACAGTCCTGGATGTTTTTTCTTGTCCAACGTTCCATTTTTAGTAGCCTCCTTGATGTTTCCATCAATAATAACCTTTCCGTTCAAGGTAATTTTTATATGGTCCCCTTTTACCACCACTTCCTGAGAATTCCACTCCCCTACCGGGTTTAGGGCCCCTCTTTTGGCAGCCATTATTCCATAAACCGAACCGTGATATTGATAGGGTTGTAAATTGGCATAGATCTCGGCCGTATCGTCCAAAATCTGCAATTCCTTACCATCATAGGCAACATCCCCATCCAATGGCGCGTGGATACCCAAACCGTTATTGGCTCCTGGAGTCAATTTAAAATCAAATCTAAAAATGAAATCTGAATATTCCTCGGCTGTAAACAAGTTACCATGTCCCCCTCTTTTTGGGCGAACCAAAAGCTCATTGTTTTCCATGATATAGTCGGTCTTATTTCCTATCCAGTGATCCAGGTCCTTTCCATTCAAAAGGGATTGAAAAGCCTCCTTCTTTTCCGTTTCCGTTAATTGGTCCTCTCCAGAACCAATTTCCCTAACATATATGTTCCTAAACCCAAGGTCTTCTCCATGTGCCTGTAATTCAATGGCCTCTTTTACAAAAATGGCCTGTTTACGGTCCCAATAGTTTTCCAACACCACATTGTCCGTAACCAATACGCCATTTAAATGTACGGTAACACGTTCGCCCACCATTTTAATCCTAAAAGTATTCCATTCATCAACGGGGTTATCGGCCACTACCAATGGCTTGCTTTCATGCTTTTGATTATTATAAAGTCCGCCCGACCCCACTTGGGCACCTACTTTTACCAAAGCCGTATCCCAAATCTGAACCTGAGGGGTTCCTCTTAGGTAAATTCCACTGTCGCCACCATTGGTAATCTTCCAATCTACCAACATTTCAAAATCGCCATAATCCTTTATGGTACAGATATTATTATAACCTTCTCCCTTAAAACCGATGACCCCGTCTTCTATATACCAATCCCTCATCATTTGTTCATTGGCCTTGGCCTGTTCGTCCGCCAATTTTCTTGCGGACATTTTGGATCTTGCAATGGGGTTTTTCACCAAACCTTCCCATCCGGTAAAATCCTTTCCATTAAAAATGGAAACAAACCCTTTTTCCGAAGGCATTTTATCCAAAAATTCCTCAACATCAATTTTAATGTATTGACTATCCGGGCCCGTAAGGTTATCGACACTTCTGGAGACTATATCCCTGACCACTTCCCCGCTTAAACCATCCTGCTTACCGGGAGTGGGCAATGCAATATTTATCGCCGCATTGGACGCGGTAGTCAAAAGTTCCCTATCCTTTAAATATTCCGAAACAAAAATTAAGGAAAGAAAGGTTTTAATGTTCCGCGCGGCAGAAAGCACCTGCTTCTTTTCCGTAAGGGTTTTGGCCTCCGGCATCAATTTCCTTACCAACAGCAATTTTTGATCATCTGGATAATCGGACTTTCTTACTTTGGCAAGATAGTTGGCAAATGCATTTTTCCTTATGGCATCATTGCTGCCATCTGTGGCCGATTTAAACAAATATGGCAGGGCATCATTGTTTTTCCAGCCCGACAATGCATCCAAGGCGATCATTTTCTCGTTTTCATTGCCCGTGGAAAGTCTTTGGGCAACCAATTCCAACGCCTCCTGATTACTTAGGGAAGCCAATACGGGCAACAATTTAGACTTGTCGGACGCCGCCTTATAATCCCTGACCACTATATCCGCGTAGGTACCCTTACTTTTATCCAAAACATTCAAAATGGCCAACTGAGCATTTTTTATGTTTTCCAACTTATCGGCCTCGTTCAATAGATTCAATAAGGTGGAGAAATCCTTGTCCGACGAAATGGAAGGCAAGGCCTTATATACTGCATCGGCAACATTTTCACTACCGGCATCTATATACCCTACCAGCGTTTCAAATTGATCGGTGGCATTCCTGGCCGCCAAAACATTTACCAATACTTCCTTGCCAGCGTCATTTACATGGGGCAACTGCCCTGCCAACGCCTTACTGTCCCCGGCTTCTACCAATCGTAACAAGGTTTCCTCAATGGCAGTATATTCTTCCGGGAAAGCAGCCGATTTTAAACTGTTGAACAACACCGGCAACGCCCTGCCCTTATCTTGATGGGACAAGGATTTTACTCCGGCTTCACGTACAAGAACATCATTGTCCTCTACAGCGTTCAATATTACCTTTTCAAAAACAACCGGCTCCCTGCTCTTTCCGAGCATTCTAATTATAAGCGGTTTAATTTCAGTAGATGACTTCTTGTATTGTTTTACCCAAAGGGCAACCTCAACGGGGGAAAGATCGGAACCGGCAGCATCCAATACCGCCCCAACGTAATTCTTGTTACTGTTCTTGGACTCCTTCAACAACGTCTTGGTAATGGCGGTACCTTCATTGCCACTTAATAGGTGGATTCCCGCCGAACGATAATGCAATTGGTCCTCTGTCCTACAATTTTTAAGCAAAGCATTGGCCACGGCGTTGCTCAAGTGTTTGTCACCCTGCTTTTGCAAGCTGTTGCCGTAGTGGATAAAGGCCAGGATACTCTTAGTCTCATCCAATCTATAGTTGGAGTTCCCGACTGCTTTTTCCAATACCTCGTAAGAACTTGGGCCTCCTATTTCGGCCAGTGCCATCAAGGCCCTTTGTTGTACGATTTTTGAAGATGAGTTTACCTTGGCTTTCAACACTTCTTCGGCCGGAGCAAATTGCAAGGCTCCCAAAGCCTCTATAAAGGCTGCTTGTTTATTTACATCCCTATCTTCCGTAGCTTCCAGAATGGCCATGGAAGCTTCGTTGGTACCTATGGCCGTCAACGCGGCCAATGCAGGCTTAAAAAGATCGTTGTTGGATAGGTACTTGGTTAAGACCGGAACACTCGCATTGTTCCAACATAAATTAATCGATCCATTAAAAAGGTCTTGACCTCATTGTTGGTGGCCGACTCCAACGCATTTAACAAGGTATTTTCAACTACCCCGTTTCCAATTTTAGGTTGTTTCCCACCACTGTATATGGCCACGCTCTCAATGGCATACCTGGCTTGGGTATCATCCCCGCTCCCAAGTGGAACAAGTTTATCCGTAATTTTTAGGATCCCATCATTGCCCAGGTCGATTATTTCCTGCATTAAACGATCCGAATGCTCTAGGTCTTCCGTTGGCAATTGCATCAAAATATCGACCACCTTGGTATCCAAGGTTCTGTTGTCCTGTGCATTAATGGCAAGTGTGCCCAAAAATAGCATCAGCACACCTATTTTTTTATGTAATGTATTCATATTATAATTCTAGTATTTGTTTAATAAGCCCAAGCGGACCTCATTGGTTGATCTATTAATCTATTGGCTTCCTCATCATTGATAAATTCCTGTTTTAACGGATCAAACTCCAATGTACGGCCCAATCTCAAGGCAATAATACCCATGTTCACAACGGTAGCGGAACGGTGGCCGTTCTCTTCGTTAAGTGCAAATTTCTGTCTGGTCCTTACCGATTCCGAGAATGTGGCAATCTGCTCCTCCGGATCGGGAATACTATTGATAAGCCCTTCTATATTGGGGATGGTAGATTTAAATCCGTTATATATTTTTCCATTGGGACCCTCAATATAAGCAGCATCCTTATCCCTATTTTCTCCGTCCAGAATAATTTGGCAACCATCTGCATAGGTATAGGTGATTCTTCTCCAAGTACCTATGGCATCATAATGTTGTTGCGGCGCATCCACTTCCACTTTGATCGGACTGGTGTTGTCCTTCCCTAAAAAGTACTGTACCGGATCTATATAGTGCTGGCCCATATCGCCCAATCCACCACCATCATAATCCCAATACCCCCTAAAAGTACCATGTACCCTGTGAGGATGATAAGGCTTTTCCGGGGCCGGCCCCAACCACATATTATAGTCCAACTGCGCCGGTACGGGCTGAGGGGCCAAATTTTCCTTACCTACCCAATAAAATTTCCAATTAAATCCGGTAATTCCGCTAATGGTCACCTTTAAGGGCCAACCGAGAGCTCCACTATCCACTACCTTCTTTAACTTTTTTACAGGGGTGCCCATCCCATAAAAATTGTCCTTAAACCGGAACCAGGTATTTAAGCGGAACATCTTGCCGTGCTGCTGCATGGCCTCCACTACTTTCTTCCCCTCGCCTATGGTTCTGGTCATAGGCTTTTCGCACCAAACATCCTTTCCTGCCTCTGCCGCCATAATGGACATAAGCCCATGCCAGTGTGGAGGAGTAGCAATATGAACAATATCAACATCAGGTCGCTGCAAAACCTCCCTAAAGTCGCGATATCCCTTTACACCGCTCCCCACTTTATTAAGGGTATTGGATAGGTGATTGGCATCGGCATCACAAATGGCCAAAAGTTTGGTTCCTTCATAATTCAAATGTCCCTGGCCCATGCCTCCAACGCCTATTACCGCCTTGGTCAATTGATCGCTGGGCGAAATAAAATTCGCCCCTCCCATGACATGTCTTGGAATTATACTGATCCCTGCAGCTGCCACAAGTGACTTTCTTACAAAATCCCTGCGACTGGTTGATTTTTTCTCCATCTATACTAATTCTATTAATTAATTGAAATTTCAATATACAAACCCACAAAGAAAATAAGTAATGCGTAAAAAAAGGGGTAATATTTGGGGTAATAAAATTGAAAAAGAGCAAATTATACAAATATTTTTATACGTCCACCTTATCATAGATTATTCCCTACCATATCCTCAAACTTAACGGTATACATCTCACCGTAAATCTTTTCATAAAGTTTGGCAAAATTATCGTAGGCGGTATGTGCCAAACTTAATTTTCCTTGTCCAATAAGAATTTGCAATTTAATCTTTAGAGCATGCTCATTTAGATCATCATATATATACATCACGGATGCAAGGTCGTACAATAAAGCACTATGTGCATCCATATCCAACATCTTTGAAATATCATAACAGAACTCTATAATTCTATTGCTGATATTTTCAACGATGGGATCCAACCATGAGTTGCCCATATTTGCAAAAAATCGATCGGCTTTTAATATGGAGAGCAATTTTGGCAATTGTTCTTCCAAATAGGGAACGGTTACATTGCTTCTCCCCATATCGTTCAAATAATTTAAAGCCTCTTGATAATCGCAAAAACAATTTTTCCCTATTTCCAAATACCAACTTTTGTCACGAAATATCAAATTCATTTCTTTAGCTTCAGATAAAATGGCCCTTAGGTTTTGTATATTGGTACCTCTGGTATTTTTTGAATTCTTCGGGCTCATGCCCGGCCAAAGCGCCTCGGTAAGTTTTTTGGTACTAATTCCATCCTTGTCCTTGGTACTATGCAGCAGGACAATAACAAATAGCTGTTTTAACTTTGGGGATAGTTTCTTTGCTATATCGACACCCTCAGAATTAGTAATACGCAAGGATCCGAAACAAAGTATTTTTTCAGTAGTAGCTATTACACTCTTTTGATTCCTGTTGGAACTCATTTTTACCGGATCCTTCAACATAGGCGATAGTTTGGTCCCGATTGCTCTACTCTTCCATAACCGGAACACCAATAAAATAATAAAAAATGCAATAATGACTATTCCTATCTTTACAAAAAGGAATGATACAGCAGCATCGTTCACTCCTACTTTTTGGTATTCCTTGGCAATTTCATGAGCATTAAGTTCACGTTTCCATATTTTAATATTTGTCAAGTATCCCGTAAAAAATTCTTGCCACAAATTACTGCCTATCATAACATTGTAGTCAGACGTATCATAGTCCTCAATAAGCTTTAATTTATCGGTCTGCACCCCGTTAACAAAAAAAAAGTTCATTGTTCACCTTGGAATGTACCAAAACCACATGGGTCCATTCATTTAATGGTACTGGAGACGTTCGGGATATATAGTCCTTAACACCGGCCATGGTAAAGGTAAGCAAGCCATCGTGCAGCTTAAGGACAAAATTATCCCCTTTTCCCAGTATACTGTTGTTACGGGTAAGGACGGTAGGCTTGGCCCAAGCCATTATGGTAAAACTTCCCTCCAAGGCCGTTCTACTGTCCAATCCGGTATCCACATAGGCCCCATCATCAAAATACCCCACCTTTCCATGAACCTCGTCTTCTTTAATTTTTACATTATTGACTATGAGTTCCTTATCATTTTTTCTGGTCACATTCTTAATGTCCGCTCCAAAAATAAAATGGTCTGTTAGGCCGTATTGGATATCCAAGGGAAAACCAACAAACTCTTTAAGATTTCCCCTGTTTTCAGGGGTAGTAAAAATAATATCGGGAGAAAAATAATATCCGGCCTTGTGGGGAATAAATACCGGCGAACTCTCACTTGGGTCTATTGGTAGACTAAAATGTCCGTTAACAATAAGGTTCCTATGGTTTTTGAAACTTACCCCATCCAACAATCCCCCTTTGGATCTTACAGTTCCAAATACCCGGATTTTCTTATTGAGGATATAAACAAGACTATCCGCCTCAGGGAAGAATTCGGGCGCAATTTGGATAAAATTGGGCACTTTTCCGGAACGCCTCCATATATCCACTAGGATACTATCTTTTAATAATTCCTTTCCCAATACCTTTACTGCCCCCAGCTCCTTGGTGGTCTCAAACATAGGGACACCTTTGTCAGGGGATACGGACTCCAACGAAATGGTCTCTACGTTTTGCGAGGGCAACAATGGAACCCAGGACCGGGACAAATAATCTTTGGCAAAAGGACTGTCGACCACTAGAATGAGTGAATCACTTTTTTTAATAAATTGCCGCAAAATAGTATCATAAACCTCCTTATAACCCGAAAGATAAAGGGCTATGGAAGATTTACCTTTAAGAAGATCAGGCAAATTGTTACTTGTAATCTGATCAATATCCAATAAAATATGGGAATGGAGACGTATATTCCATTTATCCTCTTCCGGCAGGAGTTGGTATTCCTGCGCTGTTCCCACTTTCGAAAATAAAAGCAGGAACAACCAACAAAATATAGAAAACGGAATTCTTCTTAGCAATATTTAAGCAATAATCCCATTAAGGGCATTTCTATCAACTACGCAATTTACTAAGAATAACTAAACTAATCTGCAATGAAATTACATCCGTTTTGGAATGGAATGGATTTTTTTGAATAGACCGGATGAGATGTTGGCAGTAAGCATTGGACAAAAATGAATTTCACTGCCCACGGCCTTTTGCCAACTGTGAACTGCCGAAGTTTTTGAAAACTAATCCCTAAACTATTGGAAGCAATGATATTACAAGCCGACAAAGACTGGCCTGTACTACTAGGTCCAGGCACGATTTTAACCCTTAACAGGATAATAAAATTTGCCAGTGGAAATTATCCGAAGTATATCCATGACCAACTATCCTACTAAAAACCATAGAAATACTATGGTTTTCAGGAAGGGCAGAATTTCTTACATCCTATCCGGCACCTGTATCCCCAAAAGTCCGAAGGCCGATTTTATAACCTCACCTACCTTTTTTGCCAATTGGACCCTGAATATTTTTTTATGCTGATCTTGTTCCCCCAATATGGACACATTTTGATAAAAGGAATTGAATTCCTTGACCAATTCATAGGTATAATTGGCGACCAAGGCCGGACTATAGTTATCTGCCGCCAATTGTATAGTTTCCGGATACAACTGCAATTGCTTTAACAACTCTTTTTCTTTCCCATGTAAATCCGTCAATTCTTGCGGGCTGTCCAAGTTTTGCTCCAACTCTTCCGCCTTTCTCAAAATGGATTGGATCCTGGCGTAGGTATATTGGATAAAGGGCCCTGTATTTCCCTGAAAATCTACGGATTCTTCCGGATTGAACAGAATTCTCTTTTTGGGGTCTACCTTTAGTATATAATACTTTAAGGCCCCCAGGCCAATCACTCTATATAACTCCTGTTTCTCCTCTTGGGAGTAATCCTCCAGCTTGCCCAATTCTTCCGAAATATCGGATGCAGTTTGGGTCATATCATCCATTAGTTCATCGGCATCCACTACGGTACCCTCCCTGCTCTTCATTTTTCCACTGGGCAGGTCCACCATTCCATAACTTAAATGGTACAGTTTTTCTGCCCAAGAAAAACCGAGCTTCCTTAATATAAGGAACAGTACCTTAAAGTGGTAATCCTGTTCGTTGCCCACGGTATAGACCATACCCCCCACATCCGGATTATCCTTTACCCTTTGGATGGCCGTACCGATATCCTGGGTCATGTATACGGCGGTACCATCTGAACGGAGTACAATTTTTTCGTCCAGCCCCTCGTCCGTTAGGTCTATCCAAACACTGCCGTCTTCCTTTTTATAAAAGACACCTTTCTGCAATCCGTCCTCCACAAAGTCCTTTCCCAATAAATAGGTACTGCTTTCGTAATACAATTGATCAAAATCGACCCCCATGTTTTTATAGGTGACCTCAAAACCATCATATACCCATTGGTTCATTGTTTTCCACAGACCCACCACCTCTTCATCGCCGGCCTCCCATTTTCTGAGCATTTCCTGAGCCTCCAATAAGATAGGTGCCTCTTTTTCCGCTACTTTCGCATCAATTCCATTAGAAATCATGACCTCAATCTCTGCCTTATAGGCCTTGTCAAACGCCACATAATAGTTCCCCACCAATTTGTCCCCCTTAAGCCCTGTACTCTCAGGAGTCTCCCCATTGCCAAAGCGCTGCCAGGCAAGCATACTTTTACAGATGTGAATCCCCCTATCGTTAATGATCTGGGTCTTGTAGACCTTCTTTCCTGAAGCTTTTAAAATTTCTGCTACGGAATACCCCAACAAATTGTTCCTGACATGGCCCAGATGCAGCGGTTTATTGGTATTGGGCGAGGAATATTCCACCATTATGGCCTCCTTGACACTTTGGGAAACAAAACCAAAATCCTGTAAATTCCTTATTCCTTCAAAAAAATTGAGGTAATATTCATTACTAATGGTAATATTTAAAAATCCTTTGACCACATTGAAATTGGTCACTTCTGCCACTTCATCTTTCAGAAAGTATCCTATTTGTTCGCCTATTTGTACCGGATTTCCCTTTACAAACCGCAACATGGGAAAAATAACCACAGTGATATCTCCTTCAAAATCTTTTCTCGTAGGTTGAAATTCTACTGTTGGCAATTCTACTTTAAAAATAGAGGTAATGGCCTCCTTTACCTTTTGTGAAAGGACTTCTTGAATGTTCATTAATTTAGGCGTTTACGGCTGCAAAATTACGTAAATTTTATTCTTTCCCCTTATTGTTCGGGATAAGTAGACCACAAAGATGGAGGATTTTTTTAACTTTATAATCCCAATAGGTGCCCAAAGTACCCCAATATGATGATTTAATCCGGATATCCGAAAAGTTTATGTTGCTGAACGTCTCCTATAACAATAAAGAAATTACAAGAAAAATAGACGACGAAGTAGGCAAACCTTTTACCTTAAGGGAACGCTTTGCCTTAGACGGTATTGGATCTCCCAAATTATTCATTGTAGACAGTAGTATTGAAATTAAAAATCTATTGATTTTGGACAACAACACCAACATCTGTACTATTGAATTGCGCCCAAAAGGGATTATAATTCGCTTTAGGTCCCTACTGGAAACCTTTGGACTGATTATTCCCTACTACAAATTTACCCTGTACAAGACCGATCTTGGCCTATATACTATATATAGGGACCAATATTTTATCAAAATAAAGTCGGACACCAAGGCCGTACAGAAATTTTTCACAAAATTACTGGGCCATAGGGCGGACAATGCCCCTACCAATATAGAGGACCTATAATAGACCTTGGCATAAAGACCAAACCCGCCCCATAAAATTTTGCGTCTTTTTGTTAGCCCGTATGAAGGATATCATCAATTCTTGGGCAGAAACACCTCTGCCATCATGCACCGGGCGCTTCCGCCTCCACAGGTTTCAATGGTATCCAAAGAACTATGGATAATCTCGGAATGTTTCTCTAAAGTCTGAAGCTGTTGGGGTTTTAAACTATTATACGCCGCCGTGCCCATTACTAAATATCGCTTTTCACCCATTCCCAAGACCTGTAGCATGTTCCCTGCAAAATGGTGCATTTGCTTTTCAGAAATGGTTATAATCTCTTTTCCATCCTTTTTTAAATGGCTTACAACATTCTGTTTTTCCTTTTTATCGTCAATGGAATCCAAACAGATAACGGCAAAAGTTTCTGCCACACACATCATTACATTGGTATGATATATAGGTTTTCGTACGCCCGCCACGGTTTGTTTGGCGGTGAATACCACAGGAGTATATTCAAAATCTTCACAAAATTCTATAAACAAGTCCTCATCCGCCCTGTCAGAAAGGGCACAATAGGCCTTCTCATTTACTCTATCCAACACAACGCTTCCGGTACCTTCCAAAAAATATCCTTCCTCCTCGGCCAAGGTATAGTCCATAACATTCTCTATGACAAACCCCCGCTGCTCCAATAATGCAAGAATATCTTCCCGACGTTCATTTCTTCTATTCTCTGCGAACATAGGATAAAGCCCCACTGTTCCATCGGCATGGAACGAAACCCAATTATTGGGAAATATGGAATCCGGGGCATCCAAATCCTTCCTGTCCTCTACAACGATAACATTTACTCCTTTTTCCCTTAAAACCAGTACAAAGGCATCAAACTCCTCCTGAGCTTTCAGATTTATGACCTGATTTTGCAAATCCAGGTCCTCCTGAAAATAATTGTTAACTGCGGTTTGCTCGTTCATCCGAAAATTCACTGGACGCACCATTAATATAGTATTGGTAATTTGCATTTTATTAGTCACTTTTCAATTAGGATATTACGAAGCGTCCCCGCATTATATATGCCACAAAATTAGTTTAATTATTGTCCGGTACAGGCCAAAATAAAAAATTGTACAACCTCACCCGGAACTACTAAAAAAGCAGGCCCCACCCCTAGGGTCAGACAATCTTTAGATCGAAAAAAACAAAAACACATTAGTCCCTTACCAAAGGTAGGGTGCTACACCTTAAAAGGCCTTCTTGTTTGGCAACCTCGGCATAGGTTACTTCCTCTACCGTAAAACCCTGTTCCCGCAACCAGTTGTTCAATCTGGTAAAGTTACGCTCGGAAACCACTACATTGGGGGATATGGAAAAAACGTTGCTTACCATATTGTACATTTCCTCCTTGTTGATCTCAAACACATTCCCTTTTCCAAAATAATCCAAAAGCCATTGATACTCCTCTTCCCTTAAAAATCCATTTTTATGTAAAATGGCCTTATTTTTTCCAATAGGCTGAAAGCAGCAATCCAAATGCAGGGCATTTTCCCGAGCATCGGTATTCGACTTTCTAAGTTCAAAGGCCTTGACCTTTTTATGTGGAAATTGGCTCGTAATAAAATTTACCGCCTCCTTATTGGTACGGGCCGTAATATAATCCGCGTAGTCTGCCCCAGTATACGTTCCCATAAAAATATACTCTCCCCAGGGCATAACATCACCTCCCTCTACATGCACCTCCTTTGGAGGGTAGATTATCCGATCCCCATCAATTTCATCAAGTACATATTTAATGGCCTGAAATTCCTTTTCCCTATGCGGAAGAATATTCGCTTTCACCAGTTTGTCTTCTATAACAAAAGCAATATCCCTTGAAAATATCTGGTTACAATCCTTCAAGACCTTAGGCCTATAGACCTGAACATCATATTTGGCAAATACTTGGGCAAAACTGTCCATTTCCCTTACCATATCCTTCTCAATTGGATAGGTGCCGGCCAAAATATGCTCCAATGACTTGGGATCATAGGCCTCTTCCGGTCTTGGAACAGGCCCACAGCTATTGGCGGTTCCCAGAACCACTACTCTTAACCGTGAGGTTTCATCCTGTACATTCAGCTTTAGCATGGCTGCTTTTTGGGCAAAGATAGAAATACTAATTTTGATAAATAAAACTGCCCTTTGTATATCTCACACAAAGGGCAGCCTTAAATTATTTGTTATAGCCTATCTCTTGTCCAAGGGAACAAAAGATCTGCTCTTTTCCCCTATGTACACCTGTCGTGGTCTACCGATAGGTTCATTCTTCAATCTCATTTCCCTCCATTGGGCAATCCATCCCGGTAGGCGCCCCAAAGCAAACATAACGGTAAACATTTCCGTAGGTATACCCAAGGCCCTATATATTATTCCTGAATAAAAATCTACGTTGGGATATAATTTCCTATCCACAAAATATTGATCCTCCAAGGCCTCCTTGGCCAAGCCCTTGGCAATATCCAGAATGGGATCATCTATGCCCAGATCTCCCAAAACTTCCTCTGCAGCCTTCTTGATAATCTTTGCCCTGGGATCAAAATTCTTGTAAACCCTGTGTCCAAAGCCCATTAAACGAAAAGGGTCGTTCTTGTCCTTGGCCTTGGCCATATATTTTTTGGTATCCCCACCATCGGCCTCAATAGCCTCCAGCATTTCCAAAACTGCCTGATTGGCCCCTCCATGTAGTGGACCCCAAAGCGCACATATTCCCGCAGATATAGAAGCAAACAGTCCGGCATGGGAAGACCCAACAATACGAACGGTAGAAGTAGAACAGTTTTGCTCATGGTCCGCATGCAGAATTAATAATTTATCCAAGGCATCTATAACGATCTTGTTCCTTTTGTACTCCTGGTTAGGCTTTTTGAACATCATTTTATGAATATTCTCCACATAGCCCAAAGAGTCGTCCCCGTAATCTAGGGGCAATCCTTTTTTCTTTCTTAGGGTCCATGCCACCAATACTGGAAATTTGGCCAAAATCCGAACAATGGCCCAATACATCTCCTTTTCCGAAGACACGTTTACAGAGGATGGGTTAAAGGCAATCAGGGCACTGGTCAAACTGGAAAGCACCCCCATTGGATGTGCCGATTTTGGAAAACCGTCCAAAATCTTCTTCATCTCCTCATCTACATGGGACTCCGCCTTAATATCTTGATGGAATTTATCCAATTGTTCCTGATTTGGCAATATTCCAAATATCAATAAATAAGCTACCTCCAAAAAATCGGCCTTTTCTGCCAATTCCTCAATAGAATACCCTCGATACCTTAAAATACCATTTTCACCATCCAGAAAAGTAATGGCGCTCTCACAGGAGCCCGTATTCTTAAACCCTGGGTCTATTGTTATCATTCCTGAATCGGCCCTCATAGTTTTGATATCTATAGCCAACTCATTTTCAGTACCTTCCAAAACCGGAAATTCAAATTTTTTTCCGTTGTATTCCAATGTTGCGTTATTCGCCATTTCTTAAATTCCTATTTTATTCGATTAACCGTAAAAATACTAAAAACACATAAGGTTAACAATTGAAGATTTTGTTATTTAAAGAATATTTATGAAATATTCAAAAACCTTATTTATTTTAATTTCACAACTATCCGAAAATTTGACAAAAGACCGCTTCGCTTTTAGAACCAAGAACACAGACTCTGTTGATTTTCAATCGACTAACGTTTCGCTCCTTTAATAAAACCGAACTTTTTGCAAAAAAGATAAATTCGAAAAAAAAGATGACGTAACAAAAGAGGAACGTCTGGAGTTCTGATTTTCAGGAATCTATTTTCTATATTCTAGCAGTGCAACGGTCTATTTTCTAAAGTTTCGGATGCTTATTTGTTTTAATTCTATTGATTAATGGAATATAGATATTTGTAGTAGTCATCTACCGATTTTTTCCAAGTGAACCTCATCTTTTTGGCGTTGTTCTGAATCTCCTTCCACTTGGGTTTGTCATTTACAAAAACATCCAAGGCTTGGTCCAGTGCCAGAATCATATTTTTAATTTTATCATCATAGGTCTTGCCATCAAAACTAAAACCGGTTTTCATATGCTCTACCGTATCCCTCAAACCACCTGTATTATGCACCAAACACGGGTTGCCGTTACGCATTGCCAACATTTGGCTAATGCCGCACGGCTCAAATAAACTGGGCATGAAATACAGATCGGTCTCCAAATATATGGAATCGATCAAATCCTCAGATTGACCATTGGTGAAAATAAAGTTTTTATGCTCATAGCTCAGTTGACGAAATAGGTCCTCATATTCAGGGGCACCCGTACCCAAGAGCATAAAAATCCCATCTACCTTTTTCAGTCGGTTCAACACTTCCACAAACGCTTCGGGCGACCGCTTAAAAAAATAAAATTTTTGTTCGGTTAAACGGGCTACGCTAGAAACAATGAATTTAGGCTTCTCAGTAACGTACTCCATCACCTTTTCCCCCGTATGCGCTAGAAAATCGGCCTTATATTTCTTGGATTCCTCCTGTAACCACCTAAATAGGGCCTTAACAATATTCCTGTACAACAATCCTTTTTCGGCTGCCCGAATATTTTTGTAGTTGGAGCCGTTAAGGATCCCGAACAGCCTTCCCTGATTGTTTGCTTCCTGTAAATCAATTTCCAAACCTTCGCCCCCAATAAATTCGGGTGGATTGCTCGGTCTAAGAACATCTTCCTTGTAGGAAGGAGATACGGTATGTACGGCATCCGCCAAGCGGATACCAACGGCCATTAAGTTGATACAATCCTGGTACCTATAATCCATCAACTTTTTTTCATCTATGGACAAATTGGGAAACCAATTTCCCAAGGAAGAATAATTGTTATAAAACGGCCGTATCCCTTGAATGGCCAAATTATGAATGGTATAGACATAGCGCATTTTCTTTAAGGCCTCATATTCCGGGTGATAAGTTTTCAAAAACAGGACCAGACTGGAATGCCAATCGTGCATATGAACAATATCCAATTCCCCAAATGCTCCCACCTTTATTGCCTCGGCCACTGCGGTACAAAAAATGGTAAACTTAATATTATCCGTAAAGAAAGCTTCTTCAGGATCGTCATGGTATATATGCCCTATCTCCCCGGCGGTAATTTCAGGGTGATGTATTACGTAATGATGTAGATTTACAAACTCCTTTTTTGGGGGCACTTCGTACAGCTCTGCAACATAGACCATTCCCCGCAGCTTGAGATTAAGATTGGTAATGAAGGTTCCATTTTGATGTAATCTTGAATATGAGGGTACTACTACATGCGCCATATCCCCCCTATCGGATATCTGCCGAGGAACATCCCTAACCACATCACCCATACCTCCGGCCTTACACTTTGGAATACCATCATTCTCTGCAGCCACAAATAGAAAGTTGTTCATATAATCTAGAATTTGGTTATTTATACTGAAGTGATAAAACTAGGATAATATAATTATTTATTTCTGATATGCATACAAACCTCCATGATATTTAAAAAAAAAGCCATTCCGTTCAGAATGGCTTTATATGGGACCTAATAAGATTTTATTTTATTTTGAAGGCCTGTACTCCTGGGTAATAGGCAGTACTTCCCAATTCTTCCTCAATCCTTAACAATTGATTGTATTTTGCCATCCTGTCAGATCTGGAGGCCGATCCTGTTTTAATTTGACCAGTATTCAAGGCCACTGCCAGATCGGCAATGGTATTATCCTCGGTTTCTCCTGAACGGTGAGACATAACGGAGGTATACCCCGCATTTTTAGCCATATTAACGGCTGCAATGGTTTCCGTTAAGGTCCCTATCTGGTTAACCTTGATCAAGATGGAGTTGGCAATGCCCTCTTTGATCCCTCTGGACAAACGCTCTACATTGGTAACAAATAAATCATCGCCCACCAATTGTACATTACCTCCAATTTTATCGGTCAAAGCCTTCCAGCCTTTCCAATCGTTCTCATCCATTCCATCCTCGATGGAAATAATTGGATATTTGGCACTTAAATCCGCCAAATATTGGGCCTGCTCCTCAGAGGTTCTGACTACGCCCTTATCCCCTTCAAATTTGGTATAATCATATTTTCCGTCTACATAAAATTCTGCAGCGGCACAGTCCAAAGCGATCATTACATCATCCCCTAATTTATATCCTGCTTTTTCTACCGCCTTTGCAATGGTATCCAATGCATCCTCGGTACCACCCGCTAGATTTGGTGCAAATCCACCTTCATCCCCAACAGCGGTACTTAGTCCCCTATCGTGTAAAACTTTCTTTAGGTTATGGAATATTTCGGTTCCCATTTGCATGGCGTGCGAAAAATTATTCGCCTTCACCGGCATCACCATAAATTCCTGAAAAGCAATAGGGGCATCGGAATGGGAACCTCCATTAATTATATTCATCATCGGTACCGGCAAGGTATTGGCACTAACACCGCCCACATACCTGAATAAAGACAATCCCAATTCATTGGCAGCGGCCTTGGCAACAGCAAGGGAAACACCCAAAATGGCATTGGCACCCAATTTTGATTTGTTGGGAGTACCATCCAAATCTATCATGGTCTGATCTATCAAATTTTGCTCAAAAACGGACATACCAAGAATCTCCTCTGCAATAACAGTATTTACATTGTTGACCGCCTTTCCTACTCCCTTGCCCATGAAAGTTTTTCCTCCATCACGAAGCTCTACCGCTTCATGTTCTCCTGTAGAAGCACCTGAAGGAACTGCTGCCCTTCCCAATACTCCATTTTCCGTAATTACATCTACCTCCACTGTTGGATTACCTCTTGAATCCAAAATTTGTCGCGCATGAACACTTAGGATAATACTCATATGTCTACCTTTTATTTTTTAGTTAAATTATTATGCAAATATAGCAAAGGATGTGCTTTTAACCCCAATCTTACTGGCTATTATGACCCTTTGATAACAATAAAATAAAACTATAACGTTTTAGTTTGCCGTAGCTTGAATCATTTCAAAAAACTGGTCGAACAGATAATCCGCATCATGTGGTCCTGGATTCGCTTCCGGGTGGTATTGAACGGAAAACACATTCTTCCCTTTCATTTTAATTCCGGCTACCGTATTGTCATTTAGGTGCAAATGGGTTATTTCCAAATCGGGATTTGCTTCGGTCTCTTCCCTATTAATGGCAAATCCATGATTCTGGGAAGTAATTTCCCCCTTTCCCGTAACCAAATTCATTACAGGATGGTTTATGCCCCTATGCCCGTTGTGCATTTTATAGGTAGATACCCCATTGGCCAGGGCCAACACTTGGTGTCCAAGACATATCCCGAACAACGGTTTATTGGACTTTATCATCTCCTTGGCGGACGCTATTGCCTCGTGCAATGGATCCGGATCCCCAGGGCCATTGGAAATAAAATAGCCATCAGGGTTCCAAGCGCTCATTTCCTCAAAAGTGGCGTTGTAAGGAAAAACCTTTATATAAGCATCCCTTTTGGCCAAATTTCTAAGAATATTTTTCTTAATTCCTATATCAAGGGCGGATACTTTATATGTTGCCCCCTTGTCCCCGTAATAATAAGGTTCTTTGGTAGACACTTTGGAAGAAAGCTCCAAACCTTCCATGCTTGGCACCTCTGACAATTTCTTTTTTAGTTCCTCCACATTATCCACATCCGTCGATATTACAGCATTCATCGCACCATTATCGCGGATGTAGCCTACCAGGGCCCTGGTATCTACATCTGAAATGGCCAACAGCTTATTCCTATCCAAAAATTCCTGTAAACTTAGGTCGGCATTCGGTCTGGAATAATTGTAACTAAAATTTTTACAGACCAAACCTGATATCTTTACCGAATCAGATTCAATTTCCTCATTGTTTGCCCCATAGTTCCCTATATGGGCATTGGTAGTTACCAAGATTTGTCCAAAATAGGACGGATCCGTGAATATCTCTTGATAACCGGTCATCCCGGTGTTAAAACAAGCCTCTCCAAAGGCAGTTCCTTCCTTGTCTCCTACAGCTTTACCGTGAAAAATGGTCCCATCGGCAAGCAATAATATTGCTTTTTTTCTTGTTTGATACTTCATTTCTTGGCGTTACAATTTTTCGTTTTGCAAAATAACACAAAAAAAGGATAAGCTTTTAGGCTTATCCTTTTACAATTATTAATATTTAATAACAATTTTACTCTTGGGCATCATCTGCTTTTTTTTCTGCTTTTGGCTCTTCTACTTTTGGTTCTTCTGCCTTTGCACTTTCCACTTTTGCCGTTTCTTCTACAACAGCAGTATCTTCAGCTTTTTTGCTTCTACCCCTTCTTGTACTCTTTTGTTTTTTAGGCTTCCCGGCATTATAGACTTCATTAAAATCTACAAGCTCTATCATTGCCATATCCGCATTATCCCCAAGACGGTTACCTAATTTGATAATTCTGGTATATCCTCCCGGTCTGTCGGCTACCTTTTCAGCAACACTGCCAAAAAGCTCGGTAACGGCATATTTGTCGCGAAGGCTTTTAAAGACAATACGCCTATTGTGGGTGCCCTTTTCAACCGTTTGATTATTCTCTGTTTTTGATTTGGTAATCAATGGCTCCACAAACTGCTTCAACGCTTTTGCCTTTGCAACAGTGGTATTGATTCTTTTGTGCTCAATTAACGAACAGGCCATGTTTGCCAACATAGATTTTCTATGGGCCGCCTTTCTTCCTAAATGATTAACTTTTTTACCGTGTCTCATTGTTCTTTTCTATAGTCTTTCCTGGTTTTGTTGTTTCAATCCCTTTGAAAGCTCAATTAATCTTTATCCAATTTATATTTTGACAAATCCATTCCAAAGCTCAACCCTTTGTTGATAACCAATTCTTCCAGTTCGGTCAAGGATTTTTTACCGAAGTTTCTAAACTTCATCAAATCGTTCTTGTTAAAAGAAACCAGATCCCCAAGTGTATCAACTTCTGCAGCTTTCAAACAGTTTAAAGCCCTCACAGAAAGATCCATATCTACCAATTTAGTCTTCAACAACTGTCGCATATGCAAAGATTCCTCATCATAGGTCTCTGTCTGCGCAATCTCATCCGCCTCTAAGGTAATACGCTCATCGGAAAACAACATGAAATGGTGAATCAACACCTTTGCACCTTCGGTAAGTGCCTCCTTTGGATGGATTGAACCATCGGTTGCAATTTCAAAAACCAACTTCTCATAATCGGTCTTCTGCTCTACACGAAAGTTTTCTATGCTGTACTTTACATTCTTAATAGGGGTAAAAATAGAGTCTACAGCTATGGTACCCAATGGTGCATTGGATTTTTTATTCTCCTCGGCAGGCACATATCCCCTTCCCTTATCTATGGTAATCTCCATGTTGATATTCACCTTGGGATCCATGTTACAAATAACCAAATCCGGGTTCAATACCTGATATCCAGAAATAAATTTTTGAAAATCACCTGCAGTCATTTGTTCCTTTCCGCTAACAGAGATAGATACTGTCTCACTATCCACATCGTCTATCTGTCTTTTGAAACGAACTTGTTTAAGATTTAGAATGATTTCGGTAACATCTTCCACAACACCGGAAATTACAGAGAACTCATGTTCTACCTTATCAATTCTAACAGAAGTGATAGCAAAACCTTCCAAGGACGAAAGCAAAACTCTTCTTAACGCGTTCCCTACAGTTAGGCCATAACCTGGTTCCAATGGACGAAATTCGAATTTGCCTTCGAAATCGGAGGAATCAATCATTATAACTTTATCGGGCTTCTGAAAATTTAATAATGCCATAATTGGATCAGTGTTGTTTTATTTAGAGTATAACTCGACTATTAATTGTTCTTTGATATTCTCTGGAATTTGGATTCTTTCCGGAACGGAAACAAAATTACCTTCCTTTTTTTCAGAATTCCAAGTGATCCACTCGTATACACTGCTATTTGCAGAAAGAGCATCATCTATCGCTTTAAGAGATTTTGATTTCTCCCTAACACCAACCACATCACCGGGTTTCAGAGTATAGGATGGAATGTTCACCAACTCTCCGTTTACCGTAATATGTCTATGTGAGACCAATTGTCTTGCTCCGCTTCTAGAAGGGGAAATGCCCATTCTGTACACCACGTTGTCCAGACGGGATTCACACAATTGAAGTAACACCTCACCGGTTACCCCTTTACTTCTATTGGCTTTCGCAAATATGTTTCGGAATTGTTTTTCCAAAATACCGTAAGTGTATTTTGCTTTTTGCTTTTCCATTAACTGGATAGCATATTCAGACTTTTTACCACGACGTCTGTTACTACCGTGTTGTCCCGGAGGATAATTTCTTTTCTCAAAAGCTTTATCATCTCCGAAAATCGCTTCACCGAATTTACGGGCGATCTTTGTTTTTGGTCCTGTATATCTTGCCATTTTCTTTTAATTTGGAAACGTGATCATGAATTAAGGCTTATCCTTCGATAATCGTAACTACATCTCCTTGAAACACCCCTAAGGGCAATTGATTACTATTAATTTATACTCTTCTTCTTTTTGGAGGTCTACATCCGTTGTGCGGTATTGGGGTTATATCGATAATTTCAGTAACCTCAATACCTGAGTTATGAATGGAACGAATAGCAGATTCCCTACCGTTACCCGGTCCTTTTACATAAACCTTAACTTTTCTTAAACCAGCTTCATGGGCCACTTTAGCACAATCCTCGGAAGCTATCTGAGCTGCATAAGGAGTGTTCTTTTTTGAACCTCTGAAACCCATCTTACCTGCCGAAGACCAAGAAATTACATCACCCTTCTTGTTGGTTAAAGAAATAATAATATTATTAAAAGAAGCAGTAACATGGGCTTCGCCCACAGACTCTACTATAACTTTACGCTTCTTTGCCGCTTTTGCATTTGCCTTTGCCATAATATCCTAATTATTATTTAGTTGCTTTCTTTTTGTTGGCAACTGTTTTTCTCTTCCCTTTTCTTGTCCTAGAGTTGTTTTTGGTACGCTGGCCCCTTAAAGGCAGGCCGGATCTATGGCGAATACCCCTATAACAACCTATATCCATTAAACGCTTTATGTTTAATTGGTTTTCGGAACGCAATTCCCCTTCAATCGTCAAGGAAGAAACTGCCTCACGAATACGACCAATCTCGTCATCGTTCCAATCGGATACTTTGGTATCCTCACTTACTTGGGCGGTAGATAAAATCTCCTTTGCCCTACTTTTCCCTATACCAAAGATATAGGTCAGGGCTATTACCCCTCTTTTCTGTTTTGGTATATCTACACCTGCAATTCTTGCCATAATTACCCTTGTCTTTGTTTAAATCTAGGATTCTTTTTATTAATTACGTACAATCTGCCTTTTCTACGCACAATCTTGCACTCGGCACTTCTTTTCTTTATTGATGCTCTAACTTTCATCCTATTTGCTTAATATCTATATGTAATTCTCGCTTTACTTAAATCGTAAGGGCTCATTTCGAGCTTAACCTTATCCCCTGGAAGCAACTTTATATAATGCATACGCATTTTTCCAGAGATATGCGCCGTTACCACATGACCGTTTTCCAACTCCACGCGAAACATGGCATTTGACAATGCCTCAATTATGCTTCCATCTTGCTCTATTGCCGATTGTTTAGCCATAATCTATGCTACCTTTCTGTTTTTACCTGATTTCATCAACCCATCATAATGCCTGTTCAACAAATAAGACTTTACCTGTTGCACTGTATCGATCGCCACACCAACCATGATCAGCAATGAGGTTCCTCCGTAAAACAATGCCCAACCTGCCTGTACATCCATAATCTTAACGATTACCGCGGGCAAAACTGCCAACAGAGCAAGGAATATCGATCCGGGCAATGTAATCAATGACATAATCTTATCCAAATAATCCCCGGTTTCCTTTCCAGGTCTAATTCCTGGAATAAATCCACCGCTCCTTTTAAGATCATCGGCCATTTTATTGGTAGGTACCGTAATGGCTGTATAAAAATAAGTAAATACAATAATCAAAAACCCGAACAAAAGATTGTACGCCAATCCAAATATATCCTGGAACTGGACTTCCATCCATTGTCCTACAGCGGTATTATTAAATGTCTTGCCCAACAATCCGGGTGCAAACATAATGGCTTGCGCAAATATAATGGGCATTACCCCGGAAGCATTCAGCTTTAAGGGAATATACTGCCTGGACCCCATGATGTTCTTTTCATAACCTCCGGAAGCTGTCCTTCTCGCATACTGAACAGGAATCTGACGTGTGGCCATTACCAACAACACACATAACAATATTACCACAAACCAGATAATGACCTCAATAAGCATGAACATTAACCCTCCGTTGTTATTCGCTGTCCTGGAAATAAATTCCTGTACAAAATTCTGCGGCATGGTGGCAATGATCCCGATCATGATCAGCAGGGATATACCATTTCCGATACCTTTATCGGTAATTTTTTCTCCCAGCCACATGGCAAAGATTGTTCCCGCAACCAAAATTATTACGGAAGGAACCACAAAATCAAGTCCCTTTCCAAAAACAAAGGCACTATCAGGAACACCCAAAGCCCCTAAGCTGTACAAATAGGCAGGAGCTTGAACAATACATATACCAATGGTAAGCCATCTGGTAATTTGATTGATCGTCTTTCTTCCGCTCTCACCTTCCTTTTGCAATTTTTGAAGATAAGGAATGGCTATACCCATTAACTGTACCACAATGGAGGCAGATATATAGGGCATGATCCCCAAGGCAAAAACCGAGGCATTGGACAATGCTCCTCCGGTGAAAGCATTTAAAATTCCCAAAATACCACTATCCGTACTGGATGCCAAAGCGCCCAACTGGGTAGAATCAATACCTGGAAGAACCACCTGCGCACCAAAACGATACACTAAAAGCAAACCAAGGGTAACGATTATTCTACCCTTTAGTTCTTCTATCTTCCAAATATTTGATAATGTCTCGAAAAATTTCTTCATAGTATTCTTTGCTTATAAACTTATAGCTTCACCACCGGCAGCCTCAATTGCAGCCTTTGCGGTAGCTGTAAATTTATGTACGGAAACTTTAAGGGAAGCCTTTAGCTCTCCATTGCCAAGAATTTTGACCAAATCATTTTTACCGACCAATCCATTCTCTACAAGGATATCCAAAGTAACGGTTTCCTTAATGGCACCCTTATCTACCAATTCCTGTAATTTTTCAAGATTGATCCCAGCGTAATCCTTTCTATTGACATTCTTAAAACCAAATTTTGGCACACGTCTCTGTAGTGGCATTTGCCCCCCTTCGAAACCAATCTTCTTAGAATAACCAGATCTGGATTTAGCTCCCTTATGCCCTCTGGTAGCAGTACCTCCCTTTCCGGAACCCTGACCTCTACCTACGACTTTACCGGCTCTTTGTACAGCACCATCCGCTGGTTTTAAATTACTTAAATTCATAACACTAAAATTGTATTAAGCCTCCTCTGTGGAAACTAAGTGTTTAACTTTATTTATCATTCCAAGAATATTTGGGGTAGTTTCGTGTTCTACCACCTGTCCTATTCTTCGCAAACCAAGAGCCTCCAATGTCCTCTTTTGATTCTGAGCTCTTTTAATACTGCTCTTTACCTGTTTTACTTTAATCTTTCCCATTATATTCTTGGTTTTATCCTTTAAAAACTTTTTCTAAAGAAATACCTCTTTGGTTTGCAACTGTCCTTGCACCCCTAAGTTGTAAAAGCGCATCAAAAGTAGCCTTTACCACGTTATGGGGGTTGGAGGAACCTTGTGATTTGGACAATACATCATGGACCCCTACCGCTTCCAATACCGCCCTAACGGCACCACCGGCAATTACTCCGGTACCATGCGATGCAGGCTGGATATAAACTCTGGCACCACCAAATTTACCTTTTTGCTCATGTGGCAAGGTACCCTTGTTCAATGGAATTCTGATAAGATTCTTTTTAGCATCTTCTATGGCCTTTGCAATTGCCGTAGCAACTTCCTTAGACTTGCCCAGACCGTGGCCCACAACGCCATTTTCATCACCTACGACAACTATGGCAGAGAATCCGAACGCCCTACCACCTTTTGTAACTTTGGTAACACGCTGCACTCCTACCAATCTATCTTTTAATTCTAAACCTCCCGGCTTAACAGTCTCTACGTTTTTGTATTTCTGATACATAATATTCTTAGAATTTTAATCCTGCTTCCCTAGCGCCATCGGCTAATGATTTTACTCTTCCGTGATATAAATTACCACCCCTATCAAAAGCAACAGCCTCTATTCCAGCTTCCTTTGCCTTTTCGGCAATAGCCTTTCCAACAAGGTTGGCCACTTCTGTTTTTGTCCCTTTGGCCTTGGCCAACGCCTTATCCCTTGAAGAAGCGGATACCAGGGTCGTTCCTGCCACATCATCAATAATTTGAGCGTAAATCCCAGTATTACTTCTAAAAACAGCAAGCCTTGGCCTTTCTGCAGTACCCGAGGATATCTTTCTGATCCTCCTTCTGATACGTAGTCTTCTTTCAGTCTTCGTTAATCCCATAATGCTAATTATTAAGCTGATTTACCAGCTTTTCTTCTTAATTGTTCACCAACGAACTTAATTCCTTTTCCTTTGTAAGGTTCCGGTTTGCGGAAAGATCTGATCTTGGCAGCGATCTGCCCCACTAATTGCTTATCATGTGAACTAAGCTTTATAATCGGATTCTTTCCTTTTTCGGATACGGTCTCCACTTTTACCTCTGAAGCAAGATCCAAAATAATATTGTGCGAAAATCCT
>JAWKMN010000009.1:0-113071 GCA_041392165.1 Flavobacteriaceae bacterium
AATAGATATGTTGAGGTCTATGGGGGCCAAAGTTTATGTATGCCCGGCACACGTAAGCGCCGATGACCCAAGGTCGTATTACGAGGTAGCCAAGAGATTGCATGAGGAAACCGAGGGGTCTATTTATATCAATCAATATTTTAACGATTTAAATGCCGAGGCACATTATAAAACTACGGGACCCGAAATTTGGGATCAGACCAATGGGCATATTACGCATTTGGTAGCCTGTAGTGGTACGGGGGGCACCATTTCAGGTACCGCCAAATATCTTAAGGAACAAAATCCCAATATTCGTGTAATAGGGGTGGATGCCTATGGTTCCGTTCTTAAGAAATACCACGAGACCGGTGAATTGGACACCAAGGAAATATATCCGTACCGTATTGAAGGCTTGGGTAAAAACTTAATACCAACGGCTACCAATTTTAGTGTAATAGATGAATTTATTAAGGTTACCGATGAGGAAAGTGCCCATACGGCCAGGGAGATATCCAGAACGGAAGGACTCTTTGTAGGATACACGAGTGGGGCCGTAATGCAAGCCGTAAGACAACTGGAGGAAATGGGGGAGTTTAACGAAAACAGTAATGTTGTGGTTATTTTTCCAGATCATGGTTCCAGATATATGAGCAAGATATACAGTGATCAGTGGATGGCCGACCAAGGCTTCTTTGATAGTAAAAATGTGGAAGAGCCACAAAAAATAGAATTTGTAAAGTAAGGCTTATGCAAAATTCAAAATACAAAAAGCAACGGTTTATAAGTCGTTGCTTTTTATGTATTAAATAAGTTGCATATGCGTATTAAAAATATATACTTTTGCAGTAATAATCAATGTAGGCTAGATGAGAGATTTATTTGACAGAATTATCGAGAATAAAGGCCCTTTGGGAAAATGGGCCTCCCAAGCAGAGGGATATTTTGTGTTTCCAAAATTAGAAGGCCCTATTTCCAATAGGATGAAGTTCCAGGGAAAGGAAGTTATTACTTGGAGTATTAATGACTACTTGGGATTGGCCAATTTGCCGGAAGTGAAAAAGGTAGATGGGGAGGCGGCTTTGGAATATGGTGCCGCTTTTCCTATGGGGGCAAGAATGATGAGCGGACATACGGAATTCCACGAACAATTGGAGCGGGAATTGGCTGCTTTTGTCAGTAAGGAATCTGCCTATTTGTTGAACTTTGGTTATCAGGGAATGGTTTCTGCCATTGATGCATTGGTATCCAAGGATGATATCATTGTGTACGATGTTGATTCGCATGCCTGTATTATAGATGGCGTGCGTTTGCATATGGGCAAGCGTTTTACCTTTAAGCACAATGACATAGAAAGTCTTGAAAAAAACCTGGAAAGAGCTGTTAAAATGGCCGAACAGACCGGAGGAGGTATATTGGTCATATCCGAAGGGGTATTTGGTATGCGTGGAGAACAGGGCAAGCTTAAGGAAATAGTTGCTCTTAAGAAAAAATATAATTTCAGGTTGTTCGTAGATGATGCCCATGGTTTTGGAACCTTGGGCAAAACCGGGGCAGGAGCAGGTGAGGAACAGGGAATACAGGACGATATAGATGTTTATTTTGCCACTTTTGCCAAATCTATGGCAGGAATCGGTGCTTTTTTAGCAGCAGATAAAGAGATCATAGAGTATCTTAAATACAATCTGCGATCCCAAATGTTTGCCAAATCCTTACCAATGATTTATGTAAAAGGAGCGCTTAAAAGGTTGGATATGTTGCGTACCCAACCGGAATTGAAGGCAAAACTTTGGGAGAATGTAAATGCTCTGCAGAACGGACTTAAAGAGAGAGGTTTTGATATAGGGACTACCACCAGCTGTGTTACACCGGTTTATCTTAATGGTAGTATTCCCGAAGCCATGGCATTGGTCAAGGATTTGAGGGAAAATTTTGGCATTTTCTGTTCCATTGTAGTCTATCCGGTAATCCCTAAAGGTTTAATTTTATTGAGAATGATTCCTACCGCCACCCATACCTTACAGGATGTATCGGAAACTTTGGAGGCCTTCTCGGTTATACGCGAACGATTGCAGAACGGTACCTATAAAAGATTGTCTGCGGCCGTAACGGCAGCAATGGGTGAATAATATCTTTTTTATATATTAAGAAGCCGGCTTTTTTAAGGCTGGCTTCTTTTTTTCTATAGCTCATCTTGATTATATATAGCCACTGGGCAAAAGTCAAAGGAAAAAATCAAGAAACAGATCTTAACAACATAACGAAGCGCCCCAAGCTGAACTTTGAACTAGTTTCTGCCCACTGCAACTGCTCATTTTTAGGCTTTGTGGGCAACCTTGAACTTTGAACCTTGAACTTTGAACTTTGACCTTATAGATCCTTACGATAGGTTCTTCTCCTTTTGTATATTTTTGGGTCGAAATGTTTCCATATCTGGCGAATGGCCACATTTTCCTCCAATTCCGGTGTCCTGATACATTTTTCTATGCCCTTGGCCTTAAACGTCTTGTAATACTCATTGAACATAACGGCGGTAACCCCTTTATTCTGGTATTCCGGAAGTACCCCTATCAAATAAAATAGGACCTCTTTACTATTTCTTTTGGCACTTAGCAAATGAAATATGCCAAAAGGGAACAATTTCCCCTTGGCTTTTTGCAGGGCCCTGGAAAATGAGGGCATCACAATTCCAAAAGCGATCAATTTATCATTCTTGTCCAAGATGAATTTGATATACTCGGGATTTATAAAACTAATGTATTTTTTCTTAAAGTATTCCTTTTGAATATCGGTGATGGGCACAAAGGAAGAAAGTGAGGAATACGTCTCATTGAAAAGATCGAACATCCGATCTGCCCACAACATTACTTCCTTGGTCTTGCTGAAGTTGAGTTCCTTTACACCATATCGTTTTTTGACCAGCTCGTTTACCTTTTCAAAAAATTTGGGATCTGCGTTGCTGAACGGGAACTTATTTTCCATATATTCCTTTTCCTTTACAAACCCAAAACGTTCAAATGGTCCATATAGTAAGGGTGGTTGTACCAGGTAACCATGCTGCCTATTTCATCAAAACCTTCGGTGAGCACCCCTACTTTGTCCAGATTGGAAAAGCCTACCGGCCCTTCCATATAGGATAATCCATGCTCTTTTCCTATTTCCGCTACTTTGTTGAAAAGTGCCTCGGTAACTTCATGGTCATCCTCAAAATCGAACCAACCAAAACGCATTTTTTTTAACTGCTGTTGGTCCACTTCCAATCTGTTGATAATGGCCGCGACCCTTCCTACAATTTTGTTGCCCCTATAGGCCAGATAAAACCAGGCATCGGCATCTTTGAACACAGGGTTCTTCTTTTTGTCAAAAGAATCCAGCTCGTCATTGATAATGGGAGGGACCCAATAGGGGGAATCCTTGTACAGTGAAAATGGAAATTGTACGAAATCCTTTAGTTCCGATTTTGTTTTTGCTTCTTTTAGAATAACCATGCCATGTTTCTTACAGGGCTCAATATTAGCAATATTAATCTATAGGAAAAAGGGCAAAGGTTATTTTGTTAGAAATCAATGTCGGAATCGTCCCTATTCCTTTCTTTTTTCTTTAACTTCCGAAGTTGTTTTTTGGAAGGTCCCAGGTCGACATCCTCTGCACCGGAACCTTTGTTTTTTCTTTTGTTCTTTTTCTTCATGGCGTTCTTGTTGATAGGGCCGCCGTTTTCACCGGCCTTTTGGTCCTCAATCGCCTTTACCTTGTCTTTGTGCATGTCTACCCTATAGGAAAATCCTATTCCGGCAAAGATCCTACTGGGCGTATTTTTAAAACTGGCACCCAAGTTCATATCAACCTGCATATTTTCACCCAGCAGATGGGCCACTCCGCCCCTTAATAGCGCATCCGAGTACCGATCACTTTTTATGCCTTGGTTCTCTACAAAGACACTCCATTTGGGATCCCTAAAGGCATGCGATAGGGATACGCTGTAGTTCCATTCGGGGAAATCGGTTCCCAGTCTGTCATAGGCAATATTGGAAATAAGTACAAATCTTGGGGTCAGCCTACTTTGGGTAGCTACCATTACCCTGGGGGATACGGTGGGGTCACCACTATAAAACGGGTTGTCGCCCAATACAAAATTGGCACCTGCATAGACCGATATGGCAGGGAGTAGGTTTTTTAACCTAAACCTATGATTGGCCCTCCAGCTATAAAGATTGGGCTTGTTGTTTTCGGGGTTTTTGAAAGGGTCGTAAATCAAATATTTTAGACCTATCCTGTTTCTGGAAAAATCGGTGTTCGTTATTTCTACTCCTGTGTTGGTATATGTTTTATTCTGATTGTGGAAGGTGCCTTCATAGTTGAGTTCCAAAGTTTCGAAAAACAAGCCATAACGCAATGATAGATCGGCTCCAAAAATATTGGATTCCGTAGCTAATTTGGAATGGTCCTGTTGTTCATAACCAACACCAAATTCGGCCTGCAAAACGTTGGTGCCTATGGCATATGCACTTACGGATTGTCCGGGGCGGTTGGAGTTGATGACATCGGTGTATTGCGAAAATGCGGCCCAAGGAATAGTGAAAATTCCAAATATTAGTGTTTTCATTAGGCGTTTCTTGGAAACATTATACTCCATAGGTACTATTTTATTATTATTTTAAGACTTTTGCACTATTAATACAACGTTAGAATTGTACTTTTGATATAAAATTTGTCAACTAATTATGGGTTTTTTAAAAACGGTACTAATTGTACTCTTAGTATACTATTTGCTTAAAATGCTGGCCAAATGGTTTGCCCCTAAATTGTTTAGGTACGCCGCAAAGAAGACCGAGGAACATATTAAGGAAAGGTTTGAAGGTTTTGCAGGTGGGCAATCCCAGGACGAAGAGCAAATAGGCAGCGTTATTATAGACAGGAAAACTACCAAGAAAAAGAACAGCTCAAAAAATGTTGGAGAATACATAGATTTTGAGGAAATTGAATAACCTTTTACCATAACCGAACATGAGAAACGGTCCTAGAGCCTTTTTTATCCATTTTTTTGTAACCGTATTTTTTGTAATTGTAGCGCTGGCCTATTTTCATCCCGTTCTTCAGGGAAAGGTGATAGAGCAATCCGATATTGTCCAATTTACCGGGATGGCCAAAGAACAAAATGATTTTCGAAAAAAAACGGGGGAAGAACCGTATTGGACCAATAGTGCCTTTGGAGGGATGCCCACCTATCAATTGGGAGCGTACTACCCTCACGATTATGTAAAAAAGTTGGATCGGGTTATCCGATTTCTGCCTAGGCCTGCGGATTATCTATTTATCTATCTTATCGGTTTTTATATTTTGCTTTGTTGTCTAAAGGTAGATTACAAATTGGCGGTATTGGGTGCACTTGCCTTTGGTTTTTCTACCTATATGATCATTATATTGGGGGTAGGGCACAACGCAAAGGCACATGCCATTGGCTATTTGCCCATGCTCCTGGGGGGAATTATTTTGGTTTTTAGAAAGAAATACCTCTGGGGGTTTCTTTTAACGGCCATTGCCATGGCTTTGGAAGTGGGGGCCAATCATTACCAGATGACCTACTATTTTATGCTATTGGCGCTTATTCTAGGGGGCGCATATTTGGTAGATGCCATTAGGAAAAAGAAGTTGAAACATTTTGGTATTTCCGTTGGGATCCTGGTTTTGGCGGTGTTGCTGGGAATAGCGGCAAATGCCACTAGTCTAATGGCCACCAAGGAATATGCGGATTGGAGTACCAGAGGTAAATCCGACCTTAGCATAAGTGCCAATGGCGTACCTAAGGAAAGGGGATCCGGTCTGGACCGGGAATATATTACCCAATTTAGTTATGGAATTGTAGAATCCTTTAATTTGTTTGTTCCAAGGCTGTTTGGTGGTTCCGGTGGCGAGGATCTGGGAAGCGATTCCAAGACCTATGATTTTTTGACCGAGAATGGTATTTCCAGGACCAAGGCATTGGATTTTACCAGTGCCCTGCCCCTTTACTGGGGAGACCAGCCTATAGTTGCAGCCCCTGCCTATATTGGGGCGGTGGTGTTCTTTCTTTTTGTACTGGGACTGTTCCTGGTGAAGGGAAAGATAAAATGGTGGCTTTTGGGAGGTACTATAATGGCCCTGCTTCTTTCATGGGGGAAAAATTTTAGTCTTTTGACCGATTTTATGATCGATTATTTTCCGCTGTACAATAAATTTCGTGCGGTTTCATCCATTCAGGTCATTCTGGAGCTTTGTGTTCCCGTTTTGGCCATCCTTGCCTTGGTCCAACTTTTTGATCACAAGGAGGATACCGCCAGAAAATTAAGGAATCTAAAATTAACACTATTCATTACTTTAGGAATAGGAGTGCTTCTTTTTCTAGTGAAGGGTATGTTCGGTTTTGCCGGACAGAACGATGAAACCTATCGCCAGTATTACGGAGATGACATTGTTTCCCTTATAGTGGCCGATCGGAAGGCCGTATACAATTCGGATATTTTTAGATCGCTGACCTATATTATTCTTGCTGCTTTGGTTATCTGGTTCTACTTAAAGGATAAATTGAAGCAAAATTTAGTGATCGTTCTATTGGGGGCGTTGTTGGTGTTCGATTTGGTAGGGGTGGCCAAGCGTTATGTAAATGAGGACGATTTTGTAGCCCAAAGAAGAATGTTGGAACCTTTTCAGGAAACGGATATGGATAAGCAGATAGCACAGGATACTACTGTTTTTAGGGTATATGATCCATCGGAGATTGGAGGGGGAGGCCGTACCGCATATTTTCACCAGTCCATTTGGGGGTATCACGCCGCCAAACCGGCGGGAATACAGGAGTTGTTCGATTTCCATATTTCCAAGAACAACGTTAAGGTGTTGAGTATGCTCAATGTTAAATACGTGGTACAGCAAGATGAAGAGGGCAGGAATTATCCGGCACTAAATCCCGATGCCAATGGCAATGCTTGGTTTATTGATGAGTTGGTACCGGTTCTTAATGCCAATGATGAAATAATGGCGTTGAATACCTTGGATGTAAAGCATAAGGCGGTCTTTAACAAATCGAAATTTGGAAGTATTGGGGAACTTAATTTCAAGACAGATTCTACGGCGACGATAAAATTGGTAGAATATCAACCCAATCATTTGACCTATAGTTCCAATAATTCCAATTCTGGAATGGCCGTATTTTCCGAAATGTACTATCCCCATGGTTGGAATGCCCATATTGATGGTGAATTAAAGGAACACTTTAAGGTGAATTATGTGTTGCGGGCCTTGCAAATACCCGCAGGGAAACATAAAATAGAGTTTAAGTTCGAGCCAAGCCTAATTAAGGTTGGGGGAAACATAACCATGACCAGTTCCATAATATTGGCCTTGGTGTTCTTCTTTGGAATTGGACATTCTTTTTGGACTGCTAGGAAAAAACCAACGGCTTAATGCAAAGGGTGCTCATCATCACGTATTATTGGCCTCCTGCAGGTGGCCCTGGAGTACAACGGTGGTTGAAATTTGTGAAATACCTCAGGGATTATGATATAGAACCTATTGTCTATATTCCCGAAAATCCCAATTATCCCATAATGGACGAATCTTTGGTACATGAAATACCGGAAGGGATAAAAGTATATAAGCGGCCTATTTACGAACCTTATGGCTTTGCCCGCTTATTTTCAAAAAAGAAGACCAAAAAGATCAGTGCCGGAATAATCAATTCCAAAAATCAATCCGCCCTGGAAAAAATGTTGTTATGGATACGCGGAAATCTATTTATCCCGGATGCCAGAAAATTTTGGATCAAACCGTCGGTCAATTTTTTGATGGATGTCATTGAAAAAGAAAATATAGGAACGGTTATTACGACCGGCCCCCCACATAGTCTTCATCTTATTGGTCTTGAACTAAAAAAACGTACCAAAATCAGATGGATAACGGATTTTAGGGATCCATGGACCTCCATCGGCTACCATAAAAAATTAAAACTGACGAAGGCTTCGCAGGCCAAGCACAAACAGCTAGAGCATTTGGTGTTAAATGAAGCCGATAAGATTATTGTGACCAGTAATACTACCGGGAAGGAGTTTTCCAAAATCACCCAAAAACCTATTACCGTTATTACCAATGGCTATGATACAACGGACTGTGGTTCCGTGGCTTTGGATACCGATTTTACCATTTCCCATATTGGATCCCTGTTAACGGGGAGAAACCCTTTGAACCTCTGGAGGGCCCTATCGGAATTGATTCGGGAATACCCTGATTTTAAACAATGTGTCAAATTGCAATTGGCCGGTGTCATAAGTTCGGACGTATTGGAAAGTATCTATTTTTACGGCCTACAATCCTATACCAGATTACTGGGCTATATTTCCCATGATGATGCGCTCCTATATCAAAGAAAATCCCAGGTATTGTTGTTGATAGAGATAGATACTGAGGAGACCCAAGGAATTATTCCGGGAAAGGTATTTGAGTATATGGCTTCAAAAAGACCTATCTTGGGCGTTGGCCCTGCCAATTGGGAGGTAGGGGATCTAATAGCCGAATCCAATACCGGGAGGACCTATACCTATCCACAGTTGGGTGAATTGAAAAGTACCCTGTTGCAATGGTTTCAAGAATATAAAAAAGATAAGTTGGCTTTGCCATTGGCAGAGGTGGAAGAATATCACAGAAAGGAATTAACAGCAAAGTTGTCCAAGTATTTGGCATGGGAATAGTCTTAAAACAATCATTGAACAATACTTTGATTACCTATAGTGGCTTTGCCATAGGGGCATTGAACCTGCTTTTTTTATATACACAATTTTTATCGGATGAATATTTTGGATTGGTCAATGTAATACTTTCGGCATCTTCCGTTTTAATGCCGTTATTGGCCTTTGGGATTCCCAATGCCTTGGTAAAATACTATTCTCGTTATCAGGATCTAAATGGCAAGGATGGTTTTTTGACCCTAATGGTTTTGTTGCCCATGGTACTTATTGTGCCCATTGCGGTAATTTCCTATGTGGCCAATGAGACCATTGGCGATTTTTTTTCCAAGGAAAACCCGATAGTGAAAGGGTATGTGTGGCATATTTTCATTATTGGCGTGGCAATGGCCTATTTTGAAGTGTTTTATGCCTGGGCCAAGGTTCAGATGAAGTCGGTTTTCGGTAACTTTATGAAGGAGGTATTCAGCAGGATAGTGATAACAATACTTCTTTTGATGGTTTATTGGGACTTGATCTCGGTGCTGGCCTTTCTCAATGCCATGGTGGGGATGTATATCCTTAGAACCCTAATAATGCAGGCCTACGCCTTAAGGTCGCTCCCTTTAAAGCTCGATTTTGATTTTCCTGCCAATACCCGTGAAATCATTAAATATAGTACCCTAATTATTTTAGGCGGATCTGCCGCAATAGTCTTATTGGAGGTGGATAAGGTCATGATCAATCAATTTATAGAAATTAAAAATGTGGCCTATTACAGTGTGGCCGGGTACATTGCTACCGTAATTGCCGTTCCGTCCAGGTCCATGCACAACATTACCTATCCCTTAACTGCGGAAATACTTCATAAAAGGGATATCAAGGCGCTTAAAACATTATATCAAAAGAGTTCGCTGACCTTGTTTATTGTATCCGGACTCCTATTTATTTTGATCGTTCTAAATCTAAATGATCTTTATGATTTATTGCCCCAATCCTATCGTGGCGGATTTGCAATTGTTTTTATCATCGGGTTTGCCAGGGTATATGATGCCCTTTTGGGCAATAACAATGCTATAATGTACAATTCGGATTTTTACAGGGCCTTGCTCCTTATGGGGGTCGTTCTGGCCATTCTAACCATTTTATTGAATCTTTGGCTGATTCCAAAATACGGTTTGGACGGCGCGGCCATAGCCAGTTTTATGGCCTTTTTTATTTACAATACGATAAAATTGGGATTTGTTAAGTTGAAATTTGGTATCCAACCCATAACAAAAGAAACCTTTAAGGTGGTATTTCTTCTGATGGTGCTATCAGCTGTTTTTTACTATGTAGCATTTCCTTTTCACCCGATAGTGAATATAGCCCTAAAGAGTTTACTGATGCTACTTTGTTATATTTTTGCCTTATATCGCTTTAAAATATCTGCCGATGTATCTGGGGCCATTTCCTTTTATTTGGGAAAGTTAGGGGGTAAAAAAATAGGAGGGCATCAGTGGTGGCTTCTGCCCCCTACATTTTAGGCAAAGGCACAGGTCGGCTATCGTTAAAGATAGGGGTTATACGATTGGGCATTAAAATTTTCCTTATAAAGTATACTATCTCGAGGCCTTGAAAGGAACTTTTTTTAGATTTCGACACCCGCCTGAATGGATATGGGCAGACAGGTTTAAATCTCGATTATCGAGTAAAACCCCGCAGGAACGAATTCACTGCGGGGCTAAACAACTAACCAACCTAAAAACTATTTTTAATTACTTCTGGCACTTCTTCCTCTTGTGGAGGCTGTTGATATTTTTCGAGCACTGTTACCGTTGGATGATCTTGACACCGATCTTTTTACAGTACTTTTTGCTTGTGTATTTGGTCGTTTTACGGTAGCATTCCTTACAGATGAACCGCTATTGCTTCTGGTTGAAGCACTTCTGCGGACAGTGGTGTTTTTTGGGCTACTTTTCACTTCCTTTTTTACTGCTGTCCTGGTATTTCCTGAAGGCCTGGAATCAAATGCTTTACTCCTTGTTATAGAACTTCCACTGCCATTGCTGCTCCTTGTAGTGGTTGTTCTATTTACGGTTCTTTGAGCATTGCCCTTATTGTTTGGACGGGTCGAAGAACTTCTGGAAATAGATTTATCATTTCTAGAACCTTGGGAATTGTTTCTTATTGCGGTGCTTCTCTTTGCCGTACCGTTTCCATTGCTACGCTGCACGGTAGACCTTGAAATGGTATTGTTTCCACGGCTTACATTGTTGCTTCTGGATGCTGTACTTCTAGTAGCAGTATTGTTTTTTCTATAACCATCGTTTCTACTGGCAACGGACCTGTTGGACCTTAGGTTACTATTGTTTCTGTACCCATTATCTCTAACGGCGACCCTTTTGTCGTTTCTATAAATGGTACTCCTGCTATTATGATGCCCTTTGTTGTATTTGTAATGGTGGCCTATTTTGGCATAGGCCTTTCTGTAATTGTTATGATATGGCCTATAATAGGTATATCTAACAGGGGTGTAATATCTTCTATAAGGGCTGCCAAATACCAGACAAAATCCTAATGCCGGTCTTACGAAATAGCTGTGGAAAGGGCTGTATACATAATGCCTGTTGTAAACATTGATGAATCCCCTGTGATGGCTATAAAGTCCGCGGTTGTTGTAATAGACATAAAGACCACCAACCCGTGAAACCCTACCACTATAATAATTGATATCTACGCCCCCAATTTGGGTCACTCTGCCGTAGTAATCATAGTATATAGGCACATTTTCAATTTGTATTACGGCACCGTAATCGTCATACTGTACAAAAGGATTGTAATCGTAACCGGAATTAAAAGTTATATTGGTATGTCCAAAATTTACATTGGCATTTATACCACCTCTATTGTCAATATAGAAATCGAATTCCCCATCAGGATAAACAGAAAATGTAATGCCATTCTCCACAAAAATGAAAGAGTTGTTATTTCTATAGGAATTGCTTGTGGCAACCTTATCTTCCGTTGAAGCTGCCTTGGAACTTGTAGTACCCAATACAAGCGCTGTAAAAAGGAATATTAAATTTCTCATGATATAAGGTTTTAATTTTTAAATGCAACTATTTACATTCAATTGGTATATACCAAACAACGTGCCAAAAAACTATGATGAAATTTAGTGTGTTGATTTTAAGTTGTTTATAATTGTAATCCGTAATCCATTAGGCAGGGATCAGTAAGCAGTTTCAGGTTTCTAGTTTATATGCATTGAGTACATAGTATTTATTGAGTATTGGGATCAATTGGTCTTCAGTAAGCAGGCGGTAATCGGTAGTCAATGGGTAGTAAACAGTTGTCACATATTTTCATTTAGAACAAAGTGAGAAATCACATAAGAGGCTCCATTAACAATTGGTTGGAAAAAAGAGAAAAGACATCAGAGAAGAAATCCGTGAAGAGTGGTCAGTGAACAATTAGCAATAAACAATTAACTGAAAAAACTTGAAACCTCAAACCAGAAACCAAATCAATAATCAACTTCGTGATTAGAGTTGACCAATCTTCGGATAATGGTAATAGGACATTAAAATGTTTCCTATCCCGGCAGTTTCTCCTTTAAATACTTTGCCGTATAGGAGGTCTTGTTCTTTGCGATAAATTCAGGGGTTCCCTGCACCAGAAGTTGCCCTCCCTTATTTCCTCCTTCCGGACCTAAGTCTATAATGTAATCGGCGCATTTGATCAAGTCTATATTGTGTTCTATCACAATAATGGAATGCCCTTTGCCAATTAGTGCATCAAAAGATTTGAGCAATTTTTTGATATCGTGGAAATGGAGCCCCGTGGTAGGTTCGTCAAAAATAAATAAGGCCTTGTCCCTAGTGTTCCCCTTCACCAAAAATGAGGCCAGCTTAATACGTTGGGCCTCACCTCCCGAAAGGGTAGAGGAGGATTGCCCCAAGGTTACATATCCCAAACCAACCTCTTGAAGTGGTTTCAATTTGGTTACAATTTTGGATTGATTGTTTTTGTCAAAAAAAGCTATGGCATCATCAATGGTCATATTAAGGACATCATCTATATTGGCGTCTTCAAATTTTACCTCCAATACTTCTTTTTTAAATCTTTTTCCGTTGCAGGTTTCGCATTCCAAGTGCACATCGGCCATGAATTGCATTTCCACAGTAATTTCCCCTTCACCTTTGCATTTTTCACACCTTCCACCATCAACATTAAAAGAAAAATGTTTGGCCTGATATCCTCTTAACTTGCTTAATTTTTGGTTGGCAAAAAGATTACGGATATCGTCGTAAGCCTTTATGTAGGTAACGGGATTGGATCTGGAGGAACGGCCTATTGGATTTTGATCAACGTATTCCACATGTTTCAGGGATTGAAATTTACCTTCCACGGCGCTGTACTGCCCTGCTTTTTCCCCGTAGCCTCCAAGTTCCTTAAGAATTATGGGATATAGTAATTTTTTGACCAAAGTGCTTTTTCCACTACCGGATACCCCGGTAATTACCGTTAGGACGTTCAATGGAAAGGTAACATCAATATTTTTAAGGTTATTTTCCCTAGCTCCCTTTATTTCTATAAAATTTTTGAAAGGCCTTCTTGTTTTTGGAACTTCAATTTCCTTACTTCCATTTAGATAGGCCGCTGTAAGGGAATGGGATTTGAGAATTTCAGCCATGGTTCCCTGGGCAACTACCTCTCCGCCATGTGTGCCCGCCTTCGGACCAATATCGATCACCTCGTCCGCCGCCTTCATAATATCCTCATCGTGTTCCACCACAATCACGGTATTGCCCAAGTCGCGCAGCGATTTTAGAACGGTAATCAGGTTTTCGGTGTCCTTGGGATGGAGGCCAATACTGGGTTCGTCCAGGATATACATGGAGCCGACCAAACTACTTCCCAAAGAGGTTGCCAAATTTATTCGTTGGCTTTCCCCACCGGACAGGGAATTGGATTTTCTGTTCAATGTTAAATAACCAAGTCCTACATTATGAAGAAATCCTAATCTGCTTTCTATTTCTTTGAGTAATCTGTTTGAAATTTTCTCCTCATGGGAACTAAGTTTAATATTTTTAAAGAAACTGATAAGATCTTCTATGGGCAATTCCACCAGATCGGAAATAGATTTCCCGGAAACCTTTACATAGTTGGTTTCCTTTCGCAAACGCTTTCCCTTACAGGCACTGCATTTGGTTTTGCCACGATACCGGGATAGCATTACCCTATTCTGTATTTTATAGCTCTTTTCTTCCAGCCCTTCAAAAAATTTATGGATACCGGTAAAATGGCTGTTACCGTCCCAGACAAGTTGCTTTTGTTCTTCGGATAGCTGATACCAGGGTTTATGGATAGGAAAATCGAATTTATAGGCCACATTCACCAGCTCATCCCTATACCATCCCATACTTTCCCCCCGCCATGGGAAAATGGCGTTTTCATAAACAGACAGGGAGGTGTTGGGAACAACCAGATCTTCATCTATACCAATAACATCCCCATACCCCTCACATTTGGGACAGGCCCCATAAGGATTGTTGAAACTGAACAAGTGAACATTGGGTTCCAGGAATTGAAGGCCGTCCAGTTCAAACTTATTGCTAAAATGGATATTATAGCCGGTTGTCAGTTCCTGAACGATACATTCGCCCTTTCCTTCAAAAAAGGCCGTATCAATGGCGTTGCCCAATCTATTGAAAAAGTCCTCGTCGTTTTTATAAATAATTCGGTCTACCACCAGATCAAACTCCCTACCTACATCCTTTAGATCTTCATCTATCCTAATTACCTCTCCATTATATAATATTCTTGCAAATCCCTGTTTGGAAAATAATTGAAGCGATTTATAGGGATCCCTATCGGCGCTAATTTTAATGGGGGCAAGCAAAAGCAATTTTGTGCCTTCTTCAAAAGTTTTAATATGCTCAACTACGTCCGAAACACTATGTTTTTTAACCTCATTGCCGGATATAGGGGAAAAGGTGCTGCCAATACGCGCGAACATTAATTTTAAATAGTCATATATTTCGGTAGTAGTTCCCACGGTAGATCTGGGATTGGTGGAATTTACCTTTTGTTCAATGGCAATGGCCGGAGCTATTCCTTTAATATAATCCACTTTGGGCTTGTCCAGTTTCCCCAAAAACTGACGGGCATAGGAGGAAAGACTTTCCACATATCTTCTTTGTCCTTCGGCATAAAGGGTATCGAAGGCCAAACTGGATTTTCCCGAACCGGACAATCCTGTAATGACCACTAGTTTGTTGCGTGGTATTACAACATCTATATTCTTTAAATTATGGAGCTTAGCCCCTTTTATTATAATATTATACTTGGGATCAACGTCTGTTATAGTGGTCATGCTCGTATTTAAGTATGCAAAGATACGATATGTGGGTTTTATTCGCTAGCGGCCTTTTAGCTATAACCAAGATATTATTCAATGAAGGAAATTAGTTTGATTGGATATAATTTTTTTTATATTTGATGCATAATATACCCTAAATAGCCTATACGTAACAAAATTACTTTTTAAAAATCTGGCTTAAATGCACTTGTTGGTCCTAACAGGTATGGCATTTTGGCCTCAAAAAAGTAATTTGTATGGAACTATTGATAGAAGATTCGGTATTGGTAAAGAACTACATGAGCGGGGACGAAAGAGCCCTGGAAAAACTAATTGACCGACACAACCAGCGCCTTAGCAGTTTTATTTATTCCAAAGTACAGGACCGGGAAGTTACAGAAGATATTTTTCAAGATACCTTTATAAAGGTAATAAGAACCCTAAAGAAGGGCAGTTATAATGAAGAGGGAAAATTTTTGCCCTGGGTAATGCGTATCTCCCATAATCTGATCATTGATTATTACAGGAAGAGCAAACGAATGCCGAGATTTGAAGGAAACAGTGAATTTAATATTTTCTCCATTATCAGCGATGATCAGTTAAATGCTGAAAGACGGCTCATTAAGGACCAGATAGATCAGGATCTGATTATTCTTATCAAGGAATTGCCAAAAGACCAGATGGAAGTTTTGGAAATGCGTCTATTTAAGGACATGAGTTTTAAGGAAATTTCGGAGAATACGGGAGTTAGCATCAATACGGCCCTGGGCAGAATGCGTTACGCACTTATCAACCTTCGGAAGATTGTAGAAAAGAACAACATTATTTTAACGAATTAATAGGCCATATAACCGCTTTTGATTCATTTCTCCATGATACTTGCGTTATTTACAATAACAATATAGAATTATGAGGAAATCCAACGTTGCTAAAAAGGTAGATTGTAAAATAATGTCTACACGTAGGTCCAAGATAGATTTTTTGTTGAATTACTCCAAATCACTTTACATCGTTAAAAGTGATAAGGGGAATGACGAATTGGATGAGCATTGTTTAAACTAGTGTCCTAATCAATCTTACTTTAGGTGCATATGCAGTGGCCTTGAACCGCCATACATTAAGAATGGAACTTCCCATTATTCCTTTTGTATTATTGTCCGCTTCTAGGTATTATACTATGGTTTACTCGATAATCGAGATTTAAATGCTCCTACGCTTGTGTCGAAATCAAACTTGAATCTTCTTTCAATGCCTCGTGTCCTGATAGCTATCGGGATTGCCCAGTGCTTAGGGTTATATAAGGTAAATATCTAAGTATATATGGTATTCATTAATATTTAGTGGGGACCATCTCTCGGCAACCTGACAAAAATAGATAACCCTACCTTTCAATTCCTTTAGGCCATTGCAACTTCATTTTTGACCAATTATTATAGGTGAAATAAGAAAATTGGCATTTGACATCAATTAACGGTGGTTTTACAACATAGTTTTTTGCACAGCTTACCATTTATATACTTTTATCCTGTTGCTGATTTCTAAGGGAGATTTTAAGTCTTTCACTAAGGAAGAGGGAATAAAAGTCCGAACCGAAAGGGGAGGCCCCCTAGTTTAACCAAAAACAATATTTTGTATGGAACTACAAATTGATGACTCAGTATTAGTAAAGGATTATATTAACGGTAATGAAAAAGCCTTGGAAATTTTGATTAACAGGCACAACCAACGTGTTAGTAGCTTTATTTATTCCAAAGTATTGGACCGGGATGTTTCGGAGGACATTTTTCAGGATACTTTCATTAAAGTGATCAAAACCTTGAAAAAGGGGAATTATAGTGAGGAAGGCAAGTTTTTGCCTTGGGTAATGCGTATAGCCCATAACTTGGTAATAGACCACTTTAGAAGAAATAAAAGAATGCCAATGTTTGAGGGGAATGACGATTTTAATATTTTTTCCGTAATTGGCGACGATAAATTAAATATAGAAAAACAAATTATCAAGGATCAGATAGATTCCGATCTTAGCCTATTGATTGAAGAATTACCGGATGATCAGAAAGAAGTGCTCTTAATGCGTATTTATAGGGACATGAGCTTTAAGGAAATCTCGGAAAACACTGGCGTTAGTATCAATACGGCCTTGGGAAGAATGAGGTATGCCCTTATCAACCTCAGAAAAATAATTGAAAAACATAATATCGTTTTAACGAATTAATAGGTCGTAGAACGAGCTGTACAATATTTCCATTTTAGTGGCGTTATCTTAACATAACAATACTATAATCTTATGGAAAAAATTTACTCTGAGAATCAACACACGTGTAAACTTGCCAAAGCTAGTACTGAAACCATTAAGTTTTTGATTAGCTATTCCAAATCCTTGCAAATAGTTGAGTATGGCAATATTCAATTCGAAAATAATTTAAACTAGACTAAAAAATCCCAACTTCTTAGCTGGGATTTTTTGTTTTGTAATAGGCATCCAAAACCTTTTTTCTTCCTATGGTTTTGGTGATGATGTCTTTTTCCAAATTCCATCCTCTGGCAGGGGAATATTCCCTTCCATACCATATGATCTGTAGGTGAAGATCGTTCCACAATTCTTTGGGGAATAATCTTTTTGCGTCTTTTTCCGTTTGAACTACATTTTTGCCATTGGAAAATCCCCATCGGTACATGAGCCTATGTATGTGGGTATCTACGGGAAAAGCCGGTATGCCAAAGGCTTGGGAGACCACAACACTGGCCGTTTTGTGGCCTACTGCGGGCAATTGCTCCAAGAGTTCCATTTCTTGGGGAACTTGTCCGTCATATTTTTCGATCAATATTTTGGATAGTCCATAAATACCTTTCGATTTCATTGGTGATAGTCCAACCGGCTTTATAATTTCCCTTATTTCATCTGCCGACATTTTTATCATGTCATACGGATTGTCGGCCTTGGCAAATAGTATCGGCGTAATCTGGTTTACCCTAACATCCGTGCTTTGTGCGGATAATAGTACGGCTATGAGCAAGGTATAAGGGTCTTTGTGGTCTAAAGGAACGGGAATGCTGGGGTATATTTTTTGTAAAGTTTCAATGGTAAAGTTTACTTTTTCCGCTTTGGTCATTTATGCGTAATTTTATAAAAATATAAATTTACTTAAAATTTAATTATGCAAACTTTAAAAGTAGGGGATAGGGTACCCGCATTTTCGGCCAATGATGAAAACGGCAATATTATTAAGCTTTCCGATTATAAGGACAAAAAACTAATCGTCTTTTTTTATCCAAAGGCCAGTACTCCGGGATGTACGGCAGAAGCTTGTAATTTAAGGGATAATTATAAAGAGTTGAAATTACAGGGTTACGAGCTTTTGGGGGTCAGTGCCGACTCCCGGAAACGACAATTGAACTTTAAAAATAAATATCAATTTCCCTTTCCATTGTTAGCAGATGAAGACCATACCGTTATTAATACTTTTGGTGTCTGGGGTCCAAAACAGTTTATGGGGAAAAAATATGATGGTATTCACAGAATGACCTTTGTTATAGATGGGGACGGAATTGTGGAAAAGGTAATTGACAAGGTCAAGACCAAGGATCATGCCGCACAACTACTATAATTTGCCATTATGGGCAAGGAGCTGTCATAGATCCAAATCTTAAAACGGTCCCTTACAAAAGAACCCAGGGGAATTTACACTTTTTCTTTCTCCAGGGGTTTACGGATAAAAAGTTTTTTCTTTTTTATTATTTCAGCGATTCCCTCAGGAAGTACGGATTCCCATCCTTCTTCCCCGTTCATTATTTTTTTAAGGACATCCCTGGAGAAAACATGTAATATTTCCGGATCGTAATCTATGATGTCCATTACTTTTCCATTGTACTTGAAGAATTTGTACAATTCCTTCATTCTAGGGTGTACTTTAATGGTATTACTGGTCATAATCTGTCCGGTTTCCTCGTTGCGCATGGGATATAGGTACACTTTAAGATCCTTAAAGAATAATTTACCAAAGGCCTCCAGAATACCTCCACTTAAATGGCGGTAATATTTTTCATCAAAAATATCGACCAAATTGTTGACCCCCATGGTAAGGCCTATCTTGGATTTGGTATAATTGCTAAAATATTCAACCAGTTTAAAATACTCCTGAAATTTCGATATCATTACCGTATGGCCCAAGGAACACAACAGTTCTGCCCTGTCCATAAAATCCTGTTCATCAATTTCCCCCGAGGCACGAAGGTTGGAAAGGGTAATTTCAAAAATAACAACGGTATTTTCCTCTTCAACACTTGGTTCCCTAATAAATATCTCATAGGATTTCTTGAACATATCCATATTGACCTTGGTCACCGGTCTAAAGCTACCGCGCAGGGCCAAAATATTTTTTTTGTAAAGCATGGTCGCCGGCAAAAGATTATTGCCGTCGGGCCCGAACATTACTGCATCGGTCATATCATTTTTAACAAGCTGTAAACTCATCAGCCTATTGTCCACTTCTGCAAAATTTGGTCCCGAAAAATTGACCATATCTATTTCAACCGTATCCTTGTCAATATGGTCATATAGGTATTTTAGTAATTTTCTAGGTTTGTCGTATTTGTAAAATGCCCCGTAAATAAGATTTACCCCAACAATTCCCAAGGTTTCCTGTTGCAACCTTGCTTCATTTTGTTTGAAACGAATATGTAGGATAATTTCGTTCAATTCTTTTTGCTTGGGATCCAACTGATATCGGATTCCGATCCATCCGTGGCCTTTGTATCTTTTGGAAAAATCAATAGTGGCAACGGTATTGGCATAGGAAAAAAACAATCTGTCCGGGTGTTTTTCCCTACTTATCCTATTCTCTATGTTTTCCATTTCATGGGCCAACATCTTTTTTAGCCTGGACTGGGTTACGTATCTACCGTCTTCCTCTATACCATAAATGGCATCACTAAAATCCTTGTCGTAGGCACTCATTGCTTTTGCAATGGTACCTGAAGCACCCCCCGACCTAAAAAAATGACCGGAAGTCTCTTGTCCTGCTCCTATTTCAGAAAACGTACCATAAATATCCGGATTTAAATTTATCCTTAAAGTTTTTGCCTTAATGGAGGGGACATTGGTAAAAGCGGTTTCTTTCTTGAAAATATTGGACATGGCGTCTTATTTACTTGTAGCAAAGTTAAAAAGTTTGGGTTATCTATTAAATAAAATAGTTATAAATTTGGATCAAATAGACAGAAGATTGAAAATTACTTTTCTAGGTACTGGAACATCTCAGGGAATCCCCGTAATTGGGAGTAAACACCCTGTTTGTTTAAGTAAAGACCCCAGGGATAAACGGTTACGGGTTTCTGTAATGGTTTCCTGGGAATCCTATAATTATGTAATAGATTGTGGCCCAGATTTTAGGCAGCAGATGCTAGCCAATAATGTAGTAAGGATAGATGGAATTCTATTTACCCATGAGCATTCCGACCATACCGCAGGAATAGACGATATTAGGCCATTTTTTTTTAGACAGGGAGATATTCCCATCTATGCCCATGAGCGGGTAGTTGCTTCCATCAAAGAACGGTTCGATTATATATTCGCCGATGAAAATAGATATCCGGGAGCCCCGGCCGTAGAGATCAATACCATTAAAAACAATAAGCCGTTCAGAATAGGAAACATAATGGCCATCCCTGTTGAGGCACAGCACAATAGATTACAGGTTTTTGGGTTTAGAATACAGGACTTTGTGTATTTGACCGATGTAAAAAGTATGGAAAAGATAGAAATGGAAAAAATAAAAGGGGTGAATACATTGGTAGTCAACGCCCTGCGCATAGAGCCCCACCATTCACATTTCAATTTGGAGGAAGCTTTGGAATTTATTGATAGTATAAGGCCCCAAACCGCTTATCTTACCCATATAAGCCACTTAATGGGTTTTCATGGCGAGGTTGAAAAACGGCTTCCGGATAATGTGCATTTGGCCTATGATAATCTGGTTATAGAGGTGTAAACAACCCTGGCTAGGATGATTAAGGAAAATCGTTTGACATAAAAAATATTAATTATTTAAATAGAAAATAAAGGAATGAAACATAAGATTTATCTGTATTTGTTCATATTTGTTGCGTTAATAGCACTTTACCAATTTGTGAGTACCAACAATATGGTGAAGACAAAAAACGCAAAATTGGAAGCGCAGGAAGAAAAGCTTTCCCAATTGGAGGATTCCATACAGAAATTGCATATTAAGGTTTTGGACAACCAATATTTTTCTTTGGAAAACAATGATGATGCCTTGGCCTATTACGATCATTTGAATTTAAGTGATCCCAGCGGCTATATATCGGATAAATTATTGGAAACCAACGAGAGTAAAGGGGACAACCCTCTAATTCCTTATGAGGGTATGGAAAACGATTTTAAAATAAACAAGATCAATATTTTAAACCATAAATGGATATTGGCCGATTTCTCGGACGGGAAATATTGGGGGGAAGTGCTGATCAAATATGAACTTAAGGACGATCTTGGGGTGGATTTTTCGTTGATGGACCACTTATTGTATACCCGTAGCCATTAGATTTTACCTTGTAACCACGATTTGAAGGAGTAAAAATTCTGTGGGGCCACACCATGCCCGACCGGAAATTCCTCATAGACAAAGTCGATCTTTAAATCTTTTAAAATATCAGGGGCCTGCTGTGCCCAGGCAACAGGAATTACCTGATCTACGCTTCCGTGGGAAACATAGATCTTTAGATTTTTGAAATCTTTTTCCTTATAATCTCTCAAAATTAGGTTTTCATTGATATAACCGCTAAGGGCAATAACATTTTTGACCAACTCTGGATAGGATAAGGCTACTGCATAACTCAGGATGGTACCTTGGCTGAACCCCAACAAGGTCACATTTTTTTCATCCAGCCCATAGGTTTTGCACGCTTCTTCTATAAACGCCTTAATTTTATCCCTGGAGAGAACCGCTTGTTCCTCATTGTTCCATTTGCCTTTTTCGGCTTCAAAGTTAATGGCGTACCATGCATTGCCATAGGGTTGCATAGGGTAGGGAGCCCTGACCGATATGATGCATAGTTCTTTAGGGAGCTCCGAAGCAAAGGAAAAGAGATCTTCTTCATTGCTTCCGTACCCGTGGAACATGAACAGTACGGGGGGCTTGCCCTCGGAAATATTTGATGGTCTAATAAGATGTTCCAATGAAAGGGGGGCTGTTGTCATTCTAAGATATAAAAGTGAACCATTTTTGAAAATAGGGGCCAAGTACGGGTACCTCTTGTTTTTTGTTGTTCAGGGCTCCCAGAAAGCCGTAGAACCAGAGTACTATATAAAAAACATAGAGGCCGTACCAGGCATATTCGTTGTACCAATTGCTTAAAAAAATAGCAAAGCCCAGAAAAACAAGATGTAACCCGAACGCCTGCCGGGTATGAAACCGGGCAAACTCGTTCTTGGGATCCGAATTCATTGAAATGGCAATCAATGCCCCGACCATGGTGAGGTATGCTACAATAGCTGTAGTCTTTCCTTCCTTAATAACATTATCCATAATGGCAAAGTTAGTGAAGTTTAATATTTGGACAAAAAAAGAGGCCCTTATGGGACCTCCCTGAATTTATTGTTCTTTATTATTATTCTCCAATGGATCCAATAATGGGCAATTTTTCCAATTTTCCGTTGTTGGCATTTATGGCTCCCATTACGGCCAAGACCCATGGTGCCCACTGTAAAATTCTAAGGAATCCCATTCCCATGGTTACGGCTATTATTCCAAGGACAATGGAAAGGGCAATGGCCAATATCCATACCCTTAATGATTGCCCGATATGGAATTTGACAAATTCATTTTTTTTATCACTGTTCACTAAAAAGGCAATGAGCAGACCAATAACGGTAATGTAACTGATTATTGCCATAGTTTTGCCCTCACTTATAGTTTTCTGATCCATCTTTAAGATTTTAATTTCTATAAATTTAGTTAATTATTTGATTGTTGGATACAATGCCATACACCTTTCCTTGAAGTTTACTTCCCAAAAAACAGCTATTCTTGGAACTGGACAAAATGTGCTGTTCTTCAAAGGTATATTCATGATCGGGGTCAAATAAGGTAAGTGCCGCTTTTTCACCTACTTTTAGCCCAGGTGCTTTAAGGCCATATCTTTCACGCCCTTTGGTTAGGAGGGATATGGTGGTGTCGAGATCAAAAATCCGATTTAACATGCCAAAAGCACTTTCCAGACCTATGGTGCCGTTGGAGGCATTGTCAAACTCCACTCTTTTGTGTTCAATATCCATGGGCCTATGGTCTGTGGTTACAAAATCTATGGTCCCGTTCTTTAATCCTTTGATCAAGGCGTTGCGGTCTGGTTGGGTCCTAAGGGGCGGCATCAATTTATAGTGGGAATCGAACTCGGCCAAGGTCTCATCGGTATAACATAGGTTGTGTACCGCCACACTGCAGCTAACATCCAATCCCTTTTTTTTGGCCTCAGCAATGAGTTTTACGGAATTGGCGGTCGAAATCGTAGGGATGTGCAATTTACCTCCCGTGTATTCCAATATGAACAGATCCCTGGCAATATTTAGCTCCTCGGCCAAATTGGGAATTCCTTTTAGTCCCAGTTTTGTGGAAACTTCACCTTCATTTACGATTCCTTTTCCGGCAATCTGCAAATCCATGGGAAAAGAATGTACCAGGCCATTAAAATTATGGGCATATTGAAGGGCAATCTTTAGTAGGTTTGAGTTCCCCAAGGGCAGTTTGTAATCATAAAACCCTACAGCGCCGGCAGATTTCATATCGTACAGTTCGGCCAAACTTTCCCCTTCAGACCTAACGGTCAAAGCCCCTAAAGCGTGAAGGGCGGTAGCGGCATTTTTGGAGGCGTTCTTTATAAAAACAATATCGGGGCTGCTATCGGGTACGGGATGGGTATTGGGGTTAAGGACAATATCGGTAAAACCACTCCTTGCCGCCGTGTATAGACCATTTTCAATGGTTTCCCTTTCCTCATAGCCCGGTTCGCCAAAACTTACGCCCGAATCGAACCATCCGAGGGAAACATGTAGATTCTTTAATTGGACCATCTTTGTTTTCCCTTGAATATCCAAATTGGTCGCAATATCTTCGATTATCCCGTCTCTTATAAAAATATCGCGCTTTTTTAAATGAAGTTCCTTATTGGAAGGAGCAACTATCTTGGCAGATTTTAAAACTATGTTCATTTCAAAAATTTTTGGATAAGAACCTCAATAAATAGGAATGCTAGTGCTAAAATAGCAAACCATTTCCAAAGCTCGTTGATGCTATTGTCTTTTTCTATATTTTGGAACAATGTGGCAACATCGTCATTTTTACTACTGGCATTAAGTTCATCGAAATTTAAATAATATAGTTCACTTTCCTCTCTAGGGAAGTTGAAACTTATATGCCTAATTATCTTTTCTTCGTCGGTTATATCATATATGCCAGAAATTTTGGGATAATCGTCAAAATTCAGAGTGGTACTGTTGGAAAAGGATTGTTGAAAGGGTATAAATTGGAAATCTTTATTGGATACTTTTAAAATGTGATCTTTTGTAAGTTTAACAGGAATATCAACAGTGGTTTTGCCACCTATCGTTTCATAAATTTTAGGAATCTTTAGACTTTCCATACCCATATTATATATGGTTGGAACAATTAAGGGAGAGTTTAAAAAATTTGAATTTTCCCTGGATATGGATGCCGTAAATATATATGCGCCATTTTCACCTATCAAAAATGGATCACTGTTTTGATATGAAAGGATTATTGGCATGTCCGATTTAACAGTATAGAATGAATTTACGGATGGGTATTGAAAATTGGTTACTTCTTTTTCAAAAACATTCTTATACAGGGGATGGGCAAAGGCAATTCGGCTAATTTTTCTTTCCTCCCCAACCGAAGAAATTAGCATAGTATTGGAAAGCGCCATTAAAAAGGAATTGTAATTTTCCCTATCAGCCTGGGTATTTGGTATGACCACTACCGTACCTCCACTATTTTTAAAGGCCAGTAAGGCTTTCTGCAAGGGTATGGGGATGCTATTGGGTTCGTTGAGTATAATCAGATTTTGTAACTCCAATAAGCTGTAATCCAATGTCTTTAAGCTGAAATTGGAATATTGAAATGAATCTTCGCTAAAAATGCGCTTTAAGTAATCGCTATTGGAATCCCCTATGGATAATACCTTGATCTTATCCTGCCTGTTCAAATTGAAGTAAAGTTGATTGTCATAATGAAGCCCTGAGTCCGAGATTACAATTTCACCATTGATTGGTTCGTTTGCCGGAATGGTAAAAACCACCTCTCCCTTTTTGTCACTATTGAACGTAACCGATGTTTTAGCAATCAATTTTTTCCCATTATAAAGGGAAACCGGGCTGTTATCCACTGCAGTATTGGTAGAGAGGATACTTTTTAACTCTAAATTCTCCGAGGAAATAGAATTGATAAAAACAGTATCGATCGAGATATTTACTAGGTTTTCCGGTACGGATCCTACCAAATGTCTATTTACGTTTCGTAGCGAGTCCGTTGTGGTCCAATTGATACTTTTTTGAAAATCGGAAATCAAGATGAGATCTTTTTGTGTGCCTTCATCTTGGGAGAACAAGGTTTTGGCCTTTAAGTCAATATCTTTTAATTCCAATTGGTTAATGGAATGGGCTAGGGCAAGCAATTCGTTTTTAATATCGCCAATACGTATTTCCCTAAAAATTTTATCATTGGTAAAAAGAGTGAAAATATTATCTTCAGGAATAGACTTCAGTATTCCTTGTACCTTATTTTCCAGGAGGGTGGCTGTTCCCATTTTGGCCTGCATGCTTAGGGAATTATCAAGGTAAATGACTATTTCATTGTTTTTCAGTGCTGATTTTCCAGGAAGAAAAGGTTGGGCAAAAGCTACGATAAGTGCAGTTAGGAGCAATAGGCGGGTAAACAAAAGTAGCCACTTTTTTATGGATTTGCTTTTTCTTGATTCGGCAACAACTTTTTTTAAGATTTTTACATTTGTGAATGGGGTTTTCTTAAATCTTCGGAGTTGGAAAAGATGGATAAAAATAGGGATAAGGAGGAATAAAAGGGCCCAAAGGAGTTCCGGATGTTTAAACAGCATTCCCAAATTTAATTTTTCAAATATAAGAAAAGAATTTCGAGGCAGTCTTAAATTTATTGTCAAGGAAGTGGCTGGGTGTCCGGTAAATATTCTTTTTATTAAAATAGAACTGCAAGTTCAACAAAAAAAGAAAGAATCTTGAACTGTTTTTTTTTTCAGTGCCAATAAATATTTTTTTATAAATACCTGCGCTTCCTTATTGGCGACTGTAATTATTATTTGGGCTTTTTCAAGTTTGGTTATTTCTGTATAGTGATCCATCTTCTTGCCATAGATATCCAATCCAATTTTATTGGAGTTATCGCACACCCATGTAAAAACGATGTTTTTTTTCAGCAGTTTTTTGGCCAAGGTTTTCCCTTTTTTGCCCGCACCCCATAACACAAGGGGACTATAATCATTACGGTCCAATTTTAGGAAATAATACAGTTTAATATCCAGGAAATAATTTTGGGCATAATGTTCACTTGTTCTGGAGGTTCTATGGCCATAATCGCGCCAATAATGGAGAAGGTCATTGGTTGGAATGCACTTTAGACCCTGCCCATAGAAACGAAATGCCAGGTCGTAATCTTCCGGATAGCGATTTGAAGAGAACGATCCTGCCTTTTCCAGATCTTTCCTGTTCACCATCCAACAGGGGGAAGGTATTACACATTCTTTATATATTTCTGAATAATTGGATCCTTTTTCCGTTAAACGGTTCAACCATTTTTCATAACTTTTATAGCCTTCACCAACTCCTTCTGTGGAGAAGTATTTCACCTTTCCCAAGGCTACATGTCCCAGTCCACTGTTTTTAAGGGAGTTCACCATGATTTCCAATTTATTTGGGGACATAATGTCATCGGAATCCATTCTGGTGATATAGGTGCCATTGGAATGGAAATAAGCTGTTCTTAATGCTTCTATTATTCCCTTTCCTTCATTTTCCAAAACTTTGATCCTGGCATCCTTTTGTGCATAAGAATTTATGATGTTAAGACTATTGTCGGTAGCATGGTCATTCACCGCCAGGATTTCCCATTCGTCATAAGTTTGGTCGATGATGGATTGTATGCAGTCCGGTATAAATTCCGCTGTATTTTTAAAAGGGATAAGGATACTGACACTATTATTGTCCATTTATCAAAATTAGAAATATCTTTTGAACAAGATCAACCTGGGTTTAAGGATTGAATCCATACCGGACAGGCCCTATAATTATGGATAGACTGGCCACATAAAACCTAATGGATACTTTTGTCCATCTGCTCTAAATCCTTTATTGCGGCCAGCATTGCCCTAAAGCAGGCCTCTTGGGTGGCAGGATTTGCTTCTTTTGTTTTCTTGGCATGATAGCTTTTTATAAATTCACCGGCAGAGGACCAGACCGTATGCATTACGCCCAAAAAGTGTTGCTCCATTTTCGGGGTTGCATTTTTTTTATAATTGAACATCATTTTAACCTGTTCCTTGGCTACGTCAGGCTTCCTCCAAGGACAGGCAATAACGTCCAGCCCTTTAAGGGCAAAAAGGGCAGGGGTAGGTAATGCCTTTTCATAATGCCAATCGCAGATTACTACAGATTTATCAATTAGGTCCACGGCCCTTGCAGTGTTGTTCATACTGGCTTCCCACATCCCGATCCCTGAAGTGGAAGCATCTATCAAACGATCGCCCCATATCCACAGTCGCTTATTTTTGGACTCCAAATGCCGACTGATCTTATTCACTTCATTGGCAAATAATGTAGCCGGATCTTTTCCTTGGCAACGAGGACATTTTTCATCCGCAATATAAAACACCTCATCCATTCCTGCGTGAAAGGCATTGGCCTCAAAAACAGAGGTGATTTCATCCACTAGATCGAACACTACGGTATGCACCTCCGGGTGCAACGGACAATAACTTTTACAGTAGAGGCCATCTGCATTGGGCCATTCATATTTTTCAGGTATTTTAACATGGGGCGTTTCATCGAATTGGGGATATACCTCCAGAAGTTTATTGGTCTTTTCTGCCCAACTCTGGTGTCCCAATAAATTTACTTGGGGAATTAGGTTTATATTGTGCTTCCTTGCCACAGCTACCAATTCCTTTACCTGTTGCTTGGACAAAGGATCGGTGCCCCTTAATTCCGGTCTTGATTCGTAGGCATAATTAAAATCTACCCGAAGTACCAGGGTGTTGATACCATTGGGCCCCAGTTCTTCATCAATAAATTTTACAAACTCGTTTACCCCATCCGCATTGGGTGCGGCTATACAAAGTCCCTTTACGTCAAAAATACTTTGCGCACTACAAAAATAAATGCTAATGGAAAGGAATATGAAAAGTATCTTGCCCATTGTTAATCCTTATTTAATATATAATAATACTACCACTGAAAAATCGTTTCAAATCGGTTCAAAGCCCATTGCCGTTATTGCATGGCCTTGGTTATAGCAGCTTCCACCAAGGGTTCCATTACGGCATATCCCGCTGGGGTAGGATGAACCTCATCATCCGCATATTTTTTGGGAAGTCCGTTTCTCCCATCTACCATGGCCGAAAAATAGTCCAGATAAATATGGCCATTGGTTTCCGAATATTCCTTTAGCATGCTGTTTATTGCAGGGATTTTTTTGTTGGGATTTAATCCTGGTCTCCAGGGATAGTCGAAAGCCGGAAGTATGGAGGAGATAATGACCTTAATGCCATTGGCCTCTGCCAGCTCGGCCATAGATTTTATATTGTCCAGTATCATTTTTGGAGTGGAGGGTCCTGTATTTCCGGCAATATCATTGGTTCCTGCCAAAATGACCACAACTTTGGGCTTTAAATCGATAACGTCCTGTCTAAAGCGCAAAAGCATTTGAGGGGTAGTCTGCCCACCGATTCCCCTGTTGATATATGGTTTCCCTTCAAAGAATTCCGGTCTTTTGTTCAGCCAGCCTATGGTAATGGAATTGCCCATAAATACGACCCTATTTTCATTGGTGGCGGGTATTCCTACTTTTTTGTTATCCTCGGCAAAGTGTTGCAGATTGGGCCAATCCTGACCAAAACTATTGTTCATGCTAAAAATGGTTAATGTAAATAATGCAATTGATAATTTTAATGATTTCATACGCTTAATATTTTGTAATTATCTAAATAAATTAAAAATCCGCCTAAATGGCCAGTTGGTCAGGTTGGGAATCCCCATGGTTATTGGGACGGGCGGGGCAAATTAAAAAATTGTTGGTCCTCCAATGATAATTCCATATCCATTATAATCTTGGTCTTAGTGGGCCTCAGCTTAAAAAGATAAAGAATTAAAAGTAAGGAAATAACCAGATAAAATATATGGTTATCCAATCTAAAAACAATAGTGCTCAATATTGCTGCCCCTTCTATAAATGAAAACCTCACCACACAGGCCTGTAGGTAAAGTACCCATTTACTTTTTAACGAGTTAAGTTTTGTCAAGTCCTTTAACTGCTTTCCAAACACATAATTGCTTATAAAATAACTCAACATGGCTAGGGTAGGGACTAGGTACACGAAAATGTTATGGTCCTTGGAGAAATCCACCAAAAAACCTTCCCCTGTGGCATAGATGAATATGGTAAATGACAAAATTCCCAAAAGCATTGCGGAATGTATAAATTTAAGGGTGTTGAGGTAGTTCTTGGGAGTTGGTCTTTTATCTTTGTTCATGGGGTATTAAAAAGGATGTGACACAAATAGGTTTAAAAATAGGCAAATATTTAAACACCTAACCTATACTTTAAACAAAAGAACCGCCTTTAGAGCGGTTCTTCATTTTTGCCTCATTTGGAGGCAGGAGCTTGAGTTAGTTGATCTTCACTCGATAATCGAGATTTAGATGCTGTGACGCTTGCCTTCCGGTATCCGTTTAGGCGGGCGTCGAAATCTAAAATAAATTTCCTTTCAATGCTTCGAGCTTGCCCCGAGGCAGTTTACTAAAAACAATACTTGTTTTCAGCCTTGAGTTTATCTGCAATTGTATTTCGCAGCTCCACCACCTTGGGGTGGTTGGTGTATTTCGTAAACCGTTTCAGGCCCATTAGCATCATACGTTGTTCATCGCCTTCTGTCATTGATACGATGGCTTCCTTGCCATTTTTTATAACGGTGTCCACGGCATGGTACAAATACAATTTGGACATGGCAATTTGTTCTTTTTGAGCTGCCTCCCCATATCGTTTTGCATTTTTTTCTGTTCTTAGGATGGCGGATTCAGCCAAATAGATCTCTATTAAAATATTGGACGCGGCCAAGAGCAACATTTGATGTTCATCTAGGGAAGGGCCATATTTTTGGACCGCGGAACCGGCGATCATTAAGAATACTTTCTTCAGTTTTGCAACCATTTCTTTTTCTTCGGACAGCAATTCCGAATAGTCGGGAGTATCAAAAGAGGGGATGCCCATTAGTTCGTTCCCTACCGCCGTAGCCGGACCTAACAGATCTACATGCCCTTTCATGGCCTTCTTGACCAATAGACCAACAGATAACATTCTGTTGATTTCATTGGTACCTTCATATATCCTGGCGATACGCGCATCCCTCCAAGCGGCTTCCATTGGGGTTTCCTCCGAAAAGCCCATGCCCCCAAAGATTTGGATACCTTCATCCGAGCAGTTCTGCACATCTTCGGATACGGCAACTTTTAGGATGGAACATTCAATGGCGTATTCCTCCACTCCTTTAAGTTCGGCTTCTTGATGGCTATTACCGGCCGCTATACGCAAAGCGATACGATCCTCAATGTTTTTGGCAGCCCTGTATGAGGCAGCTTCCCCGGCATACAAACTGCTTGCCATTTCTGCCAACTTGGATTTTATTGCTCCAAAGTCTGCAATGGCCGTTTTAAATTGCTTGCGTTCCGTAGCGTATCTTAAGGCGTTTGTGGTAATTCGTCTTTGCGAATCCAAACAGGCGGCCGCTAATTTAATACGCCCAATATTTAAGGCGTTCATGGCAATTTTAAAACCATTTCCCCTTTCGGATAGCATATTTTCAACGGGAACCACGGTATCGTTAAAGAATACCTGTCTGGTAGAGGAGGCACGGATTCCCAATTTATGTTCTTCCTCTCCTAAAGTAATACCGTTATTGGGGTCATTCTCAACTATAAATCCGGTGATGTTTTTGTCATTTTCTATTCGAGCAAAAACAATGAACAACTTGCAGAACCCGGCATTGGAGATCCACATTTTTTGGCCATTGATTTTGTAGTTTTTACCGTCAGCGGAAAGGGTAGCCGTAGTTTTTCCCGAATTGGCATCGCTACCGGCACCCGGTTCCGTTAAGCAGTATGCGCCGAACCATTCGCCAGTGGCCAATTTGGGAACATATTTTTGCTTTTGTGCCTCGGTACCATATAAGGTAATGGGCATGGTGCCAATACCGGTATGCGCTCCAAAGGCAGTACTGAAAGAACCGCTTCCACTGGAAATATATTCGCATACGATCATGGTAGAAACAAATCCCATTCCCAATCCTCCATATGCTTCGGGAACGGCCACTCCCAAAAATCCCATTTCCCCGGCTTTGGTCATTACCTCCTGTGTTAGGGCATAGTCCTTGGCTTCGAAACGATCCCTATTGGCAATAATTTCCCGATCGTTGAATTCAATAACGGAGTCGCGCATCATTTTTTGCTCTTCGGAAAAATCCTCCGGTGTAAAAACATCCTCACAATTGGTCTCCTTTACCAGAAATTGTCCGCCCCGTAATATTTCCTTAGTTGTTATATCTGTACTCATTGTTCGTGCTATTAAGTTTTATAATATATATTGAAGGCCGGTTCGGTAACCGCTTCACTTTATAGGTCTTGTATCTTTAATTTAAAAATTCAAAAATCCCTGCTGCCCCCTGACCGGTACCTACGCACATGGTTACCAGGCCGTATTTGCCCTTCATATTTCTTTTTCTCATCTCATCAAAAAGTTGGACGGACAATTTGGCCCCGGTACAGCCCAAGGGGTGGCCAAGAGCAATTGCACCACCATTAACATTGACAATATCATTATTTAGGCCAAGTTCGCGAATTACAGCCAATGACTGAGAGGCAAATGCTTCGTTCAATTCTATCAATTCAATGTCATCCTGTTTGAGTCCGGCTTGTTTTAGGGCTTTTGGAACAGCCTTTACGGGGCCAATACCCATGATTCTAGGTTCAACACCGGCAGCGGCATAGTTGACCAACCTTGCAATAGGCTCCAATTTTAATTCTTTTACCATGTCCTCGCTCATGACCAGTACAAAGGCCGCCCCGTCGCTCATCTGCGAAGAATTGCCGGCAGTAACACTTCCGCCTGCGGCAAAAACAGGTCGTAATCCTGCCAAGGCTTCCAAGCTTGTTCCTTTTCGTGGCCCCTCGTCCTTGGTCACAGTGTATTTTTTGGTAGCCCTCTTTCCGTTATCATCAACGTAGGTCTGTTCCACTTCAATGGGGACGATCTGACTTTGAAAACGATCCTCAGCCTGCGCCCTAAGTGCTTTCATATGCGAATTATAGGCAAACTCGTCCTGGTCTTCACGGGATACGTTAAATTGTTTGGCCACCGCTTCCGCAGTATTTCCCATACCCCAGTAATAATCTTCATGACCGGCCTTTGCCAAATCGTAGTTGAGCTCCGTTTTATATCCGGTCATTGGAACGGCACTCATGCTTTCCGCGCCACCTGCAATGATACAGTCGGCCATACCGGCTTGGATTTTTGCGGTGGCAATACCGATGGTTTCTAGTCCAGAGGAACAAAATCTATTTACCGTAACCCCCGGTACATCAACAATATTAAGACCCATCAAGGAGATTAAACGGGCCATATTAAGGCCCTGTGCACCTTCGGGCATGGCATTTCCAACAATAACGTCATCAATTCGTTTTTTATCCAATTGAGGCAGTTCGTTCATCATATACGCTATGGTCTCCGCAGCCAGCTCATCCGTTCTTTTAAAACGGAAAACACCTTTTGGAGCCTTTCCTACTGCTGTTCTATATGCTTTTACTATAAATGCTTGTTTGTTCATAGTTCTATTTTGTTTTGAATTTGAGATTTTAGACTGGTTGATGCTAGATTCTAGACCTCACTTACCTAAATTGTCGATAAATGAGGCAATCATTTTTTGAATTTGTAAAATTTTAGCTTCAAGTTCTTCGAACTTCTTTTCATCCAAATATTTTTCATTATATGAAACAATTAATTGAGTTTCCCATTCAAAAGCAGCACCAAGGCTATTCTCCAAATATTTAATAAAATGTCTATTTGTACTTTTGCTAGACCCTTCAGAGATATTTGATGGAATGGAAACAGCACATCTGTTCATTTGGCTGGTTAAATTAAACCTTTCAAAATCTGGATAAGTCCGTGTAAGTTTATAGGTTTCATTTACAATTCCCATCCCTTCTTGCCAAATTTTCAATTTCTTAAAATTATGCCGTCCCATTTGGTCTAGTTTCTAGGGTCTAATCGTCCTAATACCTTAATTCCGCAACGGTTTCCCCGTCTTCAACATATGCTGTATACGCTCCAAGGTTTTTCTTTCCGAACATAGGGACAGGAAGGCTTCCCTTTCCAGATCCAGCAGATATTGCTCCGTTACCAAAGTAGGCTCGGACAAGTCGCCCCCGGCCATTACATAAGCCAATTTGTTGGCAATCTTCTGGTCGTGTTCACTTATATAATTGCTGTCTTCCATGGCATCGGTCCCTACCAAGAACATTCCTAGGGCCTGTTTGCCCAGAACCTTAACGTCTTTGCGTTTGGGGGGTTGGGTGTAGCCCTGTTCTGCCATTAGTTTGGCGTAGGCTTTAGCCGTAGCAATTTGGCGGTCCTTGTTTACGACCACTATATCCTTCCCTTTTTCAAGAATCCCCATGTCATAGGCCTCGTAAGCGGATGTGGAGACTTTGGCCATCCCAATGGTTAGGAAATATTCTTGTAGCACGTTCAGCTCAACATCATTTTTCCTAAAGGTGTCCGATGCCCTTAAGGCCATTTCTTTGGATCCGCCGCCTCCTGGAATTACGCCGACCCCAAATTCTACAAGCCCAATGTAGGTTTCCGCTGCAGCAACAATCTTATCGGCATGTAAGGATAACTCGCAACCCCCGCCCAAGGTCATCCCGTGTGGGGCGGAAACGGTAGGAATAGACGAGTAGCGCATGCGCATCATAGTATCTTGAAACATCTTGATGGCCATGTTAAGCTCATCATATTCCTGTTCTACGGCCATCATAAATATCATTCCAATATTGGCGCCGACCGAAAAGTTGGGTGCCTGGTTGCCTATCACTAGGCCTTGATAGTCTTTTTCGGCCAAATCAACGGCCTTGTTTAGTCCGGCCAGAACATCCCCTCCAATGGTGTTCATTTTGGATTGGAATTCCACATTCAGTATACCATCTCCCAAATCCTCTATAACGACTCCGGAGTTTTTCCAGACCTCCTTGGATTTTCTAATATTGTCCAAAATGATAAAGGAATCCTGGCCCGGAATTTTTTCCATCGCTTTTTTGGGAATATCGTAATAATAGGTTGCCCCGTCCTTAATAGTGTAGAACGATTTATTTCCTATCGATACCATTTCGGTAATCCAGGCCGCCGGTTCAAAACCCTCGGCCTTCATCATTTCTATTCCTTCTTCAACACCTATGGCATCCCAAATTTGAAAGGGGCCATGCCCCCAGGCAAAACCTGCTTTCATGGCATCATCTATTTTATATAATTCCTCAGTTATTTCAGGGATCCTATTGGAAGCATATTCAAATAATGAAGAAAAAGTTTTTCGGTAGAAGGTTCCGGCCTTGTCCTTTCCGCTCACCAACACCTTAAATCTGTCAATGACATTCTCTATGGTTTTAGTGAGTTCAAGAGTGGCAAAACTAACCTTGTTACTGGGACTATACTCCATGGTATTAAGATCCAGAGCCATTATTTCCTTGCCCTCCTTCTTGTAGAAGCCTTGGCCTGTTTTACTGCCAAACCATTTATTTTCCATCATTTTCCCGATAAAATCGGGCAGTGTAAATTGCTCCCGGCTTTCATCATCTTTGCAATTTTCGGCAATGCCATTGGCCACATGCACCAAGGTGTCCAGGCCAACAACGTCTACCGTGCGGAAAGTGGCCGATTTTGGCCTGCCTATTACCGGTCCTGAAAGTTTATCTATTTCCTCAACGGTAAGATCCATTTCCCTTACGGCATGGAACAGGCTCATAATGCTAAAGGTTCCTATTCTATTGCCTATAAACGCAGGAGTGTCCTTGGCTATCACCGAGGTCTTGCCTAAAAATTGTTCCCCATAGCCATTTAAAAAATCCAGTACTTCGGGGGAAGTTTTTGGCCCGGGAATTATTTCAAAGAGTTTTAAGTATCGGGCAGGATTAAAAAAATGGGTTCCGCAGAAATGTTTTTGGAAATCCTCACTTCTTCCCTCACTCATAAATTTTATGGGAATACCAGAGGTGTTGGAGGTTATTAGGGTACCTGGATTTCTGTGTTGGTCCAGTTTTTCAAAAACCAGTTTTTTGATGTCCAGACGTTCCACCACCACTTCAATGATCCAATCTACCTGCCCAACTTTGGAAATATCATCTTCCAGATTCCCTGTATTGATTCTTTGGGAAAATTGCTGGTGATATATGGGCGAAGGCTTGGATTTTAATGCAGTGGCCAAGGAATCGTTTACCAATCTATTTCTCACTGCCCTGTCTTTCAGGGTAAGGCCACTGGCTTTTTCCTTATCATTAAGTTCCCTTGGTACAATGTCCAAAAGCAATACTTCCACTCCTATATTGGCAAAATGGCAGGCTATGCCGCTTCCCATAATGCCCGAACCTATAACTGCTACTTTTTTAATGTGTTTGTTCATCAATAAAGGTGTTAACTATTTTTTGACTTTTAATAAATTTTCTTTTCCAAAATCAATTTGTTTATGACCTCGGTTACCTCAAAAAAGGTATCCAATTTTTCTTTGGATACATATGTCTTTACCACATTGTTAAAACGAAGTACGACATCTTTTGAATCGTTCCTCTTTTCCAGGCCAAAAGCGGTGAGGTGTATTAGTACGCCCCTACCATCATTGGGGTTGGGCCTACGTTCAATAAGTCCCTTTTCTTCCATACTTTTTAATATCCTGGAGAGACTTGTGGCCTCCATTCCCATTTTTGGGCCAAGGGCGGTAGAGGGCGTACCGGTTTTAGGGTCAATGCTCAGTAATGTAAAACCAACGGCCATAGTACTATTGAATTTTTTGGCCTCTTCGTTATACATTTTTGTTACCGCTTGCCAAGTGGCCCTGAGCGCGTAATCTATGGTTATATCCTGCATGTTGTTTTGTTGGTTCTTTCAAATATATAAAAATATATTATGCATGCATAATATATTTTAAAAAAATATGGGCATATAAAAAATACAGCTTCCCGTTAAGGAAGCTGTATTTAATTTAGTTGTAGGATATTACATTATTAATGCCCGTAAATGTCCTTATATAGGTCTATATATTTTTCCTTGACAATTTTACGTTTTAGCTTCATGGTAGGGGTAAGGTGCCCTTGTTCTATACTCCATACGTCTGGTGTAAGCCTAAATTGTTTTACTTTTTCCCATTTGCCAAAACTTTCGTTTGCAGCATCCACTTCCTCCTGGAACCTGGCAATTACATTTTCATTTTGGACCATTTTTACATTGTCGCCAATCTCTATATGATGTATTTTGGCCCAATTGCGTAAAAATTCAAAATCCGGTTGGATCAGGGCCGCCGGCATTTTTTCACCTTCCCCTATGACCATGATTTGTTCTATAAACCTGGATTGTTTAAATCGGTTCTCCAATAATTGGGGTGCCACGTATTTACCTCCCGATGTTTTGAACATCTCTTTCTTCCGGTCCGTGATTTTAAGAAATCCATCGGAATCTATTTCACCGATATCCCCGGTATGAAAATAACCGTCCTTTATAACCTCGGCCGTTTTTTCGGCATCTTTGTAATAGCCTAGCATTACTTTTGGTCCCTTTACGCATATTTCTCCGTCCTCCGCAATTTTCACCTCCGTATGGTCCAATAATTTTCCTACTGTCCCTATTTTAAATCCCCCATCTCTCATATCGTTCACCGAAACTACCGGTGAAGTTTCGGTAAGCCCATATCCTTCCATGACCCCAAAGCCGGCCGCATTGAAAATACGGGCCAACCTAGGTTGTAAGGCCGCACTACCTGAAGATATCAATGAAAGGTTACCTCCCAGACCTTCCTTCCACTTGCTGAAAATCAATTTTCTGGCCAGGGCCAATTTTTGTTCGTACCACCAACCGTTTTGACCATACGGTTCATATTTTAACCCGACTTCAACCGCCCAGAAAAATAAATTTCTTTTAATACCGGTAAGTGCCGTCCCATTGGCAATGATTTTATCGTATACCTTTTCCAATAATCTTGGAACGGCGGTCATTACATGGGGAGCGCACTCTTTTAGATTTTCGCTTATTTTGTCCATAGATTCGGCAAAATAAATGGTAACCCCTGCGTATTGATACAGATAGACCATCATTCTCTCGTAAATATGGCATACGGGCAAAAAGCTTAAACATCTGGTGTTGCCGTAATCTATGGGCAACCGTTTTGAACTTTCCAAGGCATTGCTCACCACATTTTTATGGGTCAGCATCACCCCTTTTGGTAGGCCAGTGGTTCCGGACGTATAAATTAAAGTGGCGAGATCATCCGGATTAACCATATCTTTTAGTTTTTCAACCTCATTTGGTTTGAGGCATCCGAACCCAATTCCAAAATTTCGCTCCAATTTTTGCAGTTTTCCAGTAGGTCAAAAGAATATATATCCTTTAAATGGGGTGTATTTCCTTTTACCGCATTGACCTTTTCAAAGACTTCCGAACAGGATACAAACACGTATTTGGCCTCGGAATGGTTTAGGACATACGCATAGTCTTCTTTGGATATTGTTGGGTATATGGGCACATTTTGCGCACCTAATTGAAGTATTCCAATATCCATTATATTCCATTCCGTTCGGTTGGTCATGGAAATAAGGGCAATTTTATCATTGGGTTTTACCCCTAGTCGCAATAAGGCCCTACTAACGGTATTTACCTTATCTATATACTCTTGGGTAGATGTGGCGACCCATTCTCCATTGTACTTGGTGACCAGGGATTTTTTTAAATTGAATTTCTCTAATTGATAATAAGGAAAATCAAAAAGGCGGGTGATTTCTTGCATATTTAATTTGCTGTTCGTATTCGCAAATTAATAAAAGGGAACGGAATTTTAAAATCACATTCGTATAAAAAATGTAAAATTATTATTGAGTCTTCATTTTATCGTCTAAAATTTGTATCATGTTGACTTTGTTTATATGGGTCGGGCTCGTAGTAACGGGTATTTTTATGCTTAGGTTTAAGTTTAAAGCCCCTGCCTTTGCCCGCCTGCCATTTCATTGCAGTTACTTTAGCTATTATAAATTTTGGGTGCTTACGGCATAAGGCTTACTAGGGAAAACCATTGATTTATTCGTTAATGTTGTTGATTTTTTAATATGGCATCATTAATTTGGGTATAGGTGTACCCTCTTTAAAGTTTTATAAGAGGTGCTGATTCGGGTACGGAATAATGTTGTTTGTGCCCATTCCGAGGTCACTTAGCTAAGATTTATGGAATGGAAACTACAAAATGATTAAGTTCAATGTTTTAACACCGTATTCAACAATAAACGTTTTAGTCTTTATTTTATGATATAGAAAGCGTTTATGTGTGTCTTGTATGTATATTCATTAACAATTAAACTAAACCAATGAAGAAACTTTTTGTGACGGCAACAGTTATTTTTACCATGATTTCCTGTGCCGAAAAATCCAAGATTCCTGTCTATGCATGGACCGGTGGTCCTGGGGAGGCCACGGACCAGGAACTGATGGCAATTTTTAAAGAGTATAAGGAGAAAGGGATAGATGGACTAATGTATAACGGAGGGCATGATTCGGAAACGTATAAGCGGGTAGGCAAATTGGTAAAGGAGTCAGGGATGGAATTCCACACTTGGATCCCTACCATGGTCCAGGGCGAAAACCCTAAACTATCAAAGGATCTTTATGCGGTAAACCGAAATGGGGAATCGGCCTTTGATAAACCGGCATATGTTCCATATTACAAATTTCTTTGCCCCAATAAGGAGGGGTCCTTTACCTTTTTGTCCGAGTTGTACGGGAATGTTGCAGCCGTTGAAGAGGTGGACGGGATACATTTGGATTATATCCGTTTCCCGGATGTAATATTGGCCGAAGGCCTGTGGGACAAATACGGGCTGGTAATGAACGAGGAATATCCCGTAGCGGATTATTGCTATTGTGATAAATGTGTAGCCGATTTTAAGGAGAAATCAGGGATCGATATAAAAGAGGTAGAAGATCCTTCCAAAGTTCAGGAATGGAAGCAGTTTAGATATGATCTGATCACCAACATTGTAAATAGCTTGGCAAAGGTGGTCCATGAAAAGGGTAAAAAGATCAATGCAGCAGTTTTTCCAGGTCCAAGCAATGCCATGAAGATGGTAAGACAGGAATGGAATAAATGGGATTTGGATGCCTTTTACCCAATGAACTATAATGATTTTTATTTAAAGGGTCCGGAATGGGTCGGGGAAATAACCAAAGAGGAAGTGGCATCCGTTAAAGGGGAGAAGCCTATTTACAGCGGACTTTTCATATGCCCAAATCCGGAGAACAAAACCAATGAAAACGACCCTGAAAATCATGGCTTACTGCCTTCGGAAATAGAAACGGCCATTAGGACTTCTATGGAGAATGGGGCTACAGGAATATGTCTTTTTACTCCCGAAAGAATGAAACCCGAGCATTGGGAGGCTTTTGACAAGGCCATCCATGCCGATTACTCCAAGAAATAAACCCTTACCTTGGGGTAGTAGGAATAGATGTATACCTAAATCCCTTGAATTGAAGTTGAACTTTTATGCCGTATACGCATAGAGTCCCAACTTCAATTCAAGGGATTTTAATTTGGATTATACATGTAATTTAAACCCTTGGTGGGTAGCTTTGAATCCTATGCTTTCATAAAATCTAATGGCATCGGGCCGCAGTTTGTTGGAGGTCAGTTGTATCAGGTGAGCCCCTTTTTCCTTGGCTGTTGCAATGATCCATTGAAACATTTGTTTTCCTATGCCCTTGCCCGTTTGATCGTCCCTTACATGTACATTTTCCACAAGACATCGGATGCCGCCTTCATAGGTGAGGTATTGCAGAAAACTCAACTGAAAGGAGGCTACCACTTCGCCCTGGAAATTCTCTATAACCATCAGCTTCTGGTTTTTATCCCCATCAATTATTTCAAAAGCACTATAATATGCTTTGGGAAGGGGGTCTTCATACCGCTCCCGTGATTTGCCCAAAGTATCATTGGCTATCATTTTTATTATAGCCGGAAGGTCTTCCTTGGTAGCCCGTCTAAATATCATTCTTAACCCTTAAAGGTCTCCAGCCATTTTCTGGCATTAACAAACGCTTCCAACCAGGGTGAAACCTCATCCTTCCTGTTTGCCGGGTAATAGGCCCAATTCCATTGGAATATGGAGCGTTCTATATGGGGCATGGTCACCAAATGCCTGCCGGAAACATCGCATAGCATGGCCGTGTTGAAGTCGCTGCCATTGGGATTTGCAGGATAACCTTCATAACCGTAATGGGCCACTATATTGTAATTTTCCTTGGCCATGGGCAATTTAAATTTTCCTTCCCCATGGGATATCCAAACCCCCAGATTGGCTCCTTCCAAACTTGAAAGCATAATGGAATTGTTCTTCCGGACAACCACGGATGTAAATCCGCTTTCGTGTTTATGGGAATCATTAAAGGTCATTTTTCCGTGTTCCGCATGCTCCGGGTTAATCAATTCCAATTCCATGAATAGCTGACAACCGTTACAAATACCTATGGAAAGGGTATCGGGCCTGGCAAAGAATTTTTTTAATGCCGTATTGGCTTTTTCATTGTATTTAAAGGCTCCGGCCCAACCTTTGGCGCTTCCCAATACATCGGAGTTGGAGAATCCGCCCACAGCACCTATAAATTGGATGTCTTCCAAGGTCTCCCTTCCCGATATCAGATCGGTCATATGAACGTCCTTGACATCAAAACCGGCCAGGTACATAGCATTGGCCATTTCGCGTTCCGAGTTACTTCCTTTTTCACGCAGGATGGCCGCTTTTGGCCTAGTATTGGGCCCGTTGGGTATTTTTCCGTTAAAATGGGTCGGGAAAGTATAGTTTAATGGCTGGTTTTTGTAATTGTTATAACGCTCTGTGGCCAGGTTATCGGCCGTCTGCCTTTTGTCCAATAGATAGGAGGTCTTAAACCAGGTATCGCGCAGGGAATTAACGTTCAGTCCCATTTCCATTCCATGATTTTTAATGGTCAGATTGGCCGTTGCACTTATCGATCCAATTTTGAAATACTCAATACCGGCATCGACAAACACTTTTTCTATGGTATTGTCCTTGGCTTGAAAAACGATTCCCGCATTTTCTGAAAACAATAATTTAATGGTATCGGTTTCGCCAATGGTCGTCAAGTCCAATGTAGCACCCAAATTTAGGTCTGAAAAACAAAGTTCCAAAAGTGTGGTTATCAATCCGCCGGAGGCCACATCGTGACCTGCCAAGATATTTCCTTCCAAAATTAATTTCTGGAGTGTATTGAATACGGATCGGAAATTTTTGGCATTATTTATCGTGGGAGTCTCATCACCAATGGTATTTAAAATTTGGGCAAAGGAGGACCCTCCCAATTTATGTGAGTCCTGGGACAAATTAATGTAGTATATGTCCCCGCCATTTTTTTGTAGGACGGGCTCCACTACCTTGGTAATATCGGTACAGTTTCCGGCCGCGGAAATGATAACGGTTCCAGGGGCTATGACTTCCGAGTCCTTATAACGTTGTTTCATGGATAGGGAATCTTTTCCCGTCGGGATATTTACTCCCAGTTCGATGGCAAAGTCTGAAATAGCCTGTACCGCTTCATATAGTCTGGCGTCCTCTCCGGGATTTTTACAGGGCCACATCCAGTTGGCGGAAAGTGAAACCGAGTCCAATCCATTTTTTAAAGGCGCCCAAACAATATTGGTCAAAGCTTCGGCAACACTATTTTTACTTCCTGCAGATGGGTCTATCAACCCTGAAATAGGGGAATGGCCTATTGAGGTGGCAATTCCTTCCTTTCCTTTGTAATCCAACGCCATAACCCCGCAATTGTTCAAGGGCAGCTGCAGCGGACCGGCACATTGTTGTTTGGCCACCCTGCCGCCTACGCAGCGGTCTACCTTGTTCGTGAGCCAATCTTTTGCCGCTACTGCCTCCAATTGCAGTACTTGGTCCAAATAATCATGAAAATGTTCCAAGGAATAGGATGGGGCCTTATATTTTCTTATTACCCTAGTATCGTTCATTATCGTCTTTGGAGAACTCCCGAACATATCGGAAAGGTCCAAGTCCATTGGACTTTCTCCCGTTGTGGCAGATTTGAAGGTAAACCGCTTGTTTCCCGTAACATCACCAACCTCATACATGGGCGATCGCTCCCTATCTGCTATTCGGTGCAGCCTATCCACATCCTTTTTTCCGATGACCAGTCCCATACGTTCTTGGGATTCGTTTCCAATGGTTTCTTTTGCCGATAGGGTAGGATCTCCAATAGGCAATTTGTCCATATCTATTTTTCCCCCCGTTTCCTCGACCAATTCTGACAAACAATTCAAATGTCCGCCCGCACCGTGATCGTGTATGGAAACTATGGGGTTATGATCGCTCTCCACCATTCCCCGTATGGCATTGGCCGCCCTTTTTTGCATTTCTGGGTTGGAACGTTGAATGGCGTTCAACTCTATAGTTGCCCCAAATTCTCCCGTATCGGCACTGGATACCGCTGCGCCTCCCATGCCAATACGATAGTTGTCTCCACCTAGGATGACTATTTTATCGCCGGTTTTGGGGACATCTTTTATTGCTTGTTCTGCCTTTCCATAACCAATACCACCAGCTTGCATGATCACTTTATCATAACCTAGTTTTCTGCCTTGGTCCGTTACAGGGTTTTCCTTGGCCTCATCATGTTCAAAAGTAAGTACGGATCCGGCAATTAAAGGTTGGCCAAATTTATTTCCAAAATCGGAGGCTCCATTGGAGGCCTTTATTAATATATCCATCGGAGTTTGGTACAGCCAATTCCTTTCCTGCATTCCTTTTTCCCAGGGCCTATTTTCTTCCAGACGGGAATAGGCGGTCATATAGACCGCTGTTCCGGCCAAGGGCAGGGAACCTTTCCCTCCTGCCAAACGATCCCTAATTTCCCCCCCGGCTCCTGTGGCCGCCCCATTAAAAGGCTCTACGGTTGTTGGGAAGTTATGGGTTTCTGCCTTTAGGGAAATAACCGATTCAAAAGGTTTTTCTTGGTAGAAGTCGGGTCTGTCGGCACTTTTTGGCGCAAACTGGACCACTCTGGGCCCCTTTAGAAAGGCTACATTATCCTTGTAGGCCGATACAATATCCCCGGGGTGTTCCTGGGAAGTTTTTTTAATAAGCTTAAAAAGTGACATTGGTTTTTCTATGCCATCAATGACAAATGTCCCATTAAAAATTTTATGCCTGCAATGTTCGGAATTTACTTGACTAAACCCAAACACTTCTGAATCGGTAAGTTTACGACCGATTTTCTCGGAGACTTGTTTTAAATAAACAACTTCTTCATCACTGAGTGCCAATCCTTCACGTTCATTATATTGGGCAATATCCTCTATTTCCAGAATGGGTTCGGGCATAATATCGACCTTGAAAATATCCTGGGAAAGGCCCCTGTATTTTTGGAAAAGCATGGGGTCGAACCCCTTTTCATCTTGCTCCACTGCCGTGTACTCCTCAATTCTAATAATACCGGAAATGCCCATATTCTGGGTTATCTCCGTAGCATTGGTACTCCAAGGGGTAATCATGGCCGCTCTGGGACCAACAAAAAAGGCGTCCAATGACGCCGCGCTTAACTTAGGTCGGTTACCGAACAACCACGTAAGTTTTACGCTATCTTCTTGGGTAAGGTCGTTTTTGGTCTGTACCGCAAATATCTTAGTGCTAGGGTCTCCGAAGAAATGAATCATCTAATATGTTAATTGTAAGGTTGAGAAAGCTGCAAATTTACGGTTTTAATGTGTAATTTTTTATTAGAATAGTTAACAGTTTTGGACAGCGATTGTTAATTTCCAAATGTGGTCCAAATTTTAAGGCAGTCGGCTTAATTTTTTATTTTGGTTCTATATGAATCAATACATGCCCAATGTTGGGGATATCCCTGCGTATCCTGTCCTTAAGTTTATGGGACAGGTCATGTCCTTCCTTTACACTGATACTACCGTTTACTTGGGCATGCAGATCGATATGATACTTGGTGCCCGCCTTCCGGACAAAACATTTTTCGGTCCCCAATATACCTTCAACAGTTGAGGAAACTTGGCGAATGTCCTTTATGAGATCGTCATATAAATGTTCATCCATTATTTCACCAAGGGCAGGTCTAAAGATCAGATATCCATTATAAAAAATAAAAAAGGATGCGGCCAAAGCAGCCCAGTCATCGGCCGTTTCATATCCTTTGCCAAAGATCAGGGCAATGGAAATCCCAATAAAGGCCATAATGGAGGTGATGGCATCGCTTCTATGGTGCCATGCATCCGCCCTTAGGGATGAACTGTTGGTCTGGATACTTTTTTTCAATACTAGCCTATACGAAATTTCCTTCCATAGAATAATAGTGCCGAGGACCAGTAGTGTCCAGGATTTGGGTGTTTTGTGGGGCGTTATGATATTCATGATACTTTCATAGGCTATAATAGTAGCCGAAGTAATTAGAAAGCCTACTGCCAAGAAAGTAATCAGGGGTTCAATTTTTCCATGACCGTAGGGATGATTGTCATCGGCAGGTCTTTTGGCATATTTAAGCCCGAACAATACCAAAAGGGAGGAAAATATATCGGTAGTGGATTCGATGGCATCGGCGATCAAGGCGTAGGAATTGCCAAAAAAACCTGCCAAACCTTTAATTGCAGCCAAAGCAATATTTCCTGCAATACTGAAATAAGTGGTCCTTATGGCCGATTGCTCGTTGTTCATCCTTTTTCTGTATTCGATAAAAAAATAAAGGTAAGAAACTTATAATTGTTTTTGGGGATAGGAAAACGGAATGGCCCCATTGATTTCATTTTTTATAAGAGGGGCTATTAAAGGAGTAAGTTGTATCTTGGGAATGTAACCTATAAACACTAAAAATTCATATACTATGGCCAAGGAATATGTAGATATCGCAACATTAAAATATTTGTTATACCATGTACATGGGGTGGAAAAGTTGTTGTCGGCGGAACGGTTTCAAGATTATGACAAGGATTCCTTGGATCTGTTTTTAAATGCGATCAAGGAATTCTCGGATCGTGAATTGTTTCCCTATTTCAAGGAGATGGATGAATCACCGGCCAAGTATGAAAATGGTACCATAATGGTGCATAAGCAGGTAGATGTAATAATGCGGAAAGGCGGGGAAATGGGAATTATTTCCGGTCCGTTCGATTATGGGGATGGTGGATTGCAGTTGCCTTTTATGATCCATACCGCTTCGGCCTATATTCTGGAGGCGGCAAACAATCACCTGCCGGGCTATGTTGGATTGACCCAAGGGGCCGCGGAACTGATCGTTAATTTTGCCAATGAGGACCTTAAGAAAACTTACGTCCCCAAAATGCTGGCCGGTATTTGGGGAGGTACCATGTGTCTTACCGAACCCCAGGCAGGAAGTTCCTTGTCGGATGTAACTACCAAGGCCGTTCCTACCCAAGAAGGTTATTATAAGATATCAGGGCAAAAGATATTTATTTCGGGTGGAGATCATCAATATGCAGAAAATGTGGTCCATTTGTTGTTGGCCAGAATAGAAGGTGCCCCTTCGGGAACCAAGGGTATATCTTTGTTTGTGGTACCTAAAAATAGAATGGATGGGGAGGGTGGTTTAAGAAATAACGATGTGGTAACCTTGGCCGATTTTCAGAAAATGGGTCAGCGTGGCTATGCTACCACACATTTGGGTTTTGGAGACAAGGAGGATTGTCATGGCTGGCTTGTAGGTGAGGCACATATGGGGCTTAAATATATGTTTTTAATGATGAACAGTGCCAGGATAAGTGTAGGACGCGGGGGTGCCGCCATAAGTATGGCAGCTTACCAGGCCTCATTGGAGTATGCCAATGAACGACCGCAGGGACGAAGGCTTTCCAGTGATGGAAAAAAGGATCCAGATTTGCCCCCTTGTTTAATCATTGACCATCCGGATGTAAGACGGATGCTCTTATTACAAAAAGCAATCGCCGAAGGTTCATTAAGTCTGGTTCTATTGGCTGCCAAGTATTATGATATCATTAAATCCACCAAAATTCCTGAAACCAAGGAAAAGTATGGTCTATTATTGGAAATGGTCATTCCCATTGTAAAAACCTATCCTACCGAGGCGGGTATTGTATCAGTGAGCAATGGGGTGCAGGTGTTGGGCGGATATGGATTTTGTTCCGATTTTATCCTTCAGCAATATTATCGGGATATTAGGATATTTAGTATTTATGAGGGTACTACCGGAATACAATCCCAAGATTTATTGGGACGTAAGGTGCCCATGGAGAATGGCAAGGCTTTGGAATTATTGCTGACCGAAATATTACATACCATTACCGAAGCCATGAAGTTTGATGAATTGCGTTCCTCGGCCAAAATATTGGGCGACAAAATTAAATTGATAAGGAAGGTTTTGGATTTTTTAACACCATTTGTCAAAGAGGGGAATTACGAGCGTTATTTGTCCGATGCCAATTTGTTTATGGAATTTTTAAGTAATGTTGTATTGGGATGGTTATGGTTGGATATTGCCCTAAATGCGCAACGAAATTTAAAGGAGGGGAACCGGTCTTATTCCGAAGCATTCCACAACAGTAAAATCCATACTATGAAATTTTATTTTAAGTACGAGTTGTCGAAAACTGATAGTTTGGCAGAAACCTTAATGCATCCTGATGAGCTCACCATAAATACAGGGAAAGAGGTTTTTTGAAAAGCATTTTTCAGCAAGGCCAAGTAGGGTAATTTTTCTGCTGGTTGTTTTATGTATAAATAGTGCCCATAGAAAGGTACAGTTAAAATAAAACAGAGTAGTTATGAAGGAATCACAATTTTTAAGTTTGGCTATCCTACTTTTTTCTTTTGTAGGATCAGTGGCCCAAGAAGTGGAATCTGCCGAAGGGGAAAAGCTTACGTATTATGAACAAAGAGCCAGAGAGGATGCACAATTTGAGCAATCACGGGAATTGGCGGAAGAAGATGAGGAAGAATTTTGGGAATCACAAAAGGATTATGAGGGGCAATTGAAAAAAAGGGATAAAAAGGCCTATAAGGCGTATATGAAAGGCAAGAGGGATGCCTACTCAGAACACCGCGAACATTGTAATGACCATTGTCACCATAGTGATCATTATCATTCTCATGCCAGTTTTTACTATTACCGGAACGAACCTTATCGTTATAACGGTTATTCCAGAAGAACAACTATCAACACCGGAGTTGGGATAAGCGCTCCAAGTGTAAGGATAGGACTATAGGACATAAAACATAAGAAAACAGGCTATCCCTAAACTTGGACAGCCTGTTTTTTTATTTTCTGGATAACTTTTTTTCCAAAAGGGCCATGTAAAATCCGTCAAATCCGGTTTTGCAGGCATAAATATTACTATCCTTAATAAGACTAAAATCCTTACCGGCATCGGAGTCCAGGAATTTTTTTACTTGTTGAATATTTTCCTGTGGCAATATGGAGCAAGTGGCATAGACCAATTTCACTCCAGGCTTGACCATGCGACTATAATCTTGAAGGATTTGTTGCTGTGTAACCGTTATTTTGTCCAAGAAATCGGGTTGTAATTTCCACTTGGCATCCGGGTTTCTTTTTAAGACCCCTAATCCTGTACAGGGAGCATCAATGAGTACTCTATCCGCTGTATCGTATAGTTTTTTAATTACTTTGGTAGAATCTATGGCCCTGGTCTCCACATTATGTGCCCCATTGCGTTTGGCCCTTCTTTTTAATTCCTTAAGTTTATTGCTAAAAATATCCAATGCTATCAGCTGCCCCTTATTTTCCATTAAAGCAGCCAAATGAAGCGTTTTTCCACCTGCCCCGGCGCAGGTATCCACCACACGGTGACCAGGTTTAACATCTAAAAATGGGGCTACCAATTGTGATGAGGCATCCTGTACTTCAAACCAGCCATTTTTAAAGGCATCCGTAGTGAACACATTGGAACGCTCCTTTAGTCTCAGTGCATCGGGATACCCTTTTATAGATTCGGTTTCAATCCCGGCTTCGTGAAGAATACTGCTTAAATTATCTTTGCTTGTCTTTAAGGTGTTTGTCCTTAAAATTACTTCTGCCTGCTCATTAAGGGCACGAATCTCCTTGGTCCAAAGTGCATCTCCCAAGGCTTCTGCGCATAGCTCGTCCATCCAATCCGGTACGGATTCCCTAAATTTCCTTATTTTGGAGAGTTCATCAAATTTTCCTTTGATCCTTCTTTCCGGCGTTGGTTCAATTTGCTTCCAGTCCGGTAGCTTAATGCCTTTAAGAACGGCCCAAACAGCGAACATTCTAAACAGGTTCGGTCTACTGTATGGGGCCTTTACTTCGGCTATTTCCGCGTACAACCGCTTCCAGCGTACCATTTCATAGGTGGTTTCCGCAATAAAACCTCTGTCCCGGGCCCCCCATCTTTTGTCGTATTTCAATACTTTTTCTACCACTTTATCTGCATATTCACCTTCATTAAATATATAATTTAACGCATCAACAACCGCAAACACTAGATTTCTATGTAACCGCATTTCTAAAAATTAAGATTGCAAAGGTATTGTATTAGAACCTATTCCTCTTATTTTTGGAGAAAATTATAAGCATGCGCATTTATTTGGTAATTCTTATTCTAATTATTCTGGGCTCGTGTTCCGAAACGGAAGAAGGAGAACGTTTAAGGAGATTTAAGATAGAAAGTATTTATACCGATTCATTAAGCTTTAGGGCCATAGAAATTATGGATGGGGGCAATATGGCATTTGCAGCCAATAAAGTGCTTTTTGGTTTTGGTAAGACCTTAGGACCAATAATGTAAGGGTAAATTTCCAAAAATATGACAGTATTCTTCCGGAATTTAGGGCCGTAGCACAAAATGCCACCGATTTTTTCATGCTTTCCATCGGCAATCCGGCCTTGTTGTACAAAACTGGTGACAAGGGTAATATGGAACTGGTGTATAAGGAGGAAGATAAGGGGGTGTTCTATGATGCCATGACTTTTTGGAACGACCGGGAGGGCATTGCCGTTGGTGATAGCATGAACGGGTGCCTGTCCATCATCATTACCAGGGATGGCGGCCATACTTGGAAAAAGATTCCATGTGCCTCTTTGCCAAAGTCGGAGACAGGGGAGGGGGCCTTTGCAGCCAGTAATACCAATATCAAGACCTTGGGCCCTAAGGCCTGGATAGCTACGACACATGGAAATGTTTATAGCACCAATGATAAGGGTGGTACATGGGAAGTTGTAAAAACGCCCATTATAAGTGAAAAAACTACCCAAGGTATCTTTTCCATCGATTTTTACGATGAAAATTTTGGAGTTGTTTTCGGAGGGATTATACAGACCCGAAAGTAAATATCAGCAATAAAGGCAGTAACTGTGGACGGAGGTAAGACCTGGAAACTGATAGCCAATGGGAAACTCCCAAATTATAGAAGCTGCGTGCAATTTATTCCAAACTCCAAGGGAAAATCACTTATTGCCATAGGTTTTGAGGGTATTGCCTATTCTTATGACCAGGGCGAAACCTGGAAACAACTTTCAATGAACCCTTTTATACCCTAAGGTTTATGAACGACTCCATTGCCTATGCCGCAGGGAAAGGATAGGATAGCGAAACTTATTTTTCGCTGAAATGTCCAGTGTCCAAGGAGTTGTAAAATAGCAATACTTTAATCATGGGGATTCCCAAGATCTGCGTCGAGGTAGTTCATTGGATACCTTTTACCTAGGGCTTGGATGAAAATTACCTGCCGCCTTTTCCTTGTCTATATTGTTTGATGAGTTGCCGTTTAAAATCCTCTTCCGAACGCATCAACAAAATAGTTTTCTTGGCTGAAATTGTCTTGGATATTTTTTCAATATAGGATTTTTCCGCCTTGTATTTTTCTCCTTCCAACTTTTGCATACGAACAAGGAGTTCTTCGGCCTGTGCATCCGAAAGCGCGTCCAGTGTTTTTATTTTGTTACCTATTTCAAAGCGCTCTTCCCTATAGAAGCCTTCTTTTTTTGCTTGATGCTCGTTGTAGATGGGCCAAAAGCTTTGGGCTTCTTTTGGTGTTAGGTTCAATCTTTCGGTAATGAATGCCACTTTAAGGGACTTTATTTTTTCCCAGTCCTGTTTTTTCTGTGCGCTTAAGGACAGCGTGGCCACTAGGAACAGGAAAGGGGCCAGTAATTTTATTTTTCTAATCATCATTGTGCATATTTAATTCTTCTAAATCCTCAATATGGGAATCTAGATATTCTATGATATTTTCATTATCCAATCTGTTTTCCAAAATATCGTTTGGATCCAGATCATAGACGGGGAGTATTTCCGCCAGGTCATAGGATGAAAGTTCCAGATCGTTAAATTCAAAATATTGTTCAATGTCCGAATTGGCCACGTCCGAATAGGGTGGCACAATATTTCTGTTCCATGGAATAAAGATAAAAAGTAATATGACTGCAGCCACTGAGGCAGCGATATAATAGTATTTTTTATTTGACTTTAATGGAATAATCATAGCCTCTGTGCGATTGTTTTCCAGTTGGGCCAGCAGCTTACTGTTTAAAGTCTCAAAATAGCCTTCAGGAATTTTGAATCCTTCATTGGAGGGAACAGAATTCTCTTCCCCTGCTGTCCTTTTCAGGATATTGCCGGTAAAGGAGTCGAAATACCCGTCAGGAACCTTAAAGGGGTTATTTTTATTTAGTCTATCCATTTCAATAGTTTGACTTTGAACGATTTAAAAGGTTTAATTTTCTTTCAAAAAAGTTTCGATCTTTTTTGAAGCCAAATGATAGGAGGCCTTTAATCCGCCTATAGAGGTCTCTAAAATCTCAGAAATTTCTTCATACTTCATTTCCTGAAAATATTTCATATTAAAAATTAATTTTTGCTTTTCGGGAAGCGTTGCAATCGCCATCTGTAGTTTGAGCTGAATTTCATCCCCTTCAAAATAAATATCCGCCTTTAAATCCTCTACCGCCTTACCCATTAATTTCTGGTTATTGATCTGAAGTTTTTGCGATTTGGACTTTAAGAATGACAGGGCTTCATTAGTGGCTATCCTATATATCCATGAGTACAGTTTACTATCACCTTTAAAGCTGTCGATATTTCTATAAACTTTTATAAAAGTATTTTGCAGCACATCATCGGTGTCATCATGGTCCAATACAATTCGTCTAATATGCCAGTACAGACGTTCCTTGTAGGTGTTTACCAGTAACTCAAAAGCCTTGGCCTGATGGTCCTTATGCTTTAATTGTATTACTAAAGTTTCTTCGGCAATCAACATTTTGGACTTAAGTTCTGTAATAGGACTATAAAAATTGAAAAAGGTTTAATCTTTATAATTCCCCGACAGCTCTGTCTCGGGGTTTCCGGTCATACCTCCCCTTGGGGGAGGTCGGAATTGCTTTTTCGCAATTCCGGGTGGGGCAAAATACAAAATTTGGGCTTTTGGCCCTAAGGCCAAAATGATACCGATAGATTCTATCGGTTTGGCGAAATACCTCTACGGCTCTGCCTCGAGGATAGTCGGTTTCAAGAAATCTTTTATTTATCTCTTATAACCATTAACAAAGGTAAGCAAGTTTAACCATACACTTTGTTTTTTTGGTTTATGGTCTTTTAAAGAAAATTGTTTTTATTTTTAGCTATTTTTGATATTATTCCTTTCAAAAGGTATAGATAACATGTTTGGTAATTATAAAATGAAATCATAAGTGGACTTTAACATACATGGTAGTTGGAACAGGCTTTTACAAGACGAGTATGAAAAAACATATTTTAAATCCCTTATGGTATTTGTCCAACAGGAATATGCCAAACGGACATGCTATCCTATGGAAAGCCATATTTTTGCTGCTTTTAATCATTGTCACCTAGAAGAAACCAAGGTGGTCATTATAGGCCAGGACCCCTATCATGGCCCAAATCAGGCCAATGGTCTTTGTTTTTCGGTAAATAAGGGCATAGCACACCCGCCCTCTTTGGGCAATATCTTTCGTGAAATTGAATCCGATTTGGGGATAGTCTATCCCGAAGATGGAAATTTGGAGCGTTGGGCGGACCAGGGCGTCCTTTTGTTGAATGCCATCCTAACGGTACGGGCACATGAAGCCGGGAGTCATCAAAATAAAGGGTGGGAGCTTTTTACGGATACCGTTATCCAAAAATTATCCATGGAAAAGGAGGGATTGATATTTTTGTTGTGGGGAGGTTTTGCAAAGAAGAAATCGAAATTGATAGACCATAAGAAACATTATATTTTAACTTCCGGACATCCTTCCCCTTTGAGTGCCAACAGGGGCTACTGGTTTGGAAACAGGCATTTTAGTAAAACGAATAAAATATTATTGGAGAATGGAAAACAGGCCATTGATTGGTAACCGGAATTGGTCGGCCTCCTTTTAAACGGCTTGTTCCAAGGTAATGTAGAGCGAATATGATTCCGTTTTTTGTTCGGTCCCTGCCGATGTAAGAACAAAGGAACATTTAAATTATTTTTTTCAAAAAGGGAATATGAACTGCCAACTAAATCTATATTTGTGTTTTTTTGAAGTAATATAATAGTACTTGGGCCAATATTTGTGATATTAAATATTTGATAGATTAATGAATTCCACTAGATTGAAAAGGGTATTGTTGGTTGACGACGATGGAACGACCAATATGCTAAATAAACTGTTTTTAAAAAAGCTAATTCCTGATCTAGATATTGATGCCGTAACGGATGGTCATAGGGCATTGGATTTCATAGAGGCCAATATCAACGAAATAGACCAAGGAAGTTTTCTTTTGATTTTAGATATTGAAATGCCAATAATGAACGGATGGCAATTCTTGGAAGCATTTGATATTTTGTTCAGAAAAGAGGAAAAGGAAAAAATTGTAATCACTGTTTTAACGGCCAATAATAGTGAGGAAGTAACCTACAGGGCACTATCCTATCCCCGGGTTAAGGAATGTCTACATAAACCTTTGTCGGATATCAATTTCAGGAGCATAATCCAGACCTATTTTTACGATTAGGGCAGGTAGCTATCCACGGAAATAGGTTTGTCTTTGTCTAAGTGTCCATAAACAATAGTTCCGTATCCGGAACTGCCTTTTCAATAAGTTTTAATTCCTTTAGGGTATTTTGCACCAGTTCCAAATTCTGTTTGCTGATATTCCTATTTCCCCACTGTGTTAGGGATAACCAATGTTTAATATCCTCCAATTGCTGGTTGTAGGTATTGGCCAAGGTCCGGTCTATGCTTGGTATTTGTTTAAAATCTGAGGTATAGATATTGATGGTTTCCAGTATATGTGCCAAGGTTCCGGGATTCTCGGTTATAAACTTATCCGTGGCGGCAATTACGAAACAAGGCCATGGTGTTGGGCAGTCTGTAATTCTTCTAAATATTCCCTGATCTACCAGAGGTTTTGTGGTAAAGCGCTCCCACATAAAGTAATCGGCCCTGCCATTTGTTAAACTGGCCACCGCTCCATCCAGATTGTTGACCGTCTCAAATTTTAGTTCTTTGGTGTCCCAAGCTTGACTTTGGGCGTTTACGTAGGCCATTAGGTGGCTGCCACTCCCATATCTGCTTATGGCGGCAGTTTTGTTTTTTAGATCGTTCAAGGTCCGATAATTACTTTTGGCTGCTACATGGATTCCCCATAGTAGGGGGGTAGTTATATACTCCTGTACAATTTTTGAGGGGTTGCCCTCGGTAATACTCTTTATGATCCCTTCGGTGAGTATAATGGCCAAATCAGTTTTGTTGTCGTTTAATAATTGTACCATTTTACCGGTTCCTTCCGGGATATCCTTCCATTTCAAGTTTATTCCTCGGGCTTCAAAAGCACCTTCCTCTATGGCCAATTGCCATGGAAAATTAAAGTGTTCGGGAACGCCTATAATATTAACATTTTTCATGTCCATTATTTTTATCTAGTTTGCCAATTAATTGGGAGTGTGCTCCATACAGGGGATATTACCTTTCTTGCAAAAAAAATACATCCCAAAACACTAATAAATAAGTATATTACTATATACATTAAAAGTTTTGCTTTAGGCTATTTTGTTCAATGCGTATTTAATTAGTTCATCCATTGCCCCATCCGGCCTTGATGAGAACTGTCCACTGGATCTGTTTGCCAGAATACAATTTAGGGAAACCGCCCGGTGTCCCAGTAATTTTGCCAGGCCATATATTCCTGAGGTTTCCATTTCCATATTTGTAATGTGCTTATTGTTAAAATTAAAGCTGGCCAGGTTGGTATTCATGTTTTCATCCTTCAATTTTAACCGTAGACTTCTACCTTGGGGGCCATAGAACCCGACATTGGTAGCGGTGAACCCAAGTTGTATTTTGTCTGAGATGAAAGGGGCTGCCAGATCTTTGTCATATTGCACGACATAGGGAGCAGACCTATCTTTAGGCCAATTGGTGTGTTCCAGAAACGCTTGTTGCATCTCTGGATGCTGAATATGGGCACTGTCGTAAAAATGTAAAAGGCTGTCCAGGCCTATTGCGTATTCGCTCAACAAAAAAGAATCTACGGGAATATTGGGTTGGATGGCACCTGAAGTACCTATGCGAATAATATCCAATCGTGTTTTGTCCTCTTTTACGGTCCTGGTCTCAAAGTCTATATTGACCAAAGCATCCAGCTCATTTAAGACGATGTCTATATTGTCCGTGCCTATACCCGTTGAAATTACCGAAATACGTTTGTTGTTGAGCCATCCGGTATGGGTAAGGAATTCCCGCTTTCCTTTTTTTAGTTCAATTTCATCAAAATGCCGGGACACCAGACTTACCCTATCGGGATCACCAACGGTTATTACAATGTCCGCTAAGTCTTTGGGAAATAAATTAAGGTGGTATACGCTATGGTCTGCGTTTAATATTAGTTCTGAAGAACCAATTTTCATTTTACAATTTTAGTATGCGGTTCGTTTCAGAGTTATAAAGGAAATTATATTTTAAGGCTCCGCCCAAATAGGCATCATTCTCTTGGATACAAGAATAATAACTGGTTTTTCCTTCCAGTATCTCCATCCCTTTTTTTGAGAGTTTAACAGGGTTGAAATTGGTAAAAAGAGGCTTTAACTTGGTCATCACCCTATCGTACTGGGTATCCCCAAAACCATAACGTCCCTGATTTCTTAGAACGGTGTTCAGTAATTCTTGCTTTGTCTTTGGTTTGGTGCTACGGGCCAATCTTAAAATATTGTTCTCCACTTCATTGAGACCATTTCTAATGGTCGGGAAACGCATTAAATGGGCTTCAATGGCACCGGAAAGATGGGAAAATTGAAAACTGTCAAAATCTTTTAGGTTCTCTAATCTAATGGGGTTATCGCTACAGTATAGCTGCCATACATAATCTGCATATTCTATATCGTCCTGGGTCAAAAGAGTGCGATTGGTGTATAATTTGCGCAGTTGTTCATCATCAAGTCTTCCCAGACCTATTATGTTAACGGAATTTTTCTCTGCTTCACTGGATACCAAAGAGATTTCGGCATATGGTCTATGTGTCTTTAACCAACTAATTACTGCCAACAAATTGATCTGATCAAAAAGATCGAAATCGAACCACAATACAATACGGTCTTCCTGTTTGTGGTTACAAAGGGTACGGTATTCCTTTAAGGTCTTATCGATAAACCAGGATTTGGAAACCTTATAGTTCTTATTTAGGAACTCGAACCTGGTTTTCCAAAAAGACTCACTGCCAACGCTGGTTTCCGTCTTGCCCTCACATAACATTTCACGCCAGGTAATAATATCCCCTTCCAATTTCAGGGTGTTTAATTTATTGGTGAGTATATCACCGTTTGTTATGTGCAATTGGGAACTCATTGTATTGGTGGTTTAGGTTGTGGTCAATAAATGTAGTGTTTTATCTTAAAATCAAAAAATAATTAACAAAAATCTAACCTCCAACGCGTTTTACCTTAAATCCTTTTTCTTTTAATATGGTCATAATTTTATCCCTATAATCTCCTTGAATGATTATGGAATCGTTCTTAAAACTACCGCCAACACTAAGTTTGGTCTTAAGCTCTTTTGCCAATATTTTAAAATCTTCGTCCGCTCCGGTATACCCCTCCAAAATGGTAATTGGTTTTCCCTTTCTTTTTTCATACTTGCAAACAATAGGCTCATCCTGTAGCCAAATTTCATTTTCCGAATCCTTTTTCTGCCCATCCTCAGTTGGCTCATGATCCGGAAATAGATGCTTCAATTGATCCTTTAGGTCCATTATAAATTCTAAAAGTTATGCTAAAATAATATTTCAGTGTAAAAATCAAAACCCATTCCCATAAATTGTATTTTTGGTGGGAACGGGTCTCTTTTAATTATTCCATTGGGAAGTCCTCTTCATCCATAACTTCTTCCATTTGTTTAATATGTCTTTCCGTATGTCCGGACATGAACAAAAGTATTTGATAGGCATCCACAATACCAAAAGGGAGCTGTTGGTAACGGTTTCGAAGATCATCCTGGGTACTTTTAACATATTCTATATGTTCCTTTCTCTTGGATTTAAATTCCTCCACTGTTTCTTCAAAACTGCCATATTTTCCGGATGGTTCAAAAGCCTCGCCCGTTTTTACCCTATGGCTGCGGTCTTCTATCATGGCAATTAATTCTTCGTCCGTAACTTTAACTTCTGAACGCTTGGAAGGGTCTGCCTCATTGGCCAAAGTACCCTGAAGCATGCCAAAGATCATATTTTCGGAAATTGCAATGTGTTCGGCACATTCGGCTATGGACCAGGAACTGTCCGTTGCCTTGAAATTGAGCTGTACCTCATTTAAACCTTTCAAAGTGTTTAAAAAGTGATCATGGGATTCTGTCATTTCCTTTACAGCAAATTCCCTTTCGGCATCCGTTAGTGTAGACTTAACTACTCCAAATGCCAAAACCGCCAATAATACGATGGGTAAAATTACTTTTTTCATAGTGTCCAAGATTAAATGGTTAATATTGAATATTGTTCAACGCCATAGACTATAATTATGCTTATACCAATTTATGGCCTACTTGGTAATCAGGCCCAGATCGATTAGCCTCTCATGCAGGTACGCTCCAGCGGTAATATCCCCAAATTGTTTTGGATGCTCCCTGTCCACACAATTCTCCAAACAATTTAAAGGCATTTCGCTAATGGGGTGCATAAAAAACGGTATGGAATACCTGGAAGTGCCCCAAAGTTCCTTGGGGGGATTGACTACCTGATGTATAGTGGATTTCAACTTATTGTTTGTTAATCTGGAAAGCATGTCGCCTACGTTGATCATCAATTCATCGGGTCGTGCTATGGCATCTATCCATTCCCCGTCATGGTTTTTTACCTGAAGTCCCTTGCCATGGGCGCCCATTAATAGGGTAATTAAATTAATATCCCCATGGGCAGCGGCCCTGACGGCATTTTTAGGCTCTTGTTGAATAGGCGGGTAATGTATAGGCCTTAGAATGGAATTTCCATTTTTGATGTACGTATCAAAATAGGTTTCCTGCATATTTAAATGAAGGGCAAGTGCACGTAGAACGAATTGGGCCGTTTTTTCCAGCATTTTATAGGCTTCCTTGCCAATAGCATTAAAATAGGGCAATTCCTGGACCTCTACATTGGCCGGATATTCTTTTTCCAATTTTGGATTATTTTCCACGTACTGTCCAAAATGCCAAAATTCCTTTAAATCCCCTTCCTTTTTTCCCTTGGCACGTTCTTTTCCAAAGGAAGTATACCCCCTTTGTCCGCCAATACCGGGAATTTCATATTTATCCTTGATTTGTTGGGGCAGGTTAAAAAATTTTTTGATTTCGGCATAGAGATCATCCACCAATTTTTCGGACAAAAAATGGCCTCTTAGGGCTACGAATCCAATATTTTCGAAAGCGCTCCCTATATCTTCAATGAATTTTTCTTTTCTCTTATTGTCACTGGAAATAAAATCTTCAAGATCTACACTCGGAATTGCACTCATTATGATGGATTTTTAATGACATCAAAGTTAATAAATATGGCCAATCTTCCTGAAATATTATACCACTTTGTTTTTCTGTTTTTGTTACATTTATAAATTGTTTGAGCAAAAAGGAATAAAAAAATAACATGCAATATAAAGGAGATAGCGTTGATAAGTCCATGCAATTGAAACTTTATCAACGAATGCTAAAACCGCGTTTGATAGAGGAAAAAATGTTGGTTCTTCTACGTCAGGGAAAAATAACAAAATGGTTTAGCGGTATAGGACAGGAAGCTATATCGGTAGGGGTAACCAGCGCTTTAAGACCCGATGAGTACATCTTGCCCATGCACCGTAACCTCGGTGTTTTTACCACTAGAAATATACCCTTGTACCGACTTTTTGCCCAATGGCAGGGCAAAGCAAGCGGCTTTACCAATGGTAGGGACAGAAGTTTCCACTTTGGAAGCCAAGAATATAAAATTGTAGGGATGATCTCCCATTTAGGCCCACAATTAGGGGTGGCCGATGGAATAGCCCTTGCAGACCTTCTGAAACGTAATAATAGGGTAACCGCTGTATTTACAGGAGAGGGAGGCACCAGTGAGGGAGATTTTCACGAAGCCTTAAATCTTGCTGCGGTATGGAACCTGCCCGTTTTGTTCTGTATCGAAAACAACGGTTACGGCTTGTCCACTCCAACAAAAGAACAGTACAAATGCGAAAATTTGGCGGATAAGGGCCTAGGTTATGGAATGGAATCCCATATATTGGAGGGCAATAATATTTTGGAGGTATACGCCCGGGTCGATTCCATTTGTAGGAGTATGCGGAAAAATCCCAGACCTGTTTTACTGGAATTTAAGACTTTTAGGATGCGCGGCCATGAAGAGGCCAGTGGTACCAAATATGTTCCACGGCAATTATTGGATACCTGGGAGGAAAAGGATCCCATTGTGAATTTTGAAAACTTTCTTTTGAAGGAGAAGATTCTTTCAGGCCTTTTAATCGAAACCCTTAAAAATGAAATATATACGGAAATCGATAACCATTTAAAAAAGGCCTTTGCGGAAAAGGAGGTTGAAGTAGATGAAACAAAGGAATTAAAGGATGTGTACAAAGAATTTGATTATCGGCAGGTTGATCATGATTCCATAACCAGGAACATTCGGCTGATCGATGCTGTTTCCCAAGGATTGAAACAATCTATGGAAAGGCACCATGATATGGTGGTCATGGGGCAGGATATTGCGGAATATGGCGGAGCGTTCAAGATTACCGAGGGTTTTGTGGAGGCTTTTGGGAAAGATCGGGTAAGAAATACCCCAATATGCGAATCGGCAGTGGTTTCGGCTGCCATGGGCCTTTCCATCAACGGCATAAAATCAGTAGTGGAAATGCAGTTTGCTGACTTTATAAGTACTGGATTTAACCCCGTTGTGAATTATTTGGCCAAGGTACACTACCGCTGGGGGGAGCATGCGGATGTTGTAATAAGGATGCCCTGTGGGGCAGGGGTGGGGGCAGGACCTTTTCATTCCCAGACCAATGAGGCCTGGTTTACGAAGACTCCCGGGTTAAAAGTGGCCTATCCTGCCTTTCCTTATGATGCCAAGGGCCTATTGGCCACTTCCATTAATGATCCCAATCCCATTTTGTTTTTTGAGCATAAAGGACTGTACAGGAATATTTACCAAGAGGTGCCAGAGGCTTATTACACGTTGCCTTTTGGTAAGGCCTCCCTGTTGAGGGTGGGTGCGGATATTACCGTAGTTTCCTATGGCTTGGGCGTACATTGGGCTCTGGATGCATTAAATGATCATCCTGAAATAAATGCCGATCTAATAGACTTGAGAACCTTGCAGCCTATGGATTTGGATGCCATCTATACCTCGGTAAAAAAGACGGGCAAACTTATTATATTGCAGGAGGATAGTATGTTCGGAGGTGTAGCCAGTGATATTTCCGCCTTGGTGGCGGAAAACTGTTTTGAGTATTTGGATGCACCCATAAAACGGGTTGCCAGTTTGGAAACCCCCATTCCTTTTGCGAAAAATTTGGAAAATAATTATTTGCCCAAAGAAAGATTTGTTCAGGTGCTTTTAAATTTGGTATCCTATTAAATATCCGGTAAAAATTAAATTGGATCAATATGCGCATGATTACAGCGGAAGAAAAACTTAAGGAACGTATAAAGGAGCTTACTTGTTTATATGAAGTAACCTCAATAATCGTGAATTGCGATTATGATCAGGTCGAAGATGCGCTAAAGGGCATAATGCATTGCTTGCAGAAGGCCTGTATTTTTAGTGAGGCCGCCCAGGTGAAGCTCATTTCGGACCAGTACAATATAGTGACCGCCGATTTTCCTGATGACCCTGTATCCCTAAAGGGCAGTTTAAGGGTCTTTAATAAGCGGGTAGGTGAAATACAAGTGGCCTATCCAAGGCCAAAATATAGCGAAGATGATTTTTTGCGGGAAGAAGAAAAATTGCTTCAAAATGTATGTTTGGAGGTGGGCAATCTTTTGGAAAGAAAACAGATCAAAGACAATGAGACCATTATAAAACGCAAAATGGAAAGGGCGGATCGCTTGGGTATTTTAGGTGAAATTACGGCCGGGATCGCCCATGAACTGAATACCCCTTTGGCAAATATACTTGGGTTTGCGGAATTATTGAAAACAAGGGTAACGCAGGATGCCCAGGCCTCAAAAGATATTGATAAAATTATTAATAGTGCCATATTTTCCAGAGAAGTGGTTAAAAAGCTTATGTTCTTTGCCTGTGAAATGCCACAGCACATGTCCTTGGTCAATATAGGCCCTATAATTGCCAATGCCTTAAATTTAATGGAACCCAGTATTAAGAAAAAGAAAATTGTTGCCGAATTCAATTCGAGCGGGCAGCCCATTTTTTTAAAGGTAGATACCATTCAATTGACACAGTTGATTTTTAATTTGGTACTGAATGCCATATATTTTTCTCCGGTCAAGGGCAAGATCAAAATAGGGGTAAAAGAGACCCATAAGAATATTGAAATAAGCATAACGGACGAAGGACCGGGCATAGATCCCAAAATCAAGGATAAGATCTTTGAACCATTTTACAGTACCAAACCCGTTGGTGAGGGTTCCGGATTGGGGCTAAGTGTGGTACACGGGATAGTTAAAAGTCATAAAGGAACAATAAAATATAGATCCAACAAACCTAAAGGGGCTATATTTACCGTTGATTTTCCAAAAAATTAGAATTATGGGTCTTAACAAAGAAAATGTATTGATCGTAGATGATGATGTAAATATTTTGGAATTGATCCATAGGCACCTACAATCCTTTAATTATCACACCTATAAAGCGGTTTCCGTCAAGGAGGCCCTGCAGATCCTAAAGGATTCCAAAATAGACCTTTTGATTACGGATCTTAAAATGCCGGATGTGGACGGACTACAGTTGGTAAAATATGTTTCCGAGCATTATCCCAAACTGCCAAAATTAGTAGTTACCGGTTATCCTTCGGTTGATGATGCCATGAACGTTCTAAAATCCGGTGCCCTGGATTATTTGGTGAAACCCTTTACCAAAGAGGAATTAAAACAGGCGGTATTAAAATCATTTTTGGGCCATTCCCCGGACAGGTCTGTATCCAATGGCAGTTCAAACCCGAAAGAAAATAAAGAGAATGCTTATGGAGAGCTCATCGGTAGGTCCGAGGCCATTAAAAAAGTGACCGATATTATAGATAGGGTGAAGGACAACAAGGCAACGGTATTGATCAATGGGGAAAGTGGAACAGGAAAAGAATTGGTGGCCCGTTCCGTACATTATATGGGAAAATTTTCCAGAGCACCATTTGTTGCCGTGAATTGTGGGGCTATACCCGAAAGTTTATTGGAAGCGGAGCTTTTTGGCTATGCCAAAGGCGCCTTTACAGGTGCCAATGAAAATCGTAACGGGTTTTTTCAGGCCGCGGACAAGGGTACTCTCTTTTTGGATGAAATTGGCAATGCCTCCTTGGCTGTACAATCCAAATTATTAAGGGCATTGCAGGAAAAAGAAGTGGTCAAGGTAGGATCCCAAAAGGCAGAAAAAATAGACATACGGGTCATTGCGGCCACCAATAGCAATTTGTATTCCCAAGTGCAGAAAAAAATGTTCAGGGAAGACCTTTATTACAGGTTAACTGTGGTGGAAATCAATGTTCCTCCCCTTAGGGAGCGAAAAGAGGATATTCCCTTGTTGATGGACAAGTTTCTTCTAAAATACGGAGTAGAATATAAGGATAGGTTGGTTACCATTGCACCCGAGGCCCTGGAACTCATGGAAAGATACCCTTGGCCGGGAAATATTAGAGAGCTGGAAAACGTAATTCAAAGGGCGGTAATAATGTGCGACAAAAGAATTGAAATAGACAATTTGCCCAGTACTTTGAAATATAAGATAGATTTTCCCGAAGACCACTTATTGCCCTTAAGGGAGGTTGAGAAAAAATACATCCAAAAAGTATTGGAGGCCACTGGTCATAATAAATCCAAAGCAGCGGAGATTCTACAGATAGATCGCAAAACACTGCGACAGAAAATCCAATAGCGCCTTTTTTAAGGTGGGTATTTTTTACCCATCTGAGGAGAAAATCCCATAATTATCTTCACGTAAGTAGTATTTTGTTAAATTCAAGTAATTGATTTTCAATTACTTGAATAAAATTATTGCTTCAATTTAGTTTTATGGCACCCTAGTTGCCATAATGTACTCCTAAAATACACGGTTATGGGAAGCAACAATAGTTTATGTCCAAGTTGTGAGTATTTCAGAACATGTGTACTTACGAAAAATAAAAAATATATATGGAACTGTAATGAGTTTGAATCGGCAGATTCAAGGGCATTGCCCAGTGGAAGCCATATGGTTTTTAAAAACGAAACGAGAATTGGCAGTAAACAGTAAGTGGTCGGCAAAATAATGGATTTTACAACCCATTGCCTATTGCCGATCGTGGACTATCAAAATTTATTGTAAATGATCCCGATGACTGTTGGAAGCGGGTCTTCCTGCTGGCAAAGGTAGGGTCTTAACCATAACCGATAATAAGGAATTATGATTGCAGAGTCAAAAATAGAATTAAAACAGGATATGTTGGAGAACGTGATGCGTCAATTCAATCATGCAGCCGATATAATCGACCTCAATAGTAATATTAGAAAAATACTTAGCATTACCAATAATGAATTGCTGATACATTTTCCTGTTAAAATGGATAATGGGGATGTTGAGGTCTTTACCGGATATCGGGTACAGCACAATAACGCTTTAGGGCCATATAAGGGTGGATTGCGTTATCACCCCACTGTGGATATAGATGCTGCAAAGGCCCTTGCCATGTGGATGACCTGGAAAACTTCTTTGGTGGGTCTGCCCTATGGTGGTGCCAAGGGAGGGATTCAAATTGATCCCTTCAAATATTCCAATGCGGAATTGGAAAGGATTACAAGAAGGTTTACCTATGCGTTAGGAGATAACATTGGCCCGGAACACGATATACCCGCTCCGGACGTCAATACAAATTCCCAGACCATGGCCTGGATCGTGGATACATATATGTCTACAAAACCACCTGCCGAAAGGTCCAAAAATCAACATGTGGTAACGGGGAAACCCTTGGGTTCCGGAGGTTCTGAAGGTAGGGACAGGGCTACGGGATACGGTGTTTTCCTGAACATAAAATTATGGGCCGAAAAGAAAAAAGTGGCCCTAAAGAACAAAAGGTTCATCGTTCAGGGTTTTGGGAATGTGGGGTATTGGACCTCCTATTTTTTGGAAAAGGAGGGTGCTAAATTGGTGGGCGTACAGGATGCTTATGGCAGTATTGCCAATAGCAATGGAATAGAGGTATCCAAGTTGTACCAATATTTACAGGACAACAAAGGGAGTATTGTAGGCTATCCCTTGGCAGGGGCTTTGGAAAAGGACCATTTTTTTGAATTGGACTGCGATATATGTATCCCTGCCGCCCTGGGCAATCAGATCACGGCTGGGAACGCGGCAAAGATCAAGGCATTCTTAATAGCGGAAGGGGCAAACGGACCAACCGATGTGGAAGGAGAGGAAATATTATTGAAAAATGGAGTAGGAATTATACCTGATATCCTGTGTAATTCCGGAGGGGTAATAGGCAGTTATTTTGAATGGCTGCAAAATAGAAATGGGGAATTGTGGTCATTGGAGGAAGTATTGGCCAAACTGGAAAAGAAGATGAAGGAAGTATTTGAAAAGGTATATGAAGAGTCGGAAAACAGGAATGGGGATATGAGGACAGCGGCCTATATCATTGCTATTGAGAGAATAGAAAAGGCTTATGTCCAAAGAGGGATATTTCCATAAATTAATATAAAAAATACAGTATTATGAAGTACGGAAATTTAGTATTGGAGAAGAAGGAGTTCGTTTTTTTAAAGCGCTTGGTAAATGTATCCGGGTTTTATACGGATAATACATATAAAAATTCTATTGAAAAGTTGACTGCTGAGTTGGCATCGGCAGTGGTCTACAATGAAGAGGAAATGCCCAAAGATGTTATTAGGTTCAATTCTACAGTTACCATTCAAGCTGCCAATGGATGGTCCAAGCAATTCCAATTGGTGATTCCTTCACATGGCGATTTCAAGAATAGCAAAATTTCAATTTTGACCCCTATGGGAGCTGCAGTTATTGGATATGCCAAAGGGGACGATATTGTTTGGGAGTTCAGGAATGGTGAGCAAACCCTAAAGGTTACGGATGTAAAGCAGGAGCACAGTATTATTGATTCCGATATATTATTGTAATGATGAAAGTATTTTTTGAACATGATTCCAACAATAGGTTAATCGCCAAAAAAGATACACTGGAGTTACGTAGCTGGATAAACCATTTGGTGGCCAATGGACAAGAGTTGGAAATTTTGATCAATATTGCCCGGAAGTTGCCGAATGATGAGGATATGATCAGGAATCTGAAAGATTTGACTTTGGAAAATAAATTACATCTTGGCGTTTTTTACAGATACAAGAGTTCTTTGGTCAATTTACATGAATGTGAAGATATGGAGTGTGATATGTATTATATGAACAAGCACGAGGAATATCGCAATTTGTATGCGAACCTTTTAAAGGCGTCCCACAAATTAAAGGAAGAATTATATTCACGGATTTTGGTGAAATTATAAGGTTGTTTTGTTAGCAGTCTGTTTGTTGGTTTTAATATTAGAGTTTTGGCTGTTAATGCGCAAGGGAAAGCAATGCTTTCCCTTGCTTTTTTTAGGAACACTACCAAAATAATAGGACCGGTACCCTGTGTTGGACGCTGAACGTTTTTTAGGATAATGGTCGATTATTTTTTATACGAACAGCACCATTGTGACCATTTGTAATATTTTTGAAGAAATATGTATATCGGAGAATTCTGTGTTTTAAGTGTTTAAGTTTAATTTTTGTGATAAAGAGCGGTGATACAACCTTTTTTGGTACTTTCAACGTATATATCCTCAAATTATAAACATGAAAATTATGCATTTAAGAAAACTTGTATTTACACTATTGCTGGCAACAGGTTTTGTTACCTCCTGTTCCATTTCCAAGGCGGCAAGACAGGACAGAAGTGTGTTGAGCGGTAACTGGATTTTAAACAGTGTTTCCTATGAAGGGGGGCAGGGAAAATTCAGATCGGTACTTTTTAATGATTCCGATGCCTCTTGTTTTGAAGGTAGTACCTGGTTTTTTAGAAACAATAATAGTACCGGCAGTTATATCTTGGGCAATGGTGCCAATTGCGATGGTGCAGAACGCTTTATCCGTTGGTCAGTACTAGAAAGGCCGGGGATGACAAGTCAGTTGCAATTTAAGTTTATAGACGATAAGTATAAGGATATTTCCGGAGGTCTGGGATATAGATTGGATATAGAGCAACTAAACGAGCAACTGCTGCGGATGACCTCCAAAGTAGCTGTGGAGGGGCAACCGTTGACCGTAGTTTATGAATTTATAAAAAACGACCTACCATAATTAACATAACCTAAAAAGAACTATTCATGCCGATATGCGGATAAATCGGATTTGGCATGATTGCTGTTCAGAAGGAGGTATCCGTTCCAAGAACTGTTCAGGCGGGTTTTTTAATTGATTTATTTTCAAATAATTACAAAAAAAATAAACGTATGAAAAAAATAATAATAAGTAGTTTATCGGTAATGATTATTCTTGCAGCCTTTAGTAGCTGCCAGGCAGTGAAGAACACCAACCATAAACAAAGGGGAGCGGCAACAGGTGCTGCTGGCGGAGCGGTCATTGGAGGTGTGTTGGGCAACAATGTTGGAAAGGGCAATAATACGGCCTTGGGGGCAATTATAGGAGCAGTGGTAGGAGGTGTTGCCGGTGGTTATATCGGTGATAGAATGGACCGCCAGGCCGAACGGATAGAGGAAGAGATTCCAGGTGCCGAGGTCACCAGGGTAGGTGAAGGAATAAATGTAACCTTTAATGAAGATGCAGGGGTTTATTTTGATACCAATAAATCTGATGTAAAAGGTACTTCTGCAACTACATTGGATAGAATGATAGGAATTTTAAAGGAATATCCCGATACCAATATATTGGTGGAAGGCCATACCGACAGTGCCGGCCCTGATGATTATAATCTTAATTTATCCAAGCAGCGGGCGCAGTCCGTGACCAATTATCTTATTACGAACGGTATTTCGGGGGGTAGGTTAACCACCACTTGGTATGGTGAGACACAACCCAAGGCCGATAACAGTACGTCTGCCGGTAAGGCCAAAAACCGTAGGGTAGAACTGGTTATTGTAGCCAATGAGGCTTTGAAGCAGGAGGCCCTTCAGAACGCAAAACAATAAATAAGGCTTCTTTATATAAAACCCGATGTATTCCATCGGGTTTTTTTGTATATTTTCAGTACCTTATGTTTATGCATGATTTTGATGTCATTATTGTAGGGGGAGGCCTTGCAGGTTTAACCGCCGCCATTCACTTGCGAAGTGAAAACTACAATGTGGCCGTTTTTGAAAGTAAGCCATACCCACATCATAAGGTTTGTGGAGAGTATGTTTCCAACGAAGTGATGCCCTATTTGGAATTTTTGGGAATTTCATTGTCTCTTGCCATGCCCATTAATGAAATACTTCTGAGTTTGGAGAACGGGAACGTATTAAAGACTAAATTGCCCATGGGAGGATTTGGTCTCAGTAGGCATACATTTGACTATGTTCTGTATAATAGGGCCAAGGAATTGGGGGCAATGGTTTTTATAGAAAGTGTAACCTCCATTAGTTATGAAAATAACCATTTTAGGGTCGGTTTGGATTCGGGCAGGGAATGTACGGGCAAGTTTGTGATAGGGGCTTATGGGAAAAGAGGAATGTTGGATAAAGATCTGAAAAGACAGTTTATACAGAAAAAATCCCCATGGTTGGCTGTAAAGGCCCATTATAAATTGAACTCCTTCCCAGATAATTTGGTGGCCGTACATAATTTTAGGGGTGGTTACGGTGGACTGTCCAAAACGGAGAGCGGGGCAGTGAATTTTTGTTATCTGGTTGCTTACGATAGTTTTAAGAAAGAGAAGGATATGGCAGGATTTAATCAAAATATTATTGCCAGGAATCCGTATCTCGACAAATTTTTAGAGGATGCCGAGATGTTATTTGACCATCCTATGACCATAGGGCAGGTTTCATTTCATGAAAAAAAAGCAGTAGAAAACCATATTATTATGTGTGGGGATACTGCCGGTCTTATACATCCTTTGTGCGGTAATGGTATGGCCATGGCAATCCATAGTGCCAAAATGGCCGCAGAATCTATCCATACTTATTTTAAAAACGGAATCCGGGATCGGTCCCAGGTGGAAAGGGAATATGAATCCCAGTGGCAGCATATGTTCGCCAAAAGGCTTTGGATGGGCAGGCAATTACAAGCTGTATTGCTAAATCCAAGGCTATCCCATATAGCTATGGGAATACTAGCCAATTCTCCCTATATTGTAAACAAGTTGATCAAGAATACCCATGGACAAATTATCCGGTGCCAATGAATTATAAGAGACGTAGTTGTACAAAAGAGCTCATGGACGACCCGCATTTGGATACGCTTTCGCTGCAAAGGGTCTATGCGGATATAAATAGGGTCAATACCGTTTTGAAAGGTTTTTCTCTGTCCTTACGGGCCATTGAAAAAATAATGGCAGAAAACCCCCAGGATTCCTATACTATTATTGATGTAGGCTGCGGAGATGGGAGTATGTTGGGGAAAATGGCGGAGTTTTATAAGGACAAACCGGTAAACCTGGATTTGCTGGGGGTAGATCTAAATTCCAAATCCATTGCCTTGGCCCAGGAAAATTTTAAGGAATATTCCAATATAAGATTTTTGGAACTGGACATTCTGGGGCCGGAAGCCGGGGAGTTACAATGCGATATTCTGCTTTGCACCCTGACCCTGCATCATTTTGATTCCAATGAGATACCTATTTTTCTGAATCAATTTGTAAAACTGTGCCGATTGGGGATTGTTATAAACGATTTGCATAGAAGTAAGCTATCCTATCATCTTTTTCGGCTCTTTAGCCTTATTTTTATAAAAACCAAGATTGCAAAGCACGATGGTCTGGTTTCTATAAAAAGTGCATTTACCAAATTGGATCTAATAAACTTTTCCATTGATCTGCCCCATGTGGAACACGATATTTGTTGGAGGTGGGCATTTAGATACCTGTGGATAATAAGAACAAAGGGAAAACAGCTGCCGTATGGAAGGTATTAGGATAGTGGCAGTAACCAAAGCACTGCCAAAATACAGTAGAAATACTAAGGATATTATACCTTTTGTAGAGAAATGGATGCATGGCCGTGAGGTAAGGTTTCAACGTAAGGTGCTTAAGATTTTTGAAGGGGCCGCCGCGGACAAACGCTATAGTATAATGAGTCCCGAAGCGGTTTTTGAGGCTACTTCTTTTGAAGAAAAAAACAAAGTGTATGTCCGTGAAGTGAAGAAGTTGGGGAAAACTGTACTACAGCGTGCCCTTCTTAAAAGCGGATGGGGGGGCGATAGCCTGGATTATATTATAACGGTGAGTTGCACGGGGATCATGATTCCTTCCTTGGATGCCTATCTTATAAATGATCTGGATCTTAGGAAAGATATTGTTCGTTTGCCCGTTACGGAGATGGGCTGTGCGGCGGGTGTTTCCGGATTAATATATGCCAGCAATTTTTTAAGGGCCAATCCGGGGAAGAGGGCGGCCATTGTGGCCGTTGAAAGTCCAACTGCCACTTTTCAGCTCAATGATTACTCTATGGCCAATATGGTAAGTGCCGCTATTTTTGGCGATGGGGCCGCCTGCGTGCTGGTATCTTCGGAAAAAGACGCCAAGGGCCCAAGGATTATAGGGGAAGAAATGTACCATTTTCCCAGAGCAACGCATATGATGGGCTTCGATTTAACCAATACCGGTCTAAAAATGATTCTGGACCCCAAGGTGCCACAGACCATTTCCGACCATTTTCCAAAAATTATCCATCCGTTTTTGAAGCGGTACGGAAGTAGTATTGAAAAAGTGGACCATTTGGTTTTTCACCCAGGGGGAAAAAAAATTGTGGAGACCGTGGAAAATCTTTTTGGAGCACTCGGCAAGAATTTGCACGACACCAGAGAAACCCTACGTTTATTTGGCAACATGAGCAGTGCTACAGTCTTGTATGTTTTGGAGCGATTTATGGAAAGGGATATTCCGGAAGGGGATCAAGGCTTAATGTTGAGTTTTGGACCTGGATTCTCCGCCCAGCGAATTTTACTGGAATGGTAAGGGCGGGTATGTGCTTTTGTGCATAGTGGTTTGGTTGTTTTATATGTGAAGTGATAAGTTAGTTAGATGACGGTTATATGTTTATTATAAATGATATAATTAAAAAATTACCATATAAGGATCCTTTCTTATTTGTTGATAGGATCAATATGGTGAACAATAACGCCATTGAAGGTTGCTATACCTTTAAAGAGGAGGAATTTTTTTATAGAGGACATTTTAAGGGGCAACCCGTTACTCCCGGGGTGATCCTTACCGAATGTTGTGCCCAGATCGGATTGGTGTGTTTGGGGGTGTACCTACTACATAAGGAAGAGATGGAAACAGCGGGTTTTCAGGTGGCTTTAAGTGGTTCGGAGATGCAATTTTTCTTACCCGTCTTACCTTTGGAGATGGTGACCGTAAAATCCAATAAGCTTTTCTTTCGCTTCAATAAGTTGAAATGTGAGGTTAGAATGTACAATCAAAAGGCGCAGTTGGTCTGCAAAGGTGTTTTGTCCGGGATGATAAGGAATGCCAATATATGAGTAGGAGGGTAGTGGTAACCGGACTCGGTATATGCGCTCCCAACGGGGTAGGCCTTTCCAATTTTTATGATTCCCTGCTTAAGGGAAGAAGTGGAATTAGGTTCCATCAGGAGTTGGCCGATTTGGGGTTTGGATGTCAAATAGCCGGAAAACCTGAAATACCGGAAAGTTTAAAGGAAACATATTTTACCAAATTACAATTGAAGGGCCTAAACTCCAGCGGTATCGTTTATGGCGTTATGGCAGGAACGGATGCATGGAATGATGCCGGGCTGTCCTGGGCAGTTAAGGATTGCCCGGATTGGGACAGTGGAATAATTTTTGGTACCGGGATATTGGGAATAGACAAGCTACGGGAATCCATATATTTAATAGATGATAACAACGTTCGCCGTTTGGGAAGTAATTCCGTAATGCAGACTATGGCCAGTGGCATCAGCGCTTATTTAGGCGGAATTTTGGGTTGTGGTAATCAGGTGACTACCAATTCTTCGGCCTGTGCAACGGGTACGGAAGGGGTAATTTTGGGAATGGAGCGCATAAGGGCGGGAAAAGCGGAGAGGATGTTGGTAGGGAGTTGTAACGATAGTGGCCCGTATATATGGGGCGGTTTTGATGCTATGCGTATATTGCCCTCCAGTTTTAATGATAATCCGCAAGAGGCCAGTAGGCCCATGAGTGCCAGTGCCACCGGATTTGTTCCGGGAAGTGGGGCAGGAGCCATGGTATTGGAATCGTTGGATAGTGCATTGGGAAGAGGGGCCAAAATATACGCCGAGGTTTTGGGAGGCGCTGTAAATAGTGGTGGACAACGTGGAATGGGCAGTATGACGGCTCCGAATAGCTTGGCAGTACAGAAATGTATTCTAGAAGCTGTTAAGGATGCAGGGATTGAAAAATATGAAGTGGATGTTATTAACGGACATCTAACGGCAACCTCCAAAGATGTGGAAGAAATTAAAAATTGGAGCGAGGCCTTGGGACGGACAGGTAAGGATTTTCCGTTCATAAACGCTACAAAGGGGCTGGTAGGCCATTGCCTGGCCGCTTCTGGAAGTGTGGAATGTGTGGCTGCCCTGTTGCAATACCGGAAGGGTCTGGTTTTTGGGAACCGAAATTGTCATGACCTTCATCCTGAAATCCTCAATTTGGTAGCTCCTTCCAGAATACCCTTAAAAACAATTTTCCATAGGCCTAAAATAATAGCAAAAGCAAGTTTTGGATTTGGAGATGTAAATGCCTGTGTTATCTTTAAGGATTATAAAGACGTGTAACCATGGATAATGATCAGCATTTTGGGCAACTGAAGGATATCGTTACGATGTACCTTCCAGAAGATGTCCCCAACGGGGCTATTGGGATGGATAGTAATTTTATTCAGGAACTCAATATCAATTCGGCAAATTTAGTGGATATTGTTTTGGATGTAGAGGACGCCTTTGGAATACGTTTGGAAAATGAGGATATGGACAGGATGCAGACCATAAGGGATGCCCTGAATATCATAACCCAAAAATTAAAGGATAAAAAATAACCGGATCCTTGCCCCCAAGGTAGTTTATTCTGTTCTTTCTTTCGGGGTGAATAATGAGGAAAGTACCCCGCCCACCAAGGATACCGAGATTACTGTAAGGGAAACCCACTCCGGGATTTCAATATGATGGGAGAACAACATTTTTAATCCTACAAAGGCCAGAATTACCACTAGGCTATAGTTAATGTACCTAAATTTCTCCAACATTCGGGAAATCAGAAAATACATGGATCTTAATCCCAATATGGCCAGTATATTGGAACTGAAAACAATAAAGGGATCGGCCGTAATGGCCAATATGGCAGGGATACTGTCCAACGCAAAAAGAATATCCGTAAGTTCAATGATCATCAGGGCAATAAAAAGAGGGGTGGCCGCCTTGACCCCCATACGCTTTACAAAAAAATCATGGCCTTGAATAGTTGAGGTTATGGGATAAAACTTTTTCAACCTCTTGAAAACGAACGATTTTTTTGGGTCGAAGTCGCTATTGTCGGACCTCAGCATCTTAAAGGCCGTGTACAACAGAAATACTCCAAAGACATAAATGATCCAATCGAATTTGGTAATCAGGGCAACCCCGAATAGGATCATTACGGCCCTGAAAAAGATGGCCCCCAATATACCCCAGAACAATACCCTGTGCTGGTAAATGGCCGGAATCTTGAAAGCGCCAAATATTACGGCAATTACAAAAATATTATCCACGCTTAGGGATAGTTCGATCAAATATCCGGTAATATATTTTAAGACCGCATCATTAGGGGTCAATGCCGTAGGGTTGTCAATGATCTCATTGGAGAACAACCAATAAATAACACCGCTAAAGCTCAGGGCCACGGTAACCCATATGGCAGTCCATATTCCTGCTTCCCTGGATTTTATTACATGTTCGTGTTTATGGAATACACCTAGATCCAGCGCTAAAAAAATAATGATAAGACCAATAAATAATCCCCAGACCAACATACACTATCTGATTTAAAAGCGCAAATGTAAGTAGGATTTTTAAATCGTTAGTGGTGCCAACAAATATTCTTTTTTATGGAAAATAGTGGCCGGTTCTGCCAGCTTAATAGGGGACTGAAAAATACTTGGGCAAAAATCGATACAATCACCAAGAAATGCGGTATATGGTAAAACCAAACCGGAATATGGGGGCAATAGGGTAGATAAAATGTTATAACTTTAAGGAGACACTTTTTTGAAACATGATTAAAGATATGTACAAAGCTGTTTTAGTATTTGTTATGATGCTTTTCTGGGCGGATGGTAGCACCCAATCCGAAAAGAAGGATACTTTGGGAAAAAAGCTGAAAGTGCAAAGATGGACGGTACTGGAGAAGTATGAGCCGGACATGATATTATCTGCCCAAGATCGTATGGACTTAAAGAAAAAGCGCATCGTTGAAACAAAAAGAAGGCGGGGCATTTTGGATACGTTGGATATCCCGGATCGCAAAAGAAAAAAACTGTTAAAGGATTTGTATAGGAATCCGTTTTCGGAGAGATTGCTGAAAACTTTGGCAGATGCCAAATTTGAGGATGAAAGGGATTGAATATCTGAAAATTTAGAAACTTATTTAAGTTTGGGCAAAAAAAAGCCCCTCGAAGATGCTGTTTTTTCAAGGGGCATTCTTGTTTTTCCAACTTTTCGAAATTAAGTCAATGGGCCTTCATTTTGCCTTTTCTTTTTTCCAATTGCCGTTCCAGTTCTTCTACGGAAGCTGCAATGGCCATTTCAAATTTAGCATTGTTGGATTCTGCAAATAATCTTGGGCCCGGGGCACTGAGCCTTATGTTGCATATCAATCCGGTATTGGGTGTGGAAGTGTTCTCTTTTTTAAAGAAAACATCCGCGCGCACTATAAAATCATATTTGTCTTCCAGTTTTTCTAACTTCCTGGTAGCCAACTCCTCTAGACGGGCACTGGCTTTTACATCATCATATTCAAAATTGATATTCATATTTAATAATTTTTAGTTAACAGACTTCAGTAGGTTCATATTAATTTCGGAAATTAAGTTAGTCTTTATTTTTAATAAACCCAAGGGAGTTCCCGGTAAATTCTTACAATCCTCCTTTCCTTTCTGGTGAACGCTGTACGGGCCAAATGGATGGTTCCCCGGTTTTATGGTTCACCGGTAATATTCTTTTTTCCCGGGATGCCCTTTTAGGGTCTTCGCTTGCCATATAGGCCAATATAGCGGTAAGGATTACATTGTTCTTTAAATCGTCAAAAACAATCTTATCATAAGTGTCCCTATTGGTGTGCCAAGTATAGTTCCAATAGGACCAATTTAGGGAACTAAGTCCAAAGGCCGGGGCCCCGGCGGCTATGAAGGAGGCGTTGTCCGACCCTCCACCTGCGGGCATTCCGGGAAATGTGGTCTCTATATGTTGCGTTATGTTCTCCGGTACGGCCGATAACCATCTTGGAATGTAGTCATAGGAATTGGCAAATCCGCCTCCCGATATCCGTACCACTCTTCCTGTGCCATTGTCCTGATTAAAAACAGCTTGTACCTTGCCTACAATTTCCGGGTGGTCCTCCACATAAGCCCTGGAACCGTTTAATCCCTGCTCCTCGCTGCCCCAATGGCCCACCAGGATGGTTCTTTTGGGATTGGGATATAATTTTTTGAGTACCCGCATGGTTTCCATCATGACCAGGGTTCCCGTTCCATTGTCCGTGGCCCCGGTTCCGCCATCCCAGGAATCGAAATGTGCCGATAAAATTACATACTCTTCGGGCTTTTCCGTACCTTTTATCTCTGCTATGGTGTTAAAAGTAGGTACGGCACCGAGTTCTTTGGACTCTGCCAAAATTTTGATTTTGGGGCGTTTTCCGTGTTCTACCATTCTGTAAAGCATGGTGTAGTCCTCCAATTCCAAATCTATAAAGGGAATTTTATCCGTATTGGCACCAAAAATTTTATTGGCACCAAAACCCTTGGACCAATAGGAACTTACTATTCCTACAGCTCCAGCTTTTTCCAGGGCAATAGGTAGTGATCGCCTGTTGTATCCTATACGTTGCATATTTTCTGACCATTCATTTTCTTGGGCCTCCCTATCTTTTTGCATTTTACTGTAGGATTCCGGCGTTGCAAATTCTTCCCAATTATAATCCGGTCTGCCGGTAGGTTCCTTCATGGAGATCATTACCAGCTTGCCTTTGACGCTGGGCAACCACTTGTTAAATTCAGAGGAATCGGTAACGGTAGGCAAGATCATTAATTCTGCTGTAATACCTTTACGTCCGGTGCTTGGGCTCCAGGCCAATTGGGTTCCTTTTAAGGTTTGTATTCTGGGGGATACCATGTCTATGTGTGTTATTCCCCGTTCCCAGCCTCTCCATTGGCCCCATTGTTCATTTTTGGCAGCAATGCCCCAGTTGGAGTATTGGTTCACTGCCCAGTCATGGGCCTTTTGCATCTGTGGCGTACCCACCAGTCTAGGGCCAATGACATCCAATAATTCGTGGGCCAAAGTTTCCAATTGTGAATTTTCATTGACCTCGGATACTATCTGGGACACAATTTTATCTGTAGTTTGGGGATATCCGATGCCGATAAAACAAAAGAAGTACAAGCTAAGAAGTAGGTAGGTTTTTTTCATTTTTTGGATTTTTAGTAAGTGGCATCAAAATAATGATAATTGAACAGTTAAACTTGGGAATTAAGTTTTAATTAAGAGTCTGTTCGGGTTTCTGTTCCGCACCAACAATTGAAAAAGGGTGGCGATCAGGATTATAAACTTTACCTTTGCTAAAAAAATATTGGTAATGGGCAGTTTTTCGGATTTCAATATATCGAAGCAATTACATTATGCCATAGAGGATTTGGGCTTTGCTTCCCCGACACCGATCCAACAAGAGGCCTTTTCCGTAATCATGTCGGGCAAGGATATCGTTGGGATAGCACAGACCGGTACGGGAAAGACGTTTGCCTATATGTTGCCGCTTTTACAGGAGTTGAAATTTTCCAAACAATCCAATCCGAGAATTTTGATATTGGTACCTACAAGGGAACTCGTTTTACAAGTGGTTGGCAATATTGAATCTTATTCCCAATATATGAGTGTCCGGGTTTGCGGTATATATGGCGGGGCCAATATAAATACCCAGCGGCAGGCCGTTGCCCAAGGATGCGATATTTTGGTGGCCACCCCGGGAAGATTGTACGATCTTACCTTGGACAGGACCGTTAAGCTCCGGGATATCAAAAAATTGGTAATCGATGAGGTAGATGTAATGTTGGACCTCGGCTTTCGTTTCCAAATTACCAATATCTTTGAGTTAATGCCCCAGAGAAGACAGAACATTATGTTTTCAGCTACCATGACGGAGGAGGTTTCCCATTTGATAGAGGACTTTTTTATTGCACCTGTAAAAATATCGATTGCCGTTAGCGGAACCCCGTTGGAAAATATAGAACAAACGGCCTATGCTGTTCCAAACTATTGCACCAAAGTAAATCTTTTGGCCTTTTTGTTGAAAGACAAGGCCCTTTATAAAAAGGTTTTGATTTTTGTTTCCAATAAGAGAAGTGCGGACAGATTATTTGAGGCCCTGGAAGGGGATTTTGGTGAAGAGACGGCCATAATACATTCCAATAAAACGCAGAACTACAGAATTAGATCCATCAAACAATTTGATGAAGGAAAAAATAGGATACTGGTTTCTACCGATATAATGTCCAGAGGTTTGGATCTTGAGCAAATTACCCATGTCATCAATTTTGACACCCCCTTATATCCAGAGAACTATATGCACCGTATAGGAAGGACGGGAAGAGCGGAGAAAAAAGGGAATTCCATATTACTGTATACTGCGAAAGAGGAGGAGTTCAAAAATGCTATTGAGGAATTAATGGAATTTGAAATTCCGTTGGTAGAGTTTCCAGAAGCCGTGAAAATTTCGGAGGAATTGGCACCGGAGGAACGCCCCAAAAATTTGGAACACAACAATCCTGTAAGTGCCGCCGAGCAAGAAGCTAGAGGGGCGGCCTTTCACGAGAAATCGGAAAAGAATAAAAAGGTAAACCAGGGCGGATCCTATAAAAGAAAAATTGCAAAAAAGTATAAAAAACCAATTACCAGGGGCGATAAGAGGTTTGGTCAAAAAAACAAAAAAAGAAAATAATATTCAATTGAAATTGAATGGTATAATTATTTTTATTTAATGCATCAATTTAAATGAATAACAATAAAAATCCCTTATATGGAATTACGTTGGCCCATATTCTGGATGCCTTGGTGGTGCAGTATGGTTGGGAGGAATTGGGGACGAAAATAAATATACGCTGTTTTAATCACGATCCCTCCATTAAATCCAGTTTAAAGTTTTTAAGGAGAACCCCATGGGCCCGTGAAAAGGTGGAACAACTGTACCTGAAGTCGCAACGGAAATAACTTGCCGAGCAGCAAAACGAAGGGCTTACGGAGAAATAAAAAGTAAAATAGCCACCAATAATTTTCTTTGTTTTTAATTTTATGAACGCTGTTCCGCAATCCATGCCCTATAATGGCTCCAATTGGCCATTGGTGATGATATCCGGAAAAAATAATCATTAATTTTTTTTAAAAAATTCGTTGAACACCCAACAAAGGGCTTAGTTTTGCAATCCAAAAAAAGAGATTATGTCGGAGAATTTGATTGCCAATGCCATTGTAGAAAGAAAAACGGATAAGGAGCTATACAGCTATCAAAAAGGAGCCATAGACCGTATTTTTGATAAATTTGAAACGGCACCCGATGATTATCATCTCTTGTACCAACTGCCCACTGGAGGTGGTAAAACCGTTATTTTTTCGGAAATAGCAAGGCAATATCTAAAGCACCACAATAAAAAGGTGCTGATCATGACCCATCGGATAGAGCTTTGCAGGCAAACCTCTGATATGTTGACCAGTTTTGGGGTGACCAACAAAGTTGTGGACAGCAAGGCCAATCTGGATGATCAGGAAGGGTATAGTTGCTTTGTGGCCATGGTAGAGACATTGAACAATAGGCTTCAGGACGATAAATTGGATATTTCCAATGTAGGTTTGGTAATCATTGATGAGGCACATTATAATTCGTTTACAAAATTGTTCAAGTTTTTTGAGAATTCATTCGTTTTGGGCGTTACCGCAACCCCATTGAGTTCCAACAAAGACCTGCCCATGAAGGACAATTACGATGAATTGATCGTAGGGGAGACCATAGGGTCCCTTATTGAGAACGAGTTTTTGGCCCGGGCGGAATTCTATTCGTACAATATGGGGCTAACTTCTTTGGAGGTAGGTTCCAATGGGGATTATACGGTAAAATCTTCAGAGGATCTTTATAACAACAGTCAGATGCTGGGCAAGCTTTTGGAGGCCTATGAGAAACATTCCAAAGGTAAGAAAACGTTGATTTTCAACAATGGGATCAATACTTCCTTACATGTCTATGAGACTTTCAGGGCGGCGGGCTATCCCATTGCGCATTTGGACAATACGGCCACCAAGAAGCAACGAAAAACCATCTTGAAGTGGTTTAACATGACGCCTAATGCTATTTTAACCTCTGTTAGTATACTTACTACCGGATTTGATGAGCCTACCATAGACACCATTATCTTGAACAGGGCCACTAAATCCCTTACCCTGTATTACCAGATGATAGGCCGTGGTTCCAGAATTTTGAACAATAAAACAACCTTTTCGGTAATCGACTTGGGAAACAACATCCATCGCTTTGGTCCATGGGGGGCGGATTTGGACTGGCAGACCATTTTTAAATCGCCCAGTTTCTATACGGACAGACTATTGAGCGATGAGGAGTTGGAAAGCAATTTCCGATGGGAAATGTCCGAAGAATTAAGGGCCGAATTTTCCAAATCCGAAGAGGTATATTTCGATATAAAGGAAACCTATGTGGATTCCGTTAAAAATGGAGAATCATCAAAGGTGGTACTGGAGCGGTCCATAGCCCAACATGCCAGAATATGTGTTGAAAACAGTGAGGATGTCTATGATGCGCTGGCACTTTCCAAAATGTTGGGCCCGGATATTGATGATAGGATTCAACGTTATGCCAAGTGCATCAGCAAGAGTACCCATAACTTTCTTAAGTGGCTGACGGATGATTACCATAAAAAATTAAGTACGCATTTGCGCCAAAATTTTGATGCTATTTATGAAGATATCCACGGTAGGCCGCCGGAGGAATAGTAGTTGCTAAAACATTTCTACACCATTGGAACCTCCATTAATAGTACCTTGCTGGGCGCATTGCTGCTAAGGGTAATTTGGTCAGTATCCCATATTCCCAGGGCATCCCGTTTATTTAGAATCTGGTCTTCAATGGTAATTTTTCCTTCCAGAACAAATATATACAATCCATTACCGGGATTGTTTAAAGTGTAGGTTGAGGTGTTTTCTGCCTCAAAATCACCCAAGGAAAACCAGGCATCCTGATGGATCCATACACCTTGCCCTGTTTTATTGGGAGATAGGATTTGGTAAAAGGAATTTTTAACGGCCAGGTCACGGGTGGAAATCTGATCATATCTCGGAGAAACATTTTGGGTTTTTGGAAACACCCAAATCTGCAAAAATTTAACCTCTTCATTTTTGTTCTTGTTATACTCGCTGTGAAAAACTCCGGTTCCTGCACTCATAACCTGAATATCACCCTCTTTGATAACAGTAATATTGCCCATACTGTCCTTATGTTCCAAATCCCCTTTCAAGGGAATGGAAATAATTTCCATGTTCTTGTGGGGATGTTGTCCAAAGCCCTGTCCGCCGGAGACGCTATCATCGTTCAACACCCGTAGGACACCAAAATTCATCCGTTCCGGATTGTGGTAATTGGCAAAACTGAAGCTGTGGTAAGAATTTAGCCAACCGTGATCGGCATGTCCTCTGCTCTCTGCTGTATGTAATATGGTTTTCATAATACCTTTTTTTATTTGTCCAAAATTAAGATTCATATGGAATCTGGGCATTGATCTATGTTAAGTTTTGTGCACCCTTAATGTTGCTAATGGCAATCGTGTGTTTCCATCTATTCCATAATTTGACAAACTGCCCGCTGGGCAAACAAAAAATAAAGTAACTTAGTGGGGCCATTTTGATAACATCTAAAAAAACGAACCATGATTACGTTAATTATTTTTTTGGGAATTCTAGCTTTGATCACCTTGTTCTTAATAAATGTTTTCAATCGCTTTGCCTCCCTCAGAAATCTGGTCAAGGACGCTTGGAGCAATATAGATGTGGCCCTAAAAAGAAGGTACGATCTTATCCCCAATTTGGTAGAGACCGTAAAAGGGTATGCAAAACATGAAAGTTCTACCCTGGAGGCTGTGATAAATGCCCGTAATGCAGCCATGGCAGTTCCAACCGGAGATATCAATGCCCAGATAAGGGCGGAAAACCAACTGCAGCAAAGTTTGAGAAGTATATTTGCCCTAGGGGAAGCCTATCCGGAGCTTAAGGCCAACACCAATTATTTGGACCTTCAACAAAAATTAAATGAAATTGAAGAAAATTTGGAGCGTGCCAGAAGGTACTATAATGGTACTGTGAGGGAAAACAATACTTATGGGGAAAGCGTACCAGGGGTACTTGTGGCCAGCATGTTTAAATATCAACATTTCGATTATTTTGAAGCCGAGGAGGCCAGTAGGTCAAATGTAAAGGTAGATTTCCATTAATGAAAAGCAGTTATTATTTCGTTTTATTACTTCTAACCGTAAATATGGGATGGTCCCAGGATTTTACGGTTAAAAATTACACTGTGGATATTACCCTGCATCAGGAAGGTTATTTTGATGTAGTGGAGAACTATGATGTTAACTTTGAAATCCCCAAACACGGTATTTACCGGACCATCCAAACAGAATATGAACTTGTGGATTCCGTAGGTGCCAAATCCATAAGAAAGATCAGGATCAGTAAGATAAAGGTTCCCGATTATAAATTTGAGGCTCCGTTCGATTTTGTACAAAAGTTACAGGATAATATAGAGATCAAAATAGGGGATAAGGATATTACCTTGGTGGGACCCCAGCATTACCAAATAAAATATCGCGTCCATAATGCCTTTCTTTTTGAGGGTTCCCAAATCCGGTTTTATTGGAACCTTAAACCGGAGGATTGGCTGGCAGATTTTCATCAGGTCAGTTTTACCATCAGGCTTCCGGAGAAGGTGTATCCCAGTAAAGAAAATAGCTTTGTATATACTGGGGATAGAGGCATTTCCACTACAACTTCGGACATGCTGCTATATTATGATGACAATGGATTTTCGGGAACGAGCAAGCCGGGCTTTGTATCCCATCCTGGACAAAGTGTAACCGTATTGATGGATCTTCCATTGGGATCGGTCACGGAAGAAAGGCCTTTATGGCCTTTTTGGGATAGTTATGGATGGGTGTTCCTTATTGGAATAATGCTATTTGCGTTTTTTAGGGTGTGGTGGAAATTTGGCAAGGACAGGCGTGTTATTGCTGCCACCAGCTATTATCCACCGGATGGATTGGATCCGGCCATGGTAGGTTTTTTGATCAACGATAGGGAGGACAACACGGACTTGATAGCTTTAATACCGTATTGGGGATCAAAGGGACTGATAAGATTGGAGGAAATTCCCAAAAAAGGTCTTTTTGGGTCAAGGGACACCAAGATTATAAGGCTTCAGTCCTTGCCTTTGGATTCTCCATCATATGAGCTGGAGATTTTCAAAGGCCTGTTTGGTGACAATAACAATACTGTTGGGACCGAAGTATTGGTCAGTAGTTTAAAGGATACCTTTTATACCAAGATGATAAAGGCACGTGGCCAGCTAAAGGAAAATGCACAACCTTATTACGAAGCGGAATCAAAAAAAATGCAGGGTATTATGTATGTTGTCCTGATTGGTTTGGCGATCGGGCTAACTGCGGTAGGTTTGTTTTTTTGGGGACTTTTGGCAGCATTGGCCATAGTAGGCTTTTGTGTTATACTCATTTTTGTTAACCGATATATGGTAAAAAAGAATGCCAAGGGCAATGAGCTGCTCTCGGAATTAATGGGATTTAAAAGGTTTATCAAGGTAGCGGAAGAAAACAGGTTAAAAATGCTTTTAAAGGGTGATCCCCATTATTTTGAAAATACCCTAGGGTATGCATTGGCCTTTGGCATGTTCGATCAATGGGCCAAAAAGTTCCGGGATCTAAATATACCTCCCCCGGACTGGTATACCTCAACATCAAGTAGTGGTTTATCTATGAATCAGTTCTCCAGATCGTTTTCCAAATCCATGGCCAGCACTAAATCCAATATAGTGAGTTCGCCCTCCAGTAGTGGAAGTTCTGGCGGAGGTTCGTCCGGCGGAGGTTTCGGTGGTGGCGGTGGAGGTAGCTGGTGAGCCGTAAGGCTCTCCAATTACAAATAAATGTCCGGGAACGGGAATAGTAAAATACCTCGGGGCAAGCCCTTGGGGCATTGAAAGGAAGTTTATTTTAGATTTCGATGCCCATCCGAACGGATACGGGCGAGTGTGTTAGAGTTTTAAATCTCGATTATCGAGTAAACACGGCTTTCCGGATGGGCACATTTAATAAAAGTTACCTTACTTTTGTAGCTCATAGGAAAAGCTGTTTTTATGTCCAAATCCCACAGTGCACTTTTAATAGTACTCGCTTTTTTTGCCATTTATGTAATATGGGGTTCCACTTACCTAATGAACAAGATTGCCGTACAGGAGCTACCTCCCTTTATGTTGGCTTCCATTCGCTTTTCCGTTGCCGGAATTTTAATTTTTTTGCTTTGTAAAATCATGGGAATACCGCTGTACATTACAAAAAAGCAATTATGGAATTCCACGGTGGCAGGATTTCTGTTCCTCGCTTTTGGAAACGGTTTTGTGGTATGGGCCCTCAAGTACGTTGACAGTGGTTTTGCCGCTCTGGAAATAGCGGCCCAACCATTGGTTATTCTACTGTTAATGCGGATTCTTGAAGGGAAAAAGATTCAGGCCATGTCCGTTGTAGGGGTCGTAATAGGCATATTCGGCATCTATTTATTAGTTAGCCAAAACCAAGTAATCAGCCAAGAGAACTCTGTCCTGGGGATGGTCATGATATTCCTCTGTATGGTCAGTTGGGCATACGGCAGTTTATTTGTTGCCAAGGCGGACCTGCCCAAGAATTATTTCGTTAATACCGGATTTCAAATGTTTACAGCGGGAATATTGCTAATGATAGGGAGTTTGCTCCTTGGTGAGACCTGGTCCCTTCCCAACACCTGGAGCGGTCCGGTGCAATATTCGATGCTTTTCCTAATTGTTTTGGGCAGTATAGTTGCTTTTACGGCCTTTAATTATTTGCTAAAAGCAGTTTCTCCGGAAAAGGTAGCTACCTCCACCTATGTAAATCCTATAATAGCACTTTTGCTGGGCTGGTTTTTCTTGGATGAACAGATAACTACCCAATCCGCTATTGCGGCAATAGTGCTTTTGACCGGGGTTTATTTTATCAATACCAGAAAAAAATTGGTCCTTTTTAATCGGTTTTCAAGCTGGTATGCGCCAAAGGAGGATTAGAGAAGATCGATTGTCAATATTTTTTGGAGTCCAATTAGTGGAAAATAGGATTGATGGCCCAGATATGATGTAAAAAAGCAGGTGACTGCCAAATCAACTGCTTGTACATACAACACCTTTTTCCTAAGAATATATAGTTAATTTAAAAATATTCTGCGCTCCGCCCAACGATTTTTCTTGATGCTTTTAAAATTTACCAGGAAAATACTTTCCCCGGTCAACTGAAAATCTGATGATTCCGATTGTAATTTATGAATGTAAGATTTCATGATATTGTGTTTTTTTATTTTTCAATACTTTATTGAAGTTAAATACCTTATATGTTTCTATTAAATTAATAGTTTCAATATTTTTGGTTAATTTTCCTCAGCGTTGGCTAAAGAAATTTTATGTGGGAATTACCTGAAACGCCTTTTATTGTTCCAAATATTGCTTTTGGAGCTTTCAATGGTCTGCTTTACGAAATGTTTGTTGACTGTTTCCATGATCTTATTTTTTAATTGATGTTTAAATTGCACTATTTTTCTATTGTTACTTATTAGTTGTACCTTCTTTTGCTATTCCAAATGCTTCTTTTTGAAGATGCCAATGTTTGCTTTACCAGATGTTTGTTTACGGTTTCCATATTATTGTTATTATTAATTGATGTACTACTAGAAGACGACCGTTGGATATTATTGTTACAGTACTATGTATAAAATAGTACCATTTTAAGCAATATTTAACATTCATACCTTAACTAACATCGGATAACGAGTACAACAAATAATTTAAGGTTGGCCATTAGGACAAGCCACTCTATAAGTGGCATGCCCCAATTTTATTCCTTCATAATAAAATTGGGGGAGGAAATGAAATTATTTGAAATACAAGCCTTATATTTGTTAAAGTTTAAAGAGTTGCGCATTGACCTGTAATTCGCATTGCTACTAAATTCTTGGGTAGATTAAATTAGATTCATTTTTTCTTTTTCAAACACTCGTTTAGTATTTCAACCGCTGCTCGACCGAGAAATACAATTTATAAACTTTAAAAAAACAATGGCCAAATCGCAACAAACGTATAGTAAAAGTGAAAAGGAAAAGAAGCGTTTAAAAAAGCGCGAGGAGAAACAAAAGAAAAAGGAGGCCCGCAAATTGGAGTCGAAGGAAAACGGACCGGGCATTCAATTTGCCTACGTTGATCACGACGGAAATTTAACGGATACGCCGCCAGATCCCTCCAAAAAAATTATTATAGATGCCTCTACCATAGAAATAGGGGTTCCTAAAAGGGACGATATCGATATTGAGGAATTCGACCCGGTTAGAAATGGGAAAGTATCATTTTTTGATACTTCCAAAGGGTTTGGATTTATAATCGATACGGAGAATCAGGAGAAATATTTTACACACGTTAGTGGCCTAATAGATGAGATTACAGAAAATGATAAGGTTTCCTTTGAACTGGAGAAGGGCATGAAAGGCATGAATGCTGTACGTGTAAGGAAAATCTAGTGTCAGACCAGTTTCCATAATTGGACTTGGGCTATAATATAAAGGATAGTGCATATTCATTCAATATAGTATTGGATGTATGTACTATTTTTTTTGCACTATAATAAGCTCTCCTAATTACTCCATTGATTTTATTGTAAAGCCTTGCCTTTGTAGATAAGTGTGTAATTTCATGGCATAATATCTTAGTGGGGCGATGCGTGATGGTTCTGTTTCTTAGTGAAATGTTACCCTAAGGATAAAATCCTGCTCGAAAACGGGATATTGTTTTTTATAATCAAAAAAAGCAATAACTTTTCGGATTTTTTAAAAGTACAACTAATCAAAGTATTAAAAAAACATGGTAAAATTTATTAAAAGTCAAGTATTATTGTTGGGATGTCTATTATTGCTATCCTATTCACAAGCCCAAAATTTATCCACTGCACTGCCCGAGGAGGTGGGAATGTCCACTGAAAGGTTGGAACGACTTTCCACTACGTTGGAGCAGTATGTGAAAGACGGTAGGATGTCCGGTAATGTTGCACTTGTTGCCAGAAAGGGCAAAATTATCTATCACAAGGCGTTTGGGGAGAGCGATATGGAGGCAGGGGAAAAGATGTCCACTGATGCCATATTCAGGATTGCTTCACAAACAAAGGCCATTGTAAGTGTTGCAGTTATGATCTTGCAGGAAGAAGGAAAATTATTGATTGCAGACCCTGTAGGGAAATATTTGCCGGAATGGAAGGAAACCACAGTAGCCAAAGTACGTGAAGATGGGGGCTACGATGTGGTTAAGGCCAATCGTTCCATTACTATCCGGGATTTGTTGACCCATACTGCCGGTATAGGTTATGGACATGGTCCGGCAAAGAAGGAATGGGAGGAAGCGGGGATACAGAACTGGTATTTTGCGGACAGGAACGAACCCATTGCGGAAACCATTGCCCGTATGGCCAAATTGCCAATGGATGCCCAACCCGGCGAGCGGTTTGTCTATGGCTACAATACGGATATTTTGGGTGTGATCGTTGAAAAGGCCTCGGGTAAAACTTTGGATGAATTTATTAGGGAAAGAATTCTGGAGCCCATAGGTATGGTGGATACCTATTTTTATTTGCCCAAAAATAAAGCGGATAGGTTGGCCACTTCCTATATGGCCAATGAAGGCAAACCATTGGAAAGGTCCCCCGATCCCGGTTTGGGTGTTGGCCAGGGCCATTACGTGAAAGGTCCCCGTAAAAGTTTCTCAGGAGGTGCCGGACTTCTTTCCACCGCAATGGATTATGCTAAATTTTTACAAATGATGCTGAATGGAGGTGAATTTAACGGCAATAGGATATTGTCCCCCAAAACCGTGGCGCTAATGACTGCAGATCATGTTGATGTGAGGAATATACCTTATGGTAGTCGAAGTGGCTCGGGCTTTGGCCTAGGATTTTCCATAACAAAAGATGTAGGTGAAAGGGGAATTCCGGGTTCTGTAGGTACCTTTGAATGGGGCGGCGCATACGGGTCTACCTATTGGGCGGACCCTGTAGAAGAGCTTGTTGTGGTTTACTTTAAACAACTCATACCTACCAATGGAATTGATGATCATCCCAAGTTGAGAACTTTGGTCTATCAGGCTATTTTGGAATAAAATATGGCCAATTTATGGTTGGAAATGGCACATGTATTGGATAAAGTGTTAAGATATTCCAAAATATAATAGATATAGGGCAATTTATTCTTTTAGAAAATCTATATCCTTTAGGTTTGTACCCTAACAAACAGTTTAAAAATTAGAGATACTGAATTTTATGGGTAGAGTTAAGGAAAATGATACTGTAAAAGTACATTACACAGGAAAATTGAATAATGGACAAATTTTTGACAGTTCTTTGGAAAGGGATCCTATTGAAGTTACTTTGAGCCAAGGGCAACTTATTCCAGGTTTTGAAAAGGAATTGGTGAATATGGAGGTCAATGAAAAGAAAACGATAAACGTTTCCAAGGAGGAAGCTTATGGTGATATAATGGAGGAACTGTTTTACGAAATTAATAGGTCGGAACTTCCTGAAGATATAAAACCGGAAATCGGCATGATGTTGATGGCGAAGAATCCGGACGGAACGGAGAATCAATTACGGATCACAGATGTAAAGGAAGAAAGTATTGTGATCGATGCCAATCATGTTTTGGCAGGTCAGGACCTTACTTTTGAACTGGAATTGGTTGCCATAGTGTAGGCTCCAATAAAAAGGTGTTGCACTACATTAGTAAGGAGCTATACCTATTTCTAAGAAACAAAAAACCGTCCATTTTTATGGGCGGTTTTTTGCATTTAACGACCAAATAGTTTTTACGTCCTTAATGATTACAATATTTTGTTTCAGGTAACCTAATGTTGGTCCCTTAATAACGTATTATGGTAAGTTGAATTGATATTTAATTGTTAAGGGGTTTGTTCGTGATAATTTTCTCCGGTCCTACCCATCCTGATTATAGGGCGAGATTTGAATTCAATAACAATACTTCCTTATGGTAACGCAGGAGGACACATTGGTTGCACCTGCCCTTCCCTTATTTGTATAGTTCAATGATCTGTGAGGCCAGTTCCATTCCGATCCGATCCTGGGCCTCTGTTGTTGCAGCACCAATATGTGGACTAAGGGAAATATCAGGATGCATTAAAATACGTAATTCCGGGATAGGTTCGGACTCGTACACATCCAGTCCGGCAAAGGCAACTTTTCCACTTTCCAGGGCATCCACAAGGGCTACCTCATCCAATATTCCCCCACGGGCGGCATTTACTATGCCAACGCCTTCCTTCATCATATCAAATTCCCGTTTTCCAATTATATAGGATTTTTGGGCAGGTACATGTAGGCTAATAAAATCAGCAGTTTTCAACAAGTTTTCCAAAGGGGTGCCCGTTAGTTCAAAAGCAATGGATCGGTTGTCAAAAAACGGAACGGTCACAGTGGCCCCATCCAAGAAAGGGTCGGTAAAAATAACTTTCATACCAATCCCCAAAGCTATTCTGGCGGTGGCTACCCCAATTCTCCCAAAACCTATAATCCCTAAAGTCTTGCCCCTTAACTCAACTCCTTTGGCATAGGCATTTTTAAGTTTCTTAAAATTGCTGTCGCCTTCCAGGGGCATATTCCTATTGGCGTCGTGCAAAAATCTTACCCCACTGAACAAATGGGCAAAAACCAACTCGGCCACCGAGGAGGAAGAGGCTTCCGGGGTATTGATGATATGAATGCCCTTGGATTTGGCATAATCCACATCTATGTTGTCCATGCCCACGCCACCTCGGCCTATGATCTTCAAATCGGGGCAACCATCAATTACATCCTTAAAAACTTTAGTGGAGCTTCTTACCAATAACACTGAAACCCTATTTTGGTTAATGTAAGATACAAGCTGTTCCTGTGCCACATTCACTGCCAGAATTTCAAAACCGGCATTTTCCAAAGTCTGTTTGCCACTTTTTGATATGCCGTCGTTTGCTAAAACTTTCATGTTGTATATGGGGTATTATGTTTTTAAATTATTAATGCCTCCAAACCGATCCATTTGGACCATTTGTAGCCATATTTATTAAATTTTCACCACTTTCCAAAAGGACCTGGTGCTTTTAAAGTATGTATAAGTCCTTAAAGTGCTATGTTTAGGCTTTTCGCTCCAATTCGCTCATGACGTCTACCAAGATGCCCACGCTCTCCAAAGAAAGGGCGTTGTACATGGAAGCCCTATATCCTCCAACGGAACGATGTCCGTTTATGCCATTTATTCCAGCTTCCCGGCACATACCATCAAAAACATCCTTTAACTTTTCCTCCGCTAGGGTGAAAGTGGCGTTCATATTGGAACGGTCCTCTTTATGGGCATAACCGTTGAATAAGGGGTTCAGATCTATCTCCGAATACAATAACTGGGCCTTCTTTTCATTTATTTCTTCAATGGCGGCAATACCGCCTAAATTTTGAAGCCATTCCAACGTAAGCATGGAAACATAAACAGGAAAAACTGCCGGGGTATTGAACATACTTTCCTTATCTATATGAACCTTGTAATCTAGCATTGATGGGATTTTCCGACTTACCTTTCCCAAGATTTCCTCTTTTACCACTACCAAGGTAGTGCCTGCAGGACCCATATTTTTTTGGGCACCGGCATATATAAGATCAAATTGCGAAAAATCCAATTGTCTGGAGAATATATCGGAACTCATATCACATACCAAAGTAGCTTCCGTTTTTGGAAATTTCTTTATTTGTGTTCCAAATATGGTATTGTTGGAGGTAAGGTGCAGGTAATCCAGATCGTTGGGAATATTGTAGCCCTTTGGGATATAACTAAAATTATCGTCTTTGGACGACCCCACCTCAATGACTTCGCCAAAAAGTTTGGCTTCCTTCAACGCTTTATCGGCCCAAGTACCTGTATTGAGATACCCCGCTTTTTTTTCCAATAGGTTATAGGCCACCATTAAAAACTCCATGCTTGCACCTCCTTGCAGGAATAAAGCCTGATAGCCTTTGCCTTCCAGATCCAAGAGTTCCAGGGCCAAAGACCTGGCCTTGTCCATTACTGCGACAAAATCCTTGCTTCTATGTGAAATTTCAATCAGGGAAAGTCCGGATCCATTAAAATCCAACACGGCCTCGGAAGCTTTTATTATTACTTCCTGTGGCAGGATACAAGGGCCGGCACTAAAATTATGTTTTTTCATGTGTTTATATTTATTGTTTTTCAATTGTCATATGTAACATCCAAATAATTATTTCGCCATGTGACAAAATCTTTAGTCATGGATGTTTCATTTATTGTTTATTAGGGTTGTTCAAAGTTTGTATTCCATTTCCGAAAGGGCGGCCACTAAAAAGTAACAAGGAGCTTAATTATTTTATCACTTGTCTTTAATGCCGCAGTTATCAGTTTATTTTCAAATCCTGTATGCTTATTTCAAAGGTTAAAGGTCATAAATATTTTAGGAAGTAGGGTGGGGTAGCCCTAAATTATTGCATTATATTTTCAACAAAAAATGAACAGTATCAATATTATCTGCATAATCCGTCAAAGATGGTTTTTGGGTCTGTCCAAACGGCACCTCCCCGGCCATAAACCCTTGGCTAACCACACATTGAATTTTATGCTTTTCGTGAGACAGCCTAATTTCCAGTTCCTCAGGGGAATTGTAAAACTCATAAAAAACAGTGGCAATGGGCGAGGCATAATTTTCATCCTCTTTTAACATGAGGAAACCATTTTCCAATATTTTATATAGGCTCATTAGGTATACCGCTTTGTTGTAGTCATAATTATTGGCGTACTTTTTTTGATCAATAATGGCATTGAACGGATAGAGGGCCTTAAAAAGAGGGTCGAAATTATAATCTTTTGGCACAAACAATTTGGAAACACTTCTACAGCCCAAGCCGTAATATCTAAAAATATCTTCGCCCAGAGCGGTCAACTCATCAGCAGTTTCACTACCGCTAAGAACGGCTACCGAATTCCTGTTTCTCCTAATGATATGGTGTTTTTTTTCAAAATAATGTTCAAAATAACGAGATGTATTGTCGCTTCCCGTGGCAATAACGGCATCAAAATTTTCCAGTTTGCCGTCTGAGAAAAAAATATAATCTTTTAGGGCAGGCTCCATTTCCGTTAAATATTGGGCAATAAACGGCAATAAAACCTTGTCGTTGGAAGAGAGTTTTACCAAAGCTCTGTTTCCTGTTATCAAAGTACTTAGAAAGTCATGAAAACCCACCAAAGGGATATTTCCCGCCATGATCAAGGCCACGGTCTTTGTCCGGTTCTTTTCCATATCATAGGCAGAAAGCCAACTTTCCAGTGGTGCCGGACTTAGTAATTGCGCCCAGTTCTCCAAGCTATATAGAACATTATCCGGAGTAAACCATCCGTTATGATGTTCGGCCACAACCAGTATTTCATCGAGTTTTATAAACCATGCATGGCTATTGCCATCTATTTGGTTTTTGTTTTTTGCATATTTGCAATATTCTTTAAAAAAACTACCAAGTTTAACAAAAGCATTAAATCTAAGTCTAAGGTCGGTCATTATATTTGTAAAAGATTTTATTAGGCTTTACCTTTGTACAAAAGTATTGATACTGAAATTAAATCAGCACAAAAGAAATATAAAATATGGCAATTATAATAACAGATGAGTGCATAAATTGTGGAGCTTGTGAGCCAGAATGCCCTAACACTGCAATTTATGAAGGTGCGGACGATTGGCGCTACAGTGACGGAACACTTTTAAAAGGGGATGTTGTACTGCCCAATGGGAAGGCCGTTAATGCGGACGAATCCCAGGAGCCGGTAAGCGATGAAATATATTTTATTGTCCCGGATAAGTGTACGGAATGTAAAGGTTTCCATGATGAGCCACAGTGCGCGGCAGTTTGTCCGGTAGATTGCTGTGTGCCCGATGATAATCACGTTGAATCCGAAGAAGAACTTCTAGGAAAACAACGTTTTATGCATCCTGAATAGGTCGTGTATAAGATTTGGCAGACATACGGCTATAAAACCAATAGAAGATTATTTATGTCCGCCCACTATTTATAGTAGCCCCGGTTCTTCATTAAAGGCCTGTCAATTGAGTTGCAGTCCTTTTACATGTCCAGTCGGTACATGTTCGTATTTGGGTGTTCCTTACACTAAAAACTTCCATGGGTGTATTTGGTCGCTATAGCCCGAATACGCTATTGGACCGATACTTTAAAACAATGTGGATTCATCCCTCCGAGGGTATAGGAACCCACTAATATAGCAATAATTCGTTTGTTTCAACGCCAACTGTTCTAACGCATCATTTCGGTATTTTATTTTTACATAATTAAGATGGCATTATGTGTTTATGAACGCACATAAATAGTATCTTTGCGGCTGTTTAAAAAAAGCCGGGAAACAGCTTTGATGTATGTTTCCCTTTTAATATAGATCTTGACCATGAAAGCAGGTATTGTAGGATTGCCAAATGTAGGAAAGTCCACTCTTTTTAATTGTTTGTCCAACGCAAAGGCACAGAGTGCCAATTTCCCTTTTTGTACCATTGAACCAAATATAGGAGTGGTGAACGTTCCCGATATTCGCTTGCAAAAATTGGAGGAGCTGGTAAATCCGGAAAGAGTACAGCCTGCCACTGTGGAAATTGTGGATATTGCGGGATTGGTAAAGGGGGCCAGCAAGGGAGAGGGTCTCGGCAACCAGTTTTTGGGCAATATTCGCGAGACCGATGCAATTTTACATGTGCTGCGTTGTTTTGACAATGAAAATATTGTACACGTAGATGGTTCCGTAAATCCGGTCAGGGACAAGGAAACTATAGATATTGAACTTCAGTTAAAGGATTTGGAGACCGTGGATAAAAAGCTTGAAAAAGTAAAGCGGGCTGCCAAGACCGGAAATAAGGAAGCCCAAAAAGAGGAAGCCGTTCTCTTGAAGATCAAACAGGGTCTTGAAACGGGAGCCTCTGTGCGTGCCCTGGATATAGGCAGGGAAGATCGGGCAGAATATGTAAAGCCCTTACAATTCATTACGGACAAGCCCGTAATGTATGTCTGCAATGTGGATGAAGATGCCGCTACTACGGGCAATGCGTACGTGGAACAGGTTAGGGCCGCCGTTGCCAATGAAAATGCAGAGGTGATCTTTTTGGCCGTAGGTACCGAAGCCGATATTACCGAATTGGAGAGCTATGAAGAACGACAAATGTTTTTGGAAGATTTGGGGCTGACAGAACCGGGTTCCGCCAAATTGATCAGGGGTGCCTATAAGTTATTGGACCTGGAGACCTATTTTACGGCCGGGGTAAAGGAAGTACGGGCATGGACCATTCCAGTGGGTGCAACGGCACCGCAGGCCGCAGGGGTAATACACACCGATTTTGAAAAGGGCTTTATTCGTGCCGAAGTGATCGCCTACAATGATTTTGTTTCCTATGGCAGTGAGGCCAAGGTTAAAGAAGCTGGAAAAATGCGGGTGGAAGGAAAAGAATATATTGTGAAAGACGGGGATGTAATGCATTTTAGGTTCAACGTATAGTGCAAGTCCGGAATAGATAGGGCCCAATATATTCAAGAAGGAGGCCCAATAGAACGGAAACAAAAATATTTATCCAAATAATTCCCCGAAGCCCGTCCGTTCGGATGGGGCTCTGTCTTGTGTATGGTCTTGGGAATAGTTGGTCCTGTATCTTGGTTCTTACAGCGTAGCGGTTGGGGCATGATCTTGTCCGGGCCCAAGGAATCATAAATTTTTATATTTTTGTCCTTGTTATGTTTCTTCCCCTAAGGGATTTAGCATATTATAAACCCCTTACTATCAACAAATCGTTGATTCCCTTTGTTAATTACTTTAACGCCTAGGGGTTTCATCTTTTTATAACACTTGCTATATTAGCAACACTTTGGATAAAGCCCTGGACCATGTTAGATAACGCCCAATACACAGAAGACAACATTCGCTCATTAGACTGGAAAGAACATATCCGGATGCGTCCCGGGATGTATATTGGTAAATTGGGGGATGGATCTTCTGCCGATGATGGCATCTATATACTTCTAAAGGAGGTTATAGACAACTGTATAGATGAGTTTGTAATGGGTGCCGGCAAGACCATAGATATCGTTATCAAGGACAATGTGGTACATGTGAGGGATTACGGCCGCGGAATACCTTTGGGGAAGGTGGTGGACGTGGTATCCAAAATGAATACCGGTGGTAAGTACGACTCCAGGGCCTTTAAAAAATCGGTCGGCCTTAACGGGGTCGGTACCAAGGCGGTAAATGCACTATCCAGTTTTTTTAAAGTGGAGTCCTCCAGGGACAATATGCTTAAAACTGCGGAATTTGAGCAGGGAAACCTAGTGGCGGAAGTAGGCCCGGAAGATACCTCAAAACGAAAAGGAACCAAAGTGTCCTTTACTCCGGACGAAATTATCTTTAAAAAATACAAATACAGGAACGAGTATGTGGAACGCATGCTCAAAAACTATGTATACCTCAATCCGGGGCTTACCATTATTTATAACGGTGAGAAATTCCATTCCGAAAACGGACTGAAGGATCTATTGGAGGACAATAACAATATTGAGGACATGACTTACCCTATAATACATCTAAAGGGTAACGATATCGAAATTGCCCTGACCCATAGCAAAACACAATACAGCGAAGAATACCATTCCTTTGTCAATGGTCAAAATACCACCCAGGGAGGAACACATCAAACGGCATTTCGGGAAGCCATAGTAAAGACCATCAGGGAGTTCTACGGCAAAAATTATGACCCGTCGGATGTGCGAAAATCTATTGTTTCCGCCATAGCCATCAAGGTAATGGAACCTGTTTTTGAGAGTCAGACCAAGACCAAATTGGGATCTACGGATATGGGTGGCGACCTTCCAACGGTGAGGGCCTATATAAACGATTTTGTGGGTACCCAGCTCAATAATTATTTGCACAAGAATCCGGATACCGCAGAAATGCTTCAGAGGAAGATTATGCAGGCAGAGCGGGAGCGAAAGGAACTCTCCGGAATCAGGAAATTGGCAAAGGACAGGGCTAAGAAGGCCAGTCTCCATAATAAGAAACTAAGGGACTGCAGGGTGCATTTGGCTGATTCCAAAAACGATCGTTGCCTAGAAAGTACCCTGTTCATTACGGAGGGGGATTCTGCTTCGGGTTCCATAACCAAATCAAGGGATGTAAACACCCAGGCCGTATTCAGCCTAAGGGGAAAACCTTTGAACTCCTATGGTATGTCCAAAAAAATAGTGTATGAAAATGAGGAGTTCAACCTTTTGCAGGCGGCATTGAACATTGAGGAATCCATGGAGGATTTAAGGTACAACAAAATAGTGATCGCTACCGATGCAGATGTTGACGGGATGCACATTCGACTTTTATTGATCACTTTTTTCCTGCAATTTTTCCCTGAACTAATAAAAGAAAATCACCTATATATACTTCAGACGCCACTGTTCAGGGTACGCAACAAAAAGGAAACCATTTACTGTTACAGCCAGGAGGAAAAATTACAGGCCATTGAAAAATTGACGGGAAAACCGGAAATAACCCGATTTAAGGGATTGGGCGAAATCTCTCCTGATGAATTTCAACATTTTATCGGCGAGGACATTAGATTGGAACCGGTAATGCTGGATAAGGCCATGTCCATAGAAAACCTATTGGAATTTTATATGGGCAAAAACACCCCGGACCGCCAGGAATTTATAATAGATAACCTTAAAGTAGAGGTAGATCTGGTAGAGGAAAACCAAATATAAACCAGCCCGCCCGTAAGCAGGCCAAACTAATACGAATCTTTCTTTATGGAAGAGAATGAAGAATTGAACGAAGTACCAAAAGAAAATCAAGACGAAACCCAGGATACCCTTACCAAGGTTACGGGGATGTACAAAGACTGGTTTTTGGATTACGCCTCCTATGTCATTTTAGAGCGCGCAGTACCTGCCATAGAGGACGGATTTAAACCTGTTCAACGACGGATAATGCATGCGTTAAAGGAATTGGACGATGGTCGGTACAACAAAGTGGCCAATGTTGTGGGACATACCATGCAGTACCATCCCCATGGTGATGCGAGTATAGCGGACGCCATGGTGCAAATTGGCCAAAAAGACCTGCTGATAGATACCCAGGGTAACTGGGGAAACATATTGACCGGAGATAGTGCCGCGGCATCCCGTTATATTGAGGCCCGATTAACAAAGTTTGCATTGGAAGTTGTGTATAGCCCTAAAATTACGGAATGGCAGCTCTCCTATGATGGACGAAAAAAAGAACCTGTAAACCTTCCGGTCAAATTTCCCCTCTTACTGGCACAAGGTGCGGAAGGTATAGCGGTAGGACTCTCCACCAAGGTGCTGCCACACAATTTTGTTGAACTTATAGAAGCTTCCATAAAACATCTTAAAGGGCAAAAATTCACCATTTACCCGGACTTTCCTACTTCCGGTATCATAGATGTAAGCAATTATAACGACGGTTGTAGGGGAGGAAAAATAAGGGTTAGGGCCAAAATACATCAGTTGGATAAAAATACACTGATAATTAAGGAGATACCGTACGGAACCAATACTTCTTCTTTAATAGATTCTATCCTAAAAGCCAACGAAAAGGGAAAGATAAAAATCAAAAAGATCGAGGACAATACCGCCGCGGAAGTGGAGATTTTGGTGCACCTGCCACCTGGGCTGTCCCCGGACAAAACTATTGATGCCCTGTACGCCTTTACCTCCTGCGAATCTTCCATATCCCCATTAGGCTGTATTATAGAGGACAACAAACCGCTTTTTATTGGGGTTACCGAAATGTTAAAACGCTCTACGGATTATACCGTAGAACTCCTAAAGGCCGAACTGGAAATACAGTTGGGCGAACTGGAGGAGCAATGGCATTTTGCCTCCCTTGAACGGATTTTTATAGAAAATAGAATTTATAGGGACATAGAGGAAGAAGAGACCTGGGAAGGCGTTATTGCGGCGATCGACAAAGGTCTAGCTCCGCATACGGCCCATTTAAGAAGAAAGGTCACCGAAGACGATATTGTTAGGCTGACCGAAATCAGGATCAAAAGAATCTCTAGATTCGATTTGGACAAGGCGCAGCAATATCTGGATAGTCTTGAAGAAAAAATTGCAGAAGTAAGGCACCATTTGGCCTATCTAATCGATTTCGCAATCAATTATTTCAAGTCCTTGAAGGAGAAATACGGAAAGGGACGGGAACGAAAATCGGAAATCCGAATTTTTGACGATATTGAAGCTACCAAGGTAGTCATAAGAAACACAAAGTTATTTGTAAACCGTGAGGAAGGCTTTGTGGGAACCTCATTGAAAAGGGATGAATATGTAACCGATTGTAGCGATATTGATGACATTATTGTTTTTACCAAAGAAGGTAAAATGATGATTGCCAAGGTGGACTCCAAAATATTTATTGGCAAGAACATTATTCATGTGGCCGTATTTAAGAAGAAAGACAAACGGACCATTTACAACATGATCTACAAAGACGGCAAGGGCGGAGCCAGTTACATTAAACGATTTAACGTAACAGGGGTTACCCGAGACAAGCCTTACGACCTAACCAACGGCAAGCCTCAATCCGAAGTCCTTTATTTTTCGGCCAATCCCAATGGGGAGGCTGAGGTTGTCACCGTCCTTTTGCGACAGGTGGGCAGTATTAAGAAGTTGAAATGGGATATGGATTTCGCCGATGTACTGATAAAGGGAAGGGCCTCAAAGGGAAATATTGTCACCAAATACTCTGTAAAACGTATCGAATTAAAAGAAAAAGGGGTCTCCACACTTAAGCCCAGAAAAATTTGGTTCGACGACATAGTCAGAAGGTTAAACGTAGATGGCCGCGGAGAACTGCTTGGGGAATTTAAGGGAGACGACATGCTGTTGGTCGTTACCCAAAAAGGCGTAGCAAAAACCTTTATCCCCAACCTTTCCACCCATTTTGATGAAGATATGGTGGTTTTGGAGAAATGGAATCCCAACAAGCCATTATCTGCCCTATATTATGAAGGGGAAAAAGATCGCTATTATGTAAAGCGCTTTATGATAGAAAACGAAAATAAGGAAGAAGTGTTTATTTCGGAACATCCAAAATCCTTCTTGGAACTCGTTTCTACCGATTGGCGCCCAGTTGTTGAAATTGAATTTTCAAAGCCAAGAGGCAAAGATGCTAAACCTAATCAAATTATTGATATAGAAGATTTTATATCGATTAAAGGAATTAAAGCTTTAGGTAATCAATTAACTTCCGAGAAGGTAAAAAACATTAACTCCTTAGATCCGCTTCCTTTTGAGGAGCCTGTAAAAAATGATGCCAACGAGATCGAGGTGATAGACGAGGAAAACATAGGGACTAGGAAAGACCATACGGCAGGCGCTCCTGAAACGGAAGCGGCCAACGAAGAATCGGGAAAAGAAAATAAGCTGGAAAGAGAAGATGGTGAAGGACAGACAACCCTTTTTTAAGACGATGCAAGGGATAATGAAAATGCCTGAACCCATTAAAATATAATTATTAATTGTTATTTGGGGCAATTCGATGCAGATTCCTCTTGGAATAATATATATTTACAAAAATTAAAATTTCTTTATGGATTTTACCAACCCCCTGGTATATGGAGTTCCTTGTTTTATAGCCTTTATTTTATTGGAGCTTACTTATAGCAAGACACATGGCGACGATCATTTGTACAATTGGAAAGATTTGGCTGCAAGCGGATTCATGGGTATTGGATCGGCCATAATTGCGCCCTTGATAAAGGTCGTATCTGCAATTGTGATATTCGAATATACCTATGAACTGTTCAACCCAATTACCAATGGGGTCAGGACCAACATTCTCGGATATGAATCTTTTGGGTATGCCTGGTACGTTTGGCTTCTTTGTCAATTAGCGGACGATTTTACCTATTATTGGTTTCATAGGGCCAATCATGAAGTACGTATTTTATGGGCCGCACATATTGTTCATCATTCCTCGGACAACTTTAATTTAGGGACTGCCGTTCGTAACGGTTGGTTCACCATTTTATATAAGCCCCTTTTTTACATGTGGATTCCCGCTATTGGTTTTCCTCCTGAAATGGTTGTTGTGTGTCTGGGAATCGAGGCCTTATGGCAATTTCAATTGCACTCCGTTTATGTCCCAAAGATGGGATTCATTGAAAAAATATTCAATACCCACACCATGCACCAAGTACACCACGCCCAAAATGTTGAATATTTGGATAAAAATCATGGTGGTTTCTTGAATATTTTCGACAAAATGTTTGGTACCTGGAAAGAGTTGGATGATGATATCGATGTAAAATACGGCGTAATACATGCGCCCAACTCCCATAATCCTATAGTTATCCTGACCCATGAGTTCAAGGATATCTACAACGATGTTAAGAAATCGAAAAAATTATCGCACGCCCTAATGTATATTTTTGGCCCTCCCGGATGGAGTCCGGACGGAAGTACCCTTACCGTGAAACAGCAACAACGATTGTTTAAAAAACATAAGTCCTCCAATCCTGAAGTGGTTTTTAGTCGACCCAATTAATAAATTTGGCTGCCAGCATATCCGCGTTATTCCGGAACAAGGTAGGCATATTCAGGAGTAAGGCGATTTTTTGTTCTAATCTTGACATAATTATATCCCGGGCAATTGATATTCCCGGGATTTTTTATGTTTCCGTACCGGAACCATTTGCGTTCCTGATTTTTCAACGGTTTTTTTGATGTCCGGGCATACCTTTTCCATGGGCTTTCGGATGTCGTTGCACTTATGCCGCTTTTTCCAGTCCCATGGCCGGCATGCGCCTGCCGATCTCAGTGCGTTGCCCGTATGGATGCCGAAGAATATCCACAGGACCTCGGTCTTCTTGGTGCGCGCCCTTATCCTTTTAAGGTGGTAGTGCTCCTTGTCACCAAAACTGCCCTCCAGACGGCTCGCCCGTTCTTTGGTAATGGCACCGGCCAGCGCTCCCGTTGCTTTTCGTGCCTGCCGGCCCTGCCCTTTCTTTTGAAATCGGTGCGGATACCGTACTTGGTGGCGAACCTCCGGTTATTGTTGGTAGCATAGATGGCATCGGCACCGGCAGCTTGGTCCTGGTCTTGGTGACCTTTGGAGCGCAAAGATGGTATCGATAAAACGGTTGCCCTCGTGGAAGGCGTCGAAGCTCAGGTGCTCGATAAAGCTGATCCCGCCCACTTGGAGCTTATTGACCTTGGCCCCGAATTCCACGGCCTTGGTTTCCTTGCCCACCCACGATGGGCCTGATGTAGGGGCGGTCCATGCTCACGATACGGTCCTTCGGCCTTTCTCCTTTGTGGAAATAGGCGTACTGTTGGGCCAGCACCTTTTTAATGCGTCGCCCTTCTGCGATATTGGTCCTTGGCCATCGCTACCGTGTGCCGCGCCTCCAGCCGGTCCACCTCGCGGCCCAACTTCTCAATAACAGGAGCAAAGGCCCGGGTCCAGCGCCCTTTCTTCTTCTTGGTCTTCCTGCGCATCTTGCTGTAGGACACGTAGCGTTTTCCATTTCAAGGTGCTTGCTGCGCGGCAAGGGTTCGCCCGTTTTTTTGCAAAGGCCCATCAACAGGTCATGGATCCAGTCCACCGCCTCCCACAGCAGCTTGATGTTGGTAGGGTACCGCAGATGGCTCTCGTAACAGGTGGGCGTCCATGGTGATTGAGCCACTGTCCCCGATATAGGGCGACCAGTAGCTATAGAACGCCTCCTGCGCCCCATCCATGTCCAGCTTTCCGGCCAGTTCATAGCGGACCTCGCCGACCATCTTGAAATTGGACAACCGTCCGGTGCCCAGATAGATCCCGCAAAGAACTGCCAGTCCAGGTTCCCGTTCAGGTGCTCGATGAGCTTGCGGTCGGAAAGGCCAGAGTAGTTCTTCAGGAACATCAGGGCCAGCTTGCCCTTGGGGAGAAAATGGCGGAAGGAGCCTTTTTGGCCTCGCCAGGCGAAAGGCCCCTACCGGATCATCCCAGGGGACGGCCAGATAGATCTTGCCCAGGTCCCCTTCCAAAAAACGGGCGTAAAGACATCGAACTGCTCTTCTTGCGAAGAGAATGAAAAACAATGCTGGAAATCGTGGATTCTTCGTATCTTGGTCATAGACATTAAGATAAAAACCCCGTTTTTCGAGCTGGATACTCATTTTCGGGGTTTTATTATACCTTAATATACAGGGAATTAATTACTTGATATACAAGTAATTAAACTACTCTGAATACGCCAAGGTAGGAGGGGAAATCCTGCAATAAAGGGATTCCCGGTTGTTCGTTTTCCACTTGCTCTGTTGAAACGACAATCATTTCATTCACTCTTGGTTATGATTGTTTTAGCTGCTTAAGCAATAAAAAAAACATAGGTTAAATCATTGATTTTAAATCAATAAAGAATAAATACCTAAATAATATTTTTAAGTAGACCCTGCGGAAACAAGCTCTAGGAAAAGATTCCTTATTTCTTAATTTCAGGGGACTTCTCCTTATTTTTTTGCATTCTAATATTGAGAAATTCCACAAACAGGGAGAAGGCAATGGCAAAATACAAATAGCCTTTGGGAATGGCGCCTACTTCATTGCCGAAAAATTTGGCGTGACTAAGGTGCGCCGCTTCCATGATCAACATAAATCCAATAAGTATCAAAAAGGAAAGTGCCAGGATCTGCATGGATGGATGGGCGCTGATGAATTGTCTTATTGGATTGGCAAAGACCATCATGATGATAATGGAAACTACAACGGCGATAATCATAAGAAGTAATGCATCTCCCGGTTTGTTGCCTATGCCATTGGTCATCCCCACCGCGGTTAGGATGGAATCTATGGAAAAAATAAAGTCGATCAAGATAATCTGCACGATGGCACTGGACAAGCTTGTAATTCCCTTGGCGCTGACCTCATGCTCATCATGCTTGGGCATTTCTATTTTTTCGTGAATTTCGGAGGTGCTTTTGTACAATAGGAACAATCCTCCAAAAAATAAGATCAGGGCCTGTCCACTAACTCCCATTTGGACCCATGTACCTTCTATGTAGAAAAATGGATTTTTAAGCCCTATCAGAAAGGATACGGCAAACAACAATATAATCCTTTGTACCATAGCCATGAGGAGCCCTATATTGGTTGCTTTGGCCTGAAGTTTCCGAGGTAGTTTGTTGGCAATTATGGAGATAAATATAATATTGTCTATTCCTAGGACAATCTCCAAAAAGGTTAAGGTGAGCAAAGCTACCCATGCATCCGGATTCGAAAGGATTTCAAACATCGTTATTGTACTTTAATTGCGGTTCCCGCAGATTTATTGGCGCTGCCTACGATATTGTATTCAAATGTATACGAATTATCGTCTGTAGATAAAATCTTCATATGAATGGATTTCTCCTCGGCCATATTTTTGGGACGAAGTTTTTTTACGATATACTCACAATCATTGACCCATCTAATGGAAGAGGTGTCTACCTTTCCTTGAAAATAATCCAATTCAATACTATCTTTTCTAACAAATGTTGTTGTAAGTTTCTCGCCTCCGATCTCTGTGGTAAAAGAGAATTTTCCATTTTTAAAATCAGAGCAATTGCGTTCCGGTTGATAACAAGAGCATACTGCCAACAAGAGCAGCACTCCCACAAAAGTCAAGGTTCTAGTCATGCTACAAAATAAAGCAATTTGATGCTGTAATCATGTATAAAAAAGTAAATAATTCAACTCCCAATTTCAGAATAGGACTTAAAGCTTCCGTTGGAATAAAAAATGATAATTTTATCTATGGCCTGGGGTTTTGGAATGGCATCACCGGTTGTTTCTTTCTTAGGTGCCATTTTTGCCCCGGTTTCCATATTGGGGGGTGTCCCGGTCTTCTTTGGGAAAGAGCCATCACCAAACAGCAACCAATACAGGTCTACATCGGGAAAAGAGGAAACAATCTTAAGCACGAATTCTAAACTGGGTTTGTTTCGGCCCGCCAAAAGATGGGAAATACTGGACCGTTGAACACCTATTCTATCCGCAAACACGGAAGCGGATAAATCATGGAACTTCAAAATATGATCTATTCTGTTTATAAAATCGGAAGTATTCACAATTGTAAATTTTTATTTTCAAAAATAATCATTTTAAATCATTTTTAAGAACGGAGACCTGTTGCATGCTTCCATTATATTAATGTATTATTTTATATAAAAGCATAATAATAATTGATTTACAAAGTTATAAAAAATTAATATAAGCAAAGTAAATTACACGGTAAACAGTCTTGCTCGTACCTGTAAACAAAACCACCAGTGGTCAATATTAAGTTTACAATTGTAAATATATTGATTTACAAATGTAATTTATTTTGAAGCTACCTTTGTAATCTCAGAACAAAACCAAAGACTTGAACATGCCGTTATATTATAATGATATTAAGGAGGTAACGATAAATGGCCGATACATTACCGATAAGCACCTTGACCCATTTCTAGATGCTGCTGCCAAATACTTTAGGATCCAAACCGAAGGATTATCCGTGGAAGGACGTGCTATAAAAAGTATTGTCCTTGGGAAAGGGGATTTAAAAATTTTGATGTGGTCCCAAATGCACGGAAATGAATCCACCACAACAAAAGCTGTGTTGGATTTAATAAATTTTTTAAAATCGGATTCGGAACTATCAAGGTCCATTTTAAAAAACTGTACCCTTAAAATTGTTCCAATATTAAATCCGGACGGAGCCATAGCCTATACTAGGACAAATGCCAATGGGGTGGATTTAAACCGGGATGCCCAAGAAAGAACCCAGCCCGAGAGCATAGTGTTAAGAACAATATACGAGGATTTTAAGCCCGATTATTGTTTTAACCTACATGATCAACGTACCATATTCAATGTAGGGGATACCCCTAAACCTGCAACGGTTTCCTTTTTGGCACCTGCCCATGATCCGGAAAGAAGCATATCCGAAACCAGAGGGATAAGCATGCAGTTAATTGTAGCCATGAATCAAGAATTACAAAATTTCATTCCCGGTCAGGTGGGAAGATATGACGACGGGTTTAACAGTAATTGTGTAGGCGATACATTTCAAATGCTGCATACTCCTACCATCTTGTTTGAGTCGGGCCACTATCCCGGAGATTATGAAAGGGAGGAAACGAGAAAGTATATTTTTGTCGCCATGCTCAAGGCCATTGAAGTAATTTCAAAGGGGACCATCCATCATTATAAAAGGGATTCCTATTTCGATATTCCGGATAACAACAAGTTGTTTTATGATGTTGTCCTGAAGAATATCCCTGTCCCTGAATCCAAATACGGATCAAACAACAGTGTTGCCATTCAATACGTGGAAACTTTGGTAAATGGCAAGGTTCAATTTAAAGAGAAATTGGAAGAAATAGGAAATATGGAAGGGAAATTTGGTCATAAAACATATAACTGCCTGTTTTATAAAGATTTAATGGAAATAAAAAACAAACCGGAGCTGATTGACCTACTTGTCTGCAATGGAATATTTTTTTAAAAAGCCTAAAAATGTTACGGTTTTCATAAAAAAGCAATTGATTCATTACATTTAATTTCATATTTTATTATTTTTGCATAAAATAAACACTAATGGGTAAAGTAAAACTAGACGAAATTGACCACCAAATTCTGGATATGTTAATCGACAATACCAGAACACCGTTTACCGATATAGCAAAAAAACTTCTGATTTCTGCGGGAACCGTTCACGTTCGCGTTAAGAAGATGGAGGAAGCCGGGATAATCAAGGGATCATCACTGACATTGGATTATGTTAAACTTGGATACGCCTTTATTGCCTATGTTGGTATATTTTTGGAAAAAACACATCAGACCAAGTTTGTTTTGGAGCGATTAAACCAAATTCCAAATGTAACAGTGGCCCACATTACTACGGGAAAATTTAATATCTTCTGTAAAATAAGGGCAAAGGACACCAATCATGCAAAAAACATTATTTTTAAGATAGATGATATTGATGGTATCAATAGGACGGAGACCATGATTTCCTTGGAAGAGAGCATCAATGACAAAAAACGTTTGATGCATACGATCTTCAACGAAATGTATTAGATCATTAAAAAGTATAAAGTCCCGAGCAGTTTTTGTTCGGGATTTTTTATTTAACCTCACCCAGAATTGTGGGAAAAGACAGTGCCGACCGCTCCCGGGGAGGGTTGAACCCGTCCGTATAGCTAAGGCGGATTGGATGCCCGGAGGCAGTGCCTTCGGATTAAAACAAGGGGGGTATTATTCCCCAAGGAAACTTATTCTATACAAAATGAATAGATCCATGTTGCCCAAAGGGGTGTACGATAAGTTTTATGGAGTTTATTTATCCGTATTGGACGATAGTGAATTAATGGACACATTGGTCCATGGCAAAACTGATTTTGCAAAATTTGTCAGGAATATTCCCGATAAAAAATTACATAGTACCTACAAAATAGGTAAATGGACCATAGCAGAGGTTATTCTACATATTATTGATGCCGAACGCGTTTTTCAATATAGGGCCCTGCGGTTCCTTAGAAACGATAAAACGCCTTTGCCCGGTTTTGATCAGGAGGTATTCGTTAAATATTCCAATGCCAGTGCAAGGGACAAGGATGGCCTTATCAAAGAATTTAATGCGGTAAGGGAAGCTTCCATATCCCTTTTCCTTAATTTGGGCAAGGAAGATCTTGGCCGCTCCGGGATTGCCGGTGATGTTGAGTGGACTGTGGGAACGCTGGGATTTGTAATCTGTGGTCATTTAAAACACCATCAGCAGATTTTGGCCTTCAAATACCTACAGGCCTAGTCCAAATTGGATTCATCTTCTTCCTGGTTAAATTCGAGTTCCATCTCTTCCGAAGGCAGTTCATATGTTTCGGATTCTGGTTGATCTTCCAGTTCCTTTTCCATATTTTCCTCAAAATTTGAAATAAAACTGGCCAAACTTTTACTGATCTTTACGAGATATATCGTATCCTCCGTTTTTATCTCTACAGCTTCAATGATTTCACCATGGATGCCCTTGAACATAATAATATCTTCATCGCCATACCCATGTGGATACATTTCTATTAATCGCGCAGCCACTTCATGGCTCAATTTTTTGTAGTCTACAAGTTTACGTAACATATAGGGTAGTTTATTCCCTAAAAAAAATAGGGATGGTTATTTATACTACCTAAACTATATTATTTTACAAGACAACTCCATAAAGAGTTGCAAAAGCAACAATATTAGTATATGTATCGTTTATTCTGCGTAGTATGCAAAGGCCTGTTCCAATAGATCGGGCGCTACTTTTATATCTATGGCCGGTTCGCCTATTCTTTTCAGCAGTACAAAATTGATATTGCCGTGGGAATTTTTCTTATCAAACTTCAATAAGGAGAGAATGGTATCGATATCCCTTTTTTCAAAATTCACTTTTTTGTACCTCCCTAAGAAGGTTGCCTTGATGTCTTCCAGGGCACCCATGCCCAATCCTGTCAATTTATGGGAAAGATAGCCTTCCAGTATCATCCCTATGGCAATGGCCTCGCCATGCAAAAGCAATTCATGTTCCTTACTTTCCAAAAAATACGATTCCACGGCATGCCCCAGGGTATGTCCGTAATTCAGGATTTTTCTTAGATGCTGTTCGGTGGGGTCCTGTTGTACCACTCCATTTTTTATGGCCACCGATTTCAAAATATATTCGTCCAAATGATCAAAACCTGAAAGACCCTTTAGGGTGTCCCAATAGGCTGCATCGGCAATAAGGCCGTGTTTGAGCATTTCGGCGTAGCCGCTGTTCAATTGTCTAGGGTTCAAGGTGTTTAGGAAATCGGTATCTACCACCACTATTTGGGGTTGATTGATAACCCCTATCTGATTCTTTATGGGGCCAAGATCAACACCGGTCTTTCCTCCAACCGAAGCGTCTACCATGGATAAGAGGGTGGTGGGTACATTGATAAAATCTATCCCCCTTTTAAAACAGGATGCTACAAAGCCTCCAAGATCCGTTACTACACCACCGCCAAGGTTTATCATGGCACTTTTTCTGTCCGCATCCAATTCGGACAAAACTTCCCAAACCTGCGTACAGGTACCTATATTTTTATTGATTTCGCCTTCTTCTATTTCTACAATTTCAAAATCGTATTCCCCTTCAATTTTGGACATAAAAATAGGCAGACAATAATTATGGGTGTTTTCATCTACCAGAATAAATATTTTGGAGTAATTGGATTTTGCCAAATGGTTATTGAGGGCCACATAGGCCTTTTCATTAAAATGTACAGCGTAGGAGGGTGTCGTAATAGAATTCATTATGGATTTATTTATGGCAAAATAAACATTATTTTATCTGATAGGAATATAAAATCTGTACTTATATTTGAATCCTTAATAAATTCATAGGAATGAAGGAAATTTTTGAGGATACGGCAACCGCTTTTGCACTTAAGACCGACTCAGAATTGGAAAGGGCATATTTTTTGTTCAAGCTCATTGCAAACGAGCCCCTGGTTAAAATAGGCACTGCTGTGACCAACTTTGCCTTAAAAGCACACTTGCCCGTAGAAAAACTTATCAGGGCCAGTGTTTTTGATCATTTCTGCGGCGGGGTAAACGAGGAAGAGTGTTTGGTGGTAGCCGATAAAATGTACGGAAAAGGGGTAAGTACTATCTTGGATTATTCAGTAGAAGGGCAGGAGGTGGAAAATCAGCTCGATTCCTGTTATGAAAAAGCCTTGAAAACCATTGATTTTGTTAAGGAGAATGCGGCCATACCCTTCATTGTATTCAAGCCTACCGGTTTTGGACGGTTTATGCTTTACCAAAAGATAACGGAGGGACGGCACCTTAGCAAGGAGGAAGAGGAAGAATGGCAACGGGTCGTGAATAGGTACGACAAGGTCTGCAAAAAAGCGCATGACTTGGAAGTATCTATTTTAATTGATGGTGAAGAAAGCTGGATACAGGGAGCAGCGGATGGGCTGGCAGAAACAATGATGCGCAAGTACAATCAAAAAAAGCCCATTGTCTTCAACACCCTGCAGACCTACAGATGGGACCGACTGGATTATCTAAAAAGACTACATAAGGACGCTGTATTGAACAATTACTATATTGGAATGAAGGTAGTCCGTGGGGCCTATATGGAAAAAGAAAACGATAGGGCAGGGGAAAAAGGGTATCCATCCCCGATCTGTGCGTCAAAACAGCTTACCGACGAAAATTTTGATAATGTAGTATCCTATATGGTAGACCATTTGGATACCATGTCCCTGTTTGCGGGAACCCATAATGAAGCCAGTAGCTCCCGTTTGATGGAGCATATGGCAGCAAAGAATATAGATCATAACGACCCTAGAATTTGGTTCGGACAACTTTATGGCATGAGCGACCATATTTCCTTCAATTTGGCAAAAGAGGGGTACAATGTGGCCAAGTACCTGCCTTTTGGACCGGTCAAGGACGTAATGCCCTATCTTATAAGACGGGCCGAAGAGAATACCTCGGTTGCCGGTCAGACCAGTCGGGAACTAACTTTATTGAAAAAAGAAAGGAAGCGGAGAAAAATTTAAAAATCAATACTCTCAATGAGGGCTTTTTCGGAACAATTCCTCACTTTTAAGATTGCCGTTTTACCCTTTACTACACCTTTTATATAATAGGTTTTACAAGGATTCGTCTGGGTTTCGCTCTTGTCAAAGTCCACGTCCCCGTTGTACAAAAAACCGTTTACATCGGTACTGTCCAATTCCTTTGTACGGATCATTTGCCCTATGGCATCGGAATAGGAAATTTGCTTTGCCCTGATATTTTTTAGTGTCCGGCAATTGGGGAAATAGCAGAATTCTGTACCCGTTTCCTCCGATTTTTTCTTTAGAAAAATCGTTAAAAAAATTAGCCCGATGGATAAACCAAAAAGAAAGAAGCCCAAACGCTTTAAAAAAGCCATAAATTAAAAAATAAGAAAATTAATATCGCTGTAGGAGAGGTCGAACCATTCTCCAACGGATTTGTTGGTCAGAATACCATGGTACAGATAAAGGCCGTTGCGCAGTCCCTTATCAAATCGCAGGGCATTTTCAAAACCACCATCTTCCCCTATTTTTAGCAAATAGGGGGTGAAAATATTACTTATGGAAATGGAGGCCGTTTTTGGATATCTTGACGGAATATTGGGTACCCCATAATGCAGTACTCCGTTTTTGACCTTTATAGGTTTATCATGGGTAGTAACCTCACTGGATTCGAAGCACCCGCCCATATCGATACTTACATCTATAATTACCGCCCCTTTTTTCATCTGCTCCATCATGGTGGTGGTTACCACTACGGGAGATCGGTCTTTGCCCCTGGTGGCCCCAATGGCCACATCGCAGCGTTTTAATGCCTTCAATAAATTTTTAGGCTGAATGGTAGAAGTATAAACGGTCTGTCTTAAATTGGTCTGGATACTTCGTAATTTGGTAATGGAATTGTCAAAGACCTTTACATTGGCACCAAGGCCTATGGCCGATCTGGCGGCAAATTCACCCACAGTGCCCGCACCGATAATTACCACTTCCACTGGTGGGACCCCACTTATGTTTCCAAACATAAGCCCGTTGCCCTTGTTGGTGGCGGCCATTATTTCGGAGGCGATCAATACCGAGGATATTCCGGCTATTTCACTTAGGGAGCGTACTGCCGGATATTTTCCGTCGTCGTCCCTAATGTATTCGAATGCAATGGCGGTAATCCTCTTTTTGGCCAGTTCCTCAAAATATTTCTTGCTCTGGGTCTTGATCTGCAGTGCCGAAATGATGGTGGATTGAGGGTTCATTAAACGGATCTCCTGCAAAGTGGCAGGCTCTACCTTTAAGATTATGGGACAGGCAAAAACTTTTTTGGTATCCCTTGTTATTTCTCCCCCGGCATTGGTATATTCCACATCGGAATAATTGGCCCCGTCACCGGCTCCGGATTCAATTAAAACCCTGTGCCCGTTGGCAGTGATCGCATTTACGGCATCCGGGGTAAGGCAAATTCTCTTTTCCTGATATTGGTTTTCCTTGGGGATCCCTATAAAAAGCTCCCCTTTTTGCCTTAGGATTTCCAAAGTTTCTTCTTGGGGCAGCAACTGCTGCTTGCTAAACGGTGAGGAATGTTGGCTCATATGCTGTAAATCTGTCAGATATATACCGATACGTATCGAATACTATCCAAACATCAAAATTACAATAATTTTTCTTTTGCCTTCCCGTCTTTTTGAAGACGCTCCCTTTCTTTAAGCTCTTTGTCCTTATACGCCTTTAATTCCCTGTCCATTGCTTCCAAGTCAATACCAAGAACATGCTTGTCGAACAACTTTAGACGAATAAAATAAACAAAGGGTATCACCACCATCATAATGGGCAACAACCAAAATATTTCCACCTCATCTATAAACCGATCTTCATATATCAGGGAAACGGCCTGAAAGACGTACATGGCTATTGGGATCAATAACACGTGGTACCACCAATGTTTACAGGTAAAGAACCACAGTGTTAAGAGCAGGAGAGGTACAAATTTGGCCATAAACAGCCACATCACGGTAATGATACTTAACTGATATTTGCTTTCATAGGTGTAAAAGTAAAGGTCCAATGTACTGCCGGAAGGGAAAAATTTATACGAATAAAACAGTAAGGGGGTCAAAGCAACCAAAGCCGCTACAATACTTCCAATAAGAAGACTTCTCGACTTTTTAGTTTTATTATTTTGGTCGAGTTTGCGGAACGGTTTAAACATTTTGATCAATTGGGCAATTGTTTTACCCTATTATAACAAAAAAAATGGGCTTCTAGTATATAGAAGCCCATCTAAATTGGTAAATTATGCGTTAACCGTTCTTCGGCACTTTCACCTTTAAAATGTCAATGCCGTTCGCCGGTACCTTAACTTTTAATATATCGATATTCTGTTCGTATAATGAATCTTCTTCAGCAGTGTTGCCATTGGTACAGGAGAAGCTCATTAGCGAAATGCATGCCGCCAAAGCAAAGCCTAGGGATTTGTTTTTAATGTTCATGGTTTTAAATTTTAAGTTCGATAAAGGGTTCAACGTCGAACAAAAATATAAAAAAAAACCACATGGTCTGTATTACATCGATTAAATCATACATTTTACCGAAATTGATGTATTTTGTCCCCAAACCCCAAATATTTGATGGCCTGCTATTTTTCGTAAACGGTATTGGGTTTTGGTAGATCTATAAGGGTAAACCAAAAACAGTAATTATATAATGGAAAGTTGCCTGGTTTTTTCATCCAGTACTTCAATTTTTATGTCGGTTCTTGATGGAGGAAGTAATCCTTTTATTTTTTCCGGCCATTCCATGAAAATCCAGGTATCCCTGCCCAGGTAGTCTTCAAGTCCGAGGTCCAAGGCTTCGTATTCATCGTTCAAACGGTAAAAATCAAAATGGTACCCCAACAGCTCCCCGTTATCTTTATGATATTCGTTTACAATGCCAAAAGTGGGACTGCTTGTTGTGCCCCCACCTCCCAATTCTTTTACCAAGGCTTTTATCAATGTAGTTTTGCCGGCCCCCATCTCCCCGTAAAAACAGAGTGATTTTGAAGGAATATTGGCAATCAATTGTTGGGCCACATCGGAAATTTGGGAAATGTTATAGGAAATAGTCATTATTATTACATTAAAATATGCGCAAGTTAAATCCTATTCCCCATTTATTAAAATGCAGGTTTCATTTCGGCCTTGAAAAATACCGTCATCTAGGTTCCAAAACTACAAATGGAATTATCATTTCCTCCATGGAAACCCCGCCGTGTTGATACGTATTCCTGTAATAACCTACATAATGGTTATAATTGTTGGGATAGGCAAAAAACAGATCATTTTTGGCAAATATATAAGAACTGCTAACATTTATATTGGGCAGGAAAATTTTTTTTGGATCCTTTGCCTCCAATACATCCTTTTCTTCATACGTAAGGCTGCGTCCCGTTTTGTAGCGGAGGTTGAGGCTTGTTTCCTTGTCACCTATTACCTTGGAAGGCTGTTTTACATTAATGGTACCGTGGTCTGTAGTAATGATCAATTTTAATCCCAATCCCTGTGCCTGTTGTATAATTTCCAATAAAGGGGAGTTTTTAAACCAGCTCTGGGTCAAGGAACGGTAGGCCTTGTCATTGGCGGCCAATTCTTTGACCACATCCATTTCCGTTTTGGAATGCGAGAGCATATCCACAAAGTTGTACACTAGAACAGTAAGATCATTGTCTTTTTGGGACCTAAAATTTTGGGACAGCTGCTTGCCTTGCTTTAGGCTGTTTATTTTATGGTATTCCCACTTCAGGTCCAGTCCCAAACGTTTTAGCTGTGCCTCCAGAAACTGGGCTTCAAAAAGATTTTTGCCCCCTTCCTCGGTGTCGTTTCTCCACCATTGCGGATATTTTTTCTCCATGTCTAAAGGCGTAAGCCCAGAGAAAATGGCATTCCTTGCATACTGGGTGGCCGTAGGCAAAATACTGAAGTAGGGTACTTCCTTTCGCTTTCTGTAAAAGGAATTTAGGGTATCTTCAAAAGCCGACCACTGATCATATCGCAAATTATCTATGACCACCAATAATGTTTTGCCATCCCGCAACTCTGGTTGTACCAATTGTCCAAATAGGGTGTGGGACATGATGGGGCCATCTTTATCGGTAAACCAATCGGAATAATTTTTTTCCACAAATTTTCCAAACTGTTGGTTGGCCTCCGTTTTTTGGGACTCCAATATTTCGAACATTCCGGAATCTTCTATTTCCTCAAGCCGCAACTCCCATGAAATAAGTTTCTTGTACAGTTCCGCCCATTCTTCGTGGCAGTTTACCATAGCCAGTTCCATGGCAATCTTTCTAAATTCCTGTTGGTAGTTGGCGGTAGTCTTTTCCGAAACCAGGCGCGAATGGTCCAGATTTTTTTTT